>NZ_JAGKQQ010000001.1:2771164-4156747 GCF_017939745.1 Gemmata palustris | reverse complement strand
ATGACCACAAACCACACCCGCGACGCACTGGAACGAACTGGAGCCGTCACGTGAGCGCGAGACCCCCGTCCGCCGGCGAACCCATCGTCCCGCTCTCGGACGAGCGGTCAGCGCTCGACATTCTGACCAAGACCGTGTTCGGGCTGTGGGACGCGGTCAACGACCTGACGCGGCTGCGCCCCACGAAGCGCGACCGCTACCGGGTGACGATCTTCGGTTCGGCCCGCGTCGACCCGAACCACTGGGTGTACGCGGCCGTTCGGGACACCGCGGCCGAACTCACGCGCCTCGGGTGCGACATCGTGACCGGCGGCGGTCCCGGACTGATGCAGGCCGCGAACGAGGGCGTGAAACTCGCCGACCCGGAGGGAACCCAACAGCAGTCCGTGGGCATCCGCGTCGAGCTGCCGTTCGAGCAGGACGTGAACGCCTTCGTGACGCAGGCGTTCGAGCACAAAACGTTCTTCACGCGGTTGCACCACTTCGTGCTGGTGTCGGACGCCTTCATCGTCACGCCCGGGGGCATCGGGACCGTGCTGGAGACGCTGATGGTCTGGCAGCTCCTCCAGGTGCGCCACCTGCACGACACGCCGCTGATCCTCGCGGGGCACTTTTGGGACGGGCTGATCGACTGGGCGCGCGCCGCGATGCTCAAACCGGACACTCCGCTCATCAGCCCCGGCGACTTGAACATTCCGCAGATCCTCCCCGATGGGCCGTCGATCGTGCGCGCCGTGCGCGAGCACCACGCCCGGTGGAAGGACAAGCAGGGCTGACCGTACACCGTGAACTTCTTCGAGGAACCGCAATGCCCGCGATCGAACCGGATCAGCTCGCGCGATACGAGTGCAACGGGTTCAAGTTCCCCGACCGCGACTACTACGACCGGCACGTGGTGTTCGATCACGTCGTGTCGCTGGGCGCCGCCACGCAGCGCGAGCGATTCGAGGCCGTCTCGCGGACGCTCCGTGACCTCCTCACGCAGCGCTGGATCAAGACCGCCGAGACCCACGACCGCGCGAACCCCAAGCAGGTGTACTACCTCTCGATGGAGTTCCTGATCGGTCGGTCGCTCATGAACAACATCATCAACCTGGGCGTCGAACAGTTCGTCCGCGACGACCTCCGGTCCGACCCGCGCCAGGACTGGAAGGAAGTGTTGGAGCAGGAACCGGACGCGGGCCTGGGCAACGGCGGGTTGGGGCGCCTGGCCGCGTGCTTCATCGACTCGCTCGCGACGCTCCAGATCCCGGCGATCGGGTACGGGCTGCGGTACGACTACGGCATCTTCCGCCAGGAACTGAGCAACGGCTATCAGGTCGAACAGCCGGACCCGTGGCTCACGCGGCCCGACCCCTGGGAGGTGAGCCGCCCGGGGGAGAACGTCACGGTGCCCCTCGCGTCCACTTTCGAGGTCCACGGTGGGCAAATCACCGTCCAGCGCGGGAAGTCGATGAGCCTGTTGGGGGTGCCGTTCGACCGGCCCGTGGTGGGGTACGGCGGGCAAACGGTTAACACCCTCCGGCTGTGGCAGGCCGCGACCCCGGACGTCTTCGATTTCGGCGAGTTCAGCGGCGGTGACTTCTTCGGCGCGGTCTCGAACCGCGTGCTGGCCGAATCGATCACGCGCGTGTTGTACCCGGACGACTCGACGCCCCGCGGGCAATCGCTCCGGTTCCTCCAGGAATACTTCCTCGTGCGCTGCTCGCTCGCGGACATCATCGCGCGGTTCCGCAAGCGCGGGAACGACTGGTCCGCGTTACCAGATAAGGTCGCGGTTCAGCTCAACGACACGCACCCGGCAATGGCGGTGCCCGAGCTAATGCGCATCCTGCTCGATATCGCGCACCTGGGGTGGAACGAAGCCTGGGACTTAACCACTCGCACGCTCGCGTACACGAACCACACGCTGTTACCGGAAGCGCTCGAAAAATGGCCGGTGGGGCTGTTCGAGTCATTGCTCCCGCGCCACCTGGAAATCATTTACGAGATCAACCGGCGGTTCCTGGACGACGTGCGGGCCAAGCACCCCGGCGACGAAGAGAAGCTGGCCCGCGTCAGCCTGATCGAAGAGGCGCCCGCGCGCCGGGTGCGCATGGCGAACCTCGCAATCGTCGGGACGCACAGCACCAACGGCGTCGCGGCCATTCACACGGACCTGCTCCGCCGGAAAACAGTAGCGGACCTCGCGGACCTGTTCCCGGACCGGTTCAACAACAAGACCAACGGCGTCACCCCGCGCCGGTGGTTGCAACTGGCCAACCCCGATCTCGCGAAGCTGCTCACGGACGCAACCGGCGGCGGGTGGGTCACCGACCTGCCGCGACTCAGGGGTGTCGACGCCCTCGCGACCGACGCCGGGTTCCAGAAGAAGTTCCTGGCCGCCAAGCGGAGCGCGAAGGTGCGGTTCGTGGACTGGATCAAGGCGACCGCGGGGATCGAACTGGACCCCGACACACTGTTCGACGTGCAGATCAAGCGCATCCACGAGTACAAGCGCCAGCTCCTCAACGCGGTCCAGTGCGTGGTGTGGTACAACCGGCTGCGCGCGAACCCCGGGCTCGACGTCCCGCCGCGCACGGTACTGGTCGCGGGTAAGGCGGCCCCGGCGTATCACCTCGCGAAGGTCATCATCAAGTTGTTCACGAGTATCGCGCGGGTGGTCAACACGGACCCCGCGACGCGCGGCAAACTGCGAGTCGAGTTCCTCCCGAACTACTCCTGCACGCTCGCCGAGCACCTGATCCCGGCCGCGGACGTGTCCGAACAGATCTCGACCGCCGGGTACGAGGCGAGCGGCACGAGCAACATGAAATTCATGATGAACGGGGCGCTCACGGTGGGCACCCGCGACGGCGCGAACATCGAGATCGCGGAAGAGGCGGGCGAGGAGAACTGCTTCATGTTCGGCCTGACCGCCGAACAGGTGCTCGCCGGCCGCGGGTGGTACGCCCCGTACTGGCACTACGAGAACGAACCGGAAACGGGCGCCGCCCTCGACCTGATTTTCAACAACCACTTCAACCCGGACGAGCCGGGCATCTTCGAGCCGGTCCGCGAGACGCTGCTGACCAAGGGCGACTACTACATGCACCTCGCCGACCTGGGCGCCTACGTGCGCACGCAGGAAGCGGTCGCGGCCCTCTACCGCGACAAGAGCGCCTGGGCGAAGAAGGCGATTCACAACGTCGCGCGGTCCGGGAAGTTCTCCAGCGACCGGACGATCGCCCAGTACGCGGACGAGATTTGGGGCGCCAAACCGTGCCCGGTGGAGTGAGGCGCGAGGGGCGACCATGACCTGGGAGTTCGGGTACCGACTGAGGCACACGGCCCGCACCTCGCTGGTGCTGTGGGCGGTGCTGGCGCTCGCGCTGGCCCTCGTCTGCGCACCTGCGGTCCGGTGGCTCGACGCGGAAACCGACTGGTCGGTGTTTCGGTACACGCCGGACGGCGCCCGGGCCGTCCTCGGGAGCTTCGTGAGCTCGACGCTCACGTTCATCGTGTTCGTGCTGTCGGCGACGCTGATCGTGGTGCAGTTGGCCAGCGGGCAGTTGACCCCGCGGATCATCGCGCTGGTCCTCACCACGCCGGGCGTGAAAGTCGCGCTCTCGGCGCTCACGTTCACATACGCCTACACGCTCGCGGCGCTGGGGCGCGTCGAGGACCGGGTGCCGCACCTCCACGTGAGCATCGCGGTGTTCCTGAATCTGGTGTGCATCATCGTGTTCTTCCGGTTCGTTCAGCAGTTGTCGAACGGGCTGCGCCCCGCGTCCGTGTTGCAGCTCGTGGCCGACCGCACCGAGCGCGTGATCGAACGAGTGTACCCCGTGCGGTACGACCCCGAGCAGCCGGAAGTGCCGCCCAACGAAGCGCTGCCCTCCTCCGCGCGGGTCGTCGAATTCTCCGGACGAGCGGGCGTGTTGGTGGCATTCGGCGCGGCCAGCCTCCTGCGACTGGCGCGCGAAGCGGGCGCGGCCATCGAACTGATCCCACAAGTGGGGGATTCCGTAGCGCGCGGCGACCCGTTATTCCGCATCTCCGGCGCGACGCGCGAGATTCCCTATGCCGCGCTGCGGGGGTGTGTGGCGGTGGGGACCGAGCGCACGTTGGAGCAAGACCCGCGGTTCGGGTTCCGGATTCTCGTGGACATCGGCAACAAGGCGCTCTCCCCGGCAATCAACGACCCGACGACCGCCGTCCTCGTACTGGACCAGCTCGACAACCTGCTCCTGCACCTCGGGCAGCACCGGCTCGACGAGGGCCAGGTGCGCGACCGCGACGGCAAGCTCCGCGTTGTCTACGGCACCCCGGACTGGCCCGACTTCGTGGCGCTGGCGGTGACCGAGATCCGGCACTACGGCCAGGGCAGCCTGCAAGTTACCCGCCGGCTGCGCGCGATGCTGGAGCACCTGATTGCTGCGCTACCCGAGGAGCGGCGCCCGCCGCTCCGGGCGGAACTGGCCCTGCTGGGTAGTTCGGTCGGGAGGAGTTTCCAGGACGAAGAGGACCGCAAACGGGCCGCCGTCGCGGACTATCAGGGGATCGGTGGATCGGATTCCTGACGAGGCACAGTGCCGTTTACTGGGTTCAGAGATGGCGGAGTTTCTGGAGGGCGTGCTGAAGGTCGCGGTTCTGGTCTTCGTCGTGACCTGTATGGCCGCGGCGGGGCTGGGGTTGAGTGCGCAAGCTCTCGTCGCACCGTTCCGGCGCCCCCGGTTGGTGCTCGCCGCCGTGGTCGCGAACTTCGTCGTCGCGCCGGCACTCGCATACGGGCTGACTGAACTGGTGAAACTGGACCGCCCTCACGCGATCGGTCTGCTCCTGCTCGCGGGCGCCGCGGGCGCGCCGTTCCTCCCCAAGTTGGCGGAGCTCGCGAAAGGCGATCTGGCATTCTCGATCGGCCTCGTGTTGTTGCTCACGGCGGGAAGTGCGGTCTTTATGCCCTTTGTGCTGCCGCGGTTGATGCCCGAGTTGTCGGCGGAGCCCTGGCCGCTGTTGCAACCGCTGCTGTTCACCATGCTGCTCCCGCTCGCGGCGGGAATGGTCGTCAAGAATCAGTTCGAGCACCGGTCGGCGCGATTACGGCTCGTGCTCACCCGCGTGTCGAACATCAGCATGGTGTTGACGGTCGTGCTGCTGGTCGGGTTGAACTCCCGCGCGATACTGGGGACGTTCGGCAGCGGGGCCGTTGCGGTGGCGATGGTGTTCGTGGCCCTGGCGACCGCAGCCGGCTTCGCCCTCGGTGGCCCGACCGCAGACACACGATCGGTACTGGCGCTGGGGACCGGGCAGCGGAACGTGGCTGCAGCGCTCCTTGTCGCGACGCAGAACTTCCCGGACGAACCCGGCGTGGTGGTGATGCTGTTGGTATCGACCCTCGCGGGACTGGTCGTGTTGCTCCCGGCGGGGCGGTGGTTCGCGCGCCGGGCCTCCGAAGTGATCGAACCGCGTTCTGTGCCGATTCCCGTGTCCCTGGAGGAGCGACAGCCGTGACACTGCCACGCGATACGGACGCGGCGAGCGTGTTCGTCAGCGATTTCGACGGCACCATGACGCGACACGACTTCTACAAGCTGGCGGTCGAATCGCTGATGCCACCGGGCACGCCGAACTATTGGGCCGAGTACCGCGCCGGCACGATCACGCACTTCGAGGCGCTCCGGCGCTACTTCGCTTCTATTCGCATGAGTGAGGCGGAGGTACTGGCCGTGGTCGACGGGATGGAACTCGATCCGCAACTCCCCGCGGCGGTGGAGGATCTGGGCCGCGCCGGGTGGAGCGTCGTCGTCGCGTCGGCCGGGTGCGCGTGGTACATCCACCGGTTGCTCGCCGCCGCGGGGGTGAGCATTGAAGTGAATGCCAACCCCGGACGGTTCGAGACGGGCGCGGGCCTATTGATGCAGATGCCCACGGATTCGCCGTACCTGTCTCAGACCCTGGGGGTCGACAAGGCGGGGGTCGTGCGCCGGCACCTGGGCGCGGGCCGCACGGTCGCCTTCGCGGGCGACGGGTTCGCGGACGCGGACGCCGCCCGTCTGGTCGCCGACGAACTGCGATTCGCCCGCGCCGATCTCGCGCAGGTCATGACCCAGGAGGGGCGCCCGTTCCACCCGTTCGAGACATGGTCGGACATCGCCCGCGTGCTCCTCCGGCGGGGGAACTGACATGCTCCGGCCGACACAGATCGCGATCCCCACACTGGTCCGCGCCAAGGCCGGTGCGCTGGACCGGCTCGGGCGCTACCTCGACCGGTCCGGGCACCGCCGGGTCGCGGTCGCCATGAGTCAGGGGCTAACCGCGCCGCTGCCGGATCGCGTGACGAGCAGCCTGAAGGAGCAGAACGTCGAAGCGGCCGCGTGGATCGAAGTAGCGGACAACGGGCTCGAATCCACGGTGCGCGCGTTCGCGGACCTGTCCAAAGGCGTAACGGCCATCGTCGGCGTGGGCGGCGGGAAGGCGCTCGACGTGGCGAAGTACATCGCGTTCCTCGGGCGCCTGCCGTACTTCGCGGTACCGACCTCGCTCTCGAACGACGGGTTCTGCAGCCCGCAATCGAGCCTGACGGTCCGCGGCGCGCGCCGGTCACTGCCCGCCGCGCTCCCGTTCGGCGTGATCGTGGACACCGCCGTGTGCCTCAACGCCCCGCGCGTCCTCACGCTCTCCGGGGTCGGCGATCTGGTGGCCAAGTTCACCGCGATCCGCGACTGGAAACTCGCGTTCCACGCGAAGGGCGAGCCGATCGACGACTTCGCGACCCTGATGTCGGACGGGACCATCTACTCGTTCATGAGCCACCCCGCCATCGACCTGGAGGGGATTCGGCTGCTGGCGACCGCGCTCCTGCTCAACGGGATCGCAATGGAGATTTGCGGCTCGTCGCGCCCGGCGAGCGGGAGCGAGCACCTGATTTCGCACGCACTCGACGCGACCTCGGCGCGCCCGCGGTTGCACGGGCTCCAGGTCGGCGTCGCGACCTATCTCATGAGCGTATTACAGGGCGAAAATACAGAACGCATTACGGCGCTGTTCGATTCCACCGGGTTCTGGGACGTGATCGCCGCGGACCCGTTCTCGCGCGACGAGTGGATGACGGCGGTGCGCAAAGCGCCCTCAATCAAAGAGGGCTACTACACCGTGCTATCGAGCCGCGACGCGGTGCCGGAAGTGGAGCACCTCCTGACCTCCGATCCGCGCCTGGTGCGGTGCTTTCAATAGCGGTGTGGTCCGGAACGAGAGAGAAACATGATTCGCAAAGACATCATCGATCTGTTCCACGTACCCGCGGGCAAAAAGTTCCGGCTCAAGGACCACAATCCGGGCTGGAAACAGACCGAGGAACTCAAGGACTTCGGCAAGGACGCGCTGAAGGCCCGCGCGAAGGAAACTCTGGACGAGAACCTGCGCGCCCTCGCGGACGCACAAAGTCTGCTTTATGCCGACGACCGGTACTCGGTGCTGATCGTGCTCCAGGCGATGGACGCGGCCGGCAAGGACGGGACGATCCGGCACGTGATGTCCGGGGTGAACCCGCAGGGGTGCCAGGTGTTCAGCTTCAAGAAGCCGTCGGCCGAGGAACTCGATCACAACTTCCTCTGGCGCTACATGAAGAGCCTGCCCGAGCGCGGGCGCATCGGGATCTTCAACCGCTCGTACTACGAGGACGTGCTGGTGGTGAAGGTCCACCCGGACTTCCTCGGCGCACAGCTCCCGCGCGAGAAGGTCGGGAAGAAGTTCTGGGAGGACCGCTACGAGGACATCAACAGTTTCGAGCGCCACCTCGTCCGGAACGGGACGCTGATCCTCAAGTTCTTCTTGAACGTCTCGAAGGAGGAGCAGAAGCGCCGGTTCCTCGACCGGCTCGACCGGCCGGAGAAGAACTGGAAGTTCTCGGCGTCGGACCTGGCCGAGCGCGGGTACTGGGACGACTACATGACCGCCTACGAGGACGCGATCAGCGCCACGAGCACGGACCTGGCGCCGTGGTACGTGATCCCGGCGGACCACAAGTGGATCACCCGGTCGGTCGTAGCGGACATCGTGACGACCTCGATCCAGGCGCTCGATCTGAAGTACCCGGTCGTGTCCCCGGAACAGAAGAAGCGGTTGGAAGACGCCCGGAAGCAGTTGGAGGCCGAGTGATTCAGAGCTCGGGTTGATGATTTTCTGTAGCCGGCCCCTGCCAACAGATTGCAAACTTGGGCTTTAGTCGGCTTCGGATTGTGCCCTCTCCCCTTGCGGGAGAGGGTGGTGAGGCTTTGCGAACCGGGTGAGGGGTAACCTCCTGAATATGGAAGCAACCCCTCACCCCGCCGCGAAGCGCGACGACCCTCTCCCGCAAGGGGAGAGGGCACAACCCAAAGCAGAATCGTTGCACACGTTTGCAATCTGTTGGCAGGGGCCGGCTACAGAAAGCAACACTCCGCCCGTTCCACCAGCGAAGGAGTTCAGCCGTGAGTCGGAAACAGACGCGCATCGCGGTTCTTTGCTACGGGTGCTTGGCCATCGTTGCGGTGTGGCTCGCGTTCAGTGGTGGGGAGTCCGCGCGGTCCGCTCCGCCCGCTCGAGACGGGCAACCGGTCATTGCCGTAACCGGTGCGGCCCCTGACGACCGACCGACCGACAAGGAGAGCGTCCAGAAGGCGCTCGACGGGTTCGTGGCCGCGTTCCGTAGTGGTGATGCGAAGGCCGTGGCCGGTTCCTGGACCACAGAAGGCGAGTACACCGACGACGAAGGGACCACCTATCGCGGTCGCGCCGCACTGGAGAAGGCGTACACCGAGTTCTTCGCGAAGAACAAGGGCCACGCGCTGGAGGTCGAAGTCGACGCGGTCCGGTTCCCGTCGAAAGAGACCGCGGTCGTGGAGGGGCACTTCAAGCTCCGCAAGGCGAAGGGGGCGGAACTGATCGTCAGCAAGTGCAGCCTGCTCTACGCACGCGAGGACGGCGCGTGGCGCATCGCCATCGCCCGCGAGTGGGCCAGCGACGGGCTGACGCTCCGCGACCTGGAGTGGCTCATCGGAACCTGGGAGGCGAAGCGCACCGGCGTGACTGTGAGCACGAAGTACGAGTGGACCGCGAACAAGGCGTTCATCCGCTGCACGTTCTCCGTCGTCCAGGATGGGGCCACGCACACGGGGACACAGATGATCGTGCGAGACCCGGCCACCGGGGAACTCCAGCAGTGGACGTTCGAGGACTCGGGCGGGATCGGCAGCGCGGACATCACGCGCGACGGGAAGAAGTGGGTCATCACCGCCCGCGGAACGGCCCCCGACGGGCGGGCGCTCACCGCGACCAACATCATGACACCGATCGACGCGGACACCTTCATGTTCCACTCGGTGGAGCGCACGGTGAACGGCGAAGAACAACCTGACCTGCCGCCGATCAAAGTCACGCGCGTCAAAACCAAGCCCTAACCCCAACCACACCCACGAGGAACCAGCCATGAAACGGACCCTCTTTGTGACCGGTGTGGCGGCGCTCGTCGTACTCGCGGCGGGGCACGACTCCCAGGCCCAGCGCGGCGGGCGCGGGGGCGGTGGGGGGCGCGCGGCTCCTCCTGCAAGCCGCGGGGCGATCGCGCCCGCGCGCACCAACCCGCCCGTCGGCACGTACAGTGGCGGCACGAGTACCCGATCCAGTAGCACCGTCGTCGGCCCGGCCGGAGGAACGCGGACGGTTGGAGGTGGGAGTGGGTCGTACACGACCAAGGGCGGAAGCACCATCGACTACGCGGGCGCGGGTCGCACCGCGACCGGTCCCGGAGGCGCAACGGCCGGGCGCGGGGTCGGGGGAGTCACCGTGACCACCCCCGGCGGTAAGACCGCGACAAAGGTCGGTACCGCGGGCGGGATCGCCGGTCCGGGCGGCAACGCGGCCGGCACCAGAGGTAGCGTCACGGTCGGCAGCGGTCCCAACGGCTCATTCGGTACCGCGAGTCGCGGCGGTGTCGCTGTTGGGCCGCAGGGGGTCGTAGCTGGTGGGGGGCGCGTCGGTACTGCGACCGGGCCGGGAGGGACGGTTTCGGGCGGGACTCGCGCCGGGGTCGCGGTCGGCCCTTACGGGGCGGTGGCTGGGCGAACGACCGTCGCTGGCGGGGCCGGCGGTACCCGTTACGCCTCTCGAACGACTCTGGCGACCACCGGCGGCGCGGTACGCACGAACTTCAGGTACTACGGCGCGTTCAGCCCCAACTGGTACGCCAAATACCCCGGGGCGTGGTTCGCGGCCGGCTGGACCGCGGCCCGGGTCTGGAGCGCCCCGGTTTGGGGCACCGTGTCCAGTTACTGCAGTTACCCGGCGGAACCGGCCTACTACGACTACGGCGAAACGGTCGTCTACTCGGGCGACACCGTGACCATCAACGGCGACACCGAGGTTCCCGCGACGGAGTACGCGCAGCAAGCGACCGACCTCGCCGGCGCGGGCAAAGAGGCTCAAGTCGAAGCGAAGAGTGACGACTTCCAGACACTCGGCGTGTTCGCGATGGTCGGCGAGGGCGAAACGAAGTCCACGAACATCTTCCAGCTCGCGGTGAACAAGGCCGGGGTCATCCGCGGAAACTATTACAACGCGCTAACCGACACGACCGAGCCGGTGTACGGGTCCGTGGACAAGAACACGCAGCGCGCCGCGTGGACGGTCGCGGACCGCAAGACCCCGGTGTACGAGGCCGGGATCGCGAACCTGACGCGGGACGAGACGACGATGCTCGTCCACTTCGCGAAGGACAATTCGCAGCAGTTTACGCTGGTGCGAGTCCAGCAACCCGAAGGGGAATCGCAGGGGGACAAGTAGTCGCGCCGGCGTCGGCGCGGGTGCTGTAACGGCGGAGGCGGCCTTAGAAACACGGGCGGAATGAAGGGCGGGCTCTGCTTTCCAGGGATTCGGCTTCATTCTGCTCGTGTTTCTGATGATTACCAGATGGAAGTGCGTTAGGCTGTGCCCAACACACCCTTCGCAATGTCTGTAGGTGTCGGGCACGGCCCGACTTACGAATGCGGTTTTGTTTCCAAACCCTAACTCTGCCGGGCGAGTTGTGGTAACCCGGGAAGTGCGTGCCGGGGCTGAAGTAGAACCGCGCACCAGCGCAACAAAATACGGAGGAACCGAATACCCAGGCGACGGTCGATTACAAGTGCTTTCGCCCCAATGATCAATCGCAGGAGGAGTGAGATGCTCGCAGTCAGGAGGCAAGTGGTGGCCATTTACGTGGACAAGGCGAGCCAACAGTGGGTGGTCCGCGACGCCGAAGGGAACTTCTGGATCTTGCCATCTACGGACAACCCGTGGAGCGACCGCCAATCGTTTACCCCCAACGACGAGGCGGAACTGGAATCCGTTCCGGGTCATTACAGATACATGCTCTGCTTACCACCATAATTAACCGAGTGCTCTCATGAACGCCGAACAAGCCCGACTCCGAGACGCAGGCGCACCTTCGACGCCCTGGCGGAAGTGGGGACCGTACCTCAGCGAGCGACAGTGGGGCACGGTCCGCGAGGACTACAGCGAGGGCGGAAACGCCTGGGACTACTTCAGCCACGACCAGGCCCGCTCGCGCGCGTACCGCTGGGGCGAGGACGGTCTGGCCGGTGTCTCCGACGACAAGCAGCACCTCTGCTTCGCGCTCGCGCTCTGGAACGGGAAGGATGCCATCCTCAAGGAGCGGCTGTTCGGGCTGACCAACGCGGAGGGGAACCACGGCGAGGACGTCAAGGAGTACTACTTCTACCTCGACAGCACGCCCACGCACTCGTACATGAAGTACCTCTACAAGTACCCCCAGGGCGCGTTCCCCTACGACGACCTCGTTCAGACGAGCCGCGCGCGCGGCCGCACCGAGTTGGAGTACGAGCTGATCGACACCGGGGCGTTCGATCAGGACCGCTACTTCGACGTGTTCGTCGAGTACGCCAAAGCGTCCCCCGAAGACCTCCTCGTTTGCGTCACGGTCCACAACCGCGGCCCGGAACCGGCCGACCTGCACGTGCTGCCGACGCTGTGGTTCCGCAACGAATGGGCCTGGCACGGCGCCACCGAGCGCCCGGCGCTCCAACAGGTCGGCGGCGCCCCGGCCCACGGGACCGTGAGGGCGGCGCACCCGGCGATCGGGGAACGGTACCTCTATGCCGAGGGCGACGCCCCGCTGTTGTTCACCGAGAACGAAACCAACACCCAGCGGATCTTCGGCGTCGCGAACCGCTCCCCGTTCGTCAAGGACGGTATCAACAACCACGTCGTCCACGGCCAGGCCGGGGTGGTCAATCCCGAGAAGACGGGGACCAAGGTCGTGGCCCACTACCACATCACCGTGAACCCGGGCGCGTCCGAGGTGATCCGGCTGCGGCTCTCGGACGTGGCGCCGGCGGCGCCGGCCCAACTCAACGGCACGAAGGGCGCGCCGTTCGGCGCCGCGTTCGACCTGGTGCTGGAAACCCGGCGCAAGGAGGCCGACGAGTTCTACGCGGGCGTGATCCCGGCCGCGGTCGGCCCCGACGGGTCCAACGTGATGCGGCAGGCGCTGGCGGGGATGCTCTGGAGCAAGCAGTTCTACCACTACGACGTGGACAAGTGGCTCGAGGAGCGCGGCAGCGACCCGTTCAGCCCGACCCGCAAGCAGGGCCCGCGGAACGACCACTGGCACCACATGTACAACGGTGACGTGATCTCGATGCCGGACAAGTGGGAGTACCCGTGGTACGCGGCGTGGGACCTCGCGTTCCACGTGCTCGCGCTGACGCTGGTCGATCCGGAGTTCGCCAAGCAGCAACTCAAGCTGATGCTCCGCGAGCGGTACATGCACCCCAACGGCCAGATCCCGGCCTACGAGTGGAACTTCGGCGACGTCAACCCGCCCGTTCACGCCTGGGCCACCATCTTCACATACAGCCTGGAGAAGGTGAAGACCGGCGAGGGCGACAAGGAGTGGCTCAAGACCAGTTTCCAGAAGCTGCTCCTGAACTTCACGTGGTGGGTGAACCGGAAGGACCGGACCGGGCGGAACGTCTTCGAGGGCGGGTTCCTGGGGCTGGACAACATCGGCGTGTTCGACCGCAGCTCGCCGCTGCCGACCGGCGGGTACCTGGAACAGGCCGACGGCACCGCGTGGATGGCGCTGTTCAGTCAGAACATGCTGGAGATCGCGGCGGAACTGGCGATGAGCGACCCGGACTACGCGGACATGGCGGTGAAGTTCACCGAGCACTTCATGTGGATCGCCTCGTCCATGACGCACCTGGGCGGCGAGACGGGCATGTGGGACGAGGGGGACGGCTTCTTCTACGACGTGTTGCGCACGCCCGACGGCCGCGCCGAGCGGCTCAAGGTGCGGTCGATGGTCGGCCTGCTGCCCCTGTGCGCGGTCACGGTGTTCGACGGCAAGGTGATAGCGAAGTTTCCGGAAATCGCGGAGCGGCTCAGGTGGTTCATCGAGAGCCGCCCGGAGGTCCGGGCGGCGATCCACGACCCGATGAAGCCGGGGGTGGCCGGGCGCCGGCTCGGGTCGATCCTCGACGAGACCAAGCTCCGTCGGGTGCTCGAGAAGATGCTCGACGAGAACGAGTTCTTGAGCGATTTCGGCATCCGCTCGCTCTCGAAATTCCACGAGAAGCACCCGTTCGTGATGCACGCGGGCGGGCAGGAGTACCGGGTGGGCTACCTACCGGCCGAGTCCGACACCGGAATGTTCGGTGGCAACTCGAACTGGCGCGGGCCGATCTGGATGCCGGTGAACGCCCTCATTATTCGCGCGCTCCTCCAGTACTACAGCTACTACGGCAACGACTTCACCGTCGAGTGCCCGACCGGGTCCGGGCGCCGGATGAACCTCTACCAGGTGGCCGAGGAGATCTCCCGCCGGCTGGCGAACCTCTTCCTGAAGGGCGCGGACGGGCGCCGCCCGGTGTACGGCGGGGCGGACAAATTCCAGACCGACCCCCACTGGCGCGATCACGTCCTCTTTTACGAGTACTTCCACGGCGACAACGGGGCCGGTCTGGGTGCGAGCCACCAGACCGGGTGGACCGGGATCGTCGCGCGCATCATGCACGTGTTCGCGACCACGTCCGCCGACCAGATGGCGAAACTGGGCAAACTCGCCGCGGGCACCGAGTTCCCGGTCGAGGCCCGGACCGAGGAGCGGCCCGCATCTTTCACCGCGTGAGGCCTTCGGCCTTTTGATACGGAGTGCGCAACATGAGCGTTTCGAGAGTCGGGGCGGCGCGGGCCGCGGTTCGCGGCGGGTTCGTCGCCGCTCTGCTCACCGTCGTCGGGTGCGGCGGCCCGGACAAGACCGGGAAGGCCGAGCTCCCTCACCCGATCGTGAGCACCGCCCCTCCGGTCGAGCGCACGGTCACGCGCTACGAGACGGCCACCGGCCGGGCGACGCCGCTCGAACAGGTGGAGATCCGCGCCCGGGTCAACGGGTACCTGAAGGCGATTCGCTTCCAGCCGGGCCGGGAGGTCGAGAAGGGCCAGCTCCTGTTCGAGATCGACTCCGAGCCGTACAAGGCCGATCTCGCACGGGCGAACGCGACCCTCGCGACGGCCGTAGCGGACCTGGCAACGTCCGACGCCGACCAACAGAAATCCGAGAGCCGGGTCGCCACCACCAAAATCGAGTACGACCGGCAGGAGGCCCTGTTCAAGCAGGGCGTGGGCGAGCAACAGACCCGGAACATCGCCAAGGGGTCTTACGACGAGGCCTCGGCCGCGCTCCGGTCCGCGCAAGCCAAGGTCAAAGTCAGTAAGGCCAAGATCGACGAGGGCAAGGCGAACGTGCAGTCCGCCGACCTGAACCTCGGGTACTGCACCATCACCGCGCCCATAACGGGCATCGTGGGGGACAAACTGGTTACCGAGGGGAACCTGGTAACCGGGGGCGTGGGCAACACGACGCTGCTCACCACCGTCGTCGCGGTGGAGAAAATGGACGTGGCGTTCGACGTGGACGAGAACACGCTCCAGCGCATCCAGCAGGCCGTCCGGGACGGAAAGGTCAAGAGCGCCGATCCCGGGGAGATCCCCGCGGAAGCGGGGCTGGCGCTGCACGGAACGGCGTACCCACTGAAGGGGAAAATCAGCTTCGCGGACAACCAGTTCAACCCCAAGACGGGCACGGTTCGGATGAAGGCCCGGTTCGACAACCCGAAGCCGCCCGTCGGCCAGCGGTTGCTCGCCGCGGGCATGTACGCCCGAATCCGCGTCCCGATCGGCGAACCGGTCAATGCAATGCTCGTCCCCGAGTCCGCGTTCGGCTCGGACCAGGGGACCAAGTTCCTGTACCTCGTCGGTCCCGAGAACAAGGCGGTCCGCGCGAAGGTGGTGCTCGGCGTGCAGGAGGGCGAGGAGCGCGTCGTCGAAAGCATCGACGTCCCCGGCGAGGGCAAACCGCGCCCCCTCGCCACGAGTGACCAAGTGATCGTTTCCGGGCTCCAGCGGCTCCGACCGGGCATGACCGTCGAGCCGAAGCCGGCCAAGAAGTAACACCAAAGCGCGTGGTCCGTCTGTTTTCTGTAGCCGGCCTCTGTCGAAGCCGAGGTGTGCCGGGTCCGTGGTTCACCAGCTTCTATCAACGAATTGCAAACGTGAGGGACGCCAGCGTTTTTGTTTGTGCCCTCTCCCCTTGCGGGAGAGGGTGGTGAGGCTTTGCGAACCGGGTGAGGGGTGGCCACCCCATACGGGAAGTAACCCCTCACCCCGCCGCGAAGCGCGGCGACCCTCTCCCGCAAGGGGAGAGGGCACAAACAAAAGCAGAATCGTTGCACACGCTTGCAATCTGTTGACTGAGACCGACTACAGAAGGCGAGTACCGCACGCCGCCGAGTCACCCAACCGCGAGGGCGCACCGTGTCCGGGCTTTCCAAGTTCTTCATCGACCGACCCATTTTTGCCGCGGTGATCTCGATCGTGATCGTGATCGCGGGCCTGGTGTCCGTGCGCAGCCTCCCGATCGCCCAGTACCCGGAGATCGCCCCGCCGACCGTCGAGGTCCGGTGTACGTACACCGGCGCGAGCGCGACCATTGTGGCCGAGACGGTTGCGGCCCCGGTGGAACAGCAGGTCGTCGGCGTCGAGCGGATGCTGTACATGTCGTCGCAGTGTACCAACGACGGTACTTACGTCCTCACGGTCACCTTCGAGGTCGGGACCAATCTGGATGACGCCCAGGTGCAGGTCCAGAACCGCGTCAACCTCGCGCTCCCGACGCTCCCGGAGGAAGTCAAACAGACCGGCGTGAGCGTCAAGAAGAAGTCGCCCAACATCCTGCTCGTGGTGAACCTGACGTCCCCGGACAAGTCCCGCGACCTGCTCTACCTGAGCAACTACGCGACGATCAACATCGTGGACGAACTGAAGCAGGTCGAGGGGGTCGGCGACGTGACCATGTTCGGGCAGCTCGACTACAGCATGCGCGTCTGGCTCGACCCGGCGAAGGTGGCGTCCCGGAACCTGACCGCGCCGGACATCATCAACGCCCTGAAAACGCAGAACGTGCAGGTCGCCGCCGGGAGCCTCGGGCGCCCGCCGGTCCCGACCGGGCAGGCGTTCCAGTACACGCTCAGCACCCAGGGGCGGTTGACCCGACCGGAGGAGTTCGGGGAGATCATCATCCGCACGGACCCGGACGGGGCGACGACGCGACTCAGGGACGTGATTTCCGACCGCCGAACGGTCACCGACGCGGCCGGGGCCAAGCGGAACCTCGGGGGGATCGAACTCGGGGCCAAGAGCGAGGACACCGGCTGCACCCTCGACGGCAAACCGTCGGTCGGCGTCCCCGTCTACCAGCTCCCCGGGTCCAACGCGATCGAGACCGCGGAGCGCATCAAAGCCCGCATGACGCAACTCAAGAACGACTTCCCGGCCGGGGTCGACTACGCCATCGTTTACGACACCACACCGTTCGTCGAGGAGTCGATCGCGGAAGTGTTCCACGCGCTGCGCGACGCGATCATCCTCGTGGCGATCGTGGTGCTCGTTTTCCTCCAGAGCTGGCGCGCGACGCTGATCCCGCTCATCGCGGTCCCGGTCGCGATCGTCGGCACGTTCGCGGTCATGGCGGGGATCGGGTTCAGCCTGAACAACCTGTCGCTCCTGGGGCTGGTGCTCGCGATCGGGATCGTGGTCGACGACGCGATCGTGGTGGTGGAGGCGGTCGAGCACAAGCTCGAACACGGTTACGCCCCAATTGATGCGGCGCGCCGCGCGATGGACGAGGTGGCGTCGCCGATCATGGCGATCTCGCTGGTGCTGATGGCCGTGTTCGTCCCGTGCGCGTTCATCAGCGGGATCACCGGGCAGTTCTTCAAACAGTTCGCGGTCACGATCGCGGTCTCCACGTTCTTCTCCGCGCTCAACTCGCTCACGCTCAGCCCGGCGCTGTGTGCGATTCTGCTCAAGCCGAAGGCCGAACAGACCGACCCGCTGACGCGGGGAATCAACCTCCTCCTGGGGTGGTTCTTCCGGCTGTTCAACTTCGGATTCGACCGCGGATCGGCCGGGTACGCCCGCAGTGTCGGTTGGTTACTGCGGGTGTCCGTGGTCGTGCTCGTCGTGTACGGCGGGCTCCTGTTCCTGACGTACAAGGGCTTCACGACGGTGCCGACCGGCTTCATCCCGACCCAGGACAAGGGCTACCTGGTCGTCAACGTCCAGCTCCCGGACGCAGCGTCCCTGGAGCGCACGGCGATCGTCACGTCCGAGATCGAGCGGATCGCCCGCGGGGACCAGGACGACAAGGAGAACTACCCGGGCGTACCGGGGGTGGCGCACACCATCACCATCCCGGGCACGTCGGTCATCCAGAACGCGAACGGGTCGAACTTCGCGACCCTGTTCGTCGTGCTCGACGAGTTCCACAACCGTCACAAACCCGAGCTGCGCGGGGACGCCATCGCGGGTAAGCTCCGGGCCGAGTTCTTCCGGCGGATCGAGAACGCCTCGGTCGCGGTGTTCCCGCCCCCACCCGTGGACGGGCTCGGGAGCGCGGGCGGGTTCAAGGTGATGATCCGCGACCGCGCCGCCCAGGGGCTCGATCCGCTCCAGGCCGCGACCGATACGGTGGCCGCGAAGGGGAACGAGACGCCGGGCCTGGTCGGGCTGTTCACGCCGTTCCGGTCGAACACGCCGCAACTGTTCGTGGACGTGGACCGCACCAAGTGCCTCTCAATGGGCGTTCCTCTCAACGACGTGTTCCTCACCCTTCAGGTGTATCTCGGCGGCTATTACACGAACGACTTCAACCAGTTCGGGCGCACCTGGCAGGTGAATCTTCAGGCCGACCCGGGTCAGCGCCTGACCCCCGACGACGTCAAACAACTCAAGGTGCGGAACACCAACGGGACGATGGTCCCGTTGGGGAGCGTGGCCGAGGTGCGGCCCGTCGGCGGCCCGGTCATGGTTACGCGCTACAACGGGGTAACCGCCGCGGCGATCAACGGGGCGTCGCTGCCCGGCGTCAGCTCCGGACAGGTCATCACGTCCATAGATCAAGTGGCCAACGACGCGCTCCCGCAAGGGATGAACTACCAGTGGACGGAGCTGACGTTGCTCCAGATCCGCGCCGGGAACACGGCCATTGTGGTGTTCGCGCTGGCCGTGGTGCTCGTGTACCTGCTGCTCGCGGCCCAGTACGAGAGCCTGCGGTTACCGCTGGCGGTGATTCTGGTCGTCCCGATGTGTTTGCTCTGTTCCGTCATCGGGGTCGCGATTGCGAAACTGGACATCAACATCTTCGTCCAGGTCGGGTTCGTGGTGCTGGTCGGGCTGGCCGCGAAAAACGCGATCCTCATCGTCGAGTTCGCCAAGGAAAAGCGCGCGGAGGGGAGCACCTCGCACGCCGCGGCGGTGGAAGCCTGCCGGTTGCGGTTGCGGCCGATTCTGATGACCAGTTTCGCGTTCATCCTCGGCGTGGTACCGCTCGTCCTCGCGGCCGGGGCCGGGGCCGAAATGCGGCGGGCACTGGGGATCTCGGTCTTCAGCGGCATGCTCGGGGTGACGCTGTTCGGCATCTTCCTCACGCCGGTCTTCTACCACGTGCAGGAGAAGTTCGGGTTGCTGTTTGGTACCCCGGTCGCACCGGGGGCGGAACCGAAAGAACGATCGGCCGCGCACCCGAACGGCGACGGAGTCGCGGCCGATTCGGTCGCGACCAGCGGACCGGCCCAAGCTCCCAAAACCTGATTCTTTTACAAGCCGGGGTACCATGACACCCGCACGGACCGGTCAACCGTTTCCGATCGGATCAACCGTCACGGACGGCGGGGCGAACTTCAGCCTGTTCTCCCGTACCGCGACCGGTGTGGAGCTGATGCTGTTCGACCGGCAGGACGACGCGCGACCCGCGCGCGCGATCGCCCTCGATCCGGTCGCGAACCGGACCTACCACTACTGGCACACGTTCGTGCCCGGAGTGAAGTCGGGGCAGCTCTATGCGTACCGCGTGCATGGCCCCCAAGACCCGGTTCGGGGGCTGCGCTTCGACCCCACAAAGGTGCTGATCGACCCCCACGCGCGCGGGATCGTGGTGCCCGATCGCTACACCCCCGGTGCGGCCCGCGCGCCCGGCGACAACGCCGCGACAGCGATGAAAAGCGTCGTCGTGGACAGTTCCGAGTACGACTGGGAGGGCGACACCCCGCTGCGCTTGCCTTCGGCGCGCACGATCATCTACGAGGCACACGTTCGCGGGTTCACGCGCCACGCCAACTCCGGCATCAAGGAGCAGGTCCGCGGCACTTATGCCGGGTTCGCGGAGAAGATCCCGTACCTGAAGGATCTCGGTGTCACCGCGGTCGAGCTACTGCCGGTCCACGCGTTCGACACGCAGGCGTGCCCGGCCGGGCTGGTCAACTACTGGGGCTACCAGACCGTTTCGTATTTTTCGCCCCACCCGCAGTACAGCTCGCGCCGCGATCCACTCGGCCCGGTGAACGAGTTCCGCGATCTGGTCAAGGCGCTCCACCGGGCGGGGATCGAAGTGATCCTTGACGTGGTGTTCAATCACACCGCCGAGGGGAACCACGACGGCCCGACCCTCTGTTACCGCGGAATCGACAACCCGACCTACTACATCCTCGAAGACGGCGGGGCGCGGTACGCGGACTATTCCGGTTGCGGCAATACGGTCAACGCGAACCACCCGGTCGTGCGGCGCATGATCGTGGACAGTTTGCGGTACTGGGTAACCGAGATGCACGTGGACGGGTTCCGGTTCGACCTGGCATCGATCCTGTCACGCGATTCCAACGGCCACCCGCTGCCGAACCCGCCGGTGTTGTGGGACATCGAATCGGACCCGGCACTAGCGGGGACCAAGCTCATCGCCGAGGCGTGGGACGCTGCGGGGCTGTACCAGGTCGGCAGCTTCGTCGGCGACTCGTGGAAGGAGTGGAACGGCCGGTTCCGGGACGACGCCCGCGACTTCTTCCGCGGCGAACCCGGGACGGCGGGGCGGTTCGCCGACCGGATGCTCGGGAGCCACGAGGTGTACGGGCACAAGGGTCGCGAGGCGGAACAGAGCATCAACTTCGCGACGTGTCACGACGGGTTCAGCCTGAACGACCTCGTCTCCTACAACCAGAAGCACAACGGGGCCAACGCGGAGGAGAACCGCGACGGCGCGAACGACAACCGGAGCTGGAATTGCGGGGCCGAGGGTCCGACCGACAATCCCGCGATCGAGGGGCTGCGGAACCGGCAGGTGAAAAACGTCCTCGCGGCCACAATGTTGTCGCTCGGGGTGCCGATGATCGTGATGGGCGACGAGGTTCGGCGCACCCAGGGCGGGAACAACAACTTCTACTGCCACGACAACGAGGCGAACTGGTTCGACTGGGCGCTGCTGGACACGCACGCGGACGTACATCGGTTCCTGAAATTGCTACTCGCCCGGCGCGGGCAGCGCGACGCGACGAACGAACAACAGCGCGTGAGCCTGACCCAACTGATCGCGCGGGCGACGAAGGCCTGGCACGGCGTGAACCTGAACCGGCCCGATTGGGGCGAAAATGCGCGGAGCATCGCGTTCAGTGCGGACCTCAAGAACGACAACCTGACGTTCTACCTGGTGCTCAATGCGTACTGGGAACCGTTGGAGTTCGAGCTACCCCCGGCCACGAGCGGACCGTGGTTGCGGTGGATCGACACCTCGCTCCCGTCTCCCGAGGACATCGTCGAATGGCGCGCGGCGCCGCCGGTGGCGGGCGGCACCTACCCCGTCGGCCCGCGGTCGGTCGTCATGCTCTACAGACACACGAAGTGAGGTCATTGTCAGGGATGGGCAACGGTGGGCCAAAGTTCGGGCGCATCCACAAGGCGCCCGGGAAGAAGGTCCTACCAGCCACTGCCAATTGCCTACAGACCGTGAGCGTATCTTCGTGGGTGTAAATGGATATATCTATTGTCGTCTGGTCAAGTTGATGTAAGTGGTAGCTGAGTGACACAAACGAGGTTATCGGCCCGTTTAAGCGCCGAATGGTATTGCCAAGAGAAGCGGCCTGCGTCGAGCGTGCCAGTCGCATGCGCTTTGAATCATGGGTTCGTAGGACGTCTACCGGGCCGCGTTTGCGTGATAGTTATTTCACTTAAGGAGTTGGGTCATGAGTCATCGCGTTGCGATTCTGTGTACCGTTCTAATCGTCGCCGTGTTCGCGCCCGCGCGCGCCGCCGACGGCGAAAAGGACGACAAGAAGACCGCACAAGGAACGTGGGCGTATGAGACCTTGGAGTGGAACGGGAAGAAAATCCCCTTCAACCAGATCAAAATGACCACCGTCACGTTCGACGGCGACAAGTTCGCCATCAAGATCGGCGATAAGGTGGTCTCGAGCGGAACCCACAAGTTCGATGCGACCAAGTCGCCGAGGACGTTCGACGGGACCGTCACCGAGGGCGAGGGGCGCGGGACCACCATGCTCGGGATCTACAAGTTCGACGGCGACACCCTCACCGGGTGCGTCAACCTGACGGGGCGCGAGCGCCCCACCGAATTTAAGACGGCCGAGAACTCGGAAACGGTCCTCGTCACCGCGAAGCGAATGAAGAAGTAAGCCGGTTCCGATTCCGGTGATCCGGTTGCGCTCCTTGTACCCATCCCTTGGCGCGTTGAAACGTTGCGAACGGTGCGGCGTAAGCTCGCAGGTAGTGGCTAATAACCACCGGCGGGCTTACGCCGCGCCGTTCGCTTGCACCCTCATTTCAACACAGCCCCCATCTCTTTCAACGCATCGCGTCTGTTCACCGCTGAGCAGGCGCGATGTGGCGACATGCTTGGCGCCGGGGAATCGGGTCGGGGCGGGTTCGGTTTCTTCGGTCCCCGTGTGGCTTTCCGATACCGGTCCAGGTCCGCACCCCGAGCCGGCCCCACGAACCACTCGGCCATCCGCCCGCCCGCCGATCTCCGCCCGCGCCTCGGCCGGGATCGCGATCCACAGCCCAGACACGCGCCCGACACCTCCCGCGCCACGTGGTAATACGAGACCCCGTGGTGGGCCGCCCGCAACGCCCCCTTATACTCCGGCGTACACGTTCCCGGCGCCCCCTCCGCGGTTCCGTCGCGATCCCTAGAATGCGCGGCGGCGGCCCGGCACTCCGTCCCCGTCGGACGGCTCTTCGGTTCGGGCGCCACACGAGGACCGTTCCATGAAGGTGCTTCTCACCGCGGTGCTGGCGCTGGGGCTGGCCGGGTTCGCAAAAGCCGAGGACAAGGCGGGTCCGGTCGGGACGTGGAAGTGTGAAACGGACATCATGGGCCAAAAGCGCGAGTCCACGCTCACCATCAAGAAGGACGGGGACAAGTTCGCCGGCACGGTGGTCGGGCCGGACAAGAAGGAGCTGAAGCTCGACGGCGTGAAGTTCAAGGACGGGGAACTCACGTTCTCCGTCGAGCGCGAGCGCGAGGGGACCAAGTTCACGGTCAAGTACAAGCTCAAGGTCGAGAAGGACGCCGTGAAGGGCAAGGCCGAGGCCGAGTTCGGGGGCGAGACCCGCTCGTTCGACGTCGAGGGCAAGCGCGAGAAGAAGGACAAGTAACACCGAGGTCCGCGGCGGGTTGTTCGTAGCCCGTCACCAACGCCACGAGCCGTCTCTTATAGGGGCGGCTCGTGGTCGCGCACCAAGCACTCCAAGAACTCCACCACTCCGCAGCCGAACCGAGCCCCCTATGCCGACCTACGCTTGCGACTTGCCCGCCGTCCTGGAAGCCGCGGAACGCATTAAAGGCATCGTTCACCGCACGCCGGTGCTGACGTGCGAGACGCTCGACCGGCTCGCGGGCCGGAAGCTGTTCTTCAAGTGCGAGAACTTACAGAAGATCGGCGCGTTCAAATACCGCGGCGCCACGAACGCCGTGCGCAAGCTCACCGACGCCGAAGCCGCGAAGGGGGTCGTCACGCACTCCAGTGGTAACCACGCCCAGGCCCTCGCGCTGGCCGCCCGCGAGCGCGGAATCCCCGCGTACATCGTCATGCCGAAGACCGCGCCCGCGGTGAAAAGGGCTGCCGTCGAAGGGTACGGCGGGCAAGTCACGCAGTGTGAACCGAACCTCGCCGACCGCGAGCGCGCGGCCAACGAACTGGTCGCAAAAACCGGCGCGACGCTGATTCCGCCGTTCGACCACGTGGACGTGATCGCCGGTCAGGGCACGACCGCACTCGAACTGCTCGAAGACGTACCCGAACTGGACGCGATCATCACGCCCGTGGGCGGAGGGGGACTGCTGGCCGGGTGCGCGATCGCCGCGCGCGGACGGAAGCCCGGCATCCGAGTCTTCGGCGCGGAACCACTCGGCGCCGACGACGCGGCGCGCTCGAAAGCCGCGGGCGAACAGATCCTGCAAACGGCGCCGAACACGATCGCGGACGGCCTGCTCACGAGCACCGGCCAGCTCACGTGGCCGATCATCCGCGACCAAGTGGACCGCATCTTCACCGTCACCGATGACGAAATCCGTGCCGCGATGCGCCTCGTCTGGGAGCGCATGAAGCTGATCGTGGAACCGAGCGGTGCGGTCGGCGCGGCGGTCGCGTTGAGCGACACGTTCAAGGCGCTTGGGGGCGCGGAAAAGATCGGCATCGTCTTCAGTGGCGGAAACGTGAGCCTCGACAAGCTGTGGTGGTAGTTAACCGCATACGCGATTCTCAGATCGAGTCGTCGTCCAATACATGAACGTACAGCGACCGCTCAAATCGTTTCCGACCCGAACGTTCGCTCGGCAAACCCGTGATCTCGGGAACGCGCATTAGCGTCGAGTTGGTCCTTGAGGGACTTGGATGCGGGCCATCGGTCGACGACCTGCTCCGGGGAGTACCCGCACCTCACGCGCGAACAAATTCTCGCAGCCGTTTCGTCCGGTCTCCCCTCGTTCTGATACTTCAATCCGTCATCCGCAGCTTCGCCTGACTCGGGTCGATGCTCACGAGGAGCGGGCGCGCGAAGTGCGGGAAGCTGACGACGGCCTGCCCCGGCGCGAGGTTCGGGAGCCGGTCCCATAACCCTTCGTCCACGCCGCCCACGGTGCGCTTCAGGAGCGTCACCACCTGCGGGTCTTGCAACTTGTGCAAGATGAACGAGTTGCACAGCCCGAGAACTTGCTTCGGGAGGTGACTCGGCAGTTGCGTCACGAAGCACAGCCCGAGCCAGCGCTTGCGCCCGCGCTTCGCGATCTTCGCCACCTGCTCGAATAGCACCGGCGTGCGTGCGATGCGTTCCTCGCTCAGAAACTCGTGTGCCTCCTCCACCACGATCAGCACCCGCGGCGGCTCGGCGGCGGTGTCGCCTTTCGCCTTGACCGACTCGTATGCGGAGTAACTGTCGTCTTGCACGTCCTGCACGCCGCGCAGGATGTCCGCGATCACCAGATTGTTCAGTTCGCTGAACCCGCTGTCGGACAAATCGATGACCGAGAGCGAACCGGGGCGGACCAAGTTCGTGTACGTCATCGGCGGTTTCCCGCCCTCGTTGTGGAAGACCTTCATGCGGTTGAGTCGGGCGAGCCGGCCCAACACCGCGCGCCACGAGATCGCGTTGCCCGGCGGGTTGGCCGCGTTCAGCCGCTTCGCGAGTTTCCCCTTTCCTTCCGAGTCGCGCAGCGCCGGCGTTTGCGGCTCGAACGCACTCGGTGCCGCCTCCTCTTCGTCGTCCGATCCCTTCCCCTTTCCGCGCCCCTCCTTCGGTCCCTTCTCCGAGCGCGCGAGGCACGCGCCCACCACGTCCATCAACAGCGACAGCATCATCCGCGGGTAGCCGCGCTCGAACTCGTCGTTCTCCAGGGCCATGCGCTGCTGTTCGCCACTGTCCCGTGTCGGAAATATGTTGAGATCGCGCATCATCTCCTTCGTGATGTCGAACGCCTTCAGGAACCGCTCCTGCTGCGCGTCGGAGAGGTCCAGGATTTCCATGACCGCGTAGGGCGAGAGCCGGGCGAATTGGAGCGAGAACTCCTTACGGTTCGGGTGGCCCGGGTTCGCGGTTCCGCGCCCGACGAGGTGGTACACGGTCATGTCCTTCACGGGCACGCCTTCCGGGGTCAGGTTCCGGGCGCGTAAGCCCTCCTGCATGCCCTTGTGGTCGGTCGGCTCGTGCATCGCCGTGTACTCGCCCTCCACGTCCAACAGGATCACCGCCATGCCCGCGGCGCGAGCGCGACTGACCAGACCCGATACAGTGGTCGATTTCCCGCCGCCGGTCGTGCCGAGAATGGCGGTGTGACGCGGGAACACGCTCTTGGCCTTCGCCGGCGCCCCGACCTCCACCTGCTCGTGCCCGACCGCCAGCCCGAGGCGCACGTCACCGCCACACTTCAGCACCTTCGCGGCTTCATCGTCCTTGAGCACGAAGACCGGGCTGTTTGGCAACGGGCGCAGGCGCGGGGGCGTGAGTTCGCCGCCCTTCACTTCCTCACCGAGAATCGTGACCTGCACGCGCCCGTGGAACGGCGGGAGGTAGTCGCCGCGGTGCGTCGCGACGGCTTTGAGAATGTCCGAATCGGCGCGCAGCCCGTCTGGTTCAGCGAACGGCCCGGCCGTCACCACGCCGAGGTACTTGCGCTTGTCGTTGCGGCTCTCGATGCGAACGAGCGATTGCGACGGCGCACGCTGAAGGTGTTCGCGGCCGAGGAGCACGGTTATGGTGAGATCATTACTGCCGGGCAGGTCGAACATCGTCACACCGACCGAATCCGCGTCGTCCGGGTTCGCGAGCTTCGGCCCGCCGGCTCGAGCGATGTCGTCGGCGAGTTGTTGTTGACGCGCGAGCGCGGAATCATCTTTGTGAGGTTCACCGTGAGCACCGCGCGCGATGTCATCTGCGAGTTGCTGTTGGCGCGCAAGGGCACCATTGGACTCGGGCATAATGAGCCTCTTGTTGTTGAGTGCCTGGCGATGCACGGCCCCGGCCTTGCGGCCGAATCCACCTTAATCCGGACGATTCTGGCGCTCACTGCCGTAGCGCAATCCCGCCCCGGCTCGGGCGTAAGCGGCCGTGGCGATGTCGCGCAGGCTCCCGCCACCGTACACCGATTGGCAGGTGCGGTCGGCCAAGTCGATGAGTGCCGGGAACCCGCGGTCAGCCATCAGCACACTGTCGGCGATTGCGATCTTCGCCGCGGTGTGGACGTGTTCGCGGTGCGCATAGAACATGTGTGGCGGGGCGAGCGGCGAAGCGCGGAAGACGCCCACGAGCACTTGTGGGGCGACTTCGTCCAGGAACCGTGACGCCCACAGTTCGGGCATCATCGGCTTGTCGTCCCAAGTGTCATCAACGGTCACGCGCCCGGAGAAATGGAGCCCACCGACGAACCGCTCGATCCGTTGCGCGAGAGTGCCGACGATAGCGTACTCACACGGGTGAAGGGCTTGGCCAATTGTGAGGTACAGGCGGTCGCTCGGTTCACTGGCGATAAACACGAACCGTTTGTGGTCCTCGATGAGCCTGCGGAGCAACCGCACCGAACGGATCATGACGTCCGGGTTCCCGGCCCCGCTGAGCAACTGGTACGGGGCCGGGCTGCCGTGGCCCATCTTCCATAGCGCCGTGGAGTGCTCGACCAACACGGCGACCTCGGCGTAGCTCATCACCGCCCGCTTCGCCAGCTCCGACAATCCGTCGCGGCGATCGGGTTGGTTCAGCCCGCCCCGCGTTGAACGCGCCTCCAGAAGTGCGACCGTTTCGGCCACAGGGTCGCCCCGCTCCTCGTGCAAATCGCGCCGGTACAACCGTTGGCTCCAGCTCCCCCGGTTACCCGCATACGACACTAGGCACACGCCGATCTGGTAAATGGTCAGTGCGAGCGAGTCGTGGACGTCGACAGTACCGTCACAGCAGTCGGTCCCACCGTTGAACAACAGCCCCTGGTGGACGTCCCGAATTTCATCCACAGAAACGGGCCACTTTCCGGCTTCTGGGGGCGCACCAGCAAAGCTATGGAGCTTATCCACGACGAGGTTGCGAACACGAGCTTCCAAAGCCGTTTCCGCTTTGACCGCGTTGGCGATCAGGTCAGCGACCCGCGCGTACTCGCGGCTCATATCCTCACCAACGTGCCACGTTGCCAAATTCAGCACATCGTCGATCGATTCGCGAAAACAACGCTGAAACGCATCGCTCGTCGCGCCGCTGGGGCGCGAAACTGGTAATTCGGCGCGGGGAGTAACATCGGACATAGGCGACCTCCGACCAACTGTTCCGCGAACCGGCGGATAGTTCGACGAAATTCTCCCAATTTTTCGCCAATGCCGAAATGATCTTTTGTGAGAAATGTTCAGCACTGAAGGAGAACTGCGTATTTCATCGCGGAAACGATGGGCAGGCCGAATACGGATGTGAGGCGCGACACGAGTGCATCGCGCGAAGGAGTGGCTTCGGGGTTCACCGCGTCGAAGGGTGCGAGTAACTCGAACGCGAGCCGGTCGGCAGCTTCTTCGGCTTCCCAGGTAGCCTCATCGACCACGCGGCCCCAGCGGTCGCGCTCGAGGAAGTGCGTGTGGCTGCCAATTGTGACACCGCGCAGGGCACCCGAAAGGCGCTCGCCGAGCGTCGCCGGGCGGTTCCCGTCGAGCACGTCAAGGATAGCCGGGCCTAAGCGCGCGACGGCCCTCCGGCGCGCGTCTCGACAGTCGCGGAGGAAGTGAGCGAGTTCGTGTGCGAAAGTGAACCGCAGTTCGTTCGCAGATACGGTCGGGTCGATCAGAATCACGCCGATCCCGCGGCGCGCACCAAAGCACCCGTAAAACTGGCGGTCTCCGGCCAGGGCCGCACACGGGACGTTGTGCCGCGCGAATTCTTGAGCGACGGCCGCGGCAGAGAGGTTCGGGACTTCTTTGACGTGCAGGTCCGGGAAGTCCCACGTTACGTCACGCAGATCGCGCGGGAATCCGGGTTCGTGGCCGACTTCGGCCCAGAACCGCGCGGCGAGTTCGAGCACCCAAATTTCCGGGCGCGCGATCACGGGGCGTCACTCCGGTCGCGCGCGGCGAGAACGGCGCCAGCAGGTTCGGTGTTGGTCGCGTCGCGTGCGATCACAGCCGGAACGGGCTTCGCGGCATCCGCAAGCGCCTTCACGTTCAGCCCGAACTTGGTCGCCACACAGGTCACATCTTCACGAAACTCGGTGTTCGTTTCGAGGCGCGGGGCGCGACACAGCCGGACGTGCGCGAGCGTCGCCACATCGCACCCGAGCCGGGCCGCCAGTGCCGCGTCGTCCAGGGACTCGCGCGCGGCGAATTCGGCGAGCCGAAATCCGAGGAAGAATGGTCTGGCCGAGGCCCGTTCCGCGAGCAATTCAAACGGTGTCGGGTTCATGACCGCCCCCCAACTGCGCGCCGCAAGCGCACTTTTACGGTATCTTTGATCCGCTTCACGACTGCCGCCACGTCCGCGCGTGTTACGTCCAGGCCGAGCGCCCGCGCGTAAACGTCCGTGTGGCGCTCGCCCGCGAGAATCAACGTGTAGGTCACGTGCTCGTGCGGCCCGAACGACGCGATCTCATCGACGACTCGCGGGTCGTCCAAACTCGGCGCCTCGACCGGCTCTACACAATTGTTCCCACCCGCAATCGGCTCGTCGACAAATTCGAGCGAACTTTCTCGTCCGCGCCGTCGCGCGTCTCGCGCACACAAGTTGCGTAAATCACCTTCCACGGACATGCGGAGAAATTTGTTAAACGACATGCGCGTGGGATCGTACTGCTGTGGACGCTCGATCACGTTCATGATCGTTTCGGACACGGCACTTGCTCGTATGTCCTCCGCAACGCGGGCGAACGCAATGGCCAGATGGTTGCAGAGAGGCTGAAAATACGTGTCCGCGAAGTCGCGCGGCGCGGTTGAAATGCCGCGCACCATTTCGGTGTGAAGGCGCCGACCTTCGTCTTCACTCGGCCACTGTGGGGTGGGGAGCATACGGGTCTCCTTTCCCAAACACCGTAATCGGAAGAATCCGCCGGCGCCGATGTCGGTTGCGGCGCGTTTTTCACCCGCGGGCACCCCCCAACGCGACTCGGCTCCTGTGTTCACGAGGCTCGAAGCGAGTAAGACAAAGCGCAGCACGTCGCCCCTTATCCTTCGTCGGAGTTGAATCGTGGAGTATGTCAACCTCGGACGCACGGGCACCAAAGTTTCGCGCATCTGCCTCGGCTGTATGACCTACGGCACGTCCAAGTGGCGCCCGTGGGTGCTCGACGAGGAGCCGAGCCGCCCGTTCTTCCGCCAAGCCTGGGAAGCCGGGATCAACTTCTTCGATACCGCCGATATGTACTCCGACGGCGAGAGCGAAGTCGTCCTCGGTCGCGCGCTGCGCGAACTGGCGATTCCGCGCGAACAAGTGGTGATCGCAACGAAGGTATTTCATCCGGTCGGTGCGACGCCGAACGAGCGCGGGCTCTCGGCCAAGCACATCCGGCACGCGATCGACAACAGTCTCAAACGGTTGCAACTCGATTACGTCGACCTCTACCAGATCCACCGCTTCGATCCGTCCACGCCGATCGAAGAAACACTCGACGCGCTCGACGCAGCCGTTCGCGCGGGGAAGGTGCTGCACATCGGGGCGTCGAGCATGTTCGCGTGGCAGTTATCGAAGATGCTCCACGCCTCCGACCGGCTCGGGCTGGCGCGGTTCGTCACGATGCAGAACCACTGGAATCTCGTGTACCGCGAAGAGGAGCGCGAGGTGAACCCGCTGTGCCGCGACGAGGGGCTCGGGCTCCTGCCGTGGAGCCCGCTGGCCCGCGGGTTCCTGGCCGGCAACCGGCGCACGAAGGGCGAGGGCGACACGAGCCGCGCGAAGACGGACGACTTCGCCCACAAGCTCTACTACCAAGACGGGGACTTCACGGTGGTGGACCGCGTGACCGAAGTGGCCCAACGACGCGGGGTGCCCAACGCACAGGTCGCGCTGGCGTGGCTCCTGCACCAGCCGGGCATCACCGCGCCCATCGTCGGCGCGTCGAAGCCGCACCACTTGACCGACGCCATCGCCGCGGCCGAGTTGAAACTGGAACCCGCCGAACTGAAGTCGCTCGAAGAACCGTACCAGCCGCACCCGGTTCTCGGGCACTCGTAACGCTCGTTCTTGGCGGGCTACAGGAGAGCAGCATGCGCGTTGCGGGTCGTAGAGTTCTCGTCACCGGAGCCGGGCAGGGCCTCGGGTTCGCTATCTCGGCCGCGTTCGTGCGCGCGGGGGCGACGGTGATCCTCACCGACCTGAACGCCGACGCGGTCGAATCGGCCCGCGCGAAGCTGAAAGAAACGGGCGGCACGGTCGCGGGGTACGCGCTCGATGTCACGAACGCAGAGCAAGTCGCGGACGTGCGCGCCCGCATTCTTGCGGAACACGGGCGCATTGATGTGCTGGTGAACAATGCTGGCGTGGTGTTCGGCGGCGCATTTTTGGATGTTCCGCTCGCGCACCACATCGTAACCGCCAACGTGAACCTAGGCGGCGTCCTCGCGGTCACGCACGCCTTCCTGCCGGACCTGCTCGCGCAACCGGCGGGTCACATCGTCAACATCGCGAGCGCATCGGCCGTTCTCGCGCTGCCGTTCGGCGCCAGTTACGCCGCGACCAAGTGGGCCGTGCTCGGCTTCTCGGACTCGCTCCGCGAAGAACTACGGTTCCTGGGTCACAAGCACGTCCACGTAACCGCGATGTGCCCGAGTTTCATCGCCACCGGGCTATTCGCGGGCGCCAAACCCGCGTTCGGTACACACTGGCTCACGGCCGAAACGGTCGCGCACGCGGTGGTGCGTGCGGTCGAGAAGCAACAAGAACTCGTGCTCCTGCCGCGGTCGGTGCGGTTCCTCTACAGCATCACCGGATGGTGGCCCCGGAGCTGGTTCCGCGCTGCATGCCGCGTTCTGGGCGTTTCACGCAGCATGACCGACTGGAAGGGCCACACGCCTCCGAAATAACAACCCGTTGCTTCGTTGACTGATGCGTTTGGTTTTTGGTTTGGTGGCACAGGCCAGAGCAGTAGTTGCCATGCTTATGCGGCGGTCGTGGCGGTGGTTGAGTTTGGGTCTCGGGGGCGCCCATCGTTCGCCACTTCTCCGTTGGGTAGGAACATCGTCACCTTATTGTCCTCGCGGTCGCAGTCGCGGTCCTCGTCCCGCGCTTCGTTCGGCTCGTGGTGCTGGTTGGTGGTGCGCGGATCGGCGCGCGGGCGCGATGCCGGCGAACCGGTACCGTGCGTATTTTGACGCCCGTGGTTACGTTGTCCGCTCATTACGGCTTTCCTTCAAGGCGCGCAGGAGCGCGCGCGAAGGGATAATGCGCAACCACGGTGCCGTTACCCGCGGAAGTCGAGGGCCGGTTGGCCGAACTCGCCCAACTTCGGCGTGATACCCAGCCCGGGTACGACCGGCGCCGCGAGTCGACCGTTTTGGCGCTGCGGCGCGCCGGTCGCGATGGACCGCGTGACGTAGCTGTTGAAGTCGGTCGAACTAAAGAGGAACTCCGTCGGCGTACTGTGTGCGAGGTGCGCGATCGCGGCCGTCACGATGTCGCCGCCCCAACTGTCTTCGAGCGTCATCCCGATGCCGAGCGAAACGCAGAGGTCGCGCAGTTGCTTCGTTTTCGTGAGCCCGCCGAGCTTGCTGATTTTCAGATTTACCACGTCCATCGCGCCTTCGGCGTGCCCGCGGACGAGCATGTCGATTCCATCGACCACCTCGTCGAGCACGAACGGGTGATCGGTGTTTCGGCGCACCGCGAGGCACTCTTCGTAAGTGAGGCACGGTTGCTCGATGTACACATCAATGTCGCGCACCGCGCGCACGACGCGGACCGCTTCGTGCTGGAGCCAACCGGTGTTCGCGTCGGCCACCAGGCGGTCGCCCGGTTGGAGCACCGCCGCCACCGCCTTGATGCGCGCGATGTCCGTGTCCGGTTCGCCGCCGACCTTCAGTTGGAACCGGCGGTACCCCTCCGCGCGGTAGCCCGCGACGTTCGCGGCCATCGCTTCGGGCGATTCCTGCGAGATCGCGCGGTACAGGTGGAAGTCGTCGCCGTAGCGCCCGCCGAGCAGCACGCACACCGGCAAACCCGACACTTTGCCGAGAACGTCCCAGCACGCGACGTCCACGGCCGACTTCACATACGGGTGTCCCTTCAGGGCCGCGTCCATCGTGCGGTTCAGTTTGCCCAACTGTGTCGGGTCTTCACCCAACAACTTGGGCGCGAGTTCCTTCAGCCCGGCTCGCACGCCCGCCGCGTAAGCCGGAAGGTACGCCGGCCCGAGCGGACACACCTCGCCGTACCCGGTGACGCCCGCGTCCGTCTCTACCGCGACGACCGTGCTATCGAACACGGTGACGGACTTCCCGCCGGACCACTTGTAGCTGCCCTCGTGGAGCGGGAGATCGACCTGCCACGCAGAAATTCGAGTGATACGCATTGTGCGTTCCTGGTACCGCGATCATCCCGATCGCAAAAGCGAACACGCTTCGGAAGGGTATGGAAATCGGCCCGTTTTGTGAGGTGAACCACGTTCAGCAGTCGGGTTCGGATGCCCGTGACGAGCCGCGACCGCAAGGGAGCGGGAGGCGCTTCCGGTGCGGTCCGCGCGTCTCTTCCTTCCTGCCTCAAACCGTACCCGTGAAGTCTCCGCCCCGCTCCCTTGCGGTCGCGGCTCGTTCGCCCGCTACGGCAATTACAAATCCCAGAGAATGGCGGTCGGGACGACCGCGGCCCCAGGGCACCATTACCCAATCAGTTCGTTGATAACGTGACCGTGAACATCGGTGAGTCGGCGATCGATCCCGTTGTGCCGCACGGTAAGTTTCGTGTGGTCGATGCCGAGCAGGTGCATGATCGTGGCGTGGACGTCGTACACTTCTGTCGGGTTCTTGCGGTCCGCGGGCTTGTACCCGAAGTCGTCGCTCGGGCCGTGCGATACGCCGCCCTTCACGCCCCCGCCGGCGAGCCAGTTGGTGAAGCAGTACGGGTTGTGGTCGCGACCCTTGCCGCCCTGCGACGACGGCATCCGCCCGAACTCGGTCGTCCACAGAACGATCGTGTCTTCGAGCAGCCCGAGGCGCTTCAGGTCCGCGATAAGAGCCGCGGCGCCACGGGCCATGCCGTAGGCGAGCGGGCCGTGGTCGCGCTTCACGTCCTCGTGCGAGTCCCAGTTCCGGCGCGGAAATCCGTTGTCGTTACCGCTCCAGATCTGCACGAACCGCACCCCGCGCTCCAGCAACCGGCGCGCGACCAGGCACTTGCGCCCGAAGTAGTCCGTCTCCTCGGTCCGGTTGATTTCCTTGTCGAACGTCCCCTTCCCGTGATCGAGGCCGTACAGCTTGAGCGTGCGCGCGGTCTCCTTCGAGATGTCGAGCGCCTCCGGTGCCGCGAGCTGCATCTTCGCGGCCAACTCATAACTCTTGATGCGAGCGTCCAGGCGCTCGTCGCCAGCCCGGGTGTCCGCGTGGGTGCGGTTGAGTTGCGCGAGCAGATCGATACCGGCTTTGTCGGAAGCGCGGGTGATGAACTTCGCGCGCTCGTCCGGGAACAGGTCTTCGATGGGCGTTTTTGTGCCGGGGTAGATCGCCGCGCCTTGGTGCTGTGCGGGCAGGAACGCACTGTCCCAGTTCTTGGTGCCGTTGGACGCCAGCCCGCGGTGGTCTGGGAGCACCACGAACGTCGGGAGGTTCTGGTTCATGCTGCCGAGGCCGTAACTCGCCCAGCAGCCCATACCGGGGAACCCGGGGCGGTTGAAGCCCGTCGTCTGAAGCAGCGTGCCCTGACTGTGTACTCCCGTCTTGCCGACCACGTTGTGAACGAACGCCATCTCGTCCACGACGTCACCGAGCGGCGCCACGACCTCGCTCAACTGTTTCGCACACTTCCCGTAGGGTTTAAAGTCCCACACCGGTTTGAGCCACGGTCCCAGCCCGTTTTGGAACGCCTCGACGTGCTCGCCAAAGTTCGCCTCTTTCCCGTGCTGTTTGACCAGTTCGGGCTTGAAGTCGAACAAATCAACATGCGACGCCCCGCCCGCCATGAACAGTTGCACCACCCGTTTCGCCTTGGGCTTGTGGTGCAGCCCGCCGTCGGCACGCGCGGGCGCGTCCGCGAACAGGCGATCCGCGCCGAGCAGCGACGCGAGCGCGATGCCCCCCAACCCGCCGCCCGAATGGAACAGAAAATCGCGCCGGGAGAGCATCGCGGTACCTCAGAACGAGCAAGCGAAGAAACCAATCCGCCGCGGATAAACGCAGATTACGCGGATCTAGACAAAAGACAGATTGGCCACAAAAGAAGACCGAGCAGAGAACAGAGATCAGAAGGCAGAGAACAGAAAACAGGTGAGAAAAAGACAAATCTATCGTCCGGCTGCCGCCTACAGTTCTCTGCTCTCTGCTCTCTGTTCTCTGTTCTCTGTTCTCTGTTCTCTGTTCTCTGTTCTCTGTTTTCTTTTGTGCCCTTTGTGCCTTTTTGTGGCCAATCTGCCTTCTTGTTCTCGGCTTATCTGATCCGCGTAATCTGCGTTTATCCGCGGCGGATTTTTCACACCTTCCTCAATCCACGAAGACGAATTCGTTCAGGTTCAGCACCACGCGACAAGCATTCGCGAGGCCGTGCTCTTTCGCGTAGGCGGCCAGCGCGTCGCGCTCTTGCGCCGTGGGTACGCGGCCGAGGGCTAGGTGGAACGCGGCCGCGACCCGTTCCGCGTCGGTGGCGCCGAGTTTCTCGACACGTAGCGCGAAGTGCTTGGCCATCGCAACCGCGAGCTTGTTGTTCAAGAGCGCGAGTGCCTGTTGCGGCGTGAGTGTTTCGTTCCGCTTCTCGACCGCGAGCGACGGGTCGGCGCAGTCGAGCGCCGCCATGAACGGTTGCTGTTTGGATCGCACAATGAAGCGGTAAACCGCACGCCGGTGGGCCGTTGTGTCTTCGGGGTCGTGAAGGTGGTACTGGTAGTGCGGCGAGTGCTCGGGCTTTTCGACCACGAAGTCGCGGAAGCTCGGTCCGCCCGGTGTGAGGTCGAGCTTCCCGGCGACCGCGAGAATGGAATCGCGCACGGCCTCGGCTTCGAGTTTGCGGCGGTTCTGGCGCCACACGAAGCGGTTGTCGCCGTCCACCTTCGCGTTCGTATCGTTCGAGGTCGAAACCTGTTTGTAAGTAGCGCTCGTCACGATGAGCTTGTGGAGCTTCTTGATGGATTGGTGATCGCGCAATTCCGATGCAAGGTAATCGAGCAGTTCCGGGTGCGTGGGGAGTTGCCCCATTTTGCCGAAGTCGTTGGGCGTGTCCACCAGTGCGCGCCCGAAGTGGTACTGCCACACGCGGTTCGCCATCACGCGCCAGGTGAGCGGGTTGTTCGGATCGGTCAGCCACTTCGCGAGCGCCGCACGCCGGTCGCCTTCGGTGTGGTTCGGCGGGAGGTCGAACTTGCCGATGATGCCGGGGACCGCGGGGATCGCCCCCGGACCGACTTCCTTACTCGGTTTGGTGACGTCGCCGCGCGGGAGCACGTGAATCGGTCGCGGCTTTCCGCCGGCGGTGCCGGTACCGGTGAACGAACCGCTCCCGGTGTGAATCGCACCAATGTACGCGGTCCGGCGCGAACCGGCGAGTTTCACGAGTTCGGCCTCAGTTGTAGCCACATCCGCTCGAAGCGCGGCGAGGTCGGCGACGCCCTTCTCGCCGAGAGCGGCTTTTAGCAGCGCGTCCCGGCGCTCGGTGAGCTTCGCGAGTTCGGCCGCGGAGAGTTTCGGCCCTCCGGGGGCGAGGCCATCCGTGAGGTTGCTCTTGCGCCACCGCGCGGGAGCCTCAATGCTATCGAGCGCGGTCACAGATTTGCCGAGCGCGCGGTTCTTGCCATCAGCGTCGAACGCTTCGAGTTCCGCCAGCGCGAGCATGTAATCGTTCTGTCGCGGTGCCAGTACCGTTGCCGTCACGCGAACGTAGCGCCCGACGCTCCCACCCGCCTTCGCGCTGTACGCGGCCGTGCCGGGCCGCGGAACGTCCTTCGCGGTCTCGTCCGCGAGTGTCGCAACGCCCGTTTTGAAGGCCGCGTCGTCGGACGCTTCAATCCGAAACCGCACCGGGAACCCGAACCCGGCGCCGATGTCGTTGAAGTCGTCGTGACACGGCTTCAGCACGACACGATTGAGTTTCACGCTCTCGCCGAGATCGACCTGCACCCACTTGGCGTCGTCCTGCTTGGAAGCCAGTTGCGAGTGGTAGCCGAACTCCGGCGGCTTAGAATCGCTCGTTGGTTTGGTTGCTTCGCGGAGCTGCTTCTCCAGCGTCTCAAGTTCTGCACCCGCGGCCTTGCGCGCGTTTGCCTCCAGTGATGTGATCCGCGCTCTTGCGGCTTTCTTCTTCGCGTCCAGTTCCGCGCGCTTCGAGGCGATTTTTGGGTCCGCGTCGTAAGTTCTGTCGGTGCGATCGAGGGCCGCAAACACCGCCTGAAGACGGTAGTAATCGTCCTGCGCGATCGGGTCGAACTTGTGGTTGTGGCACTGCGCGCAGTGGACCGTCAGGCCCATGAACGTGCCGATGGTGTTCGCCACGAAATCGTCGCGGTCGAGGTGGCGCGCGATCTTGCCATCGATTTTCGTTTCGGGCACTTCGATGTGACCGATGAAGTCCCACGGACCGGCCGCCAGGAACCCGAGCGCCTCGATACCGTCCACCGTGCCGGGGTGCAGCACGTCGCCCGCGATCTGCTCGGCGATGAACCGGCCGTAGGGCTTGTCCGCGTTCAGCGCGCGGATGACGTAATCGCGATAGGGCCACGCATTCGGCCGCGGCTGGTCCTTGTCGTAGCCGTGCGTCTCGCCGAAGTGGACCACGTCGAGCCAGTGCCGCGCCCAGCGCTCGCCGTATTGCGGCGCCGCGAGCAGCTTATCAACGAGCGCCTCGTAAGCCTTCGGGTTCTTGTCACCCACGAACGCTTCCACTTCCTCCGGTGTGGGCGGCAGCCCGATGAGGTCGAAGTACAACCGGCGAACCAGCGTGCGCCGATCCGCTTCTGCCGACGGCGCCAGTCCTTTCTCCTTGAGCTTCGCGCGGACGAAGTGATCGATCGGGTTCACGTCCGCGGGCGCGGCGGATTTCTTCAGCGGCTTGAAGCTCCACCAGTCCGCCGGGTTCGCGGTCGCCGACCCGTCGTCGGGCCACTTCGCACCGTCGTCGATCCACCGTTGCAGCGTGGCGATCTCGGCCGCGGTCAGTTGCGGCTTCTTCGGCGGCATCCTGCGGTCCGCGTCGTCGCTCGCCACGAGTTGCATCAGCAAGCTGTCCGCTGACTTGCTGGGTGCGATCGCTTTCCCGGAATCACCGCCCTGAAGCGCATCGGTCTTGCGATCGAGCCGCAACCCGCCCTTCGATTTCTCCGCACCGTGACACGAAACGCAGTGCTTCGCGAAGATCGGCTTCACGTCGCGCTCGAAGTCCACCGGTTTGGGCGGTTCGACCGCGAGCGTACCCGTGGGCACCACGAGCAGCGCGGTCATTAGCGCGAAGTGAACGACGAAACGAGAGAGCATTGCGGAACTCCGGGCAGCCGGAAGCGAACGGCGGGAAGTAGGTCTAGCGTACTCGATCGCGAGTGCGTTGACAGCACGAGATTCGGGGCGGTGGGGCACATTCGCTACCCTTCGCCCCGTTCTTGTTGCAGCGGCGGTTCCACGAGCGGTGTGAAGCGGTACAACCACCACGCCCCCGCCGCGCACACGAGCACGCACACGTACAGATCGATCAGCGGGTCCCACGCCGCGCGCGCGGTTAATCCGTGTAGCTTTTCTTGCCGGTCGGTGAACCACCCCACGAACTTCTGAGACACCATCGCCCCGAGCACGCCGGTGCCGTTCGCCAGGCCGAACACCGTGCCGACGTGCTTGCCCGATTGCGGAATGATGACCGACCACCAGTTCGGGAGCGTGAGGTGCATCACGCAGAATGATGCGCCCCAGAAGAGCGCGAGTGACAGCGCGTCGTCACACAGGACGCCCGCGTACAGGCACCCGGCCGCGGCGAGGTACGCGAACACCCCGAGGTGGCGCCGGGCCGCGACCGGGTCGGCCGCGCGCTGCGGGATACGGTCCGCGAGCCACCCGCCGACGAGCATCCCGATCGCCGACCCGCCGAGCACGAGCGACGAGAGCCACCCGGCCTCTTTGTTGTCCACGCCGCGCGCGTCGCGGAGGTACGTCGGGAGCCAGCCGTAGAAGAAGTACGTGAAGAACGCGCCGAGGACCATGATGAGGCTGAGAACGATGATCCCGCGGTTGGTCAGAATCGCCCGCCACGGCACCGGTCCCGGGTCGAGGGCGGGCGGGGCTTCTTCTGCGTGGATGCGCGCGAGTTCCGCTTCGTTCACACTTTTGTGCTGCGCGGGGTCGTTACGGAACCACAGCCAGAAGCCGACCGCCCACACGATCCCGAGCGCGCCGAACGAGAAGAACGCCCAGCGCCAGCCGGCCGCATCAATGAGGTACGCGGCCCCGGCCGGCGCGATCACGGCGCCGATCTGCGCGAACGCGAGCATGACGCCCTGCACGCGGCCCCGTTCGCTGTGCGGGAACCAGCGCGACATCACCTTCGCCGCACTCGGGAACGCCCCCGCTTCCGCCGCACCGAACAGGAACCGCGCGACGAGTAACGTGACGAGCCCGGTCGCGAGCCCCGTGAGCGCGGTGAACGCGGACCACACGAGCACGATCCCGCCGAGCACGGACCGCGGGCCGAGCTTGTCCCCCAACCGGCCGACGGGCACCGCGAACAAACCGTAGGCCAGCGTGAACGCGGCCATCACGTCGCCCATCTGGTTCTTGGAAAGACCGAGATCATCACAGATCGGCTTTACCGCCTGCGACATGCAGATGCGGTCGAGGTACAGAATGGCGGCGAGCCCGCAGAGCCACGCGGCAACAACGAACCGCGCCCGCGTCGGCGGCTGATCGGAGGTTTCAAGATCCGGTGACGGCATGACAGCGCTGCGAGGGAGGGCGGGATTCGCACCAGTGTAACGAGGATGTGGGGAGGAAGGTGCGGAAATGTCGGGCGAAGGACGTCCGGGATTCTTGTAGTTCGGGATTGGCACGCGGCCCAGATTGTTTGCCTTCTACAGCCGGTTTTGTCGGCGGATTGCAAATGTGGGTTGTAGGTTGGCTTCGGATTTTTGCCCTCTCCCTTGTGGGAGAGGGTGGTGAGGATTTGCGAGCCAGGTGAGTGACCATCCGCGATGAATCGCTTGCCGATCCTGCAGCCGCGCGCTCCGATCGGCTCACGCGACCGGCACCCCAACTCGGGCCGCTCGAACCGCCGGAGCCGCGCCCCCCGGATCGACGGCAGCAACTCGTCCTTGGCCTTCCACACCGCGCGGGACGCGATCGCGTCCTCGAGCCCCTTCTCGGTCTCACCGATCTGCCGCAAGCCACTCACGATGGGCCTCCAGGGACCGCCGAACGGTCCGGCCGGCGCCAGCCGGTTCCGTTCCACCGTCCACACACCCACCTTGGCCGTCGCCTTGGATAACCGTCTCGGCCGCCGCCCGCGAACATTACTGGCAAATGGCCGAGGACCACTACCTGAAGGCGGCGCAGAATCCGGCGCACGAAGTGGCGCAAAAAGCGGCTCAGTCAGGAGTGGACGTAAAAGAACCGGAGCGGACAGAATCGGCCGAAGTGCTTGAAGATCAAGCGCCCCAGCCGAATCTGTCCGCTCCGGTCACGTTCCGTCCGAACGTTCAGATGACCCTATCGGGATTTGAACCCGAGTTTTGGCCTTGAGAGGGCCACGTCCTAGGCCACTAGACGATAGGGCCGCATTCTAATGGTTTTTTAGGCAGTCGAGCGGTCGGCGTCAAGGGACAGCGCAAAGCCCGTCAGGGCCGTTTCGTGGTGCGGGCATTTTTGTCTTGTGCGTCTCTATCGTTTCGGCGCGCCGAGGGCGCATCGCACATAAGCGGTGCCGGTTGCTTTCTTCGCATCTTCACGTCGCGCGCTCTTCCAACTTCGCACAATAACTTCGCTCCCACATCTCTACACGCACGAGGTCGGAACATGCGTGGGCAATCTCTGTTAGCGGTCGGGACACTCCTGATCGCGTGCGCCGGACTGTTCGCGGTCGATCCCCCTGCAAAAAGCGAACAAAAGGCGGAATCGAAGCCGCTCGAGCGCGTGCTGCCGGGGCTGCGCAAAGACGGGTCCGTGCAACTCCCGAACCAGTGGTCGTTGCGGCCCGCGGGCCGGCACATCGAAGCCGGCGACTTCCCCGTCAACATCGCGATTCACCCGACCGGTGAGTTCGCTGCGGTGCTGTGTGCCGGGTTCGGCCCGCACGAAATTCTCATCATCGACCTCAACCCGGAGCGCACCCGGGTGCTCTCCCGCGTCCAGATTAATCAGGCGTTCTACGGCCTCACCTGGAGCGTCGATGGGAAGCAAATCTGCGCGAGTGGCGGTGAAGACGAAGTCGTTCACGTTTTCGACTTCGACAAGGGCTATCTGACGAAGGGCAAGCCGCTCGACGTGAGCGTGCCGAAGCGCAAGGGCGTGGTCGGTGGGCTCGCCTTCGACCCCACGGGCAAGGATCTGTTCGTCGCGGTGCCGTGGGCCGATGCGGTGGTCCGCGTGCCGCTCGTGAACCCGGAAAACAAGAAGGTCATTCCGTTCACTCCAGAACAGTTCAAGAAGGAACCCAATAAAGGAGAACCGCCCAGCCCGCCGGACGGTCGCAAGGAGGAGAAAACGAACGCGAAGACCCAGGACGAACCGGAGGGGGCCAAAGATCCGCAAGTGTACCCGTATGCGTGCCTCGTGGAGCCGGGCGGCAAGCGGTGCTTCGTCAGCTTGTGGGCACGGGCCGGCGTCGCAGTAATCGACCTCGAAAAGAACCAGGTCGTCGCGACGTGGGCCACCGCGGAGCACCCGACGGAGATGGTGCTGTCGCCGAAGGGCGACGCCCTTTATGTTGCGTGCGCGAATTCCACGAAAGTGAGCGTGATCGACCCGGCGACCGGTCAGGGGCTCCAGACAATCAACTGTGCCCTCTACCCGAACGCGCCCAACGGGAACACGCCGAACAGTCTCACGATGACGCCCGACGGCCAGATGCTCTTCGTCGCCAACGCGGACGCGAACAACCTCGGCGTGTTCACCATCGCCGACCGCACAAAGGCCGTGTCACTCGGGTTCATCCCGACCGGGTGGTACCCGACCAGCGTGCGCTACAACCCGACCGACAAGCAGCTCTACGTCGCCAACGGGAAAGGGTTGTCGTCCAAGGCGAACCGCGGCGGGCCGAACCCGCTCGTTCCCTTCGCGCGCAACCTGAACGAGTACATCGGGCAGTTACTCAAAGGCTCTCTCGCCGTCATGAAGTTGCCCACCCCGGAGCAAATGGCAACGCACAGCAAGACCGCGTACTCGTGCAGCCCGTACCTCCAGGGCGGCGCGGTGCGGGCCGATGCCGTGGAAGCGGGTAACCCGATCCCCAAGAAGCTCGGGGACGCCAGCCCGATCAAGTACTGCATCTACGTCGTGAAGGAGAACCGCACCTACGATCAGGTGTTCGGGGACATCAAGGAGGGCAACGGCGATGCCTCGCTGTGCCTGTTCCCCGAAGCGGTGACGCCGAACCACCACAAACTCGCGAAGCAGTTCGTTCTGCTCGACAATCTGTACGTCGATGGCGAGGTGTCGGCCGACGGCCACGAGTGGACGATGGGCGCCTACGCGACCGACTTCGTGGAGAAGATTTGGCCGCTGAGCTACCGCGGCGGGAAGATTTTCGGCTACCCCAGCGAGGGCGCGAAGGACCTCATCGCCCGGCCGAGTGGCGGGTACCTGTGGGACAAGTGCGCGGAAGCGAAGGTCAGCTACCGGACTTACGGCGAGTGGGTGACCAACGGGAAGCGCAGGCCGGACGGCGGGTTCGAGGACGGCACGCCCTCGGTGCCCGCGCTGAAGGACAAGATCGACCCGAAGTTCCGCGGGTACGATCTCGAATACACGGACGTGAAGCGAGCGGAGCGATTCATCAGTGAGGTGAAGCGGTTCGAGGCGGCGGGCGAGATGCCGAAGATGCAGGTGATTCGCCTCCCGAACGACCACACGGCCGGGACGAAAGTCGGCGCACCAACCGTGACCGCGATGGTCGCGGACAACGACCTCGCGCTCGGGATGGTGGTCGAAGCCGTCAGCAAGAGCAAGTTCTGGAAGGAAACGGCGATTTTCGTGATCGAGGACGACACGCAGAACGGTCCCGACCACGTGGACGCGCACCGCTCCGTGGCGCTCGTGATCTCGCCGTACACGAAGCGCAAGTCCGTGGACAGCACGCTGTACTCGACCACGAGCATGCTGCGCACGATGGAACTGATCCTCGGCGTGCAGCCGATGAGCCAGTTCGACGCGGCTGCGCGGCCCATGTACAACTCGTTCACCGCGAAGCCCGACCTGAGCGGCTACGCGCACGAGGTGCCGAAAGTGGACCTCAACGAGAAGAACAAGCCGGGCGGGTTCGGCGCTGTGTGGATGGAGAAACAGAACCTCGCGAAGGAAGACACGCTGGACGATCTGCTGTTCAGCGAGATCATCTGGAAGGCCGTGCGTGGGGCGAAGAGCTCGATGCCGCCTCCGGTGCGGGCCGCGTTCTTCGTGCCGCTCAAGGCCCCGAAGAAGGACAAGGACGACGACGACGATTGATTCGGGGCCGGCGCGGGGCGTTTCCGGGTAGCCAGAGGTGGGACGACGGCGTAACTTCTGGCGCACCGGTACAACGCAACTCGCAGCAAGGGCGAATCATGTTCCTCGGGATCGAGATCGGCGGAACGAAGCTCCAGCTCGGTTTGGGGCACGGCGACGGGCACATTGCCGCGCTGTGGCGCGGAACCGTGAACCCCTCGGAAGGCGGTGAGGGGATTCGCAAGCAAATCGTCGCGGCCGTGCCAGAACTGTTCGCGAAGGCCAACACCGATCCTGGCACCTTAAAGGGTGTTGGTATCGGCTTCGGCGGCCCAACAGACGACCGCAGCCGGACGGTCATCAAATCACATCAAATTCAAGGCTGGGACGGCTTCCCGCTCGCGGATTGGGTCAGCGATCTGGTCGGCGCGCCCGCTGTGCTGTGCAACGACGCGGACGTGGCCGGTTTGGGCGAAGCGCTGTTCGGCGCGGGGAAGGGGCTGTCGCCGATCTTCTACATCACGGTCGGCACAGGCGTTGGTGGCGGGCTCATCATCGACGGCCAGATCTACCGCGGCGTCGGAAGAGGGGCCGCGGAGATCGGGCACCTGAAGGTGCGAGACTGGCGAGAGTACAGTGAGCTAGCAATTACGGACCTCGAAGAAGTCGCTTCGGGCTGGGGGATTGCTAACAACATGGGCGAACATCTCGCATCAGAAGTCGAGGCTCGTAGTACGTCGCTGTTAGGTGAAATTCCGCGTAAAGCATTGACAACAAAGCATGTGGCAGATGCCGCGCAACGCGGAGATAAGCTCGCGGCTGATGTCCTCAATTGTGCAATTGGTTCCATTGCAGAAGCTGTCAGCCAACTGATTACATTGCTTTGCCCGCAGCGTATTGTGATCGGCGGCGGGGTTTCCCTGATGGGTGAAGAGTTGTTCTTTGCCCCACTTCGCCGGATGGTCGAAGAACGAACCTTCTCCCCCTTCGCCGGGCTGACGGACATCGTGCCGGCGGCGCTGGGCGAAGAGGTGGTGATCCACGGCGCGCTGGCGTTGGCGCGACAGAAGCTCGGTGGGTAAATTGCCCCTACGAAAGAAAGCAAGAGGAGGGGGTATGTCCACCGCCACACCAGGCGCTGTGACAAAGTTGACGACCGCCGACGAGTTCTGGGAGTTCGTCCACCGCCCGGAGCACGAGTCGCGCTCGTTCCACCTCATCCGCGGCACGGTTGTCGAAGACGCGCGCCCAGAACGGCCGCACGGCGTTGTTGTTGCCCGGCTCGGCTCATTTCTCGAAGAGTACGCGCGGCACGTCCGCTTTGGGTACGTCGTCACGGCATCCGGTGTGATCCTGGCTCGGAATCCGGCAACCGTTCTGGGACCGGACGTTGCATACTTCACAGACGCGAACAAGTTCGAGGATATGCACCCCAAATGGGGAGAGGTGCCTCCGGTTCTGGCGGTCGAGATTTCGTCGCCGAACGACCGCCCGGGGCGCATGAACGCGAAAATCCAAGAGTACCTGACGAACGGCGTGAAAGTCGTTTGGCAGATCGATTACGAAGAGCGGAACGTCACCGTGTACCGCCCGAACAAGACGATGGAGGTCGTGCGCGAGAGCGACGAGCTAACCGGCGGGGACGATCTGCCCGGACTGGTCATCAAAGTCGCGGACATCTTCAAACTGCCCGGGGACCGCCATCCGCCCCCACCTACTTCTCCGCCGCCCGCCACGTAAACTGACCACATGGTTCGTATCAAGATTTGTGGTGTCACGACCCCCGAGGCCGCGCGCGGTGCGGCCGAAGCCGGGGCCGACGCGGTCGGGCTGAATTTCTACCCCCAATCCCCGCGGTTCGTCTCGCCGCAGCAGGCAGCGGGCATTGTTCGCGCGCTACCGGCGTTCATCGCGCCCGTCGGCGTGTTCGTGGGGATGCAGTTGCGGCAGGTGTGCGCGGTCGCGTTCCAGTTGGGGTTGCGCGGGGTCCAGACCTACGACGAGCAACCGCCGGATGATAACACCTTTCCGTTCGCACACGTCCCCGCGTTCCGGGTGAAGGACCGGGCCGGACTGGATCACGTCCGGCGGTTCGTGGACACCGCCCGGGCGCTCAATCGGGAGCCGTCGGCGGTGCTGATCGACTCGCACGTTCCGGGGCAGATGGGCGGCACCGGGCACGTGGCCCCGTGGAACCTCCTGAAAGGGTTCGACGTCGGTGTACCTATCATTCTTGCGGGGGGGCTGACCCCGGAGAACGTCGCGGAGGCGATCGCGGTCGTGCGCCCGTGGGGCGTCGATGTCGCCAGCGGCGTCGAAAGCTCGCCCGGCGTGAAAGATCCCGATAAGGTGGCCCGGTTTGTGAAGAACGTGCGTACCGGGTCCGAATCAGTTTTCACTTGACTTGCGCGCGGTTTCCCGTTGCGTAAGTACAGTCCGCTCTTACAATATGCGGCGCCAGGGCGGCTCGCGGCCCACGACCGGACATACCCTACGGAAGCCCGGCATGAGCACCGGATACTGGCTCGGCGTCGACCTCGGCGGAACCAAAATTCTGGCCGGCCTGTTCGACGACGACCTCAAACTACTCGCACGCGCCAAGCAACCGACGTCCGCGGGCGGCGGCCCGACCGGGGTCGTCGCTAACATCGTGAAGGCGGTCGACGAGGCCGTGCGCGCGGCGGACGTCGACCCCAACAAGATCCGCGGGATGTGCATCGGCGTCCCGGGGCAGATCGAGCTGGGCACCACGCGGGTGAAGTTCGCGCCCAACCTCGACTGGCGCGACGTGGACGTGAAGCCGCTCCTGCCCGCGTCGTGGCAGTGGCCGCTCGTCGTCGAGAACGACGTGCGCATGGGCACCTACGGCGAGTTCGCGCACGGGGCCGCGAAGGGCGCCCGGAACGTCCTCGGCGTGTTCGTGGGCACCGGCGTCGGCGGGGGGATGATCCTCAACGGCGAGCTGTTCACCGGGTTCAACGGCAACGCGGGCGAGATCGGGCACCTGATCGTTCACTGGCGCCGGGGCACCGAACTCGAGGGCATCGCCGGCCGCAAGTACATGATGAAGCGGGCGAAGGAAATTCTGGACGACGCGCCCAAGCGCGTGCGGAAGGAATGGAAGGGCGTGGACCTGAGCGGGGTTCGCAGCTCGCAGCTCGCGGAGTACTACCAGAAAGACGACCCGGTCGCGGTGCAACTGGTGGACGACGCGGCCCGCGCGCTCGGGGCCGCGCTCGGCGGTCTGGTGAACTTCATCAGCCCGCAGGTGATCGTGGTCGGCGGGGGCGTTACCGGGGCACTCGGGGACACGTTCATCGAGCGCATCTGGGAAATCGCCCAGCGGTACGCGCTGCCCGGCGCCGCGACCGGCGTGAAGTGCGTGTCGGCCCAACTCGGGGACGACTCCGGCATCGTCGGTTGTGCGGCCTACGCTAAAGCGCACCAGCCCGGCGCCGAACCCGCGCCGGGCCAGCCCGATTCGACCGAAGTGGTGCAACGCGAAGCGATCTGACCCTCCCTTTACACTAATAAGGCGGGGTACGCCCCCGCTCAAGTTCGCATGAACGCAGACTGGCGCACACGGTACGATCTGGCCATCGACGCGGCCCACAAAGCGGGCGACCTCGCCCGGACGTACTACGAAACCACTTTTGAAGTTGAGCACAAGGCCGACAGTAGCCCGGTCACCATCGCCGACAAGTCCGCCGAGAAGTTGATCCGCGAGGCCGTGTCCGCCGCGTTCCCCGCGGACGGGTTCCTGGGAGAAGAGTTCGGGAACCAGCCCGGCACGAGCGGGTTCCGGTGGGTCATCGACCCCATCGACGGGACCAAGTCGTTCATCCGCCACGTGCCCATTTGGGCCACGCTCATCGGCCTCGAGTACCGGGGCGAGCAGATCGGCGGGGTGGTGTACATTCCGGTGTTCGGGATGACCTACCGGGCGCTCCGCGGCGACGGCGCGTACCACAACGAGCGCCGGATTCGCGTGTCGGACGTGTCCACGCTCGCGGAATCCTCGCTGTGCTACTCCAGCATGGGCTGGTTCTCCCGTGCCGGGCGCGAAAAGGTCTTTCACGACCTGTACGGTAAAACCAAGCGCCAGCGCGGGCACGGGGACTTTTACGGCTTCGTCCTCGTGGCCGAGGGCGCCGCGGACATCATGCTCGAACACGGCGTGAATCCTTGGGACGTGGCCGCGACCAAGCCCATCGTGGAAGAGGCCGGCGGTATGTTCACCGACTGGACCGGCGTCCCGACGATCCACACGCCCGACGTGCTCGCGACCAACGGCAAGCTGCACGCGACCGTGGTCGAAATGCTGCGCGGGTAGTGTTCAGTGGACTCGCTGCGCAAGAGGTGTTGGCTCGGACGAACTTCGGCGGGGCGAACGCGCCGCCGAGAATCCCGTCGATTCCGTAAGCCTTTAGTCCGGTTTCAGGCTCCCTGTTAGCGAGCCGCTCGCGTGTCGACTCACACTTCCCAGATTTCGACCCGGTACCCTTCGTGCCAGAGGCGGATCGCGACCCGTCGGGCTTCGGCGTGGAGCGGGTACGTGCCGTGGAGCTGCCAGCCCGAGCCGCGCTGAACGAACACTTTGAATTGGCGCTGGGGTCGTGTCGGCGGGGCAATGTCGGTGGCCGCCGAAATCGCGCTCGGTCCGACCAGAGTGGCGACCGCGACTGCCAGAATGAGTTTGCGGAGCATAGCCCTTCTCCTCATCAGATCGAATCCCGTTCGATCCTCGCGAAGAGAACGCAATACCCCCGCTTCATTGCGCGAATTGCGTCCCGCACACCGGTTTGTCCCGGTCGGCCGACCGCCCTTAACTCAAGGATCGGCCGAAAGATATGCGTCCCGCGAACTCCGCTCCCGGCGGTAGTTTTTACGGGTCTTTCTCGATCGTGCGGGGGGCGGCCAGTTGCGGGAGTTTCAGGAGTTCCGGGTCGAGCAAGAACAGGTGCCGGCGCCCGGGTACGTCGGGCGCGTCAATAATCACTTTGTCGCGCACCCGCAGTACGTCGACCACGGTTTGGTACGTGAGGCGCGTTTCGAGGAGCGCCCGGCGCTCCGCGAGGAGCTTCGCCCGGCGCTCGGCAATGTCCTTGTCCACGGCGGCCGGGTCTTGTTTGGCCGCGACGCGGTTCGCGCGCTCGGTCGCGAGGGCCGCTTCTTCCGCGTCCGTCAATTTCGCGCGGACGAGGTGCCACGCGAGGAAGGCGTCGCGGTCGGCGTTCGCGCCCTCGAGCCGCGCGTGCTTTTCGGCCTCGGTGCGCTTCAGCACCCAGTCGGCCTCTTCTTCCGCGCGGCGCCGGGTGCGGATCGAACTCGCGAGCGCCTCGTTCACCACCCGGTCGCGGTCCTGGATGGCCTTCGCCACCTCGTGGTACGAGGTCACCACTTCCGGCGGCGGGTGCAGGTCGTGGAGCGTGAACCCGTCGAGCGCGACGCCCATGCCACCGGGCGCGGCCTGCGCGAGCCGGCGGTTCAGGCGCTCCAGCGCGGTACTTTCTAATTCCGCGCGCCGGACCGTGAGCAGTTCCAGGAACCGGTGGCTCGCGACCAGTTCGCGCAGCACGGCTTCGGCCGACGAGCGGACCACCCCGTCCGGGTCGCGCGTCGCGAAGAGGTACTGGCGCGGGTCGCTCACGCGGTAGCGCGCGGTGGCGAGGATCTCGACCAGATCGCCGTCGCCGGTAATCATCACCGCTTCGTCGGTGAGGCGCCCGACGCCGTCGCCGTGCCCGCTCGTCCACGTGTTACTGCCCGGCTTCTTTTCCTGCTTCTCGGCGAGTACGCGGAACCCGAGTTCGACGCTGCGCACCTCGTCGGGGCGCACGCGGGTGACCGTTTCGATGGGCCACGGCCAGCGCACGTGCAGCCCCGGTTGCAGGTCCGCGGTCACTTCGCCGAACCGCCGCACGACCCCGACCTCGCCGTTCTCGATCTGGCTGAATGCGGTGCCGAGAAACACGAGTACCGCGGCCCCGACCAACCCGGCGCGGATGAACTTCCACTGGTGCGCGACCGCGTGCAACAGGCCGTCGATCGAGACGCGCCCGAGCCACCCTTCGAGTGCCTGGGCCACTCCGCGGGCGCGCGAAAGGGTGCGGTTCTCTTTCCGATCAAAGGCGAGCAGGCGCATCGAGTTCAACAGCACCGCGAGCGATCCGAACTGGTGGTAGATGACGGCCGCGAGCGGGGCCGATTCGTACCATTCGGGCGACGACGCGAACAGCGGCCACAGCAGACCGGTGAGGAGGATGCCGACGAGGTTCACGCCGAACGCGAAGACGAGAATGTTTTGCCGGATGATGCGGACCGTTTCGCGCGACAATTTCACGAGGAGCGGGAGCGGGGCGAGCGGCGCGCCCATCATCACGATGTCGCCCGCTTCGGCCGCGACATCCGTTCCACTCCCGATGGCGATTCCCACACCGGCCCGCGCGAGGGCGGGGGCGTCGTTGATGCCGTCGCCGACGAAGGCCACGGAAGAACCGGTTCGTCCCGAAGAAAGAGGGGAGAACCGTCCTTCTGTACTCGGGACAGTGTCCGCACTCGAAAGCTCGGCCTCCGCGCGCCCTTCAGCGGCGGGAACGGGAGCGCGTGATGCCACCCACTCCGCCTTCTGCGCGGGAAGCATCTCCGCGTGGACTTCGGTTACGGGAATTTGCTCCGCAATCGCGCGCGCAACCGCGGAGCGGTCCCCGGTGAGTAACGCGACGGGCGTGATCCCGAGCGCGCGCAGATCGGCGAGAACTTGTGCCGCTTCGGGGCGGAGCGTGTCGCGCGCGCCGAGCACACCGAGCACGACGCCGTTGCGGGCGACGACCAGCGACGTTTGCCCGGCCGCGTCGAGTTGCTCGAGGGCCGCGAGCGCTTCCGGCGGAAGGGCAATCCCCTGTTCTTCGATCAGGCGCCGGGTGCCGACGGTGATGGCGGTTCCGCTCGCGGTCGCGGTCACGCCCGCACCGGGGTGCGCCTGGAACGCTTCGGCTTGCGCCACTTCCAGGTTGCGCGCTGCGGCTTCGCGCACGATGAGCCGCGCGAGCGGGTGCTCGCTCCGCTGTTCGGCGGTCGCGGCGGCTTGTAGGAGCTGTTCCGCGGTGGACGCAAGGGGAATTACGTCGCCGAGTTCGAGTTTCCCTTCTGTGAGCGTGCCGGTCTTGTCGAACGCGAACGCGGTCACGCCGGCGAGCCGTTCGAGTGCGGAACCGCCCTTGATGAGCACCCCCGTCCCCGCGAGCCGACCGAGTGCGGCAATCACCGCGGCCGGTGTCGCGAGGATCAGTGCGCACGGGCACGCGACCACCAGCACGGCGAGCGCCGGGTACGCGGCGACCTTGGCGGCCGCCCGGAGCGTGGGTTTGGGGAAGCCGGGTTGTGGCGTGCTCGAGACCTGATACGCGACGTTGCCGATGAACGTCACGAGCGCGAGCGCGAGCACGACGGGGAGAAAGTACCGCGCGAGCCGGTCCGCGTAGCGCTCGAGCGGTGCCTTATCCTTCAGTGCCTGTCCGGTCAGCTCGATCACCTGCCCGGCAACGGTCTGCTTCGCGACCTTTCTCGCCTCGACCGTGAGCGAACCGTGTTGAACGATGCTACCGGCAAGAACCGTGTCGCCCGGCCCTTTATCGACGGGCAGGCTTTCGCCGGTGATCGCGCTGGCGTCCACGGCCGATCGGCCGTCCATCACGTCACCATCGACCGGCACGCGCCCGCCGGGTTTCACCACCACCTTGTCGCCAACGATTACATCCGCAGTGAAGGCGCGCACTTCGGCGCCGTCTCGCAGCACCCAGCACCGCTGCGGGAAGAGTTCCGCGAGTTTGCCGAGCGCGTTCTGCGTGCGCGCGAACGTGAACGCTTCGAGGCACTCGCCGACGAGACCGATGAACACGACCTCGCACGCGACGACCGGCTCTTTCAGGATGATGGCCGCGAGGCACGCGATGGCGAGCGCGAGATCCGACCCGATGCGCCCCTCAAAAAGCGCTTCGAGCGACGTGTACAGCACGCGCCCGCCGCCGATGACGGCCGCGATAAGGGCGTACCGGAAGCCGTACAGTTCGCGGCCCCAGGAATACGTCTCGGCCCCCTGACCCTTGAGCCAGGTCGCTACGCTGGGCCACAGATCGGCTGCGAGTAGCCCGCCCACGACGGCCGTGAGCAGGTACAAGCCGAGCGGCGACTCGGAGTGGAACGGGTCGTCAACGGTGCTGATCTCGCGGTGCATGAAGTGGTTTTAGGCGAACGGCGCGCGTCCGCAACTCAGTGAATTGTGAAGATCATTGGTGCGGTCACAAAGGCTTCTGGACCATCTTGTCGGTAGGGTTCGTAGCGGACGCGAAGGCTCACCTCGTACTTGCCCGGAACCCAACCGCCGCGTATCGGGAGGCGCTCGAGGCCGATTTCGTCGGACGTGACGCGCGGAAACGTTCGCATTGTCACCACAACAGCAGGTCGGCTCGTGTCCGCGAGTGATAAAGCCGTTTCACCGCCGAGTTCGTCGCTCGCGCCCCTCCGCCGGACGTCGTGGAGCGACACGCGCACCGTTCCAGCCGGGGCGCGGTGGTGCTCGCGGCCGAACCAGTTGATCGGCCGCACGGTGACGATCGGCGGGCGCCCGAGCAAATGGCGCCGAGCTATTTCACACACGTTGCGCGGGAACAGGTAGCAGTTCCCCGTTTGCTTCACCCATTCCCATTCACTCGGGCCATCGGGGACCCGCCACCCGCGCGACGTCCAGTGGTTCGCACTGAAGCAGAGGTTCCAGAACGTCCCACCGGGGCGCACGTTGCGCCCGTGTCGAAACGGGAACACGTCGAGGTCGGTCCACGAGTGCGTCTCGTTGCCGCTCGTGCAGAAACTTCCCTCCCAGGCGTCCGACTCCGGCACGAACGGGAGCGCGGTGCGACAGCGGACGCGGGAGCAAAGCGAGCCGCCCCGCTCGGAACCCGTGCCGATCCAATACGGGCCGAATCGCACCTCACCGGGGACGAGTTCGCGGAGCCGGCGGAGGAGATAATCTTTCACCGCGAGCCAGGTGGATTCGTCGCGACGCACCGGTGATTGTGCGACGAGCGCGGCCAATTCGGTATCGGTCATAGTGTGGCTCCTCTCGCGGGCTCGGTCGTCAGCCGCGCCCCGACCGGGGGTGTGGAGAACCGCTGGTACGTCGGGCTGGTGAACGAGAAGACGAATGCGGCGCCCCGTAGCCGCGCCTCGGGTGGTAGAATCATGACGGCCGTCCGCGTGCGAGGGGAGCATGGGAGCTTCAGTAACCCTCATGCTACCCGCCACGGACGGCCACCCGGAATCGGCGTCAGCCGAGCTAAGAAGGGAGCGGATCCGAAACGGCAGTTCCCGTTTCAGCGGAGCGTGCGTGCATCCCCTATCTCGCCCCTTTCGTTCCCGGTTGCCTCGGTCCGCCCGGGATCAGCACCTCGCGGTCGTATTGTTCGCGGTACCCTTCGTCACACTTGCTGGCGATGGCCCGGTGGTACGCGGCAACGGCACGGTTGCGGTCCCGGTACAACTTGTCCCGCTTCTGCCCCGATGACTCTTGCCAGCCGGGGCGGATCCCGCCGAAGTGCGTGCGGAGGGTGTTGCCCTCCAGTGCCACGATCCAAAACTGGTCCGACGAGGAAAACACCCGCCTGGTGAGCGACCACTCGGTCTCGACGAAGCCCTCGGCCGTTTGCTCGACAACGGCCCGCTCGAAGTCCGCTCTCTTGGTCAGGACGTGCTCGGCCAGCCGACCTCCGTCGGTTACGCGGTACCCGAAGCGCAGGGGCTCGTCGAGGAAGATCAGTTTGCAGGTGCGGGTCGGGTCGCCGCCGACGAATTCGCGAACGAGCATACGGAGGAGTCCCGAGTTACGGTTGTCGTTGCCTCGGGGTGTCTTATTGATCGCCAACCCGAGTTGTGGCGCGAGCACTTTGCGGGGCGCGGTGTAGCTCCGCGAAGTTCGCTCCGGTAAACGGCTTGCTGATTCAAGGAGACGCTCATGCGCTGGATATCGCTGACGGGTTCGATGGCGATTGTTCCACGGGCGCGATTCACCTTGTGGAGCACGGAGACAGGAAGCTGGGCACTCCGACCCCGACCACGTCCAGCCGTTCACTCTGAACGGCTCGTTCGACACTGGGCTTGCAAGCGCATCGGCAACCAGGTCACCGTGAGCGGCCGGGGCCAGGTGTCGTCCATGCCCTCACCGGTCGGGCGCTGCGCACCTCGTTGCCGTTCGCTGCGGCGGACCTCCCGGAGTTCGGGGATTGGCCGATGTGCAGGTAGTTTTTGACGGTGCGGTGGCGAAATACACGTAAATCAATTCCCGCTCGATCGCCACCGGCCCCGTCTCTCGATTGTTATGAAATTAATTTGTCATTAAAACAAAATTTTCCCAAATGATGATTTCACACTGCAGACGACCGTCAGGGCGACTGCTTCGGCAGTCCCTGCGAAACTTGAAACATAGTCGCGCACTGTCTCTCACTCCGACGGTGCGCCGTGCCGGCTACTGAGGCATTGTCGCAGGGTCGCGAAATAGGCGATCGACGGCCTGATCACAGTGGAGGTGCTGAGGGTGGTGAGCGCGAACAGTGCGGAGATCGTCAGTGCTTCCCACACTTCGAGGCCAACAGGGAGCCCCCCGCCACTCGGTTCCGGCGCACGTCGGTCGCGGGTGGCGGCAACCGACAGCCATATCGAAACGCTTACCGTACAAGTTCGACCGATGCCCCATCCGTCCGGTCCGCGGGCCAAACAGTGAGAAACTCTTCGCTGTCGGTCATAGGCTCCCAAGCTACCGGTTCGCTCTTCCCGCCCGGCCGCGCCTGCTTCTGAAGTAATTCCACCATCCCGTTCTGCCTTGCGCCGATTTTCACGGACGTCTTCAACCCTTTTCTCGCTTTGCTGCGATTCGGACCGTATCTACCATCTTCTCTGTGATGAACGAAGCATCGGCTTCCGGGACTTCGACGAACACGCGAACCACCTCCGTTCGGACCAGGACGAAAAGTGGTGTTTGCACCGATCTCAACGCGGGCGGCGTGACGTATTGCCTGCGGTCCACGTTCCGCTGCACCACTATGCCAGCGAATAGTGCCTTCCCTTGAGCGCTCCCCGGCCCGCTGTGCCTCCAGACCAACTGTTTCTGCGGTCGCCGGGCCACCGCGCGGACGCCGCATAGGGCCGGCCGCAGCAAGCCGGACGGGGGCGCGCGGAGAATTCGCCCAGCGCCCGAGCAGCAGCCAGGATCATTCCGTCGATTATCGGTGACACAAGATCGCCTGCGGGAGTGACCGAGGAAACGGCAGTGCCATCAGGCACAAGTCACCATTCTCGACATCAAGAATGGCGAACAGAAATTCCGTCCGCAGTCGCGATTCGCGCTCACGAGACAATCTGAACAACGCACCGCATCTTCCGGCAGCTCGCACCTCATCTTCTGGGGCAGTTGCGCGGCGGACAAAGTTCGGGTCAAACGGATAAGGGCGTTGCCACGGTCAGGTCGCGGAAGTTTGGCTCCAGCCTGACCTAGCCGGAACTCTTTTAGTCGCCGTTGGAATCATCGTGAGAGAATGTTTTTCGTGTTTTCGTCCGATCGGTGCCGGTGGGTCCGGGCTTCGATGAATCGTGGAGCGATGTGTAACTCGCGGAGCCACCGGTGGAGGGTCAGTCGGACGACCCCGAGCACTTTAGCCGCTTGATATTACTCCGTTAACTACGGCGGCTTGGCATTCCGGAGTTCGGGTACGTCGTGACCGCATAGGGGGGCAGCGGCCGCACCAGCATGCCAGCAACGGTTGCAGTTGTTCGGGCAGCGTCAGCAGCGTCAGGGTGCCACTTTTTTTGGCGCCGGCGCCGCACGTCTTGGAGGAACGCATACGCCATCAGCACCAACACGACGTGGTGGTTCCAACCGTGCCAGGAGCGCCTTCAAAGTGGTCCAGACCGAGTTCGTCTTTCAGCTCGCGGTAACTGTGCTCCACCCACCACCGGCTCTTGGCCGTATCGACGAGCCGCTTCAAACTCGTCTTCGCGGGCACGTTGCTGAAGAAGTACTTGGTTGGCGCGTCGGTGCCCTAGTGGTTGGCCACTATTGAGTGGTCGGGTAGAGTCGGTGGAGCTTGATTCGAGCACCGTCGGTCGTGAACCGCCAGTTGGCCTCGACCAGTCGGTCGTTGCGGGCTTTCTCCCAAGCCTCGACCTGACGACGCAGTTCCTCGATGCTCTCGAGCCGCCGGTTCAGGCACTGGCGGGTCAGCACCGCGAACTCGCACTCGGCCACGTTCAACCAGCTCCCGTGTTTCGGGGTATCGTGCCACTCGATCTTCTCGGCCACGCGCCGCGCCGTCGCCGGATCGAGTGCCTCGTACAAGCTCCCGGGACCGTGGACGTTCAGGTTGTCGGTGGCCAGGACCACCCGGTCCGCCTCCGCGTACACTTCGTCGACCGCGTACCGCAGGAACGTCCCGAAGTCCTTGGCCATGCGTCGCGCGGTCACGTCGACGTGCCGCCACCCGACCAACGGGGCGAATGCCAGGAATAGGTTCGCGGTCCCGTTCCGCTGGTACTCGTAGTCGTACCGCTCGGGCCGACCGGGCGCACACGGGATCGGGACCCGGGTCTCGCCGACCAGTTGCACCGGTTGCTCGTCGATGCACACCACCGGGCGTTTCGGGTCGTACGGCCGGTGGTACACCTCGATCACGTCCTCCATGGCCGCGACAAATGCCCCGCTCGGCCCGCCCGGGATGCACCACTGCTCCTTGAGCCACGGCTTGACTGAGTTTTTTTCGTGGCCCGGCGCACGGTCTCGTCGGAGATGGTTTCCACCACCTCCAACTCGACCAACGTGTCACCCAGCAGTTACATGGTCCACTCGGCCCGGCCCACGGGCGGGTCGGAGCACGCCCGTGCGATCAGCTTCGCCTCGGCGGTTCCATCCAACGTGCGCTCCCGGCTCGGCTTGTCCTGGCGCTTGCGCCGGATGCAGTCCTCGAACCCGCGCTCCACGAACCGCTGGCGCACCCGGCCGATGGTACGCAACCCGACGTCCAGGTCCTCGGCGATGGTCTCGTCATCGAGAGCCGGGCCACCGTCCGCTTGATCGGCCTTCCGCAGGATGCGGGCGCGGGTGAGCACCAGAACTGACGCCTTCCCCTTGCCGAGCAGGTCGTCCAGGTGATCCCGCTCGTCGCGGGTCAACGTGACCAGGTACTTCTTCTGCGACATGATCGGCCTCCGATCGGGTTACGGTCAGCAGTACCGATCACGTGTTGCACGTCAACTCGTCAGAGGCCAACCACTAGGGCCATTCGGCCAATAACCGGCACGGCGCCAACGGCTCCTTGCCCGCTGAGTGACTGTCCCATATGCCTCGAAATCGCCGTATTTTCGAGTTGTCACCCACGATTTCTCAGGCTTTTTCGCACATATGGGACAGTCACTGAGAGCTCGTGCGCGGGCCGGACCCGCTAAGTGACTGTCCCATATGCCTCGAAATCGCCGTATTTTCGAGTTGTCACCCACGATTTCTCAGGCTTTTTCGCACATATGGGACAGTCACTAAGCGGCGAAGCGACCGCTCATTTCCCCCTTCGAGCCCGCCCGCCACGTCACCGTGCGGAAGTCAGCGGCATGCGCGAGAGCCCACCCCTTGACGCTCGGCGAGGTCGCAACCGCACGAACCGTCGTCGGTCGGGTCGGTGGGCGCCCGATGCCCGAGGACTTCGGAACCGGCCCCGGGTCGGCGTCCGCCGCGATCACCTTGATTGTCGAATCGATACCGACGCAGTACGTCCGACCGTTCGACGCGAGTTGCTCCCGGAACGCGGTCACCGTGCCGAACAGACTGTCGGCCAGGACGATGCCCCCAACCCGTTACTGATCCGCAGGAAGCGAACCCTGTTTATCGCGCCTCATTTGTGGGAATGGCAAATCCGACCCGTCCCACAGGTTCCGCAGTACGTTCGGGTCGCACTTCAACGCGATGAGCCGGTCGATGATCTCGTCGTCCAAGTCGGCCATCGCGTCGGGCACGTAGTTCGCCAGTTGCCCGTACTTGAGCCACGACCACACCGCCTCGACCGGGTTCAACTCGGGCGCGTACGCCGGCAACCGTTCCAACCACAACCGCCGGTTCCGACGCAGGAACGCCCGGATCAGCGGCCCCTTGTGATTCCCGCCCCCGTCCCAAACGACCACCACCTTCCCCCGCAGGTGCTTGAGGAGATCCCGCAGGAAGTGGACCACCGCCTCGGCGGTGAAGAACCCGTCCGGTAGCGTCGAGAAGTACAGGCCCGGCCGCCGGGCGACCGGAGACACGCTCACCGCCCCGATGACGCTCACCTTCTTGCGGTGACCGCCGTCCCTGCCGATCACCGGGGTCTTGCCCCGCAACGACCAGGACCGGCGGACGAGCGGGTTGAGGAACAGCCCTGTTTCGTCGATCAGGACGAGGTGGGCGTTCTGCCGCCGGACCTTTTTTTGATTCGAGGCCAGTCCTGCTTGAGCCACGCGGCGATGGCCTCGGGGTTCCGCTGCTTGGCCCGCCGGGCCGGCTTCTGCGGGGTATGGTTCCGCTTGGTCAGCCACTCCCGCAGGTAGTTCGGGTGGAACGCGACGCCGAACTTGGTGCGGATCAACTCGGCCACCTGCTTGGCCGTCCACAGGTCGGTTCGGAACCCGTGCTTGGTCGGCGACTCGGTGAGCCACCCGAGAACCCGCTTCTCCTGGTCGGCGGTCAGGAACGGGGTTCGACCCGGGTGGGGCTTGGGCGCAAGAGCCTTCTGCCCACCGGCGGCATGGGCACGCACCCACTCCCCAACGGTCTCGCGGTGGACCCCCAAGAAGGCGGCGACCTCCGCACGGGTCCAGCCCTCGCTCACCCGCAAGACAGCCAACCGTCGGCGGGCTTCCAACTCGGCAGCGGTCCCTTTGCTCCTCATGGCGAACAGGTTATGACGAATAGGAGCACGGAACAGGGCTCACTACCTGCGGATCAGTAGTCGCCGCGCGGCCCACCATGTCCAGGGCCATTTGCCACTTCGGCTGATGCCCGACCGTGCCCGGGATGCCCGCTTGCGTCATCCGATCCCGTTCCCCGGTCCAAGCCTCCGGCAGGTACAACCGGGCGTCGAGGGCGACGACATGGCCGCAGCCGCGAACTGCAGGGCTACCGCGACCTGATAACTCGCGACCTTGCCCAGGGTTCCGGTGTACTGCCGGGCCACGCTCACGGAACGCGCGCCCTGCTTGGGCAACCCGGTGTCGTCAATGATGAGGAACCCGTCGGCGCCGAAGTGGCGCCCGATCCAGACGTGCAGGTCGTCGAGTAGTTCTTGCTTGTCCCACGGGCTCTGGTTGAGGAAATGCTGCAGCGCCTGCTCGTAATCCTCGCCCTGCTCGATGGCCTTGAGCCGGGCCGCCATCGGTTCGACGCTCTTGCGGTGCCCGTCGAGGAGGACGCCGCGCAGATACCCGAAATTCAATCCCCGCCGCAAGCGCAGCCTCGAACTTAAATTCGGCCGCGGCTTATGAGCCGCGGAGATCCCGTGAAAGCTGGGCCTTGTACTGTTCCACGGTCAGGCTTCAATTCGGCCGCGGCTTATGAGCCGCGGAGATGCGGCGGGTTGACCGCGGCCCAGTGCATATCCCAGATAGCTTCAATTCGGCCGGGGCTTATGAGCCGCGGAGATATGTCGCGCGCAAGTACCGCCCGGCCGCGGCGAGCGCTTCAATTCGGCCGCGGCTTATGAGCCGCGGAGATTCGAAAAGTGTCTTAGTGACTGTCCCATATGCCTCGAAATCGCCGTATTTTCGAGTTGTCACCCACGATTTCTCAGGCTTTTTCGCACATATGGGACAGTCACTTAGAAAGAAGTGGCGGGTCACGGGCTTCAATTCGGCCGCGGCTTATGAGCCGCGGAGATCCGTGTGGGGTCTTGTGCCAGATACTCAGAGAAAGTGCTTCAATTCGGCCGCGGCTTATGAGCCGCGGAGATGTCGATTCCAGATGATAGGCGCGTTACCGAGAACAGCTTCAATTCGGCCGCGGCTTATGAGCCGCGGAGATTTGACGATCTGAGAAAAGAAGGTCACGATTTGCGGCTTCAATTCGGCCGCGGCTTATGAGCCGCGGAGATGTCGTGCGACGCATGCCTGCCAGCTACGTAAACGAGATGCTTCAATTCGGCCGCGGCTTATGAGCCGCGGAGATCGCACCGGCAGCGTAGTCGTTACAGACCGCACGAGAGCTTCAATTCGGCCGCGGCTTATGAGCCGCGGAGATTTGACCAGACCCGCTGACACCACTGCGTACGCGCAGCTTCAATTCGGCCGCGGCTTATGAGCCGCGGAGATCCTGTTCCGCGAGGGGCGAACGATTCCCGCGGAAGGCAAGGCTTCAATTCGGCCGCGGCTTATGAGCCGCGGAGATGATCCACCGGGACCGGGGCGAGGTCGCGAACAGCGAAGCTTCAATTCGGCCGCGGCTTATGAGCCGCGGAGATCCGGTTCCGCCTGCACGTCCCCGGGGCGCGGCAGGCTTCAATTCGGCCGCGGCTTATGAGCCGCGGAGATGCCAACAGCACCAGTCGGCCATCGACGCGCCTCACCAGGCTTCAATTCGGCCGCGGCTTATGAGCCGCGGAGATATCTGAAGGTCCGAGTCTATCGCTCGGCGAGATTGTGCTTCAATTCGGCCGCGGCTTATGAGCCGCGGAGATCGGCCGGCGAGTGGGTAAGGGCGAGGGCTGGGTGAAGCTTCAATTCGGCCGCGGCTTATGAGCCGCGGAGATAAGACGACTTCGACGCGATAGACGCAGCCGTGAAAGCTTCAATTCGGCCGCGGCTTATGAGCCGCGGAGATGAGTCAACCGCCTTGAACTCGGTGTTGCAGTGCTTGGCTTCAATTCGGCCGCGGCTTATGAGCCGCGGAGATCTGCGGTCGGTCGCTTGCAGCAGATGGGGCAGGTGCCCGCTTCAATTCGGCCGCGGCTTATGAGCCGCGGAGATGCGCATCGTGCTGCGGCAGTGATCTACACCGGCGAGATTCCGGGCTTCAATTCGGCCGCGGCTTATGAGCCGCGGAGATGAGTGCGGAGGTAGGCTTTGTTACTGGTCCTTTGATGCTTCAATTCGGCCGCGGCTTATGAGCCGCGGAGATCGCCCATTCGTCTGCGTAACATGCTGGCACGCGGTGCTTCAATTCGGCCGCGGCTTATGAGCCGCGGAGATTCCGATTGCCATCTTGCAAGCACCATGCGAGCAAGATGCTTCAATTCGGCCGCGGCTTATGAGCCGCGGAGATTTCTCCGCCCAGATTTTGTTATCATCGATGATCCCGCTTCAATTCGGCCGCGGCTTATGAGCCGCGGAGATACGAAAGAAAGCTAATACGTCACATGGAATGTCGAGCTTCAATTCGGCCGCGGCTTATGAGCCGCGGAGATTACTATAAGCCGTGGTATCCGGTGGACTCAGGATAGCTTCAATTCGGCCGCGGCTTATGAGCCGCGGAGATGCGGAAGCCATTGCTAATAAATACGTGGAAGCCACGCTTCAATTCGGCCGCGGCTTATGAGCCGCGGAGATGACGGTTGGGTTTCGGTCCCGGACCCGAAGTCGCTGGTGCTTCAATTCGGCCGCGGCTTATGAGCCGCGGAGATCATTGCCAATCCCCTCGGCGGGGCGGCGAGCGGGTGGCTTCAATTCGGCCGCGGCTTATGAGCCGCGGAGATCCCGCCTTCCCTGGCAGAGAACCGAGGGCGACGAGATGCTTCAATTCGGCCGCGGCTTATGAGCCGCGGAGATTCCTCGGATGGGCCGAGAGCTACCCGGCCGACGAGGCTTCAATTCGGCCGCGGCTTATGAGCCGCGGAGATGCGGGCCGTCCGTGCCTGAGTGGGCCGACGAGGACGACGCTTCAATTCGGCCGCGGCTTATGAGCCGCGGAGATCCGCAATCGCACGGTAGCGATTGACAAAGAATCTGTACTTTCCGCGAACTTATAGCGTTTAAGCAGCCAGATCCAGGCACCGGTGCGCGGGGCGCGGATTCTCGCGGGGTCGTGGTGCTCGCCCACAACGGCCTGAATTTCCTCGGCCAGCAGCTCCCGTTGCCAGGCCCGGCGCTTGTCCGCGTGGCTCGGGCGGTTCGGATCGTCCCACGGGGAGGCCGCCCGATGGGCCACCAGTTCATCCGCCTTCTGGTTCCAGGCCCACACCTCGGTGAGCGTGAGGGACCACGCACACAGGTGGAAGCATCCCACGTTCGACGCGACCCCGCGTACCTGCTGGTGACCGGCGCCCGCGACCTGTTTGAGATCTCGAAAACAGGTTTCCAACGAGAACCGGTCCGCGATCAGGCCCAGGATGTCGGCCACGGAGGCCGTGGGGTCCGTGCAGAAGAACGCGACCCACCCCTTGGGTTCGTCCACCAGGACGACCCGGATCGTGCCCCGGCCGGCCGCCACGTGGCCTCGAACGTCTTGTACCGCTTCTCCACGGGCTTCCCATACAGGGTGAACGTGCCCGTGGTCCACCCGCCCTTGTGCCCGGCCCGCTTGGCGAGCGACACCCGCTGCTCCCCGTACACGCGGGGCCGCCCGCGGGCGCTCGGATCGCGGGCCGGGGGCACCGTCCACAGGGCCGCGTCCTTGCGGAGCCGGCTCACCATGGTCACCCGGGCGCGAGTAGGGCCTTGAGCACCGGGGCCTTGGCGTGCGCCCCGTCGGCCACCACCCACACGGCCCGGCCCCACGTCTTCAGCCACCCGTGGGCCCACCGGACCAGGTCCACGGCCATCACCAACTTGTTGCGAACTCGGGCCGGTCCGGCCCGGGATGGCCCCGAGATCTTTGCGGCGGATGTACAGGCGGGCCAACAGGGGAGGGCACAATCCCCCGAGGGGTGTCCACCAACAACCCGAGGACCACCCACACGTGCCCGTACACGAACGGGCCCCGGCCGGCCCGGGTGTCGGGTTGTGGTGCGCCCCGGCCCCTCGAACCTTGGGCCCGTACCGCTCCGTCGGGGTGTCGTCGAGGGCCAGCACCACCCGAGCGCACCGGCCACCATGGGCTTGAGAACCTCGACCAACAACCGCATGGCGATACGCTCGGTGCGGCGCCCCACGGCCGCGGCCGTGGCGGCGTAGCACCGGCGGTACTGGGGCGACAGCCCGGCGGCCCGGATCCAACCCGCGAGGGTGCGGCGCCCGCGGGTCAGGATGATCCCGAGGAACAGGACCGCGAGCGCCGCCCGGACCGCGGGTCCAGAGCCTTGCCAGGGTTGAAAACCAGTGGCACCGAGGGGCCGGAGTATGCGAAGATGGCATGGCCGCGTCCGTTCGGGTCGGGAGGTCGTGTGGTAACGCCATCCTCCCGGACGGGCCGGCACTCGTCTACCCCGACCCCACAACTTACGCCAACCGCCTATAACTTCGCGGAAAGTACAGAAAGAATGAATAAAGCTTCAATTCGGCCGCGGCTTATGAGCCGCGGAGATTACTCGGAACCCGTGGCCGATTGGCTGTCACGCGGTGGCCAGCTTCAATTCGGCCGCGGCTTATGAGCCGCGGAGATCACGGTTCGACCGCTAGGCGGGTTGTTGTGGCGGGGCTGCTTCAATTCGGCCGCGGCTTATGAGCCGCGGAGATCGGAGCGGGGGCGGGGGCGGCGGCGGGGCGGCGGCTCGGCTTCAATTCGGCCGCGGCTTATGAGCCGCGGAGATCTGCCGGCGCGACCCGTGCTCCGGTAGTCACCTTCGCGAGCTTCAATTCGGCCGCGGCTTATGAGCCGCGGAGATTGCCGATGAGATAACCTTTACACATCGACAGCAAATGCTTCAATTCGGCCGCGGCTTATGAGCCGCGGAGATGTCCGTGAGCCTGGTGGGCAACAACAAGGTGTGGAAGCTTCAATTCGGCCGCGGCTTATGAGCCGCGGAGATTTGGAACTGAGCGACGCGACGGTCAACCGGTTGTCGCTTCAATTCGGCCGCGGCTTATGAGCCGCGGAGATGGCGGCCCCTTAGTTTTGGTACGTCTCACCGGTGAGCGTGGCTTCAATTCGGCCGCGGCTTATGAGCCGCGGAGATCCGGATTCTGTTCCTGGGCGACAACCCGGGGCCCGCTTCAATTCGGCCGCGGCTTATGAGCCGCGGAGATCTGCACCGGCAGCCAGTTGCGGACGTTCTCGCGGTGGCTTCAATTCGGCCGCGGCTTATGAGCCGCGGAGATACCTGGGGCACGTCCCGGTCGCCCTCGTACCGCGCGAGGCTTCAATTCGGCCGCGGCTTATGAGCCGCGGAGATCTGGTGTTGTGCAAGAGCACGTGGGCGCGGTGCTTCCTGCTTCAATTCGGCCGCGGCTTATGAGCCGCGGAGATGGACGACATCGAGGTTTATAACTGGCTCGATTGGATCGGCTTCAATTCGGCCGCGGCTTATGAGCCGCGGAGATCCGGTTCATTTGGCCCCGTGGTTGTGTCCGCCGTTGCTTCAATTCGGCCGCGGCTTATGAGCCGCGGAGATCAACTGAGCGTCGTCTACGAAACCCCGACCGGGCTTCGAGCTTCAATTCGGCCGCGGCTTATGAGCCGCGGAGATGGGGAGTATTGGAAGCTACCCGACAAGTACCAGTGGGCTTCAATTCGGCCGCGGCTTATGAGCCGCGGAGATCTCGGTATGGACTTGACCAAAGTCCCATCGTACCGTGCTTCAATTCGGCCGCGGCTTATGAGCCGCGGAGATCACGTACCCGAACTTCGGGCACACGTTCGAGACGTAGCGCTTCAATTCGGCCGCGGCTTATGAGCCGCGGAGATTTCGCGCCGCTTGCGGTCATGGGGCTAATGGTGCTGTTGCTTCAATTCGGCCGCGGCTTATGAGCCGCGGAGATGAGGGCAAGTCGCCGAACCGCACGGGCTTCATGTCGATGCTTCAATTCGGCCGCGGCTTATGAGCCGCGGAGATGCGCCTGCAGGCGCCGAAGAAAACGTGACGACCGCAGGCTTCAATTCGGCCGCGGCTTATGAGCCGCGGAGATGACGACGGTGATCCGCGGTGGCGCGCGGAGTGGGAGCTTCAATTCGGCCGCGGCTTATGAGCCGCGGAGATGCGGGGCAAAGTGCTCAGGCTGTCTCGGGAAGGGGTTGCTTCAATTCGGCCGCGGCTTATGAGCCGCGGAGATCTCGGACGCGGCGTAGGTCATCGCCTGCGTCACGGGGCTTCAATTCGGCCGCGGCTTATGAGCCGCGGAGATCCACGAGGGGGTATTTGTGATGCGGTACCGTTCCTCGCTTCAATTCGGCCGCGGCTTATGAGCCGCGGAGATGGGGCGCGTCGGCTCAAAGAGCACGTGTACCGCATCGCTTCAATTCGGCCGCGGCTTATGAGCCGCGGAGATCCCACTGGTGTCACGGCGGGTGGGCGCAATGGTGGTAGGCTTCAATTCGGCCGAGGCTTATGAGCCGCGGAGATTTGAATTCCGGGGCTAAGAGGCTCGTTGCTTGGCCTGCTTCAATTCGGCCGAGGCTTATGAGCCGCGGAGATGCGGACGGTCGCTTCGAGAAGGGGCTGTCGGGCGTGACGCTTCAATTCGGCCGAGGCTTATGAGCCGCGGAGATGCCCCCTGTGTCCATCCGCCACGACCAGTGTTGCACGCTTCAATTCGGCCGAGGCTTATGAGCCGCGGAGATTTCACGTCAAGCGTGTAGCACGGCGTGAAGTTGTCGCTTCAATTCGGCCGAGGCTTATGAGCCGCGGAGATGCGACCTGCCGGTTGACCCGAGCATAAACGCCACTGACGCTTCAATTCGGCCGAGGCTTATGAGCCGCGGAGATTCCGCGATCACCGCTTGGTCGAAGCTGTCGCGGACCATGCTTCAATTCGGCCGAGGCTTATGAGCCGCGGAGATGGTCGGCCTGCAAATGTGAAGGCTCCGGCAAAGGTGCTTCAATTCGGCCGAGGCTTATGAGCCGCGGAGATTTCACTGGGCACGTCGCCGGCGGCGGTGTACGCGCGGCTTCAATTCGGCCGAGGCTTATGAGCCGCGGAGATTCCCGGATCAAGCAATTCGTCAAGTCCATGATGGACCTGGCTTCAATTCGGCCGAGGCTTATGAGCCGCGGAGATACGGCTCACGGGCGGACGCCGGGGGTACTCGAACTACTCGCTTCAATTCGGCCGAGGCTTATGAGCCGCGGAGATGCTACGGTCGGGCGCCGCGGCGGGGCAACTCGGATGGCTTCAATTCGGCCGAGGCTTATGAGCCGCGGAGATCCGGTGTGGCCGCGTACCTGCCGCCCTACGGGCTGTCGGGGCTTCAATTCGGCCGAGGCTTATGAGCCGCGGAGATGGCGCAGGTGTGCCGGGTGCTTCTTTCGGAACGGGGCTTCAATTCGGCCGAGGCTTATGAGCCGCGGAGATAACAAGGTTCCGGTCCTCGTTGGTTCCCCGCACTTCGCTTCAATTCGGCCGAGGCTTATGAGCCGCGGAGATGCGCGGTGCAAGTGGGTAACGAAGTGGGGGCCGGACCGGCTTCAATTCGGCCGAGGCTTATGAGCCGCGGAGATCGTGCCGCCAGACGAGTCGCCACGATTGGGCGGACAGCTTCAATTCGGCCGAGGCTTATGAGCCGCGGAGATTCCGTCACCCCGGTATTCAGCGGCGAACCGACCGCGCTTCAATTCGGCCGAGGCTTATGAGCCGCGGAGATTTTGTCGTCCTTGTTCACGGTGACGCGAGTACCGTAGCTTCAATTCGGCCGAGGCTTATGAGCCGCGGAGATCGCACCCTCAACGGCCGAATGAACTCGTGGCCCCTCGCTTCAATTCGGCCGAGGCTTATGAGCCGCGGAGATGCGCGTCAGGAAGAACCACAGGGCGATGAAGCCCGGCTTCAATTCGGCCGAGGCTTATGAGCCGCGGAGATTATCGCACTGGCTGCCCTCAAGGCTTATGATATGTAGCTTCAATTCGGCCGAGGCTTATGAGCCGCGGAGATCCTCGAAACCCCGGCACGCATCTTCCGCAAAGAGATCGGCTTCAATTCGGCCGAGGCTTATGAGCCGCGGAGATGTGAAGATGATCCAGGATTAGATCGTGCGTAGGGGGGCTTCAATTCGGCTGAGGCTTATGAGCCGCGGAGATCTCAGCCATCCTCCCCCCAGGAACAACGATTAAGGGGCTTCAATTCGGCCGAGGCTTATGAGCCGCGGAGATGCATCGGGCACGGCGGGGGCGACATTGCCGCGTTCCAGCTTCAATTCGGCCGAGGCTTATGAGCCGCGGAGATCAGTTCGCCGAGTATCCGCGTGAGGGACGTGTGGGCCGCTTCAATTCGGCCGAGGCTTATGAGCCGCGGAGATCGCACTCCGCTTGAGAGTACAGTCCGTGGTCCATCAGGGCTTCAATTCGGCCGAGGCTTATGAGCCGCGGAGATCACCGGTTCGGCAGTAGAGTAGCTCTGCGCACATCGCGCTTCAATTCGGCCGAGGCTTATGAGCCGCGGAGATGGAAGAGGCTGCGGACCTCGACGGCGACCTAGCGGAGCTTCAATTCGGCCGAGGCTTATGAGCCGCGGAGATTCCGCACGGGCTGCGTGTCGCCAATCGCACGTCATGGCTTCAATTCGGCCGAGGCTTATGAGCCGCGGAGATGTACCGACGCGCCCAAGTTCAGCGAGCCTATCCAGTAGCTTCAATTCGGCCGAGGCTTATGAGCCGCGGAGATGCCCGCGAACCGTTGTGTGTAGTCCGCTTTGGCGCGGTCGCTTCAATTCGGCCGAGGCTTATGAGCCGCGGAGATTTCCTGGCAGTCGGTGCGAGCCTGCTCGCGCCCGCGCTTCAATTCGGCCGAGGCTTATGAGCCGCGGAGATGGACGCCCATACTGTACTGGACGCCTCTCCACAAACGGCTTCAATTCGGCCGAGGCTTATGAGCCGCGGAGATCCGGATCACGGTCGGGTCGAACGAGTCGCGTACCATGCTTCAATTCGGCCGAGGCTTATGAGCCGCGGAGATCACCGTTCGACACTACCGTCGCGCCGATCCGCACGTGCTTCAATTCGGCCGAGGCTTATGAGCCGCGGAGATCTCGCAATCGGCATCCTCCGAACTCACTGTGCTCCCGCTTCAATTCGGCCGAGGCTTATGAGCCGCGGAGATCTACTGGCGGGTCGGCTGTTCGGGTTCGGCGACTTCGCTTCAATTCGGCCGAGGCTTATGAGCCGCGGAGATTCTTCGCTCTTTGTTTCGAGGGGGTTCGGTGGTTCCTCGCTTCAATTCGGCCGAGGCTTATGAGCCGCGGAGATCGCGCGCCACTCTTCCTTGCACCACACGTCGGTAGAGCTTCAATTCGGCCGAGGCTTATGAGCCGCGGAGATGCCCGCAATTCTTGGCCGACCGCCAGGCACGCGGGGCTTCAATTCGGCCGAGGCTTATGAGCCGCGGAGATGGGCTGCCGCGGTTCTCTACGTGGGTTACAACAAAGTCGCTTCAATTCGGCCGAGGCTTATGAGCCGCGGAGATACGATTCGGGCCGAACTGGACCGGATTTGCGCGAGGTACGAGCTTCAATTCGGCCGAGGCTTATGAGCCGCGGAGATGACTTGGTGCCGTTCCGCGGCGTGCTCGTGGCCGTGCTTCAATTCGGCCGAGGCTTATGAGCCGCGGAGATGAAGTCAACCCGCATCCGCGTGAAGGAAGCGGCCGAGTGCTTCAATTCGGCCGAGGCTTATGAGCCGCGGAGATCCCGCACGGAACTCGACCTGTCGCCGATCGAGGGGCTGCTTCAATTCGGCCGAGGCTTATGAGCCGCGGAGATGTGAGTGGGCGCGCCCCCGCCTCTGGGGAAATAACGCTTCAATTCGGCCGAGGCTTATGAGCCGCGGAGATTCCCGTTGAACCGGCGGCACGTGATCGTTTTGACCACGCTTCAATTCGGCCGAGGCTTATGAGCCGCGGAGATGACGATGGGCCCGCTGGGGTATGCGGCACAGCACCAGCAGCTTCAATTCGGCCGAGGCTTATGAGCCGCGGAGATGCCCATAGTCGAGGAGATCGAAGCCCGTGCTAGTGCTTCAATTCGGCCGAGGCTTATGAGCCGCGGAGATCAAGACCTTCTTGTGAAAGACGAAGCGAGCGGCCTAAAGCTTCAATTCGGCCGAGGCTTATGAGCCGCGGAGATTACAAGAGGCGGGCGGGAACTACACGCTCACGAGTGGCTTCAATTCGGCCGAGGCTTATGAGCCGCGGAGATAACAGCAGTCGGGCGTGACGGCCTCGACCTGATCGTAGCTTCAATTCGGCCGAGGCTTATGAGCCGCGGAGATACGATCCGCCCGGAGACGGTCGAGACAACGAAGCTGTGGCTTCAATTCGGCCGAGGCTTATGAGCCGCGGAGATGTCGGAGTTGTCGCCGGAGAGAAAGCAATGTACACAGTGCTTCAATTCGGCCGAGGCTTATGAGCCGCGGAGATTTCAGGATCAGAGCGGCCGACAAGACGTTTGACAAAGCTTCAATTCGGCCGAGGCTTATGAGCCGCGGAGATGATTTGATTCCCCGGTTCGGCGCTCCGGGCGACAATTGGGCTTCAATTCGGCCGAGGCTTATGAGCCGCGGAGATGTCTTTCGTCAGGTCTTGCAGGTCGGCCCGGTGCTGGCTTCAATTCGGCCGAGGCTTATGAGCCGCGGAGATGGCGCCGGCGCGTCACTCTTTTTTCTCCTCTCCCCGTAGCTTCAATTCGGCCGAGGCTTATGAGCCGCGGAGATGAGGCCGCGGAAGTAGAGGCCACGATCGCGGAAGTGCTTCAATTCGGCCGAGGCTTATGAGCCGCGGAGATGTCGGGATGTACGATGGTCGGAACCGCTCTACAACAGCGGCTTCAATTCGGCCGAGGCTTATGAGCCGCGGAGATCGCGAACTTTTGCGGCATGATGAGCCACGGCACCCCGTAGCTTCAATTCGGCCGAGGCTTATGAGCCGCGGAGATACCCGCAATTCCGGTCCACAACGTGGCGTCGTAACAGAGGCTTCAATTCGGCCGAGGCTTATGAGCCGCGGAGATCTACCGCGGCTGTCGAGCGTGTGGTAGCACGTCCACCCGCTTCAATTCGGCCGAGGCTTATGAGCCGCGGAGATTTATCGCAGTCACCACCCAGAAGGGTGTAAAGACCGCTTCAATTCGGCCGAGGCTTATGAGCCGCGGAGATACGATCGATTGAGCCGGTGAATCCTGCGTACACGACGCTTCAATTCGGCCGAGGCTTATGAGCCGCGGAGATTCGCGGTCTCCGGGGCGAGGCGCACGCCGACTGGTCGGCTTCAATTCGGCCGAGGCTTATGAGCCGCGGAGATTGGAACGGCCGAAAGAGAGCGCGACCCTGGACGCCGGCGCTTCAATTCGGCCGAGGCTTATGAGCCGCGGAGATGGCTCCCGACCGCGGACGGGTTCGGCGGGAACTACCGCTTCAATTCGGCCGAGGCTTATGAGCCGCGGAGATCTCAATCGTGCGCTGAATATCACTCGGACCGGTGAGCTTCAATTCGGCCGAGGCTTATGAGCCGCGGAGATGCCGGGCACACGCTCAAGCGCCCGGACGCCGACAGCAAGCTTCAATTCGGCCGAGGCTTATGAGCCGCGGAGATAAAGCCCCCTCCGAGAGTGGAGAGGTTTTGTACCCTGCTTCAATTCGGCCGAGGCTTATGAGCCGCGGAGATCCCGACGAGGCGGTGAAGACGAAGACGGTCAAGAAGGCTTCAATTCGGCCGAGGCTTATGAGCCGCGGAGATACGAGCACACCGTTACCGAGTACGAGGACAAGTAGCTTCAATTCGGCCGAGGCTTATGAGCCGCGGAGATAATACGACACTAAGGAGTTGCGGAAAAATAATTTCTGCTTCAATTCGGCCGAGGCTTATGAGCCGCGGAGATTCGACCCGTGTTTGATTTGGCCATCTGGCGCAACGACATGCTTCAATTCGGCCGAGGCTTATGAGCCGCGGAGATACCTAAAGACGGGAGAAAAGAAATGGCACGCATGACGCTTCAATTCGGCCGAGGCTTATGAGCCGCGGAGATGCCGGTTGTTGCGCACGTTCACGATGAAATACTATGTGCTTCAATTCGGCCGAGGCTTATGAGCCGCGGAGATATAGTTCCGTTCCGGGTATTGAGGCGGTATACAACAAAGGCTTCAATTCGGCCGAGGCTTATGAGCCGCGGAGATTCTAACATCTGCCGTTGAAATTCCACCGATCACTATTGCTTCAATTCGGCCGAGGCTTATGAGCCGCGGAGATGTGTGGCTACCGGCGAATGTATCGAGATTAACCCCACGCTTCAATTCGGCCGAGGCTTATGAGCCGCGGAGATGCGATAATCTAGTCCGCGAGCGGCATAAACTTCCGAAGCTTCAATTCGGCCGAGGCTTATGAGCCGCGGAGATGTTTCGGTTTCCCCTTGTGGAATTTGCGTAACTGTCGCGGCTTCAATTCGGCCGAGGCTTATGAGCCGCGGAGATCTCCATACCGACCCAACCAATCGGCAACTTGGATACCGGCTTCAATTCGGCCGAGGCTTATGAGCCGCGGAGATCGCCATTGTTGGAACACGTGCAGTGACAACGGAATGGGGCGCCTTCCGCGAGCGGTTGCGTCTTACGGGGTCGGGAGGCCGGAGCGTTGCGGGCATGGGAGCCTCAAGTCGTTGTCGGGTTTGGAGGTTGCGGCTCGCGAGCGGCTACGAGCCGCAACTCCAATGGAATGTCCTGTGTTGTCAAAGACCTACGGCGCGAAACCGGCTCGGGGCCGAGTTCATCACCAGCGCCCTCGGGGCGCGTCACACGAGTGCGCGGGTCGGGGTCAGGTTCGGAGTTTTGCCCACCAAGATCCTCTGACTTTGGTAAACGGTCGTTACGCCAAAACATCGGAGTGCGTTGGCGTCGAGAGATTGGGATTGGAGCTTCGACAAACTGAGGATCGGGGCCACGCCGTCCGGTGTCAAGCGGGAAGTCCATAACGGCCAGATCCAGTACGTGTTTGCGACCCGATTTCCCCGGAAGCCGCGCGTTCGGACGCGATCTCCACCGTCTGGGAACGATGGGAACAGGGGCCATGCTTCCAGCGCAAGACGGTTCGCTCCCAACATCCCGCCCGTTTCGCGACTCCGAGCGTTCGTTGGCACCAGCCACTGATACGCATGACGGCGGTCTTCACTCGGTTCCCAGTGCAACGACTGATTATTGAGCGAATCGGCATAGTCCCACGGCTCGAATAGTGACCGACGCAGGTGATCCGCCTCGGTTCGGTGCATTACCGAGCGAATGTTACCGATCAGATAATCCCGGCGAACGGTCTGTAACTGGCTCGCTACCGCAGGGTTTGTCTCGCAGAGCAGCGCAGTAAGCCAATCCCGCACCACTCGATCATTGGTAGCGGTTGGCGGGTGGAACGGTCGAATGAGAGACCGACGGGCCGACTCCTCTTGCTCGAGGATCGCGAGCGCGGCAGCCATCGAATGAGTTTCGGGCGTGCGCCTCAGATGATCTGCCAAAAACTGCGCGAACTCGATTGGCGAAGGCGGTCGGGCGCACAGGTTCAGGATGGGAGTGTTCGGCGAATCCGCATTCCCCCAGGACAGCGCAACGCGCCCGAGGAGCCAATCGGGAGACTCGGCTGAGTGCGATAGTTGATCGCAAACCACGAGCGTACCCAGCGCTGCAAGGAATGCGAGCGGGTTGGACCCGTCAAGGCCGGTCAACGGGAGCGGGTGTAACCCGGTTTGTGCCGTGTCTGTCGAAATCGGTACCCACGCTGTATTGGCCGGGGCCGGAGTGACTTCGGCCTCCTGTTCCGCAGCGCTTTGAGTGTGATCGGCGAGGCGAAATACGGCTTCGTGATAGGCCGATCCCCACCAACCGCACTTACGAACCACCCGCCAGAACCGTTCCGGCAACTCCGCGTTCCAAGCACGAATATCCTGGCGACAAGAGATCGACGGAAACGTCTCGCCGAACAGCTCGGGCGTGAATGGCCGATGTGCGTCGATTCCGTCGGTGGTATCGTCCACCGGAGACGCGAACGGGCGCGCGGAGCCGTGGTGCGTCGCAATCAGGTGCAACAGGAGGTCATTGACCTTATCAGCACCGACTTTCTCGGTGACCAACGCGACCGAGAGTAGCTCGTGCCGAGCACCTTTGGGGTATTTGTGAACCTGTCGGGCCTCGTCACGTTCGACCTCGGTGCGCGGGGAACGAGCGGACTTCGCTAACGGGTCACCCACCACGGTTCGCGGCGACGATTGCCGCAGCATCGCTTGGAACCGCGGATCGAGTTTCCCGAGGTCGTGCCACAGCCCGGCCTGCGTAAATAACGTGCGGTCCAAACCGCACTCTTTGGCGAAGCGCTCGGCGTGCCACGCGACCCCGGCAGAGTGATCCTTCAGTGCGACCGCGACACCGCGGAACGACTCGGCCGGTTCGCTGTCGTCCAGGTACGTCGGGTCGAACTGACCCAAGCGCCTCTTACCGGTGATGACGAACCCTCCGAGGGGGTGGCGTTCGATCTCACAACGCCGGAGGTTCTTGGGTTCGGCAAAATGGTCCGCTGCCCGTTTCCGCCAATCCGGTAAGTCGCCATTGGACAGTTCTTTCAGTCGCTCAATAGCCGCGGTGACCGATTCGATTTCTTCGTTCTTGCTGGCGTCCTCGGGAATCACCAAATCCGGCAGCCGTAACAGCGCCTTGTCACGGGAACGTTGAAACGCTTCCTCTGCGTAATCCGTCACGGAACCAAAAGGAAAATCACCCAGCCCTTCAATCCCCGGCGCAGAACACGGAACCACAAACAGGTTGCCGGGGCGGACGAACTCGTCACTCGGAACGGTGAGCACGAGCGTCTGGTCCGAATCACCGCCCTTCCAACGTAGCGCGACCCGTTCGCCCGGTGTCGGCTCCTCTTCGCTCTCGTCCTTTTCCTCGGGTGTTCCGCCTTCCACATCAGCCGTGTCGTCTGTCACGAGTTCGTCAGTCATCCATTTCTTGAACACACCAATCGGTACAGCGACGGCTTCGGACGACGATGGGGGGCACAGCGCGACGATCTCGGCCCACAGGTCCGAGTTATCGCCGAGGTCGGCGCGGAATACGATCTGAACGTCCGGCTGACCCGCTTGCTTCGGGCCGTGCAGGAAAAGCGCCGGATCGGGATCGGGCGTCGGAATTGGGTGCGTCTGCACCCAGCAGTCGAGGTGTGCGGGGAACAGCACCGGCGCGTCTTTAGACGGCGCGTTCAGTTCCGACAGTTTCTCGTCCGGAACGCCGCTGAGCACCTCATTTACTGCCGATACGCCGAAATCGAACGCACCGTCCTTTGCGTTCGCGTTCAGCCAATTCCAGGTGTTCGCGATGGCGTTGTCGTACACCGGATCACGGTCGGTTTCCTTCTCCTCGGGTTCGGTCTGGTCGCTGCGAATCACGATCACTGCTTTCGCATTCGACCGAGCCGCAACACGGTTCAGTCGCCCGAATCGTTGCCGGAGTGCGTCGAGGCTTGCGCACTCGGTCACCAGGGCGTGGAAATCGAAATCGGCACCGCACTCCAGGCACTGCGTCCCAACTACGAATTTCGGCGGCTCACCCGATGCACCCGAAAGGAGTGGTTGCAACCGTTCCGTGAACAGGCGGTCGCGGTCGAGCGGGCGCATTCGTCCGGTGAGAAGCACTGCTTCGGCCCCGAGCCTCTTCGCCAACTCGCGCGCCGTTGCGACGCGGTTCACGATGATCCCGACGCACGCGAACTCGGTCGCGAGTTCCTTTGCTTGCTCCATCAACTTCTCGACGAGCGGCTTTCCCCACTGCCTCCAAGTTTTGCCCTTCGCTTTCTCCGCGACGACGAGGCGGGCGGGCTTGCGCGCGTTGATCCGCGCGCCCAGCACTGGGTGGGCGAGATCTTCGGCAGCGGCGCGTTCGATCTGCGCTTCCGGCAATCCACCTGACGGGGTCGCGGTGATGGACACGAAGCGAAGCGGCGCATCGTTTTTCTCGCCCCACGTGCGATACTGCTCGACCGCCTGCATCGTCTGATCGAACGGTTTCGCGCAGTGAGCCTCATCGAGCAGGATGAGCGAATCGTTGCCCACCAACCCCGCGTGAACCGGCTTCATCGAATCGGACACACCGTACCCGCGGAACAACAACCGCGAGCCGATCTGATCGACCGTCGAGGCGATCACCGTGGGTTGCAGTGGCGACCGTGCCCACGCCGACTCGCGGTACATGCCGCCACGAAGCGCGTACACATCCAGTGGGCGCACTTCATCCTGTTCCTTCTCGCTCAGTTCATGCCACCCCGGTTCGGCAATGGCACGCAGCGCATCCGCGACCTGTTTCAGAATTCCCGACTTGGCTGTGTGAAGTGCCTTCGCCAGTTTCTTTGCGTGCATCCACGCCTGATCGACGACGATCCGCCGGTCCACGACGAAGAAAATGCGGCGAGGTTGGCGGAAGTCTGCCGCCCCGCACGCCAACGCGAACACCGCGATGTCGATACACGTGGTCTTACCCGCAGCCGTTGGTAGCGCAATCGCACGCGGCCAATCGCCGCCACACACACGAGCGGCCAACCGATCCTGCCACGGGAACGGTCCAAAATTCGGATCGTCCTTTTTCCCGTTAGCGGCCTTATAGAACGCCTCAAACTGGTCCGGTGTGGGCGAACTCATGACTGGTCCTCGTGGCTCGGGCGGCAGACACCATAACCCGCGTAACGACCGGCGCCGATCAGCACCGGCCCGCGAACGCGAATGGGGAACTCGATTTGGGCGTGAGTGAGCGGACGCGGCGGGCGCCCGCCGCGCGGCTTGACGTGGAACGCCCGCGAGTGCGGCACACCGCGGACGAGAGGCGCGGAACTGACCCGGACTGCGACCGGTTCCGGGTAGCCGGCGTCCAAACACGCCTTCACAATGACGTCTTCGGTTCCCAGCTCCCGGCGCGGGAACTGCGACAGCATCACCGGTGTAACCGTGGTCCAGATACGCGACGGATTCGTCCAGGTAAACGTCTTGAGTGTGAACTGCCGGCGACCTTCCGGGCGCTCGTCCAACTCAAGGTCGAATTGGCCGATCTCACGGTTCTCCAAATGGGGATTCCGCACCGTCATTGACAGGTACGGCACACCCGCATCGATCTCGTGAGGGTTCTTCCCGTCGTGCGCGCTCAGAAGTCGGAACAGTTCGGCCGTGTGCTCGAAATCGTTCGGCACTGCGATCGCCACGCCGAGTAAGTGGCCGTCAGCGTGGTCGTGACCGACGAACCCGAGTGGCACATAGGCGGGACGCGACAACTTGCTGGGCGATCCGTCGGCCGCGTGCCCGCTCAGCCATTCGGGTGCGTTCTGCACGTTCGGTCCGTGCCGGCGCATCAGTTCGCGCCGGATCGCGTCGGCGATGATGCCGCACGATTCGAGCGCGTACCGCCGGTTGCCGGGCAGTTCGCGAAACACAAATAGCCCCGGATCGAACGGCCCCTCGATCACGTCCGCGTTCGATTCCGTCCGCGGTGGCGCGTACCCCTGCCACAATGACGGCTGCGGGCGCAGGTTCGCATCGAAACGGTTCTTCAGATAAGCCGTGCGCCCGGAGCCGAACACGCGCAGGCGCACCGTGGCACGGTTGTCGTCCGGTTGCAACGAAATCGGCGCATCGTCCGGCAACTGGTCCGCGACCCACATCCGCACGGGTGACGCTGAGTGCCCGAGGTACGTTACCAACCCGCAGACGCGCTCCAGAGCCGGCCGGAGATTCGCGGGAACGTCAACTTCCCATTGGAGGAAGAACGTCGGCGACGCGGGCGCGACAGCGGGGAACTGGCGCGGTTGCCGGTTGCGGCCCAGGGGCAAACTCCCCATTGGACCGAACGGCCCTTTCTTCCCCATCGGGCTACCGTCATCGTTCACCGGAACGTAACTGGTGAACGGCGTGCGCGTCGATACATCCAGTGGCACTGCGATCTCAGGGGCTGGTAGTTTCTCCAGCCATTCGAGGGCGGCGCGCTGGTCCGCGTCCTCGCCGGCCTCGCCCCAAGCCGCGACCAGCGCCATGAACACGCGGTCCGGGTGCGGCGGCCACTCCGGTTCTTCGCGGTTGTCGACGCGCGTGATGATCGCGCGCCCCATCAGGAACTCGACTCCGAGGGCGAACATGGGTCAGCCCTCCGTTCCGGCTTCCGCCGCGGCGAGTTCCATGCTCTTCTTGACGAGCGTAACGAGGTCATCCGAAGGCGTGAGAATGATCTCTTCGAGGTGAATCGGCAACTTCGCCTTCTGCACCGCGGCAAGCGCATCGTTGTAGAGCTTGATCGCGGCAGCCTTATCGAGCACGAACGGCTTGTCGGCGTCGCCGGGCTTGCCGAGCAGGTGCCACGTTACGACGTTCGTTGCCCGGAGAATGCACCGCGAGCGCAGATCGTAGCCCGCTTCAACCGCGAGTGTGGCACCGAGTAGTCCGAGTGCAGCGAGGTACGTTCGTGCTGCGTTGTCGCCTTCGGGCGTGGACTTCTCGCCAGACTTCGCAGGGAACCGCAATCGCCGCAGGGCGGGCAGTGACAGCACGGTGGTTTGCTCCGCGTAGTCGATGGTGAACCCGCCCTTTGCAATCGGCTTTCGCTCATCCCGAATGACGTACTTGTGACCCCGTTCTTGTTCGTTGTCGAATACCACCATCATGACCGGTCGCTCACTATCACCGAGCACAAGGTTCCCGTTCTTATCCTTTCGGTAGACGAGATCAGGCGTTACGTTACCGTGATTTGCTTCCGATGGTTTACCGTCTTTGCCCAGCAGTACAGCCTTCTTGGTTTTAGGGTCTTTCTCAGCCAACTCCGAATCGAGTGTCCAGCCTCCGCCCTTGGCTTTATACAGGGTGCCACTATTCACACGAATATTAAGCGGATCAATGCGGCTACTCGAAGTGACACCAGCTACTGCGTTTACACCGATGATTTCGGACACGAGTGCGCGGGCGAACTTCACACCCAGACCACCGCGCGGGCCAGTGCTGTCCCACATGCCGAAGACGAGGCAGTGTGGTGCATAGTCGAGAAGCGGCGTTGCGTAGCCGGTGGACAGTTTGTCGAGTTCCTTGCCGATCTCCGACTCGCGGAACTTGGCCGGCTTCTTCCCCTCGCCAATGGTGCTATCGCGGAGGATCGCGTCGGCGATGCGGTGCGGCGCCTGAAGCGACGTGATCTTCGGAATGCCGGGATTATCGACCGCGGCAAAGTTGACCGACACGAGCGGCAGTTGAAACAACCCGCCGTCGATCGCATCTTGTAGCGCGAGTTCCATCCGGTTGGCCTGCGACGGTACGGAATCGAGCAACACGCACGGCAATTTCTGGCCGTTGATGTTGCGATCCTCGGTCGCGTACTTGCCTCCCTCGTAAGTGGGCGGGAATACTTTCGGGCTGACGGCTTCCAGTTTCAGCGTGAGTCGGAACGCGGCGGAGCTTCCCGCGACAGCGGCTTTCAGGTCGTCGTAACTCAGGGTTGGGTCAGTGGGCACGGTCTTCCTCCAGAGGTTAAAGGATCATCACCACGTCGTTCTTGTCGTAGGCGTCGGTGGGCCGGCCGATCGCTTCCATGCGCTGCAAGCTCTGCTCCGTGAGCGGGAGGAACAGCACCTGGTCTTCGTTCAAGTTGATAATGTCGTATAGGCGCGAGCGCAGGCGGACGAAGTCGGTTGCGCTCACACGAACCAGGAACACGGACAATTGCTTGCGGTACCCGAAATCCTCGCACGTCCGCGCCACCTTGCGGAGTCGCTTCGGATTCGAGATGTCATAACAGACCAAATAGCTGTCCATCGCGTTCCGTTTGAGAGTGTGACGTTGTGCTCCGCCGCATCGAAGTCTTATTGCTCGAATACCTGTACCCGCGAAACTTCGGCCCCGGGATTTCCGGCACAACCCCACCGGTCACTAACATTGGCTAACATTTTCGGCCCGATGGGGTCGGCGCGGTCGCATTGGGGGTCGGTGGTGGCGTCGAGCACTGGTATTTTCAGTGTTTGGCGCGATTTCGGGCTTTGGCGTTGCGCCGTCTGCGTGGCTGACATTCGCTAACATTGGCTCACTTTTTCTCGCTGTAGCAGTCCGGTCGTTAGGCTTCCCGATCACGCCAACAACGCCCGCGTGCGAATGAAAAGACACCTGGGTTATTATACGCCGAAACACGAAGAATATATACGTAGATTCACTATTAGCGTACCGTGAACCCGGTGTACGTCGGGATGCTCCCGCGGATGAATGACGCGAGCATCCGGGCCTGCACTTCCAGCATCCGCGCGTAGGACATCCGGTAGCCGTACACCGGGTGCGTGATGACCGTCGATTTGCGCTGCTCGTAGGCCGCGAAGAACGCCTTGCGCCCGCTCTCGGTCAGGTTGCACGCATCCCGCCACATGATGAAATCGTCGGGGGTCAGCGTTTCATTATTAATCAGCGTGAGAACGACCGAATCGGCGATCACGGGTCGGAATTCTTCCATGAGGTCCAGGGCAAGCGACGGTTTTCCGTGTCGGCCCTGGTGGAAGAACCCCTTGTACGGGTCGAACCCGACCGTGCAGACGGCCCCGAAGCAGTCCTTTGCGAGCATCGCGTAGGCGAACGACAGGAGCGCGTTCACCGGGTCGCGCGGCGGGCGCCGGTTCCGCGTGGTGAAGTCGAAGCGCTTGCCCGTCGGCGGTTGCTTCAGGAAGCGCCCGAACTCACCGAAGTACAGCGCGGCCCCCTGGCCCTCGATACCGAGCACGGATTCTACCGAGGTCTGGTTGTCAATCACCCCGAGTAGCCCGTAGATGCCGCGTGCGGCCGGCTCGTGACTACCGCGTGCCTCTTCTTCCCCGCGCAGACTGCGCATGAGCAGGGCACGCTGGTTCGAGAGCTTGGCCCGCACCACGGCCTTCGACAGTTCCAGACACGCGGCCGGGTCACTGAACTTACGGAACTGAGCCTCGCGGAGTGACACGTTTTTCGTGGGCGCGGGCGAAAACGTGCCGATGAACCGCCCGTGCCCGGTCACGTAAGACACCGCGATGTCGTTGGTCGCGAGCGTTTCGAGTGCCTGCGTGCTGACCTGCACGTTCCCGCACACCACTACCTGTCGAATCGCGTGCATCGGAACGCGACTCATCTCCTTGCCGTCCTTCTTGACGACAAGGTGCTCGCTGCGCTTGCCGACCGAGCTTCCCGGCTCTTGCAGGTACAGCACCGCGCCGTCATCGGATTGCGGAATGACCCGCCTGAGTTCCGGCGGCGCTTTCGCCTCTTCGATTTCCGCAGGGGCCGGGTGGCCGATCTGATACAGCGTTTCTTCGGGCAGGCACACGGGCGCGAGCGAGCAACCGAAGCACCGGTGACGCAGCTCGGGCGGGAGCGGATCGGGCGGGGCGTCCAGTACGGTCAGTTCGCGACAGCGGGCGATGGCCCCGCGGGTCTGCTCGCGCAATTCGGGCGTGAACTCCAGCGGTACGCGCTCGCGGGTACCTGCATAGAACTGGTAGCCGCGCGGCACCGGTTTGCCGGTCGATTCTTCCATCAAGAGCGCCTGGGCGCACAGTTGCACCGCGTCGTTGTCCCAAACGGTCGGCTTGCCGTCATCGTCGTGCGGCGCCGAGCCGTGTTTGGTTTCCACCGGGTACTGCTCGCCGTTCTTCTCCTCGATCACGTCCAGCACGCCGGTGACGCCCAGCGCCTCGCTCGACAGCGCGATCCCGCGACTGGTGGCGGTCCCGCGATCGGTGCGGGTCTTGTTCTTGAGTTCGGGTGCATCGACGCGGCGGTGGTCGAACAGTCCGCCTTCGACGTGCTCGTTCACGGGCATAACGGCATCGACGTACTGCAGATAGAAGAGCCGGGGGCAGTACGTCACTTGGTTGAGTGCGCGCACCGGGATCGGGTCCGTGGTCGCGGACATGGGCGTAGCTCCGTTCGGTGTGGTGAGGGACGTTAGGCGGAAGGGTCGTCGCGTCGCGGGAGCTTGCTCCGCTTGCGGAGGTTGTGGAGCGTGCGGAGGATGTCGAACTCGGTGCGGTCCGCGGCACTCGCCCGGATCCGGCCGAGGAACTCCCCGCGGAACTGCGGGTCTTCGAGAATGCGGTCCACCGAACACTCGTCCGGTCGGGCCTTCAGCATCTCGGCGTAAGCGGCAACCAGTACCGGTTCCATGACACGCCTCCTGTGTGGTTCTGCAGACTTGTTCCGAAGGGGCAGGGGAAGTTCGACGGCTTTATTTTGTTTTCAGCGCTAAACCACTGCTCCATTTAGTGGCTGCGGACTTACGGCGGAGATGATTACTCTTGCCAAGACTTGGCAAGAGCGATGATGTCTGCAGTAAGCAGACATCATCGCTCTATTGACAGGACACTTCCTCGGCGGTACAGTTGGATATGAAAAAACCGCATCAAGGTGCGCTAACACCTCGATGCGGTTCAGAGAGACCGAATCGGACTCCGGTCAATCGGCGGAGAGCCTTGTAGCCCTCGCACTCCACTATGAAGGTTACCCGAGTGCTTTCCGCCCGTCAAGCAGTCCGGCTTGAGGGCTTCGTATGCCTTTCTGGAACATCAAGTGGTATCGCTTCGATGCGGGTAACTTGCCTGCGGTTGGTGGTGTGTACGGGATTCTCAACAACGCCCGATTGGTGATCTACGTCGGGCGAACAGAGGATCTGAGCCGCCGAATCGGGGAGCACCGCAACGATTACTACCACTGCATGCACCGCCAGTACCCTGTGTCCATCGTGTTTGAAGTCATCACAACCGAAAAGGAGCGGATCATCCGGGAACGAGCGTTGATCGCGGAGTACCACCCGCCTTGCAACAAGACCTGCTAGGCTGTCCCAACTCAGCTCGATGATAGAGCCGAGTTGTCTCCCCAGATCGCGATCTGGGGCCGAATTGAAGCGCAAGGGCGATTACCTCCGCGGTAAGGTGGTTAGCGTATCTCCCCAGATCATGATCTGGGGCCGAATTGAAGCCGAGGACCGTATGGCTACCGCTCAAATCGTTTCCGACCCAAGCATCTTGTTCGGCAAACCCGTGATCGCAGGAACACGGATTAGTGTCGAACTGATCCTTGAGGAACTCGGCGGCGGATTATCGGTCGATGACCTGCTCCGAGAGTACCCGCACCTCACGCGCGAACAGGTTCTCGCGGCCGTGCGGTTCGCGGCCGAGGCGATCCGCAACGACGCGGTGTACCCGTTCGGGAAGGTTCCGGCATGAACCTCGTTGCCGACGAGAGTTTGCTGGGTGCGATCATTGACCGCCTTCGCGCGGACGGACACACCGTTCGCGCGATTCGTGACACGGATGGCGGCGCACCCGATACCGACGTGCTCACCATTGCCGTGAATGAGCACGCGGTTCTTCTCACCCAAGACAAAGATTTCGGCGAACTCGTTTTCCGCAACCGCCTGACGCATACCGGGATCGTATTGATCCGTCTCACGGGTATGTCCGCCGACGACCGAGCACAACTGGTCAGTGAAGTGATCCGAGACCACGCGAACGAACTCTCCACCGCATTCACAGTTGTGAGCAATAACGGTGTTCGGATTCGCCCTGTCTCCTCTCCCTGATGCTTCAATACGTCATCCGCAGCTTCGCCTGGCTCGGGTCGATGCTCACGGGCGCGCGAAGTGCGGGAAGCTGACGACGGCCTGCCCCAGCGCGAGGTTCGGGAGCCGGTCCCACAACCCTTCGTCTACGCCACTCGGTCTCGTCGGCATGTGAGGACGCCCGCGTCGAGGCGGTGGAGGTGTGCTCGCACCAGGGGGCCACGACATGCGTCAGGCGGTGCCACATCTGGGTCAGCCCGCCGTCGGTGATCGGCAACCGCAGATGGCTTGGCGTAGGGCGGGGCGGTTCCGCAGGGCCCGTGGGCACCGCCGACGGGCGCGAGGGGAACCGAGTGCGGTGCTGAGTTGGAGGAGGAAGAAGACGGCGGTGGCCCGGTCGCGCGGCAAGACCGCTTCGGCCTGTTCCGGGGGCAGGGTGCCCGAATGGAACGCCGCGAGGACGGCGGAATCGAGTATCGGGGCCACGGGCATCATGCCCGCGATTCTCGACAACCGACCGAAAAGCAGAAGCCCAGTTCAGGAGGCTGAAGGGACCGGGGAGGAGTTTTTCGTGGCGGTTTCCGATGGCATCGTACCATTGGAGTCGGCCGTGACCGGACTAGTGCAGCGTCACGGTAAAGAATTAGGGTCGGCGTTCGGCGAATTTACAGTGTTCGCCGTGTGAGCCGATCGTGGGCAACTCTAATTCCTTACCGTGACGCTGCACTAGCCCTTTCGCGCAGCTTTGCAAGGCACTTTATTCATTGCGTGAAACGACGTGGGTGCGGTGACAATGGGCTGCGGGGACTCGTGCCCGTTGGTCCGCGCGAAGGTGCGCGAGGAATGGAACATCCCCGATCCCAAGGATCTTCCCGATGACGATTTTCGCAAGATCCGTGACCTCATCGAACAAAAGGTAACGAGCCTTCTCGCGCAACCGACCGGGTGAAACCCGTCCGATCGCCGAGTGCGTAGGTATTCGTGTTTTGCGGCACGTCGCGAGAGCGCCTACCGCACCTTCTCGGCCAGCTCCAGTCGGCGCCGGGCCTGCATGAATACGCTGAGCATCAGGCGCCCGATGTCGTCCCGGCGCTCGGCGTATTTCGCGGACTCGAACGGCGCGCCGTCGAACGCCTTCGGGTCGAGGTACAACACGGGGATACGGGTACCTGCTCCCGTCACCCGCGGGCAGGCCGTTTCCGCCTCGCTGCACACTAAGAGCGCCGCGAACCCGTCCTGCGGGTTGTGCGCGTCGGTGTAGACCTTCGAGAACTCGTTTATCTCCAATCCCTTCCCCCACTGCACTCGATAAATGGGATTCGCGACGCCGCTCTTACCGCGCGGAGCCTCTTTCCCGGTCGGTTCGATCCCGATGCCGATCTCCTTGAGGGTCGCAATCGTCCGCGGGTTGATGGCATCCGGAGTGGTCCCCCCGCTGTAGAAGCGAACGTTGGGGAACCCGTAGTACGCGGCGGCCACGTTCCCCATCGTCGCGCCTAACATGCTGCGCCGGGTGTTCCCCGTGCAGATGACGACGACGCTCAGCGGCTTGTCGGCCCGGTAGTTCTTCACCACCCAATCGACCAGTTCGCCCCCGGACTTCCCGTGGGCCTCTTCGATCATGTCGAACTGCGTCGTGAGCAGTTCCGCGTGTCCCCGGGTCTTTGCGTTCATGTCTTTGCGCGATTGGGGGATTTTGTCACGCAGGAGTTGCTCCATCTTTTCCACCGAGATCGCGGTCCCGTCGCCGGTGAGAGCGCGAAACGTGGCTCGATCGAAAAAATCCTCTGCGGCCTCCCATGACAAATTCGGGGACTTACCCAGGGCCGAAATAAGCGCGGTCTTGAGCCTGCGGTCTTTGCCGGGGTGCAACGCTTCCGGCGCAGCGAACTGGTGCGCGAACGACAGCGCCGTTGCGACGGCGTTACCGGTCTTGGGCGCGGGTTGGGGCTGCTCGTTTTGAGCCGCCGATCGGACTACCGGAAACAGGTGGATCATGACCGCAAGACCGAAGCACGGGCCGAACATGCCGGGGCTCCACGAAAAGTGAACGGCAACGGTGACCCATATTGGACGGACCAGCGCGCGCGTTACAACTGAATTCGGGTCACTCGGCCCCACGACGCGCCGAGCGATCCCCCTTCGCCTCGAGAGAAAATGTCGCGCGGCGATTCGCGTCTGAAGCGATCGAGTTCCAAGGACGAACTCGGCTTTTTGTCGCTTGGGCCGTTCGAGCGGGGCCGGATCGAGCGCTTTAAGTTTAGACCAGAGCGTCACATCGAAGAATTCCGGTGCCCCAGACGGATGGCAACCCAATGTGTCTGATGACTAAACAACATGGCAGCATTCATTTCGACATCCGCGTGCCAGTCGCGATTTCCCGTTGATTCGATAGTTAGGTTCGCTTACTGTATTCGTCACCTCCCAGCTGAGGATTCCTTCCCACTTCCGGAGTTGCTGGCATGAAGGTGTTTCGCCTTGGGGTTGCCGCCGTGCTGCTTGCCGTGAGCAACGCGCGTGCGGCGGACGACAAGCCCGTTCCGGCTACCCCGATCGTCCCACCGAATCCGGCCGAGAAGTTCGAGACCACACACAAGGTCATCGCCTCGATCGACGTCAAGGGCGAGAAGGGGCACACCCTCCAAACGATTTGCCTCGACAGCAAGGGCCGCGTGGTCGGGCTGGTCGCCCCGCCCAAGCCCTACGGCGCGCCCCCGAAGGGCCAAACGGCCGAGATTCACCTGTTCGACGCGGACGGCAAACCGGTGAAGAACTGGAAGGTACCGTTCCACGCGACCGCGGTGAACTGCGGCCCGGACGGGACGATCTACGTCGCCGGCGACAGCAAACTCGCGAAGTTCGACGCCGACGGCAAGCAAGTCGGTGAAACCGTCGAGTTACCGCACCTCGCGGCCATCCTCAAGGACGCCGACGCGCTCAAAAAGAAAGCCGCGGTGCAATTAGAGAAGGAAAAGGAACAGATGGTCCAGGCGTATGCGAACGCCAAGAAGTCCATGACCGAGCAGCTCAAAAAACTTGAAGAGAAGAAGGAAGAGGACCGGACCAAGACCGACGTCCGCCAGATCGAGCAGTTCAAGAGCATCATCAAGCAGTACGACCAGATCGAAACCCAGTACAAGAACCGCACCGTGGAACAGGTCGTCGAGGAGATGACCGGGCGGATGCGGGTCGCCAACGGCATGGCCGTCTCCGAGAAGGACGTGTTCGTGGCGTGCGGTGACGTGGGCTACGGGTACGCGGTGTGGCGCTTCACCAAGGAACTGAAGGAACCGAAGCAGGTGCTCAGCGAGATCGGCGGGTGCTGCGGGCAGATGGACATCCAGTGCCACGGCCCGGACGTGCTGGTCGCGGAAAACACCAAGCACCAGTTCGCCCGCTACGACCGCGACGGGAAGAAGATCGGGTCGTTCGGCAAGCGCGGGGAAGACACCGACCCGAAGTGCTTCGGCGGGTGCTGCAACCCGATGAACATCCGCGCCAACGGCGTGGGCGACATCTACACGGCCGAAAGCGAGGGCGTCATCAAGCGCTTCGGGCCGAGCGGCGAATTCATCGAGACGGCCGGCGTGGTCAAGCTCACCGGCGGGTGCAAGAACGTCGCGGTGGCCGTTTCCGAGGACGGTAAGAAATTGTTCTTCTGCGACCTGCCGGGTTCCAAGTTCCACATTCTCGAAAAGAAGGCGAAGTAACTTCGCCCGTTCCCCGCGCGTCACCCCGACGCGCGGGGTTCTTTTATTTCCCACCGACACCCCTCTTGAGGGCGAACCGATGGCCGAGAACCTGAACCGCCGCGAGGCGCTCGCCGCGGCCGCGCTTTCACTGGCCGCGTTCCCGGTCCCGGCGGTCGATAAGCCGGGAGAAAAGCCCGCCGAGAAACCGGTGGTGATCCCCGAGAACGCGCTGGTCGTGCTCGTGATGGACCCGCTGTCCGCCCAACTGTCGTGCCCGTGCGTGAACGGGTACGGACAGCGCGATTACGACAAGCTCGGCAAGTTCCTGGCGGACAAGATCGGGCGCGCGGTTGCCGTGGTTTACGGCGAGAGTCTGGCCGGGGGGCTGAAGAAGTCCTCGGGCAAGGCGCACCTCGTCATCGGCAAGGACTCGGTCGTGCGCACCACCGCGCCCGGCAACAAGCTCGCGGTCACGTACCTCGCGGCTCTCACGGGCAAGGACGGGAAGACTACCCAGACCGGGCTCGTGTGCGTTGCCGCGATCGACAAAGCGGTTACACCAGTCGATCTGAAGGAACACACGATCTACTTCGGCAACCCCGCGGCCGAGGAGAAGAGTGCGGCGGCGGTGAAGGCACTAAAAGATTTCGGGCTCGAAGTTCCCGCCAAGCTCGACACGTGCGCGACCTGCTCCGAGGGCGCGACCAAGGTCGTTGAGGAGACGAAGGCGGGTAAGAAGGTCGCGGCCGTGATCTCGTCCTACGCGCACCCACTTCTGGAAGGGTGCGGGACCATCAAGAAGGGCGAGCTGCGGGTGATCGCCGAAACGGACCCGGTGCCGTTCATCGCCGCGTTCGCGACGGACAGCCTGGCCCCCGCCGACCGTGGCGCGGTGAAGGCCGCGCTGTTGGGAGTCGGAAAGAACAAGGATCTCTGCACGGCCATCGAGACGAAGGACGGGTTCATCGAGCCGGCTAAAAAAAAGTAACCGGTAACCCGGACTGGACCCAGTGGCGCGGGCCGAACCGTGACGGTCGGCTCGCGTGGCTTCCCGCCAAGTTCCCCGCCAAGTCTGAACCCGTTTGGGAAACCGTTCTTACCGCCCCCGGATTGGGGGGCGTCGCGGCCACATCCGGATACGTTTTGGTTTCCGATCGCGAACTCAACGACACCGTGGACGTGTTCCGCTGCCTTAAAGCCGCTGACGGCAAGGAAGCGTGGGCACACCGTACCCCGGCAATCGGGAACCTGGATTACGGCAATTCTCCGCGTGCCACACCCCTCATTTACAACGATCGCGCGTACCTCCTGGGTGCGTTCGGTGACCTCGCGTGCGTCGAGATGGGGACGGGCAAATCGGTCTGGGCGCTCAACGTGCGCGACGAGTTCGACGCGGCCGACGAGCGCAAGTGGGGCGTGTGCGATTCGCCGCTCATCGCCGATGGCAAACTGATCGTCGCCCCCGGGGGGAAGGACGCGGCCCTCGTCGCGCTCGATCCCAAAACCGGCAAGCCCGTGTGGAAGGCACCCGGGAAGCCCACGGGCTACGGCTCGTTCATCGCCGCAAAGCTCGGCGGGGTGCTCCAGATCGTCGGCCACGACGCCGAGACGCTCGGGGGGTGGGACGCGAAGACCGGCACGCGCCTGTGGACCGTGAAACCGGAGCGCCGCGGGGACTTCAACGTGCCCACGCCCATCGTGGTCGGCGACAGGCTGTTCGTGACGACCGAGAACAACGGGGCGCGGCTGTTCACGTTCAAAACGGGCGGGGCGATCGACCCGAAGCCCGTCGCAACGAGCAAGAAGCTCGCGCCGGACACGCACACGCCGGTCGTCGCGGGCTCCCGCGTATTCGGTGTGTGGAACCGGCTGTACTGCTTGAACCTCACGGACGGGCTCAAGGAGCTTTACGACGAGAGCACCACGGCGTTCTCCGGGTACTGCGCGGCAGTGGCGACCGACTCGCGTGTGCTCGTGGTGCCGCGCTCGGGTGAACTGATCCTGCTCGACGCAACGGCCGACGAGTACACGGAACTCGGTCGCTTGGCCGCGTTCGGAAAGGACGAGAAAGGCGTGTACGCGCACCCGGCGTTCGTCGGCACTCGCGTATACATTCGCGGGAACAGTTCGGTCCGGTGCCTGGAGTTGGGTTGAAGTTCGCAACCGTGGGGACGTCCCCGCGTCGCGGATTTGCGGCTGAACCTGTACCGTTTCGAGTTTCTGCCGGGTTTGCCGGCGGCCCTTGCTTCGCGAGTTTACGTCGAGAAGCGAGTCGGAGCAGTTGTTCCCGTTTCTTCAGGCCGACGGGTGTTCCGCTCTCGATCGAACAGCTCGCGCTTTAAGCGCCCGAGGCGCGGACGGTAATATACCATCGACCTATCGCGCATAGTGGCACTCTCGCGCCACGAATCGTGTTCGGTTCCGCAACAGAGAAAGCGCACCCGGTTCACTCGCTAAGGAGATCGCAATGAACTCGCGTAATCTGCTCCTCGCTTCGGGGGCGCTACTCGCCCTTGCTCCGCTCGTGAACGGCGACGACTGGCCCCAGTGGATGGGACCGAAGCGCGACAACGTGTGGCGCGAAACCGGGATCATCGAGAAGTTCCCGGCGGGCGGGCCGAAAGTCCTGTGGCGCGCGCCCGTCGCGGCCGGGTACAGCGGCCCGGCGGTCGCGGGCGGGAAGGTGTACGTCACCGATCGGGTGCTCGCGAAGGGCGTCGAGAACCCCGCCGATCCGTTCGACACGAAACAAAAGGTGAACAGCACCGAGCGCGTGCTGTGTCTGGACGAGAAGACCGGCAAGGAACTGTGGAAGCACGAGTACCCGTGCGCCTACCAGATCAGCTACCCCGCCGGCCCGCGCTGTACGCCCCTGGTGAGCGACGGCAAGGTCTACACGCTCGGCGCGATGGGCGACCTCTACTGCCTGGACGCCGCTTCCGGCAAGGAACTGTGGAAGTGCGACTTCAAGGCCGCGTACAAGTCCAAGCCCGCAATCTGGGGGTTCGCCGCGCACCCGATCCTCGACGGCAAGAAGCTCATCACGCTGGTGGGCGGTGAGGGCGCCCACGTGGTCGCGTTCGACAAGGACACGGGCAAGGAACTGTGGAAGGCCGGGGACGACAAGGAGATCGGGTACGCCCCGCCGCTGTTCACCGAAGCCGCCGGGGTGCGGCAGATGATCGTCGCGGCGCCGAAATCCGTGTACGCGGTCGATCCGGAGACGGGCAAACAACTATGGACCACGCCGTACAAGGCGACCAGCACGTCCATCATCATGACGCCCGTGCGGAGCGGGGACCACGTGTTCGTTGGCGGCTACCAGACCAAGAACCTGATGCTCAAGTTGACCGCGGACAAGCCGGGCGTGGAAGTGGTGTTCAAGGACAAGAAGGGCGCCGGGCTGTCGCCCGTGAACGTTCAGCCGTTCGTGCAGGACGGCGTCGTCTACGGGCACGACGAGGGTGGCGCGCTCAGGGCCGTCGAGGTGCCCAGCGGGAAGCGCCTCTGGGACTCCCCCGGCCCGCTCGCCAGCGACCCCAAGGGCTCCGACACGTCTTTTATCGTTAAGAACGGGGATCGCTTCTTCTTCTTCAACGAGAGCGGCGAGTTGGTGATCGGGAAGCTCACGCCGAAAGAGTACGAAGAGGTGGACCGCGCGAAAGTGATCGAGCAGACCGGCGCCGCGTTCGGGCGCAAGGTCGTGTGGTGCGCCCCGGCCTTCGCGGATAAGAAGATGTTCGTCCGCAACGACAAGGAGATCATCTGCGTCGATCTGGCGGCAAAGTAGTCACAAGCCCCAAGTGACTGCATCTGGCGCTGGGTAGTCACCTGCTCAGCGCCTCGCAAACTGAACCTGATGAGCTGAGTTACGGTGGGGCAGCACATCCTCGATATTCGTGGCCACAGCTAAAGTGCCATTGTGTGCGGATCAGCGCGGTAACTCAGCCGCTAAAATCTCGGGCGTGTGGGTCACAATCCCTCAGCGGACCGGAAGTCGGCCCTGCTCGCCGCGGTTCGGCGAGCTTCGTACTGACTCCTGAAGTGTGTGTGTTCAGGTCATCGAGTGCAGATCGCAGATACACGAGGTTTCCCGCCCGGCACGCTCACCCAAACAACACACCTCGAACGCGATTCGCTGCTCTTTCACGCCACGGATCGCTGCACGTGCCGCGTTGAACTCTGAACGGGCCTTCTGCACGGCTTCCGGGTCGAATTCTCCAGGGGTGACCCCATGCTTCCACTGTGCGTATCGCGAGCGCTCGCCGCCGAGTGCGAAGAGCTGCGAGAACCGCTGCCCGCTTCTGGTTCCGGGTGATCTGCTTCATGCCGTGGTACCGGTTGAGGGGCCAGAACATGAGCCTCGCCCGGATCTCGTACCCGCCGCGCTCCGTTTCAATGATCTCGATGTCTCCTTGTCCCGCCGTTCCTTCGCCGGCAGTATTCGCTCCTCGAACCTCACACAGCCCTCCCCAGCACCCGGTTGATCTCGTTCTCCAGTTGCGCGCGGCTGAACGGCTTTGGCAAGTGGCTTTTCGCACCGAGGTTGAGGAACTGCGCTGCCTCCCCACGTGCGGCCAGCAGAAACAACCAGATGTACGCCGATCACTTGGCCGGAAAACAGCCGCACCAAACGGATTTCAGGCCGGAGTTGCCAAAGAGCTCCGGAGGGGCAAATGGCCCGGCAAATGGTCATCCGGCGTTCGACGAGATCCCGTTCTAAAGCCATCAGCTAGTCAACTGACCGGAGGGTCTCGGCCCCTCCGACAAACCAAAGGAGCGCAGGTCGCAATATTCAACTTGCCCAACGGAGTCTTCCTGACGGCGAGGGTCATTTCTTCACTTCAGCGGCACGCTCCGCAATTCCCAATACTGGCGCACCGCCAAGAAATTGGTCCGATGAAGCCCAGTGTTCCACGACCATCCGATGTCCGATCTTGGTCCACCGCTCGATCCGGTCATCATCGAATGCGAGCACCACAACGCCGTTCATTGCGTCGCGAACTTTTCCCGGGGAGCGCCGCTTCGGTTCGGCGACATTCGCCGTGCCCCCCTTGACGAGGTCACACGTTTCCACGACCCCATTTGCAAATTCGACAGTCCATTGCCCAACCCAGGCGTCATCGACCGGTTGCGCGCCTCGATCCTGCGCAACAATGGCTGCTGCGCCCCCACAGAACGGACTTACTTTCTGTTTGGCTGTAGCAAATGCCAACAGGGTTTTCACTTCGGGCAGATGGTTGTCGCGGCCGCCGGCGAACATGTCGCCGAAAAGTTCGATCCGGCCAGTCGGGTACGGGTCGTTTTCTCCGACGTCTTTTGGCTTTTCGTTGGCCGGATGAATCGTCACCGTCTCAAAGCCCCCCGCGCCAGCGCAACTGCCGACGAGAACGGCCTTGCCGGTCCCAGCAGCTTTCTGCCATTTCGGGGCCTCTTTGTCGCTTCCGCGGCCGAATTGGACGTAGCCATCGATCGGCTTACTGAACTCGGTAAGCTGTAAGGTCGGGTTCTTGGCACGGGTAAAACTGCCCCAGATTCTGATCATCGAAATCGACGACTGGTCTTGAGTCGTTTCGACCCGATCGACGACGACGTACATCACCGGGCGTCCGCCCGCGAAAGCCGTTGCCGCACCAAACGCCGCGAGAACTAAGGGGGCCAACAGGAATTTCTTCATGAGCCGATCTCCTTTTGATTTCTGTCGCCTCGCGATCTCGCAACGTTAGAGGATCGCCGATGGGCACCGTGAATGGTAGCGGCGAGTCAACAACCAGAAGAATTGTTTATTATTTCCCTCATCACCTTTATTGTTACATTCGAGTCACGCGGCGTCGAACAGGCTCGGTTGCGTCCACATCGGCACGGCGTCCTCGACCGGGGTGAGCAGATCGGCCCCGCTCGCGCTCGCCCGGTTCACGCGATCACTTACGGGCCAGGATTCCATGCGCGAGGCCGGGCACGGTACGAGTAACGGGAGCAAGTTGGCGGGCCGCGTTTCTTTCGGATCGAGCCACGCCGCGAAGTGCTCTTCGGGCAGGATCGCGGCCATGCGCTCGTGGAGCGGCTTCACCAACTCGTTGGCCGGTACCGTGAGCACCGCGACCGTATCGACCGGTCTCGCGGGTCCGTCCCACCGGTCCCAGATGCCCGCATAGGCGAGTGTTCCGCCGTCGGCTCTGCGGAAGAAGTACGGGCGCGTCTTTTTGCCCGCGGTCTTCCACTCGAAGAATCCGGTTGCGGGAATCAGGCACCGGTGGAACCAGAACGGGTCGCGGAACGCGAGCTTCTCGGACGCGGTTTCGGGTCGGGTTATGGAGGTAGTAAGACGCGCGCACATGGTGCCACTCACGTGAGGTGGGGTGAGCGTACCGCGCCCCCGTTCGTGTTCCGATGTCGGTGAGCGTTGAGTGCCCGACGAACAGATTCGGACGGGCGCGTTTCTCGGAATCGAACCACATCGGTAAAACAATCCGGGACCAGTTTCCCCGGAGCCCGGCCATGTTACCCACGACCGATCACGTCATTTCGGGTGTTCGTTGCGGGGTCCACGACAGTGACCCGGGGAGATATGAAGCGGTGGTGTTCGTTCACGGGAACCCCGGTCCGATGGACGACTGGGAGGAGTTGATCCCCGCCGTCACCCCGTTCGCCCGCGCGGTCGCGATGGACATGCCCGGGTACGGGCGCGCCGAGCACCCCCGACGGTTCGACTACACCATCGACGGGTACGCGCGGTACCTCGGGGCGCTGCTCGACCAGTTGGGCGTGGATCGCGCGCATCTGGTTCTGCACGACTTCGGCGGCCCGTGGGGGCTGCGCTGGGCGGCCGCGAACCCGAGCCGCGTCGCGAGCGTCACGCTCATCAATTGCGGCGTGCTCGAAGGGTACAAGTGGCACGGGTTCGCGCGGGTCTGGCAGACGCCGATCCTCGGGGAACTGTCGCAACTCACCACGACGAAGTGGGGGATGAAGCGGGCGCTCAACGCGATGAGCCCGAAGCCGATGCCCGACGCCTTTTTCGACCGGGTCATGAGGTACGCGGACTGGGGGCACAAGCGCGCCGTGCTGAAGCTGTACCGGGCCTCGAAGCACGTTGGGACACGCGCGCCAGAGGTGCCCGCGTTCGCGAAGGATCTGCCCGTGTGCGTGCTCTGGGGCGCGGGCGACCCGTTCATCGGGGTCGAGTTCGCCGAGAAGCAGAAGCGGTACTTCCCGAGGGCCGAAGTCCACGTGCTCGCCGGCCTCGGGCACTGGCCGTTCATCGACGACCTCGAAGCGGTGCGGACTCCGCTGGTGGGGTTCTTGACGAAGCACGTGGGGCGGTCCGACTAGGGGGACCTCATGCGCGCCGACGAGTTCCTTCACGCGGCCATCGAGTGGGTCGCGATCCGTGACGCGGTCCGAGCCGCGTACCCGAACGAAACGAGTGCGTTCCACGCGATCCTGTGCGCGTTCTACCGAGAAGCCGCGTGGTGCCACGTGCTCGTTCGCGCGCACCGGTACGCCCCGATTGTGACCCGGCTGAAGTTCCTCGACGCGAAGTTCTTTGGAGCCGAGAGCGCCACCCGTGTGCGGCTCCGCCCGAACCGAATCCATACGCAGGAGTTCGCGGCCGATGTCTTCGCGCGGTTCCGGGTTGAGGCGTCCGAGCGGTACCCGGAAGCGTTCGCTCGGCTCGCCCGCCCTGGCGCGTCTTTGCGTCGCCCGGCGTGACTTACGGAGGTGGTGGGATCATGTGCGTCGGCGTGGCTCTGACCTACAGTGAATTGCCCCTCGCGCTCATGGAGGAACACGAACTCGACCGGCGCGTTCACGACCGGGGCGCGGAGAAAGAGGTGCGGTTCTATTGGGCCGCGACCCCGACTCTTTTGCCGGTTTTGTGGAACGGGCGGTTCCAGATCGTGAAGTGGGGGAACAGGGATCGGGCGGAGCGGAAGTTGCCGCCAACCGGGTGGACCTGGGGGGAGTCGATCGCCGAAGGGAAGTGGTCCGCGCTGGCCCCGGAGCCGGTGATCGTGCCGGTAACTTACGGTCTCGCGAACGGGGTCTGGTACAAGATGAAGCAGGGCATGCGCGGGTTGCTCGTTCACGATCGCAGCGGCGCGCCGGTCCTGTTCCTGATCTGCCAGCCGGCCACGCGCTACTACCAGGTGATGACCCGCTCGGAGTGGATGCCGGCGCTAATCGGGGAAGTGATTTGAGGATCGGAAAGGGGCGCGACTGGGAAAACAAAATCCCAGCCGCGCGCCATCCGTGAGTCGCCCAAAAACGCGGCTGATGGCACCATTCGCCCGTTCGGTCTGCTCAAGACACACGTGACTAGGCTACTAGTTCTTTGACCGCTTCTTCGGGGGAGTGGGCGTCCGCTTCTGGGTTTCGACGGGGTACAGAATAGCTTCCACGTCCAGTGAGTCGACCGAGAGCACGACCTGTTCCCCCGCGGCCCGGCGCTGGGCGGTCAGCAGGATGTTGATCGAGTACGTGAGCGACGTGTTCGCGTCTCCCGGTCCACCGCCCGATCGGCTGTCCGTGATAAAGGTCTGCTGGAAGTTTTTTCCCAGCTCCTCACCCACGGGAAAATCGCACACCTGCGTGCTCCCGCCCAGATCTGCGACGATCGCGGCCCGTGCTCCCGGGGACTTTGAGACGAAGCCCCGAACATCCTGAACGAACCCGGCCAGCCGCTTTCCCGCAGGCAGGGCAAAGGGGATCGTGATCGAGGCGGTTTTCACAGCGGCCAACGCGTTCCCTTCGGCGGACACCGTGAGGGAATCAAAGAGGATCGTGAACGCCAGGCCGTCGGCGGAGACGCTGGTGGAGTAGCTCTTCGGTTTGATCGTGTCGGGAGTGACCAGCTCGAACCCCGCGCCGCCGAAATAGTCCTTGCGGGCGTTCTGGGGCTCCTCGCCACAGGCCGCTCCCCCCACTGCCGCCAGCCCCAGAACACCCGCCCCACGCCGCAGCACCGACCGCCTAGTGAACCGCTCGCACATGACCGACTCCCTTATTTAGAAACGACATAAAAATACACATACGAATTATTATGTCAGACAATTGACTGTGAAGGTAAAAATGAATTAAATTGCGCCGTCCCCAGGCATCGACCGACAGTTCACGACCGTTAGTGTCCGCATCAAGAAGGTTTACTGGACTATCTCCAGTCCCACTCGTCCTGTTTAAGGGCGCCAACGAAACGGGATGCGCCTACCTATACAGCGACGCCGGTGCGGCGCCAGTCCGAGAATTTTGGGATTTCTTTTCGGCGAGCTTTGGGGAACGTAGATGATGTAAAAGTTGGTTCGACCCGCGGGTCTCACAGTGCCTCGGATTTGTTGCGCGTCGGAGGTCGGCACACGTGGTGGTTGGCAAAGTGAAGTCGGCTGGGTTGCCACTTGTGCCCGGCCGTCGGGCAGAGGTCGGGCCACTCCGAGGTGTTGGCGCCCGACGGACGTGGTTATGGCGGTAACTAGCGCCGGGCACGCACGTTTGATCCCACGACAGCGGTGAAGTGGAACTCAAAGCCTATCGCCCCTGTCACCGGGCGGCTGGGAAGGTGCGGAATTATACCTGTGCCCACGAGTTCAGTGAAACGCGCGGGGCCAAATAAGCAGGAGCCGGCGGAGGAGATCTGGTTTTTCCTACTCCTTGCCGAGCACCAAGTCCACAACCCAGCACCCGCGGACGTGCGGCCCCGGACCGCGGCAGTGATCGAGCACGTCGGCGCTGTCGCACCCGGCGTGCTGGAGTGCGTCGGCCAGAATCGGCATCGCACCGAAGTCGCGCGACTCGTACATCTGCAACGCGAGCGCAACGGCAGTAGAGGTACGCCACGATGGAGAAAAGGTGATCGAGTGAAACAGATTACCGAAGATCTCGCGGAACAGATCACATTGTCGGGCCTCATGCAATTGGTGCTTGAGCCATTCGGTCGGCGTCGGTTCCGGGGTACGACTGAACATGCCCCTGATGCGGCCGAAAAATCCTGCCCGCCGAGTGCTCAAAAAGTGGCTCGCGCCGAAGGAGTCAATAGCCCCCATTATCGTACACACGGTCAGCGTTCCCGCGACCGCGTCCCACGGATCGGTCGCCACGGGTTCCGTTCCCAAGCCGTCTAATCTGTTCCCCGGCGTCAATTCCTGAGCCGCACGCCCCTGCTCGAGTTCGGCCTCACTCGCGAGTCCATCGGCGTACCGCTCGGCGACGTGTAAACGTGCCTCGATAACCGCCGGTGGATTGGGGGACGTGGGCATCACATGCCTGTAAATTGATACCGCGAACAGCCGCAACTTCCGGGGGCTGGCCGGTCTGAACGTTAGGACGGTCTGCATTAGTCGCGGGTCTTCGCAGACCAGCCATTCCGCTTTGGTCATGGGCCACCCCCTTGGAGCCGCTCTCAGCATGACCGATCCGGCGCCCGGTGCAAGCCTCGGCGCCCGCAAGTCGTCCACTTGACACTTCGGTGAACTCGGAACACACCGGAACATGTCGCCCAGTTGACCCGTTTGATATCCGCGTGTGCATATTTAGCGGAGGGTTCGTCAGGATGGTGTGCTGTTGATATAGGGTCTGCCGCCGTGTGGTACCGCTCTCGCACCCCCGATCTCTGAACTGCCGCTTACGCTCATCGACCAGCACAGCCTTCACAACCGCGTGTACGAGCGCGGCGAGAAGGAGGTGCGGTTCTACTTCCAAGCGCGCCCGTGTGTACTCCCGGTGTGGCTGCACGGCCGGCTGCAGGTCGTGCGCTGGGGCAACCGTGACCGCTCGGACCGCGTGCTGCCCGACCGGATGGACGTGAGAAGAGTCGGTCGAGGAAGGGATGTGGGCACGGATGGCGGTCCCGGTTTCACAATCGAACGTTTCCAGGTGTTCGGTAACGGTTGGCTGTCCGCACGACGTGCGATCTACAGCCAGTTGGGGGCGATTGAATGAGCCAAGGTGCTCTTGGGGCGAGCGGGCGGCTATTGCTCTGGCGATTGCAATGATACTCTGGAGATTTTACTCATGGTTTAGCGTCCGCAGGTCGGTATGACCGGAAAAGTGGTGGGTGTTGAATTGCATGGGCCACAGCGTTCTGTGATGATACCGCGGTCGAGCTAAACACTGCTGGTTCGGCGTGAGACGTGGGCTTGTGCAAGTGGTTCAAGCACGACCATCCCGGCCGGTGGCTGTTGCGGGCTCGACCAACTCCTGGAGCCGATGCACATGCCCGTCTACTTTGGCGAGACCGTAACCGTTGAAGTTCAGGGGCAGACCTGGCGGGAGGAGAAGTGCCAGTACTGCGGCGGCCGATTCCACTATCCACTGCGGATCACCGCCAAAGGCGTAGCTATCAACCCGTACTTCCTTGACTCCTACGGCAGCCCTCGCCGTGCGGAAGAAAACGCCCGATCCAGACTAGACCACGCGCTGAAGCACGCCGTTCTCTCGGTCCCGTGCCCGCACTGCTCCAAGTACCAGGACTACATGGTGCCCGTGCTGCGGGCGCGCGGGTACCGGTTCATGCGATCCGTCGCGCAGTTTGTCCTCGGCTTGGGGGTGGTGGGCCTTGCGATCAGTTTGGTAATCACCGTGGCGATTATCGTTCCCGCTGATAAATCCGGTCTGAACACGACCTTAGCGGCGGTCGTGTTCGGGGCGCCCGTTGTGCCCCTGGCCGTCGCCCTGGGGCTTTTCCTAACGCGGCGGCGGCTGCAGGCCGCGTATGATCCCAACGCGGAGATGTATGCCTCAGATCGCCGCCGGCTTGCCGCCGATTCGGTCCTAACGCCCGAGGAGTTCTCGCGGCTAAAAATCCCGATTCCCCCGACCGGGTTGGCCCGGCTCGGCCGCCCTCCGCAGCGGACGCAGCTCGTTGGGGCGAGCTGCGTCCGCTGCGGGGGGCGCATCCCGGACGAGCTTGACAGTCGGTCATGCCGCGGGTGCGGGTGGCCCGTCCACAACCGATGCGCGGCCCCGGCCGAAGGGGGCTGCCCACAATGCGGCGCCGGGGCACCGGGAGCGTAACCAGGACGGTGCGAACCGTAATGTGGAGCAACTCGGACATCCCGCCAGCGAACGGGACGCCGACCCATCCGCACCCCTCGAGCTGCTCACCGACGTGGCGAGCGAGTGTGCGGTTGGAGCCGAACCACGGGGCCAGTTTACCTTCACGTTCGATGTCCTCTTTCGGTTTGGTTCCGTATCCTCAACCCGCGGCCCGGCGGAACCGGACAGTGTGAGATGCGGCGCTACGCCGCGGGTGTGTTGGTAGTGCTGGTCAACTTTGACCGCATCCCGTGGGGCCGGCTCCACACGGGAAGGCGTCAGGTGTTAGGACAGTGGCCCATCCGCCGGGCCGCGATCAGTGAAACAACCGCACCGCGGCGAGCGGCTGTTCGGCCAGGAGCGGGCCGCGGAGTCGTTCAGTCACGTGGTACGAGTACGCTCTCGCCCACTGCAAAAAACCGCGGTTGAACTCGAACTGCACCGCGTACCACTTGAGATCACCCGCATGTGGTCCGGCCGGTAGGTGCATGTGGGCTCGGATCTCGTGCCCGGACCGCGTCTACTTCACGTCTTCAGTGACCTGCTCCGGTTCCGGCCCGATCGTCCACCAGGTGGGGGCGTGCCGGTCGAGCGTCAGGGGGCAAGCCGCATCCAGTTCTCCCCGAGCCACTGGTGCGCCTTCCGCGGCATGTATCCGGGCACATGGTTGCGCCCGGGGAGGGACTTCTTCGTTTTACCGGGTCGGCTTGGCCGCCGGTGGGAACTCCCCCTTGGCCGCGAAGTCGGATGGCACCTGGGCGACGAACTAGGATCGCTCATCCCGCCGACCATGCCCGTGTGCCTTGGACTCGTAGCTCCGGTGCCGGAGGGGCTCCAACTCGCGTTCCAGGTGCCTCATGATGAGCGCCCGATGAGGCTCGCTCTTTTCGTTAGTAGCGGATAGCATGTGACCATCTGACCAATTTCTCCCCCCGAAGTCGAGGCACCCCTATGCCCCCTCGCCCGAACCCCGAATTAATGGTCATCGGCGACTCGCTCCCGCAGGGCTGCCGGTCGCTCAGCGTGACCGCGGATTTCTGCTCCAAGAGCTGGCCCGCGCGGGTAGCCGCGGTTCAAGGCTGGCAGTTCGACACGCCGGATTTCCCAAGGCCGGTGCTCTTCGACCTCGAAGACGACATCTTGCGGCAACTGGACCTTGTGGCACTCGTCGCCCGCCATTCGATGCCCGGGTTCATTGGCCGCCTCAGGCAAAACCTCGCCGATTGGGTCCGAAACGACAAGACGTCCCAGCACGAGTGCTTCGATAACGTGGCCGTTGCAGGGTACCGGGTGTTCGAGCTCTATAAGGCCACCGCGGCTACGGCACAAGCAACTATCAGCGCCCGGACGGCCAACGGCACGCTCCTGGAGCAATTGTCCAACAGCGGAGCCGCAGAACTGCACGTTGCGATCAACACGCGGTTCACGTTGAATCCCGGCCAAGATCCCCAGTTCGCCAATTTCACCCAACTCGATTGGGTCCGCGCACGGGTTCCGAAGCGGCTGGTCGTGCAAATCGGGCACAATCACGGGCTGTACGAGGTCGGGTCGGACGCGGTGGTCACCTCGGTCACCGGCGGAAATGACGGTGAGGGTAGCTACTTCGACCAATGGGCGGAACTCGCGAAGCAACTCGCCGAACTCCCCGCCGGGGTGGAGCAGGTACTGGTCTGCCTGCTGCCGAAACTGGGAGCGGTTGCCAACCTGCGCCCCAAAGGCCCCGAGCGGGAAAACGGCTACGCGCTCGGCTACGAGCCCGTGTTCTCGATCCAGCCGAACACGCTCAGTGGAACGGATTTGGCTGCGATCGATCAGAGCATCCGTGACGCGAACGCCAAGATTCAGGAACTCGTCCGCGCCGCCGCCGAAGCCCGGGGCACGGCGGGACGAATTCGGTTTATCAACACGTTCGAGATCTTCGACAGGTTCGACTTCAAGAACAGTGGCGACGCGATCCGCCGGGTTTTGGTTCCCGAACGCCCCACGCTCGACAATCAGTACCTCGATCGAACACTCTTCAGACGTGAAATCGTGGCCGGCGGGTTCCAAAGCGCCGACGGAATGCACGCCAGTGCCGTCGGGTACGCTCTCCTCGCGTCCGAGATCATGACGGTGTTGGGCATCGCGCACGACCGCGGCGCGATCCTTCAGACGGCGTTCGACGGGGACGCACTACTCGGCACAAGGTCCTCGAACTTGGACGCGCTCGTCGGCATCCTGGGGTCGATCCGGAGAACACAGATTAACCTGGGTATTAACCTGGGCGAGGCGATCGCGACGGACCAGCTCGGAATCGGCCGGGTCTTGGCGATCGGGAAGTCCATCTTCAGTCGATAGTGCATGCGAGCGGTTACTATCGTCGAACGGGTCGGGCGGCGTTCCCAGGGGGCGGAGGAGATGGTGAGGGGGCTGACCACCTCGCGGTCGCTCGTGACTTCGGCCGCGAGCTACCCGTTCGTGACCCGCTTCTTGGTGTGGTTCGCGTGGAACACCGGCCCCGGCCAGACGCGCCACGTCGAGTGGGCCTCCCCCGACATCGGGCAGTAGATTCCGAACGGCACGGATGCCACGGGTCAGGACGGTTGGGCCTCCTTAGCGGAACAGCCCGGCACGTCATCATGCGGGAGCGCAACGGCCCGTCCCGCGGACCCCGATGGGCGGGGAAACGTGCTTCTGACCGATTCACACCCCGACATACACGGCCGGCCGACGGCTCACATCCGGCTCGGCTCGGCGGAGGATCTCGCGGGTCAGGGGCGGCACGTCCCCGTGCCCGGAGAACAGGTACCGGATGAGGTGCAAGACCGGGTTCCCTTCGCCCCAGTTGAAGTACACGCTCGGCCGCTTCCCGGTCACGTCCCGGAGGTGCAGGAGAAGGGCCGCGATTCCGTTCGGGGTCGCCGTCGCCTCGGCGCGGAGGACGCGGTGGCACCCGACCTCGATCCCGCACACACGGAGCACGTCGGTGAAGTCGGAGGCGTCCCGGACGCGCACCTCGAGAAACAGGACGGGTTCGCTCGGGAGCAGGTTGAAGTCGCCGCGCTGGTCCGCCTCGTCGGCCGCGTAGTCGGCCGGGAGGGGGAGCGTCGGGTCGTGGGCCAGCAGGTGCAGCGGGCGGCCCCCGAGTTCGGCGAGGAATCGGCGCGCGGTGTCGTCCAGTTCGACGCCCGCGACCCGCAGTTCGAGGGTGCGCCACACCCGGGACGCGAGCGACACGGCCACGATCCCGGCGATGAAGAGGCACGCGATCTTCACCCCGTCCGGGCGCTCGACGATGTTGGCCCCGAGCGTGTACAGGAACACGAGTGCCACCGCCGCGAACCCCGTGGCCGCGGCCCGCGAGCCGTCCCGGCGGCTGGAAATCGCCGCCGCGGTCGCGCCCGACGTCATGAGGACCAGGACGCCGGTCGCATACGCCCCCGCTTGGGAATCCACGTCCGCGTGAAAGATGAGCGTGATCGCGACCGAAACCGCGGTGAAGAGGAGGACGAGGGGGCGGGCCGCACGGGTCCACTCCGGCGCCATGCCGTACCGCGGCAGGTACCGGGGTACGATGTTGATGAGCCCGGCCATGGCGCTGGCCCCGGCGAACCAGAGGATCAGAATGGTCACCACATCGTAAGCCGTTCCGAACCACTCGCCGAGTAACCCGTGCGCCAGGTACGCGAGCGCCCGCCCGTTCGCCCGGCCGCCGGGTTTGAACTCGTCGGCCGGGATCAGGAGCGTAGTAGCGAGGCTGCTGGCTACAAGGAACAGGCTCATCGTAACGGCGGCGGTCGCCAGGATCTTGCGGGTGTTCCGGATCCGACCTTCGGGCTTCTGTTCGGTGTCGGTGGTCCCGCACCGGACGAGTGGCATGACTGCGACCCCGGTCTCGAACCCGGACAGGCCGAGCGCGAGTTTGGGGAACACGAGCAGCGCGACCGCGGCCATGGCCCACGGGCTCCCGTGCGCGGCCCACAGGTTCTTCTGCCACTCGGCGACGAGATGCGGGTGCGCTACCACCTTAGAGAGGGCGTAGCCGACGACGACACCGTTCAGGGCGAGGTACGCCGCGACCAGGATGACGGCGACCCCGATGGCCTCCTTGAACCCGCGCAGGAACACGACCCCGAGGGCGCCAACCAGAGCGCTGGTGACGGCCACCTGTTGCCCGTTGAGGGCGTCCGGGCAGAACGGGTTCTCGATCAAGTGGGCGGTCGCGTCGGCCGCCGAGAGCGTGATGGTGATGGTGAAGTCGGTGGCCACGAACCCGAGCAGGGCCAGGACGAGGAGCTTCCCCTGCCACCACGGGAGCAGGCGTTCCATCATGGCGATGGACCCCTCGCCGTGCGGGCTCTTCCGCGACACGTACCAGTAGACCGGCAGCGCCCCGAACAAGGTCAGGGCGACGAGGACCAGGGTCGCGACGGGGGAAAGCAGGCCGGCGGCGAGGGCCGCGATGCCGGGCTGGTACCCGAGGGTCGAGAAGTAATCGACCCCGGTGAGGCACATGACTCGGTACCACGAGTGGGTACCGCCCTCCGGCCCGCGCGCGTGCGGACCGGCGACGCCGCGAGTATCGGCACCGTCGAGGAGCCAGCGGCGGAACCGCCCGCGGGAGGGTTTGTTGTCGGAGCCGGAGGAGAGGTCCATAAGCCGCTGCGAGTTCAGGGCAATCGTCCGGGGCCGGGCGCAATGTAGGCGCCGCGCCACCGGTCAGCAAGCGCCGGATTCGGGGAACGCCATAGGGATGCGCAGGGGACGTGCGAGGCACCGAGCGGAGCGAAGCCCGGAGGAGCCCGGCCCGGAGGGATTACCCGAACCCTCACTGCCACTTCTGCGGGTTCTGCAAATCGCGTTCGACGGCGGCCATGTACTCGGCCCACGATGCGTACTCCGACGGTACGATCACCCCTCCGGACTCGCTGTCGTACTTCCAGATCGCTTCCCTCGGGTCGTTCAGATCCACCATCCAGAAATCACCGCCACCGTTCGTGCCGACCACGAAGTAGTTCAGCGGCCACGGCTCCGAGTCCTCGTTGATCTCGATCATCCGCGGGTTGTCGTGCAGCCTCCTGTTGATCTCCGTGATCTGCTTCGGCTCAAAATACAGGAGCGCCCGCATGGGCAGCTTCTTCTTGGCGGCCTTGAGCGTCTGCGCGTGTTCCAGCAGGAACCGTCGGTAATGTTCCGGCAGTTCCACGCCCACGGCGGATTCGATCCCGGCAATGCCCTTTTCCATCATGTCATCACTCCTTTTCGCAGCGGCTTCAACGTTGGGGCAGTTCATTCAGCGGATGCCTTCTTCGATGATCGACTCCTGAGCGGTCGCGGCCACCTGCTTGTCCTCTTCCGTCAGCCGCGTCTCCTTCCACCCGCCCCGGGCGAACCAGCACACCGAGATGACCGCGATGGCCACGTTGGTCACCGGGAACGACCACCAGAGCCCCTCGCCCTGGAGCGTGGTGTGCTTGGACAGGACGTAGGCGAGCGGGAACTGGATCACCCACTGCGCCACGAGCGCGATCACCATTGCGCTCAGCATGTTCCCCGACGCCCGGAACGCGGACACGATGCAGAGTTGCACGCCGATGCCGCCCCATGCCAGGGACATGATGCGGATGAATCGCGCTCCTTCTGCGATCACGGCCGGGTCACCCGGAATGAAGAACGCAACGATGTGGGGCGCGAACAGGTAGGCGCCGACGCCGACCAGTGACAACAGGCCGAAGCCGGACACCGTCCCGGCCCGCGTCACCCGCGCGGCCCGCTCGATCTTGCCAGCCCCCACGTTCTGGCCGACCAGCGTCGAGACCGCCATCGACAGGCCCATCGCCGGGATGGTGATGACCTGCAGCACGTTCGACCCGACCCCGTAGGCCGCAATCGTCTGCGTGCCGAAGCTCGCGACGAGGAACGACATGACCATCAACCCGAACCCCCGGGTCGAGAGTTCGACCGATCCCGGGAACCCGAGGAAGAAGGCGCGCTTGATGTACTGTGGGTCGGGCTTCATCGCCCGCCACGACAACTGGATGCCGTGTCGCCCCCGCAGGAAGATGGTCATACCGGCCGCTGCTGCCAGCGCCTGTGTGACCAGTGTGGCGAGCGCCGCGCCCTTCACGCCGAGGGCGGGAAACGGCCCGTACCCGAAGATGAACAGCGGATCGAGCAGGAAGTTCAGCACCACCGTTCCCGTCACGATGTACAGCGGGATCCGCGTCTGGCCGACGCCGCGCATGAGCGCCTGGAACATTACGTAGATGAAGACGAAGACGATGCCGATGAACGACACCCGCATGAACCCGAGAGCCTGCTCGTAGACGTCGGGCGCCACGCCGATCAGGGCCAACAGGCGGGGCGACAGGGCGTAGCCGATTCCGCCCAGGGCGATCGAGGTGAGGGCCACCATGATCATTGTCTGAGCCGCGACGTGGTTCACCATGTCTTGGCGACCGGCACCCGTGTACTGCGCGGTGAGGGTTGCTCCCGCCATCGCCAGCCCGGAGCCGAGAGCGATCACCAGAAACGTTACCGGGAGGCTAACCGAGACGGCGGCCACGGCGCTGGCGCCCAGCCGCCCCACCCAGAAGGCGTCCGTCAACTGGTACCCGGTCTGGAGCACGTTGCCCAGGATGATTGGGACGGCGAGCGTGATCAGCGCGCGGCTGATCGGGCCTTCGAGGAAGAGCTTCTGTCGGTCACTGACCATCCTGACCCCAATTCCTGTGAGCGTGCGGGCGCGACTGGCACATTTTAGGCGCCGTGCATCACACAACCTGCTCCAGTTTGGGGCCGGTCGGGCCATTTCTTGCGATTGGGATGCGGGGCGGTTCAGGCCGTCGTAATCGCTGCTGATCGTACACGGCCCGTCGGCCATCTTCGCGGCCTCGACCAATGCGCGAAACTCCATTTCGTAGCTGGAGGTGTCAGTTCGGCGCCCGACGAGGTGCGCGCGATAACGGCCGCCCATCCGCCGACTCCGGTTCGGTCGTTGAAGGTTCCGTCCGTGTGGATCTCGCTGCGCGCGCTCACGGCGGCAGAATGCTGGAAGACGGGCACTCGCGCAAGCGGAAGCGTATGATCGAGACATTGAGTCGCGGCAAAGGCACGGAACCCGTTCGGAAACGCCCGTGTTGCGGAATTCGCCGTGCCGAACCTCTCCGGGCGTGGCGCACCAGCGCGAGATCGTGATCCAGCACGAGATGGACGGCATCGTTGTCGTCAACAAGGGGCTGGATGCGAGCGGCCGGATCGTCGTCGATGGGGTCCGGCCGGTCCGCGACGGCGAGAAGGTGGAGTACGAGTTCCGCAAGCCGGAGCCGGCGAACCCGAAAAAGCCTTTGGAAAGGTGACTGCTGGGCGTGACAAGGGAGGCCCGCTCTCGTCACAGGATCTTTCCGGTCAGTTGCCGCCCTTCCGCGAGGCCGATGAAGAGCTGTTCCCTGTTCTCAGCGCCGATGAAGACGAGGACGAAGAGGAGGACGAGGACGAAGAGGAGGACGAGGACGAAGAGAGCGATCTCGGTGACGCGGACCTGGATGCCGACGGCGACGAGGATAAGGACGAGTGAGGTCGGCGCCCGTCACGCGATAAAGCCCGGGTTCGTCACCGGGGCTCCTTCGTTTCAGCGGGTCGGTTTGGCCGTCGGTGGGGCCGATCCCGACCCCTTGGCGTGTGCCACTTTTCCGGCCACGAAGCAGTTGCACCCGCTATTCCCCGAGACCCGCAAGGTGAACCGCTGGAGGCTCTCCTCGATGCACAGCCCCATCGTCGTGTTCTCGACGCTCGCGCCGGGTTCGACCTGGAACCACTTGCAGTCCTTACACTCGCCCCATTCTTCGTCGGATCGGCGTGCCATGATGAGCTCCACAGGTGTGAAACGGTATGGTTGACGGGTCTACGCGCCCGTAGAAGCGTCCCGAGTTGAGAGGCCCAGTTCACGGTCGCGGCGGGCGATCGACTCACGGATCTGCGCGATCTTTGCTTCGGCCCGTGTCAGGGCAGAATCCATCCGGTCCAGTGGGGTACGGGCGCTCCGCGCGATGGCCTCGGCCCAAGCGGTTATTGCGTCGAGTTTGGGATCGGTCGTCACCGGAATGGCCCGGAAGGGGGAGCAACTGGGCGGCGGCTAACTGTTTGCAACCTGCGTGCCGCCCGTCTGCTGAGCTGGACACGTCACTGCCCAGCGATTACGGTCTCCCCTTTCTCATTGGGGGAGTGGAAATGCCACGTTCAGCCGTCACGCAGTTGATGTTCGAGGGCCGCGCCGAGGAGGCCATGACGCTTTACGTGTCCCTATTCAAGGGGACCGTGGATCGAACCGAGAAGTATGGCCCCGGAGAGTACGGAGCCGAAGGCACGATCAAGCGGGCCGAGTTCACACTCGGCGGGCATCGGCTCGCGTGCATCGACAGCCCGGCCAAGCACGCCTTCACCTTCACCCCGTCCGCCTCCCTTTTCGTCGAGTGCGCCGACGAGAACGAACTGGATAAGGCGTTCGCGGTCCTGTCCGAGGGCGGAGCGGTACTGATGCCGCCGAGCAACTACGGGTTCAGTCAGAAATTCACTTGGGTCAACGACCGGTTCGGCGTGTCGTGGCAGCTCAACCTCGCGTGAGGGCACACCGTGGCGACGAAGAGGCCGGCCGACACCGTGGAAAGTTTTCTCACCACCCTGGAGCACCTACACAAGCCCGCGGTCCTCGCGATTCGAGAGATCCTCCTCGGCACGCCGGGCGTCACCGAGGGCATCAAGTGGAACGCCCCCAGCTTCCGCACCACGGAGTGGTTCGCAACATTCCACTTGCGCGCGAAGGCGGGAGTGCAGATGATCCTCCACCTCGGCGCGAAGGTGCGGGCCGGGAACGGGATCACGATCGACGACCCGGTCGGGCTGCTCACCTGGCTGGGAAAGGACCGGGCGTCGGTGACGTTCGCGGACACGGCCGACGTGAAAGTAAAGCGAGACGCGTTCGCCGCGCTGATTCGGCGGTGGATCGAACACGTTTGAGGGCTACTTCCGCCGCGCGCATTCAGGCCGGCTGAACTCCTCCGCCGGGACGAGTTCCATGTCGTCCGGCCCGACTTCCCGCCCGTCGTGCGCGTGGAACGCGAGCGGCTTCACCGGCTTCCGGTCCCGCTTGTCCACCAGAACGTAGGGGTTGTCGCCCCCGCACCCCTCGCCCCACTGCCGGATCGCCATCAGCACCAGGAACAGCCCTCGCCCCTTTTCGGTCAGCGAGTACTCCTGGTACGTGCTCCCCTCGACCGGAACCTGTTCGAGTACCCCGAGCGCGACGAGCTTCCGCAGCCGCACGGTCAGGATGTTCTTGGCCACCCCGAGGCTCTTCTCGAATTCCCCGAACCGTCGGTCGCCCGCCAGCGCCTGCCGCACGATGAGCACCGACCACGTGTCCCCGATCGCCTCCAGGGACCGGGCGAGCGGGCATTCGTCGTTCTCTAAGCTCTTTCGTTTCATGGCTTTTCCCCCGTTACGGGAGAATTTTAGAAATCGGTTGCAAGGGGCAACTGCTGCCCATTGTATACCCCGCCAGTTGCGAACTGCAACTGACCTAAGCAGGAGACGGTCATGTCGAAGAAACTTGCGGGCAAAGTGGCGGTGGTCACGGGCGCCTCGAAGGGCATCGGGGCGGAAATCGCCCGCCACCTCGCCGCTGAAGGGGCCTCGGTGGTCGTCAATTATGCCTCCAGCAAGGAAGGCGCCGACAAGGTGGTGGCCGACATCACCGCGAAGGGCGGCAAAGCCGTGGCCGTGAAGGGCGACGTGTCGAAGAAGGCGGATGCAGAAGCCATCGTCGAGGCCGCGGTCAAGCACTACGGCCGGCTCGACGTCCTGGTGAACAACTCCGGGGTGTACGAGTTCGCCCCGATCGAGCAGATCACCGAAGATCACTTCCACCGCCTGTTCAACATCAACGTCCTCGGGCTCCTGCTCACCACTCAAGCAGCCGCCAAGCACCTGAAAGAAGGCGCGAGCGTCATCAACATCGGCTCCGGGGTCAGCCGCGTCACCCCGCCGAACACCGCCGTGTACACCGCGACCAAAGGGGCGGTGGACGCGATCACCGGGGTGTTGTCGAAGGAACTGGGGCCGAAGAAGATCCGGGTGAACTCGATCAACCCGGGCTTGGTTGACACCGAGGGCGCGCGGACGCTGGGTGTGATCGGTTCGGAGATGGAAGCCGGGTTCGTCGCCCAGACCCCGCTCGGTCGTGCGGGTCAGCCCGCGGACATCGCCTCCATCGCCGTGTTCCTCGCTTCGGACGACGCCGGATGGCTGACCGGTGAGACTCTCCTGGCCACCGGCGGGTTGCGGTAACCAAACTCGAACCATCTCCGGCCGCGCTGCGGCCGATTCTTTTAGGAGCACTCCAATGGCTGGCAAACTCGAAGGCAAGGTCGCGGTCGTCACCGGTGGTAACAGCGGCATGGGGCTGGCGACCGCCAAGCTGTTCGCGAAAGAAGGGGCGCACGTCTACATCACCGGCCGCCGGAAGGCCGAGCTGGAGGCGGCGGTTAAGGAGATCGGGCGGAACGTCACCGCCGTGCAAGGCGATGTCGCCAAGCTCTCCGACATCGACCGGCTGTACGCGCTGGTGAAGGAGAAGCACGGCAGGGTGGACGTCGTGTTCGCCAACGCCGGGGTGGGGGAACTGGTACCCATCGCCGACGTGACCGAGGCGCACTTCGACAAGCTGTTCGGCATCAACGTGAAGGGGCTCCTCTTCACGGTGCAGAAGGCGCTGCCCCTGATGGCGGGTGGCGCGTCAATCATTCTGAACGGGTCGATCGCCGGGTACACGGGCTCGCCCGCGTTCAGCGTCTACAGCGCCACCAAGGCCGCGGTTCGCTCGTTCGCGAGGACCTGGACCGCTGACCTGAAGGAGCGCAAGATCCGGGTCAACACCCTCAGCCCCGGCCCGATCGACACGCCGATCTTCGAGACCGTCGTAACTGAGAAGGACCAGGTGGAGCAGCTCAAGGCGGGGTTCGCCGCTCAGGTGCCGCTCGGCCGAATGGGGCGCCCCGAGGAGATCGCCACCGTCGCCCTGTTCCTCGCGTCGGACGACAGCAGCTTCGTGACCGGGATCGACCTGTCCGTGGACGGCGGCATGGCCCAGGTGTAGGCGCGTCGGGGCGCGGGAGTTGCAACCGGGCAAGCGCCCCGCGCCCCGGAGCCACAAATGAACAGCCGCAAGAAAGACGACTTTCCCACCAATAAGATTCGCCGGTTCCTCGAACCCGGCCCCATCGTCCTGGTCAGCTCCGCCCACGCGGGCGAACGGAACATCATGACGATGGGCTGGCACATGATGCTCGGGTACGACCACATCGGGTGCTACATCTGGGACCAGAACCACAGCCGCGAACTGATCCGCAAGAGCAAGGAATGCGTCTTCAACGTACCGACCTTCGACCTGATCGAGGCGGTGATCGGGACCGGCAACAACCACGGCCCCGAGATCGACAAGTTCGAGACGTTCGGCCTCACCCCGGAAAAAGCGAAGCAGGTTGACGCGCCACTCATCGCGGAGTGCTACGCGAACTTCGAGTGCCGGCTCGTGGATAACAGCCAAGCGAAGAAGTACAGCCTGTTCGTCTTCGAGTGCGTGAAGGCCCACGTCGCCAGATCGCCGAAGTACCCGAAGACGGTTCACTACCGGGGCGACGGGGGGTTCATGATCGCCGGCGAGAACAAGAGCTACCGGAAGAAGTTCAAGCCCGAGATGCTGTAACCGACTGTAGATTCGTCGGCACCGCCTTTGCAGCACCACGCACGCCTCGCTCCAACGAGGGATCCACCCGTGCAGCGGCGCGAGTTCATCGGGCCGATTACCCCGAGGCCGAGGTGCTGCTCCAGGAGACGCTGGACGAGGAGAAAGAGGCCGACGAGAAGCTGAACGAACTGGCCGAGACCGTCATCAACGTCGAGGCCCAGGAAGCCGAGGGCGACGGGGAGGACGACACGGAAGAAGAAGAGCCGGAAGAGGATGAGCCGGCACCCGCACCTCAGAAGGGGAAAGCCGCACCTAAAGCGGGCGGCAAAAAGTAAGCGCGGAAGCAGGACGTGGGGAGCCCCGGTTTTTGCCGGAGCTTTTTTCGTTTGCTCTCGTTTCACCCCGCCCGCGTCTCGCCGCCGAGCAGGGTCAGGATCTCGCCGTTGATGTAACTCGAATCCGCCTCCGACGCGAAGAACACGAACGCCGGGGCCACCTCCTCGGGCTGGCCGGGGCGCTTCAGCGGAGTGCCGGCGCCGTGTTCGGCCACTTTGTCCGGCGGCTTCGACACCGGTTGCAGGGGCGTCCAGATCGGCCCCGGCGACACGCAGTTCACCCGAATGCCCCGGTCGATCAGGTTCTGCGCCAGACTCTTGGTGAAGGCGTGGATCGCGCCCTTGGTGCTGGCGTAGTCGATCAGCGTCTTGTTCCCTTCGAGCCCGGTGATCGACCCGCAGTTCACGATCGCCCCGCCCTTCGGCAGGTACGCGACCGCCGCCTTGGCCATGTAGAAGTACCCGTAGATGTTCGTCCGGAACGTCGTGTCGAACTGCTCGTCGCTGATGTCCTCGAGCTTCTGCTGCGTCTCCTGGTACGCCGCATTGTTCACCAGCACGTCGAGCCGCCCGTACTCGGCAACGGTCTCCTCGACCGCGTCCCGGCAGAACTTCGGGTCCTTCACGTCACCGGGGAGGAGCAGGCACTTGCGCCCTTCTTCCTGCACCGCTTTCTTGGTTTCCTCGGCATCGGACTGCTCAGCAGCCAGATACACGATCGCCACGTCCGCCCCCTCGCGCGCGTACAGGACCGCGACCGATCGCCCGATCCCGGAGTCGCCCCCGGTGATGAGCGCGGCCTTACCCTTGAGCTTGTCGGCGCCCTTATAGAGCGGGGCTTTGTACTTCGGCGGCGGGTCCATTGCCGAGTCCAGGCCGGGCTTCGGCTGGGACTGCGGCTTCATCGGGCCTTTCGGTTCCTTCTGCTGGCTCATTGGCAACTCCAGGTGTGGTGCAGACGCCATCACGACTGCACAAGGCATACCGGCGCGTGGTTTGCGGAGGAACGCCCGGCAAAGCCTTTCCACAACGGAGCTTCACAATGAATTCGATCAACGAGAACCAGCCGGAACAGAACAAAGACGACCTGCAGGGCAAGGCCGCGGTCGCGAAGATCCGGGAGCTCGTCGGGTACGCGAAGAACTGCTTCTTCTGCACCACGGTTCCCAACGGCGAGACCGGCGGCACCCGCCCGATGAACGTCCGCAAGGTGGACGACGACGGGAACCTGTGGTTCCTGAGCGCGAGCGACAGTCACCAGAACCAGGAGCTGGCGCACGACCCGTCTGTAAAGCTCTTGTTCCAGGGGGCGCCGAACTCCGACTTCCTGAGCCTGACCGGGCGGGCCACTGTCACCACCGACCGGGCGAAGATCGAGGAATTGTGGGAGCCGATCCTCAAGACCTGGTTCACCGGCGGGAAGGACGATCCGCGAATCACCGTCATCAGGGTCACGCCGACCGACGGGTACTACTGGGACACGAAGCACGGGAGCGCGGTGGCTTACGTGAAGATGCTCATCGGGGCCGCCGTCGGGAAGACGCTGGACGATTCGATCGAGGGCAAGCTGAAGGTGTGAAATCGATGGCGGGAAAAGACGCCCCGGCTCCCTTTAGAGAACTAGGGCGTAAGGTCAATCGGTCCAACAGTGCCGACACGTCGCGTAGGTCGTGCCCTTGTTCTGGGGTTTCGGTGGGGGCACACCTTCTCCAGAGAGTTAGCGGCAGTGATAGCTGCCGGAGCGGGTGATCGAGGAAGGCCAGATCAGACTTCCCCGTGTCCTCGTCCACGTCCGTCTGCATCAACGCTACTCTCACGTTCGCCGGGTCGGGTTCCCGGTTCGAGAGCGAACAGCAGTTTAAGGGGCCACTCCGTTGGCCTGCGATTTGCGGCCAGTTTCGGCATTCGCCCCTGCCGCATCAACAGAAGGCCACGTCATGTTCCGCGTTCTGACTGCCGCCGGGATTGTCGTCGGGTTCTCGGTGTCCGCTGCGTCCGCGCAAGACACGAAGTTGAAGTTCGAGTTGTACAAGGGAAAGGACGACCAGTTCCGCTGGCGGCTCAAGGCGGGTAACGGAGCGATCCTCGCCACTGCGGGTCAGGGGTACAAGGCAGCCGCGGACGCCAAGCACGGGATCGAGCTGGTGCAGAAGGCGGGTACGGACAGCAAGGAGAAGTTCGAGGTGTACGAGGACGAGAAGAAGGAGCACCGCTGGCGGCTGAAGGCGGCGAACGGTCAGGTCGTGGCGACGTCCAGCGAGGGGTATAAGGCGAAGGCCGACGCCGAGAAGGCGGTCGCGTCGATCAAGACCGGCGTCGCGAAGGCCGAGGTCGTCGAGGTGAAGGAGTGACGCCCGCGGAGAAACCGCTGGCGACGTTCTCAGAAGTGCGCTAGTGCCGGCGGACGGAAGTGGAGCTTCAGAACGGATTCAAAGTGCTGGTGGACCAAAAAGACCGGGAACTCTTGGAACTCGGCCGCTACGCATGAAACGCAAAGCGCAACGGCGGCCGAACCTTTTATGCCATCGCCAACGTGTGTGGGCGGACCACAACTCGATGCACGTACAAATGCGAGTACTGCCCGCGGACCTGGTTTGAAGATGAGACGACAGAAGTGGAAGCTTTTGAGCGCCAGTGAGCAAGTCGAATATGTGGCGCGAAATTCACGCGATTTTACGAGTTTCGGCTGACAGTACAATCTCGCCGAGTATGCCGAATCCGGTAGTGGCCCTACTGACGGCACTGGTTGTACAGTCGTATGAAGTACCAGAGGGCTCCGAGATGATTTCTGGGGCACTTGGAGAACGTCAAGGTCTTACGAACGAATCGGGCGCAGCGCTGTCCTAGGGTAAGCCCGAAGCGCTCGATGTGTGCGGTGTGCCCGGTATCCTTGCCCACGGGCCGGTGCCGGGCCCGCGGGATCGCTCCCCGGTACGAGGCGAGGAAGTCGGTGTACACGGTGACCCCGGTCCGGAACCCGCGCGGGAGCGCGCTCCCGAACCGCTGGGTGGTGCCCGCGGACCGGTCCCCGACAACCATCGCGAGGACCCGCCGGGTGCCCGCGTCCAGGGCCACCCAGACCCACCGCACGTCGCCCTTGGAACCCACGAAACTCCACATCTCGTCGGCTTCGATCACGACCGGGCCGGACTTTTTTGGGGCGGTCCGGGATCATGCGGGGTATCGTCCCGGTACAGGGCGTTGACGAACCCCTGGAGCCACGACCGGGACACCCCGACGGCACGAGCGATGGCCCGGATCCCGACCCGCTCGGCCAGGAGCCGGCGGACCAGGTCCTTGGTGGCCTCGGGAACCGGACCGGTTTTCGGGGCCGCCACGAACCGTCGGTCGCACCCGCGGCACCGGAACCCCGGGGTACCCGAGTGGGTCAGGCCATTGCGCACCACGTGGGTCGCTCCGCACCGCGGGCACTGGGGAACGGGTGGGCGAGGCGGCGTTGCTGCTGACATCACAATACCTTATGGCAATCCCGACAGGCGGGCCATTACCCGTTACCGCATCCACGTCGTCAGATCTCGTAGTTGATCGGGGGCTCCACCCTGATCCGACGACCGAGTATAGAGTCCACGTCGATAATACTTCCAGCGTCTCGGGCCTCAGCAAGTCGCTGTTGCAATGCGGGGTTGAATGGGGTGCCCAAGACCGCTTCGCCCAACAACCTGCGGTGATCGTCGGGTTTGCCTTCCTCGTCGTAGAGGTTAGCAACGTGACAAACCACCGCAGCCTCCAGCAGCCCCGCCACCCAGACGCACTGCGGCTTGTGTCGGTGTTGCAAATACTCCCGGTAAGCACGCTCACTCGTGGCGGCGTCAAAACCTGCCCTGCCCCCGCAAAGGATCGCCGAGATGAGGTACTCCATGTGGCAGTCGGTCGCCTTCTCCAGCACCCCTTGGATGGTCTGCTCCCAGTTAGGCCGCTGATGCTTTTGGACAATTAAGGCGTTGTAGAGCCAGTAGATTCCCAGCAGGGCGGGCTGGTGCTCTTTTGAGGCTTTCGGAATCAGACCCTCGACAATCTCCACGACGGGACCGATAGGAGCCATCGCCGCCCCATCCTTGGGGATCAGGTCCAAGAAATGCGCAGCAACGCCGCTGAACAGTTTTTTGGCGTGTTTCGCCTCAAACCCATCCGTCTTCCAGATCCAGTATTCGGGTGACCACTCGGCGGAAACCATGCCGGGTAGCTGGCTCCGCCAGTGAGTCTGTTCGGTGTCGAGTTTCGGTGCCAAGTTGATGAAGTTGATCAGGACGGCTCTCGACAGCCGTACCAGCCCGGAGTAGGTCAGGTAAGGATCGTGCCTGATGCGTGTGGTGTCGTCCGTGGGCTCGGGCCGGATGTGGCGGCTCTCGTCGAGCACTTCCTCTAGTTCGTGAACGTACACCGACCTCGTGGTGTAAAGGTTCTTCAGAAGTCTGGGCAACTCGCTCTTGCGAATGGGCCACGTCCTGCCGACCGACTCCGTGGTGTAGAACGAGTCCTGAACGTTACCCGACACGAAGTCCATGAACCGCTTTGACAACTTCAAGTGCGGGGTGCTGGTCAGTGTCTCCCGCAGCCTCCGGGCGAGGTCGCCCTCCATCTCCCCGCACAGCTTGTCCACCTTCTTCCGCTGTCCCTCCTCGTAATCCTCCCAAGTGGGGGTGAATTTGTCGTCTGACGCCTTTCCCAGCGCCTCCAGCATGTAAATGAGCAGCGAGTAGGCCACGTCATAGTTGATGCCGAGCGCTTCTAACGAGTCACAGAACGCGCGGATGCACGTGATCACCCGGAGGTACTTCTCTCGGGGCAGGGAGAGGACGCTGTTGAGGAACGTCGAGAACCCGGCCCGTTCCTCGTGGTCGCACTCGACCGAGGCATTAAAGTACCGGTCCACATACCGGGCGGGGACTAGTCCGCCGCCGAAGCCTCGGGGGTACGGGCGGGTCATTGCCTCAACGAACGCCCGGTCGGGATGGAACAGCGCCCGGAACCAAAGCGTAGCCAAGGCCCTGAACTGGTCCACGGCCTCGTCCGAGTGGGCCAGAACCAGCGGGTCGTTGTCGCTGGCACGCTCGTACTTATTCACGTACCGGAAAACGAAGGCCGTAGCCTCGCGGGTGCCGTACCGGGCCGGGTTCAGCACGCCCACCGGAGTGTTAATTTCCCTGATGAACCAGAAGTTTGAATAGAGGACGGCTTCCGTCTCCTGTTCTTTAAGCTTTCCCTTGCCCTCAAAGAACCTGCCCGTCAGGATTTGCAGCATACGGCCCTCCGATTAACGAGGTATCGTCACCACCCGGACACCGTTCCCTCTTCCGAACCCGCACTCCGAAAGGATCATGTCGCAGGCGCGCACGAACTGGAGGAGCACCACATGAAGCTCTTCGTTCGTCCAGAGGAGCCGTTTTTGTCGTCTGCAACGTGCAACAGCGTTACCGATCAACTTCTTCTTGGGTCGAATGCACCCCGTCCGCATACCTACGACGAGCAGTTTCTTGCCGACTTTTGCCTGATGAGAAGTTCGCCGAGGACGCGGGGACGCCTCGGCCAAGACGGTCCTGATTTTCGACGGCTCGGTAGCTGTCGAAGGGGCCGGGTGATCGACCAGTGTGGCCGGGAACAAGGGTCGGTGGATACGCACGAACCCGATAGAATGCTGCGGCACCTGTTTGAATAGCTGAGATAGGTTGTGCTAAAAAGGAAATGGGCGGGGAACCCCGCCCATTTTTGCCAGCCGTTTTGCCAATCAGATTTGCCAGTTAGCCTGTCGTCTTAAGTCCTTACCAATTCGCTACTTAGAGTGGGCGATACAGGATTTGAACCTGTGACTTCGTCCGTGTGAAGAACGCTGCTCAAGTCACTGAAAATGGCCCAGATGACGGTATTTCCAGTGTTTTGAAGGTACCCGCCCTCTGTGCGAGAGTCAACATCGTGTGCGTGGAAACGCATGCATTTGCGGACTCTCCGCAGTATTCTGCGGAATTCTGCGGAACGACCCGCCCGACAAAAAGATTGCTCAGGACGGGGCCGGAAGTGCGGAACGAGAAGCTCCGCGATTAGAGGGCGTTCGGCCCGCCATCCCACGCTAATGCGATCTGGTGGGGCTTGGGGCAAGACGGCTCCGAAGGGAAAGAAAAGGCAGCAAAGACACCCCCTAAAACTAAGAGCGGACCGGTATCGCCTATCGATTGCGAATTTTATCATAGGCATTGTCTATCGATCGACCGGGGAGCATTTTATTCAACTTGAATAAAATCGGGTCGGGGTTCGGGGGGCCGTCTTCTCGTTTTCTTCCTCTCGGTGCCGTCTTCGGAAGTGGCTCGGTGCAGACTTGGCACCGGCACACCAATCGGTCATGCTGAGAGCAGTTCCAGGGGGCGACCGATGACCGAAGCGGAATGGTTGGCGTGCGCCGATCCAAACCACGTTCTGAAATTTCTTGGTGGAAATTTCCTCAGCGGGAGCGGCAGCGAACGAAAGTTACGGCTCTTTACCTGTGCGTGCTGCCGCCGTATTTGGCATTTGCTGGCTGATGAGCGAAGTCGCAGGAATGTGGAAATCACGGAGAAGTACGTCGATGGTTTGGCAAGCGCTGACGAAGCGAACGATGCCATGAACGGTGCCGACCAAGCGTGGCGCGATTTCGAGCGCGACAATCCCGACGCAGGCAATTTCGCGAATCGCTCGACCAATTGCGGCTGCTGGGCAGCATACTATACCGATTTCCCCGAATGGGGAGCGAGAGAGGCACGAACTTCGGCGGTGTGGGAAAAAGCCGCGCTGGGCATTGACCACCGTGCTGCAGAAGCCGCCGAACAAGCGCGGCAAAGCGACACATTGCGAGACATCTTCGGCAACCCGTTCCGGCCTGTTACCTTCTCTCCCTCGTGGCGCACCTCTACGGTCGTTGCGCTCGCGTCGCAGATGTATGAGTCGCGCGACTTCTCTGCGATGCCGACCCTGGCCGACGCGCTCCGGGACGCCGGGTGCCAAAGCGCCGACATGCTCGATCACTGCCGCGCTCCCGGGCCGCACGTGTGCGGGTGCTGGGTCGTCGATTTGGTGCTGGGGAAGGAGTAGGCGTGCGGGGAGCATTTTATTCAAGTTGAATAAAATCGAGTCGGGGTTCGGGGGCGGTCTTCGGAAGTGGTTCGGTGCGGACTTGGCACCGGCACACCAATCGGTCATGCTGGGAGCGGCTCCAGAGGGCGACCGATGACCGAAGCGGAATGGCTGGCGGGTAACGATCCGCAGACGATGTTGCAATTCTTGAGCGATAAGGCGAGTGACCGGAAGTTGCGGTTGTTCGCCGTTGCGGTTGCCCGCCGGTGCCCGGGCGACATAACCGACCCCGCGCTGGCTGAGGCTGTCGACGTGGCCGAGCTTGCGAGCGACGGGACCGTGGGGCAAGACGCGCTACTCGCCGCGGTGAGACGAGTGGATAGTCTGGTCGGGACGCTATTCATCCGGGACAGTGAACGACCATCTTGGAATGCCACTCCGGTAGAAATTCGGGCTCCAATGCATTGGGTGTTTATTGCGATTTCTCCCAGACACATGCGCATGTCCGCGTTGCGGGACTGTCTTTTGTTTCACTACGGGTGGGCAAGCAAACTCAACCGCGCCCACCAACCGCCCGTACTCTGTGAAATCTTCGGCAACACATTCCGCCCCACCGCCTTCTCCCCTTCGTGGCGCACGTCCACCGCTTTCGCACTTGCGTCCCAGATGTACGAGTCGCGCAACTTCTCCGCGATGCCGATTCTGGCCGACGCGCTCCAGGACGCCGGGTGCGACAGCGCGGATGTGCTGGAGCACTGCCGCAGTCCCGGGCCGCACGTGCGCGGGTGCTGGGTCGTTGATTTGATATTGGTGAAACAGTAATAGTGTACAACGTCGCGGAGGATGAGGGCAGATGGAAGTAACGTACACGACCACTTTGGATGACTACGTGGCACTCTGTATGCACCTGACGAAACAGTCATCATTCATGAAACGGCAAGTCAGCCTCCTTTGGTTACTCTTGCCGTTGGGGTTGCTGATTTCGGCTGCTCTTCTGGCGAGTAGCAGCCCGGTTGGAGCGGCAATCTTGATTGTGGTTGGCGTAACTTACGCTGTCATATTCCCGGGCATTCGTAGGGCAAATCTCAGCTCAGGGTTCCGAACATTTGCTCAAGAATTGGGAACACGAGGGGTGATTAGCCGCATCACTTTGGTGTTGACCGAAGACACCCTTACCGAGCGGACGGATTCCGTTGTGTCAGTCGTACATTGGCAAGACATGAAAGGCGTGAAGGAGGTTGGGGAGAGTTTGTACATTTACGTCACTGGAATGTCCTTCGCCATTATCCCACGTCACGGATTCGAGCGAGAGAAGGACTACGAAGCAGCACGAGAATTCGTGCTCTCTAAGCTCAAAAAACTGGTTTAATCAACTGGTACCGTAATTGCCCTTGTTCGTCTCCGTCCACTGCTCGACAGCCTGACGCAGACGGCCACTGTTGCACGAAACGGAGCGGGCCAGGGAAATGATCCCTGGCCCGCTCCGTTTCCGGGGTGTCTACTTCCCGACCCGGGCGCGGAACGCTCGCGGCAACGCCGGTACCCAATTGAATTCAGTACCCGCGGAATAACTTTTCGGCCTCGTACCCGTCCATTACGCCCCACTGCGCGAGCCAATAAGAGAACAGTTCGATCTTCTTTTGTTTCGCCGCGAGGAGCTTGATCGTATCGGCACGCGCGGCCGTGCGCTCGTCCGGTGACAGCCCCAACTTGGTCAACGCGCAGTAATCGCCGTGTGAATTGTCGAGGAATTTCTCGGAGTCGGTCAACATGCCCTCACCAATCGGCCCCGCGAAAAGGATGACGGCTCCAGCGTGCCGCGTATGCGGGGCACTGTACTCTGTGTAGCCGCGCCCCCCAGTCACGAGCACGCGCGTGACCTGACACCCGTGCGACAGGGCCGCGACCGCGTGACTGGCTTCGTGAACGGAGGCATACCAGTCGAACGACCGGTCTTTTGCCAGGAGCGGTATGAGGAGCGTAGTGGTCTGTCTATCGCTCGATGTCGGGTATGGGGTAGGCTGTGGCCTGATGAATCCCCCACCCGGAGGCAAGGATGCCGAGGTCCACGCCGAAGCACAAGGTCGTCCTCTCGGACGATCAGCGGGCCGAACTCGAGCGCGTGACGCGCCAAAGCTCGATCGGTGTGGCCCGGAAGCGCTGGGCCACGATCCTTCTCTTGGCCGACGAAGCCCATCCCGAGGGGCAACGCACGGATGCGTACATCGCCGCCCAGGTCCAGGTTTCGGTCCGGCAACTCGAGCGCATCCGCAAGAAATTCGTCCAGGGTGGGATGGACCGCACGTTGACCCGCGCGACGCGACGCGATGCCGGCGTGCCCCAGGTTCTCGACGGCCAGGCCGAGGCCCACCTGGTCACGCTCTGTTGTAGCGACCCACCGACCGGGCGCGAGCGCTGGACCCTACAACTGCTCTGCGACGAATTGGTCCGACTCCAGGTGGTGACACACGTGTGCCCCGAGACCGTGCGCACGTGCCTGAAAAAAGCTATGCCGGCAAGCCTGACTGGCGGGCCAGGTTTTCCAGGCTTTTGAGGTAGCTGGCGGGATCGCGTCGGAACTGCCGCTGTTGGGTCCGGGCCGCTTCACGAAACCCGAGCTCCTCTCGCAACTCGCGCCAGGCGAGCACCGACGTCGGTGCCAACTCCTCGGCCGTCGCCTCGCCCAGCCGCGTCATCAGCCCGGCCACCAGCCGCACGCTCCCGCGCACGACCAGCCCCGGCGACGCCACTTTCCGACCGCTGCACCGCCGCTCGTGGTGCCGGTGGCTCCCGAACAGTTGCTCCAGGTCGTTGTTGGTCCGCGGCAGGTCCCCCACGTCGTAGGTGTGGAACAAGCCCGGCTCGTAACTGCGGCTCACCTTCACGAAGTGATCCAGCGGCTCGGACAGGTCGGGGCGCTGTCGGCTCATCGCGTCCATCTCCCGGACCCGTTCGTCCCACCGGGCGCGGACCCCGGCCCCGGTCCGGCCGTCGTAGTTCGAGAGCTCGTGGGCGACCCGGTACACCCGATCGAACAGCTCCTTCACCGGCGCGAACAGTGCCGCCGTCCCTTCGAGCCCGCGTGTGATCATTCCGTGCAACCGGGTCAGCTCCCGGCCCGCCCCTTTTTCCCCGCGCCCAGCTTCTTCAGGCTCCCCGCCACCGCGTCGAGCCGCCCGCGCAGCCGCAGCCCGGCCGAGTCCAGCGGCGGACGCCCGTCGTCGGTCAGCGCGCTGCGGACCGCGGAACAGTACCCGCGCACGACCTCCGCCTCCGCATCGCTCCGGTCCTCGACTCGACGCTCGACCTCGCGCACCCCGCGGACGCGCTTCTTGAGCTCCTTCTTGGCGTGCCGGTCGGCCTCGTAAACCGGCCCGGCCGCCTCCCGCAGGTAGTGGAACTGGCACAACTGGTGCGGCACTCCGGGCAGCGCTTGGGCCACCGCGTTGCGGATCGAGTGCTGCCCGTCGGACACGACCCCGGCGATCGGCACCCCGACGGCTTCGGCGGCCTGGGCCAGCAAGGCGGCCAGATCCGCCCGGCACGCCGACAGCAGCGACTTGGCCAGGACCACACGCCCGCTGAGCACGTCGCGGATCACCCACAGCACCTCGTGCCCGACGTCCGGCTGGAGCCCGTCGAGCGCGAGTAATACCCGCCCCTGCTTCTCGAACGCCGGGCGCATCCGGTCCGGGTTGGTGGCACCCAAGGTGCGCAGCTCGTCGAACCGGTGGAGCAGGTTGGTGACCGTGCGAACTGACAGGGCCACACCGCGGGCAACGAGTTCGGCGTGGATCTCGGGCGCGGTCCGGTGCGCGGTGTACCGGCGGTTGCCGGCGTACGCGACGACGTCGAGCCCGAACTCGTGGTGCGGGAGGGCGATTCGGCCTTCGGCCTCGGGTCGGAACGGGACCGAATACAGGTCACACGGGCGGTGACGGCAGCGGCCGATGCGCAGTGTGTACCGGGCGACGCCGGCCAGCGTGGTGACGGTGCGGAAGTTGGAGTAGTCGAGGTACAGGTGATGCCCGCACGCCACACACGCGGTGGCGACCGGGGTCAGCGTTTGCTCGGCGGTTGGCGCGGGACGACAGGTGCGACGGGCCATACGAACACTCCGTGGAGGCGCAACCCATCATCACTCAACGCCTTCTGCACCACCAGTCAGGCTTGCCGGCATAGAAAAAAATGAGCTCCAGCCCTGGAAGGTCGAGCGCTTCTGCATCGCGTCGGGGGGACCGGCCCCGGTTCGTCGCCGCGATGGAAAACGTCCTCGATGTCTACCAAGCCCGATACGACGCGAAGCACCCGTTGATCGGCATGGATGAAGCGGCGCGGCAGCTGCTCAGTGACGTGTTCGACCCACTTCCACTTGCGCCCGGCCGGGCGCGGCGCGTCGATGACAAGTACGCGCGCCACGGAACCTGTTCACTGTTCATGTTTTACAACCCCCTCGACGGGTGGCGCCGGGTCGGGTGCCGCGACAGCCGCACGGGTTGCGATTGGGCCGAGGAGGTCCGGTGCCTATTGGACGTCGATTACCCCGAGGCGGAACTGGTGACGCTGGTTTGTGACAACCTGAACACGCACAACATCGCCAACTTGTACAAGGCGTTTGACGCCGAGACCGCGGGGCGCTTGCGGCGCCGGTTGCGCGTGGTGCAGACGCCGGTGAACGGGAGCTGGTTGAACGTGGCCGAAATGGAACTCAGCGTGCTGTCGCGCCAGTGCCTGGGGAAGCGGCGATTCGAGACAAAAACCGAGATGGAAACGGCCCTGGGCGCGTGGGCCGCGGCTCGCAATGCCGCGAAGGCGGGCACCCGGTGGCAGTTCACCACCGCCGATGCCCGCGTGAAGCTCAAGGCCCTCTACCCCATACCCGACATCGAGCGATAGACGGACCAGTAGGGCGAGTTGCACCCGGCTTCACGTACCCCTGCGTGCGGTTCACGAGTTCCCCGGCCCGCATCTTCCGCTCGATCTCTTCGTCGTGAGCGTCGTGTGCCCGGCCACGAGCGTGCCACAACTGGATGTGTTTGCGCCGTTCCAGTGCCTCTGCGGACCAGTTGCCGTCGAACTGGCTTCCGTTTAAATCACTCGCCGACTGGCTGGCGTACTCGTTCCTCATAGGAGTTCTCACGTAGGAAGGGTGAAGAGGCGCGCCGACTTAGTGACGCGCCCCCGAACAGGGAGCGTTACCCGTTCGTTGCGAACTCGGTGCGAAGTGCCCGCGCTTCCTCTGCGGTGATAAATTCCTGCTCTTCGAGAGCGGGGATCAACTTCAGCGGATCGAGTCGCCCGTCGAGTTCGTAGAGCGGGAGGGGCATCAGGGTATTCGGTCCGTCGAGCAAATCGGCCGCGCGAATCTCGCCTTGAAACTTCCGCAGATCGAGCATTTCACGGACCGCGGAGAGTAACGCTTTTGCCGCGTTACGAACCGCCGGGCGATAACTCTTCTCGAACACCTCCAGGGACAACTTCGCCCGCGCTCGACTGCACTCCCCCCTCAGCTTCTCTTCCATCATCCCGAGTGCCGTGGCGAGTACCTCTTCCTGGTGCGCGAGTTCGCGGCCGCGTTCGGCCAGTCTCCTGTGTTCCTGCTGTTCAGCACTCGCACCGTCCGACGTGATCCGCATTGCCTCGATCTGAACGTCCGAGAGCGGGCGCGTGTCCCCGAATGTGACGAGCGACTTTTCGACATCGTCCCGGTCGCCCCGGACGGCTCTGTGTTCCGCGGCCACCTTGTCGCGGCGGTCCAGTACAGTCTTGTATCCCAGATCGTCCGTCAGCTTTGGTAGCTGGGGCGGGACGGGATTTGATGGGTTTTCACCGTTGCTTCGTAGCCATGACATGGGAATCTCCGTGAAGAGGGCGGGTGTTGTTTCAAACCGCCCCGAAAGAAAGAAGAGAGAAAACCGCCCCCAGAAAAGACCAGAGGCGGGGGCATTTATTCAACTTGAACAAAATCGCCTTACGCCCCGTCCTTCGGCGGCCCGAAGGGAAGGAGTCGGTCCAGATCGGTGAGCGGGCGCGCGTGCGGCTCGGAGAGTTGCTCCGTGGCGCGATTGACCCGGGCGACGCGGTGCCGGTCTGTTGGCGTCAGCCCGAGACAGGACGCGAGCTTAATAGACATCACTGCGGAATCGTTCATCAGCCTATACCACCTGCTGTATTGCACGCCCTCCGCACTCTCGCCCCGCTTGGGCTTCTTAAACATCCCCTCTAACTTCACGTGTTCGGCCGCCTCGATGTGGTATCCCTGGTAGAGGCAGAACATCGCGAAGGTGTGCCGCTCGGCTTCGGTGACGATGCCGAGCGAGGTCACGATGGGGTACAAGTCCTCCCAGACCGCACGCCCTCGGTCGGTCAGTTCCGCGGGCGGGTCGGATGCGAGCGGCGGGTTCGTGATCGAGTCGTTCGGCAGTTTGCTGTGCCGGTTGGCGCGGTACGTTCCCCGCGCGAGGTGTTCTGAAGGTGGTATGCGATTATTTCCGCCTCTCATGGTCAATCCTTTCATTGGTAAGAACTGGTTTCGGTCACAAAAAACACTTGTCCGCTGGTCAACTGTCTGCGACGGGGGCGGGACGGTCTCCGGCCTTGATCCCCGATCTCGAAAACCCCCTTACCCGGTGCCCCGCACAGCTACTCGCGCTCCCACGGCGCCGGGTTCTGGGCGTTCACCAACCCGCGGAGCCTGGCCACTTCCTTCAACAGTGAGGCGTTGTCGTATCGGAGGCGTCGAAGGTCTTCGCGGAGCGTCTGGTACTCGGTGGTTACAAGGTCCGGACGCTCACGGAGGAGTCGCAACACTTCTGCGGCCACCTGTCGAAGCCGGGTGTCAGGTGCGTCCTGGCATTCCACCGTCCAATCGTGGAGTTCGGCGAGTGTCACAGCTTCACCCTCAGTTCCGTAAGCGTGTTCTCCACACCGTCGAGCCACTCCCAACGCAGCCCCTTGTCACCCACCCACACAGGGACTTTGTTTTTCTCCGCAGCATCTTGAACGGGTGCTTGACCCTTCTCGGATTCGAGTTCCCCTAGGAGTTTCCGCAATTCGGTCAGGCACTTCTTAAACTTCGGACCAAGCGCCTCCGTGTGGGTCGGGGCCGCGGGAGTTGATGGGGGCTGGGGCGATTTCGCAGCGTGGCGATCACGGGTCGCCGGGGGCGGCTTTTGTTCAACTTGAATAAAATCGTCCCTGGCATTGGTTGGCGTGCCCTCGCTCGCTATCGGCAGTTTCTTGCTTGCGGGTTGGCTGCGGCCGATCGTATCGGTTCGCTTTTCGACGTGAGGAATCTCCTCACGCCGTTCCAGTTCGCTCCGCTCTTTCGCCACGGTCTTGTTGTCCGCCCCGACCTTGGCGCCAATGCTCCGGTCCGAAGCTCCCGCGTTGACCAAAAGCTCCTCGCGGATCAACCTGCGTTTCTCGTCAGCACTCACGTGCCGTCGGTGGAGGTTGAGGTACAGTGCGGCCGTTCTCTTCTCCGCGGCACTGCCGAAGTTCTTCACCTCGATCGGAACCGCCTTGCTCAGCCGGTCCGCGATTTCGGCACGGTTGTGTCCGTCGATTACCTCGTCTTCGGGGGTTACGATCACGGGCACCAAAACGCCCCGGGTTTCGATGTCGGCCTGTAGTTCGTCACGTTCGCACTCGGTCAGCGGCGGTAGCAGATCGGCGAACGGGGCGAAGTACAATTTGCCGTTGAACGTAATGGTCTTCACGACCGGGGCAGAGATACTTGCGGCCTGCTCAGACATGGCGCACCTGCCCTTCGAGTCGTGCAGCACGTTCGGCACGGACCTGCTTTCGTAGCTCCGCGAACTTTTGAGTCAGGAAGCGGCGCGAGACGGAATAGAGTCGGCCGCGGTTCGAGGTCGGAGCGAGTTCCGCTTTCTTCTGGGGACGGCTCGTGTGCTTCCAGAAGTAGGCGGCCATTCCCTGAACGTTGCGAACGCGAGCACATGTGACGCGCAATCCCCGCACGTTCCGCAACCGCTTGAGTTGATCGCGCGTCAATCGCCCTCGGAGCAGCAGGTGCGCGTGAATCACACCGCGCACCCACTCGAACACTCTGGCCCACTCCAATTTCGCGACGCGAACCACGGTCCGCGTGAACTTCGTCACGTTGTCCTTGAATCGGTCGATCGTTTCGGGCTTCGGGTGTAAGACCGCGTGGAAGTCGGGCGGTAGCTCTCTAAACGACACCCAAAAGCATTGGGTCATGCGCCGGGCAAACACGTCGCGGCATTGGCGGCAGCACTTCGGGCGACCACACGGCGCCCACCATGAGCCGTGTGGACCGTTCGCGATGTGTGGCGACCCGCATTTCTCCGCGTCGCGCTCGTCGTGTCGTAATAGCGCACTCTTAAGACTGGGTAATAGCGCACTCTTAAGACTGGTGGAGGCAACATCCGCGATGTCCTCTGCCTTACTAGCCTTGCTGTTGTTTGAGTTGTCGGTTATAATATCCACGAGTTAGACCTCCGAGAAACGGGTTGGGGCACTCCTGGCGGGGAACCCAACCCGTTTCTCCGTTTGTGAATCCGTCTCTTAGCCTCATTCCGGTTGATTCAACTCTTCACGTTTTCGAGTTTGCGGCGACACTTCTCATCCGCCGCATTCACTTGCTGTTCGCGCTTCGCAGTGCTCATTCGTTGCGATTCGGGAGCAGTCGCTCCCACGTCCGGGCTTTCGGCGAGTTGAGAGAAGAACGTCTCCAAATCCTCTGGCCGAACCAGCCACCGCGAACCGACACGAGTTGCCCGCAGCTTGATACGCCCTCCGGCGCGTCCCGGGCATCCCTCCGCGATCCATCTTGCGACCGTCGATGGGCTGATCCGCTTCGCCCCACGGGAACCGGGGATATTGCGGCACACCATTGAAACCGTCAGCATCTGGTCGGTACCCAGCACCGCGCACTGAGACAGAACCCATATCACCGCGAGAAGCGTCACGAGGAACTCCGCGGCCGATGTTTCAAACATTGCAAGCCTTTCCACTCAAAGCCCTTTGTGCATAGCCACCTATGGGTGGTGTACAGATTGTCGCAACATGGTGTCAATGTGAGGTAGTTAATTTTGTCACATGGTTGTTTTTTAGTTGACTTGCATTACGTCTGATGTGTTCCGTGATTTTGTTCAACTTGAATAAAGTTGGCATGGAAACAATGAAGCCCGCGGGTTTAGCCGCGGGCTTGATGATGTGAATAATGCGTTGTTATTTTAGCCGATTTGCACGGCAATCGAGGATGCTAATCGTTCGTTTTTTCTGCGTACAACTCGGTCGTGTTTATTTTGGCGTGACCCAGCACGGCTTGAGCGCCTTCGAGTCCGAACAGCTTTCGCGCCCGGGTCGCGTAATTGTGACGCAGTTGGTTCGGGTGCCAGTGGTGCCCGCGCCGCCATTCCTTCACCGCGACCCGCTGTTCGCTCGCGAGTCGTGCCCACCACTTCGCGGCAGACTCCTTTTCTCGCCGTGCCAGCTCATCCACGGGCGGGAACGCCCGGTCGCACCCGCGCGTGATTGCCGTCAGGTACGCGAGCCGGTTGTAGCGCGCGGCCGGTGGCCGAATCAGTTTCGCACCAGCGCGCCGGGCGTGCTTCCGGGTGGCCTCACTCGGGTACTTAGGCGTCTTCCGGTTCGCGCTCCGCTTGGCGCGGAACTCCTCCACCGCCCGCGCGGGCGAGAACAGGTAGTCAGTTGGTTCTGAGGTGAAGAACTCACGCAGCAGTGTTTGAGCTTTGGGGCCAATGGGGATGGTTCGCGTTTTTCCCTTCCAGGCGGTTTTGTGCCTCTTGGGTTTGTACAGCCACGTGTTCCCGGTCGTGTCGATATCGCACCGGCGTACCCGACACGCTTCACCCGGCCGGCTCCCGGTCAAGCGCTGGAACTCGATGAGCCCCGCGACGTGCCGGTTGACGTGGGGCAGGGTCGCGTCAACGACCGCGTCGGGGACCGGCTTGATCGGTTCCGTTTCGCGAGCCGTGGTGCGCCCCTGCCGGAGCCCCTTCACGGTCTTGAGTGCCTGACTCACGGACACGGGAATTAGCTCTTCGGCGACGCCCCACTCGAACATCCGGCGCACGCGCTCGACGCGGGCGTTGACGGTCTTGCGGGACCACTTCAAGTCAACGAACTTCTGCCGGACGGCTTTGAGCGCGAGCGGCCCGAACTCGATGACGGGTAGTGAACCGTACAGCACGCGGACGTACCGAAGGGCAGTTTTGAGGTGCCGAAGTTCCTCGGATGGGTTCCCGTCCGGGTCGCGGTAGTGGCACTCGGCGTGGTCGAGGTACGCGGCCATCACTTCGACCACGGTCAACGTTTTCGGATTGATCGGTGCGCCGAGAGGGGACGTAACGAGTTCGAGTTCCAGCCGGGCTTTCGCCGCGAGAGACTCGGGAGAGTTGAACGGGCCGGGGAGAAGTTTTTCGTGCCGGTTTCCGATGGCATCGTACCACTGGAGTCGGCCGCGACCGGATTTGTTGTGGGGGATGTAGGACGGGGCGAGATTGCGAGTACGGGACACGGTGCGGAACCTCCGAATGGGATTCTGCGGAATCGTTCCGCAGAATCCGTCATCTGGAAGCCGCACCCGGCACGCGCCGGAGTAAGCAGTAACTGCTTCGGCTGAAAGGACTTAAAGCAGAGTGGGCGATACAGGATTTGAACCTGTGACTTCGTCCGTGTGAATCACGACCTAACAGCTTCAGAAAGCGCTCCAAACCACAACGTTTTCTAAGGTTTGAAGCTTATCGCCTCGCTTTGCATGGGTCAACATCCAATGCGTGGAAACGCTTGGAACTGTGGAATCTCCACTTCAACTGTGGAAGAACTGTGGAACAATTCTGGCCCGGCAAACACCACTGCAAATGAGCCATCGTCAGCAGCGAGAGAGTGTTTCGATTGCCTAGATGTCTCCGCACTGACGCGGACACGAGAAAGACCGCTTTGGAGGAGAAAACGAAAGAACGGTCGTTTGCTGTGGGGATTTGATACCAATGTCGAGCGTCGAAGCCGCCACTCTCACCCTTCTTGCTCTCGTGGCGGTTTTGAAGCGACCTGATGTGTGCAGCGTTCAATTTGAACACGTGTGTTCCAACTCACGGTGCGGACTTGGCACCGGAACTCTGGTCGATTACACGTTGGCAGCGGTTTCAGAAGAGGACCGATGACGGGTGGCGGAAACAAGTGGACAATCCGATTCAGTCCGCGCGTTGTACCATCTCTAGTTTCGATCCGCTAACATTTCGGGAATACTTTTCACCTCGTTTGGGAAAACTGTGTGCCGTTGAGTGGCGCGTGGGCATCTTGAAGGTGCCCCGGAGACCGCCATGAATCGGACCCCACTCACACACCTCGCGCACCGGTTGCGACCCCGCGACCCGGCCCTCGCTGCCGCGACCGACCGGCAGCTCCTCCACCGGTCCCGGTCGGGCTCGGACGGAGGTGCATTCGCCGAACTCGTGCGCCGGCACGAGCGAGCGGTCCTCGCGGCCTGTCGTCAGGTGCTCTCTACCCCGGCCGACGTTGAGGACGCGTTCCAGGCCACATTCCTCGTTCTCGTCCAACAGGCGAATCGTATTCGGAGCGATGGCTCCGCCTCTCTCGGCGGGTGGCTGTTCGCCGTCGCTCACCGGGTCGCGGTTCGCGCCGTCCGGAGCCGCGTGCGGAAGGACCGGCGCGAGACGGCCGCGGCGCGGGCCGGGGCCGTTGCGCCGGAGCCCGCGGCCGATCTGTCCTGGCGCGAAGCCGTCGCCGCACTTCACGAAGCGCTGGACGCGCTGCCCGATCGCTTCCGGCTACCGCTCGTTCTGTGCTACCTCGACGGCCTCAGTCGCGACGAGGCCGCCGCCCAACTCGGCTGGACCGCGGGGTCCGTCAAAGCCGGATTGGAGCGCGGGCGCGAGAAGCTCCGCGCCGCTCTGGAGTGCAGAGGGGTAACACTCGGCGCCGGACTGTTGACCGCGCTCGCCGGGTTCGGTTCGTCCGCGACCGCGTCCGCCGAACTGTTTGCTGCCACGCTCCGGGTCGCGGACGGTTCCGCCCCGGCCCCCGTACTCGAACTCGCGAGGCCAGCCATGACTCCGTTCACAACGAGCGCGAAATTCCTCCTCGGTACGGCCGCCATCGGCGCGCTGTGTGTCGGCCTGTACGCCGCCGGGCTGAACGAACCGACCCAACAACCACTACCGATCACGAAATCGGTCGACCCGAAACCGGACGCGCCCGCTCCGAACTCAAAGGCCGTGGTGATCGCGCCCGACGCGATTGGTGCCGGTGAGCCGGCGACGGTCGCCGGGCGCGTCGTGGGGCCGGCCGGCAAGCCCGTAGGCGGAGCGACCGTGGTGTGGCGACAGAAACCGGCCAACGCACACGGGCAGTTCCACGCGGACCCGGCCGAACTGTACCCCGCGCCGGTCACCGGTAGGACCGACGCGGAGGGCAAGTTCAAGCTCGACGTCGTGATCCGCGGGCGCACGCCCTTTCGCCCGTTCAACCCGTGGGGCAATCTCACGGTTCTCGCGGACGGGTTCGGCCCGTGCGCCTCGCACACCGGCGACCTGATCGGCGAGAAGTGGAACCAGAACATTGAACTGACGTTGGCGAAAACGGACGTGCCAATCGAGGGGCGCGTCATCGATCTCGAAGGCAAACCCGTGGCCGAGGTGACCGTCCGCCCGGTGATGGTGTTCTTCAACATCGCCGGTGACCTCGGCCCGTGGTTGAAGTCCGTGACCGGTACCGATTACCCACCCGACCGCCACCAGGTCGGCATTTCGATCCCCGCCGCCGACCTGGAACTCACCCAATCGGCCACCACCGATAAGGACGGGCTCTTCAAACTGACCGGTTTGGGTAACGAGCGCGTGGTCGGGCTGCGCGTGGACGGGCCGACGATCGAAACGCACTACATCCAGGTGATGACCCGGCCCGGGGAGAAGCTCACCATCACGAACCGGCTCGCGTGGGATCCCTTGATCGGCCCGAACGACGTGTACCCGGCGAAATTCACGCACGCGGTCGCCCCCGGCGGCGCGGTCCGCGGAACAGTTACTGCGGCGGACACGGGGAAACCGCTCGCGGGGGTTCGCGTTACATCGGCCGCCTGGGTGCCCGGATCGATGATCCCGCCCCTTCGCAACGTCACCTTCACCGACCGGGACGGGCGCTACACGCTCACTGGCTACCCGCGGCGCACGCCCTACATGCTCCGGTTCGATCCGCCGAACGATCAGCCCTACGTCGCCTTCTACGGCGACGTACACAGCAGCGAAGACGGTAAACCCCGAACGGTGGACATGAAGTTACCGCGCGGCGTACTCGTGTCCGGTACCGTGACGGACAAGCAGAGTAGGAAGCCGCTGTCGGCGGTCGTCGATTACCACCCCAGTAGCGCGAACACGAACCTGGGCGCAAAGTACCCCGTTCCGAAGCAGGCCACGTGTGACCCGAAGGACGGATCGTTTAAGCTCGTGGTTCTGCCGGGGGACGGATTGCTCGCGGCGCGAATCAGCGACCCGTGTCGCGGGGCGTACCTGCCCGGTGTGGGAGCGGAAGAGGTGTCGTGGTTCGATAAGACGAAGAACAGCTTCGCGTCCGCGCACCTCGGGTTCCCGCGGTCCTTCTACGACTCGTATGTTGGTATCGCGCCGAAGGCGGATTCCGATCCGCTCAAGATCGATCTGAAACTCGATCCGGGCGTGACCGCGGCCGCGCGCTTCGTTGATCCCGACGGGACGCCGCTGACCGGGTGCAGCCTGATGACCACCGGGCACGGCCCCGACGTGCAGGACATCCGCGACCTCCCGACGGACCGCGTCACGCTCTACGCGCTCGACCCGAAGCGGGCCGCAACCGGGATCGTACTCAACAAGAAGTGCAAACTGGCCGGCACGTTCACGATCGACGGGACGAAGCCCGGGGAGGTCGTGGTAAAGCTCCAGCCCACCGCCACCGTCACGGCCCGGCTGCTCGATTCGGACGGCGCCCCGCTCGCGCGTGCCACAGTAGTCGGGCACGTGCGCGCCGACGAGAAGACGCGCCCCACGGGGTTCTATGGCACGTCCGACAAGGACGGGAACGTGCGCATCGAGGTAGTCCCGCCCGGGGTGCCGGTTACGGGAGAGGTTCGGCAATTCACAGGGAAAAAGAACCTGCGGTTCGTCGTCCCCGGGTTCGACAACGTGGTCCTCAAACCGGGCGAGGTGCGCGACCTCGGGGACGTTAAAATTTCTACCGAGGGCAAGGACCAGTAGCCCGCCGCAAAAAGTTCGCGTGCCGCGGGAGCGCCAACCGGGAATATGTGTCAGTAACGCTCCCGACGGAGGACGAACGGTGCCCGCACACACGCTCACTCAGATCGCGTCCCGGCTCCGGAAAGAACCGGATTCGACGGGAACCGACGCGACCGATCGCGACCTGCTCGAACGCTTCCTCGACGCGCACGACGAAGAAGCGTTCGAGGCGCTCGTCCGCCGGCACGACCGGCTCGTGCGCTCGGCCATCACAAAAGTGCTCCCGGACGCACACGACGCGGACGATGCGTTCCAGGCCACGTTCCTCGTGCTCGTGCGGCGCGCGAAGGCCATCGACTGGCGCGCCGGGTTGGGTCCGTGGCTGTACGGTGTCGCGCACCGCGTGGCGGTCAAGGCGCGCGACGCGGGCCACGCCCGCACCCGCAAGGAAAAGGACGCGAAGGCCCGCGCCCCGGGCGCCGCGCCGGATCTCTCGTGGCGCGAAGCCTGCGTGCTGCTCCACGCCGAACTCGACAATCTCCCGGATCGCTACCGGCTCCCTCTGTTGCTCTGTTACCTGGAAGGCAAAACGCGCGACGAGGCGGCTTCGGCCCTCAAGGTCACGGTCGGTACGGTGAAGGGGCGGCTCGAGCGCGGGCGCGAGATGCTCCGCGCGCGGCTCGCCCGGCGCGGGGTCGCGCTCTCGGTCGGGCTACTGGCCGCAGCAGCCGGTGCCCCCGCGGGTGCGAGTGCCCCTTCCGCAGTGGCAGCGGTACTGGACGCCGTGCGCGGTTCGGCGCGCCCTCGGGCACTCGGACTCGCGCGGGAGGTAACCGCCTCTTCGCTCCTGTCGAAGCTGACGAATACGGTCGCAGGCGTACTCGGTTTGGTTACGGTGGCATGCGTTCTGGCCGCGGGCAGTGCGAAATCACCCGAACTCAACGAGAAAGACAAAGCCCCACAACCGGTCCCGGCCGCGAAGCCCGATGCGAAGCCGGCATCTGCGGACGTGAAAGGTAACGAGCCGCGGCCGATGGTCGTAACCGTAACGGTCAAAAAGCCGGACGGGAAACCCGCGACCGGCGCAAGCGTGAGCGTCTGGGCCGAAAGGAAGCAGCAAGTTGCGGGAACAACGGACGCAAATGGGCGAGCCGAGCTAACGGTCCCGCAGTCCTTTGAGAAAGTCGTCGCGGTCGCATTCGCGCCGGGATTCGCCCCCGACTGGGCCGAGTTGTCGTCCAAAACATCGCCCGTAGGCGCCGCGCGGACCGACTTGCGCAGCGAACTCACGCTCCAGGAAGACTCGGTGGCACTGGAGGGGCGCGTGACCGACCTGGAAGGGCTCCCCGTCGCGAACCTCCCGGTCGCGATCGAACGCATCGGCCGCCCGAAGCCGGGCAAGGCGCTCGACGATTTCGTCCGGGTGAACCAGGAACAGCGCTCACGGGGACTCACGTCACTGTTCGATCTGGACTCGATCCCGGCCGAAGCCGTCGGGCTGCCGAAGCAGGTCGTGACCGATAAGAGCGGGAAGTTCAAGATCACCGGCATCGGGAAGGACCGCGCCGCGCGGATCACCACGCACGGCGAAACGACCGAACACCTCCAGGTGCGCGTCGTCACACGGGCCCTCGAACCGAAACTCGAACAGCACGGGCCGTTCGGCCTACACGGGGCAAAGTTCACGTTGCGCGTCGGCCCGGCGCGCCCGATCGTGGGGACGATCCGCGACGCGAAGACCGGCGCCGGGGTGCCCGGTATGAAGGTCGCCGAACTGATCGCGAACATCTGCGAGACCACGACCGACAAGGACGGCCGGTTCCGACTCGTCGGTGTGAGAAAGGAGATCCGGTACATGCTCGGCACCGGGTCGCTAGGCGCGTCCCCGTACTTCGACACGAACCTGGTGATCGAAGACCCACCGGGGCTGGGTGAGATCCCCGCAAACATGAAAGTCCAGCGCGGAGTGATCGCGACCGGGCGCGTGCTCGACGCGGCCGGTAAACCGGTCAAAGGGTCGATGTTCTATTCCTGGGCGCGCGACAACCCGCACGCAAAGGAGTACCTGGAACTCACTGACACACGAGTCAGTGTCAGTATCAGTAACTGGCATCAACTGAGCGGCGACGGCCGTTACAAAGTGCTCGTCCTCCCTGGTGAAGGTGCGATCGGCGTGTGCGCCAGCCCCGAAGACGCCTTCCAGCGCCTCAACGCTCAGGTCGAGCTGGCCAAGCACAAAGTCGATCCGTTCCCGGGCGACGCGCTGCACGCGGTGGTCGCGGTAAACATCGACCCGAAAGACCCGAAGACGCTGACGCACGATTTCACACTGACGACCGGCAAATCGCGCCCGCTCGTGGTTCGGGGCGTCGACGGGAAACTGCCCGACAAACTGCTCGCGGTCGGGCACACGGAGAGCCCCGAAGCGAAGCGGGTGACGGGAGACGCGCTCAAGATCGCCGGCCTATCGTCGTCGCGCACGCGCGCCGTGGTCTTTCTCGATGAGGCGCAGACGGTCGGCGCGGTCGCGACCGTGTCCGGCGACGCCGAAACTCCGGTCACCGTCGCGCTGGAGAAACTCGGTTCGGTCTCCGGGCGCGTGTTCGACGCGGACGGTGCGCCCGGGGCCGGGGCCGATGTCCGCGTGTGGCTCGTTCTCGCCCGCGAGAAGTACGACAACTTGCCCGACGAAGTGTTCGCGGACCGTGGCGTGTTCGGAATCCACGCCGGCGCGTGGCAACAGTTCACCGGGCGCACGACCAAGGCCGATAAGGACGGTCGGTTCAAACTCAAAGGGCTCCTGCCCGGCCAGCAATACCGACTCGTCGCCGGATTCCACCCGGAGAAAAAGGGCGGCGAACTCCTCCACGAGCGGGCCGACTTGACCGTGAAGCCCGGCGAAACGACCGACCTGGGTGATCTGAACCCCAAGAAGTGAATCGTCCTCTCACTTTCGTGTGCCGGCTATACGACCCGGCGCACGGAACCCACTGCGTGAAGACAAAAGTCGGTCGGCGCACATGACCTTCACGAAGAAACCGTGAGTGGGAGGTCCATCATGCCCGGTAACCGGTCCGTTGCGCTGCGAAAAGTGGTCCGGTCGGTCGCGCCGCAGAGTTCGTCCGCGACCGACCGCGAGTTACTGCATCGGTTCACCCGCAACAACGATCAGTCGGCGTTCGAGGTGCTCGTGAATCGACATACGGGAATGGTACTCGGAGTGTGCCGGCGCGTGCTGCCCACCGTGCAGGACGCGGAAGATGCTTGCCAGGCCACGTTCCTGGTTCTGGCGGGCCAAACGGGGCGGGCGAAGTGGGACGAATCGATCGCGAACTGGCTCTACACGACCGCGCGCCGGGTCGCGAGTAACGCCCGGGTCGCCGCCGCCCGCCGATCGAAGCGGGAGGCCGGCGCCGCGGTGCCCGGGTTCGTTGAACCGGTCGATCGAATGACCGGCCGCGAACTGCTCGCGGCGCTCGATACCGCCCTTGATGCGCTCCCGGCCCGGTACCGCGAACCGCTTGTACTGTGCTACCTCGAAGGGCTAACGCGCGACGAAGCGGCCGCGCGGCTCGGGGTTCCGCTGGCCACACTTCACACGCGCATCGATCGCGCGCGGAAGCGGCTACACGAATCACTAACAAAGAGCGGCTGCGCGCTCGGCGCAGGGCTCCTGGCGCTCGCGGTTACCTCACCGGCGGGGGCCGCTCCGCCCCATCTGGTGAGTTCCATTCTTGCCAGCGCGTTCGGTTCTCCCCCAATCGTCGTGGGGGAACTGGCAAAGGCGGCGACCGGGAGCGGTCTCGGCAAAACGGTGTTGGCCCTCGTGCTCATCGGTTTCGCCGCGATCAGTGTGGGCCTGGGAGCACTCAGCTCCACACACGCGGCAAGCCACTCACCGGAACCGGTGCCGCCCGTGGCAGAGAAGCCGGACGCGCTCTCCGCTCCCCTTAGTGCGAAGCCCAAGACCGATCGGGTCGAGGTGAAGGGAGTGGTACTGGGATCGGACGATAAGCCCGTGCCGGGCGCCAAGTTGTTCCTTCAAGCCCCGAACGAGATGGTACCGGCGCCGCAAGCGGCTGCGAACGCGGACGGCACGTTTGCGTTCGCGCTCGACGAGCACAGGTATGCGGTGCTCGCAACCGCACCCGGGTACGGGATCGCTTGGGGGTCGGTGCTCGCTCGCCCCGTGCCCGTTCTCACGCTCCGGTTGACGCCCGACGAACCGATTCGCGGTAAGGTGGTGAACCTGGAAGGCAAGCCGGTCGCCGGGGTCCGCGTGTCCGTGACCGCGGCCCACAAGCCCGTTGAAGACAAAACTCTCGATCGCTGGCTCGAGGCCACACGCGGCCCGAAGAATGAGCAACTCGTCCCGGTTGAAATTCTGGGAGATTACACCAGCGCGTTCGCCGGGCTCATTGCCCCGGCCACATCCGATCGCGACGGTAAGTTCGAGATCCGGGGGCTGGGCCGGGACCGCGTCGCGCACCTGCGAGTCACGGGGCCGGCCATCGCGACACACGAAATCAACGTGGTTACGCGGAAGGTCGAGCGGTTCACGGCTCGCGGGCCGAGTTACAACGAGGGCGAGGTGGTTCACGGGTCCGAACCCGTTGTGGTGGCCGCGCCGGTACCGGTAACGACCGGCCGGGTTCTCGACAACGCGACCGGCAAACCGGTTCCCGGAGCGGTACTGTGGGTCGATTACCTGGCGCAACGGAACTCGATCATCATGGGGCTGAAAGCGGTCGCGGACCGAGACGGGCGATTCACACTACCGGGTCTCCCCCAGGGTAAACAGGAACTCGGAGTCATCGTCATACCGCCAGCCGGTGCGCCGTACCACCGTGTTCGCGTCACCGTTCCGGACGGCGCGGCGGCGCGCTCCGCGTTCGACGTCAAACTCGCTCGCGGTATCCCGGCAACCGTAAAAATCATCGACAAAGTGACCCGCGAACCGGTCAAGGCGAGCGTCCGGTACGGTGTTTTTGGGGACGCGAACCCGAACGTTAATGCGGTGTCGAACGTCTGGCTCACCGATTCGTGGTCCGACGTGCCCCATTTCCAGCCGTGCGAATCCGAATTCCGCGTGGTCGTGTTCCCCGGGAAGGGATTATTGGCCGCTCGAGCCAATTGGCTACAGAGCGGAGAATACCTGAACGGTATCGGCGCGGAAGCGTTCGAGAAGTACCGCCACAAGGACCAACTGTTCGGCCTCGTCTATTGGTCCAACATGTACCTGCATTCGTGGAACACGTTCGCCACGATCGACGTGCCCGCGGGCGCCAAAGAGTTTCACTTCACGCTCGAACTGGATCGCGGGATGACAGTCACGGGACGTCTAGTTGATGCCAACGGGAAGCTCGTTACGGGAGCCGAGAGCTTCGGCCTACGGAACCTCACTTCACAGAGTGGAAGTTGGTCTACCGCGGCCGAAGCAACGTTCACGGTAACGGCCCTGCGCCCCGGACAGAAGCGGCGGGTGATGTTCGTTCACACCGAACGAAAACTTGCCGGGTCCGCGGTGGCGGTCGGCGGAACGAAAGAACCGCTCGAGGTGCGCTTGGAGCCGTGGGGAGAAGTGACCGGGCGACTCGTTGGTGCGAACGGGAAACCCGTAGCGGGCCGGATGGACATGTCCTACGAGGTGACGGAGCAGGCCGACGTCAAGCTCGGCTCGTCGCCGCTCTGTCATCCTGGCGGGCACGGCATTTCGACCGGTTCGGACGGGCGGTTTCGCATCTCCGGCCTGGTTCCCGGGCTGACGTACCGGTGGTTCGCGAGCGGCACCAAAAACGAACGCGCGACCGTACCGGATGTGGTCCCTAAAGCCGGCACAACGGACCTCGGAGACATTGTGGTGCGCGATGAACAGCCGTAATGCCTGGTTACGAAAGGGAGGAGCTTGTCATGCCCACTCAGCACTGGAAAGCATATGCGCCGGACGCGAAGGCCCCGTGGGACTTGCGCCGGGTGGTTCACCTGCACCGGCGGGCCGCGTTCGCCGCGCCCTGGGACGAACTCCAGCGCGATCTGAAGGCCGGCCCGGAAGCGAGCGTCAACCGACTGCTGAAGGGCACAGCGAACGGCCACACGCCCGACGACTTCGCGCCCACGGCGGAGGTTCTGGCGGACGCCGCGGTGAGCGCCGGTGACATCAACCGGTTGAAGGCGGCGTGGTTCTATCGCATGCTGTTCGGTCCGGACCCGGTGGGCGAACGGCTCGCGCTCGTGTGGCACGATCACTTCGCCACCGGGAACACCAAAGTGCGGAACGCCCGCGCGATGCACCGACAGAACGAGCTGTTCCGCACGCACGGGCGCGCCAAGTTCGCCGACCTGCTGAACGCCGTCGCGCGCGACCCGGCGGTACTCGAGTACCTCGACGCCCCGACCAACCGGAAGGGGCACCCGAACGAGAACCTCGCCCGCGAGCTGATGGAACTCTTCATACTCGGTATCGGCAACTACACCGAAGCTGATGTGAAGGAAGCGGCCCGCTGTCTCACCGGTTGGAGCGTGGACGCGGACGTGTTCGCGGAGCACGCGACGCGCCACGACGATGATTCCAAGACCGTGTTGGGCGCAACCGGTAAGTGGACCGGCGCGGACCTCCTTAACCAGTTGCTCAAGCACCCCGCAACGGCCGACCGCGTCGCGTCGAAGCTCGTGAAGGCGTTCTTCGGCGAGGGGGCGTGCCCGGCCGACGCGGTGAAGGAACTCGCGCGCGGGCTGCGCGAGCACGACCTGGATGTGAACTGGGCGTGCGGCGTGGTTCTGCGCTCGCGGCTCTTCTTCGCCGACGCGAACATCCACACGCGCATCACCGCACCGGCCGAATTCGTCGCGGGTACGGCGCGGGCACTGGGATTGTTCGATCCGGCCCCGAGCACGCTCGCGATGGCCGACTGGTCCGCCCGAATGGGCCAGGATCTGTTCGATCCGCCGAACGTCGGCGGGTGGCCGGGCGGGCGCGCGTGGATCACCTCGCGCACGCTGATCGCTCGTGCCAATTACGCAGCGGCACTCATCGAAGGGCCGAACGCGGGGCGCACAACGGCCTACGATCCCGTCGCGGCGACAAAAGCCGCGGGCCTCGGCGCCACCCGCGCCGACGTTTTGGCGCACCACCACCGGTTACTTTTCGGCACCGACCCGACCGCCGAAATGTCGACCCGCCTCGCTCAACTCGACGGCCGCAAACTCGTGATCGCACTGCTCTCGACCCCCGAAGCTCAATTGGGTTAGCCCCATTCGCCAGGAGTTTCCCATGCTCACGCGCCGCTCGTTACTGAAGTCCGCGCCGCTGCTGGCGCTCGCACCAACAGTCCCCGCGTTCCTCGCGAAGACGGCCCGCGCCGCCGGGCCGAAGCCGGAGACCCGCGCCCTCGTCGTCGTGCAACTCGACGGCGGAAACGACGCACTGAACGCGGTCGTTCCGTTCGCCGACCCGGAATATGCCAAGCTCCGCACCAAGTTGAGGCACGATACGAAACGGCTGGTGAAACTGAACGATTCACTCGGCTTGCACCCGGCGCTGAAGCCGCTCGATAAGCTCTGGGACGGCGGGCACTTGGCGGTCGTACCGGGGATCGGGTACCCGAACCCCAACCGGTCACACTTCCAGAGCATGGCGACCTGGCACACCGCGCGATTCGAGGAGGAAGAGATTCGCGCGAGCTACGGCTGGCTCGGGCGCGCCCTCGACGCGGGCGGCGGGGAGTCGTGCGTCGTGGCCGGCGACGCGCCCCAAGCGGTTCGCGGGCGCCGCGCGGCCACAATCGCCCTTACGCGCGCGGACGACCTGCTCCTCGCCGATCCCGCCGCGGCGAAAGCGGCCGTTGGGCGAACGCCCCAGGCCGATGATTTGCTCGCCTTTGTTCAACGCCAGGCGGTCAGTGCGAACACGAGTGCGGAAAAGATCGCCGAACTGACCCGCGACCGATCCGACGCCGCGTACCCCGCCACCGCGCTGGGGCAGAAACTACAACTCGTCGCGCGGCTCCTCAAGTCCGGTTCGGCAGCCCGCGTCCATTACACGTCCCAGAGCGGGTACGACACGCACGCGCAGCAGGAGAACGCACACTCCATTTTGCTCTCTGAGTTCGCAGAGGCGCTGTCCGCGTTCTTCGCGGACCTGACCGCGGCGAGGTGCGCCGACCGGGTCGCGCTGCTGGCGTTCAGCGAGTTCGGGCGGACGATTAAGGAGAACGGGTCGGCCGGTACGGACCACGGAACCGCGGGGTGCGCGTTCCTGGCCGGCCCCGGGGTAAAGGGAGGCATCCACGGGACCGCGCCGAGCCTGACGGATCTGGTGGCTGGGGAACCGAAAATGACGACCGACTTCCGCCGCGTGTACGCGGCGACGCTCGCGAACTGGCTCGGGCTCCCGGCCGAAGGGCTCGGCGCGTCGATCGCACCGGTCACGCTGTTCAGGTAATCGAGCGCGTGGAGGCCGTCCGGTTCCAATGTTACCTAACGCGAATAGCATGAGATAAGACGAGGAGTGCTCAACGCCTTTCGGCGTCACTGGCTTCTTCACACACCGGGGAACATTTGCCAGGACGCGACGGCGATAGCGAGCTGTGAGTTTCAATCCGCCCCGGTGTTCATCACACCGGGGAACACGCGGCGCCAGATTATCGCGAACTTACGCTGTGTCTCAATCCGCCCCGGTGTTCATCACACCGGGGAACGCACGCCACGCTCGTGCCGACGAACACGTTGTGCAGTTTCAATCCGCCCCGGTGTTCATCACACCGGGGAACGTCAACAGGGCCGCGGTCGCCATCACGCACATCAGGTTTCAATCCGCCCCGGTGTTCATCACACCGGGGAACTTGCTCCGGTGCTCCAGGCGGACGCGACGGGAACAGTCGGGTTTCAATCCGCCCCGGTGTTCATCACACCGGGGAACATCGGAGTTGCCTTTCTGAATAGCTCCCCACTGTTGTTTCAATCCGCCCCGGTGTTCATCACACCGGGGAACCTGACTCGTGCCGTCGATTACCGCCTCGACGTCATAGTTTCAATCCGCCCCGGTGTTCATCACACCGGGGAACTCGATACCGGGAACGTGGACTGCCTGCACGACTTGTTTCAATCCGCCCCGGTGTTCATCACACCGGGGAACTTCTGGCCGTTCTCTACTTCCTCTTCCCGAAAAAGTTTCAATCCGCCCCGGTGTTCATCACACCGGGGAACGAGCTCGTCGTCTTCAAAGTCGTCCGTCCCGTCCTGTTTCAATCCGCCCCGGTGTTCATCACACCGGGGAACGGCAGTTCTTTTTCGACACGCGGGCCGCGCAATCGGTTTCAATCCGCCCCGGTGTTCATCACACCGGGGAACTCCCCGACTGAATCACCGAGTGCATCCAGTTCACATGTTTCAATCCGCCCCGGTGTTCATCACACCGGGGAACCCGTCCAACTGCTCGTGATCCGCATCGTATTTCAGGTTTCAATCCGCCCCGGTGTTCATCACACCGGGGAACTTGGGTGTTGGTGCTGGCTTTTTAGCAGGTTTCTTGTTTCAATCCGCCCCGGTGTTCATCACACCGGGGAACGCGATACTTTGCGAAGTCAAGCGAGCCATCTGAAGTTTCAATCCGCCCCGGTGTTCATCACACCGGGGAACCTGACTGCGCTGCACCACGCGCTCGCGGCACTCAGGTTTCAATCCGCCCCGGTGTTCATCACACCGGGGAACGATCGGGCGATCGCGGGCGCGTGTGCCGTCTCTAAGTTTCAATCCGCCCCGGTGTTCATCACACCGGGGAACATGGGGTGCCCACCGGTGCCCCTTTTTTCATTTGTTTCAATCCGCCCCGGTGTTCATCACACCGGGGAACATCTCCACCCGGAACTCGGGCAGCGTGATCGTCGTGTTTCAATCCGCCCCGGTGTTCATCACACCGGGGAACGCCAGCTCGCGGGCTGGGCCGGCCGCACGTACAAGTTTCAATCCGCCCCGGTGTTCATCACACCGGGGAACATTTTCGCCCCGGTTCTTGTGGCCCGCCCAATTGGTTTCAATCCGCCCCGGTGTTCATCACACCGGGGAACGCGAGCCGGCCGTCAAGTCGGCACTGCTCACGAAGTTTCAATCCGCCCCGGTGTTCATCACACCGGGGAACAGGACGCGTACCGGCGGTTGGAAGCCGAAGAGTTCTGGTTTCAATCCGCCCCGGTGTTCATCACACCGGGGAACTACGCATCGGCTTCCCGTTGTGGCGAGCCGTTCGAGTTTCAATCCGCCCCGGTGTTCATCACACCGGGGAACGTCCTGGTTCTCGTTAACCCCCGCGCGCCCGATGTAGTTTCAATCCGCCCCGGTGTTCATCACACCGGGGAACCGGCTCACTGGCGGGTTGGCAACGCAGCCGGGGCATGTTTCAATCCGCCCCGGTGTTCATCACACCGGGGAACGACGAACGTTCTGATTCAGAGCTATTTCCCCTACATGTTTCAATCCGCCCCGGTGTTCATCACACCGGGGAACAAGAGGCGGCTAGAGAACGGTACAAGCTGCACAGTTTCAATCCGCCCCGGTGTTCATCACACCGGGGAACTAGAAGGACCAGTTGTTGCCGCTTGTGCTTGTGTTGTTTCAATCCGCCCCGGTGTTCATCACACCGGGGAACTCGTGTTCGGCGGACCTTGGCGGACGACTTGTAAAGGTTTCAATCCGCCCCGGTGTTCATCACACCGGGGAACACTTTCCCTGCCACCCGCCCCGCCCTGTGTGATTGTTTCAATCCGCCCCGGTGTTCATCACACCGGGGAACAAAGAGTCGGCCCGCTCCCGCCTGGAAGACGAGTTTCAATCCGCCCCGGTGTTCATCACACCGGGGAACGGCACCATCCGCAAGGTTTTTTGGGCTGTGTTGGTGTTTCAATCCGCCCCGGTGTTCATCACACCGGGGAACTTCGCACTTCATCACTGGCACTCCGGTAGTGTGTTTCAATCCGCCCCGGTGTTCATCACACCGGGGAACTTTGACGGGCCGGAATCGCTCGAAGACGAGTACCGTTTCAATCCGCCCCGGTGTTCATCACACCGGGGAACCGGCCGACATTACCCGGCCTGCTTGTTAGCGAAGTGTTTCAATCCGCCCCGGTGTTCATCACACCGGGGAACACTTGTGCCCGGCCGCCTTGAGCCGGGACCACATGTTTCAATCCGCCCCGGTGTTCATCACACCGGGGAACGGGGAACGCGGGCGCGAGGAGTTGGCAGCGGCCCAAGAGGTTTCAATCCGCCCCGGTGTTCATCACACCGGGGAACCGCAGTCCTTGCGCGTGGCTTGTGGGCAAGCATTTCCGGGGTGCTTTCCGCGAACCCCGCTGCCACACGGCTTGCGCCGATTCCATGCTCGCCCTCAACATCACTGTAACCCTGAGCAGGTCAGTACTTCCGACCGATCGCGAACACCCTTACTGATCCGACACCACTTTGGGTCCGCGATCCCAACTTTCCACGTCATCATCATACGACGAGCGGCCCGTCCAGGTTCCACGGCTCGCCCGCGCCGTGGTGCTCCACGCGCACGTCGGCTTCCAGAAAGTAGAACCGGACCGAGTCCCGACGCTCGTCCATTTCGGCGAGGAGACGGGTGCGAAGGCGCACCCACTCGGTTTCGCCTACCGAGCACTCGAACACCGACTTCTGAACCCGCTGGCCGAAATCCTGACACGCCTGGGCTACGCGCCGCAGGCGCCGAGGGCCGTTCGAGTCGGACGTGCTTACGTCGTAAACGACGAGAACTTTCATGCCGCTCCCCGGAATGGGCCGAGCCGTCAACGAGTGGTGCCGGGCTCCGAGCCCGTTACTGCGGGTCAGTTCTTGAGGACACAGGGGAGGTAGCTCGGCAGGTCACCGCGCAGGTGCCGGGCGAACACCCGGGCCTGGAGGAACGGGAGCCGCCCCAACGGTACCTTCTGGTCGAGGTACGGGTGGGTGACCTCTTCCCGCTTCCGCTGCTGGTACGCCGTGAGCACCGCCTTGCGCGTCGCCTCGTCCATCGACACGGCCCCGCCCTCGCGGAACTCGAACCCGCTGGCTTTTACCTGTTGCCGGTTCACGAGCGCCAGGGCCAACCGATCGGCCAGTAACGGACGGAACTCTTCCATTAAGTCCAAGGCCAGGCCCGGGCGCCCGGGCCGATCGACGTGGAGGAACCCGACCGACGGGTCGAGCCCGGCCGCCGCACACGCCGCTGTACAGTCGTGGGTCAGGAGTGCGTACAGGAACGACAGGAGCGCGTTCATGCGGTCCAGCGGGGGCCGGCGCGTGCGCCCGTTGGGCGTGAACTCTCCGCGCCCGACCCGGACCATTGCGCCGAATGCCGCGAAGTATACCCGCGCCGCGTCGCCCTCGCGCCCGCGAACGGTGTCGGCATCGGTATCCGCCTCCAAGTTCGGGATGGCGCCGGCCAGGTGCCCGGCCGCCCCCGACAGGGTGCCCTGGTCGGCCGCGTCCCCCGACTCGCGCCCGGCCCGCAAGAGCAGGTTGCGGCAGTTGTGAAGCTTGCCCGCAATCAGGCACCGAGCCACGGACCCGCGCGCACCCGGGTCGTCGGCCCGGCGGAACTGCTCGCGCCGGAGGAGCACGTTACCGGACGATGGGGCGTCCACCCGTGCGACCAAACGCCCAGATTCCGTGAGGAAGTTGACCGCGACCCCGCTCTCGGCGCATAGCCCCATCGCGCCGGGGGTAACGTGAACCCCGCCGAACGCGGCGACCGACTCGAGCTGGTGGATCGGGACCGTCAGTCGGGCCTGCTGCTCGACAACGACCTGAAGGGTCAGGTGATCGCGCCGGACGGTGGCCCCGCGGGTGACGATGTAAAGCGTGTTCAGTTGCACGTCCACAGCGGGCGACTCCGGTACGTAACTCAGGAAGTACGAAACAGATCGGCCACGGCCCGACGGTAGGCGGACGCACCGGTAAGCAGGTCGGGCATGCAAACGGACCGAACGGAGCACTGCTTGCACTTCGGGTGGACCACCGGCGGTGGGGTGGTCGTGGCCGCGAGCAGCGCGTGCAGGCGTTCGGCCGTTTCCCCGGTCCGTTCCCGCAGATCTGGGGTGAACGCGATCTCGCGCCGGCGCTTCGACTTGACGTGGAAAATGGCCCCGGAGGGGATCGCGTGGCCGAGCATTTCTTCCAGGCACATCGCCTGGGCACACAGTTGCACCTCGTCGTTGTCCCACGTCCGACGCTTGCCCCGCTTGTACTCCACGGGGAACGGCACCTCCGGCGCACCGGGGCGGAACTCGACCAAGTCGCACACGCCCGTGAGGCGCAGCCGGTGGCTGGTCACCCACAGTCCGCGGGCCGTGCGCCCAGTCGCGGACTCGGTGTCTCGGGTTTGGTGGACGCGCCGGTGGTCGAGGGTTCCGGCGGTCGTGTGAACGTTCTCCACCCACACGCCTTCAACCCGGTGCAAAAAGCACCGGCGGGCACAGAAGAGCAGGTCGTTGAGGGCCGACAGCGGTGGATAATCGGCACCGTCGGCGGGCAGAATGGGCAGTGGGATCATGGGATCAGCCCACCATGCGGTGCAGGGTGACGCCGGTCGGCAGCGCGGTGTCGTTGACCTCGACCGCGTATTGCTCGAATTTTCGGGGCGCCCGGTCGGGTCCGAGTGCGGGGACGTGGACCCGGGCGAACAGTTCGTGTGCCGGGGCGCTGCCCAGGGGCGAGGCGTGCTCGAACACGTACAACCCGCGGGTCGCCATCAGCCCGCGACTGGCCGACCGATCGAGCTCCCACATTTGCCCCTTGAGTGCGGCCCACAACAGTTGCAGGTCGGCGTCGGTGAACCCGGTGTCCTTCGCCAAGTACGGGTTCACGAACCCGTGGCACTGGTACAACCCATACGGGACCGTGTTCTTCCGCCCCATCGTGCCGGTGATGCTCCCGTCCTTCTCGGATTGCTTTTTCGCCTCCTCCTCGGTAGTGACCGACTTCCGGGTGATCGAGAACTCGAGCGGAACGATCGGATCGACCGACCGGGCGAAGGTGATCTGGACCGGGCCACGGACTTGGCCGCAGTTCACCCCGGTCGTCATCACGGCCCCGAACGCCCGGATGTCGTAAAAGTTCGCGCACATCCACGTCCGAGCCACGATGGTGTTAGCGGCCTTCTTCTTCGCGTCCTTCTCCTCCTTGACCCCGGCCGCATCGTACGCCCGCTGGTGCTGGAGGTTCAGAACCCGCTTCTCGTACACCGCGTCCTGGGTCTGGAAGTACAGTTCGTTGCCGGGCTTCCCCTCGCCGAGCACGGCGACGGCGTTGCGGACCTTGCGCTTCAAGCACCCGTCGGTGACGAGCCCCTGAAGGGACTGAGGGTCGATGCGGGGCAAGTTGCCCGCGTCCGGGTCGCCGTTCGGGTTGCCGTCCTGCACGTCGAACAGGAACACGAAGTCGTACCGCTTGCCGACTGGGGCGTTCTCGGGCACGGAAATCTCCTCGGTAAATGGTGTTGACGGTGTCACTCGGCCTTGGCATCGGCTTTCGCCTTCGCCACCTTTTCGGCCTTTTTCTCGGCGATCTGCCCGAACCGTTTCGCCTTCTCGTGGTAGTACCCGAGGGCAAATCGCCCTTGGTCCTGGAGCGAGAACTGTGGCGGCGGGGGAGCGGCCGTCAGCAACTGGCGAATTTCCATGAGGCGCTGTTCAAGAGCCACCGCAGTGCCCGGTTTCTCCCCGCGGATCTTCCGCAGGTGGTTCTGGGCGTTGGCGACGAGCCGGCCGAACACCATTGCCGGGGCGGCGCTGAACGTGCCGTAGAACTTGTCCACGACGTTCGCGTTCACGTCACCAAGAGCGGCATACTGGATTTGGGCGAACACCTCCAACAGCCGACCGTACACGTAGGCCGAGTGCTGCTCGTCCGCGTTCAACGTCTCGGTCACGGGAACCCCCTTGCGCGTGAGACACAGTTTGATGAGCCCCATCCGGGGGGGGCGAAATGCGTCGTGGCCTTCGGCCCACAACCGCCCCACGGCCGCGATCAGAAGCGAGTCCGGCACCGGGCCGCCGGTCAGGGCGGCGCACATGAGCCGCGCGTGTATGTCCGGGGCGACGCGATCGGCTTCGAGGGCCGTTGCGTTCGCCAGGAGCCACAGCGGGAACGCCGCGTTCGGCCGGCCCTGGTGTTGCTTGGACGTGTCCGCGATGCGCAGGTCCGCGAACCACCGACGGATGTTCTCGCGCACCTGCCCCAGGGGCCGCTCCAGGTAGTCGCGGACGACCACCCGGGCCGCGTTCCCGGACACGGCCAAGAGGTAGAAGTCGTTCGCGTCCTCAACGGGGCCGCATTCCTTGCCCTGTCCGGTACCTTCGAGCAGCCGTTTCACCTGATCCGGGTCCGCCTGCCCGAGTGCGTTCATGTCCCCGAGGTCTACCGGCCGTCGGGTCCAGAAGAGGAACAGCGTGCCGCCAACGACGAAGTGGTGGTCCCGCCGTGCCCGGAGCCACTGGAACCCGCGGGCGTACCCGTCAGCCGCCTCGTACCCGATCGCCGCGTTCGCCGCCCCGTCCAACCCGTGGTGTTGGAATGCCGGCTTGTCGAGGCTCACGATCTTCACCCCCGTCGGCAGTCCGCCGGGAACGCCGGACAGTGCCAGCGCGTGGCTCGTCGGGAGCGGACCGGACCGACCTGTGATGGTGCAGAACCCGACCGGGCCGCTCTCCTGTTTCTCGGCGGTGAACCGGCGGAAGTGAGTTGCGTACCAGTTGCGCACGGGCTCGCGGTCTAGGATCGTCGGCCCGCGGTCCGGGTAGTACGCGAATGTTACCCGTTCCGCACCCGTGGCCCCGGTCGCCGCGACGGCCCGCCGAATGCTCTCGGCGAACTCTTTGTCCTCACGTTGTCGGCCGAACGCTTGGACCGCGCGTAGAGCGTTGTCGTCGGTCGCGTCCGCCGCCGTGTCAATTTGTCTCCAAAAGGTTTCCCGGCTCCGCGCATCCTTCGCGGCGTTCTTGGCGTCGAAGACCACCGGAAGCACGCGGGCAAGCGTATCAGCAAAGTACCGGGCGAACCCTTGACTCGCGGCGCTGCCGTGCGGGCGCGGGATCGAGAGTTTCCGCTCGGCCCGCGACTCGCCTTTCTTTGGGGGGCGCGGGCGCTCGCCATCGATGCCGAGGAACGTTCCACCCGCACCGACCTGCACGACGAACGGCACCGCCTGTTCCTCGAACGCCGGGTCCGAGAGTAACTGCTCCCGCACGGCCAGTTCGTAGAGCCGGTTCAAGATCATGACTTACCCCCCCCCCGCGTCGTCCCACCCGAACACCGTCACCGCCGGTTCGCCGTTCGGCCCGTGAGCCTCGGTGTCACAATGCAGAACCCCGTTCGTGATCCGTGCCTCAAAGAACCCCGGTCGTCGGCTCCCGTCCGCCGCGTACTTCAGGTCGTACAACACGAACCCGAGCGACTCGGACCACCCCGTGAGCGCTTGCTCGCCCCCGTTTGCCGGCGCGAAGTGGGCCGCGAACTCGCGGGTCCCGAGGTACGGGCGGTGGAAGCACTGCCCCTTCTCGACCCGGCGGTTGAACATGGCCACGTACTTCGCCACCGTGTCAGGACCCTGGTCTTCACCGTCCTCGGCCCGAGTACGTGGGCGGTTCGCTCGAGGGGTCAGTTGGGGGCTGGCCTCGATCAGGTACGCGACGTGGTGGAGCAACCGACTCGCCCGCTGGGTGCGATTCTGCCCCTGAGCCCCTTCGCGCCCGGCCGAGTCCACGAGGTACGGCTCGAACGACCCCGGCTTCTTCATCCACCCTTCCACCGTGCGCGGGGCGACGGTGCCCTGGATCTCGTTGCGCCGGACCGCGACCATCCGGTAGGGGCGGTCGGCCTCTTGGGCCGGGAACCCGGTCGGGAACCGCGGGCGAAGGACCGTGATCCGGCGCACGTGCCACGCCATCTGGGGCTTGAACAGGACGGCGTCCAGCACCCCGCGCGCGGCGGACGGGGTCATGCACGGGTACGACATTCGCTCCACCGACAGCTCGGGCCGGCTGAACAGTGCGAACTCGCCCCAAACCTTGATCGCAACGGTCGGCGGGGACATCAAGGGCCCTCGGTTACACGATGAACTCGTCGGCCGTCTCGGACACGATCCCGACCTCGTCGTCGTACTTCCCGTCCCAGACCAGCACCCTGCCCGCGTGCTCGTGGAGCAGGTGCCCGACCGGAACGAGCTGCGCCGGGAGCAGGTTCACCTGGAACGGAGCGAGCTGCCGGTACACGGATTTCCGTGGCCGCGCGGCGAGTTCGACGAGAAGGTCGTCGATTTGTGCCCGGTGCGCCCCCCACGTCCTCACGACGACCGGTTGGCCGGCGTCGGCGATGAGCCGGTACGCCTCCGCGACCGACGCGAACTTGAACGTGCGACGCATCTCCTGCACGCCTGCCGCGTCCAGGTTCCCGGTGTGGTAGAGCCGTGCGAAGTAATCGCGGATCGCGGCGGGGTCGTCGATCTGGGGGCCGTCACCCTTCTCGCGGATGAGTTGTTCGACCTTGGCCCGGCCCGCGTTGTACCACCGGTCCGGCGGCATCTTACCGCCCGCGCTCCGGAACACGACCACGCGCCCACCCGCGTGGGGGATTTTCCCTTCGCGGTTGCACCGACCCGCGGCCTGGATCACGGATTCGAGTGGGGCCATCTCGCGCAGGAGGAACGGGAAATCCACGTCCACCCCGGCCTCGATCAACTGTGTCGAGACCACAAAGCACGGTTCACCGGCAGCCAACCGCCCACGAACCTGTGCCAGTTTCTCCCGCCGGTGTTGAGGGCACATCCCCGTTGAGAGGTGGAACGCACCGCCGGCACCGGCCGTCGTCAGTTCGTCGTACACCGCCCGCGCCGCCTTCTTGGTGTTCATCACGCACAGCGCCGACTTCTGTGCCCGCATCAGTCCGGCAACTTCGCCCCAACCGAGCGCCGCGTCCGTTGGTTTCGGCCATCGGACCCGCACCCGCTTCAGTGTGGCGAACAGGTTCGCGTCCGGCGGGATGATTTCCGTCACGGCGAGCCGCTCGTCGGGCGCCAGTTTGTCGTGGTCGAACGCGGGCTGCGTCGCGGTGCAGAGGACGACGGAACACCCCAGTTCGGTCGCCAGTTGGTTCAACATCCCGCACGTCGGCGCGACCAGCCCCGGCGGGAGCGTCTGACACTCGTCGAGAACGACCACGCTGCGGGCGATGTTGTGGAGTTTGCGGCACCGGCCCGGTTTGTTCGAGAACAGGCTCTCGAAGAACTGCACGTTCGTGGTTACTACCACGGGTGCGTCCCAGTTCTCCGCCCGCCGGGCCGCGGCCCCCAAATCGGTCTCGTTCGCGTTGGTGTCGCCGGGATCGGCCAAACTGTAGTGCTCGAACACGGTCGGGTCCGCGGCACCCACGTCGAGGGCGTCCCGGATCGCGTCCGCGTTCTGTTCGAGTATGGTCATGTACGGGGCGACGTAGATGATCCGTCGGAGCCCGTGCCGGGCCGCGTGTTTCAGCGCGAACGCGAGGGCCGCGAGCGTCTTGCCCCCACCGGTCGGGACCGTCAGCGTGAACACCCCGGACGGTCGTTCCGCGGCGACCAGGCACGCCGCCAGAACCTCGGCTCGGGCCCTCTTGACGTGGGGTTCGAGCGGGCGCGCGGCCCGGCCCGCGATGAACGCCTCGACCCGCGCGAGGCGCTCCCCCGGTTCCAGGGCGGGTGGGTCGGGCTCGGCGGGCCAGTTCTTCACCTCGCGCTCGTGTGCCCCGGTGTCGCTCCAGTCGGCGTCCACGAGGCAACTGAACGTGACCCGGGTGAACAAGTCCCAGGCGAGGCCGTTCGGTAACTGGGGCGGGATCGGAACCGGGGCGCCGAGTTCGGGGCAGTCCCGGGTCGCGGTGGCCCGGAGTGATGCTGCCACGACCCGACCGTTCGGGCCGCTCACGGCGCCCAAGCACTCGGTCCCGTCGGGGATGCCGCCGTGGTGCCCGGCGATCGCAAACGCGACCGCCTTGTGCCCGCGGTCGAATGCTACAGCCGCGCCGGCTTCTTTGTGGCGGGTGAGCGAGTTGCCCTTCAGGTACCGCGGATCGTCACGAATGTACAGTTGGAACTCCGGGCGGTACTTGCCGAGGTCATGGAGCAGTCCGGCAAGACGGGCGGCGGCGGCAAAGTCGGTTCGTTCGGGCCGAGCGAGAGTGGCCCTCCGCGCCGCCCCTTCGGCAACGGCGTGGAGATGTTGGGCGAGGAATTGAAACGATTCCAAATCGAGCGCGCCGGTGTCGTCGCGCGCGGAATGGGCGAAATACAACATCCGAAATCCTCAGCACTCAGCGGAATCAGACCGCGCCCGGGTCCGGATTGCAAGCGCCGTAGCAACTTTCCGCCCGGCTTTCAGTCGAACCACGGCGCAACGGAGTGTGTACCGAAGGATTGTGGCTCCTCACCGGCCCAAGGTTGGAATCGAAGTGACTGAAACGCACCTTCAACGGCGCGCCGTTTAGAGGACAAGGTGGTTCGTTCCACCCGTCTTCCCAACCGCTCAGTGACTGTCCCATATGCCCCAAAATCGCCGCGTTTTCGAGTTTCCACCTGCGATTTCTCAGGCTTTTTCGCGCATATGGGACAGTCTCTCAGTGGAGTGTCGATCGGAACCGCCCGCGGCCCGCGCGTCTGGCACCCGGGAGCCACGTTCGTGGTCGCTCCATCCATCCGGGAAGGCTCCACGAACTAAATTGGGCGCCACGCCTTGTCAGTATCTGATAGAGCGGGGCGCCCATCTCCACGCCACTGTACCGCTCGGATCACGTGCACTTCTCAAAGAACACACGGCGCGAACTGTCGTAGTCGATGAGCTGGTGCTGGTGACCCGCGTGCCCGAGAACCTGCCCGCGCCGACCGTGCGCGCCGACCGTCGGGTTCCCGCCGGTGGCCGGTTCCGGACCCGACTTCGCGCCGCGATCCGGGCCACCTTAATCGCCGACCGCGTGCTCGCAGGCGCCGGCGCGGTCGCGCGCCTGGGGCGCTGACCCGCGGACCCGCCCGTCCCTCACTTGGAATCCCACCGCCCCGTGCGGCTCCCCATCGACCGCACGGCTGTTGTGTGCGGTCGCTCTGTTTCACGAGGACCCCGAGATGCTCGTCCCCGTACCCGCGGCCCCGCCCGCACTCGTCGCCCCGTTCGACCGCCAGCACGTGTTCGTCGCCCTGTTGCCCGCGCTCACGCGCCGGGCCGAGGACGCGTTCCGCGCAATCCGCTCGGCCCACGACCGCGAGGACGCGGTGGCCGAGGTCGTGGCCCGCGCCTGGGAGGGGTTCCTCGCGTTGCCGCACCCGCACGGGGCCGATCCCGGCGCGCTCGCGGACACGGCCGTGCGCGCGGTCCGGGCGCAACTCCTGGCCCCCGCCCTGTAACCCGGCAACCCAACCGAGGGCGCGCCGGGTCCGATTTCCTCGGCGCGTTTCCGCTTCCCTGCTACTTCCCCACGGAGCCCGCTGATGAAACCGTACCGCCCCGCCCCGGATCCGCACCCGGTCCGCGCGAAGTTCGCGACCGCGCGGCGCGAGCTCTCCGCGGCCCTGATTGAGCGCGACGACGAAGTGGACCTGGTGCTCGCGGCCCTCGTAGCCGGCGAGCACGTGCTCCTGGTCGGCCCGCCCGGGTGCGCCAAGTCCCTGCTCCTCGATGCCCTCCTGGCCTGGACCGGGGGCACCAAGTTCGCAACGCTCCTCACCAAGTTCACCACGCCCGAGGAGGTGCTGGGCCCGGTGAGCCTGGCCGGGCTCAAGAGCGACCGGTTCGTCCGGGTCACCACGGGCAAGCTGCCCGAGGCCGAGTTCTGCTTCCTGGACGAGGTGTTCAAGGCGAGCAGCGCGATCCTCAACACCCTGCTCCGGGTCCTCAACGAGCGCACCTTCGACCCGGGCGACGGGGCCGTCCGGCGCGTGCCCCTGCGCCTGTGCGTCGCGGCCTCGAACGAGTGGCCCGAGGCCGGGCCCGACCTGGGGGCCCTGTTCGACCGGTTCGTGGTGCGTAAGACCGTGGCCCCGATCCGGTCCCGGGCCGGGCGCGCGCGGCTCCTCTGGGGGCCGGGCACCGTCCCCGAACTGTCCGGCACAATCACCCCGGCCGAAGTGGACGCGGCCCGGGGCGCCGCGGCGGCCCTGCCGTGGTCCGGGGCCGCGAAGGAGGCGCTCGAGGCGGTGCTCGGGGACCTGGTGCGGGACGGGGTGCGGCCCGGGGACCGGCGCCAGTTCCGGACCGTGGGCGTGGTGCGCGCGTTCGCGTTCCTGTGCGGGGCCGAGCGCGTCGAGCCCGAGCACCTGGAGGTCGCGCGCCACTGCCTGTGGGACGACCCGCACGAGCACCCCGAGCGCGTCACCCGGGTGATCGCCAAGGTGGCCAACCCGCCCGGGCTCCGGGTCGCCCAGTTGCTCCTCGAGGCCGAGGGCGTGCTCGGGGCGACCGACGCGCGGGACCTGGCCGCGGCGGCCACGGGCGCGGCCAAGCTGGGCGAGATCGAGCGCCAGCTCGGGGCCCTGCCCGGGACCGGGCGCGTGGAGGCGGCCCGCGCGTACCTCCGGGACCAGCTCCGGCAGCTCAAACTCGCCAGCATCGGGGCCGTCTGACCGCGCCCGCGCGCTCAATGCGGAGCACCCGTTCCCTCTCACCGGAGACCACCGTGGACCCGAACGAGATGTTGAAGTTGCTCGACCTGGGGGCGAAGCCGGCCCGCGCCCCGACGGGTCCCGAGCCACGTGCCGTGGACGCGGCCGGGCTCGGGAACTCACTCCATCCGACGGCCCTGGAGGTCGACGCGTGGGGGCTCCGGCGCGGGCGCGATCTGGTCGCCGAGAGCGACCGGTTGCGGCGCACCGGGGCGGACGCGCTCGGGGCCGCGGACTTCTTCGCGGCCGCGTTCGACCCGGACCCGCGGCTCCGCGACGGGTGCGCCGACGCGCGCCGGTACCGGTTCCTGGAGGCGCTCCTCGGGACCCCCGAATACCGCGCCCTGCACGCCGCGACCCGGCTCGACGACACCGCTTCGGCGCTCGCCGCCGGGCACTTTGCCGAACAGTTCGCGGCACTTCCAGCCCCGGGCACGCCGGGGGCACACGGAGCGGCGGGTCCGAGTACCGAACCCGAGGGCGCGACCCTGCGCGCCGCAAGTAAGGCCCTGGTCGGCGCGGTCCGGGAGGTGACCGAGCTGAAGGAGACCGCCGCGGCCCTGGGGCTGGGGCCGGGCGCACCCGGGAGCAACGACCCCCGTGCGATCGCCGAACTGTTCCGGCGGGTGCGCGACGACCCGGGGCTGCGCGCGATCTGTGCCCTCGCGGGCCGGTTTCGGCGCGTGGCCCGGGCCCGGCAGCGTGCGAGGACCGGGCCCGGGTTCGACGATACCGTTGGGGTCGAACCGGGCGGCGATGTCGGGCGCCTGTTGCCCTCGGAGTTGGTCAAGCTCGTGATCCCCGAACTCGAACTCGACGCCCTGCGGCGCGTCACCGAACGTCAGTCCCTGTGTCGCGCGCACCGCTCGGTCGAGCCGGTGGGTCGGGGGCCGATCGTGGTCGTGGTCGACGAATCGGGCTCGATGGAGGGGGCCAAGGTCCACGCGGCCAAGGCCCTGGCCCTGGCCCTGGCGTGGGTCGCGCGGCACCAGCGCCGGTGGTGCGCGCTCGTGGCGTACTCCGGGGCCAGCGGGGAACGGCTCCTCGGGCTGCCCCCCGGGCGGTGGGACGGGGGGGCGCTGTGCGATTGGCTCGGGGCGTTCATCGGCCGAGGCTCGGACCTGGACCTGCCGCTCGAGGAGCTGCCCCGGATGTACCGGGACCTCGGCGCCCCGCCGGGGGCCACCGACCTGGTCCTCGTGACCGACGCACGGGTCCGGATCCCGGCCGACCTGCGCACCCGGTTCGGGGCCTGGCGCCGGGCCGCGCGGGTGCGCGCGCTCGGGCTCGTGGTCGGGAGCGCGCCCGGGGACCTGGGGGCCGCGTGCGACGAGGTCCACGTGGTGCCCGCGCTCGACCCCACCGGCCCCGCCGTGGGCCGGGTCCTCGCGCTCGGACCGTAGCCGATAGCCGGATAGCGCCGCACCGGAGTGGTCCCCTTTTCGATCCCACGGAGCCCGTTCATGACGACGGAACTGTGCTTCCCCGCGCCCGGACCCGCACCGGGCGCGCGCCTGCTGGGCGAGATCATCGCGTGGGCGTGCCCCGGGCTCGCGGTCCCGCACGCGGCCCTGGTGGGCGCGCTCGGCGCGTCGGGCCTCGATCCGGGCGTGGCCCGCGAACTGGCCCCGCGCCACGCGTTCGCCCGCGCGTGCAAGAAACTCAGCGACCGGCGGATCATCCGCCCGGTGGCCGAGGATCCGACCACTATCACGTTCCAGTTCACCCACGAGTCCCGGGCCGGTGACCGGTTCGAGTACGTCCTGGAGACCATGCTCGCGCTCGACAAGCGGACCGGGAGCGTGTCGTGCGCGTTGCCCGGACTGGCCGCCCTGGCACAAGAGGAACTGGACCGGTGCATCGCGGTGCGCACCGGTTCGGACGTGACCCGGGTGATCCAGAAGTTGTTCGAGCGGCAGGCCGACCTGTTCCCGATCCGCCCGTCCGGGGGCACGTACTTCGTCCCGCACCGGCACGCCGCGTTCACGGACCGGATCCAGGAGCTCCTGAACCGGGTGGGCGGTCGGCTCCTGCGGTTCCCCGTTCCGGCGGGCACGGGCGAAGGGGACCGGAGCGTGACCGCGGCCGTGGCCCAGGGGCTCGCGGCGGTGATCGCCGAGCACCGGACCGCGGTCGCCCAGTTCGGGACCGACGCCCGGCCCGACACGCTCGCGCGGGCGGCCGAGCGGATCCGCGCGACCCGGTTCAAGGTGCAGGCATACGCCGAGTACCTGGCGGGCGAGCGGGTCGAGCTCGAGCGCGCCCTCGAGGCCGCGGGCGACGAACTGCGGGCCCGGGTCGAGCACCTGACCGGCGAACCGGTCCCGACCGCGTGAACCGGCGCGAACGTTCTCGCGCCCCTCGGGCCGGCTCTCGGGGCCGGCCCGTTCCCCACTCGAGGCGAGCTCATGACCCGCGCACCGGACCCGGACCGGGACCGGACCCTGTTGGTCCTCACCGCCCCGGTCCTGTGGCCCCACTGGCCGTTCCTCCCCGTGGTGCGGCGCACGCGCGGGACCGAGGAACTGGGCCTGGTGTTCGACGCCCGGACCGCGCGCCTAACCGGGTACTCGGCGACCGTGTTCCGCACCAATTTGTTCGCGCTCCCCGCGCGCCTCGACGCGTTCCTGGCGCTCCCCAAGGAGGTATTCGACGGGGCCGAGGAACTGGTCGACGCGGGGTGGCGCGCGGACTGAACCGATCCCCTTCACTCGAACGTGGAGCGACCCATGATCGCGATCCCGCGCGCCCTCGCGCGCCGGTTCCGGGTTCTGGCACCGAAGTGCGTGGTGGGGCGCCCGCGCGGCCCGGCACCGGCGGTGGTCGTGCGCCGGGCCCGGGGCCGGGTCACGCTCGCCGCGGCGTTCCCGGACGCGGCCCTCGAGCTGTCCGGGCCCGGCCCCGGGTCCGCCGAGGTCCTGGTGATCCCGATGGCCGTACTCGACGCGATCGGCGGCCCGGAACCCGAGCCGGTGCGCCTGGAACCGACGGGGCCCGGCACCGGGACCGCGCGGTGGACCGAGCGCGGCGCGTCCCGGTCGGTCCCGGTCGAGTTCCTGGTGCCGGGCGAGCACCACAACCCGCTCCCGCACCCCGCGGACCCGGCCCCGGTCGGCGCGGCGTTCCGGGCGGCGCTGCACGGGGCCGGTCGCGTCACGAGCCGCGCGGACGGGCGGTACGCGCTGAGTCGGGTCCAGGTGCGCGGGGGCGCGGGCCAGGTAGTTGGGACCGACGGCACCGTCGCGGTCGTGTTCGACGGGTTCGCGCTCCCGTTCCCGGGCGACGTCCTGGTGCCCGCGCTCGCGCTCTTCGGGTGCCCCGAGGTGCGAGCCGAGACGGACGTCCGGGTCGGGCGCACCGCGGCCCACTTGGTCGTATCGCTCGGCGACGTGACGGTGTGGCTCGGACTCACCGCCGGTCTGAAGTTCCCCGACGTCTCGGGCGCGATCCCCCAGTCCGCGCGGACCACCGTGACCCTCGACGCGCGCGACGCGGCGGACCTGCTCGCGGCTCTGCCGGGGCTGCGGGGGGGCACCGAGGAGCACCGCCCGGTGACGCTCGACGCGGACCGCGTGCTCACGGTCCGGGCCCGCGCCGCAGGTACGAACACGGCTCGGGACCTCGTCTTGGCGCGCTCGCCGGTCGCGGGTCCGGCCGCCCGGGTCGCGCTGAACCGGCGCGCGCTGGGCACGATGCTGGGGCTCGGGTGCGGGGCCCTGCGCCTGGGTCCGGACCGACCGGTCGCGGCCTCGGGGCCGGGCGTCACCGTGCTGGCCGCGGCCCTCGGTCCCGATTTCGTTGCTCCTCCCACGGAGCCCGAAATCCGCCCCGAGCCGTCGGGCGCGGGTGACATTATCCTTGCTCTCGACGAAAGGAGTGACCCGATGACCCCTCGTGCCCCGGCCCGACCCGAACCCGCGCCCGGACACCCGGCGCCCCCGCCGAGCGACCCACCCGACCCGCTGGTCGCGGCCGAGGACCTCCGGGCCGCACTCGGGGACGCCGCGGCGAAGGCGGCCCGGTTGGTCGCGGCGCTACGGGCCGGGCGCAAGGAAAAGAAGGTGCTCGCGAGCGTCTGGGCCGGGCTCAAGAACTTGAACCTGGGCGCCCGGTGACGCCCGGTCGGCGCTCCGGCCCCGTGTGGCCCGGGCGCCTTCACTCACCCCAACGGAGAGCGGACCATGACCAGTGTCTCGATCGAGGCGCCCGCGCGGCGCAAGCAACTGGCGGAGCAACTGGACCGGTTCGACGCGATCCTCGACGGCCTCGCCGAGGGCCTCACTGCGGTGGTCACGGACGCGTGCCGCGAGGGCACCCAGCGGGCCGTTCGGGACGCGATCCTCGGGGCCTTACGCGACCCCGTGGTCCGCGCGCTCGTCGCGCCCGAAGCGCCCGCGCCCGCCCCGAACCGGCCGGCGCGTAGGCGCCGGATTCCGAACCCGCTCGCGGGGCTGCGCGCGTGGGGCCGGCGCGCGACCTCGGCGGCGGCGGCGCGAACGGCCCGCTTCGTGCGCGCGAACCGCGCGGCGGTGGCCGTGCTGGAGTCGGGTACCGGGAGGCCACTGGGCCTCGGGCGCGCGGTCCCGAGCGCGGGTGCGATCGGGCTCGTGATCGGACTCGGGTGCCGGTTCGCGCCCCCCGAACTCGTCGCGGCGCTGGCCGGCGCCGGCACCACAGCCCTCGTACTCGGGGCCGGGGTCTGGTACCGGCTGGTGCGCGCCGCGCGGAACACAACGGGTCCCTCGGACCCGGCGAACGGGGCTTAACGAGCCCCCGCGTGGGCACACCCGAACTCTGGTACTCGGTGCCGCTCGTGTACGGTGGAAGTGCCGGGCGAACCGAGCGGATCGTTTCATCACCCCACTCGAAAGGCGGTGCGCGATGTGGCACCTGTTCGGATCACTGGTGGACCGGGTCAAGGTGCTCCTGGCCGTGCGCGCGGTCCAGGAACTCGAGGCCGAGGCCCTGAGCGCCGGCGCGGGCCGGTCGGCCGGGTTGAGGCGCCTGGCCGCCGGGTGCGCGGCCGAGGGGCTCCCCGAGGTCGCCGAGGACCTGCGCCGCCGGGCCGAAGAACTCGAGCGCGCGACCGCGCCCCCAGCGCCCGCGCCGGGCCCGCTCCCGGTCGCGTTGCCCTCCAGGGAGAGCAGGCGCCGGAGCCGGTGAGAGCCGCCGGGAGCGAAGTGTTCCGATTGAAGACCTTACTGGGGACGCAGACATGAGCGCACGAAAGAAGCTGAACGGGCTGTACACGGGCCTCGCGGCGCTGGTCGCCGCGTTCGTCGGACTCGGGTTCGGCTCGTGGGCCGCGTTCGGGGTCACGTTCGTCTTGATCATGGTATTCAACACCCACACGGGCAACACGCGCTGGGCCGCCGGCCGGCGCGGGTGGTGAGGCGCTATGACCCGCGGGCCGGTGGCCCGGCCGCGGGTTCCTTTTAGCCCTCGGTCCGCGTTGCACGGGTTCGAGCACCGGTGGGGGCGAGTTGTCGCGCCGGGCGAACGGCTACACCATTCGAGGCGACCGGTACTGTCGCGGTTTCCCGAATCGTGTTGCCCGGTACCGCACCGGGGCAACGGTGGCCCGGTTGCGGTCGCGAGTCCCGCACGTCTCAGTGACTGTCTCATTTGCGCGAAAAAGCCTGGGAAATCGCGAGTGACAACGCAAAACTACCGCGATTTTGAGGCATATGAGACAGTCACTCAGTCGGCCACGGCCTCGGTACGCGCGTGCGCCCCAAGCCCTTCCGAGAGCCCCCGGAGCGGGACGGTAACGGTCGCCTCCTGGCCCTTCTTCAGGTACACCAGGGTGGACCAACTGTCGATGCGCTTCGTGCGCGCCTTGTCGCGATACGCCGTGACGATCACCTTGATCCTCCCGTCCCCCCCGACGTTCCGGACCGTAACGATCATGTTCGAGTCGCCGAACGCGTGGTAATCGTGCTGCGTGTTGGCGACCACCGGGCGCGCGGGGTCGCGCGCGAAGAACCCGCCCCCGCCGGTGCTCTCCCCCCCGCCCCCGCACGCCACGACCGTCGTGGCGACCAGGGCGCACCCGACCAGGGTGAGTGTTCGATAGGCGATCGTCGACATGGGACCTCTCCGTTGGGTTCAAGCGATCCGTAGGGCGCTCGGGGGCCCCGCTCCCGACGGGGCCGCGCGAACCGAACCCCGGCTCGTAGCGGTTTCCGCCCCGGTCGCGATCACCGGGCGGCCCGAGTCGAGTTCGCCCCGTCTCGGTTGACCGGGGTCTCGCCGGCAGAATGCTACTTAAACACATCTTGAGCGCCCGGATGCTGGTTGTCCAGTATGAACCGGGACGACAAACAATTCCTCCAGGGCGTCGGTGATCGCGTGCGCGAGCGGCGCTTGGCCCTGAAGCTGACCCAGGCCGAACTGGGCAAGCGCGCCGGGCTGCACCGGACGTTCGTCGGTAGCGTCGAGCGCGGGGAGCGCAACGTGGCGCTGTTGAGCCTGCGCAAGCTCGCGCGGGTGCTCCGGGTGCCCCCGGCCGAACTGCTCACCGAACCCGATCCGGGCGCGTAAAGAAAACCCCTGGCCCGGGACCGCGGTTGTGAGGTCGCGAATACAGGGACCGCGCTCGGGCCCCGATGCGAGCGCAGCGTGGTTGCCGTCGTACGATCCGTACGGCCCCTGCTACATCACACCGGCTGACACATCGAGGTTTCGTTCAATAATTGCGGGAGCGGCACCCGAGCACGGTTCGCCGCTCTTACTCGAGATCGGTGGGCGAACCACAAACCAATTCAGAGCGCGTTCCGGATCCGTGGGTGGGAGGGTCGAGCTGAGGCGCACAAGCCCGGTCGCGGGCCGGGCCGCACGAACTCGTGAACGCGCTCCTCGGGCATAAGTGTGGCGGGGCTGCGGATGGACGGTATCAGGGCACCTCGGGGTAAGCCCCACGCCCTTCGCGTCGCGACCGGCGGGCTGGCGGGAGATCGAGAGAATGTCTCTATCTGTTGATTACACCGAACGGGTCCGAAGTGTCAGAAGATGCTGAACAGATCGCACAAACTACCGGGAACCGCCGTCGTGGGGTTCGGAGGGGCGCGCATCATTACGGCGCGCTCACCGTTCGGTTCTCGCTATTTCGGGGCTTGAACGCGTCGAACCAGTAGCTCGTTTGCTTGAATCCCAACAACGCCTGCGCCCCACCTCGACCCGGGATTCGATTTTTCGTCGAGATTTGGGAAAATGCGCGTGCCGACGGGCCGGGAGCCCTCAGATAGATTCCGACTCCCGGCGGAGGATCGATTGTGGGATCTGCGACCTACTTGACGAGTGTGATCCGGCACCTCGGGCCATCCGGGGATCTTTCGGGCGACCACTACCTGCTCACCCGGTACGCGACCCGGCGCGACGCGGCCGCGTTCCGCGCCCTGGTCCAGCGCCACGGGGCACTGGTTCTCGGGGTTGCGCGCCGGCACCTGGGTGACCGGCACCGGGCCGAGGACGTGTTCCAGGCGACGTTCCTGGTCCTGGCCCGGTCCGCGCACCGGCTCGGGGGCCGTACCGGGCTGGCCGACTGGCTGTACGTGGTCGCGCTCCGGCAGGCCCGGAAGACGCACGCGCGCACCGCCCGTCGCGAGGCCCTGGAAAGGGCCTCCGTGCCGCACCCGCACCCCGACGCGGACCCGCTCGTCGAACTCACGGCGCGCGAACTCGTACGGGCGATCGACGGCGAACTCGCGCGGCTCGCGGTCCCCAGTGTGACCCGGTTCGACCAGGGCGGGTACGTCGGCGGCGCATCGCTCCGTATCAACAGCCTCATCGCGCGCGGCCCCGGCTCCGCGGTCGGCCCCACTCAAGACGGCACCTACGGGACGGACTTCGGCGGGTTCCGCGCGCACCTGGGCCGCGTGTTCCTCGCATCGTCCGACGACCCCTCGCGCGGGCGCCCGGCGTACCTCTCGTACCGGGCCGACGGACCGCGGATCGTGGACGTGTTTGCGATCCGTCCGCTGCGTAACGGCATTTTGGCGAAGCGTGAAGCCGCCGAAGAAATGCACCACGGAAAAGAAGAACACGGGGCCGGTGGGCACGCAGAAGGGGTAGAGGGAAAGGGCGAGAAACATTGATAGGCTGACGACGAGACTGAACATGGAAGGGATTTGGGCCGGCGGTACCGTGTACCGCCGGTTCACCGCTACTGTCATGGGATTAGGCGCCGAGTGCCCGGCACGGAAATCCCCGTCTACGACTCACACTCCGTCAACATTCTGCCGCGCGAGCAGCTCAGCACCATCGGTTTCATGTCGACCGATCAGTTCGTTGTGACGTTGTCTCACGGAAGTGTATCCGCCGAGCGTACAGGTGCGGCCTGGGGGAGAATGTTCATCAGAGAAAATCACCTCGTACTTCACGATAATCTCCGGTAGTGAAGGGCGATCTTTCACATCATTGTCTCGCCCCCTGCCCGTAAATTGCGATGTCGGCTCCCTACTCATCCAAATCATCGACGAGTGCGGGCATCTACTCGCTCCGCGTCATCACCTGGTAGTAGCGCGTCGCGGGCTGACAGATCAGGAACACGACCGGCATGCCCTTGCGTTCCTGATCTGTCAGCCCGCGCATCCATTGTTTGATCTTGTACTAGACCCCGTTCGCGAGCCCGTAGGTGACGGGCACGATTACCGGCTCCGCGGCCAGCACAGACCGGTCGCCCGCAAGGCTCGATGGCGACGGTCCGAGTGCTGCTTCTCGTCACTTCCGTCTGCGGAAACGCGCGCCCGAGAAGGCACCTCAACCCACGAAGATGCCACCCGTACCGGCCGGGTCGAACGCGAACAGGTTGAGCGACTCGACGAGCGTAACCGAGAAGCCTTTCAGATGCGGCCCTGCTCCCGCGCCCGCGCCCGCGAGGATCAGGGCCCCGTTCCCGGCGACACGCACGCCCCCCTGGAACGCCGGATCGAACGCGTAGAAGCTCCCCTGTTCCGCCCCGCCAACAAACGTCTTCACGTGCGGCGGACCGGCCGTCGCGCCCACCACGACGCTACCGCTCGCGAACCCGACTGACACCCCGCCGCCGAACCCGCTGAACGCGAAAAAACTGTTCAACAGCGCCCCGCTCGCGCCGTCGAAAACTTTAATGTGCGCCCCGCTCGTGGCGGTGCCAGTGATGATATCCACGCGCCCGTCGCCGTTCGCATCCCCCGTGGCAACCGTTACCCCGCCCGTGAACCCGTCGTAGGCGAGGAAGCTGCGGATCACAGCACCCGTCACCCCGTCGAACGCCTTCACGTGCGAGGCGCCCGTTGCGGTGCCCACGATGATGTCGGCGCGGCCGTCGCCGTTTACGTCGCCACTCGCGACGAACAGCCCGCCCAGGAACGCCGGATCAAATGCGAGAAAGCTTCGCACTAGCCCGCCGGTCGCGCCGTCGAACACCTTTACGTGTGGCGGTGCCCCCGGGGCCGTCCCCGCGACGACGTCTTCCACCCCGTCGCCGGTCACGTCACCGCTCGCGACGCGCACCCCGCCGCTGTACCCCGCGTAGGCGGTTACGGTGAATCGCGTGGTGCCGTCCGCGCTCAGGGCAGCGATCCGGGACGCGACGCCCGGGCCGGTCCCGACCGCAATCAGTTGCGCCGGGGCCGTCGGCCCAGTCGCGGCGATCTGGTAGATGCGCCCGGTGTTCAGGCTCAGGTACAGCAACCGGCCGTCCGGCAGCACGTCCAGATCGACCACGCCGGAACCGGCGGTCGGGTCGGCGAACGTGGTAACCGCGCCCGAACTTTCGTCCCGGAGGAAGATGCGGCTGCTCACGAAGTCCGCGAAGTAGTAATCGCCCACGAACGCACCCGGGAACGATGCAGTGGTGGGGTTGTAGAACGCCCCGCCCGCGATCGAATTCCCTTGCAGCGGGCCGCTCCCGTGCGCGTACGCGTACACCGGACGGGTGAAGCCCGGGAGGGCCGCAGGGTCGAAGTCGCCCTCGGTGGTCGGCCACCCGTAGTTCGCCCCCACGGCCCCTTGGTTCACCTCCTCGAACTGAGTGCCGCCGACGTCGTTGATGAGCAACCGCCCGGTGCCGGGCTGAACGGCCATCGTGAACGGGTTCCGCAACCCCAGGGCGTAGATCGCGCGGTTGTCGCCGGTCGCGGTTCCGAAGAACGGGTTGTCACTCGGAATGGTACCGTCCGAGTTGATGCGGAGCACTTTGCCCGACACGTTGGTGAGCGACTGTGAATTGCTGCTCACCCCCGCATCGCCGACGCCAACGTAGAGCTTGCCGTCCGCGCCGAAGACCAGCGCTCCACCGTTGTGGTTGCCGTTCGTGGACGGGATGTTGTCCAGCAGAATGGTTTCCGGTCCCGCCGCGGTGTTCCCGTTCGCGACGAACCGGCTGACCCGGTTCACCAGTGTACCACTGGTGGTGTAGTAGACATAGATGAAGTTGTTGGCAGCGAAGTTGGGGTCGAGAGCCACACCGATGAGGCCGCGTTCACTGGCCGTGTCCACGCCCACCGTGAGGAACGGGGTCGCGAGTACGGAGCCGTTTTGCACCACCCGGAGCGCGCCCGCCTTTTCGGCGACGAAGATGCGCCCGTCGGGCGCGAGCGCCATCGCAGTCGGTTGGACTAGCCCCGACGCGAGCACCGACTCTGTAAACCCTGCGACGACCGCGGGCGTCTCGCGTGCCTCGAGCTCCTCGCAGCGCAGCCGCGCGGCCCACCGGGAATGTACTCTCATGCGTAACCCTCGGCGGGCGACCACGGGCGCGAGCGGAAGAAGTGGCAAACCCTCGCCGCGTATTATACCCGCCCCCTGAGGTGCGAATTCACATCACGAAGGTTCGCTCGGGGCGCGAAGTTGGTCTCGTGAGTAGCCACTCAATATGATCGGCATTCCATCTCCAGTAGCACCCGAGGCAGGTAGCGATCTCAGCACCGCTCCCCGAGCGTATGGAATCCTGGCCCGCGCCGGCCCGAGCGCAACCGAGCCTGCCCGCCACCGCATGATCCCGGCCACGTTATTGCATTCCGCGCGCTCGTCTGCTCCAATCGGTCCCATGAGCACACTCATCTTTTGCACCCTGGTGGGCGCCCAGCCCATCGCCCCGTCATCAAATTCGACACACTCACTCCGGATCAAGCCGCGCGCCTCGCGGGTGACAGCGTGACGATCCGGTTCACGGTCGTGGACGCGCCCGCGTACACGTGGCCCGTCAACGGCCAACTGCGCACGATCTGTGGTCCCGTGTTGCGCGACGGTGACGATCAGGAGCGCACTGTGTCACTGATCGGGGACCGGACCAAGAAGGCGCGCGAGGGAAAGACGCTCACCGTGCGCGGGACGCTGCGGGTCGTTCACCACGAGGCGTATGCGGTCAACGGGGTCCACGTCCCGGCCTGGACCGACATCCGGTTCGAGGAGCGCTGATAGAGCACATCTGCTTCAGGTATTGGACCTGTCGGTTGGAGGAACTCCGACACGGTCAGGAAAACGGGTGAGTGTCGGGAGTATGATGACCGGTCATCACACTCCCGGTCTACGAGAGATAGGATCGGCACACCCTCAACCACGCGCATTGCTGACGGATCGGGTTGTCGTCGTCGCGTGCTAGTATCGCGGTCGGGCCGGCGAGCTAAATCTTCGGGCGGAGGCGGGGCACTCACCGACTACTTCATCCCGGCGGACGGCGACGACGAGAGCGTCGCCGTCCGCCGGGATGACCGGGCGCGGGAAATGCACTCCCGGCCCGCGATCTCGAGCGAAGAATCACTTCTCAACCGCCGGAACGTCCTGGAAGATGGCTTCGCTGTGGGTGACGGTGGCTCCGTTCTGGCGGTAGGTTACCGACCCGTACTTGCGGAAGATTTTCAGGGCGCCAGTCACTTTCCGGGCCACCTCTTCGTTCTGTTTCGCGTCCCCTCCCGCGGCGACCGTGCGGAGGCCGAAATCGACCCACGGGGCGGCCGTGTCAACCATCCCGGCCCAGTTAAGGTAGAAGGCCGAGTCCGCGGCCTTGCGCGCGAAGGGCGCCAGCCCGGCCGCGAGCGGCGTTTCGCTCAGGAGCCGGTCGGCGTGGCCGCGCGACAGGGCCAGGACCGCGACCTTGTCCGAGAGCCCGCCGGTCGGCTGGAGTTGCTCGTCCACCCCCAACCCCGCCGGGAGCGGGTAGTGCGCGAAGGTTCGCCCCCCCTTGGTCTCAACCTTCGGCCGCGGAATTTCAAACTCCGGGATCGATCCCGGAGGTGCCAGTTCCCGCGCCTTGCCCAACAGCTTGTTGGCGCCCGCAAGGTACCCTTCCAGGGCCTTTTCGAGCTTCTCCCGGTCGCTCACCCCGACCACGATGCCGAGTTCTGGCAGGGGCATCGGCCGGTCGGTCGGGAGCGCGGCGTGCCACTGCTTGCTGGACCACTTGGCGTCGAGGACCACGGCCTCCTGTCCGTCCGCGAGGGCCGGCAGCCAGAGCCGCTCGGTCACGTCGCTCAACTCTTGCAGCACCGGGTAAATCTCCTGGCGCACCGACTTGATGATCGGCTCGGCGTCCGGTGCCTTGGCGATTGCGACCTTTTCGACGTGGCCCGCGATGATCTTGGCCCACTTGACCGCCGCCCGGTAGTCGTCGACCGTGGTGCCCGAGCGCCACACGGCCGCCATCAGCGGGTCGCCGCCGAGGTGGTTCAACAGGGTGAGCGGGCGCGACTCGCCGGCCGCGGCGGGCGAGTAGTCGTGGGCGTAGGTCTCCCACCCGCGCGCGGTGCGGAAGCTGAACGAGGTCGCCGCGCCCGGCTTCGTGATGTCCTTGGCGATCGACTTCAGCAGCGCTTCGCCGTCTTTTTCGATCGCCTTCCGCAAGTCATCGGGCAGGTCCGCGTGTTCGAGCCCCGCCTTGAGCACGTCCCCGTAAGCCGTCACGTCTTCGGCGGTGGTGCCCGTCGCGCGCCGGACCGCGGCGCTGGTGTAGCCGACGGCCGTCAGCGGCTTCCCGGCGAGTTCCGCCAGCGGCTTGAACTCCGGCAGCCCCGCGAGCTTGGGTCCGGGGCCGCCGAACTTGGCCAGCTGGTCGGTGGACGGGCCGACGGCGACCAGCAGGTAACCCTGGCGCACCCCGATGGAGACGGTCAGTTTCAGCGCCTTGAGGTGCTTGATCAACGGGGCGAACTCGCCCTCCTTCTCTTCGAGCATGGCGATCGGCAGTTGGTCCCAGGGGATCAGCGACCCGTCGAGTTCGAGCACGAGGAACTCGTCCCCGTCCACCGTGGCGCGCTTCGACCGCCCCTTGAGCGGAGTATCGGCGAGTGCCCCGGCGACGAGCGGATCGAGCCGCTTCAACTGGGCCTTGACCTTGGCCGCGTCGCTCACCTTGAACCCGATCAGCAGTTCCGGAACCCGCAACCGTTCCGGCCGTTCGGCGAGCGACCGGACGACGATCCGGGCGCGGGCCGCGTTCGCGTCGCCGCCGTCCCGCCCCGCCAGTTTCAGGAAGGCGGGACCGTATTTGGCCCCGCCGAGGAGCTCCTGTCCCAAAGAGAGCAGGTCGCCCGTGCCGGTCCCGGTGGAGACGAAGACCTCGTGCGACGCCGCGTCCAGCAAGAGCCCGAGCAGCTCGGCGTTGGCCGGCTCCGTCAGAAACGCACGCAACGCGGCCGCCCCGTCGTTGCCCGGCTCGGAGAACTTCTCCATAGCCTTCTTGCGGAGCTCTTTCACCACCGGGTCGTTCCACAACCGCTGCCACGCGCGGCTGCGGCCGATCAGTTCGATCGTTTCGCCGAGCCGGAGGACCGAATGGTAGGTCTCGGCGGTGGCGGGTACCTTGTTGAGTGCCGGGGCGGGTGCGGGATCGGTCGCCCGCACCCGCCCTGTGACGACGATGGGGAGCAGCACAGCGGCGAGCACGAAACAGAGCGGGATTCGGTGGCGCGCGGAGGCGAACATCGTGGGGTCCCAAAAACGCATCGGATTGGTACAGGCCAGACGGCCGTCATTGTAGCGGCCGACTGAGACGATCTCGTTCATAAAACGCACTTTCTTTTCGGAACGCTCAGACGTATGAGCGACGGCCCAGAACGACCGCATCGCGTGTCCACACCTGATCTCCAAACGGTCGGCCGAATTGAAAACGAGAACGCCCACGGAGTGACCCCGAGGTCGTCCTCTTGACACCAGGATCGGTCCGCCCGCGCGGGTTTGCACCGGGCGCCGGATCGGTCATGCTGGGAGCGGTTCTAGGGAGCGACCAATGACCGAAGCGGAATGGCTGGCGTGCGACAACCCCGCAACCTTCATGCAGTGGATAAGCCGCCGCCTGCCCCCCCGGAAGCACCGCCTTACTTTGTGTTGTGAGTCACGGGGCCGTGTGTCTAATGATCCGTGGCTCACTGCATTAATCGAGCTGGCCGAGCGTTTTGCTGACGGGCTTGCCACTAACGAGGAGCGAGTACGGGCGCGCGAAAAAGGGATGCAGGCAGTCCGGCAGTGGCGAAGCCAAGGGGAGCACGAGAAAGCACAGCGAGCCGAGGAAGTTCTTGCGGCACTCGGTGAGTTCGATGCCGCCTACTACGTGCAACTGCACTCTGCCCTCCAAAACCTTCAACCGCAGGACATGCCCTCCCCCGATCCTTGGATATGTGACCGCTTTCGCGACGTGTTCGGGAGCTTGTTTTATTCGGCGAGGTTATCTCCCTCGTGGCGCACCTCCACCGTACTCGCGCTCGCGTCCCAGATGTACGAGTCGCGCGACTTCTCTGCGATGCCGATCCTGGCCGACGCACTCCAGGACGCCGGGTGCGACAGCACCGACGTGCTCGACCACTGCCGCGGGCCGGGACCGCACGTGCGCGGGTGCTGGGTCGTCGACCTGGTGCTCGGGAAGGAGTAGGGCGAATAGAAACGGAACAGCTCGGCTCCCGTGACAGTTGCTCACGTGTGTTCAGCGCGGCTTGCGCGGGCGATCCTCAATCACGAAATGCGGGCGGACTCGCACACCGCTCGCGCGCACGAGTTGAACAGCTTTGGGGCACAGGGTGCCGGTGATGGTGTCTTGTGGGCCGGGATCGGTGGAGATGACGGGGGCGACGGGAACGTTGTACGCGAAACTGAAGCTGACACCCGGTGCGGTGAAGGATCGAGGCGACTGGTCCGGCATCTACCCGCCCTCTGGTGCGTGATCCGGAACGGCTATGGGAACCACGAGCAGCCGCCGTTCCATGAGCGGTGGCCCGTTCGAGAATCTGAACTCGGTACTCGCCGGGCTCGGGAACGTGAGCGCCCCGAGTTGGATGTCCAGCTCAACGACCGCTAACGGGTCGCCTACCTCGATCACGTTCGACGCCTCGAAGATCGCCCGGTCGTCGCTCGCGTCGGCGATGCGGAACGTCAGGGGTAGATCACCGTGGCACTCGGTTAAGCAAACATAGACCGCCATTCGCGGGTGCGTCACGGGAAAATGAGATGCGTTGATTCGGGAGAACGTGCCGAGCAAAGTTCTCTTGCCCGTCGCGTGGTCCGTATGCACCGCGTCACAGAGCACTACCGCCAGGACAACTGGTTCGGGTCCGGTCATAGTTGTTGCACCAGCAGGGCTTACCGCACAGACGTGATGTCCCTAGCGGTCAACTTATCCGCGCTGTGGCACCCGGTGCAACTCTGATTTTAATTTCTGTCAGAGGTAACAAGTTATTGATGTGGGCCTAACTGGGCTAGCCCGCCGTGCGAACAAAAATAGGGCCGTCACCTGTCGGGATTTCGGCCGGGCACAAGGGGCAACCCAGCCGACCTTTCACTTCGCCAACGGCCACCTGCGTAACCAACTCCTTTACATAGATCTGAACCTGCGTGGTGATCTCCCCCACGCACCTCGAGCGTGGAACCGACACCGAGAAGGTGGCAGTTGTTGCGGAGAAGGCAACAACACGGGGTTCACACCCGGCTCCGGGCGGCACGAGAAGCGGGCATCACTCTGGTCCCGGTGTGTAACGCGGAGTTGCGCGGGGACAAGCCCGAAGTGTACATGCTCCGGGCCGCGCTCCGGCACAGGCACATGAGCCGATCCCAACTGGCCGCGGTCGGCGTGGAACTGAAGAAGCGGTACGAGGGGCCTGCCGCGGAACGGCAACGAGATTCGGGTGGGGACAAGAAAAGCCCTGCAGCAAGAGCTAGTCGAGCGACCGGATCGGTTGTGGCAAATTTGCCACAACCGATCGACGATCGGGCGGGCCGTGCCCGTGAACAAGCGGCCCGCGAAGTTGGTGTCAGCGCTCGCAACATTCAGACGGCCGAAATGGTTTCCGAGAAGGCGCCGGATCTCTTTGAGCAAGTCAAGCAAGGTGGAGTCACCGTTCACCAAGCGGCTGTGGGAATCAAGCGGCGCGAGAAGCGAGCCGAACTCGCGGCCAACACTGCGGTTGCCCCGTCGCCACCGAGAATCTGGCAGTTGCGGGCTTCTGGCCCACAACCCGGAATCGCGGCCGACTGTGAGACGCCGGTCCAATCGACCGGAATTCCGGTCGAAGGGCAGTCACCAACGAGAAGTTGGCACCTGGAACCGTCAACCAGAAGTTGACGGTTGGCGCCGCGGGGCAGTTGTGTTGACGATCGACACGACTGGAACCGTGAACCAGAAGTTCAGGGTTGGTGCGGGGAGGGAGTTGTGAACCAGAAGTTCATGACTGGAACCGTTGCCTTCCCCGCAACGGTTGGGACCGAAACGGGAATTCCCGCTTCTGTCGACAGGGCGTGTATCAAGGAGATCGTGATACACCGCGGGGTCCGAAACGCAAATTTGCGTTCCGGACGTGGTCAGTCATCAACCAGAAGTTGACAACTGAAACCTCCTCAACGACGACCGGCGCCACGAAGACCGAATGCATCGCGTTGAGCGCGTGCGCCGGTTGCGCGAGAAGGGGCTGAGCACGCGGGCGATCGCGGACGTGGTGGGCGTTACCCAACCAACAGTTTTGCGCGACCTGAAGTCAGGTGAAACATTTGTTTCACCTGACGCCGAATCCGAGCAGGAACCAGATTCATGCCCGATGCTAACCGAATCACCTGCAATTCGAGAGCACCCGCGACATTAGCGCTTTACCTTTACCATCCGGCCGCTCGCTGCGGCCTCCTGGATCGCCTCAATTGCTAACATGTCCGCGAGACCTTCTTCACCCGGCGTGGCCGGCGCCTTGCTTTGGAGGATGCACTCGGCGAAGTGGTCCATCTCGGCCGCGAAGTGATTCACTGGCCGCACTTTGATTTCTTCCCGGCCCGAATCGCGCGCGACGGCGAGTTTCTGTCCGCGGTAGGCGAACGCGTTGTCCAGTTCGACGAACCCCGTGCTCCCGTTGACCCGGAACCACCGGCTCTCGGCCGCGTCGAACCCGCAGTCGCAGTGGGCCAGCGCGCCGGATGGGAATCGCAGCTCGAACGCGACGCTCCGGGGTACCTCACGGAAGCGTGGAGTGTCCGTCGGCTCGTCCGCAAACGCGGCCACTTCGATCGGTTCCTCGCGGGTGATGTACCGGGCCGCATTCAAGCAGTAGATGCCAACGTCCCCGAGCGGCCCGCCCCGGAGCGCCTTGCTGAGTCGGATGTTCGGGGCCTTTGTGACCTGGCAGTTGGTCGCGAGGATCGTCCGCACGGCACCGATGGCTTTGTCGGCGCACAGCTTCATAACGGCGCGGTTGAACGGCTCGTAGTGGAGCCGATACGCGATCATCAGTTGTCGCTTCGCCTCTTTCGCCGTGGCGATCATCGCCCTGCAATCGGTCGAGGTCGGGGCCATCGGCTTCTCGCACAGCACGTGCTTGCCCGCCTTGAACCCGCGGATCGTGTATTCGGCGTGCATGCTGTTCGGCAGGACGATGTAAACGGCGCCGACGGCCGCATCGTCCCGGAGACGGTCGTAGCTCTGGTAATCGTAGATGTGCTTCGGGTCGATGCCGTAGGCCGCGGCAACACGCTTGGCCTTATCCGGGTGCCCACTGACGAGTGCGGTGGGGCGCGCGAGTTTACACTGCGCGAACGCGGGCATGATTTCTTCCAGGGCCAACTGGCCCAGCCCCACGATCGCGAACCCGACCGTTTTCCCGACGAACTCGGGCAGCTTTAAGTTGGGCGGTTGCTTGTCCGGCGGCGCCAGGGGCGGTTCATCAGCGCTCGCAAAGAGACCCGGTCCCGTGAGTCCGGCGGAAGCGGCCATAAACGTGCGGCGCGTGGGATCGGTGGAAGTGGCCATCGTAAACGGACCTCGGTTTGGCGGGCCGTGGACGGCATGCAACTCGCGCGCCCTCCGCCCCGTGCCAGAACCGCTCGTCACGTTGTGGGCGGAGTCGACACAACTGTGAATCTGTGCTTGGGTCACTCCAGAGGCAGAGACACTTTGGTCCCGCACGGGTGAGCCAGTTCCAACATCCCCTTCGTCACGGCCGCACCGCTCACTCGCCGTAACGTCAGCCCCTTCGCCACCACCTCGGCCGACACGGGCGGTGACGACTTCGAGTCCAGAACCCAGCGATCGGGCGACGGACGGTGCGCGGCGGGTGAACCCAGCTCGGCTCGTTCGGGAACACCACGCTGGCGGCCGGCACGACGACGACGTAATGCAACCCACGTTCGGCCAACCCGGCTCGCATGACGGAACTTCCGTAGCCCAGATCGGCGACCACCGTGCCGCCGTTGATCCCTTCGGCACGCACCTGGTCGATCAACCCCAGAGCAATCTGGCCCTTGGTCTTGGCGACCCGGAACTCTTCAGGCACGCCCGCGGCGTCCATCCGCGTGGTGTCGTCGATCCAGCTCTCGGGCAGGTGCAAACGTACGGCCAACGGGAAGTGCCCGCGTGGGCCGGAGTAGTGAAGCGTGACCGCGACCTGACAATTGGCCTGCTTGCCCAGCGCCCCGCAGTACTGGTGCTGGACCCCGACGGAATGTCGGCCCCGCTTGGGGAAACTGGTGTCGTCGAGGACGAACACGCCCTCGGGCGAACCGAACGGTTCGGCTATGAGGGCGCGGTACCGGGTCAGCACCTTCTGGTCGTCCCAGGGACTCTGGTTCACGAACTGTTGGAGTGCCTGCTCGGGATCTGTGCTGGTCAACTCGGGCGGCCGTATGACGCGGTGGGACAGGGGCTCGATGCTCTTGCGCTCGCCGTCGAGGAGCAACCCCTGGAGGTAGACACCGGCCCAACACGCGGGCTTGGACTGCGGGAAATCGGACGCGAACCGCGCCGCGTACTCACGCAGGCGCTCCAGAACGGCCGGATCGAGATCGGGGGTGAATGTCTTCATAACCCGTTAGAGGGCTGAAACTAAAGGGCGATGCACACCTCTAACGGAGTAGTGTTAGCTGTACCGTTTCATGGCGCAGCGAGCGGAAACGCATCGCGCTTGCACCGGGCGCCGGATCGGTCACGCTGGCTGCGGTTCCAGAGGGTGACCGATGACCGAAGCGAAATGGTTGGCGTCCACCGATCCACTGACCATGTTTGCGTATCTCGGAATCGTACAGGATCGGTAGGCACGCCTATTCAGAGTCGCTTGCGCCCGGCGAGTAAGGCGGATTAGCCACGTAAGCGCGCCAGGTACGGAGCCGTCCGGCTCCCGGTTGCCCGCGCCACGTCCCTCGGTACTCCCGTCGCGACCACGCGGCCACCCTCGTCGCCCGCACCCGGGCCGACGTCGATCACCCAGTCGCTCCCCGAAACGACCCGCATGTCGTGCTCGACCACGACCACCGTGTTCCCCGCGCCGACTAGCCCTTCGAGCTGGAACATCAAGCGCTCCACGTCCGCCGGGTGCAGCCCGGTTGTCGGTTCATCGAGGACGTAAAGCGTTGTCCCGCGCTCGGCCCGCTGCAACTCGGTCGCGAGCTTGATCCGCTGCGCCTCGCCACCGGACAACTCCGTCGCCGCCTGCCCGAGCCGCAGGTAACCGAGCCCGACGTCCCGGAGCACGCCGAGCGAGCGGTGGGCGTGCGGTTCGTTGGCCAGGAACTCCCACGCCGCGTCCACCGTCATCCCCAGTACGTTGGCGATGTTCTTGCCCCGGTACTCGATTTCGAGGGTCTTCGCGTTGTACCGTGTGCCGTGGCAGGCCGGGCACGGGCTGTAAACACTCGGTAGGAACAGGAGTTCGACCATCACGAACCCTTCGCCCGTGCAGGTCTCGCACCGCCCCTTGGCAACGTTGAACGAGAACCGCCCCGCGTCGTACTTCCGGGCCCGCGCCGCCTTCGTACCCGCGAACAGCTTGCGGACGTGGTCGAACAGCCCGGTGTACGTGGCCAGGTTCGAGCGCGGGGTGCGACCGATCGGCCGCTGGTCCACCACGACCAGCCGCTTGACCGCCTCCATCCCGGAGACGATCCGGCCCCCGACCGGAGACGCGGGGGCATGCTCCAGTTCCTCGCCGTCGTCCTCCGGCGGGGCGGGCTGCCCGAGGTGCCCGGCCACGAGTTCCACCAGCGCCTGACTGACCAGGCTCGACTTCCCCGACCCGGACACACCGGTCACGGCGGTGAGCACGCCGAGCGGAAAGGCGGCGTCCAGGTCCCGCAGGTTGTTCCGCGTGCCCCCTGCGAGTCGGAGCCAGCCTTTCGGGTTCCGGGGCTCCCGCCAGTTGGCGGCTTGCCCGGGAAACAGGAAGGGTCGCGTCCGGGATTCTTCGACCGTCCTGAGCCCGTCTGGCGGGCCGCTGTAAAGTACGCGGCCGCCGTGCTCGCCCGCCGCCGGTCCGACGTCCACGATCCAGTCGGCGCGGCGGATCACTTCCAGGTCGTGCTCGACTACGAACAGCGAGTTCCCGGCCGCCTTCAGTCGGTCGAGGGCGCGCAAGAGCGCCTCGGTGTCGGCCGGGTGCAGACCCGCGGAGGGTTCGTCGAGGACGTACACCACGCCGAAGAGGTTCGAGCGTACCTGGGTCGCCAGCCGCAGCCGCTGCAACTCGCCCGGCGACAGGGTCGGGGTGCTCCGCTCCAGCGTCAGGTAGCCCAGCCCGAGGTCGAGCAGCACGCCCAGACGGGCACTCATGTCCTGGGCGATCCGCCGGGTGACCTCCCCCTGTTCGGGGTGCTCGGCGTCACGCTTCTTGCGCCCCGGCGACGTCGCGTCTGCGAACGGGCGGAAGATCGCGGCCAGCCGCTCGAGCGGCTCGCGGGACAGGTCCGTGATGTCCCGGCCGGCGAACGTAACGGCCAGGGCCTCGGGGCGGAGCCGCTTGCCCCGGCAGGTGCGGCAGTCGGTGCTCACCAGGAACGGGGCCACCCGCCGCTTCATGAGCGGACTCTCGGACTTCGCGAACGTCTCCTGCACGTACCGCCGAGCGCTGGTGAACGTGCCCAGGTAGTCGTGCGGCTCCTTCCGCTTCTGCGCCCGCTTCACCTCGTCCAGGCTCTGGTGCGGGTAGACCGGGACCTGCGGCTGCTCGTCGGTGAACAGGAGCCAGTCCCGGTCCTTCTTCGGCAGGTCCCGCCACGGGGCGTCGATGTCGATGCCCAGCGCGGTGACGATGTCCCGGAGGTTCTGCCCCTGCCACGCCCCGGGCCAGGCGGCGATCGCCTTCTCCCGCAGTGAGAGCGCGTCGTCCGGCACCATCGACGCCTCGGTCGCGTCGTACACCCGGCCGAGGCCGTGGCAGTTCGGGCACGCACCCTCGGGCGTGTTCGGGGAGAACGACTCGGCGTACAGGAGCGGCTGGCCGCGCGGGTAGTCCCCGGCCCGCGAGTACAGCATCCGGAGCAGGTTCGACAGGGTGGTGACGCTGCCGACCGACGATCGCGTGGTCGGCGTGCCGCGCTGCTGCTGAAGGGCCACCGCCGGGGGCAGCCCGTCGATCGAATCGACCTCGGGGACGCTCAACTGGTGGAACAGCCGGCGGGCGTAAGGGGCGACCGATTCGAGGTACCGTCGCTGGGCCTCAGCGTAGAGGGTGCCGAAGGCGAGGGACGACTTGCCCGAGCCGGACACGCCAGTGAACACGACCAGCGCGTCGCGGGGTACATCGACGTCCACGTCCTTCAGGTTGTGCGTGCGGGCCCCGCGGACGCGCACGAATCCGGCGGGAGAGCGGCCGGCGGCGAAGCGGGTGAACGTGGGACCGGTCTTTTTCATCCCAGGAGCTCACAGTCACAACGGATGGCGCGGAAGGGCACACGTGCAGTGACATCATCACGAGGGATTCGTGGTGCAGAATTTATGCCGCCCACTTTTCGAGGGCCGTAGAGCAAGTCGCACTCGTGGTGGCGGCGGGTTCGACGTGCCGGCGCTGAACACTTGCAACAGACGAACGAGAAGCGGAATGTTATGGCACGGTAATTTCAGCGTCCCGGCTTCGGCGCAGCTTGGTGCAGGCGCTCCGGGAGCGCGCAGAAGGATGTACTCGGCTCATGTCACTCGCTTCGATTACCGCCTCCGATCTGCCCGCCGCCTTTTTATCCAACTATCGATCCGGGCCAAGTGTGAACCGCTCAATCGAAGCCCGTGATTTCTGGTCATTCTGGGGTAACCCGGATTGCGGCCATCCGTTCATTTTCGGAGCAACGCGATTCACCGGGGCCGACAAACGGCCGGGACGCTGATTGCGGAACCGGGCGTCAAATCTTCCGTCGTATGGCCCTCTGGCGGCGCGTCCTGCAAAACGAACCCAACCGGGCACGGGTGCGCCCCGGCGCCGAACTCGATGCACCGTTGGCCCTGGAGTTTCGCAAGCATTCCCAAGGTGCGGTCCAATTCGCGGGCCAGATGGCTCTCGGCCCGTGCGACCCGCTGAATGAGAGCCTCGTCGACATACAACTGAGCCGCGATGGACGTCGCCCGCTCTTCGTTCACCTCTGCGATGAGTTTCAATTCCTCTTGCTTGCGTTCGTCCGCGCGCCGTTCAGCGTTCGCGATTCGCTCGGCCAGTTCCGCTCGGATTCCGGTCACAACGGTTTTGAGATCGAGCCCGGCCAACCCAGCGGCCACCCTGAGTACCCGAAACAACCGCCCCCGGGTCCAGCGCACCCGATGAACCTCGTTTCGCTTGGACCCGGCTGCGGCCAGTGCCGCGGGCCACGGGTCCGGGCCGGAAATTCGATCGAGCAGAACGAGTGACGCGCCCAACACTTCCTCAACCGCGATTGCGTCGAGTGGCTTGCGAGGAGCGTTGCCCGGTCCAACCGCAGCGGCCGCAGCCCGATTCAGGCTTTGCCAGCAGGAACTGGATTCCTGTGCGTACCGCAAATCGGCCAGTCGATCGACGACGGTAGCGTTCGACGGGACGGGGCGCCCCGGTGCGAATACTTCCCGTGCCCCGATCTCGTCGGGGCGGGGCGGGAGCAAAGCCGACGGAACCGACAGGGCCGCGGCTTCGTGTCGGGCGACCCGTCGCAGCCTCCACATCAACCCCGCGACGCGGTCCGCCAGTTCCCGCTCGACGGCGCCGACCGGTAACAAATCCGTGATCGTGGCGTGCCGAAACTGGTCCATTTCCTCACTCGACTCGCCGAGTGCGGGAATGATGAGCAATTTCGAGAACAGCCCCGCCTTCACCGCGTTCTGTGACGAACGTGTGATTCCGCCGGGCGTTCGCGGGCCCGTCGATTGGAGGGAATTCAGGCGGTTCGCTCGGGCTCGTGCGCGTGTGGTCATTGTGCAGCCCAATGGGATTTTACTGATCGCATATCTTATTGATGTTTCAGAAGCAGAAATAAATGCGTCATTTGATATCCGTATATCATCCAAAATTACCTATTTAATTCGAGACCAATCGCCGCAACACTCATCTGCGACGGACTCGGTGCGGTGACCTCGCGGTGCGAACCCGTCGCGCCGGGCGGTGCGGATTCGAGGCCACCTGCTGGCACCCACGGCACGAGCCGGCCGTTCGCGTCAAAGACCGCCTTGGCCTTCTTGTGCCACCGTTCCGATGCTGCGAAGTCCACGTCCACTTTGACCTCCGGGACGACGTCCGCCATGCCCGCGATCATCTCCACCTTGATGCGCTCGGCGTGCGCCGCGAGGTCCGCGCCCGCGGGCACCTCGACGAGGAGTTGATCGTGAACGAAGTTCACGACCCGGTACCCGGCGCGCCACACGCGCCACAGGGCCAGCTTCGCACCGTCGCTGGCCGGCCCCTGGAAGATCGTGTTGTGTCGGGCCGTGTAACTCGCCCCGGCCCGGAGCCGGCCCGTGAGGGTAAAAACTCCCGCCCGGCCGAAGTGGCTCGCGACCGCGCGCTGTAACGCGGGCGAGGGTTGGCGGCTCCGAAGTGCCCGGGCGTGCTTCGGGGCGAGTTCGCCGCTCACGCGCTCGAGCCGTGACCAGAAGAATTCCAGGTCCTCGGCCGAATAGGGCCGACCGGCTCCCGTTGTGGGATTCTCGTGTCCGAGTACCTTCAGGCACATCATCCCGAGGACCTGGTTCGGTTCGTGCTCCCGGGCGCGGTTCTCGGGGTGTCGGACCAACCGTGCGTCCCCGGTTTCTTCGGCGTGCGCCACCGCGGTCAGGTCGAGCCCGTGCGCCAACCGCTCGGGGACGTTTACCGCGTCGGCCAGGAACGCGCGCATCTCGGGGAACTGGTCCAGCCAGTACTCCGACAGTTCGCTCGCCTCGTCCTCGGTGTACTCGACCCCATACGTTGCCCGGGCGTACGCCCGGAGGGCCCGGTCCCCCATTCCACCGGGCTTCCCGAAGTTCACCGCCTTGACCTTGCCGCGCTCGTCGTCCGTGACCTCGTGCTCCGGCTTCCCGGTGACCCGCGCGGCGAGTTCCCGGTGCAGGTCTTTGCCCGCGTTGATGAGTTCACCCATGTGCGACCGGAGCCCGAACTGGGACCGGCACGCTTGGGCCAGACACACCAGCTCGATGGTCTTATAGTCGAGGTCGAGGAACACGTGCCCGGGGCGCGGCACGAAGCAGCTCCGGACCCGGTCGTCCCGGGGCAAGTTCTGAGCGTTCAGGTCGCCGAAGGAACTCGTCCGCCCGGTCCGGGTCAGAGTCCGGAACGACGGGTGCACCTCGGCCCGGTCGAGCTTCGCGACAAACGACGAGAGCAACTTGTCCACCGCCCGGTGGGCCAACAGGTCGTCTACGAACGGGACCGCCCCCACCAACTCGGACAGCGCGTCGGCGCTCGTGGCGTACGCGGCGCCGTCGGTGCGCGGGAACGCGATCCCGGGGTACTGCCCCTCCAGCTTTTGTAACTTGGTTTGGAGCGATTTGTTCGAGCCCGCTCCGCTGACCAGGCACCCCTGGGAGCGGAGGGACGTGCGCAACCGGTTCCGTTCGCACTCGAGTACGGGCACGAGGCGCTCGCGGGCCGCGACGTCGATCCGCAGCCCGTTGGTGGTGACGGCCTGCAGGGCAATCGCGCCCTTGAGTTGTACGTGGTGGGTCAGGGGCCCATACCGTTCCCAGCAGCGCTCCAGCCAAGCGCCCGAAACGAACCCCCAAACGGTACGGGCGACGGTCCCGAGCGAGGTGATCAGGGCGCGCAGGCGCCGGAACACGCCCCAGGTAGCGACCGTGTCTCGGGCGAGGTACTCGAGGTACACGGGCTCGATCTCGGAGGGCTCGCGGGTCAGCCACCGCCCGTAGGACGTCCGGACGTCCTTGCCATTCGCGCCCCGGACGTCCTTGGGTAACTCGAGTTGCAGATAGCGGGTCACACACGCCTCGAGTGTGGACTCACCCGGGCGGTCCGCCGTGTGTCCCTCGGTCCCGAGTACGAAGAGCTTGTGCAAGAGGAGCGTATCCCACACCCGGTTCGCGTCCACGCGGTCGTACCCGTCGAACCCGGCGCCGCAAAGTTGCGCAAGGACGGCCAGGTCGAAGGGCGCGTGGTGGAACACGAGTTGCTCCCCCGGGTGCGCGGCCAGGAACGCGGGAGCATGGTCGCGGGTGACGAAGTACCCCTCGGCGCCGCCGAACGCCGCGCCGAGTACGTACGGGGGCGTGAGCCAGGGGAACTCGTCGCTGATGCGGGCCGTTTCGCAGTCGAACGTGAACGCGCCCGTGAATACCTTCCCGAGCACGGGCTTCCACGGTCGGAACTCGAAGTTGCGCCCTCCGAACTCGATTTTCACGGCCAAAGTCTCCGTTTGGTGAAGGTCGGTGGGGAGGGGTATTCACCACGGCTATGGTGCTGGTAGATAACGACTTACGCGACCAAAATGGCGGGGTGGTGAATAGAACCGACCTCGGTGCCGGGCGAGACGACTCGCGTTCGCGACCGGCACCGATCAACACCCGGGACAAATGGAGGGCGTTTCTATTCACCACCTTCACCACCTCGTCACAACTGGTGATTGGGTCGCTAGTTAGTGGTGGTGAATAGGGCTCTCATTCCCACTCTTCGCCGTTCCCGTCCTTCACCACTATGGCGTCCTCCTTCGGCGCCCCAATCGGTGCGGGCGTTGGGATCGGATCAGCACCACTTTTCCACGCCGGCGCGTCCGGCGAATGGGGTTCAGGGACGGTGGCCGTGGCGTCGGCTTGAGCGCGAGGCTCTCTCAGATCCCACGCGATCTCGAACCAGTACTTCTTCTCGCGGGCCCGGCCCTCGGCGACCCGGAGGGTCGCCTTGCCGGTGCGACCATTGAGACCAACGGGCACGGTGCGCCCGACCTTCGCGCCCAGGTACTTGCCCGCAGCAATGGCCTTGGCTTGCGTACCGCCGGCTTTCGCGTGGGCGTCGCCGAATACCCCGGCGCGCTCGAGGAACGTGACCCATTTCGCGGCCGGCAGGGCCCGATCATCGGTCCCGTGGATCATGGCGAGCACTCCTATGGTGTGGTGACGTGCGGACCGTTCGGGTCCGCGAGTACGATCTCGACGAGGGTCGACAGTTCTTCGAGCTCTGAATTAAAGGTCGCGGCGGCCTCGTCGTAGTTCGCGAGGAAAGCCGGGAACCCGTTCGCGGTCATGATCCCGCCGATTACCTCGGCCCACCCGTGCAGCCGGTGCGCCTGGGCGCCACGGGGGCGCCCCTGTTGGGTCCAGCGGACCACGAACCCGAACAGTTCGGCCAGGATCTCGGGCCGGTGCGTTCGGGCGTACGCGATCGGATCGGCGCGCCCGAACGCGCGCCGCGCCGGGTCCCCGATATACTCGAGTCGGATCGGGAGCCCGCGGCTGACGAGGTCCGGGCTCACCCGGGTCTGGTTCATCGTTAGCGCCCAAATCGCGTCGTTCGGGCGCACGTAGTTCTGGGACACGCCGAGGATCCGCAGGCTGATCTCCGGGGCCATCGAGTTGGCCTCGACCGCCGGGCTGCTGATCGGGGTACCGGTCGGGGACTTCGCGTTGTCGATCAACACGACCGATTGGCGGTTGGGCCGCAGGGTGGCGCAGATCCGCTTCTGGAGCTCCTCATCGTCGGGGGTGTAGTGGATCGGGCGCGGGTCCACCCCGTCGAGGACCATCCCGATGACGCGCACCAGCAGGGTCTTCCCGAGGCCCGGCTGGGTGCCGTCGATGAGGGCAACCGGCTTGCCGCCCTCGACGAAATGGTTGACGAGCACCCCGGTGATTAACAGTGCCAGGGCGTTCGCCGAATCGGCCGCGTCACGGAAACAGAACCCCGAGAGGAGTCGGTTTAGGTGGGGCGGGAGCCGCTCGACTGGGGCCTCGGCGTGCGGGAGCGGCGCGACATCGGGTTCGACCGGCGCGCCGTGGATCAGGTACCGCGGGCCGGGGTGATAGCCGGGATTGAGGAGCTCGTAATCGGGGCCGAACAGTGCCCGTCGCGCGTAGAGATCGATCCGCGGGAGCTCGCGCGCCAGGGGCTCGGCGTTGAGGAGCACCTGGAGGAAAACGCTCGGGAGCGGGAACCAGACCGGTTGCCCCTTTACCTCGCCCCCGCACACGAGAATGTTGGCGAGTAACCCGCCGGCCGCGGGCTCGACGCGGGCCTCCGAGCGGAGCGGCACAAGGGCCGGTTCGTCGGACGGGGCCGTGGTATCGAAGACGATCGTGCCGCCGTGGCCGTAGACGCGACCCGAGGCCCGGAGCGCGTCGATCCCGGAGCGGACGACGACTTCCACGGGCAATCGGTACTGTCCGCTCGGGGTGAGGCCGGTAAGCACATCTTGGTCACGGGCGCCGGGCGGTGGCGCAGTTTGCTCGTCGCGCACGCCCGCGCGCAAGCGCTCGGCCAACTGCGCGGCCGGTCCGGATTCCGTGGAGCCCGATTTCGATTTTGCCACGTTAGTCCCCCTTCTCGGCGGGATTCGCCATGACCGTGGCCATCAGCTGATGTAACTTCACGGACCCGCACCCGCCGTAGCAGTGGCCGCCCTTGGCGCTCGCGAGGAGCGTGCGCCCGTCGGCCCCGCACACCGGGCAGGGGGTCACGCGCTCGCTCCCGTACAGGAGCGTGGCCACCGTCGCGAACGGTTTGTCGCGGACCCGTTCGTAGAGCGCGCGGAATGTTTCGGTCGGTACCGGTGTCCCCTCCCGCAGGCGCGCGACGGCCTGCTGATTCTTCCCGTTGACGGAGCCGATCGGGCGCGTGAGGGCGGTCAGGGCCGGCGCGGTCGGGTCCGTGGGGAGGCACGATTGGACGGCCTTGATCATTCCGCGCCAGCGCTGGCGGTCGCCCGTGTCGCGAAGTTCGACCGCGGGCTTGAACCACACGAGGACGTGAAGCCCGCTCCCGCTGAACCGCACCTCGGCGCAACGCAGGACGGGGTCCCGATCGAGCCACGTGCGCACGTGGTCCTCGTACAGGCCGAGTGCGGGGCTCGCGCTGTCCGAGCCGAGGAGTTCCGGGGCGAGCAACTTGGTGTCGATGTCGCACATCATCCCGCAGACCGTAGTGACCAGGTCCTCGGGCAACGATACCGCCTCGATCGGTCCCGACTCGCGAAGATTGACGATCTGTTCGCGCTCGTCGACCCGGGGCGGCGGATCGACGGTCTTGCGTTCCGCTTTCGACGGCCTTATAGTAGTCATAGACTTTGATCCCACAGGGTTGAGTCGACCTCCTGGCGGCGGCCCCACAACGGGCCGCCGCCAGTGCCGTTTTCACGGCCATCTCGTTCATTTTTTGGGGTTTTGCTGCCTTACCACTTGCGGTGAGCGCACGTTCCGTTTCGAGGCTTGCTGGTCCCGAGGGCGTTCGCAGTAGCAAACGGAATCGCTGGGGATCGCCGTGGCGGATCGGGTGCGTGGCCGAGCTACGCGCCCATCTGCTTGAGCTTTTCGGCGGCGCGCTCCGCCGTTTTCCGTCGCGTATTCGATGATCGAGTGACAGAAGGGGGGACCGCGACGGGTTGCTCGGAGACGGCGGTCAGGACCGTGACGAAACGGGCGACCGCGGCATGGGACGTGAGCCAGCGCCCGCCGACGCGGACGGCCTCGAGCTTGACCCGATCTCCGTTGGTCCCCCGGGCCCCGGCCGTGACCCACCTGAAGACGGTACTCGGATCGACCGCCACACCGCCCCGGTGACCGGGGAACAGTCGCCCGGCGCGCGCCAAGGACAACCCGTCACCGGCCTGGATCTCAGTGAGCACTTGGGGTGCGGCGTCGGGTCCCAAAATGACATCGGCCACGGTCCACCTCCTCGCAAGAATTGCGACACGGTGAACAGTAGCCAAGTAGGCTGTCCTTTGCCAAAGGACGTCCAAGGACACTCAGGGACAAGTTTTTGGTGGGAGTGTGAGGCAGTACCCACCACCCGCCCCATTTCGTGAGGCGACCAGTGACGTCCACCGCTTGGGTAACTTGCGGATGATCCGGGAGAGCTTCTTGCCCGCCAGACCCGGCATACTCTGAATGTCGGAACCCGGGATCATGGAACCGCACCTCTCTCCCGCACCAATCGCCTTGAGGAACCAGTAGACGTCGACTGGGAGGGATGAAGCATCGGGAACCGAATCGAGTGAAACGATTCGAGATTGATCTTCGAATTCTAATCTGGAACCGGGTGTTGCGGGCACTTCGGGCCGCGTCGGTGAATGCGGCCCGACGGTTCCGATGGCCAGGAATGGTTGCGGGCCATACAGAATAATGTCTCGAACCATCGCCTCGTCGGCGGGATCAGCCCGTGAAAGTCCGGCAGCGAGCGTCTCGGCGAACGCGAACGCGAACGCAAACCCGGATTCATTTGTCCCAAGTGGGCAGTAAGGGTCGGCAGCGATCACGCGTCGCACTGCGGCCGGATCGATTTTCCCAGGTTGGAGTGACGCAGACGCTATCTCCGCTCGCAATGCTTCGGGGGTGAGCCCTAGGACCGCATCGGTCAGCGCTGAGACATGCCGCTCGAAGCGGTCACGGAGCATGAGTCGATGCCACGACGGGGTATCGGGGGTGAGGTGCCGGCGCTCGGTGATCGTCTGAACCAGTTCGTGCGTGTAGGGGTAGATGGAGTAGGCGTACGCAATGGCCGACATGACCTGTACCTCACGACGTCGGACGGCCGGTCCGGTACGGGGGACATAAGGTGGCACCCGGCACCGGACCAACTATAGCTCGGTGATCAATTGCGCCTTCGGGCGTCGCCAAGTTAACCAATCTGGGCCGCGATCGCGGTGGCTAGGGCCGCATTCCGTTCCGCGTACACCTGTGTCACGTCGGCCTTGGCGTGCCCGAGCAGCACCTGCGCGGCTTCGAGCCCGTGCTCCTTGCGCACCCTCGTGGCGAACGTGTGGCGCAACTGGTTCGGGTGCCAGTGGTGCGCCCGGCGCCACGCCTTCACTGCGGCCCGCTGTTCGCTCGTCAATCGTGACCACCACTTCGCGACCGACTCGTTGGCGCGCCGGGCCAATTCACCAACGGGCGGGGATGCCCGGTCGCACGCACGGAGGACCGCTGTCAGGTAGGCCCGACGGTTGTAGCGCGCGGCCGGTGGACGCTTCCGCTTGGTCCCGATCCGCCGACTCTCGTTCCATTTCACGTGGCTGGGGTACTTCGGCGTCTTCCGGTTCGCGGCTCGGTCCGCTCGGAACTCTGCCACCGCGCGGACGGGCGAGAACAGGAAATCAGAAGTGTCGGACGTGAAGTACTCGCGCAAAAGGGCCTGGGCCCTCGGTCCGATCACGATGACGCGCGTTTTGCCCTTCCAGGCCGTTTTATGGGCCGTGGGCTTGTATACCCACACAGAGTCGTTTGTGTCGATATCACAGCGCCGGATCCGACACGCCTCACCCGGCCGGCATCCGGTCAAACGCTGGAACTCGATCAGCCCTCGGACGTGCCGATTGACGTGGAGTAACATCGCGTCTACGAGCGCGTCCTCGACCGGTTTGATCGATTCGGTCTCGCGTGCCGGGGAGCGCCCGCGTTGCAACCCGGAAACCGCGGTGAGCGCTTGAAAAATAACCGGGGGAATCAACTCCTCGGCGACGGCCCACTTGAAGATCCGGCGCACGCGCTCGACCCGGGCGTTGACACTCTTGCGGGACCACTTCTGTTCGACGAATTTTTGCCGAACCGCTTTCAGTGCCAGTGGGCCGAACTCCGCAGCGGGAATTGCGCCGTAAAGCTCACGCACGAACCGGACAACGGTCTTTATGTGCCGGTTTTCGTCGGTCGGCTCGCCGTCCGGCCCCCGGTAGTGGCTCTCGGCATGTCCGACGTAAGCCAAGAGCACTTCCGCCACCGTGATACCCCTCGCGGTAACGGAAGTCATGGCCGGGGCGGCTTCGTACTCCAGTTGCAATTTGGCGAACGCGGTGCGGGACTCGGCGCTGTCGTAGGCACCGGGGAGGAGTTTATCGCGTCGGGTGCCGGTTTGGTCGGTCCAGACGGCGCGAGCGCGACCGGTTTGTTTGTGGAACAGGTAGGACGGGGTGGGTTTTCGCGGATTGCTCACGAACGGGTTCCTCGCCGCGAACTGTGGAACGATTCCACAGTTCGCTTGGTTTGGAAGCCGCACCCGGCACGCGCCGGGGTAAGCAGGAACTGCTTCGGCAGAAAGCCTTTAGGTCAGAGTGGGCGATACAGGATTTGAACCTGTGACTTCGTCCGTGTGAAGAACGCACTCTACCACTGAGTTAATCGCCCGGTTCACCCGCGTACCATCCGCGGGTGGTGTTGTAATAACGGAGCCGTGGCGCTGCGTCAAGGTTCGCGCTCAAACCTTGGGCGGGGCACTGGTCGGAGCGGGGGCATCGTCGAACCTCGGGGCGCTCGACGGCGTCACCCGGGTCGGGGCCTTGATCGGTTCGGGTTCAATCGCGGCGCGCGGGGCGCTCGGTTCGCTGACTTCGTCTTCGATCCCCTTCAGCCCCTTTTTCACCTCGACGACCGTCTTGCCGAGTGAGCGACCGACGTCGGGCAGTTTCCGCCCGAACAGGAGGACGCCGAGAACTAGAAGGAGCAGGATTTCTGGACCACCTAGACCGAACATTGCAAACAGAGTTGTGGACACGACCTTCCTCCTCAGTTGGATGGTAATGCGACGGAAACTTGGTTGTGGAGGAGGTTGAAGGTAACCCCGCCGGTGTGCGGCCTGCAGGCCATTAGCAATCATACCTGCCGAACCCAGTGAGGGGCAAGCGGGGTCCGGGGAATTTTCCCTCCAGAACGAGCTTGGGAAGTCGGGCAGGGCTACGCAGTGATTGATCTTGGGCGAGTTAGGCTCTAAGCATTCAGGAGGGCCACATCGTTCCAGGTTTGGACGTTATCGAGACGAAATTTCTCCCGTTGGTGTCGGACCAGCTACATTAAACTTCATGGACGACGCATTCCTCGCACAACTTCGTTGCCCGCTCGATCCCCAGCGCGAAGCCACGCTCAGTCGCGACGAGCAACAGCTCGTTTGCTCGGGCTGTACGGCACATTTCCCTATTAAACAGGGCTTGCCCGTTCTCGTGCCTGATGAGGCCGAGTTGCCGGCCGGGATGCGCGAAGTGAGTCAGCTCCCGTGTCACAGGCGGGCGAACCGCCGGAAGCACGCCAACTGAACTGGCGTCATTCCGCGCCCCATGCTATCCCGCAGCCGTGGTCATCATCTGCGCTAGATTTCGTTGGTGGGCGGTACGGCTCGCGATTCTCGTCGCGGCCCTTGCTACGTTCACCCCTTCGACCGGGGCGGCCGACGCACCTGCGCCGGCTCCACAGCCACCAAACCGGCCGCAATACGACCTCGATATTGCGATCGATGGCACCACTCACCGTGCCACGATCCGCGAGCGCGTGACCTGGACGAACACGACCAAGACCGCAACGAATCAGCTCGTTTTCAACTTCTACCCGCACTTCCAGGTGCCTGCGGGCGAATCATTACTGTTCGCGAAGACGCTCGAGTTACTCCGGCTCCAACCGTCGCTCGGTATCGACCGCGACGGCAAAATGGGCAACGTCACCAGCGCTCACCTTTTGGGTGCTAATGCCGCACTGGTTCCACTGAACTACAGCTACGACGAGAAGAACACGACCGCGCTGCGGTTCGAGCTGCCGAACGCCGTTCAGCCGGGCCAGAGTGCGACGATCGAGTTGGTGTGCGACGTCCGGTTGCCCAATAAACAGGGGCGCTGGGGGCACTATGAGGGCGTCACGTTCCTCACGAACGCCATCCCGCTTCTCGCGGTGTGCGATGACGGCGGGTGGAAGCCGATGCCGTTCGTGCCGTGGCACCAGCCCTGGTACAACGAGGCCGGCGTCTTCCGCGCGACGATCACCGTGCCGGAGAACGAGAAGGTCGCGTGCTCGGCGGTCATCAAGTCGGAACAGAAGCTCCCCGGCAACAAGAAAAAAGTTGAGTGCGAGCCGTTCTTGGGGCGCGACTTCGCGGTCCTCTCGTCCGCGCGCTATCAGGAGTTCATCAGTTCCACGAAGCTCCCGGACGGCCGCGAGGTGAAGCTCCGCTGCCTCGCGTTCCCCGAGCACGAGTTCTACGCCACCGAGATCCTGAAGATCGTCGGCGAAGCGATCACGACCTTTTCGCAGTGGTTCGGCGCGTACCCGTACTCGCAGTTCACCGTTGCCGAGTCGTACTTCGGCTGGAACGGGAACGAGTGCGGCGGCCTCATTATGGTGGACGAGCGCGTCTTCGGGATGCCGCACCTCGCGCGGGGGTACGTCGAGTACCTCGTGTCGCACGAGACGTGCCACCAGTGGTGGTACAACATGATCGGCACGAACGGGTTCACGGAGCCGTACCTCGACGAGGGTGCGGCCGCGTACTTCACGCACCGCCTCGTCGACACCAAGCGCGGCAAGAACAACCCGCTCCTGGCGTGGCCGAAGGGTTTGGAGTGGCTGCCGAACATCAACCGCGAGAACTATCGCAACGGCAGCATGTACCACGCCATCCGCAACGGCGAAATGACGCCCGCGGCGCAAGAGCTCCCGCAGTACAAGCACCTGTTCGGGTTGTTCACGGGCGCCTACGACCGCGGGTCGAAGGTGTTCGCGATGATCGAGGACCGGCTCGGCGAAGCCGCGTTCCTCGACTTTATTCGCGGCGTGGTGAAAAAGTATTCGTGGAACATCCTCTCATCGGAACTGCTGCGTGCGGAACTCGAAGCGTATACGGGGCGCGATTGGGGCGAATTCTTCCAGCGCTGGGTGTTCGGTAAGGGGCTGACGGACTGGTCGGTCGAGCGCGTGCGGGTCGAGGCACTCGGCGGCCCGCGTTCGCGGACCGGGTACGCAGTTTCCGTCACCGTGAAGCAGAGCCGCGAGTTCACCGAACCGACGCTGCTCGAATTCACGCGCGGCGCCACCACGGTCCGCGTTCCGGTCGGTCCGTTCCCGGAAACCGTAAAGTTCGAGCAGCACAACGCGACCGCGACGCCGATCGGCGACAACCGCTGGCGCGTGGACCTCGAGTTGCCCTTTGAACCCGAGCAAGTGACGGTCGATCCCGACGGTGTTTTGCTCGACGCGAACCCCAACAACAACCGGTGGAAACCGTCGATCAAGACGCACGTCACGCCGCTGTACACGATGCTCGACGAGACCGGGTTGACGGCCGATTACAACCGCTGGAATTTCCTCGCCGGGCCGTGGGTGTGGGGGCCGGCCGCACAAGACCCGTGGTACACGCGCTCGACGATGCTCGGCCTACGGGCCGGCGGGTTCCGCACCGAGCGCTACGCGACGGGCGCGTACACCGCGATCCGCTCGGACTACCGCGACGCGATCGTGGGTGTCGACGGCAAGTTGCTGTTCGAGCACCGCGAGATCGGCGCGAACTGGGAAACGCGCATCGGCGGGCCGTGGGGCGGCCTGGACGGTGCGAGCGGTGCCCAGCGCGGATCGATCTACGCGCGGAACATTCACAAGGAATCGGCGAGCCTCTACCTCCCGCCGATGTTTTACGACGAGGCGTTCGCGACCTACCAGGACAACTTCCTGCCGTTCGCCCGCCGGCCCGGGGGCGATCGCTGGGACCGCCTGTGGATGGCCGGCTGGCACGTGCGATTGAACCTGTACACGCCGTACTGGGACCCCGAGTGCGGCCTCTGGGCCGATGCGATGGCGGCCGGCGGACAGGCCGATTTTGCGGACGGTTGGAAGCCGATGGCGCAGGCCCGCGCGGAGCTCGCCGCGGTCCACACGCTGCCGGAGTGGACCGGGCCGTTCCGGGTCGCGCGGATCGCGGGGCGCGTGGTGGGCCAGTTCGCGACCCCGGACCGCGGGCAGTTCTTCGCACTGGGCGGCGGCACGCTGTTCCGCGGGTTCGATCTCGCCGAGCGCCAGGGTAGTGCCCTGTGGGTCGGGAATTTGGAGATGCGCTGGCCGCTGGCGCGGAACGTGACCTGGGACGCGCTCGATCACAGTGTCGGCGCGCGAAACGTCTGGCTCGCCACCTTTTACGACGTCGGTGCGGTGTACGCTAACGGTCGGGCCGTCGGTGGAAACGTGGCCCACGCGGTCGGTGCGGGGCTCCGGGTCGACGTCGCGGTGTTCAGTTTCATCGAACGCGCGACGCTGCGCTTCGATGTGGGCAAGTCTCTCAACGGCGGAACGCCGCTGCAATTCTGGTTCGGCGTCCAACACTCGTTCTGAAATCACGCGATTCCCGGCAGGTGTCGCGCGCGTACCGGGTGCCTGTGCATTGGGTCGGCGCGGGGGCGCGGCACCAGATTTTCAATTGCGCCGCGCGTTCGCATTCAAAGGTGCGCGGGTCGTTTCCGCAGACTTGGGGCGAAATGGTCGCGCATTTTAGGTATAATGAGAGTGCGTTACGCCACCGATCGACGAACCAACCCGAGTACCCAATGCCAAATGCCACCCTCCCGGCGGCCGAAAAGCAACAGCGCCGCGTCGAGGCCGCGATCGAGCAGCTTCGCGTGGTCGTCGTCAAGTCACGGGGGTCGTCCGACGTCGCGGACGAAGCGGCTCAAGCCATCGAACAGCTGAACGCGCTGTACGCCGAAATCAAGGACGCTTTCACGCCCGAGGACGTGCGGTACGCGAACGTGCTCCGCGGTTACCTGGGGGAGCGGCTCGCGGCACACGAGCCGAAGGCGTCCCACACCAAGAAGGCGAAGCGGAAGGGCGACAAGCTCGACCACTGCTGGCGGTGCAAGACCCCCGTGGACGAGCGGTTCAACGACGAGTGCCCGTCGTGCAGCGAAAAGGCGTACAAGTGGCGCGTGTGCCCCGTGTGCGCTGCCTGCGGGTGCCAGCGCGCCGGCAAAGTGCTCATCTGAGCGGAGTGAATACAGATCGGGAAAGTCAGAATGGCCACAAAAACGCACAAAGGGCACAAAAAAGAGAGGACAGAGGTCAGAAGACAGAAGAAGACAGAGGTTTGGGTTGGTTTTTGTAGCCCGGATGGGGCGACCGATCGTAGCCAGGGGTGAAGCGAGCTACGGAGCGCAACCCCTGGTAGACCAGCACAAGATGAAGCCAGCCCCGTAGGGGCGACAGCCCAATCAGAGGCTCTGTCGCCCCTACGGGGCTGGCTTCGTCTTCGCGTTCGTCCCCCGGTCCATTCGTGGGGGTTCGCGGGAGTCGGCCAAGGGTTGCGCTGCGCTTCACCCCTGGCTACGATCGGTCGCCCCATCCGGGGCTACAAAAACCAACACGTCCGGTCTTTGTATCGGGTCTCCTGACTTCTTCTGTCCTCTGTCCTCTGTCCTCTCTTTTTTGTGTCCTTTGTGGCTATCCCGTCTTCGGTATTGATCCGTGTTATCGGCGTTCATCCGCGGCGGATTGCTCTTCCCAACTCCCTGTCACTCGGGCAGCGGTTGCCCCTTCGTTTCGGGCGCGATCGCGATGAGCACCAATCCCACAACATAAACGCCGGCGACCACGGCGCAGGCCTGCGAGTAGTCCTTGTCGAAGTACGCGAGCAGGTTCGCCATTTGGAGCTGCCCGACGGCCGCGATGATGCGCCCGAAGTTGAACCCGAAGCCCTGGCCGGTTGCGCGCACCGAGGTGCGGAACAGTTCGGGCAGGTAAAGCGGGAGCCACCCGTAGAACGCCGCCGAGATCGTGCCCAGCAACCCCGCCGACAGCACGAACGCAGGGCCGTATTCGGTGTTCAGTTTGTAGAAGCCGACCATCGTAATCAGGGAGAGCACGCACAGCGCCGCGTAGACCGGTCGGCGCCCGAGCGCTCCGCCCACAACCGCCGCGACCACGCACCCGATTGCGGCCCCGATCGACGACGAAATCTGGAGCCACGCCCGCCGCACCTCGGCCGGAACGTTCTCGCCCGGGAGGTCGTTCACCCACATGTACATCCACATCAGCCCGGCCCAGGTCGCCAATAGGGGAACGCCGCTCAGTCCGGCCGCGAGGAGCATCCGCTCGAGCGTCTGGCGCTTCGCGGCCGGTGCCAGATCGCACCGCGACAGGTAACCCCGCGCCGGCGTCAGGTAGCCGAAGACCACGACCGCGAGCCCGACCAGTGAGCCGGACACGCGGACCCAGAGATCGAGCCCACTTACCGCCCACAGCGCGATGATTCCCAGCGCGGCAGCCGCCCCGACGAGGACGCCGATGAGGTCGCGCCCGGCCCAGTGCGACGCCTTCCCCGCTTCTTTCTCCTTCGTCCACTTCTCCGACTCGGGTACCAGCAGTCGGATGAACAGCGTGAGGAGCGCGGGTACCGTGCCGACGAGCAGTAGCAGGCGCCAGTTCCCGTTCGCGGTGAGCGCTGCGGCCAAATCGTGCGGGACGCCGACGGATTCGATCCACCGTGGGAGATCGGCCTTCACGCGCCCGAGCGCCAGTGCGATCCCGCCACAGACCGTGTACCCGAGGTTCCCGAACGCGCCGATCCAGCCGGCCAACCACGCGCGCGAAGCGTTCGGCCAAACCTCCATGACGAGCGCGACCCCGAGCGCCCACTCGCCGCCCATACCGAGCGCGCCGAGGAACCGCAGGACCGCGAGCTGTTCCGGCCCCTGCGACAGCGCCGAGAGCCCGCTACAGATCGAGTACAGGAGGACGCTCACGGTCATCGCGCGGACGCGCCCGATCTTGTCGCCGAGCCACCCGAACACGACCCCGCCGGTCGCGGCGCCCACAAGAAAGCACGCCATGATGATGCCGTACCACTTGCTCACGCTGTCCTTATCAGCGCGCGACGGGTCGAGCGGGTCGCGGAGCCATTCGCCGAGCGCGTCGCGCCCGACGAGCGGGAACAGGCCCATTTCCATCCCGTCGAACATCCAGCCGAGCAGCGCGGCGAGGAGCGCGAGGTTGCGACCGCGGGACGTGGCAGCGGGCAGGCTCATGGGGTGGTAGTCCAAACAATAAGCACGCGGCAGGGTTGATGAGCAGGATGGCGGAACCGCGCGGGATGGGCAAGGGGGAGCCGAAAATCATCCCGACTCGGCTGGGGCGGGCACCCGACCGCCGCGATCGTAGTTCGTTGCCAGTAACTTGTTTGGGCGCTGGGGCAGGGGCCTTGCCGCAAAAGGGGCGTCGCCTGATCTGCACACTGACTTAAGTTTTAGATGGATTTTGGAGGGGGCGGCCCGTTTAGCGAGCCGGAAGACACGCCCACCGGGTCGGCTTTCCGTTGCCGACCCGCGTGTGGTGCCCGGCTATTGTGTGGAGCCTTCGCCGTGCGGTCACTTTTTCTTCGGTGGCGGAGCGGCCTTCGCGGGCGCACTTTTCGCGTCCTTCTTCGGTTTCTTTTTTTCCTTACCCTGAGAGTTGTTGCCCTTCGCCATCACACGCCCCTGTTCGAGATCGAGAGCGGTCGGATAACCGCTACGCTGATGGTACCGTTTTCGTCCGGGCGCAACAGACCATCCGCCTGGTTTTATGCGGCGCTGGGCACGTGCCCGGTCACACAACCGTGAACGACGGTCCGAATGTAGGAGATATTCTGGCTCGAGCGAACGCCGCGCGGACTCCCGAGAGCCCCGCTACGCGGCCCGCGCGAGCCCCGTGCCCCATGCGCCCTTGAATTCCGCAGGGTGAACCGCGTTCAGGGCCATCAGGATGGGCGGTTCCCCGCTGGCGAGCAGCTTCCGAAAGGACCGCTCCTCGCGCACGTCGCGCCCGGAAACCCAGACGTCCCACGGCGATTCTTCGCACACGCAGCCGAGAAACGGGCGCGCGGTGCGGTCCATGAACCACACGCTGAACACGCTCTCGCGCTGGCGCAGTTTCGGCCACAAATTGGGGGCGCGCTCCCACATGGCGGCGTACTGGTGCTGCACCTCGGTGATGCGCTCGCGCTCGTTCGGTTCGACACCGAAGACCAGGACCGCCCACGCGACCCGGGAGAACGGCACCACTTCGGCCGCCTGCAGGCCGCACGCGACCAAGTGGGCGACGGCGTCGAACGTCGGTTCGAGGTCCGGGCGCCCGGTCAGGTCGATGCGGATGTACCGCCCGAACAGTGGCTCGTGTGGCTCGTGTGGCGCGTGCGGCGCGTCCCGCTCGTACCCGCGCGCCCCAACGTGTGGTGGTATGTCCACGAACGGCTCCCTCAGTCGAACTGGCGTTCCCCGAACCGCGGCCGGTACGACTCCGCGTATCAGACCCGGTGCAATATCTATTGACACCGCGGAACGCAACAAAAAAGGCGGGAAGCGCCAGTCAGGATTGGTTTCGGCTCGGGGACGGGTCAGGGGTTAATCTTGAATTTATCTTCCCGTTTCCCGGTCCCGAACCGGGTGATCGGGTCGATGCCGTAGTACGCCGCGAGGAGCGAGTACATTTCCGGGTGCAACCGCTTCAGGGCCGCCGAGCGGCAGTAAAAGGCTTCGGTCGCGTCGGCGAAAAACTCCATCTCATTATCGGCCGCGTGGGGGGTAAAGAGCGTACCGGAGTTGTTCTCACGAAGCGCCCGGCGGTGATCCTCGAGTGCGACGGTCATCACGTACCGCCACCGCGTTTCGAGCGCGCGGTCGCCGAGGTCGGGGGCGCCCGCGGTGACCCCGTGGCGGAAATCGAGCTGGTGGGCGAACTCGTGGACGACGACGTTGTACCCGGCGTCCGGGGTGCGCCCCTCGGCCAGCACCTCGTCCCACGCGAGCAGCACCGGCCCCCGATCGACCGCTTGCCCGGCCAGGGGTTGATCGGACAGCAGGTCGTCTTCCCAGTCGTCGCCCGCGACCGGGGTGCGGAACTCGGTGGGGAACACCACGACCTCGCGCACCCACGGGTAATAACCGCGATCGGGGCCGAGGAGCAAGAGGGCCGCTTGCGCCGCGATGGTGACGCGCATCTCTTCGGTGATGAACAGCCCGCCGCGCCCGAGCCACAGTTTTTCAGCAATGAGCACGCGGGTCGCGTCCCGGAGTTGTGCTTGATCGGAGGGGGAGAGTCGCGTGTAGTGCCCGACGTTCCGCTCGAGGAACCCGGTCCACCGGAGCGGGAACGGTTCGGCGAGCAGTTTGCGCCGGCGGCGGGTGCGGAGCCAGGAGAACAGCATGCGGCTATTGTACCGCGTGAGCGTCGGGCGGGTGGACCCGTCCGAGCGGGAACGGCGGGCCGGGTATTCCCGGCCCGTGTCGTTTGGTGATCGAGCTATTATTTCCGGCCGAAGCGCCAGCGGCCGAGCCCGACCAGCGGTAAACCGAGCGCGACGAGTGCGATCGTCGCGGGCTCCGGTACGCCCGGCGGGGCGCTGCCGGTCGGGACCGTCACCTCGGTGATGTTCGTGTCATACGTCCCGTCGCCGGAGCGGGCGTTGCGCCCGACGAACAGGCTCAACTCACCGGACCCGTACTGCGAAGACGCCCAGAAGTTTCCCAGCCCGATTTGACCGGTCGGGATCGTCGGCCCGTTGTAGGTCCAGATCAGGTTCGGGGCGGTCGGGTCGTCGAAGATGTTCACGTTCGGCGGGAGCGGGCTCACCGCGGGGGTCGAGAGGGTCCAGCCGTCGGGCGCGCCCCCGGAGCCATCGATCAGCCCGTGGAAGTTGTAGATACCGAAGTAATCTCCCGCCTGGAGCTTCATGTCACTGGGCAGGACCACTGCATACGTCCACCGGAAACCCGCGCCCTCGGGCGTAACGGTGACGGTGGTTGGGACGAGCCCCGCGTAAGCGGGAGTGGTCGCGAGTGCCGCGGCGAGGACCAGGGCGATCCGGCTGATGCGGAACATGGGGGATTCTTTCCGTCAAGGTGGGGCGACATCTGCGTCGGTAGACCGGCGCGAGCCGGGGCTTTAGGGAAACTCGGAAATCGTGTCAACTGCAACCCGCGCGTCGTCGGGACTGTTTGGTGTGCAGAGGTACCTCGCATCCGCGAGTCCCAACGACCCCGGCGGGAACTCAAGTTCTCGCTTTTTGTGTGAGTGTGCTCGGCTCGCGTTCCTTCAGAAATTCTGCAGCGAACGTGTCGCACAGAACGTCGAGGGCGAATTTCGGCACGCCGCGTGCTGTAAGCCGATTCTCGAAGCGGCCCCGGTGTGCGATTACCGGGGCCGCTTGATTTATTCCCATTAATCCGAGTTCGACCGACGCCGAGCAGGTTGCCCGTTGGTCACGTTTTCACAAATCGAGCGCCGATGAGCGAGCACAACGCCGTCATGATGCAGTTCTTTCACTGGTACACGCGCGAGGACGGTGCGTTTTGGGACGAGGTGACTCAAAAAGCTCCCGAACTGGCCGCGGCCGGGGTCGACGCCCTCTGGCTCCCGCCCGCCTCGAAGGGGACTAACGGTGCTACGGACGTCGGCTACGGCGTGTACGACCTGTACGACCTCGGCGAGTTCGACCAGAAGGGGACCGTGCGCACCAAGTACGGAACCCGCGCTCAGTACCTCGCGGCGATTAAGGCCCTCCAGGGGGCAGGGGTCCGCGTGTACGCCGACATCGTCCTGAACCACCGCCTCGGGGCCGACGGGTTCGAGACGGTGAGGGCGACCCCGTTCCCGGCCGACGATCGCCGCACCCCGAAGGGCGAGCCGGTCGAGATCCGAGCCGCGACCTCGTTCACGTTCCCCGGGCGCGCGAAGGCGCACTCCGATTTCGCGTGGAACTGGACCCACTTCGACGGGTGCGACTACGACCACAACAAGCCCGAGGACCGGGGCACCGTGTACCTGTTCGAGGGCAAGGCGTGGGACGACCAAACGTCGCTCGAGTTCGGGAACTACGCGTTCCTGATGGGCGCCGACCTGGACTTCGAGTCGCAAGAGGTGAACGACGAACTGAACCGGTGGGGCCGGTGGTTCGTGGACACGACCGGCGTGGACGGGTTCCGGTTCGACGCGGTCAAGCACATCTCGGCCCCGATCTTCCCGGCGTGGCTCGAGCACATGCGCCAGCACACCGGGAAGGAGCTGTTCACGGTCGCGGAATACTGGTCCGGGAACCTGGCCGAACTGCACTGGTTCCTGGACGAGGCCGGGCCGCTGTTCACCGCGTTCGACGTACCGCTGCACTACAACTTCCACGCGGCGAGCCGGTCGAACGGGAACTACGACATGCGCCAACTGTTCGACGGGTCGCTCGTGAAGGAGCGCCCGCTGCAGGCGGTCACGTTCGTGACCAACCACGACTCGCAGCCGCTCCAGTCGCTCGAATCGGTGATCGAGCCGTGGTTCGTCCCGCTCGCGTATGCCGCCATTCTTTTGCGCCGCGACGGGTACCCGTGCCTGTTCTACCCGGACTATTACGGCGCCGAGTACGAGGATTTCGGGCGCGACGGGAACCGGCACAAAGTCGTGCTGCCCTCGCACCGGGTGCTGATCGACGTTTTCCTGAAGGCGCGCAAGGAGTGCGCATACGGCGAGCAGGTCGATTACCTCGACCACTGGAACCGGATCGGGTGGGTGCGGATGGGCGACGAGGCGCACCCGAAGGCGATGGCGGTGCTCTTGAGCGATAAGTCCGAGGGCACGAAGTGGATGGGGACGGGGCGCCCGGGGGGAACAACGTTCCGCGATGTCACCGGTCACATTGCGGAGCCGGTTGTGGTCAATGACGACGGGTTCGGTGAGTTCCGGTGTCCGGGCGGATCGGTCTCGGTTTGGGTGCAGGAATAGGCCGGCGGTCGCGGATCAAAACTCTTCCGGGCGCTCGGGTTCGACGGCTTCAATAGTGGCGGAGCCGTCGTCCTTCCGAATGAAAGCGCGGCAATCGATCCACCGCGCGACTTCACAAGGTGCCTCGGAGCACCCCGAACTGAAGGCCTCGTTAAAGCGGACCGTGAATTCCACGGCGATGCGCTCGTTACTGACACTGACCTCTCGAATCGTGATTTCTGCGCCCGTTTGAGGGTACCCGCCGCGGCTACAGGCGGAGCCCAGGGGGAACGCGCTATAGTTCTTCTCCAGTTGATCGATTACGGCGGCGCGGAATTCGGACGTGCCGTAGGCGCGCAGGCTGTTCGCAAAGTTCATCTCTCTCCCGCTCTGATTCGATAGCCGCAGTAGGATCGTTTCGTTCTCGGGGCTGGAAAAGTCCACCCGCGTTGGCGCTCGTGATTCGCCAAGAGGCTCCGGCGAATCACGAGCGCCAACGCGGGTGGTGCCAAACCCCCGTGGATCGTCAGGCGGGAGCCGATGGATTGGCGGGCGCGCCGGGCGGGGGAACGACATAAAAGAGGAGCATGTTGCGGCCGTAACTCCGAATGTCCCACGCCGGCGGGTCGGGCAGGCGCTCGAGGGGGAAGCCCTCTTCGGCCTGGATCGTCAGCACGGACTCGGCCGGGGCTTTGGCGAGAAGCACGTTCACCAGTGCGAGGAACTCCTCTGCCTTTTCGCTCAGGTCCGGGAACGGCGGGCTGAGGAACAGGTTCACCGCGTCCTTGGGCGGGAGCCAGCGCTCGGCCCAGCGGTACGCATCGGCTTTCAGCACCTGCACCTTGTCGGCGATGCCGAACTCTTCCGCGTACTTCTGGATGTCGGTGCTCTGCCGCGGGTCTTTTTCGATGAGGCGGGCGGACGCCGCCCCCCGGCTCACCGCTTCCAGGCCGACGACGCCGGTCCCCGCGAAGATGTCGAAGAACGCGCGGTCCGGCACCGCGTTGCCGAGAATACTGAAGAGCGCCTCGCGCACCATTTGTGGGGTGGGTCTCATCCCGTCGTGAACCACGACGGTGAGCTTCCGGCCGCGGAGCGACCCGGCGACGATCCGAACCTGTGTTTTTTCAAGCATAGTTGTTTGGACACGGTGACTGCGGGGCGAGTTCGCTAACTCCCCATCAAATCACTATCCGCACCCGACACACCCGCTACAAGTCCACCCGCCCCAGGAAGTTCCAAGTTCCGGCCCCGGATTCCGAGTTGGGGCCGGAAGTGACCGGCGCGAAAGATGTTATTGCGGGGGCTCGATTTGGATCAGTTTCGCGGGAAATCGTCACTTCCCGGGGGTGTCCCTGTAGATTTTGGCAGGCGGTAGTGGTTAGGCTGTTGGTCCTTGCACTTTTTGACTCTGGGAGGCACGGATGCCGACGCTAACCATCGAGTACCAGACCGACGCGGAACGACTGATTTTGGAGCAGGCGCTGGCGTTTTTCGCTCAGATGCGACACGTCGGTGCCACCGCTCCCGATGGTACGGTACTGGCCGCTTGTGAACGAGTCGCCCTCGACTCCGGACGCGAACTCGTCCGCGACACGTTGGCTTCCGCCGTCCAGAGTCGCGCCGACACCACCGATGCTTCCCAAAAAAGTCGGGCAGCAGGCTCAAAGGACGACGCCCCCGCTGGCTCTTGACGGCACTCGGGCGCATCCGCCTCCGCCGTCAGTACGCCATCCGCGCCGATGGCGGAGCGTTCCCGGCCGATGCCGTTCTGGGAGCCGAGGGGTATGTAACGACCGCCGCACAGCGGATGGCGGTTCTGGCCGGTGCGAGGGATTCCTTTGCGCGTGCGGAAGTAACGCTGCGTGAGTTGGCCGGTTGGGAGTTAGACGACGAGGTGATTCGCCAACTCACACACGCCGCCGCGAAGAGTCTGAGGGCCTCCCGCGAGCATCGCGCCGACGCCGAACGATTCGCAACGGCCGGGGGAGTCGTCGAGGTGCAAATCGACGCCGGGAAGGTGAACACCACGACCGGATGGCGGGACATCAAGTTGGGCGTGGTTTGCAAGCGAGAGCGGGGGAAGTCCGCGACGCCCGAAAAGTGGAGCGACCGCGTGTTGCCGCCCCCAACGATTCGGACCGTGGTGGCCAACGTCGAGGGCGCGAGCATTTTCGCGGAGCGCGTGCGAGCGGAGGCGGATCGCCTGAAGGTGACCACCGCCAGCGACGTGACGGTATTGGGTGACGGCGCGGAGTGGATCTGGAATCTGGCGGCCGATGTGTTGCCCCAGGCCGCCGGTGTATTGGACGTGTATCACGCGATCGAGCACATCGGGACTGCGGTGAAGGCGATCTGGGGTGAGACGGCGGAGGCGACCGCTCGTCGGCAGAGCGCCTTGTTGGCCGTGGTGACGGATGGGAAAGCCGGGATCGAGCGGTGGATCGCCGATACGTTCGGCGCGTTGCCGTCGGAATCCAACGGAGACGTGTTGCGGGCGTTGGCGCGTTACCTCGGCTCGCACCCGACGCGGTTGGGCTACGCGCAACGGCTGGCAAATGGTCGGAGTATCGGCAGCGGGTTAATCGAGGGTTCGGTGAAGCAGTTGGTGAATCGCCGGATGAAACTAACCGGCGCGCGGTGGCGCGTGGAACACGTCGGGCCGCTGGTGGAACTGGCGGCCGTCATCGAGACCCCAGACTGGCACGACTTCTGGACCGCCGCTTGAGCGTTGCCAAAATCTACAGGGACACCCCTTCCCGGTCCGGCCTTTTCCCGGCGCGGGTGGGAAGCTATAAGGCTCCGGCGGTTTGTCCGCCCGTACCGAATGAGGAGGTGCTTCCGATGCGATCCGCTGGCTTCACCCTAACTGCTCTGTTGGTCGCCGGCTCAGCGGGGTGGGCACAGCCGCCCGCGGTGCCCGGCGCACCCGTTGCCCCGCCCCCGGCGGCGCAACCGAAGGCCGATCCCAAACTCGATGCGTACCTCCTCGAGTGGGAAAAGAAGATGGCGGGCGTGATTAACTTCCGGACGGAAGTGACACTGGCGCGCACCGACGCGGTGTTCAAAAAGACGACCACCTTCGGCGGGCCGGATTCCGTCGTGCTGTGCATGAAGCCCAACTACGCGGTGCTCCGGCTCAATAACACCGGCGACCCGACGAAGACCGACTACGAGGCGTACATCTGCGACGGCAAGGCCGTGTACGCCTACAACGGCGTCGCCAAAACGATCACCGCGTTCAAGATCCCGAAGGCCGGGGCCGGGGTGGACAACCTGATGATCGACTTCCTCTCCGGGATGAAGGCGAAGGACGTGAAGGAGCGGTTCGACATCGCGCTCTTCAAGACCGACGAGAACTACATCTACCTGGACATCAAGCCGCTGTTGGGCAAGGACCAGCGCGAGTTCAAGCACCTGCGCCTGGCCCTCTACGGGCCGGGGGCGAACACCGCGAAGTTCGCGTACCTGCCGGCCCAGGTGTACATGCTCAAGCCGAACGACGACGTCGAAGTGTGGAAGTTCGCCAACACGCAGGTGGACATCCCGGGCGTGGAGGCGAAACACTTCCAGTTCGTTGACATCAAGGGGTGGAAGGTTCTGGAGGCCCCGCCGGCGCCCGTGGGCAACAGCGGTACGGTCCCGGCCGGCGGTGCGGTGCGCCCGGGCAAACCGTAACGCTCCCCGCGGATCGTATTTGTGAGAAGCCCGTGACCGAGGTCGCGGGCTTCGCTCATTTTGCTACTTTCTCATTCCCCTTTCACCCTCTCGGCGTAACGATGTGGGCAGCCGACGGGGACTCGTACCTTGCGCCGGCGAACGATTCACCTCTACTCCCAAGGGGACGTCATGCGAGCAATTCGGTGTTTGGTGGCGGCCGTGCTGGCCGCGGGTATCGTCACTGTTGTTGCGGCCCAACCGGGACGGGGTGGCGGCGGGTTCGGCGGTCAAGACGTGACCACCCTGGTGCTGACCAACGCGGCCCTCCAGGAAGAGATCAAGGTAACCGACGCGCAGAAGGAGAAGTTCAAGCCGGCGGTCGAAAAGCAGACCGAGATGAACAAGGAATTCGCGGGCGCGTTCAAGGGCGGCTTCGACAAGGACAAGTTCACCGAGCTCAACGAGAAGCGGACGAAGGTGTCCGAAGAGGTCAAGAAGGTCGTGGACGAGACGCTGACCGCGGATCAGAAGAAGCGGCTGAAGCAGATCTCGATCCAGGTGATGAACTTCACCGTGTTTAACGACCCGGAAGCCAAGGGCAAGGGTAAGGGCTTCGGTGGCACGACCGAAGCGCAGAAGGCGGTCATGAAGGACGTTGCCGAGGCCCTCAAACTGAGCGACGCGCAGAAGAGCACCGTGAAGGGGCTCGTCGACGAGTTCAACAAGGAGAGCCGTGAACTCTTCGCGGAAGCCGGCGGCGGTGGCAAGGGCAAGCAAATCGACCCGGAGAAGTTTGAGGCCGCGAACAAGAAGGTCGACAAGCTCCGCAAGGAGACGTGGGCCAAGATCGAAGAGGCCCTCGACGGCACCCAGAAGACCGCGTGGAAGGGGCTCGTGGGCGAGCCGTTCGACACGGCCAAACTGCGCCCGACGTTCCCGAAGAAGGATTGACCCCGGCGCCGGTTACTGAGTAGACGATAGGCCCGTCCGGTGAACCGGGCGGGCTCCGTCGTTTCACCAATTCCGCACGCGCTTTCACCAACTAACCAGGAGCCGCCGTGCCCGACGACGACACCCCTCTGCCCGAGGACCGCCCGCGGGATCGGAAACCGCCGCGCCCCGAAGGTCCGCAACCCCCGCGCGACCGGGCCGGCCGGGGCGCCGATGGTGACGAACCCGACGAGCGCCCGCGGCGCCGGCGCTCCCGTGAGGACGATGACGAGGGCGACGACGATTACCCGCGCCCGCGCCGGCGCCCCCGCGAGGACGAGTACGACCCGGCGCTGAAGATGGTCGTGCCCCTCAACACCTCGGCTCTCGCCATCATCGCGGGCTACGTCGGGCTGATCTCCGTGCTGTGCCTCCCGGCCCCGTTCGCGCTGCTACTCGGTATCCTGGCGCTCGTGCATTTGAAGAAGAACCCGAAACTCGACGGGAAGGTGCGCGCGATCTTCGCCATCGTGATGGGGGGGCTTTTCAGCGCCATTTTCGTGACGATCCTGGTCGTGGCCGCTCTCGGAAAGATCAAGTGACGGTCACGCCGTGGCCGGCGCCGGGAGCGGACCGACATCGAATCTCGCGTATTTGAGGAACCCCTTCGTCGCGACGAGTGGCGCGAGCGCGCCGACCGCCAGATCGCGGACCCAGCACAACAGCCGCCCTTCTCGCTGCCCGAGCGCCCCGAACCGCCGCGACTCGCGCGTGATGGCCGTTGTGCGCGGGTACCGCTCCGCGGCGAACGCTTCCAATCCGCGGGCCGGGTCGGGGGCCGTTGCCAAACACCGTGCGAGCGCGACGGCGTCTTCGAGCGCCATGCACCCGCCCTGACCGAAGTTGGGCGTGGTCGGGTGCGCGGCGTCGCCGATCACACCGACGCGGCCCTTCGACCACACGCGCACCGGCGGGCGGTCGATGATGTCGTTACGAAAGATGCGGTCCGGAGGGGTGGTCGCGAACAGCGCGGGCGCGGGTTCGGCCCAGTCGCGGAACTCGGACGCGAGGAACGCGCGTTCGTCCGCTTCGTGGCCGTTCGGCGGGGCGTTTTTCGTTGCCCACCAGTACACGCGGTCCCCCGGCAGCGTGGTGATGCCGACCCGCTTCCCGCGCCCCCACCACTCACCGACGTACCCCGGTTCCACGCCCTCCGGGCGCGGGCAAATGCCGCGCCAGCAGGTGTACCCGGCGAACCGCGGCGCTTCGGGACCGAGAATCGCGGTCCGCACGACGGAATGAATCCCGTCGGCGCCGATTACGACATCGGCTTCGTCGCTGTGGCCCGTTGCGAATCGGACCTTTGCGCCGGCCCCACCGCCCTCGACCGCGACGCACTCCTGACCGTACCGCGCCGCGCCCGGCGGCACGTGCGCAGCGAGCGCCGAGACGAGATCCGCGCGGTGGATCATGCGAACGAACTCCGGTACGCCGAACGTGCGCTCGAGATCGTCGGCGCGCGTCCCGAGCTGCACCTTCCGCCCGCTGCGCCCCCGCACCTCGGAGCGAACCATGCGCAGGGAAACCGCGCGCACGGAATCACCGGCCCCGAGGTGGTCGAGCGCGCGGAGGGCGTTGGCCCACAGGCTGATTCCTGCGCCGACTTCCCGCAGTTCCGGCGCGCGCTCGTAGACGGCGACTTCCGCGCCGATTTTTCGGAGCGCGATCGCGGCGGACAGGCCCGCGATGCCCGATCCAATAATGATGACGCGCACTTGTTCCTCCCGTTCGGAAACGCGGCAGAGGCCCGAAGTACGAAATACGAACGCGCGCCGGGTGTGGCAGGCGCAGTTGAAGTGCGCGCGAGGGGCGACAAGCACGGACCCACGCGAACGGGAGCGATTCAAGAGGTGAAGTGGTGTGCGAAGTGTTGAAATGATGCGGACCGATCCCCGCGGCCCGGGCCGCGGGGAAGGGGAGGGCTATGTCACTCGCTGGGAACGCGGCCCGCGAAGCACTCCGCGGCCAGCCCGTGCTTGCGCTGGAGCTCGTACCCGCGGCCCATGACGGTCAGCAGTTCCGCGCGCGGGACGCCCGGGCGGTTCACAATGGCCTGGCACCGGCGCACGGCGTCCGCGCCCTGACCTTCACGCGCGGCCATCGCCGCCAGGCGCAGTTCCGCCAGTGCTCCCAACCCTTCGGGGTCCGCGGCCGCGATCGCCAGGTACCGCGACCGGGCCAGTTTGCGATCGTTGAGCCGGTCGAACCGCTCGGCCGTGTCGAACAGCATCCGCAGCGCGATCGGCCCGCGGGCGGTTTCGATGGTCGCGTCGTACAGGTCGCTCATCTGCTGCGCCATCCCGAGCTCGAGGTACACCCGGCCCATGAAGTACGCGCCCGCCGGCCCGAGCCCGCGCGCCTCATCCGCGCTGCGGATCGCGGCGAGGAGGCGCTCGCGCCGGCTCTCGGTCGGGGCAATACGGTACTGCACGAGCGCCTCGAAGAATGCGACCACGTTCGCGTGCGATTCCCGGGTGCTGAACCGGGTGTCGCGGAGCCGCTCCGTGGCGCCCTCGTCGTTGCCGGCGAGCAGGTCGCACACGATGATGCTGAGTGCGGCGGCCGAGGTCGTGTCTTTCGTGCCGCCGTCGAGCGCGGTGAGGTACGCGCGCCGCGCCAGTTCCGGGGCGTCGCCGTCGAGGTGCGTGCGCCCGATCCAGTACCAGCCGGTGTCCGCCCAGTAGGTACCCGGCGCGCGGTCGATGACTTCCAGGAACCGGGCCCGGGCGCCGATGCGGTTCCCGTCCTTGAGTTCGAGCAGGCCCAGGTTATAGGCCGCGTGCGTCACTTCCGGGGTGGTCCCCGCGTTTTCTAGCACCTGCTTGTACCCGAGCGTCGCGGCCCGGAACCGGCCGGCGCGGAGATCCACGTTCGCGAGCGTGACCCGCGTCGCCCCGATCGCCGGGTGCTCCGGAGCGAGCGCGACGATGCGCCGAAGCGCGTCGGCCGTGGCGTCCGCGTCGGTGGCGCGGGTGCCGCGCGTGAGGACCAGCGTTTCGCCCCGAATGTCCCACACGACCCCGGCCCGCTCGGTCACCGCCGAGAGCACCTCGCCGAGCGGCAGGCGCTCCACTTCGACCGGCCCGACGGTCGCGGTCAGGGCCGTGACGACATCGTTTTCGGCCCGTACCGTCAGTCCCGCCGCTTTTGCGACGGCCCGCACGACCTGGATCGCGGGGCGCACCGACAATCGGACGGTCACTTCCGGCGCGCCCTGGGCTTCCGCGTTGCGGCGGAACTCGACCAGGTCGCGCCCGGCGTCCGGGACCGGGCTCACGGGCGCGGCTTCCGTCGGGAGCCACTCGAGGCACTTGTCCGCGGTCACGTGCATGGCCGGCCACGCGAGCGCGTCCGCGTTGAGCGCGTCGATCGCGCGCCCGCCGCCGATTTCCCGCACCGCGATCTGCGCCCGCAGGTGGAGCGCGTCCTCGTAAACCTTTGATCCCCGGCACTCCGGGTGCCCGGAGCGGAGCAGCACGCGGTCCGCGATCGCGCGTGCCTCTTGCGGCGCGTCCGTCGCGATCGCGCAGCGCGCCCGGCCGAGCAGCGCCCGCGCCGACGCGGCCACATTCGTATCGGCCTCGGCCTTCTTGAACGCCGCGTTCGCGTCCTTCCACTTCCCGAGCCCCTCGAGGCACAGCGCCTCGCGGTACGCGAGCGGACCCGCGTCGGGGCCGAACGTGTTGCGCGGGGCGCTGCGGACCAGCTCCAGCGCTTCGGGGAAGGAGGCCGAGCGAATCAGCGTGTCGATGCGGGTCGCGAGGGACGTGTCCGCCGGTCCGTGCCCCGGTCCGCCCTTAGTATGAGCGTGCGCGCCTTCCGGGTGCGCGGCCGCGTGTTCCTCAGCTTCGGCCGCGGCGGCTTCGGCTGCCGCGTGCTTCATTTTGTTCGTGTACGCGATTCCCCCGGCCACTCCGCCACCCACGCATACCAGAAAGAGGGCTGCGCCCGCGAACCGCCCCGCGGTCCCGAGCACGCGGGCGAATAGTGGGGGGCGGCGACCGTGTACTGGGGCGCTCGGGGCCGCGGGGGCGCTGCTACCCTTGGCTGCAGCGGCCGCGGCTTCTGCGGCGGCCGCGGCGTCCGCTTCGGCGAGTTCGCGCTCGGCTTCGGCCTCGGCCGCGGCCCACGCCGCGAGCGCTTCTGCGGACGGGGGAGGTGGAGTGAATGTGTCGCTCATGGCGGGTAAACCGGTTGAAGTTGTACGGGGGTTGCACCAAAGGTATGATCGAAAACATGCGTTCGGGATTATTGCCAGTAATTTGGGGCAAATTTTCCCAACCCCACTCGATAACTATTTCTGTAGGCCGCGAACACCGGCACCCACACCTGAAACCGCGAGTCGAGCCATGAGAATCGAACCATCTGGAGCCCAACAAACCGCCCCCCAACAAACCCCCGCTGTCCGGTCCGCTAACCGCACGTCCGATGCGGCCCCGGTCGCAGCGCCGCAACCGGCGACCCAACCCGGTAGCACGAAAGAGTTCGCGCTGACCGGCAAGCTGGCCACGCTGCTGGCCGCCGTCCGCCAGAGCCCGGAAGTGCGCCCCGACGTCGTCGCGGTCGCCGCGGCCCGGCTCGCGGCCGGTGACTTCAATACACCCGAAGCCGCCGCCGCCGCCGCCCGGTCTATGGTGAGTGCGGGCGTGCTCCCGGCCCCCGACGTCGAGTAGTTCGCGGACCGACAAAACGACATAAACGCCGCGGCCCCGGAGAGCAATCTGCTCTCCGGGGCCGTCGGCGTTTTGGGCGCCGGATTTCGGGACACAGTGTGTCACACGTCGGGGCGGGGTGACGAAAAAATCGGGGGCAAATTTCGAGTGCCGACTTCGATAACTCATGCAGACGGGACGGACTCACCGGCCCGCAAAAAACATCCAACTCGGAGTGCCCTGCAATGGCCCTGTCAGTCGTCAACAACAACGCGTCGCTCAACGCACAGCAGAACCTGAACCGGACCAGCACCGCGCTGTCCAAGTCGCTGGAACGGCTCTCGACCGGCCTCAAGATCAACCGCGGTGCGGACGGCCCCGCCGGCCTCGTGATCTCGGAACAACAACGGGCCCAGATCGCCGGCCTCACGACCGCCATCGACAACTCGAACAAGGCCGTCTCGCTGGTGCAGACCGCCGAAGGCGCGCTGAACGAACTCAACACCCTGCTCACGAAGGCCCGCGGGTTGGCCCTCGACTCCGCTAACAGCGGCGTGCAGGACTCCGCGGCCCTCGCCGCGAACCAGTCCGAAATCACGAACGCCCTCAGCACCATCAACAACATCGCGAACACGACCAAGTTCGGTAGCAACAAGTTGCTGCTCAACGGCCAGGCCGGGGTTCTGGCGACCTCCATCACCAACCCCAGCACCCTGGGCCAGATCAAGGCCGGTGCGACGGCCCCGACCGGCAACCAGACGATCGCGGTGGGTGCGGCCGGTGGCGGTTCGATCACCGGTGCGGGTAACCTGGCGAACGTGGCACTGGACGGCTCGGTGCTGGCGTCCGGCGGTAACGTGACGGCGGGCACGGCGGCTGGGGCCGCGACCATCACCATCAGTGGTGGCGGGCTGAGCGGCTCGGTCGTCGCCAACATCCAAAACGGTGACAACGCGGCGGCCATCGCAGCAGCCGTCGGCGGGGCCCTGGGCAGCAGCTTTACGGTGAACAACACCGGTGGCGGTGCGACCCAGTTCCAGATCATCGCCGAGGACAGCAACCAGGCGGTCACCGTCACGTTCGGTGGCGCGGGCGCCGCGTCCGTGGCGACCGCCCTCGGGTTCGCCGCCTCGACGCCGTTCACCGGTGCGGCCGGGACCGCGACCCTGACCCTCACGGGCGGCGGGCTGGCCAGCGCCGGCGTCGTCGTGGATCTGTCCGCGACCAGCACCGGGGCCACGGTCGTGTCCACGGTCCAGGCCGCCCTTGATGCGGCCGCCGGGTCGGGCAACTTCACGGTGAGCGGTAGCACCGGTGCCCCGCTGGTCATCACCAGCAAGCTCAGCAGCACCGCGATCACGGCCGTGGCCGGGGCCGCGAACACCTCGACCACGACGGCCCCGGCGACGGCGACAGGGATCGCCACCACCGCCCAGGTCGGCACCACGGGTGCGAGCGTGAGCAGCACGACGGTGACCAACGGGACCGCGACCGGCGGCCGCGGCACCGGGGCGAACAACATCACCAGCGCCGCCCTCACGGGCTCGGGCACCTTGACCCTCTCTGGTGGTAGCCTGACCAACAGCGCCTCGATCGTGGTCTCCCTGGCCACCGGCGACAGCTCCGCGACCATCGTGAGCAAGGTGCAGGCGGCCCTGGACAACGCTTCCGCCAACGGCGGCGGCTCGGGCAAGTTCACGGTCAGCGGCTCCGTCGGCGGCAAGCTGACGATCCAGAGCAACGTGCTCGGCTCGGCCGCGATCAGCATCCAGTCCGACTCCGCCGCGACCGCCGCGGTGACCGGCGTGAGCAACGGCTCGGCCGACGTCGGTATCGCCGGGAACGCCCTCCGGGTGTTCGTCGGGGCGACGGAAGGCACCGTCTCGACCGGCTCGCAAGGGTTGGGCAACGCGGTGACCCTGGGCGACGCGACCACCGGCCTGACGTTCAACGTCGGGGTGGCCGGCGGGAAGGCGACCGCGGGCAGCAACACGGTGAACGTGACCGACAACTCGCTGAGCTTCCAGATCGGTGCGAACGCGGGTGAGTTCTCGAAGATCTCGATCGACAAGGTGACCGCGGACCGCCTCGGCACCGGGGTGAGCGGCCTGAACAACATCGCCACGACCGACCTGAGCTTGATCGACGTCACGACCTCGAACGGGGCCCAGGACGCGATCAAGATCATCGACCAGGCGATCACCGACGTGTCCACGATCCGTGCGAAGCTCGGGGCCTTCCAGACGAACAGCCTCGAGTCCAACACCAACAGCCTGCGGAACACCCTGGAGAACACGACCGCGGCCCAGTCGGTCATCCGCGACACGGACTTCGCGTCCGAAATCGCGAACTTCACCCGCCTCCAGACGCAGCAACAGGCCGGTGCGACGGTGCTCGGCAACGCCAACCAGACGACGGCCCTCGTCGCCCAGCTCCTCCGGGGCTAAGCGATCGGGACTAGTTGAAAAGTGATACCCAATGGACGCGGAGCGGAGGAAACTTCGCCCCGCGTCCCGTTCCGCACACTATGGTTGTCGCGTCCCGCGCTTTTCGCGCCCCACATAACTACCCCGAGGTTTCTCATGGCCATCAGTGGCGTTAACTCCAACGGACTCAACTTCGCCGGCCTGGCCACCGGTATCGATACCGCCAAGATCATCGAAGGATTGAACTCGATCAGCCAACAGCGGATCGACCGGTTCAAGGTCCAGAAGACCGAAGTCATCAGCAAACAAGCCACGTTTGCCACGCTGCAGGGCAAACTGTTCGACTTACAATCCAAAACCAATGCCCTGGCCCGATCGGGTGGCGGGGCGTTCGACGGGCGCACCGCGACCACGTCCGACAGCACGTCCCTGACCGCGACCGCAGGAACGGCCGCGGTCGCGGGCACGTACTCGCTGTCCGTCGTGAGCCTCGCGAAGGCCGCGCAGACCTCGTCCGCCGGGTTCGCCGACCCCAACGCTCAGATCAAGGAGGGGACGCTGACCCTTCAGGTCGGCAGCGGGACCGCGACGACCGTGACGGTCGACAGTCGCAACAACACGCTCCAGGGCCTGGCCGACTCGATCAACACGGCCGGGGGCGACCTCCGGGCCTCCGTGGTCAACGACGGCACGGGTGTCACCCCCTACCGGTTGCTCCTCACGTCCGCCAAGACGGGGTCGGCCAACGCCATCACCGTTACGAACAACCTGAGCACCGGCACCGGCGCCGCGATCGATCCGGGTGCCACCGTGGTCCAGGCCGCGACGGACGCCCAGGTGAAGGTCGGGAGCGGGGCCGGGGCGATCACCGTGACCAGCGCGACCAATCAGGTGAACAACCTGATTACGGGCGTCAGCCTGAACGTGCTCCAGGCGGACGCGGCCAAGACCATCACCGTGACGGTCAAGGCCGACACCGACGCCACCGTCAAGTCGGTCCAGGATTTCGTCACCTCGTACAACGCGGTGCGCGACTTCATCACCGAGCAAACCCAGTTCGACGCCGACAGTTCGACGGCCGGGGCGCTGCTCGGGAACGGCGACGTGTCCGCGCTGGCCAACGAGCTCTCGGGCGCTCTCTCGGCCACGATCCCCGGGCTGACCACCAGCTCGAACCGCCTCTCCACGGTCGGCCTCTCGTTCACCGACGAGGGGAAGCTGGCGTTCGACTCCGCGAAGTTCACCACCGCGCTGGCCACCAGCGACACCGCCCAGGCCGATTTCAAGCGCCTGTTCTCGCTCTCGGGTAAGTCGGACGCCAGCGGGGTCGATTTCCTCATCGGCACGAACAAGACCAAGCCCACGGCCGGCACGCCGTACAAGGTCAACGTGACGGCCCCGGCGACGCGCGCCGTCGTGGTCGCGTCCGGTGCCCCGGGCGCGGTGATGCTCACCCCGCCCAATAACGCCCTTCAGGTCAAACTGAACGGCCTGACCGCGGTCGGAGTGACCCTGCCGGGCGGGACGTACAGCACCCCGGAGGAGCTGATCGCCGCGGTCCAGAAGGCGATCAACTCGGCCTCGGGTTTGAACGGGAACCTCGTCACCGCCACGATCAACGGGGACGGGAAGGCCCAGATCACGACCCAGAAGTACGGGTCCGGGGCCACCATCGCGATCACCGGCGGGTCGGCCGACGTGCTCAACGCGCTCGGGTTCGCCGGTACCGAGACCGGCACCGGCACGGACGTCGCCGGGAACTTCGTGGTGAATGGCGTAACCGAAGCCGCGACCGGGTCCGGCCAGATCCTCACCGGTTCCTCGGGGAACGCCAGCACCGACGGGCTCCAGGTGACCTCGACGCTCTCCTCCGCCGGTTCTGCGAACGTAACCGTCACCCAGGGGCTGGCCAGTCGGCTCGGCTCGGTGCTCAACAAGTACCTCGACCCCGTGAACGGCCGGTTCAAGCAGATCAACGAGGTGTTCACGAAGCAGACATCGGATATCGACAAGAACGTTGCCAAGCAGCAAGCACTCGTTGACTCCAAGGCCGCTCAACTCCAGTCGCAGTTCGCTGCGATGGAGACTGCGGTGAACAACCTGAAGGGGATTCAGACCCAGCTCTCGTCCCTGACCTCGAGCGCCACGAGTTCCAAGTAACGCCCCAGTAACCCGATACGGACCTCCCCCATGAACGCCTACCGCCGTTACCAGCAGACGCAACCGGACACCGGATGGACCCGCATGGACCTGCTCCTCGCCCTGTACGACAAGGCGCTGGAGCACCTCGACCGGGCCGAGGCCGCGCTCGGCGCGGGGGACACGTCCGGGGCGGTGGCGCGCGTGAGCAAGACGCAGCACATTATCATGGCCCTGGCGGACGGGGTCCGGGTCGAGGTGAACCCCGAAGTCAACACCAACATCCTGCGGCTCTACGAGTTCGCGGTGACCACCCTGAGCAAGCCGACCGTTGAGAGCGTCGCGAGCGCGCGGAAGATCCTCCGCACGCTCCGCGAGGGGTTCGAGGCGGTCCGGGTCGAAGCGAACGAACTGGAACGTGCCGGTAAGGTTGCGGCGATGCAGAGCGGCCAGTTGGTCGCCGCGACCGCCTGAGTCAACTGTAAAAGTGTGGCGATTTTGCCGACCGGGTGAGATCGCGCAAAAGAAGTGAACGCGCCGATCGTGCGGGGTCGATAAGTTCCGTGGACCCGATCCACCGGAACGATCTACCATGATCCGCGGAATGTATAGCGCGGCCTCCGCGCTCGTGGTCGCCTCGGAACAGCAAGAGGTTACCGCCCACAATCTGGCCCACGCGACGACACCCGGGTACCGCGAGCGCGGGCTGGTGTTCGAGACCTTCGACCGCGCCCTCGGGCGCGCGACCGAACCGACCGGTGACATCACCGGCGTGCGCACCGTTCAGGCCTACAACGACTTCCGCCCCGGCGCGCTCCAACAAACCAATCACCCCTACGACCTCGCGCTCGGCGACCCCGACCGCTTCTTCGTGCTCAACGGCCCGAACGGGCCGCTCTACACCCGCAACGGGTGCTTCTTCCCGACCCCCGGGGGCCAGCTCGTCAGCCAGGGCGGGTACGCCCTCCAGAGCGAAAACGGGGCGGTCACGATCCCCCCGAACGCGAACCGGGTCGTCATCGCGTCCGACGGGAGCATCACGGCCGACGGGCAACCGCTCGGGCAGCTCCGCGTGGTGCGCTTCGCCAACCCGCAACAACTCACGGCCACGGGGCCGACGCTCTACACCGCGCCGCCCGGGGCCGGGCTCCAGGCCGCGCCCACGCAGGTGATGCAGGGGTTCCGCGAGGGCTCCAACGTGCAACCGGCCGACGCGATGGTGCGGCTCATCATCGGCGCCCGCTACTACGATGCCGCGCAGCGCGCGCTCCGCTCGCTCGCCGAAACGATTCAACTGAACACGCGCCCGCAGAACTCCTAGCTCGAAGATCTAACGTGGGCGGGTGGAACACTTTAGGTGGGCTTCCCGCGTTCCCGCGGCGCACGACTTTTCGGACCGCGCGTTTCGCATTTAACCGGAGGGTTCCCCGTGATTAAGGCCCTGTTCACCAGCGCGACTGGTATGAACGTCCAGACCACGGCGATCGACAACACGTCGAACAACATCGCCAACGTGAACACCAACGGGTTCAAGAAGGGGCAAGCGGACTTCCAGGACCTCATCTACGTGACCCAGCGCGCCCCGGGCTCGGACGCGGCCCAGGGGCTCCAGGTGCCCACCGGTCTGCAGATCGGGAGCGGGGCGCGGGTGGCGGGCATCACGAAGGTGTTCACCGAAGGCGCGCTGGTCAACACGCAGAACCCGTTCGACGTGGCCGTGGAGGGCGAAGGGTTCTTCCAGGTCACGCTGCCCAGCGGCGAACTGCGGTACACGCGCGACGGGGCGCTGCGCCTGAACGCACAGGGGAGTCTCGTCACGAGCGACGGGTTCCTGATCTCACCGCAAATCACGATCCCGACGTCCGCGGTGGCCGTTTCGGTCGGGTCCGACGGCACCATCTCGGTGCAGAACGCCGGGGCGCTCAACGCTTCGACCGTGCTGGGGCAGCTCACGCTCGTGCGGTTCCAGAACCCGGCCGGCCTCAGTGCCGAGGGGCGGAACCTGTTCGCGGAAACGGCGTCCTCCGGCGCGCCGCTCATCGCGACGCCCGGTCAGAACGGCGTCGGGCTGACGCGCCAGGGGTTCCTGGAGCGGTCCAACGTGGACGTGGTGACCGAACTCGTCAACCTGATCCTCGCGCAGCGCGCCTACGAGTTCAACACGCGCGCCGTGCGAACCGCCGATAACATGCTGGCCTCGACCACGGACCTGATCCGATAAGAAGCTCTGACTCGCTTTCGGGCGAGTGGTGCTTTCTCTTTCGTTGCGGCGCGGGTCGGGGGACTCGTGCCGCAAGACCGGAACCGCTCGCGGGGCGAGCGAACACCCGATCCCAATGGGGAGCGCACGGATGCGAATTTCTCGGTTCCTGCTCGCCCTCGTGGGCGCCGGGCTCGTTACCACAGGGGTGCGAGCGGGCGACCCAGTCACGGTGGAACTCACGGAGCGCGCGACCGTCGGGACCGCGCTGGTCACGGTCGGCGACGTCGCGGTCGTGTCCGGCGGGGACGCCGACCTCCGCGCCCGTGTGGCCCGACTCGACCTCGCGGACCTCAAGCCGCGCGACCAGAACATTGTCCTCGGGCGCCGGTCCGTCGAGTACCGAATTCAGTTGGCCGGGATCGACGCCGTGCGGGTCGTCGGGGCCGAGCGCTCGACGGTCGCGGTGGCGCGCCGGTCGGTTACGACCGAAGAAGTCGTGGCGGTGGCGCGGGCGGAACTCTTTCGCCACTCGGCAGATACGCCCGGTCTCACGATCGACCTCGCGCAACCGCTCGTGGTGAAGCTCCCTGAAGTGCCGGCGAACGAGCGCGTCTCGATTATCGCGAAGCCGCGCGCCCGGCCGGGCGCGACCGGCCGCGTGCAAATGGACATGACCATCGCCAGCGGCGGCGAAACACTACTCGCCTTCGCCATTCAGCTCGACGTGAAGTCGAGCACGCGCCCCGCCCCGGCCGCGGTGACCCCCGCCGGAGGAGCGATTACGAGCGTCTCGTCCATGCCCGGTGCCGCGATGCTGCCCGCGCCCGGGGCGGGCGCCCGGAACGAGGTCCTCGTTCGCGCCCGGCAGCGGGTGGAAGTGCTGATCCAGAGCGGCGAACTGAAGATCGTGATGGTCGGCGAAGCCCAGCAGGACGGGCGCCTCGGTCAGACCATCTTCGTGCAGAACCCCGACTCGAAGAAGCTGATCCCCGCGAAGGTCGCCGGACCCGGCAAGCTCGAAGTCGAACTCGGAGGGCAATCGCCATGAGGCGCTGGATGTTAGCTTCCGTCGGCCTGATCGCCGCGGCCGTCACGACCGGGCGGGCCGATTCGCTCTGGGAGCGGCGCGACCCGCGGTACGGGTTCCTGTTCCAGGACAACCGCGCCCGTAACATCGGCGACGTGCTCACGGTGACCATCACCGAGGCGACCGTCGCGAACGAGCAGGACCAGAAGGCCCTGACCCGCACGACCACTTCCAGCGGTCAGGTGCAGGTGTTCGGGGGCGGGCCGGTCGGTGCCGGCACCGCGGGCGGGACCGGCACCGTGACCGCGCCGGGGGTCGGGTTCGTGTACCCGAACCAGAGCAGCAACATGGCGTTCAACGGCAACGCGCAAAACACGGTCAATCGTGTGTTTACGGACCGCATGGCCGTAACGGTGGTGGACGTGATGCCCAACGGGAACCTGGTCGTCGAGGGGTACCGGAGCCGCGTCGTTCAGGGCGAGGAGCGCGTGCTGCGCATCACCGGCGTCGTGCGCCCGGCCGACATCGGGGTGGGGAACGTCATCACGTCCGGCTCGGTCGCGAACTTCCGCATCAGTTACTTGGGCCGCGGGCCGACGACGCGGACGACGAAACAGGGCTACCTCGGGCGCCTCGGCAACCTGCTGCGCCCGTAGTCGGACCCGTGGAAGATCACTTATGACCGGCGGGTCACTGGCCCGTCGGTCGTTCCCACAAGGGGGAAAACATGTACCGGCTGTTGATCGCCGCCGCCGCCGTGCTCGCGGTGACGTCCCAGGCGCCCGCACAGGTGCGGATCAAGGACGTCACCGACGTGTCGGGCGCGCGCGGGAACCAGTTGTTCGGGTTCGGGCTGGTGGTCGGGCTGGACGGCACCGGGAGCCGCAGCACGTTCACGCAGCAGATCGCGGTGGACATGCTCCAGCGCATGGGCACGACGACGCAGATCTTCAGTCAGCTCCCGGCCGAATCGGTCCTCCGCTCCACGAGCATCTCGGCGGTCATGGTGACGGCCGAGATCGGGCCGTTCGCGCGGAAGGGCGGGAAGCTGGACGTGACCGTGTCCGCGATGGACGACGCCCGCAGTCTCCAGGGCGGCACGCTGATCTTCACGCCCCTGCGCGGGGCCGACGGCAACGTGTACGCGCTGGCCCAGGGGCCGCTGTCCATCGGCGGCTTCTCGGTGACCGTGGGGGGCGGCGGCGTGCAGAAGAACCACGTGAACGTCGGGCGCATCCCGGGCGGCGCGTTCATCGAGAAGGAAGTGCCCGGCGAACTGGTCCGCGACGGGAAGGCCACGCTGCTCCTGAAGGACCCCGACTTCAACACGTCGCGCTTGATCGCGAAGACGATCAACGAGCGCTACCCCGGAACCGCGAGCGCGGCCGACCCCGGCGCGGTGGTGCTGTGCCAGCCGACCGACCTGAGCAAGTCGGCGACCCAGTTCATCGCGGAGGTCGGGCTCCTGGAGGTGCGCCCGGACGCGCCGGCCCGGGTCGTCATTAACGAGCGCACGGGCACCGTGGTGGCCGGGGAGCACGTCTCCATCTCCCCCACAGCGGTGGCACACGGGAACCTGTACATCGGGATCTCGATCAACCCGCTCGTGTCGCAACCGGCGCCGTTTTCCGGTGGGGTGACCACCGTTGTACCGCGCGTGCAGACCGCCAGTAGCGAGCAGCAGGCGCGGCTCATCCCGCTCCCGAAGGCCGCCACGGTCGCGGACGTCGCGCGGGCCATGAACGCCCTTGGGGTCAGCCCGCGCGACCTGATCGCCATCTTCCAGGCCATGAAGAAGGCCGGGGCGCTCCACGCGGAACTGCTGATCGAGTGAGTCGGGAGTTCCAAGTTTCCGGGTTCCACGTTCCAAGTTGAATACCAAGCGATGGCGAGAACCGCCGCGTTGGGATTTGGTCTTGGAACTCTGGAACGGGAAACTTGGAACTCGGCCTTTGAAACCAATTTTCAAACAGGAGGGGAAAATTATGATCGGGACGGAAAGTATTGCGTCTATGACCACAATTTCAGACCCCTACGCGGCCAAGTATGGTGCTACGGTTCAGAGCAAGGAAGAAGCGCGTCTCAAGAACATGGCCGGCGAGATGGAGGCCACCTTCCTCTCGATGCTGTTGAAGGAGATGCGCCAGACGCTCGACCCCGATGAGGGGGGCGGCATGTTCCCCGGCGACTCCGGTGACGTGCAGGGCGGTTTGTTCGATCTGTACTTGGGTCGGCACCTCGCCGATGGCGGGGGAATCGGGCTGGCGGCGACGCTGGTCCGACAGATGCAAACCGCCGGCGCCGTGCCGAAGCCGGTAACCCCAACTGATGCACACCGTGCCCCAACAGCTTTCGACCACCACCGCGACGTTCCTCCAGCACCTGCGGGTTGAGGAGCAGTTCCTCGCGGACGTACTGGCCAAGGCGAACGACGTGTACGCGGCCCTGCGCCGGGGCGACCTGGCGGCCGCGACCGAAATAACCACGCAACTGAACGCGGACGCCGCCGGGCTGCGGGCCGCGTCCGCACAGCGGGCCGCGGTCGCCGAGCACCTCGCCCGGGCCCTCGGCCTCCCCACAAAAGACCTGAAACTCTCGGCCCTTGTTGAGAGCCTGCCCGACCCGCTCGGCGCCGAAGTCGGCGCGGCGCGGGACCGGCTCACCGCGGTGACCACCGACCTCACGGCGGTTCAGACGCGGAACGCAAATCTTCTCGGGCACCTTCGATCTTTTTTTCGAGACGTGTTGGCCGACCTCACGGCGGACGACACTCCGGCGCGTTACGGCCCCTCTGGTAACTGGCTGGCCCCGTCCGCCGGCTCAGCGCTCTTGACACCCGGATACCCTCAATGAACGCTCTCAGCATCGGTACCTCGGCGCTCCAGACGGCGCAAAAGGCGATGGCCCTGGTGGGCCAGAACATCGCCAACGCCACGACCCCCGGGTACCACCGGCAGTCGGTCAACTTCACCAACAGCGTGACGGGCGCACAGGGCTCGGGCGTGGACATCGCGTCCATCACGCGCTACACCGCGGCCCCGGTCCGCACGGCGATCGTGAGCGGGAACGCGAACGACGGGTACTACGCGGCCCAGCTCGCGACGCGCCGGCAGATCGAAACGACCCTCGCCGGCGGCGAGAGCGGCGTCGGCGACCGGCTCGACAGCCTGTTCAACCAGGTCGAACAACTGACCTCCCAGCCCGACAGCCTGGCGTCGCGCCGGGCGATCATCACGGCCGCGGGCTCGGTCGCGCAGCAACTGAACTCCACGGCGGGCGACATCGACCGGCTCCGCGCGGACATCAACAAGCAGGTCACCGCGACCGTGACCGAGGTGAACGACTACGCCACCAAGATCGCGGACCTGAACAACCGCATCCTGACGACCGAGAACCGCGGGAACCCGACCAACGACCTCCGCGACCAGCGCGACCAGCTCATCGACGAGCTCTCGAAGCGGGTCGACATCAAGACCGTCGAGCAGCCGTCCGGCGAGATCAACGTGCTCGCGTCCGGGGCGGCGATCGTCGTCGGCCAGTACGCCAACAAGTTCCAGGCGGCGAACGACGCGACGGGCAACGTCGTCATCACCCAGCAGGGGGTGGCGCAACCGGTCACGTTCAAATCGGGCACCCTGGGCGCCCTGGTGCAGGACCACAACACCACCATCCCCGCGATCCGCGCCCGCCTCGACGGGGTCGCCGGGCAACTGATCCAACGGGCGAACCAGGTACAGGCGACGGGCCTGGGCTCGAGCGGCCCGCTCGCCTCGACGAGCGGCACGAACGCGGTCTCGGACCCCACGGTGCCCCTCAACACGGCGGCCCTCCCGTTCGCGGTCCAGGCCGGAACGCTGACCGTGAGCGTGACCAACAGTAACGTGATCCCCAGTACCCGCACGAACACGGCGATCGCGATCAACCCGGCGACCCAGAGCCTGAACGACATCGCGACCGCGCTCGGCGCCGTCCCGGGGCTCCAGGCGTCGGTCGATCCCACGACAAACACGCTCCAGATCCAGGGGCAGGCGGGCTTCACCTTCGACTTCGCCGGGCGCGATTCCGTCCCGGCCGGGTCCGGTACGGTGGCCAACTCGGACACCTCGAACCTGCTGTCCGCGCTCGGCGTGAACGGGCTGTTCGTCGGGTCGAACGCGGCCGGCATCGCGGTGAACCCGGCGGTCTCGAGCAACCCCGGCCTGCTCGCGGCGTCCCGCACCGGGCTGCCGGGCGACGGCACCAACCTGGAGCGCCTCGGGGCGATCCGGGACCAGCAGGCGTTCGGCACCCGCACCCTGACGGAAGAGTTCGCCGACATCGCCGCCACGCTCGGCACCGACATCAACAACATCAGCGACCAGCAGACGGCCCAGTCCGGCACGCTCCAGAACTTGAACAACCAGGAACTGTCCGTCACGGGCGTGGACACGAACGAAGAGCTGCTGCACCTGCTCGACTTCCAGCGCCAGATCCAGGGCGCGTCGAAATACCTGTCGGTCGTCAACACCGCTCTGGACTCGCTCCTCGCGATCCTCCCGTAATAATTAAGGTAGCACCCCCATGAACCTCCGCGTAACAGCACAATCCCGGACCGGCGACGCGATCGCGAACATCCGCACGCGGAGCGCCGAGCTCGCCAAGTTCCAGGACCAGGTCTCGTCCGGCGTGCGGATCAAGCGCGCCTCCGACGACCCCGGCGCGTACCCGCAACTGGCCCGGGCGAAGTCCGCCTCGGCCCGCCTGGACTCCTACTCCCAGAGTATTTCCGCTTCCACCGCCACGCTCAACGCCGGCGTCAGCGCCCTGCAGGACGTGACCGACGTGCTGACGCAGGCCCGGCAGATCGCGATCGAGGGCGCCAGCGCCGACACCGCGGGCGAGCCGGCGAACCGCGAGGCCCTGGCGACCCAGGTGGACGGGCTCATTAACCGGGCGCTCCAGACCTTGAACGCCCGCCCCGACGGGCAGACCCTGTTCGCCGGCACCGCGACCGACACGGCCCCGTTCCGCGTCGCCACCACGGACGCCGCCGGGCGCCCCGCGACGATCGCCTACGACGGCTCGACCGACCGGGCGCGCACGATCACCGGCCGCAACACGACCACGGACACCCGCTACGTCGGGAGCGAAGTGTTCCAGCAGCCCGGGGCGGACACGTTCGCGTCCCTCATCGCGCTGCGGGACGAACTGCGCAACAACCCGTCCACCGGGCCGGCCTACTCCCAGGCCATGAACCAGCGGCTCACGGACCTCGACGCGGCCCGCACCGCGATCGGCCAAACGACCGGGGAGCAGGCCTCGAACCTCGCGACCCTCGAATCGCAGGGCACGGTCGTCAGCAACGCGAAACTGGACTCGGACTCGCGCGTCAACGAACTGGTCGTCACGGACTTCCCGATGGCGATCGTGAAAATCCAGGAGCAGAAGACCGCGCTCGACGCGATCTACGCCGTGACCGCGCAGCTCGCCGACCCGGGGCTCCTCGACTTCATTGGCCGGTAACCTCGGAATCGACCCGCCCGGCGCTCGAAGGCACACTTTGTGTGCCTTCATTCTTTTAATGCGCTCTCCCGCGCGTCAGGGCCGTTGAAAGTGTGGATGTGGGTGAGAGCGCACAGGGCTCCCGCCCGGTGCTACGAAAGTCGGCCCATCCGGAGCGAAAGCAAGGGCTTCCGCCGCGGAGGGCGGCGCGTTCTTTCGCTTTACGCCGGCAGCGCCGAGCCGAAGAACCGGAGCCAGTTGCCGTAGAAGATGCCGTCGATGTCGGCCGAACTGTACCCGCGGCGCGCGAGGATGTCTTCCAGCTTGTGAACGTCGGTGATCGTGTCGAGGTCGCGCGGGGTCTGCTCGGTGCCGAACCCGCCGTCGAGGTCGGTACCGAGAGCGATGTGGCGCGCGTTACCCGCGAACTGACAGATCCGGTCCATGTGATCGACGATCGCTTCCAGCCCCACCACCGCGGGCTGCGTTTCCCCGCGGACCCAATTCGGGTACATCATCCACGCATCGAAGGCCGAACCGATCACCGCGTTACGCTTGATGAGTTCCTTCACCTGCTCGTCGGTCAGTTGCCGGTCGCCGGGAACGAGTGCCCGCAAGTTGTGGTGGCTCGCGAGCATCGGCCCGTCGTACACGTCCATCGCGGTCCAGAACGACTGGTCCGAGAGGTGCGTCACGTCGAGAATCATCCCGACCTTCATGAACTCCTTCAGGAGCTTCACGCCCGCGGGCGTCATCGGCCCATCGACGGCCGTGCCGAAGGCGTACTGCCCCAACCCGTAGTGCGCGGGGCCGACCGCACGCAACCCCAGCCCGAACCAGTGCGCCACTTGCTCCGGCGCTACGATCGGGTCCGCGCCCTCCATGCTCAGGATGATCCCGAGCGGGGTGTTATTTGGGTCCGCTTCCCATGCCTTCCAGTGCGCGGCAAGTTCGCCGCGGGTGTGAATGAACTTCAGGTGCCCCTGCGCTTCCAGGAGCCGGTAATAGCCGAGCGAGCCGAAGGCGTGGGAGTACGCGATGTGCTGCGTGGCGTAGTCGATGTCGCCGCGCTTGAAGCCCCAGCGGGTCGCGGCGTCCGGGCCGCTGCGGGCCAGAACCGTCGCGACGCAGACGGGCACGCGGCACCGCTTGAGTTCGGGGAACGTAACCGTTCCGCGCCCGCGGCCCTTGATGTCGGTGAAGTTCTTTTCGACTTCACGCAGTTCGTCAACGGTCAGGAACAGGTTGCGGTTGTAATTGAGAGCGTTGAGGGCGAGGTCGAGGTGGGCGTCGATCATCGGTCGCATGTGCGAAACTCACGGGGATTCGGGGGTGGGGTGGCATTCTATCCCCCGCCCGCGTAGCCGCCCTCGTGAAGTGCGCGCCGGGCCATCACGTCGTTCTTCTGGTGGTTGCAACTCTGCCCGGTCGCGGATTCCAGCTTGTTCCAGTACCCGATGGCGCGGTCGTACATTTCGGGGCGCTCGCGCCCCAATCGCTCGCACAACCGGGCCAGGGTCTCGAACACCCACGGGTCGGACGTGCCGCGTGCCTGTGCCAGTTTCTCGATTTGGCGCAGCGGGCGGTAGCACAGGTCGAGGAGCGCGACCGCTTCGTAGAGCCGGTAGAGCTCGCGCAGCAGCTCGGGGCCGTCCGGTCGGGTGCGGATCGCGCGATCGAGGACCGTGAACGCATCGTCCAGGCGCCCCGCGGTGCGCAGGCTCCGGGCGCTCGTCGTTTCGGGCGTGTCGAGCCAGAACCGGCGGAGCCGGTCGCGCTGCGCGCCGAGCCACCCGCCGAGGCCGCTCTTCGGCTCCTGCACCGGGAGCGGTTGCTTCTTCAGCCAGTTTTCGAGCTGCTGGCCGCGCGCGTGGAGCGCGAGGATATCGAGGCTGGAACCCGGATCGGGTGCTCCCCCCAACCCGTCGGTCGAGGCGGGCAGGTCCGTGAGTATCGACGACTCGCTCAGTGGCGGGCGCTCGCGCGAGCCGGTGAGGGCCGGGAGCGCCGCGCGTTCGGCCGTGGGGGGGCGGATCTCAATGCGCACCACGAGCGGCCCGATGAGCAACTCGTCGCCGTCCGTCACGCGGGCGAAGTGGTTCACCGCCTTGCGGTTCCGGCCGAGGGCCTTCTTCGAGAGGGTGTGAATGTACCAGGTGCCCGCGTGCGAAGCCAAAAGCGCGCCCAGGCGCGAGAGCCGCGTATCGGACAACTGGACGTGGCACCCTTCGAGCCGGCCGAACAGGAGGTCGTGATCGACCGCCCGGCACTCTTCCATGCCGTCCGGGTTCGTGATGTACGCGAAGCAATCGGGGGGCGCGCCCTCTTCTTCGGCCTCGGATTCGTCGTCGGGGGCCGTGTTGGGAGCGAGGAACGTGAACCGGCTCTCGCCGATCGCGAGCAGATCCCCCTTCCGGGGGGTTACGCGCTGGGCCGCACGCAGCGGCCGGCGGTTGAACCGAACGCCCTCGTCGGACAGCCCGAACAGTGCCCACCCGGTCGGGTAGCGCACCGCGAGCGCGGCCAAGTACGGGCTGTCGTCCGTCAAAACATCGGCGTGTTCGGCCGCGCCGATCAGGGCACGTTCCGGGGGTAGTTTGACGATCTCCCCGGTGCGCACGTTTTGTAGGTGAAAGTCCATCTCGTCGGTCCGGTCGGGCGAAATGGATGATCCGCGCGGTCGTCGGGAGTTAGTCGGGGCGAAGTGAGACGACTCAGATTAGTATACCTCACATCCGGCCGCGCTTGCAAAATTCACTCTTACCGCACAATCCAGAAGACGAACAAGGCCACAATCAGGGCAAAAACGAGCAAAACGAGCGGGCGCCGGACCAGCGAAGCGACCCGCTCGCCGAACGGGTGGGCGGGTCCGGGCGTCGGGCGCAGGTGCGCGGGGAGAAACACGCGCTCAAAAACCGTGAGAACCGGCCCGAACACGCGGTCCAGCGGTCCGCGCGACTCCATTTCAGCCGACGCGATGGGCCGCGGGGCCTGAATCGGGGCGGCTTGGGCGGATTTCGACCTGTGCACCGGTTTTGCGGATCGTGCCGGCGCGTCGTCCGCCGGGAGCAGTTCCCGGAACTCCGCGATCAATTCCGTTGCCGTTCCGCGATCGTCCGCGCGCTTCGCCATCATTCTCTGAAGGAGCCAGCTCAGTTCCTGTGGGACGTTCGAGTTAAAGTCGGTCGCCGACGGGATCGGCGCGCGGGAGTGCGCCTTCATAAACGCGACCGCGTCCCGGCCCTCGACTTCGTAGGGCGGCCGACCCGTGAGCGCGTAGAACAGCGTCCCGCCGAGTGCGTAGAGGTCGGACGAGGGAACGACGCGCTCCGCCCACTGCTCGGGTGGGGCGTACTCGCGGGTGCCGACGAAGATGCGCCGGCCGCTTTTGGACCCCGTGGCCCCCTCGACCGTCCCGACCGCGCCGAGGTCGAGTAACTTGGCCGCGGTCTCGTTGGGGCGCGTGCCGGCTTCCGGGGGCGGGCCGAGCGGGATCACGTTCGCGGGCTTCACGTCCCGGTGAATGAACCCGTTCTGGTGAACGACCGCGAGCCCGCCGAGCAGGTCGATCGCCCACTTCACCGCGAACGGCCACGGCACGGGACCGGACCAGCGGACCAACCGGTGCAGGTCGGTTCCGTCCACGAGTTCCATCGCGATGAGGTACTCGTCGGTCGGCTTGTTGTCCTCGTCGCGGACGCGCTCGTACAGGTAGAACCGCGCGACGCCGGGGTGCTGGATCTTCATCATCGCGCGGGCCTCTTGCTCGAACCGCGCCCGGCTCGTCTCGGTGTCGCGCGTGAGGGTCTTCACCGCGACGAACCGGGCCGGGTTCAGTTGGCGCCCGCGATAAACCTCGCCCTGACCGCCCTCGCCGAGTTTGTCCAGCAGTAAAAACTGGTTCACGGTCAGTTGCCGGGCGATCGGGGTTTCGTCCCCTTCGAGCCACAAATCAATGACCCCGCGCTGGTACTCGGTCAGTCCGGGCGGCACCTCGGCCGTGTCCCCGGCCCCCGCCGTGTACCATTCGGGCGGGTGGGCGGTGAGGGCGTCGAGAACCGCGACCGGGTAGTCCCCTCCGGCGCGCACCGCGCGCTCCCAGCGCGTGCGGCTGACGATCCGGCACCCGATCAGGACGTTCGCGAGGTCCGAGAGCGTTCGCATTCTTCGACCGATCGGGAGGGGCGCAGATTGATTGGAGCGATGAGCGTTATTTTGGCACGGGGGCGCCGAAATGCCAAATCACCTCGGTACAAGCGCTCATTTCTTGATCCCGCCCGCGTCCACAGTGGTCATGGAACCGTAACCTTCCGCCCAGCGCCCCTGGAACTCGGCCTCCCCGACGAACTCCCCCGCGCCGATCCGCGCCGTCCAATCTTTCTGTGCTTTGTTCGCGGAATCGACGAAAGCCTTTACAAGATATTTCCCCGCTGGGAGCGAAGGCTTACCCTTCGCCCACAATTTTGCCCGATCGGAACCCGGCGCGGCGAGCAGCGTGACCGTGTGCTGCCAGCCGTTATCACCACACACGCGGTCCGAAGTCGCGATCGGATCTTTTTCCCAAGCGCCGCTCTTCGCGTCCCAGGCGTACACGTCCACCTGGAGCAACTTCCCGTTCCACGCGGCCGGCGTGTTGTTCAGCCGGAACCATGCTTCGGTGCCGAACTGTTTGGGTGCCTGGTCCTTCGGGGGCAGGTCGGCGGCTTTTGTGTACCGGCCCTTCTTGATAGAGGCCACGTCTTCGGCCCACGCGCGGATCGCCTTATAACCCTGGTCCCCGACCACGACTTTCACCCCACCGCCGTGTTTCACCTCGTTGAGCGGTTTGGTCAGCAGCAGGCTCTTTTCCGGCTTGTCGAGGTCGATCAATTTGCTCGCGAGGAGGTAGTCCATCGTGGCTTCGGGGCCGGCTTTTCGGAACCACGCGACGCGCGCGCCGTGCTCCTTTACGAGTTTGTCGTTCTGCGGCGTGCCCTCGGTGTGGCAGTTCATGCACCGGAACCGCAGCGACCAGATGTTCGTCTCGAACGATTCCAGCATTCGGTCCTTGCGGGCGTGCCGGACGACTTCGACCGGTTTCGTCGCGAGCGCGGGAGCTTTTTCGGGCTTGGGGGCGCCGCGCAGCGCGGGATCGGCGGCACACGCCTTGATCCACACCGCGAACGCCTCGTATTCGGCCCTCTGGCGCTTCGCGGAGATCAGCCCCGCGGCTTTCGGATCGTCCGCACCGCGATTAATGAGCGCGAGGATTTTTGAGTTCTCCGGTTTGTCGAGGTCGATCAATCCCTGTTCGCGCAGCGCGAGAAACGTGTCGTTCGCGGACGGCAGAATGTACTGCTTGATGTCCACGGTCGCGAGGTGGCACCGGGTGCAACTCGACGGGGCCGGCGACTGGAAGATGGGCGCGATGCGCTCCTCGAACACCTTCGCGGCACTTTCGCCTGCGAACGGAGCGGGGGAGGCACTCGTTGTCACCGTGGTGGGCGCGGGCGGGGCAGGGGACGTGCTTGCTGGCGCCGTGGTAGGTGCCGGCGTTGCGTTGCAGCCGGACAGGGCTGTGGTTACGGCGATAATTGCAAGGGCCGCGGAGGGCCAACTTCGAGACATCGGGCGCTCCTGCGCGGGGAGGGGCGTGGGGGGCGGAGTTGTCGCGAAAGTGAGCGAACGGCAATCGGAGGTCACGGCCCGTCTGGGGGTGCGACGTCGTTACTGAGGTTGAACACCGCCCGCAAGATTTCTTTCACCCGGAGTTCGTTGAAGAACTCACGGAGGCGGTCCTGGAGTTCCTGCTCGTCACGGACCGGGCTGGACCAGTAGTTCTTGTCGTGTTGCTTCGTGAGGTCGGTTTCAACGATCGTTGCCGGGTACGGCTGGGGTTGTGGTTGGTCGACCCGGATCAGAGGTTTCCGGTAGCGCAGGAGCGGGGCCGAGAGATAGAGCGTGTGCGCGAACTGCTTCCCATCAAGGGTCGAGGTCGTTTCGACTTCGCCGTGTACGAAATTGTGCGTGTGCGCGCCCAGCGCTTCACCTTGTTGGCGAAGGACGGCGATCGGGGTACTGCTCGGCATTGTGAAGATGTCGGCCGGCCACAAATCCGGCACGATCGTCGGCATGGCTTCTCCCTTCAGTCGGTCAGGCGCACCCGAATCGGGTAGTGATCGGACCCGATCCGGCGGTTCGGAACGAGGTCCGGGCCGGCCAGGGTCGTGCCCCCGACACTCGTCACGATACACACCGAATCGTCCCGGTAGTAGGGCCGGAGGCTCGGGCGAATGAGTACCTGGTCGAACAGGTGCCAGTAGTACCCGGTGTGAGCGCCTCCGGGCTCGCGGTAATAGGTACCCGCCGGGGTCGCGGTGGCGTCCCCGTAGAACTGCCACATCGGGTTGAAGAAAAACGGGTACCTACGGTGGGACGCCTGTCGTTCGCCGCGCCCGGCCACGGACCGGGACATGATTCCGTGTAGGCCGACCGATGACGCGACACCGTCCGAAAATGGGTGCGCGTTCAGGTCTCCGATAACGACGGTTCGGTCGTGGCCCGTAGCTTCTTCTGCGCTGCGGATCGCGTCGGCCAGTTTCTCAAGTTCTTTGTCGATGTGTGGCGCGTCCTTCTCGAGCAGGCTGACCATGTGAACCGCGGTGAGGAGCAGATCCGGCTGACCGCCACGAACCACTTTCAGAACCGAATAGTATTCGTGGCGATCAATTTCGCTCGTTCGGGAGACCGTGCGGCGGGTTAACACCTTCACCCGTGAAGTCGTGGGCACCAGATCGAAGTTGAGGCTCTGCCCGGACGGGTTGAGCGCTCGGAGGGTCGAACCGATTACTCCGTCCGAGCACTCGGCCAACACGATAACGTCCGCGTCCTCCTGGCGCTGCAGCGCGGTGACGAGGCGCACGATGCCGCTCCGGGGAGGTTGCCCACCGATGTTCCAGAACACGGCACAAAACATGGCGGGCGCTCAAATGCTAGTTCCAACTCACTTCGCGGTGTCGACCGCGCGGCTCTCGCGGATCACCGTGACCTTGATCTCCCCGGGGTAGTCGAGCTGCTGCTCGATGGAGCGGGCGATGTCGCGGCAGATGCGCACCGCGTCCGCGTCGGTGGTGCGGTGCGCGTTCGCGATCACGCGCAGCTCGCGCCCGGCCTGGATCGCGAACGCTTGGTCCACTTCCGGGAACCCGCACGCGACCGCTTCCAGGTCCGCGAGGCGCTTCACGTACTTTTCCAGGGTCTCGCGCCGCGCCCCGGGGCGGCTCGCGCTGATCGCGTCGGCCGACGCCACCAGCACCGTGTAGATGTTGTCGATCGTGATGTCGTCGTGGTGCCCGGCGATCGCGTGCAGCACTTCTTTGCTCGTCTCGCCGTACCGCTTCGCGAGTTCCGCCCCCACCTTCGGGTGCCCGCCCTCCATCTCGTGGTCCGCGGCCTTGCCCACGTCGTGGAGCAGCCCGCACCGGCGCGCGAGTTGCGCGTTCAGCCCGAGTTCGGACGCCATGATCCCGCACAGGTGCGCGACCTCGACCGAGTGGGCCAACACGTTCTGGCTGTAACTCGTGCGGAACCGGAGCCGCCCCAGGAGGTACACCAGCTTCTCGTGCGGCATCTGCACGTCCGCGTCCAGCACCGCCTTTGTGCCGAGTTCCTGGATGTGTTTTTCCATCTCGGCCTGCGTTTCGGCGACGACCTCCTCGATCCGCGTCGGGTGGATGCGCCCGTCCTGGATGAGCTTCGTGAGCGCGAGCCGGGCCGTTTCCCGGCGCACGTTATCGAACGCGGACACGATCACCACGCCGGGCGTGTCGTCCACGATCACGTCCACGCCGGTCAGCTTCTCGAACGTGCGGATGTTCCGCCCCTCGCGCCCGATGATGCGCCCCTTCATGTCGTCCGACGGGATGTCCACCGTGCTCACGGTCGTGCCGGCGGTCTGGTGCGCGGCGTAGCGCTGAATGGCGATGGTGACGATCTCGCGCGCCGCGGCCTCGGCCTGCTGCTTCATGCGCTCGTCGTGCTGGCGGATCTTCTTCGCGATCTCGTCGGACAGTTCGCGCTCCAGGCGCTCGAGGATCATCTTCTGTGCGGCCTCGCGCGACAGCCCGCTGAGTTCGTGGAGCTGTTGGGTCTGCTTGTCGATGAGTTCGTCGAGGTGCCGGGCCTTCGTACCGAGCGCCTCCTCGCGCTCGGCGAACTTCTCTTTCTGTCCGTCGAGGTGCTTCTCCTTGCGGGCGAGCTCGCGCTGGTGCTGCTCGACGGCGTCCTCGCGCTTCTCGACCCGGCGCTCCAGGTCGCGCACCTCGGTCCGGGCGACGTCGAGTTCGCGGCTCAGCTCCTCGCGGCGCCGGACGGCCTCGTCGCGGGCCTTCAGTTCGGCGTCGCGGACGATGCGCTCGGCGTCGCGCCGGGACTGTTCGACGAGTTCGTCGCCGCGCGCCTCGGCGCGGCGCATCACTTCGGGGTCGGGGGGCGCGGGCTCGCGGGGGACGACGGGCGGGGGCGACCGGCGCACGACGAGGTACGTGCCGCCGATGCCCGTGAGGACAGCGACGACGACGAGCCCGCCGACCAACAGCGGTTCCATGATGAGGGCCACTCCAAACCGGTGGCCCGTCGAAGCTCGGCAGCGGGGCCGGGACAAATGGCACACGCGGCGCCCGACCGGGCGGTCGGGCGTCACGAGTCACGAATCGAGTCCCGAACCCCACGTGATCGGACAGTCGCGGCGCGAGCACTCGCGGCCGCGTTCGTCGGTGTCAAGCCCCGCCTCTAGCGCGGGTCCGAGGTGCGACGGGCGAACCGGGGTCTTTATTTAGGTAAAACGGAGCGCGAGCCGTCCGTGGTAGACCGGCGGCGGTACATCCGCGACCGGGATAATCCCGCGCGATCGACCGTGACCGCGCGAGGCTTGACGGTATTATGGCGAGAGCAAAGTTGGTCTGCAACGGAAACGTGCCGTTCGTGTCCGATGTTCCGTTTTTCGTGTTCGGTCTGCGCCGGTGAAAGAAAAGAAGGCACAGGGCTTGCGCCCTGTGCCTTAAACGCCGGCGGCGGCAGATGGTTTTGGCCTTCGCCTCTCTGGGGCCGTCTTTCGTAGCCCTGGGCTTCTGATCGGGAGACTTGCGCCCCCCGTTCCCTTACCGGGAGCGATGGTTCGACTTCGCCCGTCGCCAGAGTCTTACCGTTGAGGGCAAAGAACAGGTGCTCGGCGCTGGTATTCGCCGGTCCAGGCGTTACCATAATCTGGGCGCCCGAACACGTGGTCCGGTCCTACTTCTTCTCCACTATGGCGGATTTGTACCCGGCCGGCGGTTTCGTATCGAAGAGCCCTTCCGTCTTCACATCCCACTCGAACTTCTCGAGCCGAACACCGGCGACGTCCTTGGCCGTCGGGTCCTGCCCGGCCTGGAGTGCGAATTCGACCCGCACGGGCCGTTTCGTCTCCGGGTGGACCCAGACCCGGTACTGCCAGGTCGCGTCCTTCGCTTCCGCGTCCTTGATTTCCAGATCGAACCGCGGGGCCTTCACTCCGTTGATTTCGTCGGTCCCGGCCGGCTTCTGGTCCCCGCCCGAGTACGCCGCCAGTCCGTGGACGAGTTTGAGTAGGGCGGCCTCCTGCGGACCGGGCTTTTCGTCCATCGGGAGGAACGTCTTGTCGCGGTGGTCGATGGCGACCCCCGCTTTCCCGTGCGGGAGGATGGCCGCGGCCTGCGATTTACCGCCGGCGGATACTTCGTTCCGCAGAGATCCGGGGGCGGCCCAGGTCAGCTTTATGGTTACGTTCTTCGCGACCGCGTCCGGCTTCCCGCCGTGGAGCGGAATGTACTCGCACGAGAACGCCTTTGCCTCCTTGAACGGCTTGAGGCCGTCGGCCAGGGCGACGGATGGCGCCCCTCCCCAGCCGAGGACCACGGCGACGACCACTGCGGCCGAAAGCGCTCCGGACGTAATCCAGGTACGCCGATCCATGAGAACCCTCCAAAGAAAAGTGGGGTGAACCGGCACCGGCTCTGCGGCCAGTGCCTCCAGTAATCGTGCCCGCCCGGTCGCGTGGCCGCGCTCGGGCACGGTGTGGGCCGCTTCTAGCCGGTCCACGGTGGACCGGATCTCGGCGAGCCGGGCCGCGCACGAGGGGCACCCGGCGACGTGCTCTCGGTCGGTGGCGGGCGCCCCGCCAACGGCGAGGGCCGCGAGTTCGGCATCGGTCGGGCACCTCATCGCGGAACCTCCCCGGCCGTGTGATCGGCCCCCATCCACCGGGCGAGAATACCGACCGCACGATTGATGAGCGCGTAGGTACCCGACCGGGACCGGCCGAGTAGCCGGGCCGTTTCGGTCCCGTCCCGGCCGCTCAGGAAGAAGAACTGGACGGCCCGCCGTTCTTCCTCGGGCAGCCGGCTCACCAGCGCGAGCACGTGGGCGCGCTCGTCCGCGTCGTCGATACTGTGTTCCGCGGGCGGGCGCCCGTCGGCGACGTCGCTCGAGAGGGGCTCTCGAACGGGGCGCCGGCGGGTTTCCTGGACCACGCGCCGGGCAATGCCGACCAGCCAGGGGGCGAACCGGTCGGCGTCCCGTAGTGCGGTGATGGACCGGTACGCCCGCAGGAACACGTCGTGGGTGACGTCCTCGGCGCGGTCCGGCCCGGCGTCGCCCGCGATCGCGCGGACCAACCGGGCGTACCGGTCGTACAGCCGGGCGAATGCGTCGCGGTCACCCGCCACGGTCCGGCGAACCAGCTCGGCATCGGTCGGTACGGGCTCGCTCATCTCACCTCACCAGTGCGTCGAGCCGGCCACTTGTCCAAAGAAAATGTTACATTGGCGGCCCGCGCCACTTCTCCGGTGGTCACCGAGTGAAGCATCGGAACCGACGGGGGAACGGCGGCGGCCGGCGGACGTGGCACGGGGCGAAAGGACGCGCCGGGCGCTTTTTCGCACGCGGTAGGAGTCCGGCGCGATTCTTCTGTACGCGCCCGCGGGGTTACGGGCAATCACTGGTAGAGACGCGAACCCGAGGAGCGATGGTGAACGCGACCCTGGCCAAGCTGAACCGGCTGACGAGTACCCCCGGCGCGTCTTCGGATGGCGCGCTGCTCACGGCGTTCCTCGCCGGCGACCAGGGCGCGTTCGCCGCGCTCGTTCACCGGCACGCGGGGCTCGTCTTCTCCACGTGCCGGCGCGTCCTGCGCCACCGGCAGGACGCGGAGGACGCGCTCCAGGCGACGTTCATCGTGCTCGCGCGCCGGGCGGGGGACGTGTGGCCGCGCGAGGCGGTCGCGGCGTGGTTGTTCGGGGTGGCGCACCGGGTTTCGCTCAAAGCGCGGGCGGTGCGGGGCCGGCGGGCCGCGCGCGAGCACGCGCTCGAAGACGTCGCGGCCCCCGAACCGGCGCGGCCCGACGCCGACCTCGCGGACGTGGTTCACCGCGTCGTGTGCCGGTTGCCCGAAATCTATCGTTCGGCGGTCGTGGCGTGCGACCTCCAGGGCCTGAGCCGGAAAGAAGCGGCCGAGCGCCTGGGGTGGAGCGAGGGCACGCTCTCCGGCCGGCTCGCCCGGGCACGCGAACTCCTCGCGACGCGGCTCCGGCGCGTCGGGCTCGCGCTCCCGGCGGGCGGGCTGGTCGCGGCGTGTGCGGCCACCGAGGGGGCCTCGGCCGCGGCGATTCAATCAACAATCGATCTCGCGATCGGAACCGGCGCGGGCGTTTCGGCTCCCGTGGCGGCTCTAACCGAAGGGGTGGTGTCCAGTATGGCGCTCTTCAAGCTCAAGGCGATGACGGCGGTCGTGTTCGCGGCCTGCGCGCTCGGTTTTGGCGCGTTCGCGGCCTCCGGTTCGGGCAGCGGCGACGGTGCCGGCACGCAACCGGGCCAGAAACCGGGCGCTCCGGCGACCACCGTAAGCGGGGTGGCGGGCGAGCCGCCCGCGACGGGAGCCGGTCAACGCGGCCCGCGGTTGAGCCTCGCGCAAGAAGAACTGCGGGTTCTGGCCGAGGAACTGAAGGCCGCGGCCGGCAAGCGGAACGTGGACCCCGACGTACTGGCCCGGTTGCAGGCGCGGATCAAAGAGGTCGGTCGGCTACTCGACCCGGGCGAGGCGCCGGCGCCCGCGGACCCGCCCGCGAAGCCCGGGGCCGACCTCGACCCGCTCCAGGGATCGTGGCGCGTCACGAGCGTGACGGACGGGAACAAGAAATTGAATATCGAGCCGGGCGACCCGTGGGTGATCGAGATCAGCGGGAGCACGATGAAGATGCCGTACCGGGATGCGACCGGGGCGTGGAAGCAGCGCCGGTACGGGATCTCGGTCGAGTTCGCCCGTCAGAAGCCCGACGCCGTCGCGCACCGCAACACCATCGATCTGATCACCCCGCACGAACCGACGGGCCGCGGGATCTACGAGGTCACCGCGCCGCTGAACGCCTGCATGCAGTGCCACAAGACGAACAACAACTTGCGCACCCTGGTCACCGGGCGGTTCCCGAACGAGAACGGGGTGTGCGAACCGGCACTCAAGAACAAGACCGTGATGCACGCGGCCGGTTTGCGACTGGCGCTCACGGTCGAAGGCAAGCGCCCCACGAAGTTCGGTGGCGAAGGGGTGATCGTGTTCGAGATGGTTCGCGCCGGCCCGAAGCCCACGGCGGCCGACGACGAGCGGACGCGCGAACTCCGGGCACAACTGGACGCACTGGCGAAGAAAACGGGCGACGAGCGGGTGAGCGACCTCGCGCTCGCGCAGCTCTTCGCGCTTGTCGAGAACGCTCAACTCGATTCGCAACACGCCAAGCTCGAACTCGCGGAGGCGACCGCGCAGCTCCAGATCACGAAAAAGGCCGCCGAACTCGCCGAAGCGCGGTGGGCCGGGGCGAACCAGCGGTGGCAACTGGCCGTCCGCGAGTACGAGGACGCGAAGGCACGGGCGGCGAAGGGCACGAAGGCGCCCGTCGGCGCCCCGGGCGGGGCCGAGCCGACCGGCGCGGTGTTCACGGTCCACATCCGCACGCTCACCGCGTCGGAGAAGGTCATCAAGGTGAAGGCGACCGGCAACGAATGCGTCCTCGACGGGTTGCTCCACGCGATCGACGACATCCCGATCATGACGGGCACCGTGAACGTGTGGCTGGTCCGCGGCAAGGAGGTCATGCCCGTCGAACTCCCCGCGATCAAAAACGGCGTGACGTACACCAACTATCAGCTCAAGCCCGGTGACCAGCTCTTCGTGCAGGTGAAGGCCGAGAAGTGATCGGCCACTAACGAAACTCGGAGTGTGAACCTCAAGTGATGATTTGGTTTGGCCGCTCACTTGAGGCTCGTTTTTACAGTCGGCGCTGATTCGGAGACGACCCGCACAGCCACCGCCTGTGTTATCCACAACGTTTCTTCACTTCTTCTTCACTTGCTGTCGTAATTGCCTGTCGGGTAAGGGTTTGTCGTTTCGCAATCTTCTCCGATTGTGGAATGTCACGGAAGAGTATGTGAAGGCCCCCTCATTCACTTCGGCGCGGGTAGATTGGGTGTGTTGGGATCGTGTGTGCCATTGCCCTGGTGCCCGTTTTTCCCGCCTTCGCTCCCTGTTCCCGCCCCTCGCCCCGCCTGCCCTTATCCTTCTGAGGCCGAATCGGATGACGCGACACAACGCGCCACGTGGGTTTACGTTGATCGAGCTGCTGGTGGTGATCGCCATCATCGCCATTTTGATCGGGCTGCTGCTGCCCGCCGTTCAGAAGGTGCGCGAGGCCGCGGCGCGCATGAGCTGCTCCAACAACATGAAGCAAATCGGGCTCGCCTTCCACAACTACCACGGCGCCCAGAACCGGTTCCCGAACGCCGGGTCCGACGGCCCGAACGGTGGAACCGCGCCGAGCACTGCGCCGTGTTGCAACGCGGGCTCGTACCGCCCGGGGTGGACGTGGCTCTACCACATCACCCCGTACATCGAGCAAGACAACGTTTACAACAACCCGACCGACACGGTCGTTGCGATGACCGCGATCAAGACGTACTACTGCCCGTCCCGTCGCCCCCCGACCGTGTACTCGAACGGCGCCCGGGCGGACTACGCCGGGAACGGCGGGCGGGACATGGACGGTGAGGGGCGCGAGGGGATGCTCGTTCGGCAGTGGAAGTTCAAACCCACCTTTACCGCCAAGCCCGTGAACGCCCCCATCGAGCAGACGCGGACCCTCACCGACGTGAGCGACGGCCTCTCGAACACCGTTCTGGCCGGCGACAAGCAGTGCCACCCCACCGTGTTGGGCAGTTCCGGCGGGGACAACGAGGTGTGGAACAACTCCGGCTGGGACCAGGACCACGTGCGGTTCGGTGAGGCCGTTCCCGACTCCGACGCCAACCACCCGGACTCGCGGTCGGCCTCATTCTGGTCGGTGCGGTTCGGCAGCTCGCACCCGGGCGGCTTCAACGCGGTGATGGGCGACGGCTCGGTCCGCTTCATGCGGTACGGGATCGACGCCGCGAACTGGATGCGCCTGTGCCTCATCAGCGACGGCGAAGTGATTTCCGCCGACTACTAGCCCCCGCCCGCCAATGGTCCCCCGCCGGCACTGGGCCGGCGGCACGTTTCAAAAATAGCCTCCGAGGTTCAATATGACCGTTCACGCGAGCCCGCGGCGCGGGTTCACGCTGATTGAATTGTTGGTCGTCATCGCCATCATCGCGATCCTGATCGGGCTCCTGCTCCCCGCGGTGCAGAAGGTGCGCGAGTCCGCGGCGCGCATGAAGTGCCAGAACAACTTGAAGCAGGTCGGGCTGGGGATGAACAACTTCCACTCCGCCTACGGGTGCTTCGCGCCGGGCGGGTTGTCGGGGGCGACCGACAACGTTTCGCTCTCGGCCGCGCGCCGGGCCGGGGTCACCACGTCGGGCGTGATCCACAGTTGGTCCCCGTTCCTGTTGCCGTACATCGAACAGGACAACGTGTACAAGCAGTACTCGTTTACGGTGAACTGGAACAACGCGGCGAACCAAGCCGCGATCGCTAACGTGATCCCCGCGTTCCAGTGCCCCTCGACCCCGGGCGCCGGCACGCGCGTGTGTACCGGGGGCGGGGTGAACAACCCGCCGAGCGACTACGCGCCGAACAATGCGTACTCGGCGCCCCTCGCGACCACCGCCGGCCTCTGCGACGTGGTCGCCGACTACACCGGCATCCTCCAAGTGAACCGGTCGTGGACCATTCCCGAGATCGTCGACGGCACCTCGAACACCCTGATGCTGTCCGAGTGCGCCGGGCGCCCGGACCGGTGGGTCAAGGGGAAGATGGTGACCGCGGGCGGCGGGCAGGACGGCGGGTGGGCGAACCGGGACAACGAGTACATCGTTCACGGGGCGCTGGCGTCGGACGGGGTCACGGCCCCGGGGCCGTGCCACACCAATTGCAACAACGGCAACGAGGTGTACAGCTTCCACATGGGCGGGGCCAACCACGTGTTCGCGGACGGGTCCGTTCACTTCATCAGCGCGAACATGGACATCCGCCAGTTCGTGAAGTTCATCACCCGTCGGGCGGGCGACATCACCCCGTCGGACTACTAACCGGAGGGCCGTACATGCGACGTTTAGTAGCCCTCGTATCGCTGTCGGCCGCACTCGCGAGCGGGTGCGCCGGGGAGAGCACCAATGACGGGCCGGTGACGGCCCATCCCGTCACGGGGCGGGTGATCTACGACGGAAAGCCGGCCGCGGGGGTGAGCGTGATCCTCCTTCCGAGCGACGCGCCGATGGTCCCTAGAATCCCCCACAACCCGAACGGGGTCACGAAGGACGACGGTACTTTCACCATCACGACCTTCAGCGAGGGCGATGGTGCGGCCGAGGGTGGGTACCAAGTGTTACTCACGTGGCCGTATGACCCGGCCGAACTCGCCGCCAAGGGCGAAACTTCGGACGAGGCGAAGGACATGGATCGGCTCATGGGATGGTACGACGCTGCCCACACGCCGGTCAGTGTCCGCGTGAAGCCGGGAGCGAACGAAATCCCGACCATTAACATCCCCAAAATCACGCGCCCGGCGGGTGCGGTGCAGGGGATACCGGGGCGGAACTGATAGCCCTGTGATACTTCAATGCAACTCGCACACGGGACCGGTTCTTCCGGTCCCGTGTGTTTTTTTCGTGTCATTTGTGTGTGCGATTAAATGTTGTGAGGGAATTGTGAGCGCGGCGCGCGCGTCCCGTGAGCAGATGTTGAGAGTTGTGCGAATATTGGGGCGCGCCACTGGAGGAACGCGCCGGGGATCGCCAATGTTAACCCACGTTGGCGGTGTTCATTCTTCCTCGCCCGCTTTCGGAGTCTCTCGATGGATCACAGATCCCGGAACCGTTCTCGATCGGCATTCACATTGATCGAACTGCTCGTTGTGATCGCGATCATCGCCATCCTCATCGGGCTCCTCCTGCCCGCGGTGCAAAAGGTCCGCGAGGCCGCGGCCCGGATGCAGTGCTCCAACAACATGAAGCAGATCGGGCTCGCGTTCCACAACTTCGAGAGCGCCAACAGCCACTTCCCGCAAGGCCCCTACGACGGCGACCCCCGGTTGCCGGGCATGGTCTACAACGAGCCGGCCGGCGCCTACGAGAGCGGCACCACGTGCTGCAACGCCGCCCACCCGGACGGCTGGAGCCACTGGTTCAAGATCCTGCCGTACATCGAGCAGGACAACGTGTACAAGCTCGCCAAGTTCGACCTCCCGCCGATCCACAGCGGGCGCCCGGCGAACTACAACGGCGAAGACGACGTCGCCCGCGCGCTCATCAAGACCTACTACTGCCCGTCCCGCCGCGCCCCGACCGGTTACGGGGCCGCTCTCCTGGGCCGGTGCGATTACGCCGGGAGCGCCGGGTTCTACCAGGGCGAGATGCACGAGAACCAGGGGGACATCCCCGACCCGCCGATCGGCATGACCCCGCGGCGCAACGAGCGCACCCCCGAAAACTTCGGGGACTACCCCGGGCGCAAGGGCATGATCGTGTGGTCCGGGCAGGGGGCCAAGCGCCGGATCGCCGACGCGACCGACGGCCTGTCGAACAGCCTGATCGCCGCGGAGAAGGCGCTGCCCCCGAGCCGCCAGGGGGCCGACGGCGGGGACAACGAGCGCTGGAACAACGCCGGTTGGGACGAGTGCGTCATCCGCTACCATTTCCCGCCGAAGCACGACACCGACCCGACCAACATCAAACTGAACCCGGACGGCACGAACACGTGGCGCCGGTACTTCGGCTCGGCCCACACCGGTGGCCTGAACGCGGTGATGGGCGACGGCTCGGTCCGCTTCGTGCGGTTCAACGTCGACCCGATCTCCTGGATGCGGGTGTGCGTGATCGACGACGGCCAGGTCATTGATGGGAGCCAGTTCTAAACCCACTAACCGCGAGGGATACCGTGCGGAACTACTTTCTGATCGCGCTCGTGGTGGCCGTCGTGGGCCTCGGTGGGTGCGGGGCGAAGACGACGATCAACACGACCCCGCTCTCCGACGAGCAGAAGAAGCAGGTGGCCGAGGACGACAAGCGGATCGCCGACGAAGAGAGCAACGGCACCGCGGGCAAGGTGCCGCCCAAGAAGGCCGGCAAGAGATAAGCCATCCCATCTGTACGACGACGGACGGAGCCCTGGGGCTCCGTCCGTCTCCACTTACCGATCCCATTTATCCGAGGTGTTTTTCATGCGCGCCTTCGCTTCTATTCCCCTGCTGCTCGCGACCGCACTCGTTGCCGGGTGCGGCGGGTGCTCCGGTCAACCGGCCCCAGGCGCCGGGGCCGTGGCCGTTGAACCGAGCGCGGCCCCCTCCGGGCCGATGTTCGATACGCTCGAGTACGCGAACTGGAAGCGGTTCCCGGTGGGAACCACGGTCAAGCGGAAGCTGGTCACCTCCACGGAACGGTCCACGAACAAGGTCACGAGCGTGAACACCTACACGCTCCGCACGCTCGGCAGCGACGGCATCGAGGTGACGCGCCAGAACACGACGGACCGCGGGGACGGCACCCCGCCGACTGTGAACTCCGGCGAGACCAACCGCTTCGCGCGCCAGTTCGCGATCCCGAACGGGATGACCGCGGACGATTTCAACAAGCCCTCGCGCAAGGCCAAGGTGGCCGGCGAGGAGGACGTGACCGTGCTGGGGAAGAAGTACAAAACGACGATCTACTCGTGGAGCGACTCGACCGAGGCCGGGCCGCTCGAAGTGAAGCTCTGGCTGAGCGAGGAGATGCCCGGACGGATCGTCAAGCAGGTCATGAAGCAGTCCACGCTGGCGAATACCACGAGCGAGGAAGTGGTCGAGGTCACCATCCCGAAGAGCTGACGTGTGAATGGCGCCCGCTGTTTGCTGTGCCCTTCACACGTCAGTTTCAGCCCTTAATCACACCAAGCGGCCGCATCCGTGCGACGCGGCGCGACAAATCGGCCTCGTGGACGACGTCCACCACGTCGTCCACGTTCTTGTACGCCTTCGGCTGCTCCTCCGCGAGCCCGTTGCGACTGCTCGCCATCGCGATCACGCCCTTGTGTTCGAGCTCGCGGTCGATCCTGCGCCCGGCGCCGTCTTTCAGCGCCGCGGTGCGGCTCATCGCGCGCCCGGCGCCGTGGCAGGTGGTGCCGAAGGTCTTCTCCATCGCGCCCGGCGCGCCGACCAGCACCCACGACGCGCGGCCCATGTCGCCCGGGATAATCACCGGCTGCCCGACCGCGCGGTACTTCTCGGGCACCTCCGGGTGCCCGGCCGGGAACGCCCGCGTCGCGCCCTTGCGGTGGACCCAGACCTTCTTTTTCTTCCCGTCCACCGTGTGCTCTTCGAGTTTCGCGATGTTATGCGCGACGTCGTAGAGCTGCTCCATGCCGAGGTCTTCCCACGACCGGCCGAAGACGCCCGCGAACACCTCGCGCGCCTGCTGCATGAGGAGCTGCCGGTTGCAGAACCCGTAGTTCGCGGCGGCCCGCATCGCGGCGATGTACTTGCGGCCCTCGGGCGAATCGACCGGGGCGCACGCGAGCTGTCGGTCCGGCAGCTCGAAGCCGTACTTCGTCGGGCAGTTGCGGAACGCGGCGAGCGAGTCGTCGCACACTTGGTAGCCCAACCCGCGGCTCCCCGAGTGAATCATCACGCAGATTTGGTTCAGCTCCAGTCCGAAGACCTTCGCGACGTCGGCGTCGAAGACGCTGTCGACGACCTGCACTTCGAGGAAGTGGTTCCCGCTGCCGAGCGTGCCGCACTGTTCCGCGCCGCGCTTCACCGCGTGGTCGGAGACTTGGTGCGGGTCCGCGTCATCAATGCGGCCGTTCGCCTCGGTGTGATCGAGGTCGCGCGCCACGCCCAGTCCGCGGTCGATCACGAAGCGCGGGCCTTCGCCCATCAGCCGGCGCGTCTCGGTGGCGTCGAACTTGTAGCGCCCGGTGCGCCCGGCCCCGCTCGGAACGGTGTAGAACAGCGCCTTCACCAGTTCCTTCATGTGGTGCTTGACGTCATCGAGATAGAGGTTGGTCTTGATGAACCGGACGCCGCAGTTGATGTCGTACCCGACGCCCCCGGGCGAAATGACGCCGCCTTCTTCCGGGTCGGTCGCGCAGACGCCCCCAATGCAGAACCCGTAGCCCCAGTGGATGTCCGGCATCGCGATGCTCGCGACCTGGATGCCCGGGAGCATCGCCACGTTCGCGACCTGGTCCGGCGCCTGGTCCTTGCGGATGGCTTCCAGGAGCTTGTCGTTCGCGTAGATGTGCCCGTCCACGCGCATCCCCGCCTTGTAGCTCTTCGGGATGCGGTGGCAGCAACAGCCGATACGTTCCAACGGGCCGGTAAATTCGCTCTTCATGATTTTTCGGCGAACGGCCGGCGTGAGCCGGCTGGTGATAGCAACGCGCGGTGACGGCATGAGAGATTCGCGGCGCGAACGCGAGTCTCACACCAGCCGGCTCACGCCGGCCGTTCGCCTAAATATCGACAATGACTTCCGCGAGCCACGCACCATCAACTTCGACCACCTTCAACTCGTGATAAGTGATCGCCTTCACTTCGTGCGCGAACGTGTGGCGCTCGGTGTCGAATGGCTCGCCACGCACGGTTGCAGTTAGGCCCGCTGCGCTGAGACGCACATCGAACGATGCGAACAGCATTCGGTCGGTCTCGAACCGGAGCAGGAGTTCTTTGAGCCAGTCAAAGAGCAGAAATTCGCGATCGGTACCCGCGATTTCAATCTGCAACTCCTGCGCCGGTCGCACCCGCGTCGGGTCTTCGATCATCGCGGAAACGAGGCACGCGGCCATCTCCGCGAACAGCGCGTCGGGGGTCGGTGCGGTCGCCCGCAGTCCGAGATCGGCAGTGTGTTCAAATAGCTCGTGCATCGGCGGTTGACGGACACGCGGGGAAGGGCGGGGGTTCGGAACCTACGAATTCTCGGTCGGCTCGCGGGCGATGTCGAGTTGCGTAGCCGGGCCGTCCGGGGACGGTTGAATCGTCACGCGCAGGCGGAATCGGCGCTCGTGAACGCGGATCACGAACTCGCCCGTTAAGAGTTCCATTCCGAAGGGTTGGGCGAAAACGCGGTCGGGGTCGATCTGGCCCATGATCGCGAGACGGGTCGTGACCCCGCGGAGCACGCGGAGCGGCACCTGCTCCTCTTCGACCCACTCGCCGTCGATCCGGTAGCGAACGCCGAGGAAGTGAATGTCCGGGTAAAGAAGAATTCGGTCCGCTCGCGCACCGATCGCTTCGGCCGCGAGCAGGTTTACGAACCGAACGACGGGGTCACTAACCGACTCGTATTCGGCCGCCACATCGTGCCGGCGAATCATCGGTGGGTCGGTGAACCCGGTGATGAGCGGGGCCGAATCGAAGTTCTCGTACTCGTGGTCCCCGAACGCGCGGTTGATCGCGGCCAGCACGTCGCTCTCGTCTGCAGCAACTTGAATAATGTCGCGGTTCAGTATGAAACTGAGCTTCTGTACGGTGTCGTAGTTGTGTGGGTGGGGTGTTGCGACGAGAAGTGTCTGCTGTTGCTCGTCGAGCGGCAGAACCAAGTTCTCGCGTGCCACGGATTCCGGCATCAGTTCAAACGCGGGCGGTGGAACCTCGAAGTTCGCGAGGCGCACGGTGATGTTCGACGCGGGGAGCAGTTGAAGCAGCGATTTGGGGTAGCCGACGAAGAGGCTCGCTGCGATTGTGAGCTGCGCGCGAATTTTCGGAGCGTATTCGTCGGCTTGCCGGAGCAGTTCGAGGCGCTCGTCACTGTCGGTGCCGTAGCGCTCGGCCTCGTTGCGCAGGCGAATGAAGTACGCCCACGCTGCGTTGTGCGGGACGCCGGTTTCTTCGAGCCAGTCCGCGAACACGAGCCGCGTGGTCGCGCTCGTGGGCCGGGTCAGGTACTCGCGAACGAACGCATCGGCGTCGGGGTGCTTCTGCATGACGTGCCCCCTCAATCGTCTCGTCCCTTCGTCCCATCAGAGCCGAAAGCGAACGGCTTGGCAAGTTCCTCGGGGAACTTGTTGCGATTGAGGTTGCTCGGGCGAAAAAGGGTAACTCACCACCGAATGACGGCGGTACCCCAGGCGAGGCCGGCGCCGAAGCCGCTCAGCACGACGAGGTCGCCGGTTTTCAGACGCCCTTCTGCGGCGGCTTCGTCGAGGGCGATGGGAATGCTACCGGCCGACGTGTTCCCGTAGCGCTCGAGGTTGTTGTAGACCTTCGCGCGGGGGATGTTGAGTGAGTCGATGGCCGCGTTGATGATGCGGATGTTCGCCTGATGCACTACGAACAGCCCGATGTCCTCGACCGTGAGCTTCGCCGCGGTGAGCACTTCGCGGATCGTGTCGCAGAGGATGTTCACGGCCCACTTGAACACCGCGTAGCCGTCCATGTACATGAAGTGCTTGCCCTCGGCGAGCAGCTCCGGCGTGATCGGGGTGCGGCTGCCACACGCCTCGCGCTTCAGGAGCGGCCCGCCCGAGCCCTCGGACCCCATGCTGTAAGCCAGAACCCCGTACTCCGGTCCGGCGGGCTCGACGAACACGGCGCCGGCCCCGTCGCCGAACAGTGGGTACGTCTTAATGTCGGTCGGGTTCAGCACGCGGCTGTTCGTGTCTCCCCCGATTACCAGAGCGCGGTCGCTCAGACCCGCTTTCACATACGCCGCGGCGGTCATGAGCGCGTACATGAACCCGGCGCACGCGGCTTCCACTTCGATCGCGGGGCCGACCAGTCCGAGGCGGTCTTGTACGAGGCACGCGGTTGAGGGGAACGACATGTCCGGGGTGAACGTGCCGAGCACCAGCAGGTCGCACTCTTTGGCCGTGCGCCCGGTCTTGGCGAACAGGTCGGTCGCGGCCTCCACGCACAAATCGGAGGTGGCCTGGTTCGGCGCCGCGTGCCGGCGCTCGAGGATGCCGGTGCGCTTCACGATCCAATCGGAATCGAACCCGAGGCGGGCGTGGAGGTGATCGTTACCGACGACCATGTCCGGGACGTACTTGCCCGTGCCGACGACGCGGACGCCCATCAGTGACCGGCACTTCGGTCGCGTTATAGCTCGCTCGCTGCTCATCGGTTCGGAATCCGCGCGGAGGCCAGGGCCGTGGTGCCCACAAGCCGTAAGTAGGGATTATAGGAACCGCCCGGCTCCACGGTCCCAGAGTTCCCGAGTGTTTCGCGGCGAGTCAATCGGAGAGTTGTGGGGAGCAGTGGCAAGCGGAGCGGGAGCAAGGAATATAAGGACCGCGTGCTCGGTAACTTGCGTGAGAAGAACGAACATTCTTCCCACAAGTTACCGAGCCACGGGGCGCGTTCAACGTGCCACGGGTACCGGGAGTTACCGCTCCGCGCCGCACGAGAGGAACCGCAACAGGCCGGTAATGGCGCTGGCCGATGCGTCAATGCGGAGGTTGCCATCGGTCGGCGACAGGTGGAACGCCCCCATCAGCATCTTCGCGCGGAAATTGTCCTCGAAGTGCCGCGTGTTCGTTTCGAGGAACTGGAGCCCGTAGAGGAACTGCACCGCGAACGTGAGGGCGGGGCGGTACTTCTCCTCGTGCGTCAGGTCGCCCGTTACGCGGGTGAGGTGGTACGCGCACGCCAGACTCTGGATGTAGCGCCCGGTGTCGGTCGCAGAGGGCGGGGCGTCTGTGGTGCGGCCATCCGCCACGGTACGGAACCCGCCGGCCCACTGCGGCGTGCGCTGGTCGTTACCCGTAATTTGCAGCGCACAGAGCCAGTCGTTCATCTCGAACACCGCGGTCGCGGCCTCGTTCGACTTCGTTTGAAGGTAGAGTTCGGTCGCGGCCGGAGTTACCGTTGCGACTAGGGCGGGGTGCGGCTTCGCCCGGAACGCGGTGTGGTAATACGCGACGCCCTTTTTCACCGCGTCCTTCTTCCAATCTGCCGGGCGCACGCGGTTGCTAGCCGCGAGAGCGTGTAAGGCGAGGCCCGGGTACTCGTTGAAGCCGGCCGGATCAAACTTCGTGGGGTCGTCCGCGGGGTTGTCTGCGTAATGAACCGAGCCGTCCGCGCGGAGCTGCGTGCGGAGGAACGCGCACAGGCGCTCGGCGTCGTCGAGGAGCTTGTCGCTCGGGTTCGGGAGTTCAACGATTGCGAGCGCGACGAGGGCGGCGAACCCGACGCGGTTGCACACGAACGACATCTGCACCGGGGCGCGGCTATTCGGGTCGTTCGCATCGACCTTCGTGGACGCGAGCAGCGCGAGGACCGCCTGGCTCGCGATGGCCGCGTGCTTCTGGTCGCCGCTGAATTTGGCGGCCTGAGCCATCGCGAGCGCGGCCTGGGCCTGTCGTAGATCGTGGTCGCCGCTCATGGGTTGGCGGAGCGCCGGCAAGTAACCCTGGAGGAACCGGCCGTGTGGTTGGCCCATCTTGGCCAGCCATTCCGCCGCCATCAACGATCCGCGCACCGCGAACTGCGTGTTTTGGGGGAACGTCTCAATGTGCGTGAATTTGCTGAGCGGCGCTTCTGCGGCTGCAACGGGGGCCGAAACGCTCGGGGTGCCCATCGGGGCACTTGGCGCACCCGGCACACCCGGGAACGGCTTTGGGGGCGCGGGCGGCACCGGGTCGCCTTGAGCGCCGGGAGGAACGACCGATGGGGGAAAGCCCGGGGGCGCGACCGAAGGTGCGGGTGGCGTTAGGGGTGGCGCGACAGGGGGCTGCGCGGTAACCACGACCACGACGAGCAGAACGAGAATCCCGGACGCGAAAAGTACCCGCCGCATGTTGTGCCCTCCGTGGCTGCGAAGCGATCGGAGCGGCACTGTAAACGAACTCGCCGCCGGCACGCAATGCGAACGTGACGGCGGCGCAGTTGGTGGACGCTGTTGGCTCGCGATTAGCTCGCGGCCGGTGCTTCGGGCGCGGTCTCGCCGGCCTTCAGGATGTGCGTGATCTTCACGCGCACGTGCGGCTGCGTGTGGCCCTTGAGCCGCCGCGACGCCTTGCGCCGGCGGAACTTCTGGGTGATCGTCTTGACCCGCGGGAAGTCCACAACTTCGGCCAGAACGCGCGCGCCTTCAACGAGCGGGCGCCCGATCAGCGTGTCGGTCCCGCTCGAAAGCAGCAGCACCTTGTTCAGTTCGAGGCGCTGACCGAGTTCGATGTCGCGGTGGTCGATCACGACCGTGGCCCCGGCTTCGACGCGGTACTGCCGCGACCCGTCTTCAAAAATCGCGTACATTTGCTCAACCTAAAGCGGAATACGGAACGCACAAGCGAAGAATTTTATGATAGGGGGCCGTGGCCCGCGCGACCACACAGTCTTTAGCGAAACTCGCCTCGACACGGGCGTTCCGCTTGTTATACCCCGGCAGATTCCGGCGACTTCGGGGGAAGCCGCGCGCGAATCGCCCTGGGGGAAGCAGTTATGGGGCGGTCCTGCGTTTTCGCGTTATTGGCGGTTGCCGCCGCAACGAGTGGGTGCGCATCGCACGCCAAGTTCATCGAAAAGAAGGCCGATTCGGGTATCGTTGCGGTGCCGGACGAGACCGACGCCTGGCCGAACAACAATCGCCGCGCGGCACTCGATCTGATCCAGAAACACGTCGGGCCGAACTTCGAGATCCTCGACGAGCGCACGGTTTCAACGGGGCGCACGGCTCGTAACTCGCTACCCGATACCAACGAAGCGCTGAACCCGCGGAACCAAGCGTACCCGGCCAAGCGACCGATTAGCGCGACTGCCACGCAGCAAGAAGGCACCGAGTACCGGATCACGTACCGCAAGCTCGGGTCCGACCCGAACCCGGGCGCGCCCGGCACCACGGTCCAGACGCAATACCCGTCGGCGGGCGTGCAACAGGCGGGCGGAACCGGGGCCGGCGGGCCGCTCTCGGTATTCAACCGGAACCCGGTCCAACCCGCGGGCGGGGCTGACTGCGATCACTGACGCTTCAAGTAACGGGCGCGGTCGCGCTCTACGTTACCAGCATGAATGTCGATCCCGAATTCCGTTGCGATCCCGTGACCGGGCGGTGGGTCGTTATCGCCCCGGAACGTGCCCGGCGCCCGATCGCGTTGAGCGGGCACGCGCCGCGCCACCGCACGAACGGTGAGAGCCGGCCGTGCCCGTTTTGCCCCGGTCAGGAGAGCGAGACGCCGAACGAGGTCTACGCCCTCCGCGGGGCCGGAACGGAACCGAACGGCCCGGGCTGGCAGCTCCGCATCGTGCCGAACATGTACCCGGCCGTGAGACCGACAGAAGAACCTAACCCCCTAACCCCCTTCCCTAAGAAGGAAGGGGGAACAGAACCGTCTTCGGTGTTAAGCCCCTCCTCTAAGAAGGGAGGGGCTAAAACCGGTACTGATAGCGCGATACCTGATGTGATTGGTTCTGCTCCCCCTTCCTTCTTAGGGAAGGGGGCTGGGGGGGTAGGTCTCTTCGCCTCTGTTCCCGCGACGGGTGTCGCAGAAGTCCTGATCGAGTGCGCGGAACACGTCGACGACCCCACGCAGCTTACCGACGACCAGTTCGCCGAGGTGTTCCGGGCGTACCGCGTGCGGATGCGTGCTCTCGCGGCCGATCCGCGCCTGGCACACGTTGCGGTGTTCAAAAATGTTGGGGCAGAAGCGGGCGCGTCGCTCGCACACACGCACTCGCAGATCATTGCCACGCCCATCGTCCCGGAACTGGCGCGCGCGGAACTGGTCGGCGCGGAGGTCTACCACACGCGCACGGGGCGGTGCGCGTTCTGCGACATCGTTGAGCAGGAACTGGCCGACGGCTCGCGCTTGGTGGCGCGCTCTGCGAATTTCGCCGTGGTGACCACGTTCGCACCGCGGTTCGCTTACGAAATGTGGGTTATACCGGTCTCGCACCGGCCGCGGTACGAGTCGCTCACCGACGCCGAATCGACGGAACTCGCCGCGCTCCTGAAGCGCGTTCTGCGTGCCCTCGACGCGGTGCTGAACGCGCCCGCTTACAACTGGTTCCTTCACACGACGCCGCTGCACGCGGGCGCACCGGAGCACTACCACTGGCACCTCGAAGTGCTCCCGCGCACGGCGCGCCCGGCCGGTCTGGAGTGGGGGTTCGGGTGCCACATCACGACCATCGCCCCGGAACAGGCGGCGAGCGAGTTGCGCACCGTGTTGCCGGACGTTGCGTGACCGGTAGGCTGAAAGCGAGTAGCGCTTGTTTGGGGTGCAAGAGGTCGTGGGTTCGAGTTGGCACTACACCCAACGCCTTTGCGGGCGGGATTCGGCTGGAACACGTTATGCGCATCGGCATTTTTGGCGGCACGTTTGACCCGATTCACATGGGGCACCTGATCCTTGCCGAACAGTGCCGTTCGCAAGCGAGATTGGACGAAGTGTGGTTCGTGCCGAGTTACCAGCCACCCCACAAGTCCGAGAAGGGCGTGACGCGGTTCGAGTCGCGGTGCGACATGATCGAACTCGCCATCGCCGGGCACTCCGCGTTCCAGGTGAACCGCATCGAAAAGGAGCTGCCGGAGCCGAGCTTCACGGCTCGCACTTTGGGCGAGTTGCACGCGCGGCACCCCGGGAACGAGTTCTTCCTGCTGATGGGTTCGGACTGCGTGCCGGACCTGCCGGGGTGGTACGAACCGCGCCTCGTGATCGAACGTGCCGGTTTGGTGGTGGTGCCGCGCCCGGGTGTTATGCTCTGGACCGCGGACCGGCTCGCGAAGGCGCTGGGCACGATCGAGGAAACGGTGCGATTACAGTTCGTCGCGTGCCCGATGATCGAGATCGCGAGTCGGGAACTCCGGCGCGCGATCGCGGACGGGATGAGTATCCGGTACATGGTCCCGCGGGCGGTGGAGGAGTACGTGCGCGAGCGCAAGCTCTACACCACGGGGTGACGCGATGAACGAACTGGAGTGGCTGGCGTGTGAGATCCCCGAGATGCTGGTGCGTGAGTACCGCGTCGCGCCCACTGAGCGGAAGCACCAACTCCTGGACGTCGCATGTTGTCGGCGTCTCAGTCATCGGTTGGCCGAATGGCCCATTGCGGTTCGGATACTCGACGTCGCGGAGCGGTTCGCAGAAGGGGCGGTATCCGCGGAAGAGGTGTGGGCCGAGTACCTGACGTTCTCGCCCTATCACCGCCACATGGGAAGGCTTCCAGGCCACGCGAACCCATTGGACCCACTGAGGTACCTCTTCATCACCTCACGCGCGGGCGGCAGGTTTTCCAGAATCCCCAAAAGTGTGCGGCGAGTGGTTCGGAAGAAAGAGCGGCGCGAGGAGTTCCGGGCGCAGTCAGCTCTCTTGCGTGATATCTTCGGTTGCCCGTTTCGGTCGGTCGTGTTCGCGGCCGAATGGCGCACGGGCACGGTAGTATTGCTGAGCCGCGGAATGTACGAATCGCGTGACTTTACCACGATGCCGATCCTCGCGGACGCACTTCAAGATGCGGGTTGTGATAACGAAGACGTGCTAAACCACTGCCGAAGTACCAGTCAGGTCCACGTGCGCGGGTGCTGGGTCGTGGACCTGGTACTAGAGAAGCAATAGCCCAGCGTTGGCAGAGCCGAACATTTCCAGCGATCACGAGTCGCTCACAGTATCGTGAACCGGCTATCCCTTTTCGCGCGGGAACTTGGACAGAATCGATTCCACGATCAGGATGAGTTGCACGCGACGCTCGACGAAAAAGTCTGCTTCCACCAGCTTGTCGAGCAGTTCCATGAGGACGCCCGTGCCCACGCGATCGGCGAACGCCTTCAATCGCGGCGCTTCGGTTGGGTCGAGGTCGGGCACTGTTGCGCCGAGCGATAGTTTCAGTGCGTGCTGAACGGCTTCGATCAGGAACTGGAGCACGAGCGACGCGCGCATTCGTTGGGCCGCGGTTTCCTTCCCGGCGTCCTCGTTGAACTTGCTCCACGTCTCCGCGAGCGGCTGAAATTGCGGGCGCGGGGACGTTAATCCTTCGATCAACTTCTGTCGCACCTGCCAGATCGAGTCGTCGTCGAGGGCGAGCGCGCGGGACACGCTCCCGTTCCCGAGCCGCGCGAGGCGGTCGCGCTTGGCGGGGTCTTCGACGCCCCGATCTTCGAGGACCGCTTTCAGATCGGTCGCGTTGAGCGGCGCGAACCGCACCACTTGGCACCGCGACAGGATCGTGGGGAGTTGCCGGTCGGTCGTGGTCGCGATGAGTAACAGGAGCGCGCCGGGCGGCGGTTCTTCGAGCGTCTTGAGGAACGAATTGGCCGATGATGCGTTGAAGTCGTCCGCGTCTTCAACGATGCCGATCTTGCGTGGGCCGCGCGTGGGCTTGAGCGCCACGTGCGAACAGAATTCCCGCATGTCATCGACCGGCAGCTCGTGCTTGTCTTCCGGCGTGCGGAGGAAGAGCAGGTCCGGGTGCGTGCCCGCTTCGACCTGCGCGCACGCGGGGCACCGGTCGCACGCGGTCAGGTCCGCGGGCGGTTTCTCGCACAGAAACGCCTTCGCGAGTTCGCGCGCGAACAGGCGCTTACCGATCCCGTCCGGCCCGACCAGCAGGTACGAGTGCGCGAGCCGCCCGGCCTCGTGCGCGGCGAAGAACGTGTTCCGAGCGCTGCCTTGCCCGCGAATGCGGTCCCACGACATGCGAGCTTCCTTCGCCTATTCTTGTACGTTCCACCCGTGATCGCTCAAGAGCCGGCTCACCTCGCGGCGCGCGACCTTCTGCACCGCGTCGGCGTCCGGGGTCGCGTCGATGAGGCGGTATTTTGCGGGGCGCATCCCGGCTTCGTATTTGAAGCCCGTGCTCACACGCGCGTAATAATCCGCCCCGCGCTCCTCCATGCGATCAGCTTCGCGGTTCCGGCGCGTGACCGCGATGTCGGGAGGGAGATCGAAGACGAGTGTGAGGTCGGGTTCGAGTCCGCCGGTAGCGAACGCGCCGACCTGCCACAAGGCATCCGCACTGAGCCCGCCCGCGTGCCCCTGATAAACCACGTTCGCGAGGAGGAACCGGTCCGAAATCACCACTTCACCGCGCTCGAGCGCCGGGCGGATCACTTCTTCCACGAGTTGCGCCCGCGACGCCATGAATAGCAAAGCTTCCGTGGTGGTCGCGATGGTGTGCTCGCGCCCGAAGAGTAGCAGCTTCCGCAGTTCCTGGCCGAGTGGTGTACCACCGGGGTCGGCGCATTGGGTGACCGGAATCTTCTGCGCACTCAGCCACTCGACTAGCAACCGGCACTGTGTCGATTTGCCGGTGCCGTCCAGACCGTCGAGCGACAGGAACACGGGGCGCGGCATGAACCACCTCGACGGCCGACCGGTGTGAACCGGTCGGGGAACACACGAACATTCAACGGCACCGGTCCGATAACGAGCGCGACTGCTAGGGGGCGGGAGGCACAACACGTTCTCGGTGCCCACGATCACCACACCGGGAATCACTGCCCCGCTCCCTTGCGGTCGCGGCTCGTTACCGAACCGCCAGGGATTCTGAAATCGATCACCGGCCGGCTCACACCGGCCGTTCGCCCGGCTCTTCGATCACCCCGAGCACGGTGCCGGGCGTGAGCGGATCGTTGGGGAGCACGGCGCGCTCAACGAGTGTGCCGGTCGCGGGGGCGGGCACGTCGAAGATCGCGCCGGGAATCAGCACCTCCGCGACGCGATCCCCCTCGGTCACGCGGTCGCCGACGCGGACGTGCCACAAGCTGAACGTGACGCGCTGCGCACCGAGGTCAGGCGCCGTGATCGGTACTCGCGGGGATTCCTTCACGGGTGGGTACCATGTCGTCCGCGTGGTAGCTGGACCGCACATACGGCCCCGCAACAACTTGCTTGAACCCCATGAGCCGTGCGGTCGCGGCCAGGGTATCGAACTCGCCCGGCGGCACGAATCGAGCCACCGGCATGTGCTTCACGGTCGGGGCGAGGTACTGCCCGAGTGTGAGCACATCGCACTTGATCGCGCGGAGGTCGGCCAGCACGTCGAAGAGTTCATCAATCGTTTCGCCGATGCCGAGCATCAGCCCGGCCTTCGTGACGATGTGCGGCGCCCGGCGCTTCACGCGCTCGAGTAACCCGAGGCTCCGATGGTACAGCGCCCGCCCGCGAACGGTGCGGTGCAGGCGCGGAACCGTTTCGAGGTTGTGGTTGAACACCTCGGGGTTCGCATCGGTCACGGTGTCGATGGCGACGGGGTCACCGAGGAAGTCCGGCGTGAGGACTTCGACAGCGGCCGAGGGCATTCGCGCGCGTACAGCCGCAATGCAGTCCGCGAAGTGTGTGGCCCCGCCGTCCGGGAGGTCGTCGCGCGTGACGGACGTAATCACGACGTGCTTCAAACCCAAACGAACGGCGGCTTCGGCGAGGCGCGAGGGCTCGTCGACCTCGAGGTGCTCGGGCGCGCCTTTGGGCACGGAGCAGAAGCTGCACGTCCGCGTGCAGAGGTTGCCCATAATCATGAACGTGGCCGTGCGGCGCGACCAGCACTCCGGCCGGTTCGGGCACTTCGCGCTCTCGCACACCGTTTCGAGTTTGAGGTCTTCGATTAGGTGCGCGGTGAAGTTGTTCCCGTTCCCGGTCGGGAGTGGGCGCTTCAGCCATGCCGGGAGCCGGTTGCCCGTTCGCGGCGGTGGAGCAGGCTGTTCAGGTTTATCAAGAAGCGTGAGGGAGCGCATGTCGTGTCGGGCGCGGAAGGTCCGCGGGGTGGTTGTGGAAGACCGAAACACGGGCGAAACCGAAGCGGGCCGCGATCAACTCGAGGAGGCGCTGGCGCACACCGGCGACGCGCACCCGGAGCGGACTTTCGCGCTGGAGCGAGGTCATGGGTGCGGGGGCGCCGTCGCACCGCACGTCCCGGAACGGTTCGAGGTCCGGGTTCGCGTTCACAATCAGTCCGAAGGAGCTGACCCAACTGCGGACCGCGACGCCGACGTGGGCAATGCGCCGACCGTTTGCGCTCGCGCCGGGGTGGGCCGGGTCGGGGAGGGCTTCGACGCCGAACTCGCGACACAGATCAACCGCGACCGCTTGCAGTTCGGTAACGAAACGCCCGGCCGAAATGTTAAGCGCGTCGAGTGGGAATATGAGGTAGCACGCGACCTGCCCCGGTTGGTGGAGCATCACCCCGCCGCCGCGACTCACCCACCGAACCGGCCAGCGCCGGGCGGCGAGCGCGTTCACGTTGGGGCGGATGTGGGCCGCACTCCCTTCGCGCCCGATCGTGATTCCGGGCGGGTGCTCGCAGAGGACCAGGGCCGCGGTGTCGCGGTCGCCGCTGACGTCGTAGACCAGCCGGCGCTGGAGCGCGGTCAGGGCGTCGAACTCCAGGGCACCGAGTAGGTATGCCGAGAGGACGCGCTCGGGGGCGAAATCGGGTTGTTCCGGCCGCTCGGTCACCGCGAACGTCTCGTGTCACGTGTGGAAAACACCTCCGACACTGGTAGTTTACCACACGGACGTGCCTTCACCCAGATGAAGTGAGAGCGGGAGGCACGCGACTTTCCGATGGAGTCGCTGGTGCCCCGTTCTTTTCTCGCCGGGCCGTTCGCGCTGGCCGCGCTGGTCACGTTGGCAAACGTCGCCAAACCGGTCACGGTGGACGATACCGCGTACCTCCTCTTCGCGCGCCACATCGCGTCCGATCCCACGGACCCTTACGGCTTCTCGATTTTCTGGTGGAACCAACCGGAGCCGGCAATGGAAGTGCTGTGCCCGCCGGTCGTTCCGTACTGGCTCGCGCTGGGCGTGAAGCTGTTCGGCGAACACGTCGGGCTGCTGAAACTCTGGTTATTTCCCTTCATTCTGCTACTCGCCTGGGCGATGCGATCGTTGCTGGTTCGTTTCGCGCGCGGAACAGAGCATTTTGCACTTCCGCTGTTAATGCTCTCGCCCGCGGTACTTCCGGCCGTCAATCTGATGCTCGATGTACCGGCCGTGGCGCTCGCGCTTGCCTCGGTGGAGTTGTTCATTCGGGCCGCGCTCGCGCGAAACTGGTGGCGGGCGGCACTTGCGGGGATCGTCGCGGGGTTGGCGATGCAGACGAAGTACAGCGCGTTCGTCGCGCCGGCGGTGATCGTGTGGTTCGGCCTCACGCACCGGCGCGTCGGACTGGCCGCGCTCGCGACGGGGTTGTGTGTGGCAGTGTTTGTCGGCTGGGAGGTGTGGCTCGTACAGAAGTACGGGCGGTCGCACTTCGCGTTCCACGCGAGTTCTTCAGGCGGGGGCGGGTGGGAGGAGTTGATCGAAAGCAAGTTCGAGCTCGTCCCGCCGCTCGCGAGTTACTTGGGGTGCCTCGCGGTCGGGGCCGGTTTGCTCGCCGGTTCCGCGCTGCGTATTTCGCGTCAGTGGCTCGCGGGAGTCGCCATTACATGGTGCATCGGGTTCGCGCTTGTGGCGATCCTCCCGCGGCGCTGGACGCTGATCGGTGGCGACTTACCGGCCGCGACCGGATTTTGGCAAGTGAGTGGAGTCGTGTGGTTCGGTACAGTTGCGGCGTGTGCGTGCGTGCTCCTCGTGCGCGTGCGGAACAAGCTCCGTATTCGCGCGAATCGCACGTCGTTGTTCCTCGTCGGCTGGTTCGTGATCGAAGTGGTCGCCGTGTTCGGGCTGACGCCGTTCCCGGCCGCCCGGCGCGTGATCGGCGTGAGTCTCGTGATGGGGTTGATCGCCGCGCGAACGGCGACTCTGGTTCGTCGCGCCCGCCCGGAACGCACGTCGCCGCGTTGGGTGCTGGTGGTCGGGATCGGGGCCGGTGTGCTGGTGGCCGCGTTCGACACACTCGATGCGTACCCGGAGAAAGTGTGCGCACGAGGCGCGACCCACTACACCCGCGACCGACGAGACGGCGAAACGGTGTGGTTCGTCGGGCACTGGGGGTTCCAGTTCTATTGTGAGCGCGAGGGAATGATGCCGCTGATCGCGAAGCAAACGGTCGCGCGCGCCGGCGATTTCGTCGTGCTCCCGCTGTACCCGGAGGGCGACAACTTTCCCCGACCGTATGGTGGCTTCGCCGTGACGCACCCGCCCGAGGGGGCCGCAGACGCGGTCGGGGACGTGGAGTGCGATGACTGGCTCTCGGCGAAGACGGTGCCGAACTTCTACGGCGGCGCGGACCCGGTCAGCGGGCGCGATTCCCCGCGCCTCCGGGTGCGCGTGTACCGCCTGAAGTCCGATTGGGTGATGCGTTGAGCTTTGGGATAAAGGAGAAGAGCCACGGATGACGCAGATCACGCGGATCAGAACCAGAGCGACTATTGAACACGCGCTTGGTTTTAATCCGCGCGAGCCGTGTCTTGCTATTGGCCCGGATTTCGGTGCCAATGTACCCACTCGTTACCTGACCGGGCTCCGGCTTGCGGGTGCCGTTTCAAGGCGTTTTTGGGTTTTTGTCAGAACCAGTTACGGGCGGAGGCAGCGTCAGGGGCGGGAGCGATGTGGGCTGTGCTGCGGGCGGGTACGAGGTTCCCGGTGTCGCGCTCGCGTTCGAGGGTCTCGGTGTCGCGGGGGTGTCCGCGAATGTCAAGGGCGGGGCTGGTACTGGCTGATTCACGTAAGAGTACATCTTCGTATAAGGCCACGTCACGATGTCGCCGATGAGACTGAACGGCAGGTCTATGGCACAGAACAGCATGAGCGCCAGTTGTGGATCGTGCTCGGGCTCCGAATGAGGGTCCGTGCTGACGCCCAATTCTCCGTTCGCGGCGCGCTTGATACACAACATATCTTGCCGGATACCGCCGAAAGGGGTTCTCCCCCCCTCCTCGGGGCGAGTTGTGAGCGTGTTTTTGACTGTTCCGCACCCCGCGATCGGCAGACTTGAGAGCAGCAAAGCCACACAGATTGCGCGAAAAGTCATCTCATCGCCCCCCCCAGGACAAGGGCGCGAACATAGCAACCGAGTACACCCTCGCAAGACCAAAACGATGAAAATCAGGGCCGTCTAATGTGTGGGTATTGGCCCCACCCGTTCCGTAACTGTCGCGGAGGGGTGAGCATTTCGCACCTCACGCGGTCACGACACTCGCCACCACTTCGAGCTTGAGTGCGGCCATCATTTCCAGCCATTCCTTGCGCCAGAAGGTAAACGCCTTCTTGCCGGCGGGAACCTTCGTGCGGAGCGACGCCGCGAGGCCGTCCAGACCCTTTTTCACGCGCGTCAACTGCTTCGGCATCACCGCGCTCGCGTGCGCGCGAATGTCCGCGATGCGCGCGATGCTGACGTTCGCGTCCTGGACCTCGCCGAGCACCTCCTGCACCCGTTCGACGGCCGGGTAGATCGTGTCCTTTAAGAGCGGTGGGAAGCAGTCCGCGAAGATTTCGATCGCGTAGCGGAGGCGCTTCGCGGTGATCCGTAGCGCGTGCAGCGCGTGCGCTTCGGTGGGGTTCGCTTCGGTGCTCGCGGAGAGGTCGCCGAGGAGCGCTCCGAGCTGCTGGGCGGCGAGCGCGCCGAAGTTCGCGGGCGCGCCCGCGCCATCCGGTTCGCGGGCGCGCTCGGGTAGCGCTTCGCTGAGCGTGTTGAACTCGCCGCCCGTTTCGGTCTCGGCGGTCGTCAGGCGCGATTGTGCGGCGGCGCGCTGGCCGAACGAGTAACCGAGGAGGAAATCGAGTGCGGGCTTCGCGGGAGCCGTGCTGAAGGTTTTCGCGCCGGGCAGGGCGGCGAGGAACACGTCCCAGTCGCGCGCGTCGCCGGCGGCCCGGCGGATCGTGCGGAGGGCGGCCTTCGTCGCTTTCAGCGGCTTGCGCGGCAGCGCGTCGGCGAACGCGCGCAGCGCGGCCCCCGCGCGGCGCGTGCCCACGCGGAGCTGGTGAACGTATTCCACGTCCTCAAAGGGCTTACTCGCCGCGAGCGGGAGGTAGTGCCGCACCACCGCGAACCGCTCGGAAAGCACGAGTTTTGCCGCGTCCGCGATCGGCGTTCCGGGCTTCAGGCCCGAGATCCATTTTCCTTCTGCCATAACGTCTGCCTTCCCGGGCGGCCCACCCGCTCGGCGGGCGGACCGCACTCGAAACTTACTTCCCGTACAATTCGGCCACGCGCGCGGCTTGTTGCCGCTCGGCCAGCCAGTCGTTGACCTGTTTCGCTTCAGCGATGAGCACGTCCACCTGCTTCCGCTCTTCCTGGATCGTAGCGGCCACCTCGGACGGGATCGGGAGGTAGGCGCGCCCCAGTTCGGCGGCCATTCGCGTACCGAGTTGCTTACGGAACTCGTGCCGGATCGCCGGCCAGCGCACCGGGAGCAAGAGCAGAACGAGCAAGTGCAGCACGATGATGACGACGAGCGGGATCAGCCCCACTAACGACATGCGGAAGAGGTCCGGGGTCTCCCCACGGACGAAGAAGTTCCACAGCAATAGGCCCGCCGTCGAGACGAGCGCGATTTCCGGCAGTGTGTTCGCGAACAGGCCGAGCGTCCCGCGGACGACGCGCTTGAAGCCGGTCGGGTTGATCGCCTGGCGCTCGACTTCGGCGAGTGCTTCGATGACCGCGCGCGTGACCTTCTCGCGCCAGTCGAGTCGGCCCGCAGCGCCCGCGGGGTCGGTGAGCAGCGTGAGCGGAAAGCCCTTCGATTCGGCTTCGACCAACAGTCGGTTGGTGAGTGCGGTGGTGCGCTGGTCGAGCACGCGCTCGCCCGCGGTCCGGGCACACTCCTGCACGAACGCTCCGAGGTTCCACTCTACCGGCGTCTCGACGCGCCCCCCGAGCAACTTCCCCTTTAAGTTGCCGAACGGGATCCGGTCGCGCAGGCCGCTGCCCGCGTAGCGGAGGCGCGTCGTGAGCCGCAGGTACGCCGCCATCAGCCCGCGGAACCGCTGCTGATCTTCGACGCTGAAGTGGTGCTCCACCTCGGTCTGGTACGGCTCCAGGGTGCCGACGAGCACATCGGCTTGCACGTCCGCTTCTTCGTCGAGCGTGCGCTCCCACGCGGCCTTGACCTTTTCGCCTTCCGCGCTCAAATCCGGGGGGCGGATCGTCTCCGCGATGCGGGTCATTTGTTGCAGTAGTTGACCCACGCCGCGCGCTTTTACGGCTTCGATCTCGAGCCGCGTGAGGCCGAGTTCGAGCCAGTTGCGGAGCAGCCCGAATTGTTCGCCTTCGGGGAGGTCCGCCGGTTTCGGGGGAACGCCGCTCCCGCTGTGGGCTTTGGCCGCATCGAGCCACAGTTGGGCCGTCGTGCGGAAGAGCAGGGGGTTCTGGAACCCCTCGGCTTTGAGGTCCGCGAGCAGGTCTTGGTCCGGTTGCACGCCGCTCTCGCCGGTCACGCACCGGTCCCACTTGTTCAGCACGAACGCGAACGCCCGGCGCTGGCGCTGCTCCTTGAAGAGTTCCCACCCCAGGCGGTCGTGGTACTTCTCTTGCGAACCGACGTACAGCACGATGTCCGCGACCGGTAACAGCGCGATGAGTTTGTCGCGGTTCGAGAGGTCGTTGGAGTCGATGTCGGGCGTGTCGACGATGACTTTTTGTTCGAGCCCGGGGCGGTCGTGCTGCACGAGCCGGCACACCCGGAGCGCGGGATCGAGCCGCTCGGACTTCACCGAATGGTGGAAGTACACCACGGGGTCGCGCGTGGTCGGGCGCGTGAACGAAGCCTGAGCAATCGGCCCGCCCGCGAGGGCGTTCAGGAGCGTGGATTTACCGACACCGGTGCCGCCCATGAGCATGACGACGAGGAGCGGCTTTTCGACATCGAGCGTCTCGGCCTGGCGCCGGAGGTCGTCGGCGAGCCCCTCGAGTTCCGCGCGCTGGATCATCGAGAGCGGGAACTTGCGGCGCGTATCGAGCCACGCGCGCAGGGGGCGCTCCAGCCCGCGCAACAGGGGCGCGAGCGTCCGCAACAGTGGTTGCGGCGCGGCCTCTGGTGCTTCGGCGAGCGGGGGGAGGGAACCGCCGGATTCTTCTTCAGCGCTCATGCGGTCGGCGGCTCCGTGTTTTGGTGAGCGAGCGGCGCGGGCGCCTTGTTTTCGTGCGGCTTCGGTGCGGTGATGGCCGCGACCTTCGCGGCCACGCGCTGTTCCATCGTGCGAATCGACTCCGGCACGCGGCGCAGCACCTGCTGGAGCTTCTCGAACGACGTTCCGCCGGTCGTCGGCCACTCCGCGAGCCACTCCGCGAGCGGCGCGGACAGCGACGTGGTGACGAGTTGCTCGCGGTGCGAGCGGACGCGGTGGCGCGCGCCTTCGGCCACCGCGCGCGTCGCGAGTTCCGCGAACTGGTGCGACGCCGACACACCGAACGGGATGAGCAGCAGGAGCCAGCCCGGGGGCCACGTGAAGTAGACCACGCTGCCAATAATGACAAGGTCGAGCGCGAACTTGCCACCGCGGAGCGTGTAGAGCAGGGCGGGGTTCTTCTCCAGACCGTCCACGAGCGCCTTACCTGCTTCTTCCAGGTCTTCGGATTCCTTTAGCTCGAAGGCGCGGAAGTCCGTCGCGAACCGGTCGCGCGCCTGCGGACTGAGTTCTGAATCGAACCGCACCGCGATCTGCTTCCAGAGCGAGTGCGCGCCGGCCTTGCGGAGCGATTCCGCTTGCAGCGCGTCGAGCCAGCTCGTGAGCGCGCCCGTGAGCACCGTTTGTTCCGAGAGATTCAGCACGTCGGGGCGCGCGACCAGCCCGAAGACGTAATCCCGGGTCCAGCGGTACGGCGAGCGGAGCGCCCAAAATATGCCGCCGACCACGCGCCCGGCGCCGGGCAGTTCGAGCAGGTCCGTGAGCCGTTCGCGGAACCGGTCGAAGCGCCGGAACTGTTCGCCCGAAAGGTACTCGCGGCGGTAGCGCTCGTCGAACGCGGACTTCCCCGCGGTCACCGTGGACTTCCACGCTTCGAGTTCCGAGAAGTCGCGCCGGGCCACGTCGAGTAGGCCGTCCCCGGCAGTGCTGAGGTACTTCGCCGCGTTGGTGACGGTGCGGGCGCGCGTGGCGTCGTCGCTCTCGCACTGCACGAGGATCTGGTTCAACAACTGAACGCGGTACCGCGCGCCCGCACCGGCCGGGTCCGTGCGCTCGGCCATGCTCATGTGCGGGATCGCGACCACCGGCACCGCGGGTACTTCGCCGTTGGGCAGCTTCGGCAGTCGACCGAGAATCTCCTGGCGGAAGTGCTCGATGAAGGAATCCGCGTCCTGTGCGCGCATCTTCGTGAGCGCAACAACAACCGCTTTGCCGGCCTTAACCAGAAGGTGCAGGAACTCCGTCGGGACCGCGTCATTGTAGCGCTCGTCGGACGCGACGTAAACGATCACGTCCGCGAGTGCTGCGACTTCCATGAGCCGCGCCACGTACCCCTCGGAGGCCCAGGTCGTCATGTCCGGGCAGTCCCAGATGACGAACTCGGCGAGCGGGTGACTGTACTTCTCGTTCGTGCCGGCTGTCGTCGCTGTGGGCGGCGCGATGCGCTTCACCTGGTACACGTCTTCATCGGCGCTCGCGGGCTTGTCTTCCGTGAGCCGGTGCATTTGCCCCATGAAGCCGATGTAACTGGGCCACTGGAAGGCCGGTCCCGGCGGCAGGAACGCCGTGGGGTGCCGCGTGAACCCGGCCTGCGGGTTCGCCTCGGCGACTTTATCGCCGGCGAGGAAGTTCACCACCGTGCTCTTGCCCGCACCGGCCCCGCCGACGACCGCGACGTGCAGCGGGCGCGTCGGTTGGCCCTCGAGGAACGGCCCGATGACGTTGCGCGTGAGCGCGGAGGCGAGCCGCAGCGTGCCCGCGTGCGCGGCCAGTTCCGGCTGTCGGCGGCAGTGGTCTTCGAGCCAGCGGAGGTCGTCGGCCAACTGACCCACGGCCGAGCGGTGTTCGGTCGGTTGCATGGGGGTATTATTGCAGACTCGAGGGCGAACGGCCGGAAAGACCGAACCAGAAGAGCTTTTGACGGGATTGACGGGATCAACAATGTAACGCGAGCCGGGTAACTCGGTCCGCGCCGTCGAAGAGTTTTTGACAGGATTAACGGGATCAACAGGATTAAAAGCGAGGTTTAGTTCTGATCCTGTCAAAAACCCCTCCTTATCACGACCGAAACGCGCTCTTCGCGGCCGTGTCGGGTGTTCGGTCCAGTGCGAACGTGGCCAAATCGACGCACGTCGGCTTGCCGGTGAGTAGGTCGGTGATCGCTTGTGCGGTGCCGATCGAGAGTTGCACGCCGGCGCGGAAGTGCCCGCACGCGACGAACGCATTGTCCCACCCCGGAACGCTGCCGATAAACGGCAACCCGTCCGGCGATCCGGGGCGTAGCCCGGCCCATGACGTTTCGAGGGTCGCTCCCGCGAGCGCGAGAACCGTCCGGCGCGCGAACGCGACCAGCCCTTCGATTCCCACGGCGGTGGTTCGCTTCTCGAAGCCCGCTTCTGGCTCCTCGGTCGAACCGATGAGCGTGAGCCCGTCGGCGCGCGGCACGAGGTAGCGCTTGCCGAGCATCAGCACGCGCGAACAACTCGGCCCCTTCAGAAGCGCGATCTGCCCGAGTACCGGGCGAACGTGTGGACTGTGGCCGAGCGGGCGCAACAGAGATTCACTCCAGGCGCCCGCGGCGAGCAAGAACCGCTCCGCGGTTACCCGTGCGCCGGTCGCGAGTTGTGCGGAGGTGATGCGATTGGCATCGAAGTCCCACGCCTCTACGCTGGTGTTCGGATGTAGTTGTACGCCCACTCGTTCACACGCGGCGATAAGGGCACGCAGGTGACGCGGGTTTCGCACTTGTGCGCACCCGGGCAGCAAGTACGGCTCCCCTCCGACCTCGCCGAGCGGTTCGAGCCGTTGGGCGTCGGCAAGGGACAGCCGCTCAAATGCGATGCCTTCTGTGCGCCATACTGTGGGGACGTCGCGGTCTTCGGGTTCCAGGAAATCGATGCCGCCGCAAAGTCGGTAGCCGTTGTCGATACTTGTGAGTTCTCGCAACTCGGCGGAAAGCTCGGGAAAGCGCCGGGAGCCGATGCCGCGGAGCTTGTCGGCCGGGGTCGCAGCGCGTTCGGGGTTGCCGGGCGGAACGATCCCCGCGCCGGCCCACGACGCCTCCCGGCCGAGGTCGCTGCGGTCGTACACCGCGACCGACAGTCCTTCTTTCGCGAGGAAGAACGCGGAGGTGAGCCCGATGATCCCGCCGCCGATGATCGCAACGTCTGGGTGCTTCGCCATGATGCGGTTGTTGTAGCAGGGGCAGCCCGAAATCGCTCACGGGTGCGGTGCCGGAATGCGTTTCGGGTCGCTAATCGCCCTTTGTGCGCTCTTCGGTAACTGTGCGTGAACAATCGCGTTCTGTGTTCGGATCACGGTTTGGGTGGCGGTGCCAACGGTGCGTCGCGCAGTTGCTGCAGAACATATCGGGCGTCTGTGTTCCCGAGTTCCGCGGCCTTAGTGAGCCACGTCACAGCCTCCGATGCGTCTTTGGCGGTACTCACACCTTCAAAGTACCCAGCGCCGAGAAGGTACATGGCGTGGGGTGCTCCGCGTTCTGCGGCCTTATGGACCCATTTCAACCCTTCAACTGTGTCCTTCGGCACACCCACGCCGAGAACGTAGGACTGCCCCAGATTGACCATTCCCAGTGGCAGCCCCAGTTCCGCAGCCTTGCGAAACCACCTCACGGCCTCAACCGGATCCTTCGCTACCCCGACGCCATCGGCGTAACTTACACCCAGATTGCGTGTTGCTTCGGCGTGTCCAGTTTCGGCGGCTTTGTGGAACCACTTGACGGCCTCGACCGGATCCTTCGGCACACCTGCGCCGTTGGCGTAGCACGCACCCAGGCTGTGCATCCCTTCGGCACTACCGAAGTCCGCCGCTTTGCGGAACCACTTCGCGGCTTCGACTGAATCCTTTGCCACGCCAGTGCCATTGGCGTAACACGCACCCAGATCGTGCATGGCTTCGACGCATCCGAGTTCCGTGGCCTTGCGGTACCACTTGACGCCCTCAGTCAGATCCTTCGGTACACCTACGCCATAGGTGTAACATGCACCCAGATCGTGCATCCCTATCGGTAGCCCCAGTTCTGCGGCCTTGCGGTACCACTTGATCGCTTCAGTCGCGTCTTTCGTCACCCCAAGGCCATTGACGTAACACGTGCCCAGATCGTGCATCCCTATCGGTAGCCCCAGTTCTGCGGCCTTGCGGTACCATTTCACGGCTTCGATCAGATCCTTTGCCACGCCGCGGCCGTGGAAATAACACGCACCCAGATTGTGCATCGCTTCGGGACATCCGAGTTCCGTGGCCTTGCGGAACCACTTGACGCCCTCCGTCAGATCCTTCGGCACACCTGCGCCATAGGTGTAACACGAACCCAGACTGACCATTGCATCGGCATTTCCGAGTTCCACGGCTTTGCGGAACCACTTCACCGCTTCGGCGCTATCCTTCGTCACCCCAAGGCCGTTGACGTAACACGCACCCAGATCGTGCATCGCATCGGCATTTCCGAATTCCGCACCCTTGCGGAACCATATCACGGCCTCGGTTGGATCCTTCGCCACGCCTTCGCCGTCCAAGGAGCATTGTGCGAGGAGACACATTGCGTCCGTGTTCCCGCGCTCGATGGCCTTGCGGAGCCACTTCACGGCCTCGGTTGGATCCTTCGCCACGCCGGTTCCCTCTTGTAGGGACCGGGCATAGAGGACCATCGCTTTGCTCGACCCCTGTGTGGCAGCCTCCTTCCACACGGGTGTCCGCTTCTCCCCCTGTGCTCTGAGGAAGTCGGCCGTACTGCGGTGCTCGTACCAACACCGTTCCACAATGGCATAGTCTTCCGAGACACTGTCGCCGGTCGAGGGCGCTTCTGCTTGGGGTAACGCGGTCGGGGCCGGGTTCGGGTCGGGGGCAGGTTCCTGGCGCTGGCACGCGCCAGCGAAGAGGAGCGCGAGGAGGAGCAGGGCGGACGATCCGCGCCGGCGCGTGGGGCCGGTCGGGGTGGGGGCTTTCGTCATAGAGAATGCATGGGCTGGAATGGGGTCGAGCATAATCGCGCCACAGTTGTGACTTGAAGAGCCGCGTCTGAACTTGCTCACGGGGGCACGTGCCCGAAGTCCTGGGGTCGCTATTTCGCCCGGGCCGTCGCACGTGGCGCCAAGACGCCTTGCAGAACCGTAGTTCGCCTCGTGAACGAGTGCCCGCGTATTGCTCCCCGAGCCCGAAATTACAACCCGAGAAAATCCCTGCAAACAACCGCGCAACACGACGGTGCCATTCTTGTGGATATGAGACCAATGCGCCTTCCACTTGACCCACCATTAGCTTGGGGCCGGCGCGTTGACCGCGTCGAGGCCCTTGGTGAACAGTTACAGGGGCCGCGCGGGCCTTGGAACGATGAGGCGGAACCGCGAGCGCATCGACGGCTGGAGTTGCGGCACCAGTGGGCGACCGGGTAAAACACTTCGGCGTCGCCCGCGCTGCAAGAGGGGCTCCAATGAAACGAACACTCGCGCTCTTGGCCCTTGTGCTCCTCACGGGTCCGACCCGTGCCGGCGAGCCGGCACCCGAATTGACAGCTTTGCTGAAAAAGGCCGCCCCCCTGCGCCCCACGGGGCGCGACCTGGCGTGGCGCGAGATCCCGTGGCACGACGACCCGGTTGCGGCCCTCAAGGAGGCCCGGGACGAGAAGCGCGCGATACTGGTGTGGCTGGCCGGTGGTCGGGACCGGGACGGAACTCCACTGGAGCGGTGCTGAGGGTACGCGGCCGGGCTCCGTGCGGGCCCTCTGAACGACCCCGCGGTCGTAAAACTCGTCACCGAATCGTTCGTACCGGTGACGCTCAACGCGGACCGCTTGCCGGACACGGCCGAGGGCAAGTTCTTCCGGGCGCTGCTGAAGCAGTGGCCCCAGGGACTGTGGGTCGTTACGCCCGAGGGCCGGGTGCTCGGGTTCCACTACCACCGGGCGAAGGGCACCGAGTCCGCGGCCGAGGGCGCCAAACGCTGGGTGACCGATACGCTCGGGATGCTGAGCGACGCAGCCAAAGCCGCGGGTCCGGCGCCCGCGCGCGTGGTGAAGGCGAAACCGGGTACACTCGCCGACCGGGGCCGCGGGGTGGGAGCCGAGGGCGGGGTGCGATTGGCGGTGAGCGTGATCGGGCTGCGGAACGGGCGCCAAGAAGGCCCCCCGGTCGTGGACAGCATCCGGCTGGGCGCCAAGGAATGGACCGCACTGGCCCCGCCGGGTGGGGCGCGCGTCGGGACGGAGTGGTCGGTCCCGGAAGCGATAGTTCGCCACTTTACCCCGGCGCTGAGCCCGATGACAGACCCGATCTTCGGCCCGAAGCCGGGCGACGTGACGGTCGCGAAGGTCACCGCGACGGTGGCGCGGGCCGGGGACGGTGTGCTCGTGGTGCGGTACGCGGGGACGTGGGAGTCCGCTCACGACCGGGACGGCGACCCCAAGTACCCGATCCGCACGACCGCGACCGGTGAGGGGGTGGGCGTGTTCGACGCGACGACGGGCAAGGCGGTCGCAATGGCGTGGGTACTGAGCGGCACGTTCCGGGCCGGCCCCGCGACGGAGAAGGCACGCCCGACCGGGGCAGTTATTGAGTGGCTCGCGGACCCGTGACACCGGGATTGGGGAACCGGTACAACCCGAGCACGTTCACCGTGGGCGCGGACGCGCGGCCCCTGGAACCGGTGCCCGAGGCGAGCTTTCCGCCGAAGTATTTCGGCGGCGCGAGATGGGCCGACTCGCCCGGCGGTAATGGCCCTACGTGTGGCGCAATCCTAACCTAACGGTACGAGGTTCAAGGGTTCGTCAACGCTTCGTACCGGGACGGTAACTCAGTTGGGTCCGGGCGGCCCAGGGCGCGGGCACCCGGAGGGTGCTCGCGATAAGAGCCCAGATCTCAAAGAATGGCCAGTGATGCTTTTCGCATGCGGCACCTGGAAGGGCTGCGCGGACGCACGCAGCCGCCCAACTGTGGTACGGTCGTCTGTGATTTGCTCGTCGTTTCCGCTACAATTACGGCTTGTCCACAGACTCCAGGGCGGCGAGGGCCGCCGCGGTGGTGTCGTAATCGGTGTTACCACTCCCCCGGAACGAGCGGTCATTCCGCCAAGCGGCAAGAGTCGCCCGCAGCGCCAGGCCCGCGAACACTGTCGTCACCACGAGCAGTTTGGCCAGGAAGTCGATTACCAGCCGGAACGACGCTAGATCGAAGGCGTAGACCACCGACTTCGACTCGGCCATCGCGGTCCGAACGTCTTCCAAACCGATCTCATCATCGTCTGCCAAGGCATCAAGTTTGGTGGACACGGCGGCTCCCCGATCGAACCCGACCACCCGTAAGCCGGCCACTTTGCCGGTCAGAGCGAACGCAACCAGGAGCGCGATACCGGCGAGGCCGGTGAGCCCGACGACCCGCTTCACCCGGCCGATCCGTGCGGCGTCGGCGTCGGTCAGGTGCGGGCGGACGAGCGCCCGGCCGAACACCGAGTACAGCGCCGGGCTCCCGGCCCACAGAAGCACTCCGAACACGAGCAGCGGGCTGCGGGCGGCGTGGTTCGCTACCGCCAGCAGAACGAGCCAGAATAGTAGGAACGCCGGGGCAACGGTGACCAGCAGCCACCCCGGCAACTGGGCCGCCGGCATCAGAGTTTTTACCCGCAGGCACCCGTTCACGGCCCCGGGAATGAGCGACAGCACCGCCGGAAGGAGCAACAGGTACCCGCCGCCGGACAGTACGAACTCGACCAAAGTTTCCTCCATCGCAACGGCTTTCTCGAGCACCGCCGGATCCACCGGGACTTGCTCGGACTCGGGCCTCTCGTCGTCTTCTTCGTCGTCTACGACCTTGGCAGCAGGCGCGCCGGTCGCGGGTGAGATCGGTTTGGCCGCAAGTTTGGTGACGGACTCGGGGGTAACGGGCTGAACGTGGTAGATCAGGCCGACCGGGAGCAATGCGTACACGAACGGTAAGAGGAACGCCGCGGCCCACGCCCCGGTGAGGAGTGCGGCCCCCGCTTCGGGGCGGGTCCACCGCGTGGCACCGACCAGTGCGGCCAGCGGTAGCGCGCCCGCGGCAACCAGCCACGCCACCTCCAACCCTTTTCCGAAGGCCGTGTACTCGCCCATTCCGCCCGCGACCGTGTCCACGACGGCCAGGGCGAACGCACCGGCAGACACGGCCGCCGCAACGAGGAGCAAGCTGCGCCGCCACGCCGCGTACCGCTGGACGACGGGCTCGGTCAGCCCGGCGGTTGCTAGCCGCTCGGCCTCGGCCTGCGAAGGGGTAACCCGCCCGAGATTCCACGCAAACGCACGGGCTAGGTGGGTGAGGAGTGTAGCCGACGGGGGCGAGGTCATGATGCACCGGCAATCGTTGAGGCGGTGAGGGGCACGGGTATTTCGGGGCCGACAATTCGAGTCACGGTGAACCAGCATCGGTCGGGCGGTCGGGTGAGATGAGTGGAGCGGACCCGATTCATCCGGGCCGAAACGACTCTCGATGCCATAATCCGGCGGGTCGCGCTATTCCTTTCCGTCGCCCGATTCGGCAGGTAAGAGTCCTGGAGGTCGGCTCCGGGCATCATTCCTCCCGAGTGTGCGACCGACAGCCTCCGCGCAGGCGCCGGGTTTCACAGATGGGGCTTATGAAGACTGGGGTTCGGCAGGGTGCCGAACCCTCAGTCGAACACAACGAGAAATAAATGGCTTTGGCTCATGAGGCCGTCGGGGTGGGCCGGGGCAGCCCAAGTAGGGTGCGGACCATGCCGGCCACGTGTTGTACGCCACTGGAAGACGGCGACGTACTGATGGAGGTCGTGCTTGCGGATCTCGCGGAACGGTCGGACGAATGTGCGCAAGGCCGCCCACAGCCTTTCGAGCGTGTTGTCATGGACCTTGCGAATCCCGTCCCCGTCGTCATCGCGGGCCCACTCCCGGCGACCCGGCGCGTGGGTCACCGTCGCGTGCCCACGGCCCGACAAGGTCGATTGCGTTGCAGGCAGGTCTCTCACAACCAACTATTCCGATTCGGTCACCGGTCACCCTCTCCCCGCGTGACCGATTAGGCGCTCGGCGCAAGCGGGCGCACACGCCCGTTCGCCGAAACACATTTTCGACTGGAAGCCGTTGCGGGCAATCGAATCTCGCGAGGCCCTTTCGGGGCCGCTACCGCTTTAGGCCGTTCACGGGCACGAGTGTGTTCTTGTTAGCGCACATGCGGGCGCGCTTTTGTCACCTGCGTCGGGGCCGGCCGTTGTTTATTCGCTTGACGGCTGGACGGCGGGCGGCGACGATCCTGGTACACTTCTAAATTCACGGTATCCGTTTCGTACACTCTCACTCTCTCCTTTTCCCAACGCCCTCCGCCACCTTTAACCGGTGCAGCCCATAATGCCCATTATCAAGACGTGCTGTCCGAAGTGCGACACTCGTGTTCGCGTCGCCGTGGACGAAGACGGTGACCACGAGGTCGAGTGCCCCAAATGCGGGCACGAGTTCACCGCCGGGCTGGAGGACGCGGAACCGCCGGCCTTGAAACCGGCGGAGATCATCAAGCGTCGCGATCGAGGCGACGAGGGCGGCCGGCCCGGGAAGTACAGGCGGAAGGACGCGGGCGCGTCGAAGGCACCTCTCGTCGCCGCCGTGGTCGCGGGCGCCCTGGTACTCGTCGGCGGCTTGGTCGCGCTGGTGCTGGCGTTCAGCAGCCCCGATAAGCAACCGGTCGCGCAGGCCGATCCGCCTGCGAAGGCGAACCCTGTATCGCCCAAACTGAACCCGGACCCGCCGAAGCCCAACCCGAAACCCGAGCCGGTGAGCGCCTCAAAAACGCCAGCGGAGCCGCCGGCTCCGGTCGGGGACGTGTTCGCCCGCGCCGCGTCGTTCAAGCCGGAGGGGCCGCTACCCGAACTGCCACCGCTGCCGCCCGGGGACCGGCGCCCCATGCTCGTCCTCGACCCCGGCGGGCACACCGGGTTCGTCAGGCACGTGTTCTTTACCCCGGACGGGAACCGGGTCATTTCGGTGGCCGAGGACAAGTCGGTGCGGCTGTGGGACGTGCCCAGCGGCGCGGCCGTGTACACGGCCCGGCTGCCGGCCGGGCCGGACACCGAGGGCGCGCTGTTCGGCGCGGCCCTGTCGCCCAACGGCAAGCACCTCGTGGTCGGTGGGTTCCCGCTCAACGGCGGCAGATCCGGCATCCCATTTTACGTGCTGGCGGTTGAGACCGGCGAGTTGCTCGGCGCGGCCAGTGGCGCGGCGGACGTCATTCACGCGCTCGAGTACTCTCCGGACGGGAGGTTGCTCGCCGTTGGCTGCGGCAACGGTACCCTCCAAGTGTACGACCTCGCGGCGCGGAAGTGGGTGTACGAGGTGCCCGCGCACACCAAGCAGGTGAAGCAGATCCGGTTCCACCCGAAGCGGCCGGTGCTGGCCGCGGTGGGCCGCGACAGCGAGGTGACGGTCTGGGCGCTCTCCGATCGGACCGGTCCCACGGTCCGATTGAAACTCGCAGAGCAGGGGGCGAACACGATCGACTGGGCGTCGGACGGGAGCGCGCTCGCGATCGGCTGCGGGAACGGCGAGGTGCTCACCTATGACCCGGCCGGCAAGCCGCTCGCGAAGGTGGCACCGGCGCTGGAGGACGGGAGGAGCCCGATCCAGATCGTCCGCATGCGGTTCCTGCCCGGCGACAAGCAATTCGTCTTCGGGGGCATCGCGCGCCAGGGCTGGGCCGGGGTGACCGACGTTGAAACCGGCCGGCAACCCGTGGTCGTGAAAGAGCACACGAACACGGTGATGGCCGTGAACCGGTCGGCCGACGGCGCGCGGGCCGTGACCGCCGGCGGCGAGAACAACGAAATCATCGTATGGGGCACAAGGGACGGGGCGATCGTCCGCAAGTTCCAGTCCGCCAGCAAGTCGCTCTGGGCGGTCGGGTGGGGGAAGGACGGGAAGTCCCTCGCGTGGGGCAACACCAACCTGACCGGGGCCGACGGGCTGTGCGCGCTGGAACAGGCGCTCCGGCTCGACGAGTTCGTGCCCGGCCCGGCTCCCGAACCGGGCGCGTACGCGCGGCACGTCCGCGACGACGGCACCTACTCGGTCCGCGTGGACAACTTCTTCCAGTTCACGGTCCTCGAGAACGGTAAGCCGCTCTACCAGCACAAGTCGCGCGCCGACCGTATTTATAGCGTCTCGCTCCTTCCCGGGCGGGGCGTCCTCGTCGGCGCGTCGTTCGACCTGTACCTACTGGAAACGAAGACCGGCAAGCTGATCCGCCAGTACCGCGGCGACCGCGGGCTGACGACGGCGCTGGCCCCGGCGCCGGACGGTCGGCACTTCGTCAGCGGGTCGTCCGACCAGGTACTCCGCGTGTGGGCGGTGGACCGCGAAGACCCGGTACTGTCGGTCTTCGCCGTTTCGCGCGAGTGGATCGCGTGGACGCCGCAGGGGTACTACGCGTGCTCGCCGTACGGCGAGCGGCTCATCGCGTGGCAGGTGAGCGCGGGTGTCGCCAAGCTGCCGGCGGTCCACCCGGCGGTGCGGTTCCGCGCGTCGCTCTACCAGCCCGCGCTCATCAAGTACCTGATCCCGGCCGGTGACATGCGGCTGGGCCTCGCGATGGTGAGTAAGTTCGAGCGGCAGCAGATCACCGCGACCGGGTTGGCGGACGTGCTGCCGCCGGGCGTCACGCTCGCTGCGCCGGTCGCCGCCACCGACAAGCCGATCACGGTCCGCGCGACGGCCGAGGGCAGTGCCAAGAACCCGATCGTCGCGATGCGCCTGCTCGTGGACGGGCGACCGTATGATGGGGCCGCGGGCGTGAAGCGGTTCGACAAGCAACCGAAAGCGGAGGCGAGCTGGGAAGTCACTCTGGGGCCGGGCACCCACACACTCGTGGCGCTGGCCGAGTCGCCGGTGAGTAAGGGCGGCTCCGCGCCGGCGGTCGTCACCCGGGCCGGCGCGGAGCCGCTCCCCAATCTGTACGTCCTGGCGGTCGGGGTGTCCGCGTACCCCGGTAGCATGAAACTGAACTACGCGGCGTCCGACGCGATCCTGCTCACCGACACGCTCCGGGTGCGGTCGAAGGCGGTGTTCGGCACCATCGAGATGAAGGTGCTGACCGACAAGCAGGGGACCAAAACGAACATCCGCGAGGGGCTGGACTGGCTGAAGGCGAAGATGACCGCGAAGGACGTGGGCATCGTGTTTTTCTCCGGCCACGGCGGGCGCGACGAGGGCACCGGGAAATTCTACCTGATCCCGGTGGACGTCGGCCCCGATATGGAGCGCACGTGCTTGTCCGGGGAGGAGTTGAAGAGCCGGCTGGAGGACATGCCGGGCCGGCTGGTCGCCATCCTCGACGCCTGCCACTCCGGCGCGGTGACCGAGATCCGGCCGGCCCAGACCGACAACCTCGTGCGGGACCTGATGACCGACGACTACGGGGTGGTAGTGTTGGCGTCGTCGCTGGGCGGCGAGTACTCGCTGGAAAGCCCGGCGACGAAGGCCGGGTTCTACACGCTCGGGCTGACCGAGGGGATGGGCGGTCGGGCCGACTTCAACCGCGACGGGGTGGTCCACCTGAACGAGTTAGAGCACTACGCCGCTGTGCGCGTGCAGCAGTTGAGTGGTGGCCAGCAGAACCCGACGCTGGGCCGCCCGTCAACCATCAGGCCACTCGCTATCTCGAAGCCGTGATTGTCAGATAATCTAGTCGTTTACACGGGCGCACGAAATGGAATGCCAACGCCCTGGGGACTCCTCCCGGGAAGGGGGCGTCTTTCCCTCAACCAAAGCAGATTCGCGCAACCGAGTGCGGAGGCCTATTCGACATCTTCGGGAGCCCGTTCCACCCGATCGCCTGAACCCAAGAGTGGCGCACTTTTGCCGCCGTTTCGCTCGCGTCCGCGTGGCGTCGGCTCGGTGATCTCTACTCGCGCCCCACTCGAACCGGCGCTACACTGAACTCGCGTGTACGATCGATTGATCATACGTTATCGTGATGATCGCGTGCTGGCTCTATGACTTCCCCAGCACGAGGTCCACCACCCAGCATCCGCGCACGTGCGGCCCCGGACCGCGACAGTGCGCCAGCACATCCTCACTGTCGCACCCCGCGTCCTGGAGCGCGTCGGCCAAAATGGGCATCGCACCGAAGTCGCGCGACTCGTACATCTGGGACGCGAGGGCAACGGCTGTGGAGGTGCGCCACTCGTGGAGGAAGGTGACGGGACGGAACGGGTTCCCGAAGATGTCGCGGATGGTCGGGCCCGCGGCCTGCAGAGCGATTCTTATTGGATCGCCCGGACGGGTAATCTGAAGGCTACTGAGGCACGTTGGGAAGCTGAGGAAGTCTCTCTCACTGATCGCAACCGCGGCCAGGAACAGAGGGGTGTATTCCCCCGATGGGTCGCTACTGCTCAACGAGTTCTTGCGATGGGTCAGGGCTTGCCGGCGCCGCTGCATGGCCGGTTTTGCCCGCTCGTCGTCGGCATAACGCTCCGCAGCGTCCAGTCCTAGAAGGTACTCCACGGTCCCCACGAGTGCTGCGAGTTTTCGACAAACGCCGCAAGCAAATAACTGGAGCTTCCTGTCGGTCCTGCGTGACTGCAGAAACATAACCATCCGCACTGGGTCTTCCAACTCCAGCCACCGCTCTTCGGTCAACATCGGCCGTCCCCCTGGAACTGCTCCCAGCATGACCGATCCGGCGCCCGGCGCAAAGCGCGAACGTCGGTCATGTTGCGCGTGCATTGACCCACGATTCATTGCCCGCATCACATCTCCCGGATGTGGCTCCCCATCAAGGGGTTACGGACGAGACATTGGATTCGTCCAGCGTTACCGCCGCGGGCACACGACCCGCAAAACGGGCTCGCGGGTAAACATCTTGCGCCCAACATTGGGACACCTCGTTGAACAGTCGACGAGGTGAGTTCGGGCCGTGCAACGATCGCAGAGAGCCGCACGACCGTGGCAGCGCGAATCAAATGGTGCGCGGGGGAAACGGTGCGACGAAAAATCGGTACGGCTTTTTGTGAGGATTGTCCCTGCCGGGCCGCGCGCTTACACTGTTTGAACCCCATATGACGGACAGCGAAGGCTCTCAACTGCGGACGCGCGCCAGCCTACTCTTCAGGCTGCAGCAGGCGCCGGACGACCCGGCGGCGTGGGACCAGTTCGTGGCGCGCTACGGGCCGCAGATAGCCGCCTGGTGCCGGCACTGGGGATTGCAAGAAGCCGACGCCGCCGACGTGACTCAGAACGTCCTCCTACAACTCACCCAAAAACTGCGCGACTTCTATTACGACCCGTCCAAGCGGTTCCGCGCTTGGCTCAAGACGCTGGCGCGGCACGCCTGGAGCGACTTCTACCGCGCCGGCGACCGCGCCGGGGCCGGTGGTTCGGCGGCGCTCGACGTGTTGGACCGAGTCGCGGCCCGCGACGATTTGGACCAGCGGCTCCTGGCCGCCTTCGATCACGAGCTACTGGAGCGGGCATACGAACAGGTTCGTGCGCGGGTCGAGGGGCGCACCTGGCAGGCGTTCGTTCTAACCGCCGTCGAGGGGCAGAAGGGGGCCGAAGCCGCTCACCGACTCGGCATGAACGTCGGGGCGGTGTTCGTCGCCAAGAGTAAGGTGCAGGCCATGCTCCAGGAGTTCGTCCGCGCGTCCGAGGAGGAGCCATGACCGGCTGTTTGGGGGAGCAGGGGCTTCGCAACTTCCTGACCGGCCGGCTGGACGCGCCGTCGTTAGCGGCGGCGACCAACCACATCGACGCTTGTTCGACCTGCCAAGCACAACTGGACGCACTGACGGATCGCCCGTCGCTGGTTCTCAAAGGGTCGCGCGCCGAAAACTGGGCGGCCGGACCGATCGACGCCGCCGGCACCGTGCTGGCCGGTCGGTACTGCCTGCGCGAAATCGTTGGTGAAGGTGGCATGGGCACCGTCTGGGCGGCCGATCAGACCGCCCCGCTTCGCCGGGCCGTTGCCGTCAAGGTGATCCGGGCCGGGTTCAACGGCCGGTCGGTTTTGCACCGGTTCGAGACGGAGCGGCAGGCGCTGGCCCGGATGGACCACCCGAACATCGCCCGCGTCTTCGACGGCGGCGAAACCGGCGACGGGCGCCCGTTCTTCGTCATGGAACTGGTCCCCGGTCGCCCGCTCACCGACTACTGTGCGGGCGCGCGACTGGACGTGCGCGGGCGCCTGGAACTGTTCGCAACGGTCTGCCGGGCGGTTCAGCACGCGCACCAGAAGGGCGTCGTTCACCGCGACCTGAAGCCGTCGAACGTCCTGGTCGCCACGGTCGACGGCAGACCGGTACCGAAGGTCATCGACTTCGGCGTCGCCAAGGCCGTGGGTGACGAAGCGACCGGGGAATTGCACGTCACGCAGGACGGCGTCGTGGTCGGCACGCTGGACTACATGTCGCCGGAGCAAGCCGCCGGCCCGGGCGCCGACATCGACACGCGCTCCGACATCTACTCACTCGGCACGGTCCTTTACGAACTGCTCACCGGGCTGCGGCCGCTCGATCTCCAGCGGGCGGGGCTGGGCGAAATCCTCCGGATGATCCAGGAGAAGGAGCCGGCGAAGCCCTCCGCGCGCGTGACTGCCGCCGCGCCACCACGAGCCCGCCCGCGGCGCCTGGTCGCGCAACTGCGGGGCGACCTGGACCGGGTAGTGATGAAGTGCCTGGAGAAGGCGCGCGACCGGCGGTACGAGTCGGCCAGCGCCCTGGCCCGTGACGTCGAACGGTTCCTGGCCGGCGAACCGGTCGAGGCGCAGCAGCCTTCGGCGGCGTACCGCCTCCGCAAGTTCCTCCTGCGCAACAAGGGGCCGGCAATCGCAGCCGGCCTGGTTCTACTCGCGCTGGTGGCCGGCTTGGGCGCGGCGAAGTGGCAGGCGATCGAGGCCGACCGGGCGCGCGCCGCCGCCGAGACCAACGAGCAGCGGGCCAACGATGCCGCCGAGAAAGAGCACGCCGCGCGCCTCGACGAGGAACGGGAGCGGAACTTCGCTGAAGCGATTAACCGGTTCGTGCGTGACGACTTCCTGGCCCTCACGAGCGTCGAGGGGCAAGACCTTCTTGGTAGCGACCGGGACGGGCTGAGCAAGGACGCCACCCTGCGCGACCTGTTGGACCGGGCCGCGGCGAAGTTGCGGGCGCGGAAGGATCTCGCCCCGCGGATCGAGGCCGAGTTGTGCTGGATCGTCGGCATGAATTACCGCAGCGTCGGGGCGCCGAAAAAGGGCATCGAGTTCTTGCAGCGCGCCGTCCAGCTCCGGACCATGCTTCTCGGCCGGGACCACGCCCACACCCTGGCCGCAATGAATGGCCTCGGCCAGGCGTACTTCTGGGCCGACCGACCCGACCTCGCCCTGCCGCTCGACGAGGAAACGCTCCGGCTCCGCACCGCGGCACTCGGCCCGGAGCACCCCGACACACTCGTCAGCACGGCGAACCTGGCTGCGGACTACGCGGCGGTTGAACGGTTCGACCGCGCCGTGCCCTTGTTTGAAACGACGCTCGCCCTCATGAAGGCTCGCCTCGGCCCCGACGAGGCCCGCACGCTGACCTGCATGACCAATCTCGCCAAGTCCTATCTGGACATTGGCGAGATCGGCCGCGCTTTGCCGATGTACGAAGAAACGTTCCGCCTCATGCGCGCCAAACTCGGCCCCGAGCACCTGCACACGCTCACCTGCGCGAACAACCTCGCGATGGTGTACCGGGACGCGGGCCGGCTCCGAGCCGCGGTGCCGCTGCTGGAAGAGACGCTCACGCGCCGCAAAGCCAAACTCGGCCCCGAGCACCCCGACACGCTCAGCAGCACGATCAACCTTGCCGGGGCGCACCACGACGCCGGGAACTTCGGTGCCGCGCTCCCGCTCTTTGAAGCGGCACTCGCCGTGTTGAAGGCCAAACACGATGCCGATCATCCCTTGGCGCAGACGTGCAAGTACAACCTCGCCTCGGCCTACCGGGACGCCGGGAAGCTCTCTTTGGCGCTCCCGCTCTTTGAAGAAGCATACGCGCTGCGGAAAGCCCGGTACGGCCCGACGCACTCCGTAACACTCCTCGGACTACACAACCTCGCTCGGGCGTACTGGCTGGGGCGGCAGTTCGATAAATCGGTTCCCCTGTTCGAGGAGGCCCTGAAGCTGAAGACCGCGAAGTTCGGGCGCGACCACGCCGACGCGCTCAACACTGCGGCCAACCTCGCCGTGAGCTACCGGGACGCGGGCCGGCTGGCGGACGCGATCGTGCTCATGGAAGAAGCCCACCGGGCCTCGAAGTCGGTCCCCGAACTGCGCTGGATCGGCCCGCACCTTCTGGACGCCTACGCGAAGGTGGGAGACGACGCCAAGTTCACCCGTTTGCTCCAGGAACAACTGTCCGATATTCGCGGCACGTTATCCCCGGACAGTCCGCAACTGGCCGGCCGACTCGCCCAACTCGGCCTGGTTCTTCTGGAGCGCAAACGGTGGGCGGAAGCCGAGCCGCTGCTCCGCGAGGCCTTGGCGATTCGCGCGAAAAAAGAGCCCAACGATTGGCGGACGTTCGCCACGCGGTCGATGCTCGGTGGCGCGCTCCTGGGTCAGAAGAAGTACACCGACGCCGAACCGTTTTTGCTCGCCGGATACGAGGGCATGAAGCAGCGCGAGCGATCCGTACCGCCGGAGGCACGGGCGCGGCTCACCGAGGGCGCGGCGCGACTCGTCGAACTTTGCGAGGCGACGAACCGGCCCGACGACGCGGCGAAGTGGCGCAAGGAACTGGAAGAGCGCCGAAAACCGTAGCGGCGGTTAGGCCCAGCAGCGACCGCTCGACGGAACCCGAATCAGTGGCCACATGTCCTCACGGGGCGCGGTTACCGCTCCGAGCCGCCACTTCCCCCGCTCAGACGTTGGTAACCGAATCCCAAAGCCCTGCGCCATCGGCCGGATTCCAGAGGGCACCGGCTCCCGTCAGACCGTTTCAGCGATTCCTGGGAACATTTCTCGAAAAGAGGGTTTAGGTTTCGGCCCGGTTTTCCGTACCAGGTGCGTGAAACAAACACCCTCCGATACGCCCCGATAGCACCCGGCGGTTCGTGAACCGCTGGCCGAACGTCCCGTCGCGCACGCGATCCATTTGAGCGCGTCGCGAAGCCCGGTCGCGCACGCAATCGCGCCGCTGAAACTGTAGCCAGTTGCTGGATCAACGGGCGATCCAGGGGCTGCCACTGCCCGCCGCCCGCCCCTCCGAGTACTAACATGCTTCGTATTGCCCTTGCTCTTATCACCGCTGCCCTGTGCACGGGGCCGGCCACCGCCGGGTTCACGATCGCCGAGTACACGGGTCCGGCCAGCGGGACCAGTGTCAGCACGTTCGCCATCGGGCAGTCGTTCACCACATCGACCGGTGGCCCCTGGGATCAGATCACGTTCAACTTCTTCGCTCCGGGCGGGGCGACAACGCCGGTCGCCTCGGGCACGCTCTACTTGCTCGACAAGGAATATTTCGGGAAGCCGGTCGACCTGAGCGCTTCTACTCCCGGGTTCCTGGCGACGGGCGCTGCGACGGCCGCCGGGGTGTACGTGTTCGACTCGGGCGTGACGCTCCAGGCTCAGACCCAGTACTTCGTGTACACGAGCGCCGCTTTTGGATCGAGCATCGCGGTCCGACTGCCCGGCGATTACGACGGCGGAAAAGAGTACACAACCAGCCCGAACTCTAACTACTCGGCGATATTCGGGGGCCAGGTCGATGCCCTGTTCCGGGTACAAGGGGAATTAGCCGGCCCGACCCCGATGGCTGCTCCCGAACCGGCGTCGCTCACACTCGGGCTGCTCGGGGTCGGAGGGCTATTGGCTCTGCGCCGCCGGCTGGCCTGATGTTGCGTGGAGGCCGTCGGGGTGGAGGTGGAGGCTGAATGCAACTCGTTGCCCGACAACGTCCTCTGCTACACCTCCACCCCGACGGCCTCATGAGCCGATTTTTCAGCTTTTTGAACTGATTATTGGCACCCAGGCCCAGATGCTCACAGCACCTCCGGATGCTCACCCGCACCTTCTCGCCACCATCCGAATGGCGTCGGGCGCGTCACCGTTTCCCCGCACCTTTCCAGAATTCTTCCGGTGGCCCTTCGTTGATGCGTTTCAATCCCGAGAAGGAACGGAGGAACTCGGCGTCTCGTTCGAGGACGAAGTCGTAGGTCACTTCTTCGAGTGGCATTCCACGCAGTAGGCTCAAGTCCGTTACACGCGAGCCCTTGAGCGATGCCTTACGTAACTGCATCCCCTTGATCGGCCCCAAGTCGCGGATCGGGGTACTCTCGATCAACAGTCCCTCGAGCGCCACTCCCCGCAGTGGCGATAGGTCGTCCGTGCCGGTCTGATTGATACAAAGGAATTTCAGCGGTTGCCCCTTGAGCGGTGCCAGATCGAGTTTGCGCCCGCCGCCACCACAGTTCAGGATCCGCAGCGGCATCCCTGCCAGGGGCAACAGGTCGCCGCCCCCGAAGCCCCACACCTCCAGGCACTCGAGCGGCATACCCGCGAGGGGCGACAGGTCACAGAGCTGAAAATCGTTGTTGAGACAGAGGTGCCGAAGTGGGAGCCCCCGTAGCGGATTCAGATCGACTACCTCGGTGTTCCAAGCGACGAGTTTCTGCAGCTCATGAAGGTCGCGGAGCGGCGATAGATCTCGGACGGCATTGCAGTCGGTCAGCTCCAGTCCGATCAACTGGTCCTCGGCAAACGTCGGGATGATCTGCCCCTTAAACTCCGGGTTCAGCCGGTGCAACTCGGTCGCGGCGCGTCCGAATTTCTGATGAGGTGTCAGGGACTCGGCCCGCACCGGGGGCGTTGCCGGGACTTTAGCACCCTCCGCGGTGCCATTGCTCGTGATCTTCTCGGCAGATCGGAAAGACATAAATGCAATTGCAGCGACGACACCCACCAGCAACGTCAGCGCCGGCAGAAGGTAGCGGCTCACACTCGACTTGAGTCGGCTCGCCGGGCGTTGTCGTGCCGCACCGTCGGCACCCGCCACCAGCCCATGCTCAAGAAGGTCTGCTACTTCTGACGCGGACTGGAAGCGGTCGCCCGGTTCGCGGGCGTGGAGCCGGGCAATGATCTCGCACAGCCACTCCGGCACTTCAGGAATGATCTCTCGAACCGGCCTCGGGGTGTCCTCGGACACACGTTTCAGCACCGCGAGACTGTTGCTCGCACGGAACGGCGGTCGGCCGGTGACCATCGCGTAAAGCACGCTGCCGAGGCTGAACAGGTCCGCCCGGTGATCGACGGGATCGCCCCGGGCTTGTTCCGGAGCCATATACATCGGCGTGCCGACGATCATGCCGCTCTGAGTCAGGCTGGCGTCGTCGGCCGCTCGGGCGACCCCGAAGTCGGTCAACTTCGCGCGGGGCGGAGAGCCGGGCTCGAGCAGCACGTTTGCGGGCTTGACGTCCCTATGAACCAGCCCGTGTGCGTGGGCCGCGGCCAACCCGCGGGCGATCTGCGCCCCGAGTCGTACCACCTCTTGGGCGTCGAGCGGACCGGAACGTGTGAGCATTTCCTGCAGTGACCCGCCGGAGACGTACTCCATGACGAGGTGCGGGCTCGGATCGCTCTCGACCGCGTAGATGTGGACGACGTTTTCGTGGCAGACGGCGGCCGCGGCCCGGGCCTCGCGAAGGAACCGTTTGCGGGCCGGCGACGTAACTGCCAGTTCCGCGGACATCACCTTGATGGCGACAATGCGCTGTAGCTTCGGATCGAACGCCTTCTGGACGGTCCCGAACCCGCCCTGGCCGATCGCCTCCAGTACCTCGAATTGTCCGATCACATCCGTGATCGGTTGACGGATGAACTGCGATCGCCCGACGGGCGGCGGGGTGTCCCGTGTCGGATTCTGTACGACGACCGTCTTCTCGCATCTTGCGTCGTTCGGATCGGGATTCAGATCCGGGCACGACTTGCTGCCGTGCGAGCGGTCATTGCTCATGTATCAAACCGGGTTTGGACGCTAAGCCGGCAGAAAAACATCCCATCTTAGAACAGAAAAATGAGACGTGCGGGAACGAACCGTGGAGCGCGAGCTCGCGCAGCGGCGGTGCCCGGTCGATCGAGATGCAACTGAACGTGTCGGTCGAGGTGTCCCAGCACACGTAATTGTACTCGTCGACGCGGCGGTACAAGCGGCGGTTCTTCGGTGCGGCGCTCATCGCTTCTCACTTCTCCGTTGGGTACGAACGGATCACCGTGTCGGGGAATTCTGCCCGCCACGTCAGATCCCACTGATGGTCAAGTAGATCGGGATCACCCGCGCTCGCCCGCTTTCAGGATTTCGGCCGCGAGATCCGCAACCGGTGCGACCTTTCGCGACGGCACCTCAACTGATACACTCGGCAGAAACCGCGGGAGCCGCTCATGCCCGATTCAAACGACCCGGCGCGGATCACCGATCCGCGCCTGGGGAGCCTGCTGATCTCCGCCTCGGACCACTTCGGCGTAACCAAGCACCCCGCGTCGTGGGGCTCTGCCGCGCTCGCCTTCGGCCCGCCCGTGGCGGGGGGCGAGGTGGGAACACTCGGGCCCTACCGCGTCGTGAAGGAACTGGGCCGGGGCGCGATGGGTGCCGTCTACCTGGCGCGGGACACGCGCCTGGACCGCGACCTGGCGCTGAAGGTGATGCTGCCGGAATTCACCGCCGACGCGGAGGCGAAGGAGCGCTTCCTCCGCGAGGCGAAGGCCGCCGCCCGGATCAGCCACGACAACGTGGTGACCGTGTACGAGGCCGACGAGCGCGACGGCATCCCGTACATCGCCATGCAGCTCCTCCAGGGGGTATCGCTGGACGCCTTCCTCCAGAACAAGGGTGCCCCGGCGCTGCGCAGTGCCGTGCGGATCGCACGGGAGGCGGCCCTGGGTTTGGCCGCGGCCCACGAGCTCGGCACCGTGCACCGTGACATCAAACCCGCGAACCTGTGGCTGGAGGCGCCCCGCGGCCGGGTCAAGCTGCTCGACTTCGGTCTGGCCCGGCCCGGCGGTGCGGACAACGAGCTCACCAAGAGCGGTGCGGTGCTCGGCACTCCGGCATTCATGTCGCCAGAGCAGGCGCTCGGCGAGCGGGTGGACCACCGCACCGACCTCTTCTCACTGGGCGCGGTCCTCTACCTGCTCTGCACGAGGCAGCTCCCCTTCCAGGGGGCGAGCGTGGGTGCCGTGCTACTGGCTCTTGGCACCAAGGAGCCGAAACCCGTCCGCGCGCAAAACGTCAACGTTCCCGAGTCTCTAGCGGAACTGATCCACCAACTCCTCGCGAAGGATCCGGAGCGGCGCCCGCAGACCGCGGCGGCAGTTGCCAATCGCTTGCAAGAGATCTTGGAACAGCCCGCGGGCCTTGCCGCGCCCGGCACGGCCGAGGGGCCGGGCGCGCCGCCCGCGCCCTCCAACTCGCAAGTGGCGGGCGCCGACCCGTGGACGACCCGGACCCCGTCGAGCGCATCGCAGCGGGGAGGGCACCTCGCCGCGAAGCCGGGCGAGCCGAGGTTGCTCCGCTCGATGGCGGTCGTCGCCATCACGCCGCCAATGCCGCCCGACGAGGAGCAGGAGGAGAAGACGACGATCGGCGCGACGCGCACGGTCATTTCGTCCGGAGTCCTCTGGGAGGGGACGCGGGAGGAATCGCGGAAGAGAGCGCGGGAGGAGAACGCGCGAGGGGAGGACGAAGGCGCCGATCTAGAGCGCCCCGACCGACCGAGGCGGAGGAAGGCAAAGGGGGGAGCGCGGGGAAAGAAGGCCCGCGTCATACCGGTCCTCATCGGGACCGGTGCCGCGGTTCTGGTCGCCGCCTTCGTAGGCGTAGCTCTAATCGTGGCCGGAGGGAAGCCGAAGGCGACGGATTCCGTGCAGCAAGAGACGGTCAAAGGATTCACAGCGGCCAAGAGGGGAGATGAAGTATCGACGATCGGGTCCGCGCGGAAGGATCTCAAGAACGAAAGTCCGACAGCCGACGGGGGCCCGATCGACCTCCTCGCTCTCGCGGACCCGAAGGCTCACGCCGTCCTCGGAGAGTGGAAGAAGAACGGGAAATCACTTGTGGGTGTTAATCCGACGTTTCCAGGGGTGCTGCAACTACCATACGAGCCGGGCGACGAGTACGACATCGAAGCGACGGTACGGCGCGTCTCGGGGGATGAGTATTTTGGTTTTCAACTGGTCGCGGGCGGCCACCGGATCAACGTGGCGATCGACACGTGGCCGTCCAAAGGCTACTTCAGCGGAATGGGGAATATCGCCGGGGAAAGCCTGCTCAATAACGGAACGGGAGTGAAGGGCCGCCAGCTCGTTCAGGCCGGAACGGATTATGCGGTCGCCTGTTCCGTCCGGAAGGGGAAGATCGACGTCTTGGTTAATGGAACGGTAATCACCTCCTACAAGGGCGCGTTTACTCACTTCTGGATCCATTCCGACTTCCGCACACCGAACGAAAAGGCGCTGGCCATTCAAATCGGCTACACAACACCCTTCCAGATCGACCGCCTCGTGGTGACGCCCGTAAGTGGGAACGGTAAGATACTCAAGTAATCGTGCGGCGGAAATTTAGGTGAATCACGCAACCGTGCCGAGAGGTTCGCCGGGGCCTACTCGGTCTCGTCGTTGTGGTCACCGGTGCGCGCGGGCCGCGTAATCTGTTGGACCTGTTCCGGAGCGATCATGTACCGTTCCTTAAAGCATGCCCTGTTGCGGCCTCAACATCGCTCAACACGACCTTAGCGAAGTGATTGAGGAGAACGGCGCGGGAAGCAGCCGAAGGAAATCCGCGGTCGGCGTGGGACGCCCACGACTCGCGGAATACGACCCGAGCAAGGCTGCTCTGGTGAAAGTCCACATCGTCCCGGGTGAGCGAGGTGAGCAGACCGTTCCGTGTATTCGCTTAAGCGAGCTGGAGGTAATCGCAGCGCCACGGGACGATTCGGAAGTGACGGTGATCGCTCGGTCATTTCTTCAACTCGTGCGCACCCAGGACGGTGCGGCCGGTGGTTACGTTCGCGTGCGTCGCGAGGAGTTGGTGAGTATTCTTGAGAACCTGATCGAAGTCGCGGAAGCTCGCACCGATCCTGAACTCAAGGAAGGGCACGAAGCTAAAGCGTCGGACACAACGAGTCCGGCGAAACCCGTCAAACCTTATAAAGATCCTGAACGTGAGCCGAAACACGAGGATGAGGTTGGTAATCGCGGGACAGAAAATCCGGAGCCCTCACGAAGGATGTCGCGAGCGGAAGCGGAGGTTTTTGAGGTTACCTTCGAGCTGAGTCGATTGGAGCCGGCCGTTCTGCGACGTGTAGTCTGCCTGGATAAAGTGCGGCGACTCTTCCCCGCCCCAAGGTGAAAAGAACACATACGTCTTTCTCGCTGTGAGCCGCTTGTCAAAGATTCCCAAGACACGACGGCCCCAGGCGTACCGCGCTGTACTGGATTGGATCGAGAAGAAATTGAGCGGGCGAAATGATCCCTTTGCCCGCCCGAACCCTTAAGCCCACCCGAACCCCAATAGCCCGAACCGCATCCGCCCCGAACGAGCAAGCTGGCTGGATCGCGGCCATCGGCGAACCGACGCGCCTGGCCCTGATCCGCGCCCTAGCCGTCGGCGCACAGACGGTGACGAATCTGGCCCGCGAGGTCGGTACCGAGATGGTAAACGTATCGCACCACCTCAAGATCATGAAGGGCACCGAACTGGTTACCGTCCAGAAGGACGGGCGGTTCATGATCTACGCGCTGGAGTGGTGCGGCCGTGGCGAAAGGGATGCTGGAGCTGACGCACACATCCGGGGCCAAAGTAGTCTTGCCGCTGGAGTGAGGCGCCCGCGGCGCGCCGGTTCGCCCTACGTTCTTGCGGGAAGCGATTACTGATTTTTGTACCCGTAGGAATCACCCGCGAGTATTTTTCACGTCGATGATGCCTAACTGAGATTTGTTTATGTACATTGTTCTGAACTTGTAATTGCGAGTTTCCCCTTCTAATTGCCCAGAGTGTTCCGTGCCCATCGCCCCGCGACCCATGACGTGCCCAACGTGCGAGGCGCCGCTCGGGGTGCCGGTTTCTGCCGCCGGCAAGACGGTCCGCTGCCCGCGTTGCAAAGAGCCGTTCAAGGTACCTGAGGTGGCGGTCGCGGTCGCGGTGCTGGCACCCGACCCGGCCAACGATCTCGATTTCTTCAGCGACGCTACCCCGGCAGTCGACGAACCCAGGTTCCCGCACTTCCACGTAATCGATCCGAACGGCCTGCAGAATTTCCGCCTGTATATCGGCGACGGCGAGTTGGTGGGCGTGTACCTCGGGCAGGACTGGATACCCCCGGTCTGGTTGTCCGGGGCGGGGATCGGTGCTTTCGCGGTCGGGATGGGCGCCGTGAAGGGCACGATCCGGGATGGTCTGACCGAGGCCCTGACCGCCGGTGTGATCGGTGCGGCCATCGGCGCGGTCGGCGGTGCCTTATGCGGTGCGCTAGTTGGGTTGGCGCTCGACAGCTTCCGCGGCCCGGACCCGGACAAGTACACCGAGCGACGCGCGCGCGTCGACAAGAAGCCGTTACACCTGTTGCGCCGGGACCACGAACTCAACTTCGTCATCAAGGCGCGCAACATCGAGGACGCGCTCATCTACAAGCCGTCCGTTCTGTTCCGCCTGTGGAACCGCGGGGCTCCGCACGAGGCTCTGCTGAAACTGTACCTCCGCGATCGGGACGATCTCGTGTTGGGCCTAACCACGCTCAGTGACGTGCGCCGACTCACCAAACTGCTCGGCGAACTGACCGAGCGGAGGGTGCGCACCTTCACGGACGTGAGCCACTGACCGAGGGGCAGTTCGTGTGCGGGTGCGGAAACGGGTGACGTCCGGCGCTTGTGTTGCCTTCCACTCGTAGCTACGCTGTCACAGTTCCCGTGGTCGGTTTAGCTCGTCGCTCTGCGACAGGCTGATGTTGCGCCATCGTAGCGCCCGCGTCGATCTTGGCTGTTGTGTAGTCGTTGCAGATCTCTTCCGAGGTCAGGTCCGGGAACATCGGTTCGGCGGGTCGACAACTTTCTCGGGCGAAAGGTAGTTCCTGTTCGGACCCTGGCGACTCGGCGCTCAAGAACTGTTGCCTTCTCGACTACGATAGGCGCGATCCGCACGCGGTCGCTCGTTCACTCAAACAGGACCGGGATCCGGGCGCCGCCGCCTCGCGGGCCGGGCCTCTTCTCGTCTTTGGGTTTACCAACGCCGGATGTTCGGTGAGCCGGTTCCGCGTGCCGAGGGAGCAACATGGGTCTGTTCAGTTGGTTGGTCATTCGGACCGCGAGCGCGTTCGGGTTACTCCCGCACCAGCGCGTGCGACGGTACAAGGTCACGCTCTTCGGCGAAGCGCTCGGTACCTTCACGTTACCCATCGGCGACCACATGGAGAAGCCGGACGCGTTCATTCGTCCCGTGCTGACCCCGCCGTTCCGCATCGAGTTCGGTGAGGATTCGTACTACTACTGGGCTGAACCCGATCCGGACGGCGGGCACAAGACGGTCGAATTCCACCCGCCCACGCCCGAACTCCGCGAAGAGGCGGCACGGTTCTACAACACCGCGAACGGGTTGATCGCCCCCGGGCGCCCCGATCCGGCGCGGCAACAACCGCTCCCGACGCGCTCCCTCGAGGAGGTGCAACTCATTCGTGCGATCCTCGACCACCGCGACACGGATCGGCCCTACCTCGACTACGCCGCCTGGCTCAGCGCCAAGGGCGACCCCTACGGCGACTTCATCCGGCTCACGCTGGGAATCGCGGCGCTCCCCGAGGGAGACGAGCGCCGCGGGCGCCTCGAAGAGCGGGTGGGGAAAATTGTCGCGAAGTACGGGCCGCGCTGGGCACTCCCGCTCGCCAAAATTGGCATCTACCCGGGCGTCTATATCGGCGGCTACGACGGGTACTTCCCCACCATATTCCACGGCCCGAAGGGCGTGATCGAGGAGCTGGACATCGAGCGCGACGCACTCGTGTTTCCCGCGAACGCCCCGCGCCTCTTTCACGCCGCGCCGTTCCTCCAAAAACTGAAGGTCGCCCACGGTGACCTCACGGTCGGGGAGTTCGCCGCGATCCCACAGTTCGCGCAACTCGAATCGCTCTCGTTGTCCGTGGCGGGCGGAACGGCGGAGGACGTGCGCCGGTTCTCGGAATCGCCGCACCTGAGCGGGGTGCGCGAACTCGGGCTGTCCGGGTGCCGAATCGGTCCCGAAGGGGTCGAGCATCTGGCACGGGCCGAGTGGCTCGCCGGGGTACACTCGCTCGACCTCGGCTCGAATGCGCTGGGCGATGACGGTGTGGCCGCACTCGCGGGAACTCCGAATATCGCGAACCTGACCACGCTCGACCTCCGGTACAACGGGCTTACCGACCGCGGGCTGATCGCGCTGTGCCGGTCTCCGCACCTCGCGCGGTTGGAGGTCCTCAACCTGGAGAGCAACGAGTTTACTGCGGAATCCGTTCGCACCCTCGTCACCGCCCCGTTCGCGCAGACACTAACGTCACTCAACCTGAGCAGCACCCAGTTGGGCGCCGACGCACTCACGGTGCTCGCGACCGGTGCTTTCCCGGCGCTGACGGCACTCGAGATCTCGTACTGCACGACAAGTGACGAGGGCGTGCGCGCCGTTGTCACGGCACCGTTTTTTCGCGCGATCGAAGTGTTCCGCGCGAACTCGAGCGGGGCCGGCGACGCGACTGCGACCGCGCTGGCCGCACACGGTTTCGTGCAACTCCGTGAACTGGAGCTGGCGAACAACGCGATCTCCGATGCGGGGGTGGAGGTGGTGGCGCGGTCAAAGGCCGTAACAAAATTGACCACGCTCAAGCTGAACGACAACCCGTTTCGGGCGGCGGGAACGAGTGCGGTCGCTGCCGCCGACATGCCGCTCCTCGAACACCTCGATCTGTGCCGCGTGGCGTGCGGCCCCGAGGGCGCACGGGCGCTGGCCGCGGCGCCACACTTCAAAAGCCTCAAGCAGCTCTGGATCAGCGAGGAGAACGTCGGGGTTGCGGGACGCGAAGCCCTCCTCAGGCGCTTCAAGGACGACGTGGTGACGTTTATGTCGTGAACAACACCAGTGCTCGATCGCGAGGTCACGGTGTACCACATGAAGGCCCGTCCGACTGATACCGAATCGGGCCGATTCCTTACCGTCGCTCACACGCTGTAAACTGATAATTTCCCGAGCGTTTTCCGGTTAGAACGGTAAGAAATTGGACTACTTCGGTATGAGTGCCGGCGCTGGTCGAAGAAATGACCTCTTGTGACTGCCGGCCTACATTTCGCGCCAAATTCCGGCGCCTCGGTGCATTTTGGTAAATCCGTGCGACTGGGGTTGCGCGCTGGTGGGAGGGCGCTTTAATGGGCGCGATCCCTACAACCGTTACCCGGGAGCACGCCCATGTTCGGTGGAGACGGCACGATCCGGTTCCGGTCGGCGAAGCGCGGCTCGGAGCTGGAGGACATCATCGAACAGGCCCTGGGGCGCCTCGGGCGCGTCGAGTTCCACAAGGGCGGGGCGTTCGAACTCGTTGGCGCGCGGCTCCGGTCCGGCATGTCGGTGACCGAGGTCACGGGTCACCTGCCCCGGGGGCGCAAGGACGACGAGTGGGTCTTGGACGTGAACTACACGGTGCGCCCGTCGCCCGCGTGCTGGGTCGCCGTGGCGCTGGGCGTGGTGTTCCTGTTCCTGCTCGGGGTTCTGTTCCTGTTGATCCCGTTCACGACCAAGGGCGAGGTCTAGCGGGTCGTGTCCAACGCGCTGCGCGATGTGCGGCCCGGTGCCGAGGACTAACCGGGCGGGGCCCAGATTGGGTTGGGCAGAGCGCCGGGTGTGGTCCTGAGCCCCGGGACCACGTAGTGCAGGTTCCAGGACGCGCGGAACACGGGGTAGGCCGCGTATCCGACAACTCTACTCTTGAACCCTTCTCCGGGCGTCCCATCGGTAATCAGCGTGGCCGGGAACCCGTTCACGGAAATCAACTGCGGGTGGGGGATGTCGTAGCCGTACCGGACCGCGACCCCGGTCACGTACACGTGAACCGCCGGTGTGGTCCGGTGCTGGATCGTCGTGTCGCCCGACCCGGCGAAGGCGGCCTGCAGGCTCCCGCCCGGTTTCTTCACGACCGGCGGAAGCGCGCTCCCCGCCGCGAGGGGCAGCGCGCCGGTTTGCCCGACGTTCCACGTGTCGGAACGCAACTCCGCGCGCTCGAGCGGCTCGTCGGGGAGCGTTTTTACCACCATCGCGCCCGTGTCCATGACAACCCGCGTGTGAACTTCGTAGCGCAACCAACTCGCATCCTTGGTCGGGGGCGGGAACAGGTTCGCGGTGAGCATACCGCCGAAGCCCGGTCCCGGGCCGGCACCCGGCGCCCCACCGCCGGCGGACACGGGCGGCACTTCGGCGCGACACAGGTCGACGAGCTTGTCGTTGCCCACGTCGAACCGCAGCCCGGCGCGTCCCGCGCGGCCCGAACGCAGCGGCCGTCGAGTTGGCCCAGATCCGGTAGTCCGAGCCCGGGATCGGCTTCCACAGCCCCGTGGCCCCCAGCGCGGACGGGAGGTACGCGTCGACGACCTTGTACGTGAGGGAGAGTGAGACTTTCTGCTGCGGGCCGTACACGGACGGATCTTCTGCGGTGAAGTTGATCGGGATCTGCAACACCCTCGGGATCCGGGTGCGGGCCTTCTTCAACCGGTCAGCGATGATGGCGAAGAATGCCTTCCACGCCACCTCGACGGAGCGCCCGGGTGCGATCGTGTACGTGGTGCGAAAGGTCTTGATCCACTGGACCCAGTAGTCCTTACCCGGGGCGTTGGTGATGGTCTCCGAGGCCTCGGCACTCAGGATCCCGTCGCCCGGCGCGTTCGACCCGATCTCGTGGTCCACGAACACGTACTCGAGCATCGACTTGTCCAGGGAGAGCGTGAACTCCTGTGGCTCACGCTTGAACCCCCGGAGCAACCCGGGCGTGACGGCCGCGCGGTACGTGTCGGCGCTACGAGTAACGGCCCGGTCCCCGGGCCGGGCGCGGTTGTTGGCGACGACGAGGTGCCCGCGGGTGGTGCGGGTCGTGACGGCGTCTGCGTCGATGGAGTACGTGACCCCGAAGTTCCACTCCATGACCCCGGTGAACGCCGCGTCGTGGCACGTGGGGATTGTGAACGTGACTTGCCATTCGGCCTCGACCGCGCGCCCGGCGCCCACGGGTTTCAGCACCACGTCGCCCGGGTGCGGTCCCCAGTCCACGTCGCGCACGACCCCGCGGTTGACGGCCTCGTTCCCGAACCCGCGCCCCTCGTACCGCAGTTCCTCACCGGACTTGGTCAGGCGCGCGATCATATCGCGCACCTCGGCCGTGGTGCCCCCGTTGTTCGCGATCGTCTACTTGAGCCCGATCGAGAACTCGCACGCCGTGACCGTGCGCCGGGCCGCGTCGTACCGCGGGGACACGCGGTACAAGGTCGTGTCCGTGGTCTCGTTGAATATGTAACCCGCGTAGGACACGATCCCGAGTTGGGGCAGGTCGCCGATCGCCATTCTGAACCCTCGCGAAGGAGGGTTCCAGGGCCGACGCTACCCGCCGGGCGAGGGCCGGGATCAGTGCGCCACAGTTGTTCGGGTGGGTGCGGTGCCGAGTCGCACGATGGGCGCGGTCAGCCACTCGATCATCAGGGGGTCGGGATAAGGAACCCGTTCGGTGGTTTCCTCGAGCACGCAGTACTCGATCCCTTCCATTTCGTCGGCGAGGTCGCCGGGCGAACACGCTTCGGGGGGCGGGCGTTCGCCCGTGGGGATGGTCGCCAGGTGTTCGAGGTCGGGAATCGGGTTCATAGTCCGGTTACTCATGGATTGGGGCGAAGCTCTACCATCGCACGTACCCGGTGGAGTTTCCGGGCAGCGACGGAACCCGGAACGGCGAATACGGAAGCGGATAAACGAGGCGCGGGCAACGGTGGGCAAGAAGCCCACAGTTGCGGAAGACGGGAAATCGCAGACTTTGGAGATGATCGGCCGCCCGACACCGTATGTGGGCTTCATGCCCACGCACGCTCAGTTGTGGGCATGAAGCCCACAACTGGAGGTGGCCCGATCGCCTACGTGATGTCGAAGCAGAACAGGCGTGACCTCTCCACGAGCCAGCGGGCGTTGGCCGTGGTGCGCGCGAAGGGCCTGCGTGAAAGGCTTATCGAAGAAGCAAAAAAGCGATTACGCGAATCAGGCGCGCGAGGAGGTAAATCGCTCGGGATCAGCCCGCGCGAAGGCTCGAAGGGTAAGGCAAATTTGCCTTACCGCTTCGAGCGGTCAAGTTCGCGATCAAATTGCGGAACTCGCCGGGGTTGGGTCTCGAACCATCGACTGTGCTTCCCGTGTCTTGAACAAAGCCGCCCCCGAGCTCAACAAGGAGCGGCGCCAACTCACGAAGTCGCAGATGGCGATGGTGGGCTCACGCGCAACGAAGCTCACCGAGAAGTTAAAGGCCGAAGCAGCGGCGCGAATGAAGGCTGCGGCCGCACGAGGCGGGCGGGCGTCTGGATCTTCACGAAGAGGCGACTCGAAGGCTCCGGAATTAATTCCGGAGCCTTCGAGTAAGGGGAAAACCCGTGACGCGGTGGGCAAAACGATCGGCGTTTCGGGGCGGCTGATCGTGCGGCCGGTTAGCACTTCCGCTCGCACCCGGGGCGCGCAAAGTTGCGGTTGACTTGCACTCGCGCTGGCGCCTACACTCGTCACCTTCACCCCAAGTAGAGACACTGTATGTTGCTCCCTCGCCCTCTGGCGCTCGGGTTCGCGTTGGTCATTTCCGCGGCATTCACCGCTCCCCTCGCCCGCGCGGGGCTGCTCCCGTTAGCCGTGACCGTCACTCCGGAGCAGAACCACTTCCGCTGGACCTATTCCGTCACCCTGCCCAGCGGGGCCGCGCTCCAGGCCGGCAACTACTTCACCATCTACGACTTCAACGGACTCGTTCCGGGCGCCACGGGTGCGCCGGCCGGCTGGACGCTTTCGACGCCCATGTCCGGTCCGGCACTGTCATACATTAACATTCCCGATGATTCCAGCGTCGCGAACCTCGTTTGGACGTACACCGGGCCAGTGATCCCTGCTGGCCGGGTCCAATTGGGGGAGTTCTGGGCCACGTCGCTGTCCGGGTCCAGTGAGGAGGGGGTGTTCGTCGGCCACAACACCCGTGCCAAGGACCGCAAGCCCGATACGAACGTCACCGAGACGCGGATTCCCGTCCCCGCGCCACCGGGTGTGCCCGAACCCAACACACTGGTTCTGGCCGGTATCGGGTTGTCGGCCTTCGGGCTGTTCCGGCGCGCCCGTCGCACGTGACAAAAGCTGCGTCCGACCACAGCCGCCGGGATGTGGTGGCCCGGCCACGAGGGTTCGGGCATTCAAACTACAGGTGTGAGGGGACAGCGAAGTGATTCACTCGCGAGACACGCTCTCGTTCATCACCGTTTCGACAGAATCAACTGAAAACTTCGAGCCTCGTGTTGACATCAAATCGATTCTCACGTATTTCTCATATTTCCTGGCCTCAAGTTGCCTTGCCCCAAATTGAGGCGCCCTGTGAATCCGTTTGAACTGCGCGACCAACTCCGAAAGGTTGGTGTTCCGTGCTTGTTGACCCTTGGATCCGGCAAGCGGGTGCTATGTGAGAAGGTACTCCTCGCGAATGATATTCAAACGATTATCATGAGTAATGGTGTCTGCATTTCTTTCGCTGACCCGATTGCTCACCTCTCGAAGCTGTCCGCACAGACGTTACTCTCTCGCGGTTGATGTTACTCTCGCGGCGCACTCGTGCCTGGGCGCGTCCACGCCCCAGCGCGCGCGGCCAATTTCGTTGCTTCGGAAGTGACGTCGGCCGAGTCCCCGCTTGTGCCCGGTCGTCGGGTGGAAACCATGTCGACTGGAGCGGTCGCAAAAGGCAGCAGAACCGGCACTGTTTGAGAACGACGGTAAGACGCTCCCGGCTCAGAACTTGGGAATCAGTTCGATACCGATCGAAATGGCCGCGGTACTTGTTTTTGATTGAAATGAAGCGCTCCACAATGTGGGGTCGTTCCCTCAATCCACGTCAAGGCGCCGGTTCTCTCTCGTTGCCTTGCTCTCGATACGCAACTGCGGTTTGCCCCGCTGCAACGGAGCAATGGGTCCAGGCGCGCGAGGTTCGTGACTTGATCCCTTTCACGGTCTTCATTGTGGACGACGACCCCGAGTTCCGGACCTCCGTGTCCCTGCTACTCGGGTCCGTAAATCTGCCCGTGCAGGAGTTCGAGAGCGGGGACCGATTCCTACAAGAAGTGGGGGCCGAACGTCCGGGGTGCGTCGTCTTGGATCTGCGGATGCCCGGGCTCAGCGGGCTCGCCGTTTTGGACCGCTTGGGCGCGCGGGAAGTAGCTCTACCGGCCATCTTGGTAACCGGGTACGGCGACGTGACTACGACGGTCCGGGCCATGCGCGCGGGCGCCGTCCACGTGCTCGAGAAGCCCTTCGGCGCGCAGGACTTATTGGACGCGGTTCAGGAAGCATTGAGCCGCGACGCGAAGCGCCGGAACGAGCACGCGCAACGAAGCGCGGCATTGGAGGCGCTGGGCACACTCAGCCCGCGCGAGCGCGCGATACTCGATCGGATCGCGGTCGGCAAAGCAAACAAGAATATTGCCAGCGAACTTCAGGTGAGTGAGAAGAACATCGAGTTCCACCGGGCCAAGGTCATGCGCAAGCTCCGGGTCACGAGCGTCGCGGAACTCATACGGTTTGCGATTCTGCTAGAAATCCGGGGCCGGCGGTGACTCCCGCTACTCCTTCCCGGGCACCAGGTCGACGACCCGGCACCCGCGCACGTGCGGCCCCGGTCCGCGGCAGTGATCGAGCACGTCAGCGCTATCGCACCCGGCGTCCTGGAGCGCGTCGGCCAAGATCGGCATCGCGGAGAAGTCACGGGACTCGTACATCTGGGACGCGAGCGCGCCCCCCGTGGGAGTGCGCCACGAAGGGGAGAACGTCACGGAGCGGAACGGGTTCCCGAAGACGCAGTGCAAGAGCGCCCCCCACATCCTTCTGGTCACTCAGCAGCTCGACGTCGACCGCATGGGCGGCGGCATCCAGCGCCCACATCAGGCCATCCATCGGGCCGTCCGGCGACCGGGAGGTCGGGCCGAGCAGGAATTTCACCGACATGGCCGCGTGATACAAGGACTCGCCCTCGTTCTCCTCGCTCCAATTGGCGGCCCGGGCCGCTCCCCTGCGGGCGGACGTCAGTTGCTGCGCGTCCGCGGTCCCATCGGCATGCCGTTCGGCAACATCGACCGCGTGCCGGCTTGTGGACTGGCTGAGCAGGTGCCACAACCGGCGACAGACCGCGCACCCGGCCAGCCTCAGTTTCCGTTCCCTCTGATCGCCGAGCGCGTCCGGCATTCGGAACAGGTTCTCACCCACCAGCCATTCCGCTTCGGTCATAGACCCTCCTGGAACCACTCCCAGCATGACCGATCCGGGTTCCGGTGCAAGCGCGAACGTACTTCGCCTGCGCAACGGATTGCACCGTCCTGCCCCTGGCGGCCTCGATCCAAGAGGTCGGCTTGTTGCACCCGATCGTCTTGAACACGCGGCTTGAATTAATCGCGGGCGCGCGTCGCCTCACGGCAGCCAAGAAGTTGGGCTGGACGGAGATTCCCTGCCGCATCGTTGACGCGCTCGACAGGGCGGTCGCGGCTCTTCAAACGGAGCGCGACGAGAACACGTGTCGGAAGGAGCTCGATCCCGATGACCTGTTTGAGTTCGGGCGCCGCATCGAGGCCCTGGAGAAGCCTGAGGCAAAGAAGCGGCAGGGCACTCGGACGGACAAACCTTCAGGCAAATTGCCTGAAGGTTCCACCGGTCAGACCCGTGGCAAGGTGGCGGGCGCCTTGGGAATCGGCGGCAAGACCTACGAGAAGGTCAAGAAGGCCGCGAAGGAATTCGGGTTTCGCGCGGAAAATCTGCGCCCCGGTGTCGTCTCTCGTTTTGATATGACTGCCCGGCAAATCGCTGAACTGATCGCCTCGCACGCGGCCGTGCTCGCACTGTTCGCCCGCCAGTGGTGCGCGGACCCGGAGGACGCGGTCCAGGATGCGTTCTGCAAGCTCGTGCGCCAGTCCGTGCCCCCGGGCGACCCGGTCGCGTGGCTGTTCCGCGTGGTCCGCACCACGGCTATCGACCGCGGGCGCGTGGACCGGCGCCGCGTTAAGCGCGAGGCCATCACCGCGCGGCCCGAGCGCTGGTTCGCGGAGCACGAAATCGACGGGCTAGATGCGACAGCGGCGGTCGCGGCGCTGGACGCGCTCCCGGACGAGTTGCGCGAGGTAATCGTCGCGCGGCTCTGGGGTGGGATGACCCTGGAACAGGTGGCGGCGGTCGCGGGCTGTTCGCTCACCACCGCGCACCGGCGGTACGGGGCCGGGATCGTGGCCCTACGAGAAAGGCTCGGTGTGACGTGCCCGAAATGACCCCCGACCCGATCGCCAAACTCGCGCAGTTCACCCCCGCGCCCTCGATCGACGCGGCCGAACTGTTGTTCGCGGTCGGGCGCGCGTCGGCGCGCACGCACTGGGGATGGAAGGTCGCGGTCGCGGGCCTGGTGGTATCGAATGTTGCACTTGGTGCGACGCTCCTGTTCGCCCCGCGCAGCGCGCCGCTCGCGGCCCCGGTTCCGGTCCCCGCAATTTCGCACCCGGAGCAGGCCCCCGCACCGCCGGCGTCGGCTCCGGCCCCGGTCGACGAACCGTGGAGCTACCGTATGCTCCGCGCAACGGACCTGGAGCGCTCGCCACAAACGGAACCGGTCGCGAACCTCGTTCCGGCCCGCGAACCGCTTACGGCCCGGTCCGGGCGCCGCGGTGACATCGACTGACGTTTGATCCCCTGATTCTATACCCCTGGTCCTACTCCGGAGGCATCCGATGCGTTGCCGTTGGCCCCTATTTGCGCTCGCGGTCGTCCTCGTGGGGGCGCCCGCCATGCCCGCCCAACCGCCGATCGAACCGAAGGGCGACAAGTACGTCGTCGAGCTCACCGTGGACGCGGTCGCGCCGGTGCGCCCGGCGCTCAAGCACCGGCTCCTTCCGGACCCGCGCGACCTGCAACCCGGGAACCAGATTCAGGCCTTTTACAAGTGCTTCTTCGAACAGAACAAGCTGTTCCACGCCAAGGAATCGACGGACAAACAGCAGAAGTGGAACACGACGCCACTGAAGGATTTGGCCTCCGAAAAGGAGCTCGTGAACTACGGCGGGGCCGCGGTCAAACAAGCGTTCTACGCGGCCCGGCTCGACACGGTGAACTGGGAGCTCACGCACCAGGCCCGGGCCGAGGGCGTGGAACTGCTCCTCCCGGACATCCAGCAGATGCGGATGCTCACCGTGGTGATGAAGGTCCGCGCGCGCGGCGAGGTCGCGCGAGCGGAGTTCGGTGCCGCGCTTCAGACGCTCCAGGCGCAGTTCGCTCTGGCCCGCGCGTTCAACGAGCACCCGACGCTCATCGGCCACCTCGTCGGCATCGCGCTCGGTATGATCGCGGCCACCGAACTTGAAGAGTTCGTGCAACAGCCGGGCGCGCCGAACCTGTTCTGGGCGCTCACCGACCTCCCGCGCCCGTTAATCGACCTGCGCAAGGGGCACGAGGGCGAGCGGCGGCTGACCGGGAAGGAGTACGAAGTGTTGCGGAAGGCGGTTCCGATTCTAGAAGCGGAGTTGGTAGCGCGGATCAAGGTACTCGACACAGTCGACGGGTTGGGGGCCGGCAAGAGTGTCGCGCCGAGTGCGTGGTGTGCGAAGCAATCGCAAGACAAGGACGCGGTCGCGACCGCAACGACCCGGCTCACGGGGGCCGGTCACAAGGCCGATGCCCTGGCAAAACTGTCGCCGCTCCAGGTGATCCTGATGGACGACTTCCTGCAGTACGAAAATGAACTCGACGACAACATGAAGTGGACCAACGTCCCGTTCTGGCTCACTCCCGCGGACTTCGGTACCCGGAAGCACCCGGGCGCGTTCGGTACCCTTCTCCCGGCCTACCAGAAGGTGACACTGGCACGGGTCCGCTTGGAGCAACTCGTCGCGCTATTGACCGCGGTAGAGGGCGTGCGCGCGCACGCGGCCGAAAATGGAGGAGTGCTGCCGACGACTCTCGACGCGGTGAAGCTCCCGGTCCCGATCGACCCGGTTTCGGGCAAGCCGTTCGTATACGAGGTGAAGGCGAACCGGGCGACGATCCGCGGTACCCCTCCACCGGGGCGCGAGCAGGATTGGAGTTTCAACCGCGTCTACGGGATCACGGTGCGGAAGTGAGTCTTCTCGCGGATCTCGGGCTTCACCTTGCGCGCGTCGATCGAGGCGAGCCACATCGGGAGCGCGTCGAGATCGATCATCGACACGGTGTACTGTTTGCCGTCGGGACCAGTTGCGGGCATCTCACCCGTAACTGTCCATTCTTTATTTTTCAGCTTGCGGCGCTGCGTTTCCAGATCCAGTCCGAGATTCTCACCGCACCGTTTAATCGCAGCCCACACCTTCCCGTCACCATCCTGGATGGCGTCGAGTGTGTCGGCGTGGAACTGGTGATGTCGCGTTCAACGTCGTGCGACAGCACGCAACGTTTTCGGCCCATGACCAACGCACGGCTCTGGCGGCTCGAACCGTTGGAGCCGTGCGTTGGTTGGCGTCGCCGGTGAGAGCCTATTTCTTCGGTCCCCCGCGCCCACCGCGCTCCTTATCACCCTGAGTCTTTCCCTGATCCATAATTTCTTTCACCTGGGTCTCGCTCAGCTTCGGTTGGGTCGGTTGGCCGGAGCCGCAACCGGACGCGACCACCAACGAGCCCGCGATCACAAGCCATTTCATGAATCAATGCCCCCGTCGGATGAAAATGATGAATTTGGGAGGATGTCAATCGAGGTTCCCGATCTCCCCACCCGATCGGCTGCCGTACCCCATCCACGCGTCCAAATCGACCCCGTCGCGCACGAACCGCACGCTGCCGTCGGCCATGCACACATTGGCCCCGCCGGTGTGGTAACTGCTGGCCGGCACCACAATGGCCCACCAGTCGCCCGGGCGCCAGCAGGGCGAGTTCGGTGGGAGCAGGTGGTTGTACCACGTGCGCCACGGTGACCCTTCCACATACGGGTACCCCTTGTAACTCCACGCCGGGCTCCAGCCCCCGGCGAGGGACGCGGTCTTGTAGTCCCGCGACAGGAGCTCGGCCCGGGCGGTCTGGAGTTGGGCCCACGTGAGGGCCTGGTACGGCTGGGAAGTGGAGGTCTCGAAGCAGTCGCCGCCCTTCTTGCCCCCGCCCCCGCCGGACAGGTACCCGGCCGTGACTTCCGCGTAGAGCGCGGTGTTGCTGGTGCCGTCGGTGACGCCCTCGATCTTGCGCCCTGTGTTCAGCAGGTCGTCGAACATCCCGTCCTTGCCGCTGCGGTCGTACCAGATCCCGGAGTTCCCGTGGTAACTGGTGAGTCCCATCGGCTCGGAGGTGCCCGGCTTCCCGCCGACCTGCGGGTCCGAGGGGCACATGAGGCACTTGATCCGGTTGCTCGTGGCGGTCACGTTCGCCGCGTCCCCGTACCACGGCTGGTTGTAGTTGTAGATCTTGGCGATGTTGTCCTGCTCGAAGTACGGGAGCAGGCGGCTCAGGTCGTTGTTGCTGTACGCAATGCCGGTGGCCCAAGCCCCGTCCTGGAACTTCCCGTTGGCCGATACGAAGTTGTGGGACGCGAGCCCCACCTGCTTCAGGTTGTTGCTGCACGTCATCCGAGCGGCCGCGTCGCGCACCTTCTGGACGGCGGGGAGCAGCAACCCGATGAGGATCGCGATAATGGCGATGACGACGAGTAACTCGATCAGTGTGAAGCCGCGACGGCGCATGGCCGTACCTCCGGAGAGGATGTGAAGTCTTGTCCGTGTAACGAACAGGATTGAGATAATCGGGCTGGGGCGAGCTGGTGGGTGAGGAGGGCTGAGGGAAGAAGGTAACCGGTTCGTCGACGCGAGTCTAGTGCCTGCAGATTAAATTCTGCTCATTACCAAGCCCCATTCGACTGTGAGTTGCCGTGTATCGGTCCGGATTCGACCCGGATAGCTTTTGCTGTGTTTGGAACTGCACTTCGTGCCGCGAACTCCGCGGACGCCCACTGCGCGAAGTGGATCACGACGCGCGGGTGAATACAGGTGCCACCGCTTTTCCCGCTCTTCATCTCGATCAGCGAATCGGCGGGAATTTCCGCCGATTGGACCAGAGCTTGAACGAACTCTTTTGTTCCCCCGAGCCGGAAGTAATCAGCCCACTTCTTCTTCGCCGCCTTGCACAATGCCGTCGCGTCCACGTACTTGTCGCTCGCGCGCGCCCGGATGCTCGTGCTGCCGATGACTTTGACCAGTTCGTTCGCCATTACTGCGTCCTGTGTGGGTGCGATCAGAAGTGGCAGCAGGACTAGCGGCGGAATGCCGGTGAAGTGCTGCGCGCCAACTGTCAGGGTCGCCCCAGCGATTTCGCGACGCGCGAGCCGGGCTCGCCCCACTACATCATGAGCACCGAACGAGGGCCACCTGCCGTGCCGAACCGATCGATCATCGCAGCCCAAACCTTTCCATTGCGCTGCCCGCCCACATCTGACGCGGCCTTACTCGCCGCCGTCATCGCTGGCGCAGACGAAGTCGTGTTCGAGGAACTCGTGAACCGGCACGGGCCGATGGTCCTGCGCGTCTGCCGGCGCACCCTCGGGCACCACCAGGACGCCGAAGACGCCTTCCAGGCCACGTTCATCGTGCTCCTGCGCCGGGCCGCGCGGATCGGAAAGCCGGGGGCACTCGGGAGTTGGCTCCACGGGGTCGCGGTCCGCGTGTCCCGGGAACTGTTGGACCTGCGCCGGCGGCGCGCGACCTTCTCCTGGGACGAGGAGCCGGTTGGCCCTGACGTTCCCTGTCCCGTCGAGCGCGACGAGCGCGCGGCCGTTTTACACGTGGAACTCGCGACCCTCCCGCCCCATTATCGGGCGCCCGTGGTACTGTGCGAACTCCAGGGGCGCTCGCGGCGCGAGGCCGCGGTCGAGTTGGGGATCCGCGAGGGTACTCTGTCCAGCCGGTTGGCAAAAGCCAAACGGATCCTGGCTGAGCGCCTCGTGGGTAAAGTGCCGGCGGGCGCGGTACTCGGTTTGATGCTCGGGGAACGCGCGGGCGCCCTTCCGGTACCCCTCGCGCGTCGCACGCTGCGGTTATTGGTCGGGGCCGCGCGCGGTGAACCCGCGGTGCCGGCCGGGGTCCACATCATCGCCAATGGAGTTGCTACAGCCATGCGCACCAGTAATCTTCGCCGGATCGTCGTTGCGGCCGCCCTGCTCGTCGCCGGGTTCAGTGGATTGGCGTCGGCGTGGCCCGCCCCGCGTCCCGCGCCTTCAGCTCCTGTTACTGCGGCCGCCCCGGTCCCGCCCCAACCGAAGCCCGAAAACCGGATCTGGGTGCGGTACCCGAAGACCGGCAAAGTGGTGGCCCTCACGACGGCGGGGCGAACCGTCCGGGAACTGGCCCTCAAGGACGAGCCGTTCGTTCTGCACGTGTCCCCGGGCACCGACCGACTCTTGTTCGCGGGGCGGGAGGGCCGGTCCCTGGTACCGACGCCCGACGGCCGGTGGCCCGAAGGAAAATTGACCCTGCACGCCCGGCCCATCGACGAGAACGGGGACGGGAAGGATCTGGGGGTCGAGGTGAACGCGTCCTCCGTCCTTTCGCCGGCGGGGGACACACTCGGGTCCGTGGTCATGAAGCAAGTCGCGCAGGTTCCTCCGGCACCGGCCCCCGTGCCGTTCGTGTTCGAGAACACGTTGATCGACGTGGCGACCAAGAGGGCCACCAAGCTCGACGTACCGGAGCCCCACCAACTGATCGACATCGCCCGGGACGGAACCTGGGTGCTGACCTACGAATACAACTTGCCGGATGCGGAGAAGGGGACGCCGCCGTATCGGCTTCACAAGGTTCCCGTGGGCGGGGGTAAGCCGCGGCTCCTGAGCGGCACGCTCTCGGCCGTGTACGGGAGCCGGATCTCGCCGGACGGTACCCGGGTTCTGACCTTCGCGGAGGACCTGAAGGGCAAAGACCGAGTGAACTGGGAGATCTCGGTGTACGTGATCGATGTGGGCACGGGAAAGGCGGCCCGGATCGGGGGCGAGAAAAATCAGCTCTGGTCCTACGGGGTGTGGTCCCCGGACGGGAAGCGGGTTGCCTACGCGTGGCGGGAGCGGGGAACGAACAACAACGCGAACGGAAGCGCGCCGACGCGCCTGGTGGTGTGCGACGCGGATGGAAAGAACGCGGCGACGGTCCTGACGACCGATGACGATTTCGTTCCTGTCGCGTGGTGGTAGGGCTATGCCCGCTGAATCCGGACGAGACCGTTCGCCCGGACGACCCAGATCCGCGCCGCTTTTTGAAGGTACTGCGCCTCGCGCCCCTCGTAGCGCGGGAACTCGACTTGCTTACTGAAGAGCCCGTCCTTGATTGGCTCCGGTATCCACGGGTCGTCCAGTACCGTCGCCTGATATAGCGCCCGTTTCCTCCTTCCCGGGTAGTGGCTTGAACGGTGTCATGGTCCTACTCTGACCGGATGAGCAAATCGGCTACCGCCCTGGCCCCGATCCCGCCGTGCCCCCGGTGCTCGGGAACGCACGTGGTCCGGAACGGGGCCAACGCTTCTGGCACTCCGGTGTTCCGCTGCCAGGCGTGCCGCCGGCGGTTCGTGGCCGCTCCCAAGAAGGGTCCGGTCGGCGCGTCCGACCAGGCCCTGGTGCTCCGGTTGCTGGGCGAGCGGGTCGGGATCCGAGCCATCGCCCGGATCACCGGCCGGTCCCGGTCTTGGATCCAAGGGTTCGTCAACGCCGTGTACCGGGACGACACCCCGCGCGACCCGGGACCGCCCCCAAAAAGTCCGGTCCGGTCGTGATCGAGGCCGATGAGTTGTGGAGTTTCGTAGGGCCTAAGGATCAGGTGCGGTGGGTTTGGGTGGCCCTGGACGAGGGCACCCGTCGGGTTCTGGCGATGGTCGTCGGGGATCGGTCCGCCGCAACCGCCCAGCGCCTCTGGGGCGCGTTGCCCCGTGGGTACCGGACCGGGGTCACCGTGTACACCGACGTCCTCGCCTCGTACCGCCAAGCGATCCCACGCGCCCGGCACCGGGCCGTGGGCAAGGACACGGGCCTCGCCGCCCATGTCGAGCGCTTCGGGCTCACCCTCCGCCAGCGATGCGCCCGGTTCGTGCGAAAGACCCTCTCGTTCTCCAAGTGCGAGATGATTCCTCTCGGGGCACTTTGGTACTTTATCCGGCTCTATAACCTGTGCCATCAGTAAAGCCACTACCCGAATTCGTACTGGTGCCACTCCGCGAACACGCGCGAACCCGGCCCGCTATTCACGACCGAGGCTGGGGGCTACATCTTCAAATCCAACTTCGTTCGGTGCGAGTGGAAGCCGCCGCTCGTGAAAGCGGGGGTGCGGTACCGGAGCTTCCACGTGATCCGCCACACCGTCGCGTCTGCTGGCCGCCGGCGTGGATCCCGCAGAAGTGGCCCGACGGCTCGGGGACAAGATCGAAACCATCATGCGCACCTACGCCCACTGGATCAACACCCAGGGGCGGGACACCGCGAGCAAGTTGAACGCGATCTACGGAGAAAACGGACCGGTGAAGCCCGCCGCCCCAAGAGCCATTAAGGGGTCGGATGTCCATTCTAATGGATGCGGCAAAGCATCAAAACGCTTGAAATCCTTGAGTACCCTCGGCGCGAATCGAACGCGCGACCCCCGGTTTAGGAAACCAGTGCGGCGGATCAGAATTCGCTGACAATTCCAGCGTTTCTGCGGCATTCACTCAATCCGGAGCAGCACCGGGAGCAGCAACCGACCCGGACCTCGCGCTCGTCGCCACGGCATGGCCCGCTCTGCCGGACCCCATCCGCCGCGCCATTCTCGCTCTCGTCGCCACGACCGAATCACCGAAAGCACCGCGGTAACGTCCGCCGAGCGGGGCAGTGGCGCGGAACGTAGTACACACCGGGAGCAAAAATGGGCTGGGAGGTGCGACACGGCGGGCGCCGGTACCTGTACCGCAACCGCCGCGTCAAAGGGAAGCCGGTCAAGGAGTACCTTGGAGCTGATGACCGGTTCGGAACGGGCGTATTACTCGCACACCAACTGGAACGGCTCCAAAAGCACGCCGCGAAACTGCGCGGGCTTTCCCGGGAGGCCGGTGCCGCGTTCCGGGATCGAATCGACGGTCTGCTCGACGCAACCGAGGCCACCAACGCCGACATCCGCACACTGGCAGACGGAACTCTTTATGCGCTGGGGTATCACAAGCACAATCGAGGGGAATGGCGGATGAGGCGCGAACTGATGCACCTGAAGAACGCGATCGAGAAGTTGAAGGAAAATACCGCGGAGCCGAAGCCGCTCGTCCGGTACGAGGCGCCCGCCAGCGACACCGAAGCGGTCGAGTTGTTCGCGCGGGCTCGGGCCGGGGACGCCGAGGCCAAGAAGCGCGTCGGCGCCCTGCTCCGCGAGCGCCAGTGGGTGGACTCGTTTGGAAACCTCGGGCGCCAAGCGACCCGGCAACTGATCCGCCGGGCCTCGGGCGGAGATCCCGTGTGGGAGGCCGGGATCATCGAGAAGGTCAGTGCCATGCGTGCCGAGTTGTTGGGCACGACCCCGACCGTGTTGGAGGAGCTGTTGGTGCGCCGCGTGATCAACGGGTGGATCGCGACGCACACGCTGGAACTGGAACTCACGGTTCGCCCGCCGGTGAATGCGAAGGAGTGCGAGTACCTGGACCGCGCCCTGGGCCGCGCACAGAAGCGGTTCGCCGAGGCCGTGCGCGAGTTGGCCCGGGTCCGTCGGCTCCGCGCCCCGGCGATCCTCGCGCAACTGAACGTCGCCACGACCCAAACTGTGGTGAATCACGCGCCGGATGCGCGGGTGAGTGATCCGCGCTCGATTCTCGGGCTTTCGACAAGGTAACGGAGTGCGTTTGGGCCTTTCGGAAGCAAAGACGACGCACACAATCGCACATCCCGTGTAATCGACGGAACCTGCATGCTGAATTAGACTTGGTGGCGGCATGGGGCGATGAATTGGTACTCAGCCCGCAATTGATTTCGGAGAATCCGAGCACGAGCGGAGGGACGGGCGATGGGCGGAACGTTCAGCGGGTGCCGCGGGTCGAAGAAGCGCGTGGTCGAGTCCTGCGACGCGCTCGACACTGCCAATCTCAAGCGCTGGGGAATGCTGATTCCGGGAACGGACCGAGCTGGCGTTCTGGACTGGCGTCACGGCGGTGAGAAGAAGCCGTCATCAACACTCGCTTACACGCTCGCGGTCGGAACAGACAACGGAGTGCTCCGGTTGGTGTACCGGATCGGCCAGCCCGCGGAGTCCCTCGATTACGCGATCCAGTTGGTGACGACACGCTGCCACCTGGGTGGACTGCGCTGGTGGTTCATCTGCCCGCTGGTGCGGGACCGTGTGGCCTGCGAGCGCCGCGTCCGGAAACTGTACCGGTGCGGCAAATACTTCGGGTGTCGGCACTGCCACAACTTGGCGTACCGGAGCACTCAGGAGAGCGACAGCCGGGTGTACGCGGCCCTGCGGCGCGGGGCGCATCTCCACGAGTTCGGGGACATTCGCGGAATGTCGGTCTCGCAACTCGGACTTGCGCTCAAAGTACTCACGGCTGGGCAAAAGCGCTTCGACCGCCTCATTGCTCGGGGGCCGAAGAGTTGAATGTTGGGTCCACAATCGTGTTCCCGTTTCTCGGGGAAGAACTCATGACTACGCTCGCGAAGATCGAAGCAAATCAGCGGAACGCTCAGTTGTCCACCGGGCCGCGCACGCTCGAAGGCAAGTCCATCGTTGCCCGAAATGCGACCAAGCATGGCATTTTCGCGGCAGTGCCTGTACTCCCGGGCGAGAGCACGGACGAATGGGAAGCCCATCGTACCGGCGTGGTTGAATCGCTCGCCCCAATCGGGCTCCTGGAACTGAACCTCGCAGAACGGGCCGCGCTGCTCCTGTGGCGCTTGCAACGCTTGGCTCGGTACGAGACCGAAGTGGTGGCCGCAGCGATGGAAGACGTCGAGGTGCCTGCATTCCTCGCGTCCCAGGATCCTGTTTCCGCGCAACGTGAGGAACAACTCCGAGCTATCCGCGACGAGTTACGGAGAGCGCACCAAGAGCTGGTCGAGACGATCGCGGCGCGGGACTACCTCTTGTCGGAACCAGTCACCGATGCGCCCTTCTCGATCGCCGAGAGCGTCCTGGAGGCGGCGTGCGGACGCGCCGAGGCCGCGGACGATCTGCGCACCGATCCGCCCACGTTCGGCAGCAAGGCATTTATGCGGGAGCTCGGGCTGACTGGCACGGATCCACAAAGCACGGCCTGGACGCCCGAGGTAATCCAGCGTGGACTGACCTTTTACTGCCGTTTCACCGGCGAACCGGTAGAGCCGTTCGCCGAGCGCATGCGCGCGGACATGGAATCGCGGGCCGAGGAACTGGCGCGCCGGGTCCGGCGACTGGACCGGGAAGCAACCGCGGTCGCCCGACTCTTGGACGGGCGCACTGATCGAAACCGGTCTGCGTGTATGCTTCCCACCGACGGACGCGACGAGCGCATCTCCAAGTACGAGCGCCACGTGCACGGCCTGCTCACGTCCACACTCCACGAACTGGAGCGGCTTCAGGCTCGACGAGAGGGCGATCCGGTTCCCCCGCCGGTCGTGACAGATATGAATGTCGTCGTTGATTCTGGAAGGGGATGAACGCAGCGTGGGTTTGTTTTGGTGAACCGCTCTCGTAACGGGCCGGAGCAGGCAGACGTCGAAAACAGCAAGTCTTCGTTTTCGGCGCGGCCGGAGGGCTGGGAGCTACCGCGCCACGGAGGTGTCCAGCACCTCGCGCACGCGGGTCGCGAGGTCGCGGGTGCTGAACGGTTTTCGAATGAAGGTGACTTCACCTGACTGAACGCCGTGCCGGAAGACCTGGTCCTCGGTGCAACCGGACATGAACAACACGCTCACCTCGGGGCGCACTGCCGTTATGCGATCGGATACCGTCCGCCGCTCATCACGGGCATAATTGCGTCGGTCAGCAGCATGTCGATTGCCCCGGGTTCGCGCGCACAAAGCAACAGGGCCTCTTCACCGTCCGCTGCTTCGAGAACTCGGTATCCCGACTGCCAGAGTAACTCGCGGGTCATGCGACGGACGCCGTCGTCGTCGTCCACGAGCAGGATCGTTTCGGAACCGCCTTGCGACTCGGCCCGTAATGGAGTGGCTTCTCCGATCGGGCCAGTCGCGACACGTGGAAGATACACTTTGAATGTCGATCTGCGCCCGAGTTCGCTATCAATGAAGATGTGACCGTGGGCCTGCTTGACGATCCCGTAAGCCGTCGCCAGTCCCAGCCCGGTCCCCTTGCCGACTTCCTTGGTGGTAAAGAACGGCTCGAAAACGCGCGTGCGCGTGACCGCGTCCATCCCGTACCCGGTATCGGAAACGGTCAGGGCGACATAATCTCAGGGCTGGAGCTCGGGGACGCCGGCCTCGAACTCATCACCGATTCGGAAGTCCGCCGTTTCGATTGTCAAAGCGCCTCCGCCGGGCATGGCGTCGCGCGCGTTCACGACCAGATTCATAGTGACCTGTTCCAGTTGCCCGCGGTCCACCAATACGCCCCCAGATCCGCTTGGAGTTGAGTGCGGAGCGTGATGTCCGGTCCGATCAACCGCCGGAGCATTACGACCCCGCTCAAGTCGTTTACTGCCGGAATCAGGATTTCCTTGCGGGCGAAACTGAGAAGCTGACGGTGAGGCCCGCGGCCCGGTCCCCGGCCCGTTTCATTTCTACAACCATATCGCGAACCGGGCGCCCAACAGGGGGGTGTTCCAGGACGAGTTCGCCGAAGCCTATGACGGTGGTCATCATGTCGTTTACGTCGTGCGCCAAACCACCGGCTAATCGACCGACCGCTTCCATTTTCTGAGTGTGGCGCACGTCCTCGCTGGCTTTTCGGGCTGCCTCTGCGGCGCGCAACTGTTCGGTGAGGTCTCGGAACACCAGTACTACGCCTTTGACATGCAGTGCCACGCGGATCGGGGTCGCACTATCGCCGACCGGGATCTCGGACCCGTCCCGTGCGGTCAGTATTGCTTACTCGGGCAAGAAGACGATCCGGTCCTCATCTAGTCATGAACGGTCGTGCTCAAATGGGTTATGGCCATCCGGCTGGAGGAACCGATTCGTGTGAGGTCAAAAAACTGTAGCACGGGATTGCCCCCGTCGGTTCCGAAGGTTGTGTCCGAAATTAACAAATCCTCATTAATTCGTGATGTAACACGATATTTGGTGCCGGAGCTGAATACCTCCTCCGGCCTCTGTTTGTTGGCAAAACGACACCCGTGAAGCGGCGAGGGCCTTGGCGAATTTGGCGTGAACGCGGTCTATTCCCGCTTCAGACTGTATGTGAGTATGATGATATACTAAACTGCCCAGACGACGTATTTCAGTCCGAATGACGAGTTTTCAGCGGGCACCTCAGATCTGTACTTTCCGCGAAGTTATAGGCGGTTGGCGTAAGTTGTGGGGTCGGGAGTAGACGAGTGCCGGCCCGTCCGGGAGGATGGCGTTACCACACGACCTCCCGACCCGAACGGACGCGGCCATGCCATCTTCGCATACTCCGGCCCCTCGGTGCCACTGGTTTTCAACCCTGGCCAAGGCTCTGGACCCGCGGTCCGGGCGGCGGCTCGCGGTCCTGTTCCTCGGGATCATCCTGACCCGCGGGCGCCGCCCTCGCGGGTTGGATCCGGGCCGCCGGGCTGTCGCCCCAGTACCGCCGGTGCTACGCCACGGCCGCGGCCGTGGGGCCCGCACCGAGCGTATCGCCATGCGGTTGTTGGTCGAGGTTCTCAAGCCCATGGTGGCCGGTGCGCTCGGGTGGTGCTGGCCCTCGACGACACCCCGACGGAGCGGTACGGGCCCAAGGTTCGAGGGGCCGGGGCGCACCACAACCCGACACCCGGGCCGGCCGGGGGCCCGTTCGTGTACGGGCACGTGTGGGTGGTCCTCGGGTTGTTGGTGGGACACCCCCTCGGGGGATTGTGGCCCTCCCCTGTTGGCCCGCCTGTACATCCGCCGCAAAGATCTCAGGGCCATCCCGGGCCGGACCGGCCCGAGTTCGCAACCAAGTTGGTGATGGCCGTGGACCTGGTCCGGTGGGCCCACGGGTGGCTGAAGACGTGGGGCCGGGCCGTGTGGGTGGTGGCCGACGGGGCGTGCCAAGGCCCCGGTGCTCAAGGCCCTACTCGCGCCCGGGTGACCATGGTGAGCCGGCTCCGCAAGGACGCGGCCCTGTGGACGGTGCCCCGGCCCGCGATCCGAGCGCCCGCGGGCGGCCCCGCGTGTACGGGGAGCAGCGGGTGTCGCTCGCCAAGCGGGCCGGGCACAAGGGCGGGTGGACCACGGGCACGTTCACCCTGTATGGGAAGCCCGTGGAGAAGCGGTACAAGACGTTCGAGGCCACGTGGCGGCCGGCCGGGGGGCACGATCCGGGTCGTCCTGGTGGACGAACCCAAGGGGTGGGTCGCGTTCTTCTGCACGGACCCCACGGCCTCCGTGGCCGACATCCTGGGCCTGATCGCGGACCGGTTCTCGTTGGAAACCTGTTTTCGAGATCTCAAACAGGTCGCGGGCGCCGGTCACCAGCAGGTACGCGGGGTCGCGTCGAACGTGGGATGCTTCCACCTGTGTGCGTGGTCCCTCACGCTCACCGAGGTGTGGGCCTGGAACCAGAAGGCGGATGAACTGGTGGCCCATCGGGCGGCCTCCCCGTGGGACGATCCGAACCGGCCCGAGCCACGCGGACAAGCGCCGGGCCTGGCAACGGGAGCTGCTGGCCGAGGAAATTCAGGCCGTTGTGGGCGAGCACCACGACCCCGCGAGAATCCGCGCCCCTCGCGCCGGTGCCTGGATCTGGCTGCTTAAACGCTATAAGTTCGCGGAAAGTACAGTCAGATCTCGACATCGCGTGCAGCGACGCCATAAGCGGTCGCCCGCGACCTCCGACTCACTCCGGCACCGACTCGGTCCATCCTATGTTCGAATTTTTGGGTTTGTTGTTCGATGCGTCCGGGTTCCCACCCCGGTGGCGGTGCGGGGCTTGGACCCCGGCCCACGGGTGGCTCCACGTGCTCTCCGATCTAGGGGTCTGGTCCGCTTACATGGCAATACCTGCGGTGCTAGGGTACTTCGTTGCTCGCAAGAAAAATGTGCCATTTCGCCGCATCTTCTTGTTGTTCACGGCCTTCATTCTGGTCTGCGGAACCACACACTTGATGGAGGCCGTCATTTTCTGGTGGCCCGCGTACCGGCTCGCGGGGCTTCTCAAGTTCGTCACCGCCGTCATCTCGTGGGTAACGGTCTTGGCCCTCGTTAAGGGCACCCCGCAAATGCTGGCGATGCCGACCCCGGAAGAACTGGAACGCGAGGTCGCGGCCCGACGCGCGGCCGAAGCGGCGCTGGTCCGCGCCAACGCCGCGTTGGAAGGGCGGGTACGGGACCGAACCGAAGAACTGACCTGTGTGAACGCGGCCCTGCGCGCCGAGCGCGAGCGGTTCCGCACCACGCTGTCGAGCATCGGGGACGCGGTCATCGCCACGGACACCGCCGGGCGGATAACGTTTCTCAACCCGGTCGCCGAAGCCCTGACCGGGTGGTCGGCCGAAGGCGCCGCGGGTGCGGACCTCCGGTCCGTGTTCCACATCGTTAACGAGACGACGCGCTCCGAGGTCGAGAACCCGGCCGTTCGGGCGTTGCGGGACGGGGTGCTCGTGGGGCTGGCGAACCACACGGTGCTGATCGCCAGGGACGGCCGCGAACTTCCGATCGACGACTGCGCGGCGCCGATCCGTGACGAGGAGGGTCGGGTGGCCGGGGCGGTCCTGGTGTTCCGGGACATCACCGAGCGGCAGCGCGCCGAGGCCCAGATGCGGGACAGTGAGGAGCGGTACCGGCACCTGTTCGAGGCCAACCCGCACCCCATGTGGGTGTTCGACCGGGAGACCCTGCGGTTCCTCGCGGTGAACGATGCGGCGGTCGCCAAGTACGGTTACGACCGCGACGAGTTCCTGGGCCTCACGATCAAGGACATTCGACCCCGTGAGGACGTTCCGGCGCTCCTCGCCAGTTTGGCCGCCGACACCAGCGGGCTGGACGAGGCCGGGGTGTGGCGCCACCGCCTGCGGCACGGGCGGGTGATACGGGTGCGGATCGTGAGCCACACGCTGACGTTCGCCGGGCGCCCGGCCGAGGTCGTGCTGGCCCAGGACGTGACCGACCAGTTGCGAGCCGAGGAGGAGCTGCGGGCGAGCGAGGAGCGGTTCCGGGCGTTCATGGATCACAGCCCGGCCGCGGCCTGGGTCACGGACCGGGAAGGGCACATGGTGTACCTGAGTGCGTCCTACCAGCGCACCTTCCGGCTCCCGCCGGGCGAGATCGTCGGCCGCCTGGTCTGGGACCTGTACCCCCCGGACGTGGCCGCAGTGTACCTCCGGAACATCCTCACCGTCGCCGACTCCGGAACGGTCCTGACCGTGACCGAGCCGGGCGTGCGTGCGGACGGCAGTGCGGGCGAGTTCTTGGTGTACAAGTTCCCGCTCCCGGGACCGGACGGAAGCCGCCAGGTGGGCGGGGTCGCCGTCGACGTGACCGAGCACAGGGCGGCCTCGGCCGCCCTCCGGGCGAGCGAGGAGCGGCTCGTGTTGGCCCTGTCGGCCGGGGGCATGGGGACGTTCGACTGGGACGTGGCGAGCGGTCAGGTGATCTGGTCCCGGTCCCACTACGAACTGTTCGGGTACGCCCCGGACGATTCGTTTACGGTCGAACTCCGGCACTTCAAGGACCGCATTCACCCGGACGATCTGCCGGGTGTAGAGGAGGCGCTCCGCCAAACCATGTCCGCCGGGACGGGATATTCTCACGAACACCGGGTCCGCCGGCCCGACGGCACCGAGCGGTGGGTGGCGGCGACCGGGCGGTTCCGTTACGACCCCGCGGGCCGGGCCGTCCGAATGGTCGGGGTCGTACAGGACATTAGTTCCCGGAAGCGGGCCGAGACCGAGCGCGCCGAACTACTCGCCCGTCTGAACCTGCAGATCGAGCGCCTGCCCCTGGCCTACTTGTTGAGCGGACCGGACTTCCGGTACACCCGCTGGAACCCCGCCGCCGAACGGATCTTCGGGTTCGCGCAGTCCGAGGTGCTCGGGCGACACCCGTTCGAGGCGATCGTCCCCGAGTCGTCCCGGTCCCTTGTGGCCGACGTGTTCGCGCGGTTGGCGGGCGGGGACATGAACGCCAACGGGTCGTGCGAAAACGTCACCGGGGACGGTCGGACAATCGTGTGCGAGTGGCATAACACGCCGCTCTTCGCCCCGGACGGCGCGTTCCAGGGCATCCTCTCACTCGCTCAGGACGTGACCGCCCGACAACGCGCCGAGCTGGAACTGCGGCTGCGGGACCGGGCGATCCGGGCAGTCCGCCAGGGCATCGTGATCACCGACGCCGCCCGCGCGGACAACCCAATCATCTACACGAGCCCGGGTTTCGAGTGGCTCACCGGGTACGCCGGGACCGAGGTGGCCGGGCGGAACTGCCGGTTCCTCCAAGGGCCGGGCACCGACCAGGAGGCGCTGATTCTGCTCCGCGAGGCGGTCCGGGACGCGCGCCCGTGCGACGTGGAACTGCTCAATTACCGTAAGGACGGAACCCCGTTCTGGAACCACCTCCAGCTCTCCCCGGTGCGGGACGACGCGGGGCGACTCACCCACTACATCGGGGTCCAGGCCGACGTGAGCGGGCGACGCAAGCTGGAAGATCAGGTCCGTCAGGCGCACAAATTAGAGGCGGTCGGGCAGTTGGCGGGCGGTGTGGCGCACGACTTCAACAACTTGCTCACCGTGGTCAACGGGTGCGGCGAGCTCCTGTTGCTGGAACTGGCGGCCGATGCCCCGACCCGGCCCCTGGTCGAAGACATCGTTCGAGCCGGCGCGCGGGGCGCGTCCCTGACCCGACAGTTGCTCGCGTTCGGTCGCCAGCAAATGCTCCGGGTTGAGGTGTTCGATCTGAACCAGGTGCTCCAAGACACGGCCAAACTGCTCACTCGTCTGCTGGGGGAAGATATCGCCCTGAGGACCGTTCTCGGCCCGGAATCGGGGCTCGTAAAGGGCGACGTGGGACAGGTCGAGCAGGTGGTGATCAACCTGGCAGTGAACGGGCGAGACGCGATGCCGCGAGGCGGAACCCTCGTCATCGAAACGGCCCCAGCGGACGTAACCGACGCGACCCTTCCCGACTCCCCCGACGCCCGCCCTGGGCGGTACGTGCGACTGTCCGTCACCGACACGGGCACGGGCATGGGGCCGGACGTCCAGGCCCGGCTGTTCGAGCCGTTCTTCACCACGAAGGACATCGGCAAGGGAACCGGGCTGGGACTGGCTATGGTGTACGGTATTGTCAGCCAGTCGGGCGGGTTCCTGACGGTACTGAGCGAGATCGGTCGGGGCACGACGATCGCAGTTTACCTCCCCCGGTACGAGGACAAACCGTCCGAGGAACCGAAATCCGCTCTGCGCCCGGCCCCGCGGCCGACCGGAAGCGAGACCATCTTGGTGGTCGAGGACGACGAGGCCGTGCGGGCACTCACGACCACCGTCCTGGTGAGACAGGGGTACCGGGTCGAAGCGGCCGAATCTGGGACCGCCGCCCTGGCGACGTGCGCCCGACTACCGGTCCCACCCGACCTGGTGCTGACCGACGTCGTTATGCCGGGAATGAGCGGGCGGGAGTTGGCCGAAGTGTTGACGGTTCAATTCCCAAGGATCAAAGTCGTCTTCCTGTCCGGGTACACGGCAGACGCGGTCCTGCGGCACGGGGTCGAGGAGAAGCAGGTGGCGTTCCTTCAAAAACCGTACACACCGGATGCCCTGGCCCGTTTCGTTCGCGGTGTACTGGACAGGAAATCCGGCGACTCGGTGTGAAACTCGTGTCTCGGTAGCACTGGATCGCTCGTGCGGTAGTCCCGCAGCACTCACCTTGTTGACGTAATGGGAATTTGCGTCCTGAAGTACTGGAAGTAAACAGAGAGAGCGGCACTGTTAGAGCCGCTCCCCCTCGCTCGCGTCATCCCCAGAAGTACCCGTCTTTTGTTGACTTCTCAGAACTCGGTGAACCCCCGTTGTCGTTGTTGCCGAGCCGGTCGAGCTCGTGGGCGTGCCCGTTGGAGCGGCCGTTCTTCCATTCGCGAGCGGCCGCGGGTCGAGGTTAAGTCGCCGGGGCCTGCTTCGGGCGTAGGGTCGCGCGTCTGTCGTGGCTGAGCTTGATCGGATTGCACCGGCGAGCAGCTGGTGCTGCGGTTGGAAGGCGGCCGTGCCGGGACGGGTGGTGCGCGGGAGGCTAACCGATTTGGCCAGTTGCTCCGGACTTGCCTGCGGCAGTAGGAAAACTCTGATGAACGACTGGCGCTCAAGATGCACCGGTCCTCCCAAAGCCTACCAGCGCGATGTCGTCCTGCTGGCTGCGGCCAGCGGCGAACTGTTTCACGACCTTGACTACTTGCTCTCCCAAAGCTTTGGGAGAGTACGCGCCCCCACGCACCGCGGCATACACTCCTTTCATCTGCAACTGAAGATCCTGAACATCCGTGGCCTCTGTGACGCCGTCCGTGAACGCCAGAATGCTGTCGCCCGGCTCCAGGTGAACCTGACATGACGTGTACTCGAAGCCGTCGAGGACACCGAGAGGTAAGCCAGCCACCTCGGTACTGATTGCTTCTCCCGCAGTGCGCGTGCCCCGGTGGTAGATCAGGGGTGATGGGTGGCCGGCGTTGACCAGCGTCACGGTATGTCGAACGGGGTCGAGGACGGCCGCGACCAGGGTCACGAACCGGTCCGCGAGTCCGGACTTGATCATGAGGGCGTTCAGTTTGGTGATCGCGGCCGCGGGGTCGGGCTCCGTTAACATGCAGAACCGCGCGTCGGCGCTGAGCTTGGCCATCAGAAGGGCCGCAACCACCCCCTTGCCGGCGACGTCACCCAATAAGACGGCCACGCGCTGGCCGGTCAGTGGGATGAAGTCATAGTAGTCACCGCCGACCTCGTAGGCCGACTCGTAATGGGCGAAGAACTCGTACCCTGAAACGTCGGGCAAGAACAGCGGCAGGAAGTCGCGCTGTACCTCGCGGGCCAATTCCAGATCGAGCTTCAGCCGCTCGCGCGCCAACTCTAAATCGCGGCTGTATTCTTCGAGTTCGAGTTGGAGCCGGCGGAGCTTGAGATGGGTCTCGACGCGGGCGTGCAGCTCCTCCATCTGGAACGGCTTGGTCAGGTAGTCCACCCCGCCGACCGCGAACGCCTTCACCTTGTCCACCGACTCGGCCAGGGCGCTCAGGAAGATGACCGGGACGCCCTTGAGCTTGTCGTCGGCCTTGAGGTGCGCGCACCTCGTACCCGCTCATCTCGGGCATGTTGATGTCCAGCAGGATCAGGTCCGGGGCTCGCGCCGGGCCGCCAGCAGCGCCAGCTTGCCGCTCGGGACCGGGCGCACCTTGTACCCCCGGTCCTTGAGCATCCCAGCCAGAACCTGCAGGTTCGCCAGCGTGTCGTCCACTACCAAAATACTGGCCGGATATTTTATGCCGCTGTCGGGCTTCACGGGAGTCATGGGAGCTTAGATCCTTGATGAGTCGGGCAGATCGAGTATGGAGTTGGAACATCACCGCTTCTGTTACCTGTTGAAGCGCGCGGTTCGCTTCTGCCTTCGCCTCGGCAATACGTCCTTCAGCATTGAACGGACCAAGCTGACCGAGATCGCAGCGGCCAACTTTCATCGCTTGTCGAGCACCTTGCGGACCTTTTTGCCAGCGTCAACGGGGTGTACGGCTTTTGAAGAAAGGCGACTTCCGCACGGAGGACGCCGTGTTGGATGACGGTGTCGTCGGTGTAGCCACTCAGATACAGCACCTTAAGTTCGGGATACCGAAGGCTCAGTGTCGCGCTCAGCTCTCGACCGCTCATGCCCGACATGTCCACATCCGTCACGAGCAGTTCGATGCACCCCTGGTGTCTCTCGCTGAGCAGTAAGCCCTTTTTCCACTCTCCGCCTGCAGCACGCGGTAACCCTGGGATTCCAGCGCGAGCACGGCAATGGCGCGCACGGCGTCCTCGTCCTCAACCACGAGAACCGTTTCGGTCCCGCCCGGGACGTCTGATGCGCGTCGATCGTAGGGAAGGGGGAACAGTGGCTCGTCAACGGCCGGGAGGTGGATTTTGAAGGTCGTGCCGCGGCCCGGTTCGGTGTCGAGAACGATGCCGCCCCGCTCTGCTGTACGATCCCGTGAACGGTCGCCAGCCCCAGCCCGGTACCCTTCCCCGGCCCCTTAGTGGTGTAAAACGGCTCGAAAACGTGTGGCTTGACGTCGGGCGTCATACCGGTCCCAGTGTCGCGGACCGAACACACCACGTACCGGCCCGGTTTACAATTGTGGCACTGGGCGTCGTCGTCGACTTGGACGTTTGACGTCTCGATGGTGAGCTTCCCGCCTTGGGGCATCGCGTCCCGGGCGTTCACGGCCAGATTCATAAGCACCTGGCCGATCTGGCCGGGATCGGCTTTGATCCGACTCACGTTCGGGTCGAGAACAGTCGTGAGCCAAATATCTTCTCCGATCACCCGCCGCAATAATTTCTCCGTGTCTGCTACAACCTCATTGAGATCCATCACCTTTGGCTCCAGGATCGCCTGGCGACTGAACGAGAGCAACTGGCGTGTCAGCGCCGCGGCTCGCTCACCGGCGTCACTGATCGCTTTGACGGCGTCCCACTTGGGATCGTTCGGGGAGCGTGCCGAGGAGCAGTTCGCTGTAACCGGAAATCACCGTCAAGAGGTTGTTGAAGTCGTGCGCCACCCCGCCCGCGAGTTGGCCGACCGCGTCCATCTTCTGCGCTTGGTGGAACTGCTGCTCTAGGAGCTTCAGCGGGGAGACGTCGGTGAGCACCCCGACGAAGTGCGCGACCCGGCCGTCGGCGCCGGGAATGGGCGAGACCGACAGCCCGTTCCAGAACGTCGTGCCGTCCTTGCGGTAGTTCAGCAACTCCACCAGACAGGGGTGGCTTTCGCGAACCGCGGACCGGACACGCTCGGTCGCTTGCGGGTCCGTCTTCGGCCCCTGGAGGAACCGGCAGTTCCGCCCGATCACGTCCTCGCGGGCGTAACCGGTGAGCGCAGGAAGCTGTCGTTGACGTAGATGATCGGGTTGTCGGGTCGGGTCGGGTCCGTAATGCACAACCCCTGGATCAACGACTCGATGGCCCGGTCGCGCAACTGCAGCACCTGCTCGGCCTGCTTTCGCGCGCTGATGTCCCGGGTGACGTAGGCGAAGCCGATGTGCCGCCCCATGGAGTCGTGGACGTTGGTAATGGTGGCTCGCGCCCAGAACGGCGACCCGCACTTCTTCACCCGCAGGCCCTCTTCCTCGAAGTGCCCGCCCTCCAACGCGATCCGCAACCCCGCTCCGGCTTGCCCGCCGCCGCGTCCTCGGCGGTGTAGAAGCACGCGAAGTGCCGGCCGATGATTTCGGCGGCCGTATACCCTTTGCTCTTCGGGCGCCGGGGTTCCAGGTGGAGACGTTCCCGTCCGGGTCGAGCATGAAGTTGTCGTAATCCTGATACGCTTCGAGTTCGAGTTGGAGCCGGCGGAGCTTGAGATGGGTCTCGACGCGGGCGTGCAGCTCCTCCATCTGGAACGGCTTGGTCAGGTAGTCCACCCCGCCGACCGCGAACGCCTTCACCTTGTCCACCGACTCGGCCAGGGCGCTCAGGAAGACCGGGACGCCCTTGAGCTTGTCGTCGGCCTTGAGGTGCGCACACCTCGTACCCGCTCATCTCGGGCATGTTGATGTCCAGCAGGATCAGGTCCGGGGCTCGCGCCGGGCCGCCAGCAGCGCCAGCTTGCCGCTCGGGACCGGGCGCACCTTGTACCCCCGGTCCTTGAGCATCCCAGCCAGAACCTGCAGGTTCGCCAGCGTGTCGTCCACTACCAAAATACTGGCCGGGCGTCCGGTGCCGCCGTCGGGCTTCACGGGTTTCAAGCGAGCACCTCTTTGGTACGGAACAGGTCGAGCAGGGTCGGGTACTGGAACCCTTCGGCGAGGCGGCGCAGCCCCCGGGCCGTGCGGGGGTCGCGGACTTCAACCTCTTGAATCCGTGCCAGCAACTCGTCCAGATCGGCCGTGATGACGGCCTCGCGCATCGCGTTGATCAGGTCTTGCGACCAGCCGGCCAGCGACTCGGGCGTGAGTTCGGTCGTTTCTTCGGGGACCGCGGCGGGCGGATCGGCGTAAACGTACTCGACGCCGACGTGGTCGTGAATCATCTGGAACAGCTCGGTGTCCCGGAACGGCTTCCCGATGAAATCGTCGGCGCCGATGTCCATCAGCTCGTGTCGGTTCTCGTCCATCGCGCTGGCCGTCACCGCGATGATCTTGGGCGCGCCGCCGCCGGCCAGCGCCCGGATCCGGCCGATCGCCTCCCGGCCGTCCATCACCGGCATGCGGAAGTCCATCAGGATCAGTTGCGGGTGCCACGCCTCGAACTCCCGCACCGCCTCGGCCCCGTCGGTCGCCAGCCGGATCTCGAAGCCGACGAGACCCAGGAGTTGCGACAGCAGTTGGCGGTTGTCTTCGATGTCGTCGGCGATCAGCACCCGGCACGTCTGTCCGGGCTGCAGCCTCAGAACGTGCCGCGGTTCGTCCTTCACCTCCACCCCGTGAGCGTCCCCTTCTTTCAGCGGCAGTTGGATCACGAACACGCTGCCCTTGCCGACCTGACTGGTGAGCGTGATGGTCCCGCCCATCAGGTGAACGAACTCGCGGCTGATGGCCAACCCCAGCCCGGTCCCGGTGCCCGCTTCTTGTCCGGTCTTGGTCTGCTCGAAGTGCCGGAACAGTTTCTCCTGTTCGTCGGACGAAATGCCCGGACCGGTGTCCCGGACCTCGACGCGAAGTACGGGTTCCGGCTCGCTCTCGCGGTCCGCGCGCACGCACAGGACGATGCCGCCCCGCTCGGTGAACTTGACGGCGTTGCCGACGACGTTGATGAACACTTGGCGCAGCCGGTTGATGTCGGTCACGAAGTACTGCGGCACCTCGCCGATCACCTCCACCGAGAACGTCAGGTTCTTCTCGTCGGTGCGCCCGCGGAACATCATCTCCACGTCCTTCAGCAGGAGGCGCAGGTCGAACGTGGACGGGTTCATGGTCGTCCGGCCGGCTTCGATCTTGGACATTTCCAGGATGTCGTTGATGAGCGCGAGCAGGTGCTCGCCGCTGCGGTTGATGGTCCCCAGGTACTGGCACTGCCGGGGGGTCAGGTCGTGGTCGCGGAGCATCAACTGCGAGAACCCGAGGATGGCGTTCATCGGGGTGCGGATTTCGTGCGACATGTTGGCGAGGAAGGCGCTCTTGGCGTGGTTGGCCTGCTGGAGCGACTGCTCGTAGCGCTTGCGCTCGGTCATGTCGCGGGCGGCGGCGAACACGCCCTGGAGCTTCCGCTCGCGGTCGTAGAAGGTGGACGCGTTGTAGGACACGACGGTTTCGCGGCCGTCGCGTGCGCGGGCGGTGAGTTCGTAGTCGGTGAGTTTGCCCTCGCCGAGAACGAGTTTGACGCCGGCCTCGGCGCGCTCCGGGTCGGTGAAATAGCCCTTGAACGGGGCGCCGATCAGTTCGTCCCGCGTACACCCGGTGAGGGCCTCCATCTGCCTGTTGACGTCGGTGATGATGCCGCGCGGGTCGGTCGCGATCAGGGCGTCGATGTTCGACTCGATCAGCGAGCGGGTGTAGAACTGCTGGTCGCGCACCCGCTGGTCGAGGAGCATGCGCTCGGCTTCGATCTGCTGGCGCGCGGTGTTGTCGGTGCCAATAAGCAGGTACCCGATGATCCGCTCCCCGGGGTCGCGCAGGGCGGTGACCGACACGATGGCCGGGAAGCGGCTCCCGTCTTTGCGGATGTAGGTCAGTTCGTAGATGTCCTCGATCCCGCGCGAGGCCTTGAACACCAGCGCCTCGAACCCCGGGGTGATCACGGTCCCGAGTTCGGCGCTCAGGGCTTTGGCGCGCGAGATCACTTCCTGCGGGTCGGAGATGTCGGCAGGCGTGTTCTTGTTCAGCACCTCGGCCGCGGCGTACCCCAGCATCCGCTCCGCGCCGACGTTGAAGATCTGAATGACCCCCCTCTCGTCGGTAGCAATGCTGGAGAAGTTGGCGCTGTTGAAGATCGCGCTCTGGAGCGCGCCGGCCTTGTGCAGCGCTTCTTCCGCCTTCTTGCGCGCCGTCACGTCGTCCATCGCCAGAACGAGGAGTTCGCCGTGGAACCCGGCCTGCAGTTTGCGCGCGTTGAGCAGCATCACCCGGCGGCCGATCACCGGGAACGTGTGATCGAGCTCGAAGTCGTTGAAGACGGAGCTTTTGGGCACAATGTCTTCGAGCAACGTCCGGAGGTCGGGGATGTCCCACTGCCCGTTGCCCAGTTCGTAGATGAGGTGGTTTTCGGTCTCTTCCGGGGTGACCTGGAAGGTCTGGTAGAACGCGCGGTTGGCGGACCGCACGCGCAACGTCGCGTCGAGGATCAACAGTGGGTCGCGCACCGTATCGACGATGTTCATCGCGTAGTTCTGGATGTCTTCGACGCTCGGCTCAGTTTTCATCCGCACGGCCTCTGCAATGTTTCTCGACGTCGAGTTCGTCGGGTCCGCTCGCGAGCGGCTCGTGGATTTGGGTCTGGAGCGCACGACGGACAAATGAACGCGAGAGCTCTCTTCGGGTCGAGCACGCATCTTGGGCCGCTTAAGCGCACGCTCGCTATTAGCACGGGAATCGCAAAACGGTGGAGGATCGCAACAATACGATTCGTCGACAGCAATCCTTTTTCGATCGAACACTTTCCATTGAAAGGCAACTGTGACCTTTTCGCGGAACACAGCGGCGACCAATATCTCGAGAAGTAACTCACCCGGGCTAGCTGCACGAGCGATTGCGTTCATGCTCGAAGGGGCAGGGGCTGGATCGACCACCGAGCTGCCCACATCATCATCGAGCGTCTCCGACTTGATCCTGTCAACTGCCTCAATAGTCTGGAGGCGCTGGCAGGCCAGCCAGGCTTGCAGGCCTAGTTTTTACGTGGATGCTGCGGCCAGCGCCCTCAGCACGGGCATTCGGTTCACCACCCAGTCGATGAGTTGACCGTAGGTGGCCTCGTACTCCGCGAGCGATGCGCCCACCACCGTGATGTGGGAGGAATCGTCGCCCGTTGCGTGCTCCGTCACTTCGACGGCACAATCGTCCGCGACGAACCGGAACACGTCCTTCAAGGCGTCCGGGGATTCTTCGGTGCGGATCGTGACGACCCAGGACAGGTAGCATCGCGTCGGATCGATGTGGGCCAGATCGGGTATCGCGTCGGGTGCGGCGGTGACCTCCAGTACGTCGCCCCGCTTTCCCAGGTTGCGGAGCAGGAGGAGCGGGTCCATCCCGTCCGTCAGGAGCCCCGGGCCGGGCGTCACCGCGACCCGGTACACCCGCAGCCCGGTGGGCGCTGCGATTACGGCGGCGTGTACGACGGCCCGGTGCTCGACCCCGGCCGCCGCGTTCAGCTCTCGGACCATTTCTTCGGGGGCCTCAGCAGCGAGTTGACCCGCGCGCGCCGCGGCAAACATCCCATTCAACCCGTCCACCGCGCGGAGCAGCAGGTCGATCCGATCGCGTGTCGTGGGCAGTTGGCCCTTGCGCAGCCGGTCCAGGAGTTGTTCGAGCGCGTGCGTCAGTCGGGTAATCGCGTCGAACCCGAACACCCCGCTCCCGCCCTTAAGCGAGTGGGCGGCCCGGAACACCGCGTTCAGTAGCTCCAGGTCCGGTGGGCCATCGCCCACCCGCAGCAGTCCGCTCTCGAGGGCGGCGAGGTGCTCGTCCGCCTCGTCCAGAAAGGTATTCAGCAACTCGTCCATTTCGACAGGCATACCGCCCTCGCATTACGGGAGCAGGTCGGAGACGACCTGAATGAGGTGAGCGGCTTTGAACGGTTTGACGATCCACCCGGTCGCCCCGGCCGCTTTCCCCTGCTGCTTCATTTCGGGCTGCGACTCGGTGGTGAGCATCAGGATCGGGGTCTTTTTCAGTTGCGGTTGCGCGCGGGCGGTCTTGACGAACGTGATCCCGTCCATGACCGGCATGTTGACGTCACTGATGATGATGTCCACCCGGGCGCCCTTCAGCTTGTCCAGCGCGTCCTGCCCGTTACACGCCTCGATCACCGTGAACTTGGCGTCGGTTAGGGCCATCACCACCATTTGGCGGAACGTCAGCGAGTCGTCGATAATCAGTGCGGTCTTCGCCACGAGTGTTCTCCTCAAAAGAGTTCAAATGATCCCGGGGCGGAATCCCCTTGGGCTCCCGCGTCATCGGAGCCGTCGGCCGTCATTTGGTCCAGCAACAATCGCTCGGACTGCATGGTGGCCCGCGCCCGCAACTGCCCAACAAGGTCGTCCGCACGGGAGGTGTCCCCGGCCCCCAAGGCGTCGCGGGCTTCCTTCAAGGCCGATACCACGTGTTCGATTTGCTGGTTGACCGCGTCCTGGAACTGGAGCGCGGTCATCGCCTCCTCAATGTCCTCGGCCAACCGCTCGGAGTTCGCCGCGGCCTCCGCCACCTGCCCCTGCATCTCCGCGTGGGCGCGGGCCAAGGCGTCCAAGGCGCGCGTTCCCTCTTCGCGGCTCAGGTCTGCCGCGCGGCTCAGATCGGCTGCCGTCTGGCCCTTTTGCAACCCGGCGCGCATCTGCTGGGTACTGTCCCGGACTTCCTGCCACAGACCGTTCACCATCCCGCGAACCGAGCGCGACGTTTCGCGGATCGTGTTCGCCAACACGCCCGTTTCGGACGCGACGACCCCGAACGCGTTGCCCCGATTGCCGGCACGGGCCGCCTCGATCTTGGCGTTCAGGGCGAGAATCCCCAGCGCGTGGGCGACCAAATCGACCTCCGCGAGCGAGTCTTGAATGCGGTTCACGCGGGTCGCGATCGCCTCGATCCGGCGCAACGTTTCGGCCGACGTGTCGGCGGCCCGTTGGACCTGGTCCATGCGCCCGAGCAAGCCCGAAATCGTGGCCCGGGCGGTGGCCAGGGCGTTCCCGTCGGCCCCGCTCGCGTGGGCCGCGGCGCCGGCCGCGTTCGCTTTCGTCCGGCGCGCGATGCTGGCGAAGCTGGTGCAGACTTGCGCGACCGATTTCTCGACGTGCGCGGCCGTATCGCCCAGCTGAAGGGACAACACATCGAGCACTAGCGCGACCCCGGTGGGACCGCTGGGGCTGGTGCCGGAATTCATGTCGGCCTTAGCCATTAGGGGATTCTGTTGGAGGGACACGGGACACCTCTACGAGCGCAGGATCGCGTCCAGCCCCGCTAGCCGCAGGTACGCGACGGCAGATTCTTGGATGCCTTCGACGACGAACGGGTGCCCGCGCTCGCGGCACGCCCGCTGAAGAGCGATGAGAATCTGGACGGCACCGGTAGGTAAAAAGGCCGGGGCGCTGCAATCGACGCGAACGCCGCTCTCGGAATCGGACGCCGCCCGAGCGGTGACGAGAAACTCAGAGATTTCGGCCAGTTCCAGGCTCTCACCGAGCGTGATCCCGTAAGGCGCGTTGCCCTTACCTTCCGTGTCGGGGCCGGCGGCAGTTTCGTTCATAGTTGAGCTACTACACACTCGACATTGTGGGGCACCGGTCGCGGCCTCGCTAAAGGTATACGTGCGCATTTGGCGGCGTGAAAATCAATTTCTGCCGCACAAAAATTACTTTAATTTGAAACTTTTAAATCAAAGAATTTTTATGTTGTTTATTGGTATTCATTTAAAAATTAACAATTTCTTTTATTTGAGCTTTTTTAATTCAAAATATAAATGTCTTTTCACTAATATTTGTCGGCCCTGAATACAGTGTCCTAGAGTCGGTCATCTCGCCGCGAGCGCACCGCTGCAACCCCAGCGGACCTCTTAGCAAGCGGATTCAGCCGGGCGACGCACCGGCACGTCCTCGTTTCCCTGTCCCCATCCCCACGCTTTGTTCGCACCGGAACGCCGGTGCCGCTCGGAACTTATTTCAGAGGCACGCACATGGCTCGGCTCGCTCCCTCGAACGGCTCCCCGAACAACGGGCACGGCGGCCCGCCCAACCGGTTCGCCCCTACGATCAGTGAAGCGGACGCGCCGCGCCAGCGGGACCAGGCCCGCGACCGAGCGAAGGAGAAAGTCGCGGCCCGGACCGCGGCCAAGCGGCAGCAAGCGTCCGAGCGCATCGCGACCGCGACCGAGCAACTCGCGGCGGGCGTGACCGAGGCGAGCGCCGCGGTCACCCAGCTCGAGCGGCAAATGGAACAAATCGCCAGCGGCGCGGTCGAATCGTCAAAGGCCGCCGAGAGCTGCTTGGCGGCGATCGAGGAGATCAACGCGGCGGCGACCCAGGCGGTCGCCGCCGCCCAGCAGTCGCAGCGCAAGGTGACCAACATTCAGGAGATGGTCCGTGCGGCCGGGGCGGACATCGAGTTGGTCATCCTGGGGGTCGGGGCGTCGGCCAAGGCGAACATGGAGTCGGCCCGGTTGATCGGGGAGCTGGAGCAACAGAGCAGTGAGATCGGGAACATCGTCGAAGCGGTCGTGCGGATCGCGGACCAGACCAACTTGCTTGCCCTGAACGCCGCTATCGAGGCGGCCCGCGCCGGGCAGCACGGCAAGGGGTTCGCGGTCGTCGCCGACGAGGTGCGGAACCTGGCCGAGACGAGCGAGAAGTCGGCCCGGAACATCCGCGATCTGGTGGAGAAGATCCAGGCCGACGTGAAGCTGGTCGCGGCCGACGTGGAGCGGTCCGGCAAGGCCGCGGCCGAGGAGGCCGAGAAGGCGAAGAAGATCACCGCCGACCTGAAGCAGGTGACGACCGAGACCGCCGAACTGCAGCGGGCGTGCGTGGCGGTCAACGAGAACGCCAAGGAATCTGCGACCGGGGCCGAGCAGTTCCAGCAGGGGACTCAGGCGGTCGCCAGCGCGGCCGAGGAGGCCAGTGCAGCCGCCGAGGAGGCCAGCAAGGCCGTCGGCGAGCAGGCCAAGGCGCTGGAGGAAATGACCAAGGGGGCCGATAGTCTCAGCGGGATGGCGGAGGACCTGAAGACCTCGACCAACTCGGAGAAGTCCAGTGAGGAGTTGGCGGCCGCGGCCGAGGAGCTGTCGGCCACGGTCCAGGAGGTCAACGCGTCGTCCGGTCAGATCATGGCCGCGATCCAACAGATCGCCAAGGGGGCCGAGGTCCAGGCCGGGGCGACCAACCAGTGCGGGGCCGCGGCCAAGCAGATCGAGTCGGCCGCCCGCTCGATGCAGCAAAAAGCGACCGAATCGATGGACCGGGCCGACGCGCTGGTCAAACTCTTGGCCGAGAATAAGGCCGGGGTCGAGGCCATGGTTCACGGGATCGTCGAGGCGGCCGAGGCGTCGGCCAAATCGGCGGCCAGCATCAAGGCCCTGGAGGGCCGCACCCGGATGATCGACAAGATCGTGGACGCGATCGTGAACGTCACCATCCAGACGAACCTGCTCGCGGTGAACGGCGGGATCGAAGCGGCCCGGGCCGGCGAGTACGGGCGCGGGTTCGCCGTGGTCGCGGCCGACGTCCGCAACCTGGCCGGGGAGTCGAGCGAGAACGCGGACAAGATCAAGGACCTGGTGCGGAACATCCAGCAGCAGATCGCCGCCGTCGCCGGGGACATCGCCGCGTCCGGGCGGAACGCCGCGGCCGAAGTTCCGAAGGCGAAGAAGACGGCCGCCGACTTGGAGCGAATCGCGGCCGACTTCAACGAGGTCCGGCGCGGGGTTGTGGAGATCAAGACCGGGCAAGACCAAGCACTGCTCGCCATCCAGACGGCGGCCGCAGCGGTTCAACAGATCGCCAAGGCGGCCGAGGAGGGGAGCGCGGTCGCGACCGAGGCGTCGTCCGCCGCCCAACAGGCCGCGAAGGGGATGGAGGAACTGTCCGGGGCGGTCGAGGAGATTTCGGCCCTCGGCGACGAGCTGCAGAACTGATCCACACCCCGAAATGAGGAATCGCTATGTCGGAACAACAGGGCGCCGCGCCCGCACGGGCTGGAGAAGACGAAGGCGACCCGGGGCAACTCGTACCGGACGTCAAACACCCGATCCCCGGCGCCGCGGTAGACGAGGACATCGAACTGGTCACGTGCGTCCTCGGCGGGGTCGAGTTCGGGCTGGACATCAACGCGGTCCAGGAGATCGTGCGGCTCCCGAAGATCACCCCGGTGCCGCGCGCACCGGGGTACGTCGAGGGCGTGGCCAATCTCCGCGGCAACCTGCTCCCGATCATCAACTCCCGCGCCCGGTTCGGGCTGCCGGGGGCGTGTGCCGCGGACAGCAACCGCGTGGTGGTGGTCGAACTGAACGGGCACCCCACCGGTCTGATCGTGGACGCCGTTCGGGAGGTCATGCACGTCAAGCGGAGGGACGTGGAAGACGCCCCGGCCGCGGTCCAGAGCGTGGACGCTCGGTTCCTCAAGGGCGTGGTGAAGTTGAACGGCGGACAGCGCCTGGTACTGCTCCTCGATCACAACTCCATACTCGAGTCCCCCGCTCAGCCGACCGACGCGGGCGCCGCGCCCGGCGCGACCGCGGGCGAGCGACCGGCGGCGGCGGCGGGCGCCGCGACCGAGGAGCACGAGCACCTGGTCACGTTTCGGATATGGGAGGAAGAGTACGGCATCCCGATCATGGAAGTTCAGGAAATCATCCGGGTGCCGAACATCAGCACCATCCCGAACGCCCCGGCCGGGGTCGTCGGGATCGCCAGTCTGCGGAACCGGATCCTGCCGGTAGTGGACCTGCGGACCAAGTTCGGGCTCCGACCACTGAAAGCGGAACTGGAAGCCTTCTGTATCAGGATGCGCGAGTTCGAGCGGGTCCAGGCCGAAATCGTTGAAAAATTGCGGCTCGCCCTATCTTACGGCGGGCATTTCGATCAGGGATTGCTCCGCGCGTCGCGCGACTTCGAACGCGGGCAGGAAGGGATGGCCACGAGCGACCGGCTGTTGCAATCCCTAGTAGCTCCGGTCCGCGAGGCCCTGAAGGACGCGACCGCTCATCTGCGAGCGGCGGTCGCGTTGCTAGGGACCGGGGACGCACTTGCCGCTCGGCACGAAGCCGACGGCCCGCTCCGTCGGGCACATGCCCGCCTCGCTGACGCGTTCGAGAAGATGTACGTCGGGGTCGCGCGCCGGGACGACGAGCGGTGCCTGGTCGTGAGCGTCAACGGTATTTCGCTCGCCCTGCGCGTGGACGCGGTCAATCAGGTGCTGCAGGCCCCGCGGAGCTCGGTCGAGGGACCGCCGGAAATTGTCGCGGGCACCGGCGACGGGCGGGACCAGCTCCGCGGGATCGCCAAACTGAACGAGGGCAAGCGGCTCATCATGCTGCTGGCCGTGGACAAGTTGGTCACCCGATTGGAGGCGACGAGCATGAAGCAACTGACCGATCGCGCGGCGGACGCGGGCGAGCGCGGGCGGGCCGTCGGGGGCGGCGAGTCGGACGAGCGCCAGCTCGTGACCTTCAAGGTCGCGAACGAAGAGTTCGCGGTCGACATCATGCAGGTCCAAGAAATCATCCGCCTGGAGAAAGTCACTAAGGTACCGCACGTCCCGGCGTTCGTCGAGGGCGTTGTGAACCTGCGCGGGAACGTCCTACCGGTGATCGACCTGCGGAAGCGGGTGCACCTTGCGAGTAAGGAGTACTCGGACGCGACCCGCGTCGTGGTGATGGACTTCAAAGGCGTGAAGACCGGGATCATTGTGGACGCCGTGTCCGAGGTAATGCGAGTCCACGGCCGGGACATCGAGCCGGCCCCGGCAATCGTCCGTAGCCGGTACGGTGACAACATCATCGAGGGCGTCGGCAAACTGGACAAGGGGGACCGGATGTTCCTGCTGCTGCGGGCCGAGGAGCTACTCAAGAGCGACGGCGCTCCGACCGACCTCCCGGCGTAACCACCGCGGACCGGTAGCGCCCCGGCTCGCCGTCACTCTCCCCAAAAAGGCTGGACCGAAATGAGGACATACGACCCGACCCGACCGATCCGGGTCGTGCTGGCCGACGACTCGGCGCTCATGCGGAAGAAGATCCGCGAGATCCTGGAGTCGGACCCGGGCATCAAGGTGGTGGCAAGCGCGCGGAACGGCGCGGAGGCGGTCGCCGCGGTCCGGGAGCACGACCCGGACGTGGTCACCCTCGACATTAACATGCCGGTGATGGACGGGGTGACCGCGCTCCAGGCGATCATGCACGAGTTCCCGCGCCCGGTGCTGATGATCAGTTCGCTCACTAAGGAAGGGGCGCTCACCACCTACGAGTGCCTGGAACTCGGGGCGGTGGATTTCGTCCCCAAGATCGGCGGAACGATGTCCGCCGAAATCGAACAGCAGGGTCAAGAGATCATCGCAAAGGTAAAGTCGTCGGCCCGCGCGCGGGTGCGGCGCCCCGGCCGGGTGCCCGCTGCTCCCGCACCGAAGTTGGTGTTCCCGGCGGCCCCGACCGCCGCGGCCCTGGCCGACCGCGTGGTCGCCATCGGCGTGTCCACCGGTGGACCAAAAACCCTTTTGGACGTAATCCCGCTTCTGCCGCCGGACCTGCCGGCCGCGGTCGTCATCGTTCAACACATGCCCGAGTCGTTCACGGCGTCGTTCGCCCGCAGCTTGGGAAAGGCCAGCCGGGTACCGGTGAAGGAAGCCGAGGCCGGCGACGTGCTGTTAAACGGGCACGTCTACGTGGCCCGCGGGGGCAAGCACATGGTGTTCTCCAAGCGGCGGGCCGGGGGGGGGGTGATGGCCCGGTACGTGACGCAGCCGTCGGACTCGCTGCACACTCCGTCGGTGGACGTGATGATGCTCTCGGCGCTGGAGGCCTTCGGCTCTCGGATCGTCGGGGTACTGCTGACTGGTATGGGGGCCGATGGAGCGGACGCGATGGTCGCGATCCGCAAGGCCGGGGGGGGGACTATCGCCGAGGCCGAGAGCACGTGTGTGGTATTCGGGATGCCGGCCGTGGCCATCGCCAAGGGCGGGGCGGAGTACATCCTGCCGTGCGACGCGGTTACCGCGAAGGTCGTTTCACTGGTTCGAAATATCCGCTGACGCCGGAGCTGCAATTAATCTCTCAATGGACGACTTCGTATTGATCCGGGACATGCTCTACGAGCGCACCGGACTGATGTTCGAGGACAAGAAACTAGCCTTCCTGCAACCCCGCGTCGCCCGCCGGGTGAGCACGACCGGGGCCGCGAGCCCGCGGGATTACTACCGGATGCTGAAGTACCAGGATCCGGGCGGTCGCGAGTTTCAATCGCTGGTCGAGCAGGTGACGACGAACGAGACGTACTTCTTCCGCGAGTTTCCGCAGCTCGAGTCGTTTGCCAACGACGCCCTCCCCAAGGTGGCCGAGGCGAAGCGGGCGGCCCGTGACTACACCCTGAACGTCTGGAGCGCGTGCTGCTCGACCGGGGACGAGCCGTACACACTGGCGACCATCCTGAGCGCCTGTCTGGACGATTTCCCGAAGTGGAAGGTGCGGCTGCTGGCCACCGACATCGACACCGCGGTGCTCGACACCGCCCGGGCCGCCGAGTACGGCGAACGGAACGTGAAGGACGTTCCGCCGCCGTACCTGAAAGAGTATTTCACCCGGACCCGGGCCGGGTACCGCGTGAAGGAACCGGTCCGCAAGATGGTCACGTTCGAACACCTGAATCTAATGGACAAGGCGGGAATGCGGAAGCAAAAGGGGTTCGACTTCGTGTTCTGCCGGAACGTCCTGATCTACTTCGACGACGTCTCCCGGAAGCAGGTGCTCGGGCACTTCTACGACGCCCTGGTGCCCGGCGGGTTCGTGTTCCTGGGGCACTCGGAGTCGGTCGGGCGCATCAGCGCGGCGTTCGAGCCGGTAGCGCTGGGCGGCGGGGTGATGTACCGAAAGCCGACGGTCGTTCGGGCAGTACCAGGGGGAACGCGATGACGACAGTGGTGTCCGGGCTGACCCGCGATCTGACCGACCCGGACGAGGCGGTCCGGCGGCACGCGGCCGAAGACCTCGCCGACCTGCGCGAACCGGCCGCAGTGGTGGCCCTCGTGAGCGCGCTGAGCGACCCCTCGGCAGCGGTCCGCGAATCGGTTGTGGACGCGCTCGTGGCGGTCGGCGGGGAGGAAACTGCGACCGCAATCCTGCCGGCCCTGAGCAGCGAAAATCCGGCTCGCCGGAACGCCGCGAGCGAAGCCCTTCGGGGCATTGGTGTCGCGGCCATCGGGCCGTTGGAACACACGATTTTGACCGGTGAACGGGACGCCCGGCTCTTCGCGCTCGACGTCCTCGGACTGATCGGCGGGCCGGGGGCCGGAAAAGTTCTTCCGGTGGCACTGCGCGACCCGGACCCGAACGTGGCGGCCGCGGCCGCGACCGCCCTCGGGCGGGTGGGCGGTCCGGGCGCGGTGCCCGATCTGGTGGCCGCCCTGGCCGTCGACCCGTGGGTGCGCTGCGCGGCCGCAACCAGCCTCGGGCGGATCGGCGGCCCGGCCGCCACGGCCGCGCTGATAGGGCTCCTCGGCGACCCGGACGAAACCGTGGCATACGTTTCTGCCCAGGCGCTCGGCGAGTGCGGAGGGTCCGTAGCGGTCGCCCCGCTCGCGGCGGCGACCGGGTACCAGAGTGTGGCGCTCGCGTTGACCGCGCTGGACGCACTCGACCGGGTGGCCGAACGGCTGACTGCGGCGGAGGTCGAGGCGCTGCGGGACCGGGTCCGGCTCGGACCGGTTCGGGCGGCCCTCTCGACGGACGACCGGGCGGTTCATTCGCAGGCCGTTCGCGTGCTCGGCCGGTTGAGCGCGAAGGGGGCCGGCGACTCGAAATACATACCGCCGGGCGTGCGAGCGCCGGGCGCGCAAGGGGGCGGGTAATGACGACGCGCGTACTCGTGGTCGACGACTCGGAGATGGTCCGGAACCTTCACTCGTTCATGCTCCGCGGGGGCGGGTTCGAGGTCCGGCAGGCCTCGAACGGCAGCGAGGCCCTGGAGGTGCTCTTGACCGAGCGGTTCGACGTGATCGTGTCCGACGTGAACATGCCGAAGATGGACGGGTTGGAGCTAACCCGTCGGATCCGGACCACCGCCGGTTACCAGGACACCCCTGTGATCCTGGTTTCGACCGAGGCGGAGGCGCAGGACCGAGTGAACGGGTTGCGGGCCGGGGCGAACGTGTACGTGGTAAAGCCCGCCCGGGCACCCGACCTGCTACTCAACGTGCGCATGCTGTTGGGCCGCTGACCACCCCAGGATCGAACCCGATGACCCCCGCTGAATCATCCCCCGGGCTCCCCGAAGCCGCGGCGCGGCTCGAACCTCTTACTCCGCGCGATCGAACCCCCGTCGGCCCCCTTGGGCCAGTCGCGGACCGGCTCGAATCTCTTGCCCGCGACTTGTTGAGACTCGAGGATCGCGCGGACCCGGCCACCGCGGTCTCCGCCGCGGACAACTGCGCCTGCCTCGCCCGAGCGACCGCATACGGGCCACCGTTAGTTGCCCGCCTCGCCGCGGCGCTCGCGGCCGCAACGGCCGACATCCGCGACGGGCGGATCGTTTGCAGTAACGGCCTGCCCGAGGCATTAATCGCGGCCTCGGACGCTCTCGCCTCGGCCCTCGGATTGGCCGGCGAAGAGCCCGTCGATGCGGGCGCCGAGGTCGCGCGCACCGCGCTGTCCATTGCCGTGGAGAGGGCGTCCGCCGCCCCCCCCCAACCCGGACCGTCGAACCCGCCCACGGACTGGCCGGCCCCGGGCCAAGGGCTGGCCCCGGACCTGCTCGCGCAGTTCACGACCGAGAGCGCCGACAGCCTCCAGGAGGCGGAGGGCGCGCTGCTCGAGCTGGAGGGCCAGAGCGACCACGCGGACGCGATCAACCGCCTGTTCCGGGCGGTTCACAGTATCAAGGGAACGGCCGGGTACGTCGGACTGAACCAGATCCGCGTTCTGAGCCACAAGCTCGAGAACGTACTGAGCCTCGTCCGCAGCGGCCGCCTGCCACTCGCCGGCGGAGCGTCCGAGTTCGCGTTCCAGGGCGTCGATCACCTGAAGGGGATGGTCGGCGCCCTGACCCCGACCGGTGAACGACCAACGGACCTTAGCGAGTTCATCGCCGTGCTAGACGTACTGTGCGGGCAGGCGACCGAATCCGTCGGCAGTAGCGGGGGCGCCGGCCCCAGTCCCGAGACGGTCTTTCGGGACGCCGCGAGCCAATACTTGGAAGGACTGACCGACGGGCTGAATTCGATCGCCAAGGGGGATTGCACGAACGCGGTCCTGGCGCTGCTCCGCCGATCGGCGACCTCGCTCAAGACTTCGGCCGCGTGCGTCGGCCGAGCGGACATCGGTGCCCCGGCCGACGAGTTGCTTACCGTGCTGGCGCGCCTCACGTCCGCCCGCGACCGGCTCGCCGCGGCTATCGGCGGCCGTGATTCCTTCTCGGCCCCGGCGGCACCACCCGCGCCCGCGCCCGCAGCTCCGACCCCGCCCGTACTCGATGCACCACCCGCGCCAGAAACGGTCCCCTCCCGGGCAGTCAAACCCGCGACGAGCGACGCCGGCCCCGGAGCACGTCCGGCGCCCGGCGGGAAGACGATGCGCGTCGATCAGAGAAAACTTGATGAATACGTGAACCTGGCTGGCGAACTGGTCATCGCCCGCAACTCGCTTGTTCACGCGCACCGCCTGTTCCAAACGGACCGGTCCACCACTCGCGGGCTGAAGGACGCGGTGGACAAGGTGTGCCGGATCATCGGGGACGTGCAGAGTAACGCGATGGGGATGCGGATGGTCCCGGTCGGCACGGTTTTCCAGCGGTTCCCGCGGCTCGTCCGAGATGTCGCCAAGACCCTCGGCAAACAGATCGAGTTGGAACTTCACGGGGAGGACACGGAACTCGACAAGCAGGTAGCGGAGGCCCTGAGCGACCCGCTGGTTCACCTGGTGCGTAACGCCGCCGATCACGGGATCGAGTCGCCGCAGGCGCGCCGCGAGGCGGACAAGCGCGAGGTCGGAGTGATCGCGCTCCGGGCCGGGCGCGAGGGGAACGTGATCGTGATCGATATCCAGGACGATGGCGGCGGGATCGATGCCGAACGGCTCAAGGCGAAGGCCGTGTCCACCGGCGTCATCACCGCGGAGCAGGCCGCGGTGATGACCCGCGAGGAGTCACTTCAACTGATTTTTGCCGCCGGCCTGAGTACGGCCCAGGTGGTCAGCGACCTGTCCGGCCGCGGCGTCGGAATGGACGTGGTCAAGAACAACATTGCGGCCCTCGGTGGGTCGGTCACGATCCGGTCCGAACCGGGACAGGGAACCTGCATCAGATTGGCCCTTCCCCTCACCCTTGCGGTCACGACGGTCGTTCTGGTCGAGGCCGGCGGGATGACGTTCGGTCTGCCAATCGACGTCGTGCAGGAAACCTTAAAAGTTGCACCCGATTCGTTCCACCAGTTGCGCGGCGTGCGCGCGGTAGCCCTTCGGGGAGACATCATTCCGGTGAAGCCCCTGGGCCAGTTGATCGGATTGCCCCCGCCCTCAGTCGAGACCCGTGCCGAGTGCGAACAAACTAACCGCGTGCCGGTCGTCGTTCTGACGGTTGCCGGAACACGATTCGGCGTGGTCGTGGACGCATTGAAGGGGCAACAGGAAATCGTGCTAAAACCGGTGCCGCGCCAGTTGGGTCAGATCGACGGCATCGGCGGGGCGACTATTACGGGGGACGGCGGTATCGTCCTGATCCTCGACCCGGCCGGACTGTATCGAAGGGCGGTGAGCGACAGCACTTCCGTCCTTGACTCACTTACTAAAAGCCAGGGGCCGCCCATCGCCGCCTGCTGAATTCGCTCTTGCAGTTACATCGGCGAGAAGTTCGTGCTGCCACCAGTGAGAGGGGATCGGAGGGGCGTTGCCGAGCAGTATGAGGAAGGAAGAGTGGGAGCCCATTACACCGCCAACAGGGGGCTCAAATGCCTCGAATCCTAGTCGTTGACGACGATCCAGTCCTGCGGAAGGCTGTCCGCCGAATGCTCGAACCCGAGGGCTTTGAGATCGAGGAAGCCGAGGACGGCCGGGACGGGTTGCGGAGGTTTCGCGCCCGGCCGGCCGATCTGGCCCTGTGCGACCTGTTCATGCCCGAGCGAGACGGGCTGGAGTTCCTCCGCGAACTCTCACGCGAGTTCGTTGGGGGGAAGGTCGTTACCATGAGCGGCGGTAACGGCCACGGCACCGTGGACCTGCTACCCCTAGCCAAATTCCTCGGGGCCGACGGCACGCTCTACAAGCCGTTCAAACAAGCGGACCTTCTCAAGGCGATACGACACGTGCTGTCATCGATCCCGAACTGAAATTTATATTTATCACTGTGCCTTTGAATGTTCGTGTACAATCCATTCTCCTCTTGTGAATTCGTCAACTCATTATTTAGGCTCTAGAAGTCCGTGACCCGCATTTCTTTTGCGATTCAGGTCCGCACTTGGCGCCCGGCCACATCGTTCAGTTCGTGATCGAATCCCTAACGATTTCTCGCCCAAGACACTGCGGAACTGGTGTGCTCCTCGTCCCGGCCCGGTCTGTGGGGCGCTGACAGAGGTGAGGAGGCGCGCGCTCGATTCCGCATTCCACAGGCGGGCGGCGCTCCCGGCCCGTGAATGCGAATATGTTCCCGTCGGTCGAAGTCGGTGCGTCACGGTATCGAACGTGCTGGGTAGCTTATCCCGGCCGTCCCGAAGATTTGTCATGGACAATAAAACAATGGCTCTCGAACGGCTGGCCGACACGAAAGACGCACTCAAATCGAGTCAGAAGTGCGAGGATCCAGAGCAGAAATCTCGCGAACTACTGCACTCTTCCGAAGCCGCGCGCCAATTAACCCTTGCTGCAATTAGTGAGCGTGTTGAGTCGCTGAAACAAGAAGCCCACGATCTGGCCGCGGCCGTTGAGTCCACGCGGCTAGATACCAAATCACAGTCGGATCGTAATACGGCCGCGCTGGAACAGAAGGCCCGGGATCTGGCCGAGTACGTCGAGAACTTGCGGGTCCGTACACGATTGCTATCGGACACCAAAATTGCCGAGCTGGGGCACTCGGAGCAGGCTACCAGCAGGCTCAACGAGGAACTGGAACGACGTGTAACGGAACGTACGGTGCAGCTCGAGGCAGCGAATCGAGAACTAGAGGCGTTCTGCTTCTCGGTCAGCCACGACCTCCGGGCCCCGCTACGGGCGCTGGACGGGTTCAGTCAAGAGTTGCTCCAGGGGTATTCCGATAGACTGGACGAAACAGGCCAACACTACCTGCGTCGGGTCCGCGCGGGGACGCAACGGATGGGCCAACTGATCGACGATCTCTTGAAACTGTCCCGGGTGACCCGGTCCGAGATGCGGCACGAACGCGTGGATCTGACGGCAATGGCCGGGGACGTAGTTGCCGAGCTGCGCGAGCGCGAGCCGGGCCGGTCGATCTCCTTCACCGCACGGCCCGGGCTGTCTGCAGTGGGCGACCCGCCGCTGATCCGCGTGGTTCTCGACAACCTCTTGGGGAACGCCTGGAAGTTCACCGCAAAGAACCCAACGGCGACGATCGCGTTCGACTGTGTAGAAGTGCAGGGGCGGCCGGCACTCGTCGTGCGGGACGACGGGGCCGGTTTCGATATGGCATTCGTCGGCAAGCTGTTCGGGGCGTTCCAGAGGCTCCACTCGGACCGGGATTTCTCCGGGACCGGGGTCGGTCTAGCGACCGTTCAGCGCGCCGTCCGGCGGCACGGCGGGGAGATCTGGGCGGAGGGCGCGATCGGTCACGGCGCCGCATTCTTCTTCACGCTACCTGGCATTGAGGACCTCACGTGACCGGGAAAACTATTCTGTTGGTCGAGGACAATCGGGACGACGAAGAGCTCGCCTTACTTGCCTTCAAAAAGGGACAGGTGCTGAACGAGGTGGTCGTCGCCCGGGACGGTGTCGAAGCGCTGGACTACCTGTTCGCCACCGGCCCCCACACCGGACGCGACGTGGCCCTGCCGCAGTTAATGCTGCTCGACCTGAAGCTCCCGAAGGTGGACGGATTGGAAGTTCTGCGACGGGTCCGGGCCGCCCCTCGCACCCGACGGCTCCCGGTCGTGATCCTGACCTCGTCCCGGGAGGAGGAAGATCTGGTGAAGGGGTACGACCTCGGGACCAACTCGTACGTCCGGAAGCCGGTGGATTTCGTTCAGTTCGTCGAGGTGATTCGCCAACTGCAGGTGTACTGGCTCGTGCTGAACGAACTCCCGCCCGTCGCACAAGGGTGAGCACCTATGGGACGGGCGCTGCGCGTACTCATCGTCGAGGACATACTCGACGACGCCGACCTGATGATCCTCGCCCTGCGGCGCGGCGGACTAGACCCGAGCTGGGAACGGGTCGAAACCGCCGCGGGGTTGCGCGCGGCCCTCGCCGCGGGTCCGTGGGACGCGGTCCTGGCGGACCATACCCTTCCGGAGTTCTCTGCGACTGCCGCCCTCAAGGTGGTTCGGGCGTCCGACACGGACCTTCCGTTCATAGTTGTGTCCGGGACGGTGGGTGAAGAGGTCGCGACCGCGATAATGCGGGCCGGGGCGAACGACTACGTCCTCAAACCGAATCTCGCCCGGCTCGCCGCGACCCTGGACCGGGAACTGCGGGAAGCCGACAACCGGCGCGCCCGGCGCGCGGCCGAGCACCAAGCGCACCAACTCGCCGCGATCGTGGATTCTTCCCAGGACGCGATCTTGAGTACGGGCCTGGACGACCGCATCGCGTTCTGGAACCCGGCCGCCGAGCGCCTATTCGGGTACGCCGCTGCAGAGGTGGTCGGTCAGTCGGCGTATCTGCTCGTGCCCCCGGACCTGTTCACCGAGTCGCGCGCGCGGCTCGAGCGCGTTCGCAACGGAGAGCCCGTTCCGCCCTTTGAAACGGTGCGACTACGGAAGAACGGAGCGTCGGTCCCCGTCTCCGTGTCGTTGTCGGCCGTTCGGGCCGGGGACCGGGTCGTCGGCCTCGCGGGGATCTACCGCGACGTTACCGAAAAGAAACGGGCAGAGGAAGCGTTGCGCGAGAGCGAAAATCGACTGCGGCTCATCATCCAGACCGAACCGGAGTGTGTGAAAGTCGTTTCGCGCGACGGTCAGCTCGTCGAGATGAACCCGGCGGGTTTGGCGATGCTCCAGGTCGGTTCACTGGCAGAAGCCCAGCGCCAACCGCTCCTCGAGTTCGTCGCGCCAGCACACCGTGCCGCGTTTCGCGACCTGCACAAGCGCGTCATCAACGGCGCCGACGGGGCGCTGGAGTACGAGATCATCGGTGCTAAAGGAAGGTGCCGCTGGCTCGACACGCACGCCGCCCCGCTGCGCGACGATGCCGGTCGGGTTCAATCGCTGCTCGGTATCACCCGCGACATTACAGAACAAAAGTCCGCCCAAGACACGCTCCGAACGAGTGAGCAACGGTACCGAACTCTTGTCGCCGCGACCGCCGCGATCGTCTGGAACTCCCCGGCGTCGGGAGCGTTCGATTCGGAGCAACCTGGGTGGACGGCGTTCACCGGCCAGACGATCGCGGAGCACCGGGCGCTCGGGTGGCTGGACGTCGTCCACCCGGACGACCGGGAGCACACCGCCCGGGCGTGGGCGGTGGCAATCGCGGAGCGGAGCGCGTACCAAGTGGACCACCGGCTCCGACGGGCGGACGGGGAGTACCGCCACATGTCCGTTCGGGCCGCACCGGTCCTCGACCCGGGCGGAGCGATCCGGGAGTGGGTCGGGGTCCACACCGACGTTACCGAACAGGCGCGGGCCGAGGACGCACTACGACTGCGGGACCGGGCCATCGGGGCCGCGACCCAGGGGCTCATGATCACCGACTCCGCGCCGCCGGACAATCCGCTCGTGTACGTCAGCCCCGGGTTCGAGCGAAACACGGGATACGGGGCGGCCGAAGTGCTCGGCCGCAACTGCCGGTTTCTCCAGGGCAAGGACACCGACCCGGCAGCGGTCGCCCGGATCCGGGCCGCGATCCGGGCCGAGGAGCCGTGTACCGTCGAAATCTTGAACTATCGCAAGAACGGCACCCCGTTCTGGAGCGATTTATCGATCTCTCCGGTCCGTGACACCTCCGGGAGACTGACCCAGTTCGTTGGTGTTCAAACGGACGTGACCGCGCGGCGGGATCTGGAAGGGCAGTTCCATCAGGCCCAGAAGATGGAGGCCATCGGACAACTCGCGGGCGGGGTGGCGCACGATTTCAATAATCTGCTCACCATCATCAACGGGTACAGTGACCTGCTCCTCCAGAGACTCCCCCCGAGCGACCCGTCCCACGAACTGATCACCGAGATCCTCAAGGCCGGGGAGCGGTCGGCCGCGCTGACCCGGCAACTCCTGGCATTCAGTCGCCGACAGGTTTTGGCCCCCCGCGTGCTAAATCTGAACGAAGTCGTGGCCGACACCGACAAGATGCTCCGCCGGTTGATCGGAGAGGACGTTCGCTTGAGCACCACTTTGGCTACCACCCTCTGGGCCGTAAGGGCCGATCCCGGACAGATCGAGCAGATCCTGATGAACCTGGCGGTCAACGCCCGCGACGCGATGCCCCGCGGCGGTCGAGTGACGATCGAGACCCAGAACGTCGAACTGGACGAGGCGTACACTCGGACCCACGCGGACGCGCACATCGGCCCCCAGGTCCTTCTCAGCGTCACGGACACCGGGAACGGGATCCCACCGGAGGTAAGGGCCAGAATCTTCGAGCCGTTCTTTACAACCAAGGGACCCGGCAAGGGAACGGGGCTCGGTCTGGCCACGGTTTACGGCATCGTCAAACAGAGCGGCGGTCACGTTGCCGTGTACAGCGAGATGGGGATCGGGACGACGTTCAAAGTGTACTTTCCACGTGCAGAACTGACGGCCGGTGGCTCGAAGATCCAGACCGGGCTCCGGCTCCTGCCCGGGGGGGCGGAAACGGTCCTGCTAGCCGAGGACGAGGGCGCGGTGCGGGCCTTGATTCGCCGCATTCTGGTCGAACGCGGGTACACGGTACTGGAAGCCGCCGACGGGGACGAGGCGGTACGAGTGGCGGCCGGACACGACGGGCCGATCCACCTTTTGATCACGGACGTCGTTATGCCGGACGTGGACGGGCGGGCCGTTGCGGAACGGGTAGTGCGCGACCGTCCCGAGTTGCGGGTGCTATTCGTGTCCGGGTACACCGACGACGCGGTCATCCGGCACGGCGTGCTGCGCGAGGGCGTGAACTTCCTCCAGAAGCCATTCTCCCCGCTCGTTTTGGCGCTCAAGGTTCGAGATGTACTCGACGCACCGGCGTGACCGACCACCGGACCGCTTGGACTCGACCATGTTTCGAGCCGCCCTGCTCAACAAGCCCTGGCGACTACCGCTCGGGGATGACGAGGTGGTCAAACGGCACCCGGCCAACAGAGCGCGGCTTGTCGAGCCGATCAGCACGGGACATCGCACCGCTAATCTGCTGACACTATAAGTGGATTTGCGGTGTGAGCGACACGGGTGGTCTCACAAACTCCGCGATCCAACTTCACGGTTCACATCCCGACCGGATCGTACCGATGGCCGCACGTAGGGAGGCCGGCGTCCGCGTTTTTTCGAGCCGGTCAAGAAGTCGGGCGCCGTACCGTAGCCGGCACGAGACCGGCCCAAAGCATCACGCTCCCGCTCAAATAGTAGCCGGTTTTTGTGGCACGCGCAACGCAAATGGGGCCGTTTCGACGCTTGCGCCCCGATTCGTCGTCCGGCGAACGACTACTTCAATATTCTAATAAGAACCGACCTGGTTGACTAAAAATTCTCGCGAACGAAACTCGCTATTCGTCACCCCTCTACCTCGCGCAAAACGGTCGCGATGAGTATGGTCACGCCAGCCATTCGCGACCTCGAGTGGCGGCTCATCGCCGTTGAAGCGGCGCGGATCAGCGACCGGCACCGGGGGCATGGTGGGGTCCGTGATCGGGGCGGAGATGCATCTTGCATGTCAGCAGGTTACCGACATCCCCACCAATGGGCTAATACCGCTGGCGTGACACGTGTCACATCACCTCTGCAACCAACTGCCCCGCGCAATTCCGATCGTCCGCCTTACCGGATGGACCCGCGGGGGATCGGGCGCGCACGGTGGCCGATCCCGCACTAACTATAGTGTATGTTGCAACTCAGCACCCAGAGCACCCTGGGCTCGGATGTGTCGGTACCGGGAAAGCACCCCACCAGCTTCAGCGAGATTATCGAGATCAGTACTCACATACAATGCGTTTCTGTGGGCGAACGATTCGATCGTTACTCTATGGTCTCCCCGCCTTCGTTGTGTAGGAAGGTTCGCTCGTGGCCGCTCGGACCGACCGGTACCCGTGCCTACGAGGGCCTGTGAGGGCCAGTTCCAGAAAATGAGACGAATACGCTTGATTGGATAAAATATGTACACTAGTATGCCTTCCGGTCGGTTTATTCGGTTTGTCCGGCTCGGGAGGATGCTGTGGCGCGCCAGTACGCTCCGAAGGCCGTTCTGCGGCACCTCCCGCTCGACCTGATCCGCACGTTCCTCACCCAGAGCGACATCGCCACCGGTACCGATTGGGCGTGCCTGGTCGAGGGCGACACGCGCGCCCTGTGCCAGGCGTGGCTGGATCTCGCGCCCGGGCCGCGCGAGCGCGTCGAGGAGATGCTGCGCCACGTCCACGACATGGCGTCCGACGCGGGCGTCCGCGCGCTCATCGCCGAGATCCTGTACCGGGGCCGGGACGTCACCGAGGATGTTGCCCACCTCCCCGGGCACCACGCCCGCGCCCTATGGGTGCTCCTGAACCACGGCCCCGCGTTCCACACCGCGCGCCAACTGCTCGCGGCCGCGTCCCCGCTGGGGCGGTACTGGAACCTGACCACCGGGTTCGGCGGGCACCCGTATGATGCGTCCCCCCAGGCGGTCCAGCAGCTCCGACTCGCGGTCGCGCGCCTGTACCGGGAGCAGGGGCGCGGGCACCAGTGCTCCCTGGACCGGTACGAGCGCCATGGCTCCCTGTACCTGTTCCTGTACCTGGACGACTACACCCAGACCCACATTGGGCACAACGAGCGCGGGCACCTGGTCCGGTACCCCCTGCGCCCCGCGTTCGAGGTCGTGTACGTGTACGACCGGGTCGAGGGCACCCTGGACCAGTACACGCACGGGGACCGGCGCTGGCGCCACACGGTGCGCGACCTGTTCTGCGAGTACGTACTGCACCGCGACCCACCGCTCGCCGCCCCCGGGCGCCGCTCGTACCAGCTCAACGGGCTCATCGACCGCACGTTCCCGGTGGCACCGGACCCGGCCAACGGGATCAACGGCGTCGCGATCCGGCGCCTGCGCGTCGGGTCCATGTGGACCCCGGAGCGGCGCGTGGTGCTCGAGGCCGACCCGAACCGCGCGGGGGACGTGTACGACATGCTCGACCTGCACTTCCCGATCGACCGCTTCCCGCGCGACGATTTGCGGGTGAGCCAAGTGACGTTCACGGTCCGGTACGTTCCGGCCGGTGCGGAGCGCGAGCGGTCCCGGACGTTCGACGTGTCGGCACCGGACGCGTGCAACCTGAAGAGCATGCCCGACGACCAGCGCGCGATCGGGGAGCGGTGCCTGCGCCGATGGGGCATTCTGGGGGACGCCCGTGACGACGAGTCCGATGACGGCGATACTCGCCCGGGCCGAGTGGCCTGAACCGGTACTCGACGCGCGGGCGGTGGCGCGGTGGCCCACGGGCGCATTCGACGAATTGGTCGCGCGCGGGTTGCTCGCCGAGGTCGGGCCGGCCGGGGCCGTGGTTTGTGATGCGTGCGCCAGTGATCACGTAGAGCCCGTGCGCTGGGTGCGCGCCCCCGACCTTCCTCCGCGCGCGTGCATTTCGTGCCCGGAGTTCGGTGTGGTCTGGTTCGACCCGGCCGACCTGCGCCGGTGGGTCGTTCGGCTCCGGACCCTGGCGCGGCTCGTCTCGGGAGCGCTCGGTGCATCGGGTGAGGTCGTCGAGCGGGTTCCGGGCCGGGTGTGGAAGCTCGGAACGGTGCGCGCGAGTGGGCGGTCTTGGACCGGGTTCCTGGCCGTTGGCCTCACCCGCCCCGACGCCGCGGCGGTCATCGAGTCCGTGCCGGAGCTGTGGTCCCCAAACGCTCTTGTATTCGTCCCATCAGCCGTTCCCGCTTCTTCGCTGTGGGCACCCGACCCCAAACCCACGGTGCTGGCCCTGTGCGATCTACTCGCCCCCGGAACGGACTCGTTCGCACTCGATCGGGATACGTTCACAGCGGCCCTTCCGCCCGGCGAACGGTCCAAATTGAAGGGGCCGGCACGCACGTTCGTCGCGCCGCCCGGCACCACCTGGGACCGGGTCGAACTGCTCGTCGGGGAGCACGACGTCCGGGTCCGGGCCGGCCACCGTCGAGCGGTTCGGGTTCGCCGAAGCCGGGTTCGAGGACGGGCGCAAGCGGACGTGCCCGATGACGTGTGGGCCGTGCTCCGGGTGCTCGCGCGGCTCGGCGGGGCGCTGGGGACCGGGGACCAAATCACCACCAAGGGCAACGACCTCAAACAGAAGGTGAGCACCCTGCGCGAGCGCCTGCGGGCGCTCGTGGGGCTCGACGGCGACCCGTTTCACCGGACGCCCCGCGGGCGCCCGTACCGCGCCCGGTTCGCGATCCGCAGCGCCGGGGCGGCTACGTTCCCCGCCCCGCCCGGCGCGACCTGGGACGACGTCACCGTCACCGAAGTGGAACCCGGAATCCTCGCGATCGCGGTGGCGATTGAGGCGCGGGACCGAGTACGTTCGGGGCGAAGAAGACGGCGATCCCGGCCGGTGGGAAGGCGCGACCGGCGCGCGCGACCACCAGATCCACTACACGCTGGCGGATCTCGGGCTCACTGATCCCAGCGACACCGTGGGGCCGGCCGGCGAAGCGCTGTTAGAACTTTTGCGGCCGCGGGCGGTTACCGCGACCGGCCGGGGACGAGCCTGAGTGCCCTCGGGGACGCCCTGGCCCGATTCTTCCGGTTCGACGGCCCGCCGTTCACGTTCGATCGGAAGCGGCACCAGTGGACCGCCCGGTTCGAGGCCGCGTCACTCGTGCCACCGTTCGATCGGTAATCAATTACCGACGGCCGGTCCGCGTCCCGCCGCATTTTCCCCATTTCTCTGCCGGCTGATTTCGCACTTTTCCCCGGATTTTTCGCTCCGCCCGCGGCCCCGGGCGGCTTTTTTTCTATGCCGGCAAGCCTGACTGGTGGTGCAGAAGGCGTTGAGTGATGATGGGTTGCGCCTCCACGGAGTGTTCGTATGGCCCGTCGCACCTGTCGTCCCGCGCCAACCGCCGAGCAAACGCTGACCCCGGTCGCCACCGCGTGTGTGGCGTGCGGGCATCACCTGTACCTCGACTACTCCAACTTCCGCACCGTCACCACGCTGGCCGGCGTCGCCCGGTACACACTGCGCATCGGCCGCTGCCGTCACCGCCCGTGTGACCTGTATTCGGTCCCGTTCCGACCCGAGGCCGAAGGCCGAATCGCCCTCCCGCACCACGAGTTCGGGCTCGACGTCGTCGCGCACGCCGGCAACCGCCGGTACACCGCACCGGACCGCGCCCGAGATCCACGCCGAACTCGTTGCCCGCGGTGTGGCCCTGTCAGTTCGCACGGTCACCAACCTGCTCCACCGGTTCGACGAGCTGCGCACCTTGGGTGCCACCAACCCGGACCGGATGCGCCCGGCGTTCGAGAAGCAGGGGCGGGTATTACTCGCGCTCGACGGGCTCCAGCCGGACGTCGGGCACGAGGTGCTGTGGGTGATCCGCGACGTGCTCAGCGGGCGTGTGGTCCTGGCCAAGTCGCTGCTGTCGGCGTGCCGGGCGGATCTGGCCGCCTTGCTGGCCCAGGCCGCCGAAGCCGTCGGGGTGCCGATCGCCGGGGTCGTGTCCGACGGGCAGCACTCGATCCGCAACGCGGTGGCCCAAGCGCTGCCCGGAGTGCCGCACCAGTTGTGCCAGTTCCACTACCTGCGGGAGGCGGCCGGGCCGGTTTACGAGGCCGACCGGCACGCCAAGAAGGAGCTCAAGAAGCGCGTCCGCGGGGTGCGCGAGGTCGAGCGTCGAGTCGAGGACCGGAGCGATGCGGAGGCGGAGGTCGTGCGGGTACTGTTCCGCGGTCCGCAGCGCGCTGACCGACGACGGGCGTCCGCCGCTGGACTCGGCCGGGCTGCGGCTGCGCGGGCGGCTCGACGACGCGGTGGCGGGGAGCCTGAAGAAGCTGGGCGCGGGGAAAAAGGGGCGGGCCGGGAGCTGACCCGGTTGCACGGAATGATCACACGCGGGCTCGAAGGGACGGCGGCACTGTTCGCGCCGGTGAAGGAGCTGTTCGATCGGGTGTACCGGGTCGCCCACGAGCTCTCGAACTACGACGGCCGGACCGGGGCCGGGGTCCGCGCCCGTGGGACGAACGGGTCCGGGAGATGGACGCGATGAGCCGACAGCGCCCCGACCTGTCCGAGCCGCTGGATCACTTCGTGAAGGTGAGCCGCAGTTACGAGCCGGGCTTGTTCCACACCTACGACGTGGGGACCTGCCGCGGACCAACAACGACCTGGAGCAACTGTTCGGGAGCCACCGGCACCACGAGCGGCGGTGCAGCGGTCGGAAAGTGGCGTCGCCGGGGCTGGTCGTGCGCGGGAGCGTGCGGCTGGTGGCCGGGCTGATGACGCGGCTGGGCGAGGCGACGGCCGAGGAGTTGGCACCGACGTCGGTGCTCGCCTGGCGCGAGTTGCGAGGAGCTCGGGTTTCGTGAAGCGGCCCGGACCCAACAGCGGCAGTTCCGACGCGATCCCGCCAGCTACCTCAAAAGCCTGGAAAACCTGGCCCGCCAGTCAGGCTTGCCGGCATTTTTTTTGCGCCGTGCGTGATTGATCACCGGTAATTCGCACCGGCCCGCACGCGGCCCCACCCGGTGGCACGCGCCACCGCTCGGGTGCCGAGTACCGCCGCGGGACCGGGTTCCATTTGAGGAATTTTAAGTCATGACGCACGCGACCGACCCGGGAACTGAAGCGCCGACGCCCGGCGCGGAGGGGCTGTTGATCGACATTGGCCAACTGGCGGTGTTGTTGCGCCGCTCGGTGGCCTCGCTCGAGCGCGACCAGGCGGCCGGGCGGCTCCCGGCCCAGGTGTACGTGGGCGGCTCCCGGCGCTGGCGCCGGGCCGAAATCGTGGCATGGGTCGCGGCCGGGTGCCCGACCCGGGACCGCTGGAACGAGATGCGGATCGCGGAGGGGAAATAATCGTGGCCGCCGAATCAACACCGAACCACGAGGACCGGACGAGCCCGCGCCCCGTACCGCCCGCAATACCCGCGCGCCGGAAGTCCCGCCCCCCCGGGCTGCTCCGGCGCGTCGCTGCGGCCCGGTTCTGCGGGGTCGGGGCCTCGACCTGGGACCGCTTGAGTGCGGCCGGGCTGACCCCGGCCCCGATCCGCCTGGGCGGGTCCGTCGGGTGGTCCCGGCGCGCGCTCGCGCTGTGGATCGACCACGGGTGCCCGCCGCGCGCCGAATGGGAGCCCGTCTGGACCACAATCCTGCGCGCCCTCCGGGCCTCCTGACCCGAACCTTTCACCCGAACGAAGCAACAACGGGCCGGGTGCCCGCCAAGACGCCCCGGCCCGTTGGATAGGAACCGACTATGGATAGTGTACCCAACGATCGGGGTTCTGAGGAGCACGGAAGCCCGGCGCTGCTCCCTCAACACCTCGGCGATCTGCGCGCGTCGGGGCTGTCCGACGCGCAGGTCCGGGCCGCGGGCGTGTACTCGGAACCGGACCCGGAGGCCGTCGCCGCACTCCTCGGGTGGAAGCACCCGGCGGCCGCGCTCGGCCCGTGCCTGTGCTTCCCGTTCTTCGACCCGAGCGGAACACCGGTCGGGCACGTGATGGTCAAACCGGACCACCCGCGCCAGAAGAATGGGAAGGCCATCAAGTATGAGTCCCCGCTCGGGAAACCGCTCCGCGCGTATTTCCCACCGAGCACGCGCGCCGCGCTCACCGACCCTTCGATCCCGCTCCTGGTGACCGAGGGAATGAAGAAGGCGCTCAAGGCGGACCAGGACGGATTCCCGTGCGTGGGCCTCGCCGGTGTGTACGGGTGGTGCCGGAAGCGCACGGTGGGACCGGACGGGAAGAAGACCGGGGCGCGGGAACTGATTCCCGATCTGGCCGCGGTCGCGTGGCGCGGTCGCGCGGTCACGATCGCGTTCGACTCGGACCGCGCGACCAACCCGGACGTGGCCCGGGCCGAGCGCCACCTCGCCGAAGCCCTGACCGCGGTCGGTGCCATCGTGCGGGTGGCCCGGCTGCCGGGCGCGCCGAGCGGGGCCAAGGTCGGGCTGGACGACTATTTGGTGGCGCACGCGCCTGACGACCTCCGCGTGCTGATCGACGCGGCCCGCGCACCGGTCGAGCCCGCCGACACGAAGGACGAGGGCGCCAAGCCCCCGAGCACGGCCGACGTGCTGACCGCGATCGGGTTGGAGTTCGAGTTGTGGCACGACCCGACCCGGAGCGCGTTCGCGAGCGCCGGGCCGCACTCCCACGCGGTCCGATCCAAGGGGTTCCGGCACCTGCTGGTCCACGCGTACCGCGTGCGCACGGGCAAGGTGCCCAACGCCGAGGCCCTGTCCGCGGCCCTGGCCGGGATCGAAGCCGCGGCCCTGTTCGACGGACCCGAGCGCACGGCCCATGTGCGGATCGCGGGGCACGCGGGGCGCGCGTACCTACACCTCGCGGACCCGGACGGCACGGTGATCGAGATCGACGGGGACGGGTGGCGCGCGTGCCCGGACCCGCCGGTCCGGTTCCGCAAGCCGGCCGGAATGCTCCCCCTGCCCGCACCCGAGCCCGGGGGCTCGTTGGACGACTTGCGCGCGTTCCTCAACGTCCCGGACGAGAACGGGTTCGCGCTGGTACTCGCGTGGCTCGCCGGGTGCTTCCGGCCCGACGGCCCGTTCCCGGCCCTGGTGCTCCTCGGGGAACAGGGGAGCGCCAAGACCACCACCGGGCGCGTGGTCAAGCGCCTGATCGACCCGAGCGCGGCCCCGGTCCGGTCCGAGCCCAAGGAGGCGCGCGACCTGATGATCCACGCGCGCAACGCCTGGGTGCTCGCGTTCGACAACCTGTCCGGGCTCCCCGGGTGGCTCAGCGACGCGCTGTGCCGGTTGGCGACCGGGGGCGGGTTCTCGACCCGCGAGCTGTACACGAACGACGACGAGACCATTTTCGACGCCAAGCGCCCGCTCGTGGTCAACGGGATCGAGGACTTCATCACCCGGGCGGACCTGCTCGAGCGGTCCGTGCTGCTCCGGCACCCGCCGATCTCGGAAGACAAGCGGCGCCCCGAGTCCGAGTTCTGGGGCGCGTTCGAGGCGGCGCACCCGAAACTGCTCGGTGCGCTGTTGGACCGGGTTTCGGGCGGGTTACGGGAGCTGCCCCGGGTAAAGCTGGACCGGTTGCCGCGCATGGCCGACTTCGCGTTGTTCGCGGTGGCGTGCGAGCGCGGGGCCGGGGAGCCGGACCAGTTCCTCGGGGCCTACGCGGACAACCAGACCGGGGCCCACGAACAGGCCCTCGATGCGTCCCCGGTCCCGGGCGCACTCGTGGCCCTAATGGACGGGCGCACGAGCTGGGAAGGAGCCCCGGCCGAGTTGTTCGTGGACCTGTCCCGGTTCGCACCGGTACCGGTCCCGAAGGATTGGCCCAAGAAACCGAACGTGCTCACGAACAAGTTGCGCCGACTCGCCCCGAACCTGCGCCGGGTCCACGGGCTGTGCGTCGAGGACGGGCGCGCGAGCGGGGGTGCGTCGGGCGGGAAGCGGTCCCGGTTCGTCCACATCACCCGGGTTCCCGAGAGTGGGCGGGAAACATCGTCCCCCGCGTCCCCCGGCAGTCCATCTCGTGGAGATACGTGCGATTCACAGCGTTCGGGCGGGGACGATCCCGGGGGACGGTGCTCCGCCCCTGACGCCGACACCGTCCCCGCGGACCGTCCCCACGAACAAGCCCGGGATCACAGCACCGCGCGCGTCCATCGGGACGACGGGGACGCGGGGGACGATGTTTCCCGCCCACTCTCGGGTCGGCGCTATCGGAACAACGATACCCCATACGAGGCGCGCTGAACCATGAGTACCACCACGATGACCGTATGTACGGCTCGCGCCCTGCTCGAATCGCTCGGGCCGTGTGCGCCGGCACTCGACGGCCCGGACCTGGCACTCGGGCGCGACCCGCCGGACGCGCTCGAGCCGCTGTTACGCGTGCTCCACACAGGCGTTCGTGCCCAACTCGCCGGGCGCACGTGGTACGGGTGCGCGGGCGATACGGGGCGCGTGATCGAGTTGAACCCGGGCCAACCGATTCCGGACGGGATCACGCTCCTGTGCGTCGCAGGCGATGACCGCTGGGACCGGATGAGCCCGGCGGCTCGCATCGACGCGCCCGAACTGTTCGCCCCGTCCGGGTCGTTAGGTTCTTCCCGGCGCTGGCGCGGGTGACACCGTACCGGGAACAGTCCGGGCTAGAGACACAGTAACGGTCCCCACAAGGTCCGAAACAAACTGTGTCCCCGAGCCCGAGTGTTCCCCGTGCGGGCTCATCGTTCCGCCCTCGCGGAAGGACCCGCGAACCGCTACACACCTGGCGCGCACCGTGCGCGTCGGGTATACTCCAACAACCTTTGGTCGGCGTCGGTGGGGTGCGACCTGAGAACCGCACCCACCGCGCCGACCGTTCTCAGAAAGGTACTCGCCACATGGCCTCGCTGTTCAAGCCCACCCGCCCGTACCCGTTGCCCGCGAACGCCGAGATTGTCGAGAAGGACGGCAAGCCGCACGTGCGCCTCAAGGAGCGCGGCAAGTCCGTGCTGTACCCGGTGTCGGAGAGCGGCACCCAGTACCTCAAGCCGGCCGCGAAATGGGCCGCGGACGTGCGGTTCGCGAACGGCCGGCGCAAGCGCGTCCGGTTCAGCCCCAACCGGGACGCGTCCGCCGTTATGCTCGCCGACCTCCTCAGAAAGATCGAGAACGAAAAGGCCGGGGTTCGTGACCCCTTCGAGGCGCACCGTAAACGCACACTTGCTGAACACCTCGGTGAGTGGCTGGCGAGCCTCCGGGCAAACGGGCGCGACGCCGAGTACATCACTTTGAAGGCCAGCCGCGTGCGTGCGGTGCTTGAGGGGTGCGATTGGGTATTCCCGGGTGATGTGACCGCCGATCGCTTGGAAACCTTTCTCGCCGATTCTCGCGCCAGCCGCCCCGTGCTTCCGGCTATCCCAGTCGGGGTGGAGTGGTTTACCGTCAGTGAAGTAGGTCGGTTGCTCGGTGGCGTGGGGGCTCAGGCTGTTGCGGCCCTCGTGCGCCGGCACCGGTTGTCGGCACGGGGCAACGGGCGGGCGCGAAGATTTCCTCTGGAGACAGTGACGTGCCTCCGAGACTTAAGGGACCACGGGCGCTCTTCCCAAACCTCGAACCACTGGCTCCAAACAGTTCGCCAGTTTGCCCGTTGGATGGTCGCCAATTACCGCCTCGACCGCGACCCTTTTGCCCGACTGAAGCCAATGAACGTCAACTTGGACCCGCGCCGACGGCGCGGCGAATTGTCCCCAAACGAACTCCATTCGCTACTCGCAGCCGCGAGCGGAAGTGCGACCGAAGTTCGTGGGTTGACCGGAGCCGACCGTGCGATGCTCTACCGTGTTGCCGTCGGGACGGGGTTCCGCGCCAGTGAACTCGCCGCGTTGGTCCCCGCTTTCTTCGCCCTTGATGCGTCACCGCCCGTTGTGGTTCTCCCCGCCGAGCACACGAAGAACCGCAAGGGCGCGACGCAACCGCTGCCCGCTGCGTTGGTTGTTGAGTTGCGGGCGTACCTCATTGGCCGACCCGGTAAGACGGCCGTGTGGCCGGGGAATTGGTTCGAGAAGGCCGCCGATATGCTGCGGATCGATCTCGCCGTTGCCGGTGTGCCGGTCGAAGTGGATGGACCAGAGGGGACCGAGACGCGCGACTTCCACGCGCTGCGGTCGGTGTACATCTCGAACGTCATCCGCGCGGGGGCGGACTTAAAGCAGGCGATGACTCTTGCCCGCCACTCGGACCCAAAGTTGACCGCGGGTCGATACGCCCGCACTCGGTTACACGACCTCGGCAGTGTGGTGGACAAGCTCCCCGAATCGACCGTGCCGCAGAACCAACCGGCGGTTCTGCGGCTGACGGGGACGGACGACAACGGTGCTATTCAGGAGCAGCCGGGAGCAGCAACGGGAGCAGCAGCGGGCGGTAGCCGGCAGTTACGATTGAGGACGGATGAAGATTCGACCCACCGCCCAGTAGGAACGCAACAAGGCATTAACTTCCCGGATTTACAGGGAATTGGTGGCAAGCGAGAATCTCTGAGTGCGAACGGGGAAGTACCCTCGGCGCGATTCGAACGCGCGACCCCCGGTTTAGGAAACCAGTGCTCTATCCCCTGAGCTACGAGGGCTAATGTCCTTTTTTCCTAGAATTTTCGCAGAAGCCAGTTCCTGCCAGATCCGTGTTTGACACCACTTCTGACACCCGCTATCCTCGCAAGTGGCCAAGGGCGCTAGTAACACCCCCGGCCGAGTCACAACAACCGTTTTCGAGGAACGGCAGCCGTGTCTAAGAGCGATTCTACTTCGGACGGGTTCGCGAGCAAGCCGAACAAGCCCCATCCCGATTTCCCCTTATTTCCGCACGCTACAAAGCGTTGGGCGAAGAAGATCCGCGGGAACATGTGCTACTTCGGGCCGTGGGCCGATCCCGACGGCGCCCTCAAGAAGTACCTCGAGCAGAAAGACGCCCTCCACTCCGGGCGCCGGCTGCGGGAGGTGTCAACAGGTGTCACGGTCAAAGCGCTGTGCAACGCATTCCTGAACCACAAGAAGAGCCTTCTGGACGCGGGAGAGCTCGCCTCGCGCACGTGGATGAGCTGCGAGCAGACCGCAAAACTCATCGTCTCTCAGTTCGGAAAAGGGCGCCTGGTCGCGGACCTCGGCCCGGATGATTTCGCGGAGCTCCGAAAAACGATGGCTAAGACCTGGGGCGCGGTCCGGATCCGGAACTTCGTTCAACAGGTCCGGAGCGTCTTCAAGTTCGGCTACGAGAACGAAATGCTCCCCGCGCCCATGCGATTCGGCCCGGGGTTTTCGGCGCCGAGCCGGAAGACGATTCGCCTCGCGCGGGCCGAGAAAGGCTCCCGGATGTTCGAGGCGGCCGAGATCCGTGCGCTGCTGAACGGGGCCACGGTGGAAGGGAAGAGCGGTGAGAGGACGGTGCGGGCCGGTGTCTCATTGCGTGCGATGATCCTGCTCGGCGTCAATTGCGGTTTCGGCAACGCGGACTGTGGCACACTGCCCACCGTCGCGCTGGATCTCGTAGGCGGTTGGGTGAACTATCACCGGCCCAAGACCGGGATCACGCGACGGTGCCCGCTCTGGCCCGAAACTGTCGCGGCGTTGAAGGACGTGCTCGCCGCGCGAGTTGAACCGACAGATCCCGCCGATGCCGGGTTGTTCTTCATCACCGTGTGGGGCGGAAGCTTCCACAAGAAAATCGACGACAGCCCGGTGTCGAAGGAGATGCGGAAGTTACTCAACGCGCTCGGCATCGGGGGTAAGCGGAACTTCTATGCACTGCGGCACACGTTCGAGACGATCGGCGGGGAGGCCAAGGACCAGGTCGCGGTGGACCACATCATGGGCCACGCGCGCGACGACATGGCCAGCGTGTACCGCGAGCGCATCAGCGACGAGCGCCTAAAGGCCGTCAGCGACTTCGTGCGGAAGTGGGTGTATGGGGAGAAGGAAGACGTGGAGTTGAAGACCGCGTGAAATTGGGAGCGGCCCGGCGCCACCCGTCCGCCGGGCTACTTCTTGGGAGGCTTCTTCTTCGGGGCAGGCTCGGCTTGTGGCTGCTTGTCATCATCCTCGGTGGTGTCAAACTCGTCGATTGAAACGCCGAGGGCATGAGCCAACTTCTTGACCGTCTCCCAGGACGGATCTCCGCCACCCGGTTTCTCGAGCTGAGAAATGGTTTGTTGAGAAACGCCCGACACTTGTGCGAGGCGGTACTTCGTCATCTTCGCTTTTTCGCGAAGTGCTTTCAGGCGATCGCCAAAGGTGTTCGGTTCGGCCACAAGCACCGGAATGCCCTCCCCCCGAAGACGCACAGTGAAAGCCATTGAAAAGGTACTGACGCGCGCGGTGGGATCAATGATCCTCATCGGCATACCGAATAACTTACTTGAATTCCGCGTACTTCGGAGTTATTTAGTACATCGGAAGTCCGAAGTAGCCGAAAAAGAGAAAGCCCGCCAGGGGGTACAAGCTCCTGGCGGGCCGGTCTGAGTGTCCCCACCCTGCAACAGGAGTGAACGACCCATGCCCGCAACTGTACCCGCCTCCGCGATGCGGGGCAAGCCCCCTCGCGCACCCGCGCCCGATCTCGCCTACGCCCTCAAGCTCTGGCGGGCGCTGGCCAAGTCCGATTTCATGACCGACGCGAACGTGATCGCGAAGGCCGCGAAGGAACTGCTCGGGGTGATCGAGCGGTTCATGGAAGAGCACACCCCGGGTTCGCTCATCCATGAACTGAACCGGTCCGGGGTTCGCCCGACGACCGATGACAGTTACCCGGCTTCCCTGGCGAAGAACGTGCTCGGCGACTTGGCCGGCCTCGCCTGGTGCCTCGAGTCCGCGGCCGCGTTCATCACGGCCGAACTGCTCGAGGAACCGCCGGCCGAGCTGAAGGGGGGCGCACGTCATGGCTGATGTCATCCCGTTCGCCGGTGAGCCAAACGCGGCCCCGGCTGATCCGACGCCGTTGCTCGCACTGGCCCGCGCTCCGCTCTCACGGCGCCGGTACTTCCAAGAGTTCTCTCCCGAACACCAGGAGGCGGAAGTTCAACAGCACGCGCGCGGCCTCGCTATCGCGGCCAGCGACATCGGGAAGTCGGCTGCCCGGATCAGCACCGCGTTGCGACTGCTCACCACCGAGGTGCGCCGGTTCCTCGAGCAGTGGCCCGACGATGCCGCGGCTGAAGCTGCGCGACTCGCCGCCATCGTCGCGGCGGGACTGAATCCCAATTCCGAACGGTCCCTTACTGGTTGCGGCCCGGAGCACATTCAGCACACGGTGGAAGAGCTCCGGATCTGGCAACCGGTGCTGAACATCGTGCGGGAGCGGCTGGAGGCCTGCGAGCATCTTGACGTGGTCGGGAGTGAACAACAACGGGACACATCCGACCGGAGGGCAGCATGAAAGCCAAAGTGAAGAAACCAGTGGAACGGAAGCCGCGTTCGCGCGCGGACGTGTTCAGTGCGAGCGGCTCGAACCTCATGGGCGCCGAACTGTGCCAGCTCATCCTCCAGGTCCGCGACAAGCTCAAGGACTTCAAGGAACCCGAGGAGCGAGAGCGGCTCAGAGAAGAGCTCCGCGACGCCGGCCTCGCCCCGGAACTGACCGAGGACGAGGGCATTCGGCTGGACGACATCTTCCGGGGCGCTGGAGCGCTACGCGCGCTGCTGCCCATGATCTACGTCACGATCTTCGACGTGATGTGGGAACTGCCCAAAGCCCCCGACACGCCGAAGAGCAAACCGCGGTTCGCGCGGTGAGCGGGTTGAGTGTAAACTGTGCGAAAACCGCGCCACCGGGAGTAGCTACCCGGTGAAGGCGGCGGCCGAGGAACGGCGGTCTCGTACCCGCCTGCCCGAGGCCGCCGCCGGCGCGGCCACCCTGAAGTACGGGAAAAGATCATGTGGGATGAGTTTGATACGCGCGAACACTTCGTCGAGTTTCCGACATGGGATTGGGGGAACGGTATTTCGAAAACGATTTCCTTCTCCGAGATGATTCGAGAAACCAATCAGTTCGGTCGGCGATTCGGTATCGCTTGCCAGCAAGTGATGCGGGTTGGACGCATCATGAGCGCTTTCGGTTACGATCCAGGCGACTTCTGGCGTATTCCGGATTTGGTTTTTCCCAACTTACGACTTGCGAGAATGAGGTCGGTCCTATACTGGATTGATGATTTCCATTTTCCGCACTTACGCGACTTGTATGATCTTCTTCATGTCTGTCGCGATCACTTCTACTACTACGTAAGTCCAGGAATAAACTGGTATTACGATTCCAATCGCGATGATGCAATTAATGCGGATTTTAAGAAGCTTAGCTTCCTTCTTGATCCAATGCCACCGACCAGCAAACAGGCATCCCGTCTACTGAAATTGCACAAGCGAAGTAAGCGTGCGCCGAGCTCATTAGATCTTGACCTGGACGACGAAAAGCGAGTGCCGCTTTCCGGTGAAATTCAGGAAGCTATCGCAGACATGCTAACCAGTAGCCGCTTTGCGATCCCTAGGCCGCTCGAACTCGGGAATAGGTCACTCGATTTTGGTATGTATCTAATGGTATTGAGCAATTGGGTCTCAGACATAAGAGCAAAAATGCCACTAGACCAGACGATACTTTTTGACCCACAGTTTGAAGAGGAAGAGAGCGAAATCCTGCGATTCGAGTCGCGAGCTTACTTGCGTGGTAGCGCCCGGAACGAGCAATTGCCTGCAACAGCGGCTTTGCTTTCCGACGGCGGAGGTCCCTTGATGACCGCTACAGATCTCGCTCGCGCGGCGGGATGGCCAAGCGGAGCCAAGGATGTGAGCACTTGGCTTTCCCGGTTTCGCAGGCAACCCAAGAATGCCGGTTGCGCGGTTGAAGTGGAGGCGGGCGAAGGTGTCAGGCGATCGCGATTTCTGTACCACCGTTCGATGGTCTGGGACGCGCTCCTCGACTTCGTGAGCAACAGTGGGAAGGCTTCCGCAACTTGCGGAAGAGTTGCGGAAGCAGAAAAAGATCCGGCACAGAAACTCAGTAATTCCTAGGGGTTTCATCTTGCCGCATTGCTGAAGAGTTGCGGAACAAGCTCGTGATCAAGACCACAGTGTACTCTTCGAGCATGAGCAAAAACACTCCATCACTGAAGCTCGCCGACATTCCCCTTTGGCGGTTGCTCATTCACCTCGACGACGCGGAAAGCCGCCTCGGCAGTTCTGCGGACTCGGTTCGCATCTTAACTGCCGAAGTACAAAGGCGATTGCAGCAAGAACGGCCCAAAACTGCTCGCCGCCAGAGTGAGGCAATCGGCGACCACCGCTGAGATACAGGCACACCACGTAGCCCCCTGAATGAACCAAGAACGCGGCACCGACCGCGATCCGGTTCGGATTGATCGATAGGTAATGACGATCGATCATGGGAATTCGATCGGAAAATAAGATGGAGGTCGGTTGTGAACAAGGACGCCAGCCCGAACCACCGCGGCCGCTCCGACTTCGCGGCGTTCATCCCGGCGATTGTTGAGGCCGTGCGTGCGGCCGGTTACGTCACCGGGCGCGGCTTCACCGTCGCGGACCTGGCGAAGCGCTACCGGGTGAGTGAGGACAAGGTCCGCGCGTGGATTCGCGCGGGACTTCTGAAGGGCATCAATACCGCGGACGTGGCGTGCGGGAAGCCGCGCTACATCGTGCTGCCCGAGGCGCTTGCCGACTTTGAGCGCACCCGCTCGACGGCACCACTTCCGAAGGTGCCGCGCCGGCGCCGACCGACGGACCAAATCGACTTCTTCCCAGATTCCGACGCGACATGAAACACCGCAGCCCGTGGGGGTGAGCCCACGGGCCGCAATGCCAACACTATCCATCGAGACACCGCGATCATGGCCCGCAGTTCGACGACGTGCAACCACGGCACCGCCAATTCCGCTCACTTCGGTGGCGCGGGTGGGAGGGTCGCGCCGTGAGTGACGCTCAATCCCGATTCGACAAGTTGAACGCATTCATCGACCACGGGCAGGCACCGCTCCGCGCGGCCGGGTGCGGTGCTGCCGCCGGCCTGTGGCTCACGATCTGGCGGTTCGAGCGTGTGCCGTCGGACTCGGCCTGCGTGAGCGTGCGCACGCTCGCGGAGTGCTACGGCTCGGACACGAAGGCCGTCCGCCGCATGCTCGACCAGCTCGAGGAGCACGGCTACCTGGTGACGCTCCGGGCCGGTGACGTGCGACTCAGCCAGTCGGCCGTGTACCGCCTCGTTGCCAACCCGGGCCTGGGGGCGAGCTGCCCCCAGGGTGATGTCAAGCCTGAGGGCACAGTGCCTCCAGCCCTGGGGGCGCCCTGCCCTCAGCCCTGGGGGCACCCTGCCCTCAGCCCTGGGGGCACAGTGCCCCCAATTCAGAAAGAACAGAAGAAGAATAAAGACAAAGACCCCCTTACCCCCGCAAAGCCGGGGGGACCGGTTTCCGAACGCCGCACCGAAAAATCTGCACGGGGCAAGAGCCGACGAGCCACGCGCACCGAGTCCCTCTCGATTCCCATCCCGGGCATCCTCGACACGCCCGCATTCCGCGAGTGGTGGGCCACGTGGCTGGGGAACCGCAAGAAGCCGGTCACCACCTTCGCTGCAAAGCTCCAACTCGACGACCTGGCCCCGTTCGGGCCGGAATCCGCAGTCGCGGCCATCAAAGCCTCGCTCGCCGCCGGCTGGACCGGGCTCTTCCCGAAGAAACTCGAACCACACACCGCGAGCACCAGCCATGCACCGCACACGCGATCCGGAGCCGGTTCCCTTGGGGGAGGCCATCGCGTCGAGCCTCAACCGGGCAAGTACGTCCGACCTGCCGCCCCTGGCCTGCAAACTCGACGGCCGATCGTACCCGGTGCGATCCGTGCGCCCGAATCATCCACGGGGCCGAGAGGGGCTTTTCCCGGAGCTACTCACGGTGATGCGGGAGCTGACGAGGGGACTTCGCCCGTGGCCGCTTTACCTCTGGAGCCCCGGACCCGGGACCGGGAAAACGTCGGCCGCGCTGACGCTGCTTGACCACTACGGCAGCTCGCACAGCGGATACTCCCCGGACGTGAGCGAGTTCATGAACTACTTCGCCGACTTTGCCGCCCTGCCCGACGTGTTCCGGAGCGCCGAGAAGGGACGGCACTACCGCTCGACTCCTCACGGCTGCGTAACGGTTTGGTCGTCGGACCTGTGGAGCGTCGTGCGACGTGCTCCGATTTTCGTGCTCGACGACATGCGGAAACCGAGCGACCGGGAGCAACGCCTGGGGGACGATCACTACGGCCTGTTCAAGCGCATCCTCGACGATCGCGTCGCGCGCCCGCTGGTGATTACCAGCAACGTCGATCCTTGGGAACCGCCCGGCGGTGGCGTCCCGGAGCTGGTCCGACTGTTCGACGATCGCATCGCGGACCGCATCGTGTGCGGCACCGTGTTCGAGCTCGCCGGCCAGTCGCGCCGGCACGGATGATTGACCAGAACCACCACGGAGCCCGACACCATGCCCGCCGTCCTGACCGTACCGTCCGTGTTCGTTCTGTGGTTCCGCCAGCGCCGCGGCCGGCCGTGGGAGATGGTGGCGCACGTCGGCAGTGAACGTGAGGCGTGGGCGATGATCGGCACCGGCGGGCGCAGGAACGGTGACTGGCTCGCGCTCCCGGCCGATCGGCAGCCGTAACGCGATCCGACACAACCCGTGCTATCAACAACAATTGCAACCGGGCCAGCAGCAAAGGGGAACCTAATGTCGAACGCCAGAGCATCCCTCGCTGAACGCTCCGGCGCTGGTCTATGGGTCCTTCCCCCTCCGGCCCGAAGGGTGCCCCCACGGGGAACAGTCGAACTCGCACACAGAGTAGCACCACAGACAGTCAGACAGACACCGAGGACGTGAGATGACGACAAAATCGAAGCTGACGGACACCGAGCGCGAAATCCTCACGGCCGTGCGCGACCGCATGACCGAAGTGGCGGCCCTGCCCGATCCGCCGAACTGGAAACACTGGCAGGTCGAGGAACTCCGCGAACTCCGCGAGTACGGTCCCCGGTACGCGCCGGCGGACTGGTTCGGGGGCGGGAACCCACTCCCGGAGAAGGTGCGGGTCCGGTACCTGCGTGCGATCAACAAGCTCATGGACACGGGATTCCTCGACGGCACCACAACCGACGGCGGGCGCCTCGCGTGGCTGAAGCTCACCCCGGCCGGGGAGCAGGCCATTACGGGAGGGAAGTGACCATGACCGTCGAACCGACCGACAGCCCGGCAACAGACGCCCCGGTCCCCCCGGACGGGATCGCGTGCCCGCGGTGCAAGGGGACCAAGTGGAAGGTTTGGATGACGCGCACGATGGTGAGCCGCACGGTTCGGGTGCGCGACTGCTCGAGTTGCTTCCTGCGCGTCCGTACCCGCGAAGTGATCGAATCCGTGGTCGGCGAAGCGCCCCGCCGCGCCATCGTCCACTAATGGACGTATCCGGCTCAATCCGTTCCGCGGGCCGGGTTCCGCCCTTCCGACTCACCGGTCGGAGGGTACCTTCAACGTGTCACCCGTTCACACCCTTCACCCGAGAGACCACCGCAATGCTGAACCTCCTGACCAAGATCCACGACGCCGCACGGGGCCGCCGGGCCAACGCCGAGGCGCGCTACACCGCGGCCGTGCGCGAAGCGGCCGAGGGCAAGGAACTCGATCCCGACGACGTGCTCGAACTGCTCCTCGAGCTGGACCGCGGCCCCGAACAGTTCGCGGCCGACACGCAAGCGATCGCCAACCGCCTCGAGCTGCAGGCGAAGCTCGACACGGTACCGGCACTCAAGAACGAGTTCGCCAAGTACGAGAAAGAGACCGCGGACCGGATCGCGGCGTTCAAGCCGATCGAGAAGGAGTACTACGAGCGGATGCGGTTCCTCCAGTTCCACCGCGACCGCGTGGAGAAGCAGATCCGCGAGGCCGAGGGCGCGAAGCAGGAGCTGTACCGGTCGTGCCGCGACCCCGAACTCCTGGCCCGTGCCAGTACGATCCGCGGGGCGATCGACGACCTGGCCCAGCAGCAACAGCAGTGGAGGAAGAGGATCGAAGACAACCGGGCGGCCCTGGAGACCGCAACGGCTCGCAACGAGAGGACGAACACCGGCTTGTACGCCGAGGATATCGCGAACGCGCGCTTCCGTCTGGAGAACGCCACGAGCAAGCTGGCCGAGTTGAACGCCCAGATGGCCCGCCTGGTCGCGGCGATGGAAGCCAACGACGAGGCCATGCGGAAGGTCTGAGCGAACGCCGACCGTGTTCCCGAGGTGAGCGAACTAACGAGGGCCGGGAATGAGCGCGCGACGAGTGACACGACAACCGGTAGCGATCCGCGGCACGAGCGCGGGCACGGGGGCCAATCTCTCGCGCGGCCCCCGGCCCGCCCTGTTCGGCGTCGCTCACGTGTTCGGGACGGACGGGTCGTGCCCGTTCCAGGCGAAGGACGGGACCGATGTGTTCGTGCAGATCGCGAGCGGGGCGTTCAACACCTCGCTCCAGGCGGTCCGAGAGTACAAGCAACCCGGGATACTGTTGCTGATCGATCACGACTACAAGCAGGCCCTGTGCGGCACCTCGGACGGGAGCCTGATCGTCTGGGCGGACCAGAAGGCGGTCCGGTTCCAGGTGAACCCGAACACACCGAACGGACGCCGGGCGATCGAGGCGGCCCGCGCCCGGCCCGACCTGCGCGAGTTATCGATTGGGGCCGTGTCGATCCTGGGTAGCCGTTTTGACCGGCCGGGCCAGCACCCGCTGGTCCTGGCGAACGCATGCACGCTCAAGGAAATCAGCCTGTGCTCCGTGGGCCGCGCCCGTTACCCGCAGACCCGGGCGTTCGTGGCCCGTGACGCATCGTCCTCACGCCCATCACATTCACCGAGGCCCTCTCACATGAACAGTCGTGATCCGAGCCCCGAAGACCGCGCCCTGGTGCGCATCCTGGCCGCCGAGTCCGGGCGCATCGAAACGTCCGTGATGGACGATGGCACCGTTCACGCGCTGATCGCGGCCGGGCTCGTCACCGCGGGCCGCGGTTTGCGGCTCACGAAGGCGGGCCGAGCCCGGGCGCTCACGCTCCCCGGCGCGTCGCAGTTCCGCACCGCGGCGCGCAGCCCACTCATCCTCACCTGACCAACGCTCGCGCCCTTGCGGTGCGCGGGCTCCTACACCTGGGAGATCGATCATGGCCAATTCCGCTGCCGACGTTCGGGCCGGGGGCGCGTTCTACGAACTCTACGGCAAGGACAAACTCACGCCCATGCTCGAGACGGTCAAGAAGAACGCCGAGTCCCTCGGCGGGTTCATGAAGAACGCGGGCAAGAAGGCCGGGGCCGGGTTCGATGCGGTGTTCGGGGGCCTCAAGGGTAAGGCCGCGGAGCTGGCGCTCGAGTTCGTGAAGTTTCAAATCCGGGCCGTCGGTGAGCTGACCACGGACGTGGACAAGCTCCGCAAGGAGTACGAGAAGACGGGCCGCGCGATCGAGCAAGTGAACCAGGCCACGGAACGCAACATGAAGAAGCGCGGGGAGTTGATCGAGGCCGAGATCGACCCGAAGAAGAAGGCCCTCGCGATCGAGAAGGAGATCGCCAAGATCGAGAAGGAGCGCGCGGCCGCGCAGGTCCTGAAGGACCAGTTCGAGGACCAGAAGGACCGGCTCGCGGTGGCCGGGAAGAAGGGCACACTCAAGGAGCGATGGGAGGCCGCGAACATCCAGGGCCACGGGGGGATTTTCGGCGGCCCGGGGCTCGAGGGCATGATTAACGACGTGCAGCAACAGATCGACGCGCAGAACGCGATCCGGGACAAGGCGTTCGCGCAGCTGCAAGAGTTGAGCGAGCAGCGCGGGCGCTTGCTCAACCCGGACAACGACCCGGAGAAGATGAAAGCCGTGGCCGAACTCACGCGCGAGCTGAAGAAGCAGGCCGACACGTTCGGGCAAACGGCCGAACAGATCAAGCTCGCGGAGATGGAGCTGGACAACTTCTCCAAGAAGCAGATCGCCGCGATCGCCGCGGCGCAGCAGCAGTTCAAGTTGCAAATGACCCTCGGCGGGGCCGCGGCCGAGCTCGCCACCAGCGTCGGCGGCACGGCGAAGGATCTCACGGACGAAGTGAAGGAGACCACGAAGGCGCTCCGGGAACAGGCCGAGACGTTCGGCCTGACGGCCGAGCAAGCGACCTTGTACAAGCTCAAGCTCAAGGGGGTGCGTGAGGAGGCACTCGCCGGGGCGCGGGTCGAGGTGGGGCGGATCGAGCTCCTGAACAAACTGGCCGGGGCCGCGGACGCGATCGCGAACGGGGTGGCGTCGGCCGAGCGGCTCACGCTCGCGAGCCCGGGCACGTTCGATGCGGGCAACGCGGCGCAGCGATTCGGTAGCGACACGCTCGCGAAAAAGACGATCAAGGCCGCCGAGGAAACGGCGAAGAACACGAACGCGATGGTCAAGGGGTTGGTGGAGCTGGCGAAAGGGCTCCGGTTCAAGTAATCGCCCGTCTCACCCCGTGCCCCGGAGGGCGCCGCAGCATGACCGCACCCGAGGTCAACGAACTCGTCGAGCAGTGGTGGCCCCTCGCCGGCGGGGTAGCGCGCAAGTGGGGCACCCGGTTCCCGTGGCTCGCGCACGACTTCGAGAGCGCGGCCGGGTACGCCCTGTGGCAACTCGCACGAAAGGTGAGCGGGGAGTCCGACCCGGAGCACGGCGGTCGGTTCGCCGGCCTGGTCCGCCAGGCGGTGCGATGGGCCGTCATCCGGCGACTCGAGCAGGAGCGCGCGAGCAACCCGGGTGCGTTCCAGTCGATTCCGAGGGCGATCGATCCGAAGACGGGAGAAGGCCTCGATCCGCTCAAGAACGCGAAGGGGCGTGAGCGCGAGACCGGGGCCGCGCTCGCCGCTGCGGACGAACTGGCCACGCTGTTCGATCGGGCCGAGCTGTCCGAGCGGTACCGGGACGTGGTGATGCGGCGCCTCGGGCTCGAGGAGCCACGGGAGGAGATTGCGGCGGACCTGGGCGTCAGTGGAACCCGGGTCCGAGAAATGGTGACGATCGCGCGGGGGAAGCTTCAGGCCGTGGCCGAAGTCGGCTGAGTGGCGTGATCGAGTGTGAAGCACGACGGGCCGCCTCAGTGAGGCGGCTCGTGTTCGTTTGAGGCAGACGTTCGCGCTTGCCCCGGGCGCCGGAACGGTCATACTGGGAGCGGTTCCAGAGGGCGACCGATGACCGAAGCGGACTGGTTGTCTTGCGAAGATCCTATGCCGATGCTGAGGCTTCTTGATGGTTGCGGCACGGAACGCAAGCTCCGACTCTTCGTAATAGCTTGCGCGCGACTGGCATGGGATCACCTTACCGATGATGTGATGCGGGAGGCCATCGTTGCGGCTGAACGATGTGCGGACGGGGAGCCGTGGGAGTCCGAGCTGAGACAATTCAGTAACGCCATGTACCGGCTACCCGTCGAGCGCAGCCGTGCATCCGGCGTGAACGGGTTTACCCTCTGGACCCGGGACGAGCGCGCCGCGTACTTCACGGCCTTAAAGACGACCGCTGCCGGATGCGGCCTGGCGAATCTTCCGTCCAGTGTTTATTGGCCGGAAGCGGTTGCCCTCACTGGGGCGCGGCAGCCGGCATTGCTTCGGGACGTTTTCGGGAACCCTTTTCGCCCCGTCACCTTCTCCCCCTCGTGGCGCACTTCCATCGCAGTCGCACAGGGATCCAAGATGTACGAGTCGCGGAACTTCTCCGCGATGCCGATTCTGGCCGACGCGCTCCAGGACGCCGGGTGCGACCGCGCCGATGTACTCGACCACTGCCGCGGACCGGGGCCGCACGTGCGCGGGTGCTGGGTTGTGGACCTGGTGCTCGGGAAGGAGTGAGGGCGCTTGCGGGTTAGAGTGGGGGTGGGTACAGTGCGATTGGCCACGAAGAACCCGGCTCGGACCGCCAGGAGGATTAAAGGTGCGTGCGATTATCCCCGCAGCGATAGTAATGTTGCTCGTCCTCGCCCCCCGGGCGACACCAGACACACCGAAGAGTAACGATCTTAGTGACTCCTTCTTTCACCTGCCTCCAGCCGAGATCGAAGCGGCAAAGTTCGAGAAGTGGCGGGAGGAAACTTCGAAGGAGCGGGGCGTCACATGCACCCGCGTGGAATACGACAAGAAGGTGTTCTGGGTGGTGGACTCCCATACTGGTATGGGGAACTCCTACAAGAAAATCGCCGTCTACGTCCCCAAGAAAGATGGGACGTTCCGCCGGGGTCTACTGGTGGACTTGAAAGGGGCCAATAGTCTCGCCGTCGCGGTGGACCCGAAGACCGGGGTGCTGGAGTGGCGGGAGCAATCGAACAGCGACCTCAAGGGCGAGGTGGTACTGTCCATCAACCTGAAGGTCGCCGGTACCGGCCTGTCACCTTGAGGCCGTATCGATCGCTCCAAATCGTGAAACGACACGGGCCGCTTCAGTGGGCGGCCCGTGTTCGTTAAGGTGAGGGTTCGCGCTTGCACCGGGCGCAGGACCGGCCGTGCTGGATGTCGCTCCAGAGTGCCACGAAAAATTGCTACTGGACCACATGTGAAGAGCGCTCCAGCAGATGCGCGGCGAGAGTTCGCAATAGGTCGGTCAGCACGTCAGGGTCAACGGGTTTAATTAGGCAGTGATCGAACCCCGCCTCCGCCGCGTGCGCCCGGTGCTCCGGTGTGCACCAGCCGGTCATGGCCACAAGCAGGCCGCACCCTGTTGCCCGAACCAGTGGGGCGAGTTCGTACCCGCTCATGCGGGGCATCGCGAGGTCCAGGATCGCCACGTCCGGGCGCCACCCCTCAATCAGTGTCATGGCTTCGGCGCCACTCTCTGCGGATCGGGCCTCGTGCCCGTAGAGCAAGAACAGCTCACGGAACGATTCCGCCGTGTCGTGGCAATCGTCCACAATGAGTACACGGAGAGGGCGCGGGTCCGCGCGCATGTCGGTCCTTCCTAAACGGAACGGAAACCGACATCTCCCGCCCAAGAGCGGGAACGTGGTGCGGGCTTGCGTTAGACTGGTCGTGATCTGTGAGGAAGTGTGTATAGTAACCGGATTCCACCGGGAGTGTGGAAAGATTCCAATCATTTACCGCCTAACACCGCAATCACCGCCGCAGTCCCGGCCCGCACGTACGCAAGTGCCAGGGAAAGAGTCGCGGGCGAAGATTCAGTCGCTCGAATGTCGGATGTTCTCGCCTAGGCGCCGCGGCGAAATTCGCGTATGCGCGAGTAGCTGCAATGCTCGCCCGGTGACCGGGGCGTCAGGCTTCGCATATTAGCCACTGTCATGGGGTCCGGCGTGAGTACCCAACGGTCCCGCACGGGAGTCGCTCCCGGCCCGCAACCGCGCCAGTCCGAGCGCTCCTACACCTTGGGGCGGCTCCGGCCTCTGCCCGGCGGTCGGGCACAAGGGATAACCCAGCCGTTTTCTTCCTGAGAGGTGACTCCGGCCGGGGAATAATCTCTGGCCCATGTTATTGCGTTGGGGCTTGCATTTTATTTTAGCGGGCCAAAACCGCTTGCAATCAGCAATTAAACGGTTGTATGCTGGTTTGGCATGGAAGATTCAATTTGCCCCTTGGTTCTTGTGGTGGATGATGAACCCTCAGTGCGCGAGGTGTTCGGCGTAATGCTCACGCACCTCGGGTACACTCCGCTGTTAGCAAGCAACGGCGAGGAGGGGGTAGACGTGTTGCGCACACGTGCTGGTCGCGTGGCCGTCGCGCTGCTCGATGTACAGATGCCCGGTATGGACGGACCGGCCACTATGGACGCTCTCCATACTCTGGAGCCCGATTTGCCGTGCGTGTTTGTTTCCGGAGAGACCGGCCTTTACACTTCGGCGGCACTGATCGCCCGCGGGGGATTCAGCGTGCTCGCCAAGCCGGTCTTTCTGAAGGAACTCAGGCGGGTATTCGCGCTTGTTACAAACGAAGCCGACTTTATGGGCGCCCACAAGCCTTTTTTCAGCGCGGATTAGCCTCCGGCCGCGAAACGATGAGGTAGTTGCGGTGCGGCTAACGCTATGGGCCGGGGATGATCCCCGGCCCGCTCTGTTCCCGTGGGGTCTACTTCCCGACCTGGGGCGCGGAACGCTTACGGCAACACCAACTCACCCTGGCCGTGGGTGCCGACTCGGGCGCCACGATGAGCCAGCGTGCGACGATCGCGTGAACAACAGCATTTGCATCAGTGGGCCGGAGCGGATTTTTCATCTCAGCGCATCAGGTGTGGTGTGGCGTCGTGCTATTCGCCAGTAGTCCGGGGTGAAGCAGGGGACTTGGGACCCGCCCGGTAGTCGCCAGAGGCGGCCCTCCCACTTGACCCTCAACCACCGGTCCGCCGTGAGCGTGTCTAAGATCACGCCTTCCGGAGGCATCGCAACGGCGATCGGTGTCCAGTCGGACGATGCATCATCCGTGGGCGCCGGTTCCCGTCTCGCTTCGTCGGCAAATGTGTCCTGCCAATCGGGGTCGGTCCACCTGGCCGGGTCTACAGCAGGCGGGCCGCCGTCGTCGGTCATCTGGTGCAGGTCACTGTCGAGCGGGTACCCACCGTCCGCTGGCGGGCTCCGAGTCATGAGGCGGGCCATCTGTGCTCCTGTGTGGGCGCCCCAGCACCGGGGCGGCTCACTGCGTTCCCTTCATACGTGTGGATTAACTTTAATAGCATTCCAATACATAACAATGTCAATCATATCAATTTGAAATTTATCGCATTTGTTTTCATCTTTACGCCAGATGCCGAGTACCATCACATTGCCCACACGGGCCGCCCGGTGTCAGGGACGTCTACTTCCCAACTTGAGCGTTCCGCACTCACGTCCAACAGATCAGCCCGCAGTCCGGGCACTCGTTCTGCTCGACGCGACCGCCCCGTTCCCCAGGCAGAGTGCCGCGACCGAGTCGCGGGTGAAAGCACCTCGCCTGGAGGGCAACGAGAAGAGCGGCCAGCCGGGCGCGCTCCCGATCGATGTTTTCTAACCCCGCGTTGATCTCCAGGTAGCAGTCGCGAATCTCGTCCTGCTCAGGCGTCATCTGTTCCTCTGGGATCGGGAGGCACCCGCGTGCCGATCCTGGCGTTCGGACGCATCATCGTTCTGTCGCGGAGCGACGAACTAAACGCAACTGCGGAAACGGGGACAGGGTAACCGGGTGCCGAGAAGGGCACAAGCGACTTCACGAGTCTGACACCCGTTGACACCCGCGCGAGGGTGCGACGTAGGGCAACTGGTGTCACTAAGAAATGCAAAAACTCCGGGATTCCCGGGGTTTTAAAGCATTTTCGAGTTTTAGGAAACCAGTGCTCTATCCCCTGAGCTACGAGGGCTAATGTCCTATTCCTCAATAATTTGCAACTTTCGGCTCACCTCCAGCTCTCATGCTCGACACCTCGGTACGGACACCCGCTATCTTCGCAAGTGACCACAGGTGCTAGCAACACACATGGTCAAGCCACACCGACCGTTTGTGAGGAACGGCCGCCGCGTCTAAGACCGATTCTACTTCGTCCGAGTTCGCGAGCAAGCCAAACAAACCATACCCCGGATTTCCCACTATTTTCGCACGCTATGAAGCGCGGGGCGAAGAACCCACGGGAAGATGCATTACTTCGGCCCCGGGAACGATCCCGGCGGCGCTCGAGAAATACCACACCCAGAAAAATGCCCTCGCGGGGACTGGTGGAGGATGGCCTTGAGCGGGTCCGCTTTCGTCTCACCAAGTACGGGCCGGGCGTTCTTGGGTCCGCGGGTCTTCTCGGCCGAGCCGTCGGCGCCCTCCTTCTCGAAGGTGTGGATCGTGTTGTGGATGGTGCCCACGGCGCATCCGACGTGCGCGGCGATCCGGGACGGTCGTTGGCCCTCGGCGCTGGCCAAGAGGATCGGGGCGTCGGAGCGTGACCCACTCGCGGCTCCGAAGTCCCGCTTGGAGCGCTCGGCACTCGGCGTCGGACAACTCCCGAACGAACAGAACTGGTTTCATGACCCGTTATTCGGGGCCAACCACCGATTGCCAAGTAACTGAATGAGACTTCACTAGCGCATCGGAGCGGCTTCGACCTCTGCCCGGCGGCCGGGCACAAGGGGCAATCCAGCGACTCTTCACTCCGCGAGCCACCACGTGTGCCGATCTGAGACACAGAAAATTGAGTGGGCGGTAAAATCCCTGGAGTGAAGGGATTCAGGTTGTTTGAAGCCATGGGAACTGGCGAATATGTATTTCTTTCGTCAGATCGTAATGTAGTTAAAGGGGCGGTGAATCGCTTGGAAATAAAGGTGGTTGAGATGATGCTCGGACAACATAGAGAGCGTTTCTAGCGATCATGCAGCGTTAGTGCATACCGAACTGGCTCCCGACGCGCAGCGGACCGATTGGGGCCGAGCCGCACGAGCCGACGCCGCCCCGTACCGGCAACCCGTTCCTCGCTCCGGGTCGAACGAGCCGAGGTGAAAGATTGCGGCGACTTCGTGAACGGCGCATCGCGGAGCGCAGCCGTACCACGTTATCCGCGCCCGCGGATAAGATGCACGCGCCGGGCCGTGTGGCAGTTGAAGAGTGCGACTTCGGCGAGCGACGGTATACTGTCCCGCAGTCGTTCGGCTGGGTAACTCACCGCGGGCGACGCGCGAATCACGTTCCTCAAACGGGAGGGTACCATGACCCGGGTGCTCGTCGTGGGGCTGGTAGCAGCAGTTGGTTGGTGCGCGCCGGCCGGGGCGCTTCAGGGGGCCGAATCTGTCGCGCGGTACGCGGTCGTGGTCAACAAGGACGTCGCGGCCGGGCCGTGGGGCAAGGTCGTCAAGTTCCTCGAAACCAAACACAAGGCGAAGACGTTCGCATACGACAAGTCCCCCGAGGACGTCCGCAAGAGCGTCGGGACGTACCACCCGCGGTACGTCTGTTTCGTGTGCCCGCCGACCGAGAACTTCCCGGCCTTTGCCGTGGTCGCGAACAAGTTCTGCCGCACGCTCGACGACGACCCGTATGTGGACGCAATCTGGGGCATCCTCACCGGGTTCGACGAGGAACACGCGCTGGAACTCGCGAAGGCGGAACCGGTGGTAATCAAGCGCGCGTTCACCAAGACCCTCGGCCCGTGGTTGAACTGGGTGCCGGAGGGGGACTACGTGACCGAGTGGACCCGGGATCGGGGCGAGTTGGGGGGGAAGAAGGCGGGCGCGGACTTCGCGCTGAAATCCGGGGGGCCGACGAGCGACGCGGACGATGCGAAGTACGTTCACACGCTCCTGGCCGAGGACAAGTTCGACCTGATTATCGGGTCCGGGCACGGCGGGCACCACAACTGGATGCTCATGTACCCGAGCGGCAAGGGGTTCCTCACCGCGAAGGACGGCAAGCTCGCCATGACTGCGCCAGGGGTGGACCTGCCGCTCCGCGCGAAGCGCCCCAAGGTCTACTGGGCGGTCGGTAACTGTCTCACCGGGGTCGTGAACGCGGGCCGGAACAACTTCAAGGACTCCTACGCCCTGGCGTGGATGAAGAACGGGGCCTGTCAGTACGTCGGAGCGGTCCAGTCCACCTGGTACGAGCTGAACTGGAACATGGCCGACTGGTTCCTGAAGCAGGAGGGGCGCTGGACGTTCTCCGAGTCGCTGTTTTTGCTCCGTCAGTGGTCCCACTACCTGCTGGCGGAGAACGTCGTGACCGGGCGGGACAAACAGGGCACGGAGTTCACCGACGAAATCTTCGTGCTGTACGGCGATCCGGCGCTGGAAGCCCGCGTAGAGAAGGCCCGCGAGCCGGCCCTGACGGAAACCCTTGAGGTCAGCGAGACCGGGGACAAGGACGTCGTTCGGATGACCTACAAGGTGAAGGTGAACTTCGTCGGAGAGGGGAACAAGCGGACCGCCGAGAAGTACGGCGGGTGGCGCATCTTCTGCCACCTGCTGCCGTACCAGGTGACCGACGTGAAGGTGGAGAAGACCGACTTCGCGAAGGTCGTGTGCCCGGGGGAGACGCTCATCTGGGACGCGGGCAAGGGGCTGAAGGTGGGCGACGAGCGGAGCGTTACCTTTACGGCCAAGCGCGTGAAAGACTGAGAGCCGGCAAGTTCGGGCGCTCCCGGGTCGGTCACTTGCCGGTCCACTCGAGCACGGTGAGCACGGGCCGGTGATCGGACGCGACTTTTTCCTCGATCACCTTCGCCTCGAGCGCCTTGAACGTGCCCCGGAACAGGACGTAATCGATCTGGTGCTTGGGCACGTCCGAGGGGATCGTGAGCAGCCCCTTCGCACCCGGTTCGGTCGCGAACGTCCAGTTCTTCGCGAGAACCTTGATCGGTGCGCTGTCGGGCCGCGCGTTCAGATCACCGGCCAACACAAATGGACCGTCCGCCGTCCCGAACAGTTCGTCGATTTTGGCGACCTGTTTCTCGCGCGTTTCCCCGTCGTCGTGTTGGAGGTGCGTGTTCAGGAACGTGAGTGCGGGGAGCCCGCGCCCCGGTTCGATCGCGGCGCGCATAACAATCCGCGCCTCCTGTTTCTCTTTACCGGGCAGTGGGTCGGTCTTCGTGCTCTTGATCGGGAACCGCGACAGGATCGCGAGGCCGTACTCGCCGCCCTGGAGGTCGATCGCCTTACCGAACGCGACGTTCATCCCGGTCAACTTCCCGAGCTCCGCCGCCTGATCGACCTTCCGGATCCGCGTCGTGTTCCGATCCACTTCTTGGAGGGCGACGAGATCGGGCCTGGTGCCCTTGATGACCTCCGCGACACGTGGCAAATCGAGTTTGTCGTCGGTCCCTTCGCCGTGGTGGATGTTGTAACTCAACACGCGGAGCGATTTGGGCTCGGCTTTGTCAGCGCCAGGGACGAGCCCCACCGAGCCCAGCAAGAGTGACACGACCAGCGCGCGCATGTGACGGTCCCAATTGGGTGGGCGAACGATTTGCTTGATACTCCCGCGCCCCGAATGCAGTTGGGGCGCCTGGATGATATCTGTGGGTATTCCGTATTCAACGGGCACGCGAGTGGAGGTTCGGCAGCAGGGCCGTGAGCAGGCCGATGAGTGGCAGGAACGAGCACACCTTGTACACGTACCCGATGCTCGTCTGGTCCGCGAGCCACCCGAGAACCGCGGCGCCGACCCCGCCCATGCCGAACGCGAACCCGAAGAACAGCCCGGCCACCATTCCCACCCGGCTGGGCAGCAGCTCCTGCGCGTACACCATGATGGCCGAGAACGCCGACGCCAGGATCAGCCCGATCGGAACCGTCAGCACCGTCGTCCAGAACAGGTTCGCGTAGGGCAGCGCCAGCGTGAACGGCAGCACGCCGAGGATCGACCCCCAGATCACCGCCTTGAACCCGATCCGGTCCCCGACCGGGCCGCCGAGGAACGTCCCGGCGGCCACCGCCCCGAGGAACACGAACAGCCGGAGTTGTGCGTCCGCCACGCCCACCCCGAACGAGTCAATCAGGTAGAGCGTGTAGTAACTGCTCAGGCTCGCCATATAAAAATACTTGGAAAAGATCAGACACAGCAGCACCCCGATTGCGAACGCCGCCTGCTTTGTCGAGACGGGCGGGAGGGCAGCGGGTGCCTTCTTCGCCCGCCGGTCCGCCAGGTGCGCGCGGTACCAGCGCCCGACCCGGAACAGGATGACCATTGCGGCTACCGCGGCTACCGCGAACCAGGCGAGGCTGCCCTGGCCCCACGGCACGACCACGAACGCGGCCAGCAGCGGCCCGAGGGCGGAACCCGCGTTCCCGCCCACCTGGAACAGCGACTGGGCGAACCCGTGCCGCCCACCGGACGCCAGCCGCGCGACCCGCGACGCCTCCGGGTGGAACACCGCGGACCCGACCCCGACCAGGGCCGCCGACAGGAGGATCGCGGGGAAGGTGTCCGCGACGGACAGGAGCAGCAACCCGCCGAGGGTGACGCTCATCCCGACCGTCAGCGAGAACGGGAGCGGTCGGCGGTCGGTGTACAGGCCGACGAGCGGCTGGAGCAGGGAGGCGGTGAGCTGGAACGCGAGAGTAATGAGCCCGATTTGCGTGTAAGTGAGGGCGTAGGACTCCTTCAGCACCGGGTACACGGCCGCGATCAGCGACTGGATCGTATCGTTCAACAGGTGCGACACGCTGAGCGCCGCCAGCACCGCGAACGTTGTCACCGCCACGGGTGCCGCTTGTTTCTCTTCCGTCACGACCACCACTCGCCCTCCACAAGAAAGACTGCCCCGCTCGGACACCGCCACGGGCGCCGAAGTTCACCGGAAGCACAAGGATACTCTTTCGCGGTGCAAGAGTTTACAGCCGGAGTGGTATCCCGTGTCGCCCGGCGCTATGAGGAACACCGCGATGGCGCTCGATTGCCTCCCCCTCGGGTATTGCACCAACGTGCACCCCGCTCAGACCTTCGCCGAACTCCTCGGCGGCCTCGACCGCTACACCGTGCCCGTGATGCGCCGCGTCGGGCGCCCGATGGCGGCGGGGCTGTGGCTCGCGCGCCCGGTGGCGGACGAGGTTCTGGTCGCGCCGGACGGCCCCGCGCGGCTGGCCGCCGAACTGAGCGCCCGGGGGCTGACGGTCCACACACTGAACGCCTTCCCGTATGGCGACTTCCACGCCGCGCGGGTGAAGGAGAACGTGTACCTGCCGGACTGGGCGTCGGCGGAGCGACTGGTGTACACGGAGCGGTGCGCCGCGGTGCTCGCCGGGCTCCTCCCCGAGGGCGGGGCGGGTTCGATCTCCACGCTACCGATCGGCTTCAAGGGGTTCGACCGCGCGCCCGGCTTCCTACAAGCCGCCGAACACTTGACCGACTGCGCGCTGACCCTCGCCCGGATCGCCGGGGGCACCGGGCGCACCATCCGCCTGGCGATCGAACCCGAGCCGTTCTGCCTGCTGGAGACGACGGAAGAGACGATCGAGTTCTTTCACGTGCTCTGGGGCGTGGCTTCGGCCCGAGGCGCGGAGGACGTCGTGCGGGAGCACATCGGGGTGTGCTACGACGTGTGCCACCAGGCGGTGGAGTTTGAAGACCCGGCGGCGTGCGTCGCCACCCTGGACCGGGCCGGGGTGCGGGTGAACAAGGTGCAGGTGAGCTGCGCCATCGAACTGAGCGACCCGGCCGATAACAGTGAGGGCCGGGCCGCACTGCGCCGGTTCATCGAACCGCGGTACCTGCACCAGGTGTTCGCCCGGTTGCGCGACGGGCGGACGGTCGGGGCGGTGGACCTGACCGCCGAGTTCCTGGACGCCCCAGGGCCGGAGTTCCGGGCCGCCGAAACCTGGCGGGTTCACTTCCACGTCCCGGTGGACGCGGAGCGCATCGGGGCGCTCGGTACCACCCGGTCGGCGCTGCGGCCCGCTCTGGCGGCGATCGCGGACCTGAACTACGCTCCGCACGTGGAGGTGGAGACGTACACGTGGGCGGTGCTGCCCGGAGAAGGGGCTCACGACTTGGTTACGGGCCTGGCGAACGAAATCAACGCGACGCAGCGGCTCATCGACGAGATTCCCGTTCGATCTACCGGATCGGGCCGGGCCACCCCGGGTGTCGCGGCGCCCTCTTGAACGCCCCGCGCCGGTGCCAGCCGAGATCGTCCGTTTCCAACTTCTGCGGTGGGTCGGCCGTTCGCGGTATTTGTGCAGCGCGCGACGCGAAAAGGAATACGCAAGGCTGGTTGAACCGGCTCAGAACTCGGTGAACCCGTCGCCGCCGCTCCCGTTGCCGCGGCGGTCGAGTTCGTGCGTTTTGCTCAACGCGCGGGCGACCGCGGGCCGGGGCTTAGGGTTCGCGGACTTACTCCGGGGCGCCTTCACGGGTTTTGGGGCGGTGCGTGCCTCGTCGTGCCCGAGCTTGAACCGTGCGACGAGGTCACGCAGTTGAGCCGCCTGATCGGTCAGGGTCTGTGCGGTGGCGGACATTTCTTCGGTCTGTGAGGCGTTGCGCTGGGTGACGGTGTCCATCTGGGACACGGCCTTGTTGACCTGGTCGATGCCCGTGGACTGCTCCTTGCTGGCGGCCGCGATCTCGGTGATGATGTCGGTCACGCGCTTGACCGAGGTCACGATCTCGCCGAGCGTGGAACCGGACTGGTTCACGAGGTCGGTCCCGGCGCCCACCTTCTTGACCGAGTCCTGGATCAAGGCTTTGATTTCCTTCGCCGCCGTCGCGGAGCGTTGCGCGAGGTTGCGGACCTCGGACGCGACGACCGCGAACCCGCGCCCCTGCTCGCCTGCACGAGCGGCTTCGACGGCCGCGTTCAGGGCCAACAGGTTCGTTTGGAACGCGATCTCATCAATCGTCGTGATGATGTCCGCGATCTTCTTGGACGACTGGTTGATCTCGCCCATCGCCTCGACCGCGTGGCTCACCACGGCCCCGCCCTTCTCGGCCACTTCCTTCGAGCTGCTGGCGAGTTGGCGGGCCTGTTGTGCGCTGTCCGAGTTCTGCTTGACGGTCGCGGTGATCTCTTCGAGTGTGGAGGCGGTTTCTTCGAGGCTCGAGGCCTGTTCCTGGGCGCCCGTGGAGATCTCGTCGCTCGCACTGGACAGTTGACCCGACGCATCCGCCAACTGCTCCGACACCTCGCGCACGCCCTCCAGGGCGGTGCGCACCGAGTCGATCGCCTTGTTGAGCGCGACGGCCATCTGGCCCACCGTGTCGGTCCCCAGGTCCGGGGCCTCCTGCGTGAAGTCCCCTGCGGCCAGTGCGTTCACCGATGCCGTGATCGCCGCGACCTTCTGCTGCAGTTCGGCCGCGTCCTCCTTCACCTTCTGTTCCATGTTCTTGGCCGGGGTGATGTCGGTGGCGTACTTGACCACCTTGTAGGGCGTGCCGTTCAAGTCGAGGATCGGGTTGTACGAGGCCTGAATCCACACCTCCTTGCCCCCCTTGCCGATGCGCTTGAACTCGCTCGCGACGGACTCACCGCGGTTGAGGCGCGCCCAGAACTCCCGGTACTCGGGGCTGGACGCGAACGCGGGTTCGGCGAACATGCTGTGGTGCCGGCCCTGGATCTCCGACAGGCTGTAGCCCATCGTGCGCAGGAAGTTCTCGTTGGCGCTCACGATGGTCCCGTCCATCTTGAACTCGATCACCGCTTGGGCCTTACTGATGGCCGCGATCTGGACCGCGAAGTCCGCGTTCTGCACGCGCTGCTTGCCCACTACGTCCCACTGGACCTTGTCTTGTTGGAGCGCCGTGTGGATGCCCTGGACCGTGGCGTTCAGGGCCACGCCCATCTGCCCGAACTCGTCGGTCGAGGTCACGTCGGCTTTCTGGGTCAGATCGCCCGAGGCCACGGCCTGGAGCACTTTGGCGGTGGCGGTCAGTGGGCGCACGATTAGAGATCGGAAGAAGACCCCGAGCGCCAGGGCCGCGAGAACCGCGGCCCCGATCACACCGAACATGGTGGTCCGGGCCGTGGTGTATGCGCTTCGCGCTTGGGCGGCGTCCTGCTCGCCCGCTTCTTTCTGAAGGTCGATGAGGGCGTTCAACGTGTCGCCCATTTTGGTCGCTTGCGCCATCGAATCGAGGCACCGCTTTTCGGCCTTTTCGAGGTCGCCGGCTTTGAGTGCCGCCATCGTCACTTCGTGCGCGCGGCGGAACTCCTCGAGTTGCGGCCGGAACTCGCTCCAGAGGGGCTTCTCTTTCTCGCTCATGGGGAACGATTCGTACCGCGCGTACCCGTCTCGGATGGCGACCCAAGCTTTTTCTAGGCTGGTCGCGGCGCGCCGGTAGGTCTCCTCGTTCTTGCTCCGGGTCGCCAGGATCAGCGTCCGCTCGTTCCGCTGGATCGTGTAGATCCCCTTCGCCCGGATCTCGTTCAGCGCGTTGATCGACGGGATCAGGTTCGCGTTCGCGTTCTCGAGGGCCTCATTCATCTGGCTCATGGACTTGAGCCCGCAGTACCCGACGCCGACGCTGGCCACCGCGAGAAGGAGGAACCCCCCAATGAGTCGGGTACCGATCCCGAGATTGTTGAACTTTGTCCACATGAGAGCTGTGCCTTATATCTGTGCCCCGAACTGCGGTGCGGCCGGTGGCGAAATAGTCAATTTGGCGAGTCTAACAAAATATCTAGTTCGCAATCACTCATGCAACCGAGCCATTCGGTCCGATTGGCGAGTTGTGTTACTGAGGCCGCTGATAAATGAGTTGTGACACGAGCGCCGGGCCATTTGGCGCCGGCGCTCGTGTCACAACACGGTGTCGGGGCGGGTGCTTCCCCTGCTCCCGAAGTTCCAAGCGCCCACCGTATGATACACGATGGGGCGGACATTAGAACTCGGTAAATCCGCCGTCCCCGCCGCTCCCCATGCGGTCCAGGTCGTGCGTCTTGCTCAGCGCGCGGGCGACCGCGGGCCGGGGCTTGCTGCTCGGTTTGCCCCGGGAAGCCTTGGGCGCGGGGCGCGGGGCCATGCGTCCGCTGTCGCTCAGCTTGAACCGGGAGACGAGGTCGCGGAGTTGGCCGGCTTGGTCCGTGAGGGTCTGAGCCGTGGCCGACATCTCCTCGGTCTGCGAAGCGTTCTTTTGGGTCACGGTGTCCATTTGGGAGACCGCCTTGTTGACCTGCTCGATGCCCGTGGACTGCTCCTTGCCCGCGGCCGCGATCTCCGTAATCAGGTCCGTCACGCGCTTCACGCTCGTCACGATCTCGCCGAGCGTGACCCCGGACCGGTTCACGAGCTCGGTCCCGGCGTCCACCTTCTTGACCGAGTCCTCGATCAGGGACTTGATCTCCTTGGCCGCCGTCGCGGAGCGTTGCGCGAGGTTGCGAACCTCGGACGCGACGACGGCGAACCCGCGCCCCTGCTCGCCCGCACGGGCCGCTTCCACGGCCGCGTTGAGGGCCAGCAGGTTCGTCTGGAACGCGATCTCGTCGATGGTCGTAATGATGTCCGAAATCTTTTTGGACGACTGGTTGATCTCGCCCATCGCCTCGACCGCGTTTCCCACCACGGCCCCGCCCTTTTCGGCCACCTCTTTGGAGCTGCTAGCCAACTGGCGCGCCTGTTGCGCGCTGTCCGCGTTCTGCTTCACCGTCGCCGTGATCTCTTCGAGCGTGCTCGCCGTTTCTTCGAGGCTACTCGCTTGTTCCTGAGCGCCCGTCGAGATCTCGTCGCTCGCACTGGACAGTTGACCCGACGCATCCGCCAGTTGCTCGGACACTTCACGCACGCCCTCGAGTGCGGCACGCACCGAGACGATCGCCTTGTTCAGCGTCACCGCCATCTGGCCGACGGCGTCGGTTCCCAGGTCCGGCACCTGTTGGGTGAAGTCCCCCGCCGCCATCGCGTCGACCGTCATCACGATCGTATCGACCTTTTGTCGCAGTTCCGCGGCCAGGGCCGCGTCGCGGTCGGCCTGCTCTTGCTTGATCTTGGCCTCCCGCTCGGCCTGCTCGCGCTTGGTCGCGGCTTCCTTCTCGGCCCGTTCGCGCTCCTTCTCGACCTGGACCCGCTCGACTTCTTTGGCAGCCACGAGCGAGCCGATCGCGGTGTTCAGGGCCACTGCCATGCGCCCGACCTCGTCTTGCGAGTTCACTTCAGCCCGTTTAGTGAGATCGCCCTTGGCCACGCCCTCGAGGACGGCTACCGTCTGCCCGAGCGGGCCGGTCACCGACACCGAAATGGCCAGCCCGAGCCCGATGGCGGCGAGGACGCACCCAGCGATGGTCGCGAAGAGGGTGGACCGCGCCGACGTGTACGAACTGTTGGCCTGCTTGTCCTCATCTTTCGCTATCTCTTCCTGTAAAGCAAGGGCTTCTTGGAGGGAGTCGTTCATTCGGTTGGCCGTTTTTAGCTCACGGAGGGACGCATCCTCCGCCTTTTCATACTCGCGCCGGTCCACGAGGCTGACGATCTCTTCGTGATCGCGCTTCCAATCAGTGAGGGCACTTTGGAGCTCCTTCCAGAGTGCCGCCTCCTTATCGCTCATCGGGAGGGAGCCGTATCCCTTCATGCCTTCTGCGAGCATCTTCCACCCGGCGTCAATGTTACCCCGGGTGGCTTGGACCAGTTTCTCATCATTCCGCTTCGCGACAACAATCAGCGTGCGTTCCCCTCGCTGTACCCGGAGCGCTCCGGCTCGGAACTTGTCGAGGTTGAGAGCCGAGGGCACGAGGTTGGTGCCGGCGTTCACCTGGAACACCCGGATTTCGCTGAGCGCGCCGAGGGCTGTGTACCCGAGGAACGCGCACCCGCAGGCGACGAGGAGGAACCCGGCAATCAGCCGGGGGCCAATGCGAAACTTCATGAGGAAGGCGAGGAGGGGCTGGGGCATGTGCAAGTCATCCTAGGCATGTGGCAACCCGGTGCCGGATCGCGGAATGCGTCGGCTCCCGAATCGAGCAGTCGTATGGGTCAGGAAGCAGATACCGGTGAACCGACCGCGCGCGGCTACCTCCCGCTCGCCCAGTCGCTTTCCGTCGGGTACACGGTGACGTCGCGGCTCGGCGCGTACCCCGAGTGCTACGCGATCGCCCCGTCCGGGGCGGCCCCGGCACAGGTCGGCCCGCAGTTCTACTACAACGGTGGGCTGCTGTACCAAGTCACGCCCAACTTCCTGCTCGACGCCCGGTTCGGCGTGGGGCTGAACAAACAGGCGGACGACTTCTTTACCGGGGTCGGGTTCGCGATCCGGTACGGAGCGCGGCACTCGGGTCGTACTTTTCACGTATTTTGGGGAGCGAGTCTTCCCCATGCTCTTATCGAAACTATAAAACAAGATTTGCGTCGTAACGTCGAAATGTGCCGGTTTTTGTGCGTACAGGTGTGCTGCACAGGCCCGTGCTATAACGAAAATAAGTAGCACTGTTCCAAGTCTGTTTTTATCCAAATGTCCACTTCCGTATAATTGCGCGTGGATCAGGGACGCGGCACGCAACACGGACCCCTTCGGGCGGGAATGGTCGGGATGACGTGTTAGCCAGAGCGGGCGGAGGTGAGCCAATTGTTAGCCAGAGTTAGCCCGCAGCATGGTGATGACCGGGAGAATAACTGTGTCAAAACCCTGAAATCCCAGCAGTTGTTGCGTGTTTCACCCGGTGCGGCACCCAGAAATCTCCCCGCGGGCCGAAAATGTTAGCGAATGTTAGTGCGGCTGGTAAGCAAGAGCGCACAGGGCTTCCGCCCGGTGCTACGAACGCCGGCCCTCCGGGGCGAAGAACGATACCTTCCGGCGCGGAACCCCTAATGCAACATTCAAAGACCACCATCGGGGCCGTGACGCCGTAACTTACTCATTGGGCGGCTGACCCAATGGGAAGTTTGCTTCGGAGTCGATGATGTTGCCACTCGTTCTCGTTCTCACGCTCTCCGCGCCGCCGGGACCGCCCGCGTTCACGGTCGTCGGGAGCGGCGATAGCACACCAACCGGGAAGCTCACGGCGGTGTCGCTCGCGCTCGGCGCGCAGGTCGCGACCCCCGACGGGGCGCAGACCGTGCAGGGATTGGTCGCTCTGCGGAAGCCCGGTGCGGTTCTTCCGCCGTTACCAACGGGAGCACACATCGTCACCGCGGCCGGGGATCGCGTGCCCGGAAAGGTGACCGGCGGCGACGCGAAGGCCCTGCGCTTTACCCACGCGACCAGCGACGAGGGGTGGTCGATCGCGCTCGACGCGGTCGCGGCCGTGTGGCTGAAACCCCCGCCGGCCGATACGCCGCCCGATCCGGCCAAATACACTTGGCTGGCCGGCACGCCGACGCGCGACGTACTGCTCTACCGCAACGGTGACGCCGCACGCGGCACGCTCACCGGGTTTACCGAAACGGGCGTGAAATTCACCCCGGACGGCGGAACCGCGCGTGACGTACTACGGACCGATCTCGCGGCCATCGGCTTCAACCCGCGCTTCGTCCGCCCGCGCAAGCCGAAGGGACCGTATGCGCACCTCGTGCTCTCGGACGGCACGCGACTGAGTGTGAACGACGTCACGTTGAAGGACAACGCGCTCGTTTGCAAAGCGCTCTGCGGCCCGGCGATCGAAGTGCCGCTCGCAAAGTTAGTCGCGCTCGATGTGTTTCAAGGCTCGGCGGTGTACCTCTCGGATTTGAAGCCGAAGAAGGCGGAGACGGTCGGCTTCCTCGGCGACGGCTGGGCGTGGACCGCGGATCGCACCGTTCGCGGCCACCCACTGCGCCTCCTGTCGGACGACGGCGAGGACACGTTTGATAAGGGGCTCGGCACACACCCGAAGACGGTGCTCACCTACGATCTCGCGGGAAAGTACAACCGCTTCGAGGCGATCGTCGGGCTCGATGCCGCAACGGGTCAACGCGGGCGCGCGGACGTGCGCATTCGCGTCGATGGCAAAGAGGTTCCGCTTCCCGAACTGAAGGTGCTCGCGGCCGGAAATGCGATTCCGCTGAAGATGGACGTCCGCGGCGCGAAGGAACTCACGCTGGTGATCGACTTCGGGCCGGCCGGTGACGTGCAAGCGGACGTGAATTGGGGCGGGGCACGACTGGTGGACTAGTACGAAGTCGTGTGTCTTGGCGGCCGGCGTGAGCCGGCTGGTTCTTGCTCCCGTAACGCCAACAGCCGGCACGAGAAGGCTGGTAAGAACTTGGCGCAGTTTGTTGCGCCGGTCTCTCACCAGCCGGCTCACGCCGGCCGTTCGCCGAATACCCGTCAGCGGCCACTCGTGAGAGTGCGTTACCGCTTCGAGAACTGCGTCCCACGGCGGGCGCCGCGGAGACCGTACTTCTTACGTTCCTTCATGCGGGCGTCGCGGGTGAGGTAGCCCGAGTCGCGAAGCTTCTTCACCATGCCACCGGCGACATCGGCCGGGGACGCGGGAGCGGCCGGCGTGGTGGTCGGGATGAGCGGCGTGAGCGGCGCGCCCTCGGCGGGAGCCGCGGCAACGGGAGCGGCCGGCTTCGGCGCGATGGCCTTGGCCTTGGCTTGCTCTTTCTTCTCGTCGCGGAGGGTCTTGATGACGGTCGTCGTACCGAAGACCTTCGCCTTTTGTTCGTCCGCGGGGCTGAACATGGTCTTCATCGCGCGGGCGAGGCCCTGCGACACGGCCCCGGCCTGGCCGGTGATGCCGCCGCCCTTGGCGCTCACGAACACGTCGACCCGGCTCAGTTGGTCGGTGATCTTCAACGGGCCGAGGACCGCGGCGCGGTCCTTGTCCTCGTTGAAGTATTGGTCGAACGGCTTGCCGTTGATGAGCACCTGGCCCTTGCCCTCGGTGACCCGGACCCGGGCCACGGCGGTCTTGCGCCGACCGGTGGCGATGTAGTAGGTGCGGTGGACCTTTGCGGCTTTCGCGGGCTTCTTCTCGGCCATTGTCGGTGAGTCCTTGAACGATGCCGGTGGAGTATCGTGGAGGTCGGAACCGGGCCGGGTTGTTCACCCGCGCCCGCCGAAATCACTTGATTTTGAGTTCTTGCGGTTGTTGGGCCTGGTGCGGGTGCTGGTTGCCGACGTACACCTTCAGCTTGCCGAGCTGCTTGTACCCGAGCGGGCCGCGCGGCATCATGCGCTTCACGGCGCGGCGGATGATCTCTTCCGGCTTCCGGGCGAGCATCTCTTTCGCCGAGGTGATCTTCTGACCGCCCGCGTAGTGCGAGTAGTCCTGGTATTCCTTCTGGTCCCACTTCTTGCCGGTGAACTGCACCTTCTCGGCGTTCACCACGACGACGAAGTCGCCGGTGTCGCAGTGCGGGGTGTAGGTCACCTTGTGCTTGCCGCGCAGGACGTTCGCGATCGTGACCGCGAGGCGGCCGACGACGAGATCGGTGGCGTCGATGACGACCCAGTTCTGTTGGACGGTCGCCGCGTTCGCGAGAGTTGTGGACATCGTTTACAATCCGCTTCCGGCCCGGGCCGGGGTGACAAAAACAGAGTACGCGACGCTTCATCGGCGCCGGAAGACTATCATGCTACGGCACCGGCTCCGGCCGTCAAGTCCGCTACAATGGGTAGTTCCAAGTTCCGAGTTCCGGGTCGAAACGCACGCGCCCCGGCCCGAAGGCCCACGCGGGGTGCTCGAACGCGCCGACCGGAACTCTGAGATTGGAAAGGTTCGATACCCGCGCCCGAATGACTGAGTAGTCGTCCCACCGCGACCCGCTAACGGTCGCCAGGAGTCAATCATGGCCGCTGCGCCCGCTCTCGCTCCGCCGCACGAGTACCCGACGTTCGGCCTCCCGTCGGGTTCGGTCCGCGGCATCTTATCGGTACTGATCTGCTCGTTTTTCTGGATCGTGCTGCTGCACCCGGCCGGCTCCGTCGTCACGGTCCCGCTGGGGCACTTCTTCCTACTCACGCTGGTGTTTTTGGCCTTCGCGTCGCACCCGGGAACGGACTCGCGGACCTCGGCCGTGCTCCCGTGGCTGATGCGCGTGATCTTCGTGGGCGGTAGCGCGGCAGTGGTCGGGTTCGCGATCTGGACCGACACGCACGTGACCGCGGCCCGGCTCACCCCCGGTGCGGCGGAGATCGCGCAGTGGCCGGTGCTCTTGGGCTGTCTGGCGGGCGGGTTCGGGTTCGGGCTGTTCCTCCGGTTCGTGATCGGGCGGAACCACAACCTGTTCCTCACGATCCGCGCCTGGGTGGGGATGGTCGCGATACTCTTGCTGTGCGTGGAAACGATCCTCCAGTTCCTCGTGCTCCCGAACATGGCGGAGAAGAACCTGGAAGCACTGAAAATCTGGGAGGGCATCATCATCGCGGCCGTCGCCGGGTACTTCGGATCGCGCGCCTGACCAGCGTGGCGTGCGGCGTGCGGAACGTGGAGTGAAGGCAAAAACCGGGTCCGCGTTCCGTACTCCACGCTCCGAACTGTGGAGTTTGCGTCCCGCCTGAAACTGTTCTAACGTTGGGCGGAAATCACGTCCCCGCCCGAACGGAATTCCGGGCGGCGGTGTCCCCGCACGCACGGTGAGCGATGTCCGTACCCTCCTCGGTTGAAGAGCTCCTGCAACTGATCCGCAAGAGCGGTATGGTGGACGAGGCGAAGCTCTCCATGTACCTCCAGCGGCGGAACCTGACCCGCGGGGTGTCGGCGGACCCGCGCGAGCTCGCGGACGAACTCGTTCAGGACGGCATCCTGACCTACTTCCAGTCCGAACAGTTCCTGCTCGGGAAGTGGCGCGGGTTCACGATCGGGAAATTCAAGCTGTTGGAGCGCGTCGGCGTGGGCGGCATGGGGCAGGTGTTCCTCTGCGAGCACATGTTCATGCGCCGCCGGGTCGCGGTGAAGGTGCTGCCGCCCGCGAAGGCCGAGCAGCCCGCCGCGCTGGGCCGGTTCTACCGCGAGGCCCGCGCCGCCGGGAGCCTCGACCACCCGAACATCATCCGCACGCACGACATCGACCAGGACGGCAACCTCCACTTCATCGTGATGGACTACGTCGACGGGCCGAACCTGCTCGACGTGGTGAAGAAGTTCGGCCCGATGGACCTCCGGCGCGCGGTGAGCTACGTGCGCCAGGTCGCCGGGGGGCTCGAATACGCCTTCCGCAACAAGCTCATTCACCGCGACATCAAGCCGGGCAACATCCTCATCGACCGCAAGGGCGTGGCGCGCATTCTGGACATGGGACTGGCCCGGTTCCTGAACGACCACACGGACCAGCTCACCATCAAGTACGACGACAAGATCGTACTCGGCACCGCCGACTACGTGGCCCCGGAACAGGTCGCGAACAGCCACTCGGTGGACATCCGGGCGGACATCTACGGGCTCGGAGCGACGTTCTATTTCCTGCTCGCCGGGCACCCGCCGTTCCCTACGGGCACGGTGTCGCAGAAGTTGCTCTGGCACCGAACGAAGGAGCCGACCCCGATCCGGCAGATCCGGCCGGAAGTGCCCGAGGGGTTGGCCGTCATCGTCGGGAAGATGATGGCGAAAGACCCGAAAGCGCGGTACCAGACGCCGGCCCAGATCGTCGCCGAACTGGAAGCGTTCGCGTCGGCCGTGGTGCCGCTCCCGGCGGCCGACGAGATGCCGGTACTCAGCCCGGCCGCGATGGACGGAGTGGCCCACGAAGAAGAGTGCGAAGCGGTCGTTGAAACGCCGCTCAACACGGCCGCAACGCTGAACGCGCCGTCGGGCATTCAGGCTAAAGGGGCGACCGCGGTGATGACCCCTCCGGCCCTGAACCCGTTCGGTGCGCCGAGCGCGTCGCCGTGGGGGACCGGCCCGCGCCTCCCTCCGGTGAACCCGCTCGCCAAGCCCGGTTCGCGCCCCGTCATGGCCCCGCTCCCTTCAGCACCCGCGCGTCCTGATGCGGCCGAGGCGCAAGCGCCCCCGGCTTCGCGCCCGGGGCTGTTCCTCCCGGTCAATCCGTTCGGTGGCGAAGCGAGCTCACAAGCCACTGAACCGCCGGTGAAGAAATCGCCGTGGGCCGTTCTCGGCGCCGGTGCCATCATCGGTGTCGCGATTGTAATCGCCGTGGTGCTCGCCAAACTGTTGTGAGTGATTGCGTTCAGCCCCGCCTCGGCCCACCACTTGAGGCGGGCGCGGGGCCGTGGCGCGCCGTTCGGCCCTCCACATCGGCCCGTGATAATCCGCTCAATCACCCCAACCTTCCGCGCGCGGCTCACGTTCGCACAGATTAGCCTTCCTCGTTTGCCTCTTCGCGCAGTAATCTTTACCCATCCCACCTGCTTTCTCTCGCGCTTCTTTTCGCGGAGACCTTCCTGCCATGCGCACACTCTCCCTTGCGTCACTCGTACTCGTTCTCGCGGGGTTAACGCCTCACGCTCCAGACGCGACCGCGGCTCCCCCACCGGCCCCACCAGAGTTCGCACCCAACCAATCACCCGCGAAGCCGGAACCGTTTCCGGTGAAGATGGTCGACCAGGGGCAATTCGACCCGAAACTCAAAGGCACGTATCTGCCCGAGGGCTTCAAAGCGGAAATCGTTGTTGATGCACCGGACGCGATCAACCCCGTCGGCATGACCTTCGATCCCGAGGGCAACCTGTACGTGATGGAATGGCGCCCCGACGCGGTGACCGGCGACAAGTGGTTCGAGGTGAAAGAAACCTTCCGCTACCGCGACGGCACCGTCAAGCAGGTCGCGACGATGAAGAAGTTCACCACCGACCTCATCAAGATGTTCAAATACTCCCCGAGCACCGGGACGTTCGAGAAGCCGCAGATCATCATCTCGGAAGAACTGCCGTCCAGTATCCTCTACCACGAGGGCTGGCTCTACGTGACCGGGCGCGGGACCGTGCGCCGGTGGAAGCAGTCGAAGCCGAACGGCCCGTGGGACGTGCGCGAAACGATCGCGCAGGGGTTCTGCGGGTTCCACCACCACCAGGTGTCTGGCCTCACCATCGGGAACGACGGGCTGCTCTACCTCACGAGCGGTGACGACGACAACTTCGTAGAAGGCTCGGACGGGAGCCGCGCGACCGTGCTCCGTACCGGTGCGGTTTTCCGGTGCCGGCCCGACGGGTCGAAGGTGGAGACCTACTCCATCGGTTACCGGAACCCGTACCGCGACATCGCCTACGACGACAAATTCAACCTGTTCCACACCGACAACGACCAGGAAGACGGGAGCAAGTTCCAGGGCTGCCGGATCATGCACGTGGCCGAGGGCTCGGACTTCGGCTGGCGCCTCCGGATCGGCGCGCGGTGTTGCCAGACGGACTTCGTTCGCACCGCGGTCGCGGGCGAGTTGCCGGGCAAGGTGCCGCCGATGATTAAGACCGGGCGCGGGTCGCCGGCCGGGATGCTCATCTACCACGACACGCGCATCCCCGAGCAATACCGCGGGCTGATGTACTACCCGGACGTGTACCGGAAGCTGGTTCGCGCGTACAAGGTCGCGCCGGACGGGAGCACGTTCAAGATCACCAACGAGCTCGAGTTCATGAAGAGCGACGACCCGCTCTTCCGCCCGTGCCAGATGATTACCGGGCCGGACGGGGCCATCTACGTCTGCGACTGGCGCACCAACTCCGGCGGCGCCGGCAAGCTCTCCGGCGACGGCATCAACGGCCGGATCTATCGGATCACCTGGGCCGGTACGTCGGACAAGCCCGCACTCGCGCGCCGGGGAATGGATTCGTGGGCGAAGATCGGCAAGCAGTCCGATGCGGACTTGCTGAAAACGCTCGCGGCCCCGGACCTGACCGACCGCGTCGAGGCCCGCAAGGAACTCGTGCGCCGCGGACCGAAGGCGCGCGACCTCGTGTTGAAGAAGTTCGTTTCCGGGGCACTCGACGGCGACGCGCGGATCGTGGCGCTCGGCGTGCTGCAAGCCAACTGGTCGCCCGAAGTCGAAGACCTGTTCCGCCTGCTGATGAACGACGATTCGGCCGACGTGCGCCGGCTCGCGGTGGACGGGCTCGCGTACAACGCGAAGCCGAAAGACCAGCGCGTGTACGAGGCGATTCTGAAGGCGCTCGGGGACCGCGAACCGGCCGTTCGCCGGGCGGCCGCGCTGGGGCTCGGGCGCCTCGGGGCCGACGGCTCCGGGGAAACGCTCGTCAGCTCGCTGCGCCAGGACGCCGAAGCCGACGTGTACCTGAAGGACGCCTACGTCCGCGCGATCGAGCGCCTCGGCAAACCCGGCATCGACGCCCTGCTGACGCTCGCGCAGACCAGCGACAAGGGCACCGACCTCGCGGTCGAAGTGTTCCTCGGGATGCGGACCAAGCCCGCGGCCGACGCGATCCCCGAAATCATGCTGCACCCGCACGTGACACCCGCCCAGCGCGAGGCCCTCGTGCGGTCGTACACGAACTACCACCTCGACCCGCCCGTTTCGCTCGACCCGCTCGCGGACTACCTCACGAAGCGCCCGAACGAGCCGGCGAACGTGCTGCTCGCCGCAGTTGATGTGTTCACGGCGAGTGGCGCTGCCCTTGCTCCCCGTGCGGTGAATCTCGTGCTCGATTTGCTCTCCCGCCCGGACGAAATGACCCGCCTCTCCGCGATCCTCGCGATCGAATCGGCCCGTATCAAGGAGGCGACCCCGAAACTGATCGAGTTCGTCGGCGATTCCAACCGCACGCAGGTCGAGCGGGTCGCAGCGGTGAAGGCGCTCCGCGTACTCGGCGACAGGGCCGCCGTCGGCCCGATCAAGACGGTTCTCGGCGGCCAGCACCCCGCGCTCCTGAAAGCGGAAGCGCTCCGGGCGCTCGCCGCGCTCGACATCGCGTCGGCACGGACCGCGGCGGAACCGCTGCTGGATCAACCCGACCCGACGCTGCTCACGGAAGCCGTCACGGTTCTGGCCGCGACCAAGCCCGGTGCGAAGCTGATCGGCGAGCGGTTCGTGGCGAAGAAGTTGCCCCGCGAGTTCTTCGCGCAGGTGAATGATGCGCTCAACAAGTTCGCGGACGACCCCGCGTTCGCCAAGCTCCGCGCGGACGTGCTCCGCGGCGGGCTGCTACTTTCGCTGGAGCCGGGGCAAGTGGATAAGATCCGCGTTCTGGTGAACTCGAAGGGCGACGCGAAGAAGGGGAAGGAACTCTACCTCAACACGAAAGTGCTCGCGTGCGCGACGTGCCACCGGGTCGAGGGCGTGGGTGGCGCGGTCGGCCCGGACCTGACGCGCGTGTGGGACACGCACACCGTTGAGAAGTTGCTCGAATCGATCGTCGACCCGAGCAAGGAAATCAAGGAGGGCTTCCAAACGTACCGGCTGACGACGACCGACAGCAAGGTGTACACGGGGCTGAAGGTCAAGGACGACGCGAAGGAAGTCATCATCCGCGACGCCAACGGGCGCGACAACCGGGTCGCGAAGGACGAAATCGAGGCGCTGGCACCGAGCAAGATTTCGCTGATGCCGGACAACGTGGTGTCGCAGATCACGTTCGATCAGTTCATCGACCTGCTCGCGTTCCTGAAGAGCAAAGCCGAACAGGAATCGTTACGCGGACTGGTGGTCGATTCGACTGTCGCGGGACCGTTCCCGGCCGATATGACGGGCAGCTCGATCGATACCATCGCGGACGACAAGTGGAAGCCCCTCGCGGCGGAGCCGAACGGCAAAATGGACCTGCGGGCCGCGTTCGCGCCGACGAACACCCCGGCCGTTTACGTGCGGGCCTACGTGTTCGCGCCGAAAAAGCAGAAGGCGGTGGTCGCCCTCGACAGCACGAACCCGTGGCGGGCGTGGGTCAACGGCTCGACCGCGTCCCCCGTGCAATCGTTCGAGGTCGAACTGAAGCAGGGCTGGAACGTGGTCCTGGTGAAGGTAGCGAACAGCGGTAAGCCCGCGACGCTGGGCGTGCGCGTGACCGGCGACGGCCTGCGCACCGCGGCGCGGCCGGACGCGCTACCGAGCGGTGGCGCGGGCGGGCAGTAAACCCCGTTTCGAGTTCCCGTGTCGTGTTCCCCGGAAGACACCGAGCCGTTGGGCTCGTGTTTCGGGAAACGCGACACGGAAAGCTACAAAAACTGGCTTAGTAGATACCGCCGTGGATGCGCTCGGGCGTCAGGTGGCTGGGCTGGTCGTTGAACCAGAACCGGCGCCACTCGTTCTGGATCTGGCGCAAGTCTTCCGATTGATACAACAGTTGTTGCATCCGGATGTTCGGGTCGCTGGAGTACTGGTTGAGTAGGCACCCGCTGTTAGCCGTCAGCGCGGTGGCCGCGATCAACGCCAGCAGTAGTTTGCGGAAGATGAGCTTGCGGACCATGTCCGGCCTCCGTGCGCTGTGTACTTTGCTCGCCGCGTGGCGTCCGCGTCCCCCACGCTGACAACCACCCGGCGAGCCGTGCCCTACTTATCGGCGCCACCCGTCCGGTCCTTGAATCCAATTTTGTTTTTCTGACCCGCGCAATCGGAACGCATTGGGCTCGTGGCGCAAGAGCCACAGGTTCGGGCGGATTTCAGCGCCCACGATCCCGCCACACCAGTTCGCGATCCGTCCGGAGTGGGCCGATCCCGTGAACGCGCGAAAGAACGACGGCTCCCGACCCAGCTTCTCGGAATTCGTTACGCTACCCAAATAGCCAAACAGCCGCTATTTCGCGACCGTTCTCATCAGCGGTGGATTCTGCCGAGGTCGAGCTGTTACGATCACCGGCAGCATTGTCCGCAAAGTGAGGGGCCACTTTCGGTCCAGATCGAACCGGCGGGGAGGGGATATGCTGCTACACGAGAAAGCCGACCAAGCCCAATCGCTCTTGGCCGAGACCGGGCTGGACTGCTGGCTGACCTTCGCGCGCGAGACGGAACTGCACCCCGACCCGGGTATCGAACAGGTTGTCGGAGCGGGCGTGGTACGGAACTCCGCTTTTCTCTTTACGGCCGGCGGCGCGCGCGTCGCGATCGTCGCCAACTTCGACACGTCGGCGATTCGCGCCAGGGGAGTGTTCCGGGAGGTGGTCGGCTACGACGAAGACATTCGTGGACCGCTCTTGGCCGCGCTGCAGCGGCTCGGCCCGATGACGATCGGGCTGAACTACAGCACCGACGACGTGACGGCCGACGGCCTGACCCACGGCCACTGGCTGCTCCTCCAACAACTACTGAGCGGCACCCCGTACCTCGACCGGTTGACCAGCGCCGCGCCGCTGCTGGCCCGGTTGCGCGGGCGCAAGTCGCCGGCCGAGGTCGACCGAATTCGCCGCGCCGTGACCGTGACCGAACGGATCGTCGGCCTGCTCACTCCGCGAATTCGGCCGGGGCTGAGCGAGCGGGAGTTGGCCGCGCTGGTCCACGCGCACTTCGCTAAATTGGGCGTGGCGCCGGCCTGGGCGCTCGAGGGGTGCCCGATCGTCAACAGCGGCCCGGTCTCTGATCTGGGCCACACGTACCCGTCGGACGCGGTCCGCATCGAGCCGGGGCACTTGGTCCACATCGACCTGGGCGTCCGCGTTGACGGTTACTGCTCGGACCTCCAGCGGATGTGGTACGTCCGGCGCCCGGGCGAACCGGGACCGCCCGCCGACGTTCAACGGGCCTTCGACACGGTCGTGCGCGCGATCGACGCCGGGGCCGGGGTTCTGCGCCCCGGGGTGCGTGGGTTCGAGGTGGACGCCGCCGCCCGAGAGGTCGTGGTGGGGGCCGGGTACGCGGAGTTCAAGCACGGGCTCGGGCACGGCCTGGGCCGGGCGGTCCACGACGGCGGCACCATGCTGGGACCGCGCTGGCCGTGCTACGGCCGCAACGTGGAAGCCGCGGTCGAGGCGGGCAACGTCTTCACTCTGGAACTGGGCGTGCCGACCGGGGCCGGAATCGTCGGTTTGGAGGAGGACGTGCTGGTCACCGCCACGGGGTGCGAGTTCCTCTCGTCCCGGCAGCGCGAGCTGATGCTCGTGTGAGGCACGGGAGCTATGTGTGTGCCACTGCGAACGCGATCGCAAGTAGGACAGCTTCATACGTGTGGACGCGGCCGGTTGGCGTGGGAGCGGGTGGAGGTACGGGTTCGTTTTACAAACGCCACAGCATCAAAGGCGAAACCGGCTGCCGCCGATGTGGAAACAATTGCGGAACCCAGCCTCGAGGATTGCGTGAGCGGTTCCATCAACTGGAGAGGCCCGGAAATATTGGAGTTGAGCGAGGTACGGGCTACTGGCCAGCGCTTGTGCGCCGGTCGCATTGATCTCCACGCCCCAGAAATCAAGGACATCAATGTGCGCCGCAGCCGGCCACGTAGCCAGCGCACGGGCGCCCTCTGCACCGAGCTCGGATTCGCGAAGCACGAAGCACGCCGGTGCCCGATCGCCGAACCATTTCAGTAGTGCGCCAAAGTCCTCCTGTGCCAGATTGGTGCCGGCATCAAAATACACGATATCGGCCGGGCGCGGCTCGTTTACCCCGCTACGATGATCCCGAAAGCACTCTAACTCAAGGGGCGACGCAGCGTTGAGTCGGCACTTTGGGAACGCTGCAATGCGCAACCCGCGCGCCATCGAATGTGCCAGTGACTGGTACTCGATGGCCTTCGACTCGATGTGCAGCACAGTCAACCCACACAGCGCCAACGAAGCGAGCAACGCCCCGATCCCGCGGTCGGCGATGCCCGTATCTCCGATGTGCAGTTCGCGAAGAGCGGCAAGCCCGGGCGCGTTTGCGAGTTCCACGGCCTCGCCGTCACCCAGCGCGCCATCAAAGAACGCCAAGACGCGCAACCTCGGTAGCGGGCAAAGCGCCTCAATAGTCGGAGCGGTTCCGCGCCCGTTGAAGCATGCTGCCCGTAACCCGCGGAGGTGTGGCGCGCGGAACAATCGGTCCCGCAAGTCGGCCGGCAACTCGACCGCGGAGTGAATTGATAGCTCGTTCACCCCCGACCAGTGCGGCGAGTCGGCGATCGCGGCCAGCGCCCGCGTACCGTGTTCGTCTCTGGAGCTCACAAAGAGCTTTCGCACGCCTGCCGCCTGTGGGGACGCGGATAGTGCGACGAGCATGTCCGCATGCTCGGGCTTGCTCACATGCACCGACAGGTCGCGGCACCATGCCGCGAGGCCCTTTATGGCCTCGTGCCCCGTCGGCACCAGATCGAAATCGAAGTCGACCCGCACCCGCGGGCACGCCGCGGCCAAGGCCGGTAGCGCCGCGCCGAACTTCTTCCAGTTCCGCACCGTCACCCGAGCCGGGAATCCACGGTCCGTGTCCTCGTCCCAGACGATTCCCGCCGCGCCCGACTTCGGTAGCCCTTTGGTACGAGCTTTTGCCGAAAGCGGCCGCAAGCGCTCGGCGGCGCGGTACAACTCCGCGCGACGCGCCACCGCCGGGAGCGCGCGCGGCCAGCGCACCCAATCGATTGCGAGACGATCCATGCGCTCGCAGTAGTCGAACACTTTTGCCGCAGCGGAATCGTCGTCCCGAAGGCGCGCCAGTTCGCACTCGGTGCGTATGAGCGCGGCCCATGCCGACGGCTCGGCGGTGCTCCGTTTCGCGTCAGGTTCGTTCTCGTCGAGCCAGTCGGCGAACACGAGTCGCGGAGTGTCATCGCCGGGGTGGGCACAGATTGCGGCGAGGAGCGCGCTTCGATCGGACACGGTTCACCGCCGTTCGTAGAAGTTGCCGGGCAGTCGGCGCACAACTTTCTTCAGTTCCAACTGCATGAGCACGCGCGACAGGTCGCCGACCGCCAAACTCAGTTCGCGCGCCAGTTCGTCCGCGTGGCGCTTGGTCGCGAGCGCATCGAACACCCGCTGGTGAGTGGGTTCGAGCATCGGTAACGGGGCAGGGGGTGGGGCTTCGCTGGGCGCTGGGGCCGAACGGGTTCCCCCTTCCGATTTCTGCGCTCTGGCTTCGGAGATCCGGTATTCCGGCGTCGAAATGCCCTTCAGGTCTTCGATCACGTCGTCCGCGTTGCGCACGAGTCGGGCGCCCTTGCGAATGAGTTCGAGGCTGCCCGCGCTGGCGGAACTGTCCACGGCCCCCGGCACGGCAAATATTTCGCGCCCCTGCTCCGCCGCGTGCGTCGCGGTGATGAGCGCGCCGCTCTTCGCGTTCGCTTCCACGACGATGATCGCGCGACCCAGCCCGCTGATGATGCGGTTCCGCGCCGGGAACATGCCCGGCTGCGGTGCCACCGTCATCGGCGTTTCCGTAACTAAACATCCTTGCTTTGAGACTTCGTCCGCGAGTTCGGCGTGTTCCGGCGGGTAGATCGCCGACAATCCGCCCGCGAGCACCGCGATCGTCCGCCCGCCCGCGTCGAGTGCCGCCCGGTGCGCGACACCGTCGATCCCGCGTGCGAGGCCGGAGACGATCGTGAAGCCCGCTCGGACGAGGTCGCGCGCGAGTTGTTCGGCCAGTTTCCGCCCGTAAGCGGTGCAGGCGCGCGAGCCAACAATGCCGATCGCCCTGGTATCGGCTTCCACCCACGCCCCGCGGAAATACAACAAGGGGGGCGGGGCGACCACGGCCGCGAGTGGTGCGGGGTACCCCGCGAAGCCGAGCGGCACCGGTGAAACGCCGTGCTTTTCGAGGAGCGCGCGTTCGGGGCCGGTGTCAATGGCCCGGAGCGCGGCCGCGAGCGCGCCGGCCAGTTTCTCCCCGATGTGCGGTATTTGCAGCAGTTCCGGCGCGGTCGCGCGGAGCGCTGCGGCCGGGGAGCCGAACCGCTCCAGAAGCGCGGCCGTTAACTTCGGCCCGAGTCCGGGCACGAGTGCCAGCGCCAAGTGGTCGTTGAGATCGGACATATCGGCGTGAAATTGAGGGCGTTGGGGCGGCAACGCGCTCGGGGCGAGCGGGCCGGCTTGGGGTTTTCACGATACCCGATAGCCGATATTCCCGACACACCCGATTTTGGTACCCGACGCACCCGATTCCGATTGGGCGCTGGCGGTTGTGTTCCTCGTGGCGCATAATGCGGTTCCGGGCCGTGCCCCGAACCAATTCAGGAGACGGCCGTGTTCGGCAACGGCAACAATCACAAGCTCAAGATCTTCAGCGGGCGCGCGAACCGGCCCCTGGCCGAGGGCGTCGCCAAGGTGCTCGGCGTGCCGCTGGGCAACATGACGCTGGGTGACTTCCCGGACAAGGAGACGAGCGTCCGCATCGAGGAGGACGTGCGCGGCCGGGACGTGTTCATCGTGCAGCCGACGTCCACGCCGGTGAACGACCACCTGATGGAGCTGCTCATCATCCTCGATGCGTTTAAACGGGCGAGTCCCGCGCGCATCACCGCCGTGCTGCCCTATTACGGCTACGCCCGGCAGGACCGCAAGGACAAGGGCCGCGTACCGATCTCGGCGAAGCTCGTCGCCAACCTCATCACAAAAGCCGGGGCCGACCGCGTCCTCGCCCTCGACCTGCACGCCGCTCAGATTCAAGGCTTCTTCGACATCCCGGTGGACCACCTCTACGCGGTCAAAGAAATCGCCAAGCACGTCCGCAGCCTCGGCATCGACCAGAGCGAACTCATCGTGCTCAGCCCGGACGAGGGGAGCATCAAAAAGGCGCTCGACTTCCAGAAGAACGTCGGCGGGAAGATCTCCGTTGCCGACAAGCGCCGGACCAGCGCCACCGAGATCAAGCACGGGCACCTGATCGGTGCGCCGGTCGACGGCAAATCGGTCGTGATCTACGACGACATGATTTCAACGGCCGGGACCATCGTGGGCGCGGTCAACGTGGCCCGGCAGCACGGCGCGAAAGCGGTCTACGTGTGCGCCACGCACGGCGTGCTGTGCGGCCCCGCGATCGAGCGCTTGGGGTCCGCGAAAATCGATCAGATTGCCATCACCGATAGCATCCCGCTCCCGCCGGAGAAGCAGCTCCCGAACATCAAGGTGATTTCCGTCGCGTCGCTGATCGCCAACGCGATCCAGCGGATTCACGGCAACGAGTCCGTCAGCGAGCTGTTCAAGGACGAACCGCCCATCACGCGGGAAATCAACACGAAGTAAAGAACCGGGGGACGAGACGCGGAACTCGTTCCCGGAACTCACTTTTTCTCCCAGTTCCTCACTTCACCAACTCCAATGCCCAACATTCAGGTCACGTGCCCGGAGTGCAAATCGGTGCTGGAGATCGGCGCCGAGTTCGCGGGCCAGGAGATCGAGTGCGGGAGTTGCCTGCACGTGTTCGTTGCGGAACCCCCGCCCGCGCGCCCGGACAGCGCCGGCCGGTCCGGTTTGGGTTCCCGGCGGCGCAACGAAGAGGTGCCCGAAGACCGCGAGCGGAGCCGGTCGTCACGGAGTTCCCGGCGCCAAGACGAGGACGATTACGACCGTCGCCCCACGCGCCGGCGCCGAGACGAGGATGATGAGGACGGCTACGAGCCCCGGCGCCCGAGCACCGGTCCGGGCGCGGCCTCCATTTTCGCGTTCGTGCTCGGCCTGTTGAGCAGTCTCGCCATCCCCGTCACCTGTTGCGGGTGCTGCTCCATGCTCACGTGGCCGATCACGGTTCCACTTGGCATTGCCGCGATCATCACCGGCGCGTTCGGGCTCAAAGATCCGAAGGGTAAGCCCCTGGCGATTATTGGCATCATCTTCGGCGCTGTGGCGCTCGCCTGCGTCTTCCTCCAACTCGTGATCGGTTTCGGTCCGCTTATGGTGCCCCCCGGTGCGCGATAGCTCCGCCCCCGGCGGTGAGTGGTGTGGGATCGGTACAATGCCCGAAGCCCACCCACTGCCGTTCAATCGAGGCGCCTCATGCTCCGCTTCTGTGTTCCGCTCGCGGCTATTGCACTCGCGTTCTGCGGGTGCTTCAACGACCCGAAGCCGGCCCCGACCGCGTTCAAGTCGGAGCCGCACGAGCACTCGCACGAGTTGGAACACATGATGGTCGAGGACGCGGGGCACTACCACGCCGCGCTCACCGCCCACCTCTCCAGCAAGGACGGCAACGAACTCGACGTGTTCTTCCTCGCCGCCGATGACCTCAAGAAATCTGTCGCGTTGCCGATCGCGAAGTTCACCGCGACCGCGAAGACCGCCGACGGCAAAGAGCACAAACTGGAGTTCGAGCCGGCCCCGATGGACGAGCGCAAGGACGATCCCGCCGGGAAGTGTTCGCACTTCGTCGCGAAAGCCGGCTGGATGCAGGCCAAAGACGTGCTGACCGTCTCGACGACGGTGACGATTGACGGCAAACCGACGCCGATCGAGTGGAAAGACTTCAACCCGAAAAAGTATGCGCATCACGAAGATTAGTATTCGGTGGCGTGTTTCCGGGCCGCTCCGCGGCGGCGGGATATAAAACACTCTGCCCAAAACACCAAACACGAAACACCAAGCTCTCCATGCCGCCGCGCGTACTGATTGCTGACAAGTTGGAAGCCCCGGGGATCGAACTGCTTCAAGCAGCCGGGCTCGAAGTGGACAACCGGCCCGGCCTCAAGGCCGACGAACTCAAAGCCGCACTTCGGGGCGCCGACGCGGTCATCTGTCGCTCTCAACCCAAACTCAGTGCCGAATACTTCGAGGACACCGGCAGCCTGCGCGCGATCGCGCGCGCCGGCGTCGGCGTGGACAACATTGATGTCGCTGCGGCTACCCGCAAGGGCGTCGTGGTCATGAACACACCCGGCGGAAACACCGTTTCCGCCGCGGAACACACCATCGCGCTGCTCCTCGCGCTCGCCCGGCGCGTCCCGGTCGCAGATGCCACCATGAAGGCCGGCGGGTGGGACCGCAACAAGTTCGTCGGGACCGAGGTCGCGGGGAAGACGCTCGGCGTCGTCGGGTTGGGGCGCATCGGGCGCGAGGTCGCCCGCCGCGCGAAGGGTATGGACATGAAGGTGATCGCCCTCGATCCCTTCGTCACCGCGGCAAAGGCCGCCGAACTCGGGTACGAGACGGCCGCGAATTTGGACGACCTCTTACCGAAGGTCGATTTTCTCACGCTTCACGTTCCGCTTGGGAACGACACCAAGAGTCTCATCGGGGCGCGCGAACTGGGACTGATGAAGAAAACCGCCCGCGTGCTGAACGTCGCCCGCGGTGGCATCGTGGACGAGAAGGCCCTCGCCGATGCACTTGCCGCGGGCACCATCGCCGGCGCGGGCATTGATGTGTTCACCGTGGAGCCGATCGTCGCGGACAACCCGCTTCTGAAGGCACCGAACATCGTGCTCACGCCGCACCTCGGCGCCTCCACGCTGGAAGCTCAGGAAAACGTCGCGATCGAAGCGGCGCAACTCATCGCCGACTTCCTGCTCAAGGGCCAGGTCGCGAACGCGGTCAACATGGCGGCCGTGAACCCCGCGGAACTCGCGGAGGTGCGGCCCTTCGTCGATCTCGCGCGCCGGCTGGGGTTACTCCAGGCGCAAATCGCCCAGGGAACGATTCGCCGCGCATCGCTCACCTATCGAGGTGAACTCGCGGGTCAGAAGACGCGACTGCTTACCGCCGCGTTCACGGCGGGGATGCTCGAGTACCGCTTGAGCGAGGGCGTGAACCTCGTTAACGCGGAAGTGCTCGCCCGCGAGCGCGGGATCGAGATCGCGGAATCGTCCAACCCCAAGAAGGGCGACTTCGCCGCGCTGCTCCACACGGAAGTCGAAACCGAAAAGGGTACGACGGTCGCTGCGGGCACGCTGTTCGGCGACCAGTACCTGCGGCTCGTGCAACTCGGGCCGTACCGCATGGAGGGGTACCTCGACGGCGTGCTGCTCGTGTTCCTCCACCGCGACGTGCCGGGGCTAATCGGGTTCGTCGGCACGATCTTCGGCACCCACGGGGTGAACATCGCGCAGATGACCGTCGGCCGGCAGGCCCCCGGGGGCGAGGCGATCGGCATCCTGAACCTCGACAACCCGCCCTCGGAGGCGGCGCTCGCCGCGGTGAAGAACCACCCGCAAATCAGCTCGGTTACGATCGTGAAATTACCCGCGGCGGGCGAACTCCCGGCGTGGCTGGGCTGAGCACGAACACCCTCGGAGCCGCCGGCCCGAAAGCCCGGCGGCTCCGAGGGGCGCCTCTTCATTTCACCGGCCGGGCGCCCACGCCCCTGTTCGTCACTCGAATCGGCGCGGCAATTCCGCAGAACAAACTATTGAGCGCGGAACACCAACCCCAGAAGCTCCCATGCGCCAATTTCTGTCTACTGCGTGTTTACTCCTCGCAGGCGCGCCGGGCGCTCTGGCCGCGGACGAAGCGCTCGGCAAGTTGTCCGAGAAGTACGAGTCCGGCGGGCGCGGACCCGGTACCGTTTCTACGGGTAAGGGCGACCCTGGCGGCGTGTCGTATGGCACGTACCAACTCGCATCGAAGATCGGCCGCGCCGACGAATTCGTAAAGAAGCACTACCCCGAAGAGTTCAAGGGACTGAAGGGCGGGAGTGACGAGTTCACCAAGAAGTGGAAGGAACTCGCGGCGAAAGACCCAAAGGCGCTGCACACCAACGAGCACGCCTTCATCAAAGAAACGCACTACGACCCGCAAGTGCGGCGGCTCGAGCGCGACCTGAAACTCGACGTGACCAAGCGCAGTGCGGCGTTCCGCGACGTCGTGTGGTCGGTCGCGGTGCAACACGGGCCGAATACCGACGTGATCGTGACCGCGGTGAAGCCGCTGTTGAAAGACGCGAAGGTTGAAGACGTGACGGACGAGGCGATCATTCGCGCGGTGTACGCGGAGCGCGGGCGCAAGGACAAGGACGGCAAACTCGTCCGGTTCAAGAACGTGGGCGAAGCACTGATTCCCGGACTCACCAAGAGATTTGAGCGCGAGCAGACCGACGCGCTGGAGATGCTGAAGAAGTGAACGAACGGCACGACAAACGATTGCCGCGCGACCCGAACCGGCGCCGGGCGCTGACCAACGTGGGCGGCGCGATCGACACCGAGGGCGACCGCGCGGACGCGGACCGGCTCGCACACGCGCTCGCCGTCCCTCCGGCCACGGACGACGACAACGACCCGGCGCGCTCCCACGTTCACGGGTTCCACACGTACCCCGCGCGCATGCACCCGGGCACGGCCGCGCGCCTCGTGGGGGCGTTCGTGCCCCCGGGCGGGCGCGTACTCGATCCGTTCTGCGGGTCCGGGACCGTGCTCGTCGAGGCCCTCATTGCCGGCCGGAACGCGATCGGTACCGACCTGAACCCGCTCGCCGTGCGCCTCGCGGCCCGCAAGACGCTCCCGCGAACCGCGAACGAACTCGCGCACCTCACCACGCGCGCCGCCGAGTGCGCGGAACACGCCGACACCCGGCGCAAGGCGAAGACCGGCGCGAGTCGGCGTTTCTCTACGGAAGACATGACCATGTTCGAGCCGCACGTGCTGCTCGAGGTCGATTCGCTCCGCGCGAAGATCGAAATGTTCCGTGACGATCCCGCCCGCGCCGATCTGGAACTGGTGCTGTCGTCCGTGCTGATTAAACTCTCGCGCAAGACCGGGGATACTTCTGCCGGGATCGGCACGCGACGCACCGCGGCCGGGTTCGCGGCGCGGCTGTTCGTGCAGAAGGCGCAAGACCTCGTCGCCCGGCTCGCGGCCCTCGGCCGGTTGCTCCCGCAAGCGCCGCCGACCGTGACCGTGATTTCGGACGATGCGACGGTGCTGAAGCATTTGCCGCCCGCTCCGATCAACGCTATCATCACGTCGCCGCCCTACGCGGCCACTTACGACTACCTCGCGCACCACGCGCTCCGGTTGCGCTGGCTCGGGCTCGATGCCGCGCCCCTCGCGCACGGGGAGATCGGTTCGCGGACGGCGTACTCGCGGTTAAAGCCAAAGGACGCGCGCGGGGCCTGGAGCAAGGAACTCGAGCGCTTCTTCCGGGCCGCAGCGCGCGTGCTCCCCCCGGGGGCACCGCTCGTCCTCATGATGGCGGATTCGGCCGTCGGCGATGTGGCGATTCGCGCCGATGAAGTGGTCGCCGAAGTCGGCCGCGTGTGCGGCCTGAATCCCTCCGCTCGCGCGTCCCAGGCGCGCCCGCACTTCCACGGCCCCACCGCGCAGGCGTTCCAAGCCCGCCCGCGGTTCGAGCACGCCCTTCTCCTGCGCAAGTAGGAATAGGAACACAGGGCGCGAGCCCTGTGTACTTTCTTGTGGGCGGTTCGCACCGAATCGGAGTTATTCCCATGCTCGATGGCTGGACGCGGACCACCATCGGCGGGAAGCCGGTCGATGTATTTGATCCGCCCCACGCACTTCCACAAGCACTTCTCTACCTTCACGGTCTCGACGAACGCACCCCCGTAACCGATGTAGCCTTCACCGCGACGCTCCGCGCTCATCGATTGCGGTGCGTTGTGCCCCACGGTGGACAGTGCTGGTGGGCGGATCGCGTGTGCCCCGAGTTTGATGCCGGTCTCGCGCCCGAGGGCTATCTACTGGACGTACTTGCACCGTGGGTGGGCGCCGCGTGGCATTTGGGGCCGCGTGCGCTCGCGGTCGGTGGTGTGGAAATGGGCGGGCAGGGGGCGGTGCGACTCGCGTTCAAACACCCGGAGCGGTTCCCGATCGCCGCGAGCGTCTCGGGCGCGTTTGATTGCCAGGACTGGTACGGGCGCGGGACGCCGCTCGATGAAATGTACGACAGCCGCGAGCGGTGCCGGCAAGACACGGCCGTGCTCCACATTCATGCCCACCGCTGGCCGCCGCACCTGTGGTTCTGTTGCTCCCCAACAGACGCAGCGAATTATCGCGGTAACGATCGGCTGCACGAGAAACTCACTGCGATCGGCGTTCCGCACGCGGTCGATCTCGACACACGGGCGAAGCCCGGAGCTCGATACGAAGAACAGATGGGCGCACCGATGCTCGCGTTCATCGCCGATGCTCTCGCCCGAGAAGCGAAACGGCTGGTGTGAGCATTGGACCTCCGAACACGGCTCAAAACACCGCGCTGGAGCCGCCGCGGGAGTGCGGAGCGTCGTGGGTTTCGGGTGGCTTCGGCGGCGGGATCGAGGGGGCACGAACGCCCGCGAGTGCGGAACGCGGAGCGCCTTTTAGCCCCGCCATCGGCCCGGGCGTCGGGCGGATCTGGTCCGGGTTCGCGCCGTTCGCCCACAGCAGCACGCGCCGGGTCACGTCGGCCGCGATCTTGCTGTTGGTCGCCGGGAGCTCGCCCGGGGGCAACCCCAGTTCCAACCCCAATACGTTTTGCAGGATGGCCGCGACGGAGAGCGCCATTTCGCGGTTGGGTTGGCGCGCCAGCCCGCGGAGCACGTCCACGCCGTCCGGGTCGTGCGGGTTGATGCGCAGCATCTGTTCCGCAGCGAACAGGCGGATCGGACCGGGCTGGTCCATGTTCGTGAGCCGGTCGAGCAGATCGACGGACAGCAGGTTGTGGTCGCGCAACAGGGCCGCGAGTTCGACCCGCAGCGACGGGGCCGCGCCCGTATCGAGCATCATCGCGGCGAGCTGGCTCGCGAGTTCGGGGCGGTCACCGTCGGTCAGGTCGCGGTGGTATTGCTCCATGAGGGTGAGGATCGCGCGCGGCGCGAGCGGGGCGTGCTCTTCGGCCCAGGTAATGAGGTCGGCCAGGGCCGCGGCCGGTAGGCGCCCGGAAGCGAACACCGGGCCGTCGGTGGCGAGGCGCGGGTCGGCGAGCGCGTCGCGAACGCCCTCCCGGGTGAACGGCCACCGCGCGTCCGCGTTCCACAGGAGCGATTCGGACGCGGCGAGCCGCACCTCGGCGGCCGGGTCGCGGAGCAACCGCGCCAACCCGCCGATCAGGTCCGCGGACCCGACCCCGGCCAGCGCGTAGGCGGCCGCGGCGCGCACCGCCGGTTCCGCGCTCTCTTCGGCCGTTTTTAGCACTAACTCAGCTTCCCCCGGCTGCCACTGCGGGCGATACTCCAGCGCCCCGAGTGCGGCGCACTGCACCTCCGGGCGCGGGTCCGCGAGGAGCGCGAGGACCGGGCGCACCTCGTCGAGTGCGGTGGCCCGCAGCGCGACCACTTCGGGCAGCGCGCGGCAATCCGCGAGCTGGAGCGGCCAGTGCGTGCGGGTCACGAGGCGCCCGCACCATTTGTTCGCCCGGCGCAGCGGTTCCGCACCGGTGCGAATGAGGTCGTGAACGGCGGCGAGAGCAACAGCCGTCAGGAGCAGAACGGACTGGCCGACGTGAACCGCCCAGTCGGGCGCCCCGCGCGTCGGGAGCCACACCCACGCGAGCGCGATGAGGTACAGGATGATGAGCGACGCACTGATGGGGGGCCGCCACACGGGGTGCGAGCGCACGAACATCAATACGAAGAGGCCCTGCACGCCCGCACCCGCATACAGCGGGAGCAGTTGCGTGCGGTAGCCGAGGCCGCCCAGCACGGCGCAGGGTAGCAGTAACAGCGCGAGGCTCACGACCCGACCCAAAGGGCCGAGATCGCGGCGCGGCGCCGAGGTAGACCAAGCCATAGCGACCTGACCCGACCGGAGTCGGGGTGACGCTGCGCGGTGAGGGGGCGCACAGCGACCGACCGAACGGGACTTACGGTTCGGCGCGTCAACCCAATTTAACTCGTGTTTCAGCCCGGGGCAAACTTCGCGTCGGAAGTCATAAAGTCGGGAGTCGGAAAAGTCGGCACGGACCGGCTCGATATCTTACGATTTAAGACTTCCGATCCGGGACGGAGGGGACAGGCATGCTCGCCGTGTTCGAGTGCGTGGCGCTGGCGATCCGCGACAAGGGGCTGCGCGGGCTCACCGAACTCGTGCCCGGCGGCCCCTACGTCTTCGAGGTCGCGCAGCAGGCGTACAAGTTGATGCGCGAGCGCCAGAAGGCCGCGGCGCTGCGCGAGGAGATCGCAAAGGTCGCGGCGGCGAGCGCGGAAGATGCGAAGAAGATGGCCGAACAGGTCGCGCGGGAAGTCGTGAACCAGGGGCCGATCGAGGACCGGCTCACGCTCGAACTGTACCTCACACAACTCCCCGGCGCGGTGCGCCAATCACTCAAACGCGCGGACGACCCGACTGGGAAGACCGTGCCGCCAGATTTCGCGGTGGACGAGGCCGAAGACCTCGTCAAAATGCTCCCCGCGCGCGTGCCGCACTTCCGGCCCGGGGGCGACCTGCCCGGGCGCCCGGGCTGGCGCCTCGAGGAACTCCTCGGCGCCGGCGGGTTCGGCGAGGTGTGGCTCGCGCGCCACTCGTTCATTCCGCAACCGCGCGCCGTGAAGTTCTGCACCGATGCGAAGGTGCGGGCCAAACTCACTTCGCACGAGGGGCGCGTAATCGCCCGCGTGATGGAGCAGGGGAACCACCCGAACGTCGTGCCGCTCCTGGACGCTGTTCTCGACGGCGAAACGCCGTGGCTCATGTACGAGTTCGTTGGCGGCGGGAACCTGACCGACCTCATTCACCGCTGGCAGAGCCTTCCCAATGGTGAGTGCGAAGCGCGCGCGGTACTCGCGCTCAAACAGCTCGCGGTGGCCGTTGGCACCTTCCACCGGCTCGCGCCCTCGATCGTTCACCGCGACCTGAAGCCGGCGAACATCCTTTTTCACGTCGAAGGCCACAACGGTTCCGGTCAATCCGAGGATTTTCGACTGCGCATTACCGACTTCGGCATCGGCGGGGTCGCCGTGGACTACCTGCGCACGAACGCGGCCGGGATGTCGATGATGACGGGCTGGCTCGAAACGTCGTTGCGCGGGTCGTACACGCCTCTGTACGCTTCGCCCCAACAGTCGCGCGGCGCGAAGCCGGACCCGCGCGACGACGTTCACGCGCTGGGCGTCATCGCGTTCCAGATGTTGACGGGCAAACTTACCGAGGCTCCCGGAACGCGGTTCGAGCGCGAACTGAAGCGCCGGAACGTGACGGACGCGCTCGTCGATCTCATCGGCGACTGCGTGGACACTGAGCCGAGCGGCCGGCCGAAGGACGCGGTCGAACTCGCGGAGCGCTTGAGCAAGCTCAAAGAGCCGGCGACGCAGAACCTGGCGCCCAAACCGCCGTCTCCAGAAAAGAAGGGAGAGCAAACACCTCCGGTTTCCCCGCCCGCTCCCCAGACGGGTAAGGGGAGCGCTCCCGGAAACGGGGCGGCACCCAAAGCGCCCGCGCTTTCCGAAAAGGGCGCGTTGGATGGCACGTCGGCGCCGGTCACGATCGTCGCCCACGCGGTTCCGGCCGAACCGGAGAAGTGGCTCGTTCCGCTTCGAGGAACGTGGTTCTCGCGCTCGACCGCGACCGCCGATGCGCCCTGGGTTTTGAGTAACGCGAAGCTGCCCGGTGAGGTCGTTGCGAAACCGGGCGAAGCGTACCGCCTCGCGCTCAACCCGGACGCCACCGGCGATGCCGATCTCGCCAAGCTCAAGCCACTCTCCCGGCTTCCGGGCCTAGAAGCCATCGACTTGTCGGGGTGCGTTCGGGTCACGGATGCCGGGGTCATGCACCTCGCGAATCTCCGCGGTCTGAAAGCGGTCGGTCTGGCCGACACGCAGGTGACCGATTCCGGCGTAACGCTCCTCCTCACGCGGTTCCCCGATCTGGAAGCGGTCGGCCTCGCGGGGGCCGCGAACGTGTCGCAAACGGTGGTGCCGTACCTCGCGCGCCTGCGCAAACTGAAGCTCCTCGCACTCCCCCCGCGCGCGGACACCATTGATGTCCGCGTCGAGTTCACGAAGCGCCGCCCCGCGTGCCAGTTGGTGTGATCTGATGGGCGCAGCATCGCGCCCACCGTGTCGGGTAGTCGCACAAAGTGCTACTGGTCAAAGACCACACGAAAACGGAGCACTGAGATGCGGGTGCCGTTTTTTCGGAATGGTGGCGATGAAACCCCAATCGCGTGGTGGGAGTGGTTGTTTTTCCCGTTCTTGGCCGGAGGAGTCCTATTGATTTTGGGCGTTCTGGCGCTGTGTGCGATTCCCTTCCTCGCACTCTACCCCGACCTTCATTACACCAGATATGATGAAGGAACAGAGCGACAGCAGGAAGTGATTCGTCGGTACCGTCGGTTCACCTCCCGCGTCACATTCTGGCGCCGATGCCGGCGATTACTGGCGCGAGTATGGCGGAAGCCACCGGCGAGAACCCCTCGGCGCTGTTTGCGCAACCACCCCAATTAACAGTAAATGAATCGTCTCGGTGCCTAACTTCCTGGTAACCTGGCGCCATGACCAAAACACTACTCGATGATGAGAAGGTGTTTGCGATCGCGGACTTTCTCACCGCGGAGGAGTGCGCGGCGTTCGTCGCTCAGAGCGAGGCCATCGGGTACGGGGACGCGCTGTTCGGTGGCGAAGTCGTCAAGAGCTTCCGCGACAACGAGCGCGTTTTGCTCGACGATCCCGCACTCGCCGAGCGCCTGTTTCTCCGTGCCCAGCCGTTTTTGCCACACGCCATCGGGGAACGCGAACTCGTCGGCTTCAACGAGCGGTTCCGCTTCTACCGCTACGATCCCGGTCAGACGTTTAAGCCCCATTTGGACGGCGCCTACTACCGCATCAAACAGTTCGAGGTCAGCGAACTCACGTTCATGGTTTACTTGAATGATGATTTCACGGGTGGGCACACGAACTTCTTTTCCGACGGCAACTCCTTCCTCTTGTTCGGTGGAGCCCCGCGCCTCCGCGTGAAGCCCGTCCGCGGGACGGCGCTGGTTTTCCTCCACCGGCAGTGGCACGAAGGGGCCGCGGTGGAAACGGGGCGGAAGTACGTTCTCCGCACCGACGTGATGTACGGCCCGGGTGCGAAGTTCGGAACCACCTGACGGCCGGCGCTCCTCAACTGGGTAAATTGGGTAGCCCACATCTTCCCGGGGCGCGTTCTTCTCGCTGTTCACCTCAACTCGAGCAAACTGTGTGGTCGATACCGTGCGTGTCGGATGTGCCGGAGTTCCGGGTTCTGCACGGGTGCGCTAATGCACGGATCAGCACGCTGCCTCCCCTTCGTTGCCGCGTTCGCCCTTCTCGCCCTCCTCTTCGGGCCGGGGTGCTCGCGCTACAACTACCGCGAACGCGCCGATAAGGACGTCGCCGGGATCATTTCGCAGAAGAACGTGTTCCCGGACTGGCAGGTGAAGAAGGACTGGCACGTGTACCCGGACCCGCGGGCGCGGTTCGCGGACCCCACCAACCCGGACCGCCCGCCGTACCCGCCCGATGACTACGCGGCCCGTTCGCTGTCGCCCAACCCGCAGCGCCCGACGAAGAAGTCCGGCGTCGGCCGGCAGGACGGCGACGGGTACGTTTCGCTGCTCCAGCAGTGGGACTCGGAGAACCGGGCCGATGACCCGAACACGTCCACGCGCGTGGCCGCGGCGGGCGCTCCGATCGCGCCGGAACGTGCCGCCGGTCCGCAAAGACCAAACGCCGCCAAGACCACACCGTCCTTTTTCCCGACGACTACGGGGGCGCCCACCGTTGCGCAAGGCGAGCGCCCCGTGCGTCACAGTGTCCCGGCCGCGCTCCCCGGATCGGGGCCGTCCAGCGGACCGGCCCAGGCCGTTCAGACGACTCCGGCCGCGAAGCCCATTACCAACGAGGTCGGGCCGTGGGTCGCGGCCGCGAAACGCGGACCGCAAAATCCGGTTGCTACCAACAACAGCAACAGCGTACCGGCCAAGACCGAATTGCGCCCGCCCGTTGTGACCGTGATTTCCGGCGACGCAGAGTCGACCGGGAAAGCGGTGCCCGCGGTCGCGCTGGTCCCGGTACAACCCGTTCCGGTTCCTCCCATTGATTCTCTACCACCGATCCCGCAGCCGGTTCCCGATCCCAAGCCGCTCGATCTGAAACAACCCCCTGGCCCCGTTGGGCCGGGTAAACCCGTCGACCCACTGAGCAAGGGGCCGCCCGAGCTATACCCGCCGATCCTGACGACCGGTGCGGACCCGGCCGCCGAGTACCTCAAAGCGCTCGAATCCGGGCAGACCGGGTACCGGCTGAAACTCGACCAGACCATCGAACTCGGGTTGTTTAACGCACGCGAGTACCAGGACCGGCGCGAGGACTTGTACCTCACCGCCCTGCCGGTCACACTGGAGCGGTTCAACTTCGCCGCGCAAGCGTTCTTCACGGAGCAGGTGGTCCGCGAATCGACCGGGCGTCAACTCGCCAACGGCGGCGAACGCTGGTCGCTGAACACCGCCGGGGGCATCAACAAGCTGTTCCCGACCGGTGCGATGCTCATGGTGAAGCTCGCGAACCAGCTCACGATCGACCTGTCCGGGGACAAGCCGCAGACGAGCATCAGCAACCTGTCGCTCAGCCTCGCGCAGCCGTTCCTCCGCGACGGCGGGTTCGCGGTCACGCTCGAGGGGCTCACCCAGGCCGAGCGCACGCTGGTCTACGCGATGCGCTCGTACACCCGGTTCCGCAAGCTCTTCTACGTCGCACTGGCGGCCGGCGGGTCCGGCGGCGGGTACACGAACAACCCCTACGGCCTCCAGGGGCTCTCGCCGAACCTCGGGCGCGGCATCGGTGGGAACCTCACCGCGCCGAACGTGGGGTACCTGCCGCTCCTGCAGCAATCGGCGGTCATCAGCAACCAGCGGAAGAACGTCACGTCGCTGGAGCGCCTGCTCCAGTTGTATCAGGCGTTCCGCGAGGGCGGCCAGCAGTCCGATTTGCAGGTCGGGCAGGTGGAAGTGCAGCTTTTGACCAGTCGCTCCCAGCTCCTCGGTTCGTCGAACAGCGGGACCAGCCAGAGCGGGGTCCGCGGGTTCCTCGATTCGCTGGACAACTTCAAACTCCAGCTTGGCCTGCCGATTACGGTGCCGCTGGAACTCGACGACGGCCCGCTGCGCCCGATCCGCCAGCAACTGGGGCGCTACGAAGAGGTCTATGCTCAGGTGCAGCAGACGGAACTGGCCGCGGCGAAGTACGACCCTGCGGCGCCGGTCGCGCAGTTCCGCGCCCGGTGGCGCACCCTGCTCACGGAGTCACCGCTGGCCAAGGGTACGCCGTTCGCGAAGTCGATCGGCGAGCGCCTGGACTCGTGGGCGCCGGCGAAGCTGACGGACGACCAGGCGGCGGCGCGGTTGGCCCAGATCCGCGAGGAGCGGCGCAAGTTGCTCGCCGCTCGCGCCGAGCGGCAATTGAAGGGGCAACCGGAGCCGGAAGCCGAAACCCGGAAGATCGCACTCCTGGAGGACGACATCGACCTGGGTGATTTCGATCGTCTGGTGCGTGTGTACGAGGCCCAGCCGTGGGCCAAACTCATCAACGCCCCCACTCGCCTCGCGGCTCAAGCCGGTGCGTTCCGCGATGTATTTAACGCGTTCTACTTGTTGATCCTGGAGGCGCGGAACGATCGGTTGGTGCTCGTTCGTGCCCAGTGGCCGGACCTGCCGCCGCTATCTATGGGCGACGGCGGGACCGACGCCCTCGCCGCGCCGCTCGACGATGCGTACACGGCGGCCATTCAGACGGCTCTCACAAATCGCCTCGACCTGATGAACGCCCGCGGACAGGTGGTGGATGCGTGGCGCCAGATCGCAATTCAGGCAAATTCGTTGCAAGGCGTGTTCGATGTTCGGTATGATCTAAGCAGCAACACACCGGCCGGTCGGAACAATGGTCTCGCGTTTGCGGCCGACCGCAGTAACCACCAGCTTACATTTAATGCGGAATTGCCGTTAATTCGCCGGGCGGAGCGCAATAATTACCGGGCCGCGCTGATCGGTTATCAGAGGCAGCGCCGCACGCTAATGGCGTTCGAGGATAACATTACCAATGATATCCGGAGCGACCTCCGGGAACTGCGAACCCTTGCCCAGTTGTACCGCATCCAACAGCGGGTGGTGGAACTGGGGTACTCGCAGGTGGACAACGCCCAGGCCATCCTCCTCGCTCCGCCCGCGCCCGGTGCCGCAACCGATGCCGGTAGTGCCGCGGCCCTGACCCAGCAAGTGTTGTCGGCCCAGAGCAATTTGGTGAGTGCCCAAAACACGCTCTACCAACTTTGGGTCGCCTACCAGACCGGCCGGATGCAGTTGTACCTCGACCTCGAACAGATGACCCTCGATGACCGTGGGGTATGGATCGATGAGTTCTTCAACCGAACCGATGCCCAGAACCGATCTCCCGCCGACGGGCAACGGCCCGGCGAACGGCTCCATGCCCCCCAGCCCGTCGGGGCCGGGAAGTAAGCAGCGCAAACTCCCGGCGCGCCGGGGCGGTGGGCGGCTCCTGCCCTTCGCCCTCGCCGGGGCGCTCTTGGGCGCTGCGGGTATCGCCGGTGGGTGGTACTTCTTCCTCCGCGCGGCCCCCGTTCGCGCGGACGTCCTCCTCCACAAAGTCAAGCGCGAGCCGCTCGTCGTTACCGTCGCCGAGAAGGGCACGCTCGAATCGGCCGACAACCGCGACATCGTGTGCGAGGTGCGGGCCGGCACGAAGGGCTTCGCCAGTACCATCAACTGGGTCATCGACGACGGCTCCCGGGTCAAGCCCGGCCAGTTGCTCATGATCCTCGACGACTCTGCGCTGAAAGACCAGGAGGACGAGCAGCAGATCAAGGTGGACACGGCCGACGCCAACAAGGTCAAGGCGGAGAACGACTACGACATCGTGGTCAAGCAGAACGAGATCTCCGTCGCGACCGCGAAGAACGCGCTGGTCCAGGCCGAGATCGACCTGGAGAAGTTCACCGGGCTGAACTACGACCCGACACTGGGCACCCTGGCCGCAGTCGGCGGTGGGATGGCGGCGCTGTCCGAGTCCGGCTCGTTCCGCCAACTGGTGGACGACCAAACCGGGCAAGTAAAACTGACCGAGAGCAACCTCGAACAGTACCGCGAACGGTCCGCGTGGGCGGACCGGATGGTGAAGCTGTCCTACATGAGTGCGGCTCAAGCCCAGGCCGAGCGATCGAAGGTGGAAAGCGCCGTCGAGGACTTGCGCAGCAAACGAGCCAAACTCGCTCAGATGCTCAGCTACGACCGCAAGCAGCAACTCACCGACCTGCGGAGCAAGCGGAACAACGCGCTTCTCGCATACGAGCAGGCGGTGCTCCAAGCGGACGCGAACCTCGCCAAGGCGCTCGCCGAAAAGAAGCGGGCTACGTCCGAGTACATCCAGCAGGACGATAAACGGCGAGACATTGTCCAGCAGCGGACTAAGTGCAAGATCACGGCCCCGGACACGATCGAGCCGGACTCGATGGTCGTTTACTTCCGGAACGAATCGAACCGGTTCGGCAGCAGCACCCAGGGCATGATCGAGCAGGGGGCGCAGGTCAAAGAGGGGCAGAAGATGCTCCGCATCCCGAACTTGCACCGGATGCAGGTGAACACCAAGGTTCACGAAGCGATGGTGGCCCGCATCCGCGGGGACGTGCGAGTGCCCACCTACTTTGTGGACGGCCTCCAGAACACAATGCTGTTCAACACCGATCCGTTCAGCCGTGTGGTGAGTCAGAAGCAGGAGATCATCGACCGGCTGCGTGAAAAATACCGTAACTCCGAGTACAAGAAACTGTCCGACGGGCAGAAGGCCAGCATCCGCGTGGACGCGCTGCCGGACCGCGTGTTCGAGGGCCACGTCCGCACGGTCTCCGCGGTCGCGAGCCAGGCCGATTCGTGGATCTCGGACGTGAAACTCTACCAGACGCTCGTCATGGTGGATTTCGAGTTGCTCCCCGACGGTACCAAGAGGCGGATCGACAATGAACAGCTCAAGCCGGACATGACCGCAGAAGTCACGATCACCGTGGACACCGCGACGGCGCCCGTGCTGACTGTACCGGTCCAGTCCATCCTCGGCGGCACCGAGATGGGGGCCACGCGCAAGATCTACGTCAAGACGGCAACCGGGTACGAAGAGCGTGAGATCAAACTCGGCCTGTACAACGAGAAGTTCGTCGAGATCCGCGAGGGGCTGACCGAGGGCGACGAGATCGTCATGAACCCGAAGGTGATGCTCACCGCGGACGACAAGACCCGGACCCGCGACGGCGACGGCAAGGGTGGCGGGAACAAGGGCGAGGGCGGTAAGGCCATTGAGGGCAAGGGTGACGGAACGAGCGGCGGCCCGGGCGCCGGTGGGGGTAAAGGTGGTGGCGGCAAGAAGAAGGGCGGCGGGGGCGGGCCGCCCCCGGGCGCCGGTCTCTAATCGTCAGAGCGCCGAAGTCAGAAGCTCGGGGCGGAGGTCAGAAGGCAGTGACACTGAGCTTCTGATCGCCCCCGGTTTCTGACTTCGGTCTTTTGATCTCGCGCTCCTGTCCTTTGTCCCCTGGGTTTCTCCCGATGCCTGCCATCGTCAGTGTCGTCGATCTGGTCAAGAACTATTACATGGGGACGCAGACCGTTCACGTCCTCAAGGGACTGAACCTGTCGTTCGACGAGGGCGACTTCGTTGCACTGATGGGGCCGTCCGGGTCGGGGAAGTCCACGCTGCTCAACGTCCTCGGCTGCCTCGACCGCCCCACCAGCGGGCACTACTACCTCGGCGACGTGGACGTGTCCGAAATGGACGACGACCAACTCTCCGAGGTCCGCAGCACCTACCTCGGGTTCATCTTCCAGTCGTACAACCTGCTGCCGCAGTACACGGTCGTCGAGAACATCGAGTTACCGCTGCTCTACCAGGGCATCAAGCTCGACGAGGCGACGAAGGCCCGGTGCGTCGCGCTGGCGGAACTCGTCGGCCTCGGCGAGCGCCTCGACCACCGGCCCCTCCAACTCTCCGGCGGTCAGCAGCAGCGCGTCGCGGTGGCGCGGAGCCTGGTGAACGACCCGCACCTGATCCTGGGCGACGAGCCGACGGGTAACCTCGACTCGAAGACCAGCGTCGAGATCATGCAGATGCTCCGGGAACTGAACCGGACCGGCAAGACCATCATCATGGTGACGCACGAGAACGACATCGCGGCCTGGGCGCGGCGCGTCGTGCGCCTGCGCGACGGGCGCGTCGAATCGGACGTGCGCAACGACACCCGCACCGTCATGGAGATCGGCTGATGTTCGGGTTCAGTCTCTCCGGCAATACGGTCCTGATTATTATCGCGTCGGTGTTCGGGGCGCTGGCCGCGCTGGTGGCCCTCGCGTTCGTGACCGGGGCGACGACGCACCTGCCGTTCGCGGCCAACACCGCGAAACTGCAGCGGAGCGTGTCGCTCGCGGTCAAGAGCCTCTGGCTCCACAAGTTGCGCTCGGTCCTCTCGGTCCTCGGCATCATCATCGGTACGTGCTCCGTCATCTCGCTGATGTCGTTCGGCGAGGGGTCCATGCAGGACGCGCTCGACGACATCAAGCGCCAGGGCGCGACCAACATCATCGTGCGCAGTGCCAAACCGCCGGACGACTCGGCCACCGCGTCGAAGGGGTTCGTCACCAGTTACGGTTTGGTCCGCGACGACCTAGAGCGGTTCAGCACGCTCACCTCCGACGGGGCCGTGACGCGGATCGTGCCCATGCGCGTGTTCCCGAGCGAGGCGCGGTACCTGGAGCGGCTCGTGAACGCCCGCGTGATCGGGACCGTGCCCGATTATCAAATCGTGAACAAACTCGAACTCTCGCGCGGCCGGTTCCTCACCGACAACGACGACAGCGATCTGGAGAACTACTGCGTCCTCGGTTCGGAGGCGGCCGACAAGCTGTTCCCCTACGAGGACGCGCTCGGCCAGACGGTCGGGATGCGCAGCCACTTCTTCCTCGTCGTCGGCGTCCTGAAGGAGCGGATGCCGACCGGCGGGTCCGGCGGGAGTCAGGCCGCGGAGGACTACAACCGCGACATCTACATCCCGATCCGCACCAGTCGGCGCCGGTTCGGGGAGGTGATTTCGATCCGCACGGCCGGCGCCCGCATGAACGAGAAGGTCGAGTACAGCCAGGTCACGCTCACCGTGGACGCGGAAGTCGATACGCCGGCGGGTCGCGCGAAGGTGCAGGCGGTCGGCAACGAGATCAAGGGGATGCTGGAGCGCAAGCACCCCAAGAAGGACTGGGCCGTGACCGTGCCGCTGGACAAACTGGAAGAGGCCGAGCGCGCCCAAACGCGGTTCACGCTCCTCATGGCGATGATCGCGTCCATCTCGCTCCTGGTCGGCGGCATCGGGATCATGAACATCATGCTCGCTACGGTGACGGAACGTACCCGCGAGATCGGGATTCGCCGCGCGCTCGGGGCGAAGCGGAAGGACATCGTCATGCAGTTCCTCGTCGAAGCGGTGGTCCAGACCACCATCGGTGGGCTGTGCGGGGCGGCGCTGGGGGTCGCCTCAGTGTACGCGGTCCCGGCCGTTTGGGACGTGCTCCGGGGCTGGTGGCCCGGTAGTGCCGCGCTGCCGGCAAAGCTCCACGTTCTGTCGATCTTCCTGTCGGTCGGGGTGTCGATCCTGGTCGGGATGTGTTTCGGGCTGTACCCCGCGTGGCGCGCCGCGAAGCTCGACCCGATCGAGGCACTGCGACACGAGTAACCCGTACCCGGCGCGGCACCAACACCGCGCAAGCTTCCCAGCTTAAACCGTTAATCTCGCGGGCGGGGTTGTTCTCCGCCCGTTTCCGCTGGCGGAGGCGCCCGGTGCAGGGGAAACCCGGCCGGGCGTCTCCGTTTTCGAGTTCCGGTAGGTTCACAGGGCTTCTGCCCGGTGCTACGAACGCCGGCCCTCCGGGGCGGAAAGGCATTAGAGGGTATCCATTAGAGGGTATCGGTCTTCGCCCCGGAGAAGCCGCCGGCCGAGGTGCCCATTCCGCGGCAGTGGATGGGTTTTCGGCCCTGGTTCACAGGGCGGAAGCCCTGTGAACCAGGGCCGAAAACCAGTACCTGCAGTGCCTTTCCGCCCCGGAGGGGCCGGCGTTCGTAGCACCGGGCGGAAGCCCTGTGCGCTCTTGTGCGCCCGACGAACCTTCGCGCCCTGTTCGCGGCTGGTACAATTCCCCTGTCACCCTCACCCGACCACCGAACAGGAGCACCCTCATGCCCGCGACCGCGACCGACCGCGTGCCCGTCACCGTACTCACCGGCTTTCTCGGCGCCGGCAAGACCACGCTTCTGAATCACATCCTCACGGCCAACCACGGCAAGCGGATCGCCGTCATCGAGAACGAGTTCGGCGAGGTGGGCGTCGATCAGGATCTGGTCATCAACTCGGAAGAAGAAATCTTCGAGATGAACAACGGGTGCATCTGCTGCACCGTGCGCGGCGACCTCATTCGCATCCTCGGCAACCTGATGAAGCGCCGGGACAAGTTCGACTACATCCTCATCGAGACGACCGGCATGGCCGACCCCGGTCCGGTCGCCCAAACGTTCTTCATGGACGACGAGGTGCAGGCGAAGACCATGATTGATGGCATCGTCACGCTCGTGGACGCCAAGCACGTCCTCTTGCACTGGGACTCGCACGAGGTGCAGGAGCAGATCGCGTTCGCGGACGTGATCCTGCTCAACAAGATCGACCTCGTGACGCCCCACGAACTGGAGAAGCTCGAAAAGCTGATCCGCAAGATGAACGCGACCGCGAAGATCCACCACACGAAGAACGCGGAGGTGAACCTCGACCGCGTGCTGAACGTGAGGGGCTTCGACCTCGACCGCATCCTCGAACACGAACCCGAATTCCTCAAGAACGGTGGTCACAAGCACGAGCACCACGAGCACGCGCACGACGCCAAGGGCCACGAGAACTGCGACCACGATCACGGGCACTGTGAACACGAACACGCGCACGAAAAGGATCACGCGAAGTGCGATCACGATCACGGGCACTGCGAGCACGAACACGACCACGACCACGGTAAGACGCACTCCCTGAAGGTGCACGAAGAGGAAGTGCCGGACCACGTTCACGACTCGTCGGTGTCGAGCGTGGGGATCACGGTCGCGGGCGAGTTGGACGCGAAGAAGCTGAACCGGTGGATGAGCGAGCTGCTCCAGGCGAAGGGGCCGGACATCTTCCGCATGAAGGGCGTGCTGAGCATCAAGAACGAGCCGAACCGGTTCGTGTTCCAGGGCGTTCACATGCTGTTCGACGGCAAGCTCGACAAACCGTGGGGCAAGGCCCCGCGCTCCAATAAACTGATCTTCATCGGCCGCAACCTCGACCGCGAAGCCCTCACGGAAGGCTTCAAGAGTTGCCTGGCGTGATCGGATGTTGATTTCGGATTTGCGCCGGACGGTCGGGAGCGAAGTCGCGCCCCTTTTGTTCCCCACCGTCCGGCGCGAATCTTCATTCTGAAATCTCGGGGCGATATGGCTCGCATCAGCATTTTCGGCAAGGCGGAGAACCGGCTGCGCCCGGTGTGGCAGGCCGCGGTGCCGGACCACGTGATCGCCCTCGCGTGGGCGCCGGACGCCGCGCGGCTCGCGGTCGCGACGGTGAGCGGCCCGGTCACCATTTTCGACGCCAACACGGGTAAGCCGCTCCACGAATTGAAGGGGCACGGGTTCGGCACGGCCGCGCTCGCGTGGCAGCCCACCGGCAACCTGCTCGCGTCGGTGGGGCAGGACAGCAAGGTGCGCGTGTGGGACGGCACGACCGGGGAACCGGCCCAGACGCTCGACGCCGGGGCGTCGTGGGCCGAGAAGGTCGCGTGGCACCCGTCGGGGCAGTTGCTCGCGGCCGCGGCCGGCAAGAAGACGCGGGTGTGGACCGCGGGCGGCGAGTTGGTCCGCGAGCTCCCGGCGCAGGCCGGCACGGTGATGGACCTGAAGTGGCGCCCGGGGACGAACCACCTCACGCTGCTCGCCTACGGTTCGGCCACCACCTACGACCCCGGCGCGAGCGCGGAGCCGGTGCGGGTGCTCGCCTGGAAGGGCTCGCCGCTGGCGATGGCGTGGAGCCCGGACGGGAAGATCCTCGCGCACGGGAACCAGGACTCGACCGTTCACTTCTGGTACTACGACGCCTCGCGCGACCTCCAGATGTGGGGCTACAAGACGAAGGTGCGGGAACTCGCGTGGGACTACACCTCGCGCTACCTCGCGACCGGCGGCGGCCCGGTGGTGTGCATCTGGGACTGTCAGGCGGGTACCAACGGACCCGAGGGCTCCAAGCCGACGATGCTCGTCGGTCACGACGAGGACGCGAACCTGACCGCGCTCGCGTACCAGAACCGCGGGTTCCTGCTCGCGTCGGCGGCGCTCGACGGGAAGGTGCTGCTGTGGCAGCCGACCAATCGCAAAGGCACGCAGGTGGGTGAGTTCCAGTTCCCGGGCGGGGAATCGTCCGCCCTGGCGTGGTCCGCGGACGATAAGTCGCTGGCCGCCGGGTGCGGGACGGGCGCGGTCGCGGTGTTCCGGGCCGGGTGATAAAGAAGACGAATGAAGAAAAGAGCCGCGGATCACGCGGATAAACGCGGATCAGACAGAAAGCCGATTTTAAATCAATCTTCTGTCTGATCTGTGTTATCTGCGTGATCCGCGGCTCTTTCTTCTTTACTTCCACACTCACGTCGCGCTGCCGCAGCGCACTTCCACGCTGCCGTCTGCTGCTTGGACCATGATGGTGTGGGCCATGTTCACGAACAGCCCGGTGCCGACGACGCCGGGAATCGCGAGCATCTTCGTTTCCGTTTCCGCCGGGTCGATGATCGCGGTCGTTTTGCAATCGAGGATGTAGTTCCCGTTGTCGGTCACGACGATCTGCCCGTCTTTCATGCGCGGTCGCGAGGGGTAGCCCATCTCTTCGAGGTGCTTGCGGCACGGCGTCAGTGCGAACGACACCACTTCCACCGGCAGCGTCCCGCGCTCGCCCAACACCGACACGACCTTTTCGGCCCCCGCGAGCACGACGAACTTGCGCGAGTACGCCGCGACGATTTTCTCGCGCACGAGCGCGCCGCCGTACCCTTTGATGAGGTCGCCGTTCGGGTCGATTTCGTCCGCGCCGTCCACGGTCACATCAATGCGGTCGATGTCGTCGAAGGTCACGAGGGGGATGCCGAGTTTCTGCGCCAGCACCGCGGACACTTCGGACGTCGGCAGCCCGCGAATTTGTAAACCGGCTCGCACCTTCGCACCGAGTGCGTGAATGAACGCGGTCGCCGCGCGCCCGGTCCCGAGCCCGACGACCGTGTCCGGGGCAATGAGTTCGACCGCGCGGGCGGCAATGGCGCTGGTGTCGGGCGTGCTCTCGGCCATGAGGGTGGTCCTGGCGGCGTGTGGCGGGACGGAGGGTCATTCTCGCCGCTGGTCGGCGCGGGAACAAGAGCGCCGACCAGCGGCGAACAAATAGACGCTCGTGCCCGCCCGGTATTCGCGCCGGGCGCTGTGACGACGTGCGAGAGTGACGGCCCCAACAGCCAAAAACGTGAAATTGCTCGGTATCGCGACAACGTACTACGGTAGCAGATCGGCGACGCGAATCGTCGCGTTCGGCGCGGCCAGGGGAGAAATGGTGTCGTTCGGGCCGAGGACGGTGTGCGCGCGGTACACTGTTGCGCTCAACTTGGTGGGAAGAGGTTGCGGGGCACGGAAGACGTGGAGTTGTCGGTTCGCCACATCCAACACCCAGTAGTCCCTGATCCCGGCGGTAGCGTAGAGTTCGGCTTTCTCGGTGGTATCTGTGTCGAACGTCGTATCCGATACTTCGATCACGAGAGCGGCCGTGGTCGGGTGATCCAGGTTACCGGTGAGTACACCCGCGATGATAGCGACGTCGGGAACCGGGTCGGTGTGCAGATTGAGCACGAGCGGGAGTTGGATGCGGAACCGCCACCCGGTGCCGAACGCGAGGCGAACCGCGGTGTCCGTGCGCTCGACACCGTTCGCGTGTGGTGCGTCCATTGGACCCTGCTCCAGAATCACCCCGTCCAGAAGGATCGGGCGCCGGCCCGTAAACAGCCCCAGTCTGCAGAGGCGGTGGAATTCGGGAACGGTCCACCGGTGCGGCTTCAGGCGTCGCGGCGCAGCGGGTGTTGCGACTGTGGACATACTTCACCTCCAAATGCAGCGTACCGTCATTTCTTGTCGAGTACGAGGTCAACAGCCCAGCACCCGCGGACGTGAACCTGCTTCGGGTCGCGGCAGTGGGTCAGGATGTCGTCGTTGTCGCACCCGGCGTCCTGGAGCGCGTCCGCGAGGATTGGCATCGCGCTAAAGTCACGCGATTCGTACATTCCGCGCGCGAGTGAAACCGCGGTGCCTGTGTGCCAGCGCTTGTTGACTTTCACAGGGCGAAACGGGTTGCCGAAGATGTCGCGGAGGAGGGCGCAGATAAGCGTATCGGCTTCCTTTTGACCGCCGCGGTGACCGGCAAAGGCCATCGGGTATGCCGTCACACCGAAAGCGGCCGAATAGGGCTTCACGAGCGTGGTGGATACGACCATTGCGACGGCGGCATGGATTTGGGCGTTCGGGTCATCGTCCGAAAAGTCGTGAGCGTTCCTCGGAATCGTGGCCTGCGCGACCGACCCTGCGGCACTCAATTCGGTCGCGGTCGCTTGTCCGTCCGCGAATCGTTCCGCGACCTCCACGGTGTCCCGCAGGCGCGAGTCATCGAGTTGCGGCCAGATGAGCCGGCAACAACCGCAGGCGAAAAGCCGGAGCTTCCGTCGCCCGATTTTCGTTCGGGTGACCGAGGTACCCCCGAGTTGCCAAACCAACTCTTGCGCGTGGGGGTGTTCCTTGAGCCAGTTCGCTTCGCTCATTGCATCACCTCCAACACGAGCACACCAAACGAACGCGGCCGGGTGTCACCCCGGCCGCGTTCTGACTCGCACTCACATCACTTCCCGATTTCCGGCTTGAAGTCGAGCGTCTTCACGAGGAACGCCCACTGGTCGGCGACTTCCTCGATCACCTTCGCGGTCGGCTTCCCGGCGCCGTGCCCGGCCTTCGTCTCGATGCGGATCAGCACCGGGTTCGGGCCGGTGTGGTTCGCTTGCAGCGCCGCTGCGAACTTGAAGCTGTGTCCCGGCACCACGCGGTCGTCGGTGTCGGCCGTCGTCACCATCGTCGGCGGGTACGCCTTCGCGCCGTTCTTCAGGAGCACGTGGTACGGGCTGAACTTGTACAGTTCGTTGAACTCGCTGCTGCTGTCGCTCGAACCGTAGTCGTCCACCCAGAACCGGCCCGCGGTGAACTTCTGGAACCGCAGCATGTCCATCACGCCCACGGCCGGCAGCGCTGCGCCGTACAGGTCGGGCCGTTGCGTCAGGCACGCGCCCACGAGCAGCCCGCCGTTGCTGCCGCCCTGGATCGCGAGCTTCTTCGGCGAGGTGTACTTCTCTTTCACCAGATACTCGCCGGCCGCGATGAAGTCGTCGAACACGTTCTGCTTCTGGAGCTTCGTCCCGGCGCGGTGCCACTCGTCGCCGTACTCACCGCCGCCGCGGAGGTTGGCAACGGCGAAGACGCCGCCCATCTCCATCCACTGCAACCGCGACACCGAGAACCCCGGCGTCAGCGAGATGTTGAACCCGCCGTAGCCGTAGAGCAGGGTGGGGTTCGTGCCGTCCAGTTTGATGCCCTTCTTGTGGGCAATGAACATCGGCACCTTGGTGCCGTCCTTGCTCGCGTAGAAGATCTGCTTCACTTCGTACAACGAGGGATCGAACTTCACCTTCGCCTGGCGGATCAGCTTGCTCTCGCCGGTCGCGGGGTCGTAGCGATAAATGCTCGTGGGCGTGGCGAAGCTGGAGAACGTGTAGAACGTTTCCGTGTCCTCGCGCTTGCCGTTGAAGCCGGTCGCGGTGCCGATGCCGGGCAACTCCACGTCGCGGACGAACTTGCCGTCCACTTCGTGGACCTTCACCGCCGTCTTCGCGTCCTTCAGATAGCTGCAAATGAAGCGGTTACCCACCAGGTCCACGCTGTCGAGGACTTCCTTCGCCTCCGCGATGATCGTCTTCCAGTTCTTCTTGTCGGGGTTCTTGGTGTCGATCGCGATGATCTGGTTCTTCGGCGCGTTGTAGTCGGTCTTGAAGTAGAACACGCCCGCGTCGTTGCCCAGGAAGCTGAACTTGTTGTCGTGGTTGTCAACGAGCTCGACGACCTTGCTGTCGGGGGCGGTGAGATCCCGGTACGCGAGGCGGACCTTGTTGCTGGTGGTGCCGTCGCCGATGGAGATGATGAGGAACTTGCCGTCCTCGGTCACGCCGCCGCCGATGGTCCACTTCGGGTTGTCCGTGCGCTCGTAGACGAGCTTGTCTTCACTCTGCGGCGCGCCGAGCTTGTGGTAGTAAAGCTTCATGTCCACGTTCAGGTCCTGGAACGCGGCGCCGGTCTTCGGTTCCGGGAACCGACTGTAGTAGAAGCCCGCGTTGTCCTTCGTCCACGACGCGCTACTGAACTTCACCCACTTCAGTTCGTCGGCGCGGGGCTTGCCGGTCGCCACGTCGAGCACCTTCCACACGTTCCAGTCCGAGCCGGCTTCGGCGGTGCCGTAAGCGATGAGCTTTGCGTCGTCGCTCACTTCCAGTCCGGCGAGGGCGACGGTACCGTCTTTGGTCCAGGTGTTCGGGTCCATGAGCATCTTCGCGTCGCCGTCGAGCGTGTCCTGGACGTACAGCACGTTCTGGTTCTGGAGCCCGTCGTTCTTGAAGAAGAAGTACCGGCCGCTGTGCCGGGACGGGGCGGAGATCTTCTCGTAGTTCCAGAGGTCGGTGATGCGCTTCTTGATCGCCTCGCGCTCGGGGATCGATTCGAGGAACGCGGTGGTCACCTTGTTCTCGGCTTCGACCCACGCGGCCACGTCCTTCGACTTGCGCACGTCGTCCTCGAGCCACCGGTACGGGTCGGCGACCTTCGTGCCGTGGTACTCGTCTACGACCTCGCCCTTCTTGGTATCGGGGTACTTCAACTTCTTCGGCTCCTCGGCTCGGGTGGTCGAAACCAGTGTCGCGGCGAGTGCCGCGATCGTCGCTGTCATGGCCCAGCGTGTCAGGCGCATGGGATCGCTCCTTTAAAGAGATGAAAGAGAGGATGGGAGAGATTATACGCGGCGCGCGGGAGAAATCGCCCGCGCTAAAGGCTCGCCTTGAGACATGCGGTGTTGAAATCGTGGCGAGCGAACGGCGCGGCGTAAGCCCGCCGGTGGTTTTAGCCACTACCGGCGGGCTTACGCCGCGCCGTTCGCAAGGGTTCAACACAACACGCGAAGCACAACGGGTGGCGGAACGGATCACGTGCCGCGCTCTTCGGCCTCGGCGCCGAGTAATCCGTCGAAGGCCTCGCGCATGATCCACGCTTGGCGCGTGACGTTTAACACTGTGCTCGCGTCCGTGAGGGCGCGGCGCAGGGTGTCTTTGACAGTGTCCGGCGCGGCGGGGCTGTTCACCAGCAATCGGGCGGTGCAGGAGTAGACCTCGTAGCACCCGCGGTGGTCGCCCGCGTTGAAGGCCGGCGCCCCGATGGAGATGGCCATCGAGAGCAGCGCGAGTACCTGGCGCGGGGCGATGTCGCCACCCCCGTCTCCCATTTCGCCGATCGCGTCGAAGGCGTGCCGCATGGCCCACGCTTGCGCGTCCGGGTCGCTCAGCTCGAGGCACTTCGCGAGCGCGTCGCGGAGCTGCGCGGCCGCCGGTTCCGGGAGCTGGTCGACGGTGGCCAGAACCGCCCGCGCGGTGCAGGAGTACACGTCGAAGCACCCCTGGTGGTCCTCGGTGTTGTACGCGGGGGCGCCGATGGAAATGGCCCGGCCGATGAGCGCCTGGGCCGCAGCGAGCGGTTCGGCCGGGAGCGCCCCGTCGGGCGCTTCGGCGTCGCCGAACAGGGACTCGATCGCGTCCCGGAGCGCTTCGTTTTGTGCGTTCGGCGCGCTCTCGTTCTCGGCCTCATCGAGCGCGCGTTCGAGGCGGAAGTCCGCGATTTCGCTCAACCCGCGCACCCGGCGTGCGAGGCGCACGGCGCAGGCGAGCAGGGCGTAACTCCCGGCGTGGTCGCCGGCGCCCGCGGCGCGGGTCGCGAGTTCGCTCGCCGCCGTCAGGAGCGGGCGCGCCGGCCCCAACGGGTCCGGGCCGTCGTCTTCGAAAGATGCCATTGAGGGGCTCTCGTGAACGCGGTCGGGCTCGAACCGCTTCGGGTGACGGTACATCTTACGCGGGCGCCCCGCTCCCGATGGCGGAACTGCGGTTCGGTTCGCCGTGCCAGTGCCCGGAGATTCGAGTCGAGTTGGGTATCAGTTGGGATCGTGGGCGCGGATCGCGGCGCGGACCGTTTCGAGCAAGCGGGCCATTGGGAACGGCTTTTCGAGAAGGGGTTCGTCGGGCGGGAGCGGTTCGGGCGCGAGTTCGGGGCCGCCGGGGAACGCGGACATGAAGAGGACCGGCAGCCTCGGGCGCAGGGCACGCACCCGCGCGGCCAGTTCCACGCCGGTCGCGAACGGCATCACGACGTCGGTGAGCACGAGGGCGAAGGCGTCCGGGGTGGCGACGAACAGGTCGCCCGCGTCGCGCCCGTTGGTCGCGGTGGTGACGGCGAACCCGGCCTGCTCCAGCACGATGCGGACGAACTCGCGCACCGCGTCGTCGTCGTCGGCGACGAGGAGCGCGCGCCGGGACGCACCCGGTTGCGGAACGTGTGGCGCGCGGCTTTTTCTGGGCGGTGGGGTCTGATCAGACGGCATCGCTCACCCGAACTACGTCGTGCTGTTGGGTCGGCGTCGCGGATCAAAAGGCGAAAAGACGAAGCGTGCGTTGTATTCGTATGAAGAACGGGTCCGTCGCGGCAACGGACCCGTTCGAGAATTCATGAGATTCGTTCAGGCGTCAGCAGCACTCACCTAGGATCGCTGCGACGGAGGCCGCGTCCGGGTAGCGCGCGGCGGGGTCCTTCTGGAGCAGGCGCAGGATCATGTCCTCGAGCCAGTCCGGGACCGTGGGGCGCAACCGGCACGGCGGGTCCGGGTCCTTGGTGCAGACCGCGTTGAACACGGCCGCCACGGTCTGGCCCGGAAACGGGACGCGCCCGGTGACCATGTGGTACATCACGCCGCCGAGCCCGAACAGGTCGGACCGCGCGTCCGCGCCGCGCCCCTGGATGGTCTCGGGGGCCATGAAGAACGGCGTGCCGATCAGGGTGCCGTCGGCGGTCACCTTCGCGTCGTCGATCACGCGGGCCAGACCGAAGTCGGTGATCTTGGCGCGCCCGCTCTCGTGCTCGATCAGAATGTTCGCGGGCTTGATGTCCCGGTGGATGATCTGCTTGGCGTGCGCGGCGGCGAGCCCGGCGGCGATCTGGCGCGCGGCGCTCAGTGCGAGCAGGACCGGCATCGACCCGTGCTGCTCGACCCGCGTCTCGAGGCAGCTCCCGCCGACGTACTCCATCGCGAGGTACGGCACCCCGGCCGCCTCGCGCACGGCGTGAATCCCCACCACGTTCTCGTGCTGGATCGAGGCCGCGACCCGGGCCTCGCGCGCGAAGCGCTGGCGCGCGACCGGGGCGGAGGACACTTCGGGCGCGAGCATCTTGATCGCGACGAACCGGTGCAGGCTCGGCTCGAACGCCTTGAACACGATCCCCATCGCGCCGCGCCCGAGGATGCTCTGCAACTCGTAGTCCCCGAGCTTGCACCCGCCCTCGGGCAAGTTCTTGACGAACTCGGGGCGGAACTCGACGGGGCCGGTGGTGCCGCCCGAAGCCGGCACCGGGGTGCGCGGGGGCGGGACGGGCTTCGGTTTGAGCCGCGTCGACTCGTTCGGGCGCATGGTCGTGGCTGATGCGGCCGACCCGCCCAGCCGGTTGCGGCTGTTCTCGACCGTCAGGTTCACGAGCTCGGCGGCGCCCGCGGCGAGCGCCGCGGCGTAGTTCGGGCACTGCCCGATGTCCTGGTTGAGCACGGTCGCGAACGCCTCGATCTTCGGCGCGACGTTCTGGAGGAACGCGATCAGGGCCGGGCGCGGCAAGTGGAACCGGTCCTTCGCCGTGTTCAGCACGCGGTCGAGGAGCTCCGGGTTCTGGGCGACGGTGTCCAACTGAACGAGGTAGTTCGCGAACTGGAGCAGCTCGGCGCGGTTCTGGTGGACCTTACCGCCAGTCGCGGCCAGCGCGGGCTGGTGGTGGTACCGGATCGGCTCCACGATGTCGGGCGGCAGCTTCCACTGTTGAAGGATCTCGGCCGTGATGTCGGCGTGGTCGATCCCGAACGACTCGATCTCCAGGCCGCACGGGTCCTCGACGAGCCGGTCCCCGTAATACTCGACGTGCTTGGCCCAGGTGTCGGGGTACATCTGGCGCAGGAGCAACTCGCCCAGGTCGCGGAGCAGCCCGGCCACGAGGTCGTCGTCGGGGTTGGCGCGGCGGACGAGCACGGCCAGTTCGCGCGCGATGATGGCCCCGCCCACGGAGGTCATCCAGTAGTCGCGCATCGCCGATTCCGCCCCGCGCCCGAACTTCACGGCGGGGATCGAGAGCCCGAGGGCCAGCGAGCGGACGGTGTTCAGCCCGATCACGTGGACCGCCCGCGCGACCGACGCGATCGGCTGCTTCAGTCCGTAAATGCACGAGTTCACGGCCCGGAGGAGTTTTCCGCACAGGGCCGAATCGAGCGCGAGCAGGGTAACGATTTCGGACGGTTCGCAGTCGGGGCGCGACGCCGCGGTCACGACCTGGAGCGCGACCGCGGGGGCGGCGGGCAGCCGCGTCGGGTCGAGAACGGCCGCGAGCACCTCTTCCCGCGCGGCACGGTGACGCGGGGGGAGCTGAGTTATGGGCGGGGGATAGATTGTTGTCGACACCTGACCATCCTTGTGGATTTCGCCCGTGCAGGGGGCTACGGGTCGAAGGATAGCACTGAAATCTGGGTCACGAACGGGGGCGGGTCAAGTTAGGCCGGGTAACTCCGTGGCAATCGGCCGAGCGTCTGCTTTTTCCCGGGGCACAGCGCGCGTGATCGGGGCTCGTTTTGGCGCGTTTGTCGTAACTTTTGCGAGGTTCGGCGCGAAGCCGCCGGCCGCGCTCTTCCGCGTCGCGCCGAATTTTGGGAATTCGGGCCGGGCCGCGCTCCCGTGCCGAAACGAGGTTGCCGGGAACCCCGGGACTCGTAACGGTAATCGCGTTGCACCTCCCGTTTGCTGGGTCCGCAAAATGACGCCCTTCCGTACCAGTCGGGGTCGCCCGCTGCCGCTCGGTCCGTCGCTCACGCCCGACGGGGCGAACTTCGCGCTCCTCTGCCGGCACGGGCAGCGCGTCACGCTCGTCATTCTCCCGGCCGGAGGGGGGAGCACCCCGCTCGCGGAGTTCCCGCTGGACGCCCGCAAGAACCGCACCGGGGACCACTGGCACATCCGCGTTCACGACTTGCCGGAAGCGTTCTGCTACGGCTGGCGCGTGGACGGCCCGCACGGCCCGCGCACGCGGTTCGACCCGTCGCGCCTCCTGCTCGACCCGTCCGCGGTGATGCTCTCGGACGGCGCGGACTGGGCCGGCACGTGCGAAACCGACCCGCAGCGCACGAGCCGCCGGAGCCTGTACCGCCGCGGCACGCGCTACAACTGGGAGGACGACACCCCGCCGCTCACCGAGTACGAGGACTCGCTCATTTACGAGGTCCACGTGCGCGGGTTCACGTGCGACCCGTCGAGCGGGGTCGCGGACCGGGGCACGTTCCGCGGGCTGGTCGAGAAGATCCCGTACCTGAAGTGGCTCGGCGTCACGGCGGTCGAGCTGATGCCGGTGTTCGAGTGGGACGAGTGCGACTGCCCGTTCTTCAACCCGGAAACGGGCGAGAAGATGACCAACTTCTGGGGGTACAACCCGGTTGCGTTCGCGGCGCCGAAGGCCGCGTTCGCGGCCAGCGCCAAACAGTACGGCCAGACGCACGAGTTCCGCGACATGGTGAAAGCCATGCACGCGGCGGGCATCGAGGTGATTCTGGACGTGGTGTTCAACCACACCGGCGAGGGCAACGACGCCGGGCGCACCTTCAACTTCCGCGGGCTCGACAACGAACTCTATTACTTGATGGACGAGCAGGGGAACTACCTGAACTATTCGGGCTGCGGGAACACGGTGAACTGCAACCACCCGATCGTCCGCGACCTCATCATGACGTGCCTGCGGTACTGGGTCGGCGACATGCACGTGGACGGGTTCCGGTTCGACCTCGCGTCCATTCTCGGGCGCGACCGGAAGGGGAACGTGATGGTCGAGCCCCCGGTGATCGAGAGCATCACCGAGGACGGGGTACTGGCGGACACCAAGCTCATCGCCGAGCCGTGGGACGCGGGCGGGCTGTACCAGGTGGGCCGGTTCCCGTTCGGGCGCCGGTGGAGCGAGTGGAACGGGAAGTACCGCGACGACGTGCGCCGGTTCTGGAAGGGCGACCACGGCATGACGCCCGCGCTCGCGGACCGCATCTGCGGGAGCGCCGACCTGTACCAGTGGAGCGGCCGGCTCCCGCGCCACTCGGTGAACTTCGTCACCGCGCACGACGGGTTCACGCTCAACGACCTCGTGAGCTACAACGAGAAGCACAACGACGCGAACGGCGAACAGGGCCGCGACGGGGAGAACAACAACTACTCGTGGAACTGCGGCGCCGAGGGCGAAACGCCCGACCCGGCCGTCCGCGCGCTCCGCGAGCGGCAGGCGAAGAACATGATGGCGACCCTGATGATTAGTCAGGGCGTACCCATGTTACTGGCCGGCGACGAGTTCCTGCGCACGCAGCAGGGGAACAACAACGCCTGGTGCCAGGACAACGAGATTTCCTGGGTGGACTGGAAGCTCGCGGAAACGAACAAGGGGTTCCTGCGCTTCGTGCGCGAGCTGATCCACTTGCGGAAGCGGCACCCGGCGCTGCGGCGCCGGCGGTTCTTCGTCGGCGAGTTCATGCGCGACCCGGCCCGCGAACAGCTCGCGTTCCCCGCGATCACGCCTCCACCGGCCGCGGCGAGCGATTCCGCGAAAGTGGGGCACGGGGGCGACGTGTTCCCGTCCGCCGGGCCGGTGCGCCCGGGCGACGCGGGCCTGCCGCCGGGCGCGGACGCGCACACGTTCGGCGAGTTCGCCCGGGCCGGGCGCGAACCCGTGCCGGGCGTTCTGCCGACGCTGGCCGACATCCACTGGCACGGGACGGAGCCGTACCAGCCGGACTGGGGGTTCACGTCGCGCGCGCTCGCGTTCGCGCTGGACGGCCGGTTCACCGGGCGCGAGCACGACCCCGATTACCACATCGACAACGATTTCTTCGTCGCGCTGAACGCCTGGAGCGAGCCGCTGAAATTCCGCATCCCGCCGGCCCCGACTCGGCGGCGCTGGCGCCGACTGATCGACACCGCGCTGCCGAGCCCGGACGACATCGTCCCGACCGAGAACGGCCCCGCGGTGCCGGAAGGGAGCGTGTACACGGTGGCCGCGTTCAGCACGCTGGTACTGATTTCAGAGGCGTGAGAACGGGCCTATCAGTCTTTCTGATCGAAGTACTCCCGCTCGATTCTCACGTTGTGCCCGCGGCACTTGCGGCACGCCTGTTCGAGTAACTCGCAATACAAGCCAATACTGGAAAGCCGTTTCAGAGACGTCATCCGCGGAGCGGCTTGGGCCAGTTTCTGGGCACCTTCCGGTGAAATGCCGCAGTCGCTGAGTTTGAGAACCTTGAGTTGTGGCAATAGCGGCGAGTTAACGAACGCCTCGACACCAAGGTCGTCGAACACGAGGCTCCAGTCTAATCGGTCGAGGTGGTCGTGTTCGTGAGTGCCCGACGTCCACACTGACAGGTCGAGTGTGTGAAGCGACTTCAGGCGCGGGGACGCCATCAGGTGTTGCAAGCTCCGCCCCGTGAGGTGGCCGTTGAGGTGCAGGCGCTCAACGGTTTCGAGAACGGGAGACGCGGCGAGAGCGACGACTCCCGTGTCCGTAAATTCGTCGGCGAGACTCAACTTGCGAATACTGCGCAGATGATTTGCTTCTGCGAGAGCCTTGAGCCCGTCGTCGCTGAACCCGGCCCACCAGAGTTTGAGGTGGGTTAACTTCGCAAGGGCCGGATTCTCCGCAATTGCTTTCAGACCTCCGTTACCAATAGTAACGAGTTCCTCCCCGTCCCAACCTTGCCCTCGCGCTTGCTCGGTGATGGTGATCCGCCGGAGGTTGACGAACCGACCTTTTTTGAAAAGCGCGATACAGTTCGCTTCGCCAATCGTTTTTTCATCGCCATTGCGGTAAGACACCCAGTAATTGACGCCGGGGGAGGAAACAAGTTGAACGCACTCTGAAGAAGGAGTTCGCTCGTTCTGATCACGACCAAGTGATACGCCGTCGATAACTACCGGGCCGAGTAAGGCCCAGCCTTCTTCGTCTCCTGCGTTGAGCAATTTCGCATCGAACACGTACCCCCAACTCTCGACAAAGCCGCGCTCAAAATCAGCCTCGCCGTGGTTGTCTTCGAGTGTGAAGCCACGCTGGGCGAAGTAATCGCGTATCACCTGCTGGAGTTTCCGATCGCGCTCGTTCATTCCGTCCGGTGGAGTTTCCTTCTCGCGTTGGTACCGTGCGAGTTCGCATTGCAGGCGAATTAGTTCTGCGCGGAGGCGGCTCAGCTCGTCACCGCGCTCGTCGAGCCAGTCGGCAAAGACCAAGCGTGGGGTGTCGTCGTTCCAGTTGTCCATGATCGCCTGATAAAAGGCGCTGCGCTCGTCGGCTTCGGACATTGTGGATGCTCCCTTTCTCGCGCGATTCCTTGCCTCGTGCGCACGGGCGGATTATCACTATGCACGTACCAGAGGCGCCAATCTTACCAGGAGTCCACCCGTGTCGAGCACCCCAGAGAAGCGCGTTCAGGAACTGCACCTCACCCTTCCGCCGGCCCCGAAGCCGGTCGCGGTGTACAAGACCGCGGTCAAGTTCGGTAACTTGCTGTTCGTGTCCGGGCACGGCCCGCTCAAGGCCGACAAGACGCTGATTACCGGGCGCGTCGGCAAGGACCTGAACACCGAACAGGGGAAGGAAGCCGCGCGCCAGACGGGGCTCGCCATTCTCGCGACCATCAAGGAGCAACTCGGCTCGCTCGACAAGGTGAAGAAGCTGCTGAAGACCTACGGCATGGTGAACTGCACCGACGACTACCTCGATCAGCCGAAGGTCATCAACGGGTTCTCGGAACTGATGAAGGACGTGTTCGGCGAAGACGGCGTCGGCGCGCGGAGCGCGGTCGGCCACAACTCGCTACCGGGGAACATCGCGGTCGAGATCGAGTGCATTTTTGAAGTGGAAGCGTAATTCAGGTGTTTCAACACAATCGGCCGGCGCGGGTCGGCTGATAAGAACCACGCGCCCCAGCGCAGCGAGTTCTCATCAGCCGACCCACGCCGGCCGATCACTTGTCCGAAATCAACTTACGACATCGCGGTGACGAACCGACCCACGCCGTCGGCCTCGGTCACGAACTTCGCACCGACGAACTCGGCGAACTTCTCGCGGCCCGCGGTGCGCTCCGCGCCGACCACCACGACCTTGAGGTCGGGGAGCGTTTGCCGCAGTTTCACGCACGCGAGGTACCCGCTCTCACTGCCCGTTTCCGGGATCAGGATCGCGTGCGGATCGGTCTCCGCGGCGGCGGCGTGAACGTCGTGATCGGCGGTAACCGTGTGAACTTCCCAGCCGAGTTTGCGGAAGTGGTCGGCCACCTTCGCGCCGAGCGCGAACCGACCGGCCAGAACGACCCGCTTGGCGGACCGTTGCGGGGCGAGCGTCGCGGTGCATTTGCTACCGATGATAGTCATGATCCTCGTTTCCTTTCCTACCGACTCCAACCAGACAGACACGGTAGTTTCCCATTAGTTCGCGTCCGGTCGGATTAACTTGCGCTCGGCGGCCGAAAATTGGCATTTCTTCGTCCGGATTGTTGCCGTCGGGCGCTTGGGCGTGAAATCGGCGTGCGGTCCCCGGTTACTTCTTGCCAGCGCTGAAAGTCCGGGCTAGAACCGAACTTCCGGCGTCCCCTATCTCATCGCGATTGTCTGTCGAACGCACCAGCATAGAACAGAGTCCCACGCAGAGGGAAAGAGGAACATAGTGGGTGCAACAAGGCGAGTCGAGGTCGGATGGTTTGAGGGACGGCCGCTATAATCACTTACACCGGGTAACCGTTACGCTTCTCCCAATGTAACCAGAGGTTCCGTCATGGCGAAGGCTCGCATCTCGATCGGCACGTGGGCGTATTTATTTAACCAGGAACAGCCGACGAACGACTTCCACGTGATCCTGCACAAGCTCCAAGACCTCGGTTACGACGGCGTGGAACTGGGCAGCTTCGGCCCGCACCCTAGCCCCGTATCGCACCCGACAAAGGCCAGCCGGCAGAAGCTCCGTAAAGAGATCGCCGACCACGGGTTAGCGCTCTCCGGGATCGCGGTGGACCTGTGGGCGTTCAAGAACCCGGGTACCTCTATTGTTGACGAGAACCCGGCCGCGTACCTAACCGCGTTCCTCGGGTGGTGCGCGTTCGCCGCGGACCTCGATGTTAAGACGATCCGGGTCGATACAGTGATTGCGCCGGATTACTTTGAAAAGGACGGAAAAGACCTCGGCGCGGAAAAGGGCCTGGAGCGCATCGCGTCCGTCTGGGACAAGGCGAGCAAAATGGCCGCGGATTACGGCATGAACATTTGCTGGGAATTCGAGCCGGGGTTCGCGTTCAACAAGCCGTCCGAGATCGTGCGCTTGGTGGATCTGGTGCGCGCGAAGGGGAACAACAACTTCGGCGTGCTGTACGACACCTGCCACGCTCACATGTGCGCTGTGGTTGCTGCGAACCAGACCGGTACGAAGGAAACGCTCCCGGGCGGCGAACTGGAGCTGCTCGAGAAACTGAAGGGCAAGATCACCCACGTTCACGTGATCGACAGCGACGGCAGCCTGAACGAGCACAACACCTCGACGCACAACCCGTTCGGCACCGGCAAACTCGACTTCGACAAGCTCGCGCCGGCGCTGCTGAAGGCCGAGGTGCCGCACGACTGGTGGTGCGTGGACCTGTGCTTCTGGCCGCACGCCTGGGACGTGACCGCGCAGAGCAAGAAGTACCTCGACAAGCTCCGCGATAAGTTCGCCGCGGTGTGATACAATCGGGGCCGGCGAGCGGGGGCGTCAAGCCCCCCATTTCTTTCGTTTCGAGGGCCAGCGGATGGCGACGGCGACCGAGGCACCGTATTCCTTCGCAGAACTGCACGCGCGGCTCGGTGGCATCCCGTTGAACCGCATCCGCATGCAGCCGCCACCGAGCTGTGCGACCGAGAGCGATCTGGAGCGCGCGGGCAAGCCGATCTGCGAACTGATCGACGGCGTCCTCGTAGATAAGCCGATGGGGACGTTTGAATCGTTCCTCGGAGTGGAGCTTTCCCGGCCAATCGCGAACCACGTCGAAGCCAACGATTTGGGCGTCACGCTCGGTGAAGCCGGCTTCATCCGGCTCGGTCCCGATCAGGTCCGCGCGCCCGATGTGACGTTTATTCCGTGGGGCGAGTTCCCGAACGATGAGATCCCCGCGGACGAAGCGTTCTGGACGGTCGCGCCGGGGTTGATCGTCGAGGTGCTTAGCCCCGGAAACACGACAGCCGAGATCGACCGGAAACTTGCGGAATTTTTCGCGGTCGGGTGCAAGCTCGCGTGGACCATCGACCCGCGGGCGAAAACGGCGCGGGCCTACACATCTGTGAAGAAGTTTAAGGAACTGGACGAGGCCGGTATTCTTGATGGCGGGAAGGTGCTGCCGGGGTTCACGCTCGGGCTCGCGGACCTGTTCGCTTCGGTGAAGCGCAAGAAGAAAAAGCCGCGGTGAACGGGCTGTAACACGCGGTGGTCGTTCGGCCCGTGCGTTTCAGCTCTCCCGCCGTTGCCGAACGGCGCACGGGTTCGCATACTCGCTCTAAACTACCTCTCTTCACACCGCGATTCGGGCCGTCATGCACCGGGCGTATCACCGCTGGTGGAGTCCGTCACTCCACCGCGACATGGAACTGCTTGAGTTCGGGCACGGCGGGGCGCGGGTGATCGCGTTCCCCACGTCGCGCGGGCACTTTTTCGAGTGGGAGAACCGCGGGCTGGTCCGCGCGCTCGGGCGCGCGCTCGAAAACGGCTGGCTGCACCTCGTCTGCGTGGACGCCGTGGACGCCGAGAGCTGGTACGCCTACCACGAGCACCCCGGCGCCCGGGCGTGGCGCCACGAGCAGTACACGAACTACGTCATGAACGAGGCGCTCCCCTGGGCGCGCGGGCGCAACGACCACCCGTTCACGATCTTCGCCGGGGCGAGCTTCGGGGCGTTCCACGCGCTCTCGATGGGCCTCCGGTTCCCGGACCGCGTGAACCGCATCCTGAGCATGAGCGGGCTGACCGACATCAAGATGTTCACGAGCGGGTACCACAACGAAACCGTGTACCTGCAAAATCCGGTGGACTTCATTCCCAACGAGCACGATGCTTGGCGCCTGGACCGGCTCCGCGAACAGAACCTGATCCTCGCGGTGGGGCGCGAGGACCGGCTGTTGAACCAGAACCGCGAGCTGTCGAGTAAACTGTGGGCCAGGGGGATCGGGAACGCGCTGCGCGAGTGGGACGGCATGGCCCACGACTGGCCCGTGTGGCACGACATGGTGAACCGCTACATCGGTGGGCACGACTGAGCGCCCGGGTGCGGTCCGGGTGGCGCGTGTTTTGTAGGTTTTTGTAGGGTGGGTCAAGGCTCTGCGCAGGCCCACCGTCTTCGTGTCGCAAAGGTGGGCCTGCGCAGAGCCTTGACCCACCCTACAAGAAGGCATCCATGAAACGTGTCGGCGTCATCGTGGGTCGCGAGTGGTCGTTCCCGCCGCGGTTCATCGACGAGGTGAACGGGCGGAACGCGGGCGTCGTCGCGGAGTTCGCCAAGCTCGGCGGCACCAAGATGGACGAGCGGGTGCCGTACAGCGTGATCGTGGACCGCATCTCGCACGAGGTGCCGTACTACCGGAGCTACCTGAAGCACGCCGTGCTCGAGGGCGCGACCGTCATCAACAACCCGTTCATGTGGACGGCCGACGACAAGTTCTTCGGCGCGTCGCTGTGCGCCAAGCTCGGGCTCGCGCACCCCAAGACGATGGCGCTGCCGAACAAGGACTACGTCCCCGGGATCGTGAAGACCGAGAGCCTGCGGAACCTCGAGTACCCCATCAACTGGCAGGGGATCGTGGACTACGTCGGGCTCCCGTGCATCCTCAAGGACGCGCACGGCGGGGGCTGGCGCGGGGTGTACGTGTGCCATAGCGTCGAGGAACTGATCCGCTACTACGACAGCTCCGGGCTGCTCACGATGATCGCCCAGGAGTTCATCCAGTGGGACCAGTACGTCCGGTGCATGTGCCTGGGCCGGAACCTCGTGCTCCCGATGCCCTACGACACCAACAACCGCCGGTACATCCCGGACGCGAACTACCTCACCCCGGCGCTCCGCAACCGGGTGATCGACGACTCGCTGAAGCTCGTGGACGCGCTCGGGTACGACATGAACACCGCGGAGTGGGCCATCAAGGACGGCGTCCCCTACGCGATCGACTTCATGAACCCGGCGCCCGACATGGACGTGAACTCGCTCACCCCCGAGTACTTCGAGTGGGTCGTGAAGCACATGGCCGATCTGGTCATCGACCAGGCGCTCAACCCGCGCCCCCAGCTAACGGAACTGAAGTGGAGTAAACTGTTCTGAGACCGACAGAAAAACAATGATGGCCACAAAAAAGCACAAAGGGCACAAAAGAAAACCAAGGGCAGAGAACGGAATTTGAATTCGATCTTTCTCTTCTGTTTTCTTTTGTGCCCTTTGTGCTTTTTTGTGGCCAACCCTTCTTCGCGTTTTGGGGCGAATCATGTCCGACGCCGTTTCCTGCTACCACGATCTGCTCGCGTCCGGGTCGGCGCTCGCGGCCGATTCGCAGGCCGCGCTGGAGAAGGTGCAGCAGATCCGCGGGCTGCACTTCGGAACGCGCCCCGTGTGTACCGTGCTGCGCCCGCGGTTCCTGACGCCGGCGCAGTACCACTTGCTGCACGAAACGGTGAACGTGCTGCTCCCCGCGTTCCACGCGATGTACGAGCGCGCCCTCGCCGACCCGATCTTCCGCCAGCAGTTCCGCATGCTCGACTGGGAGGAGCAACTGCTCGGGATCGATCCCGGGTTCCGCGACCCCAGCCCGACGAGCCGCTTCGACACGTTCTTCGCATCGGACGACGAACTGCTGTTCACCGAGTTCAACACCGAGACCCCCGCCGGGGCCGGGTACTCCGACGCGCTCGCCGAGCTCTTCTACGGCGTGCCGGTGTTTCAGGAGTTCCAGCGCCGGTTCCGCGTGAACCCGATCCCCGCGAAGCCCGGCGTGCTGCACGCGCTCACGGACTCCTTCAAACAGTGGCAGGGGCACACGTCCGACGCGCCCCGGATCGCGATCCTGGACTGGCGCGAGGTGCCGACGTTCAGCGAGTTCGTGCTCTTCTACGATTACTTCAAGGCGATGGGCATCGAGGCCCGGATCGTGGACCCGCGCGAGGTGGAGTACCGCGCCGGCAGACTCATGGCCGGCGACTACCACATCACGCTGATCTACAAGCGCGTGCTGATTAGCGAGCTGATCGAGCGCGGCGGGATCGATCACCCCGTCGTGCAGGCGGTGCGCGACCGCGCGGTCTGCATGGTGAACTCGTTCCGGTGCAAGATCCTGTTCAAAAAGGCGTCGCTCGCGGTGCTGTCCGACGAGCGCAACGCAGCACTATTCACACCAGTACAGCAGGCCGCGATCGCGCGCCACATTCCGTGGACCCGCGTGGTGGAATCGCGGAAGACTACCATTGAGGGCGCGGAGATCGACCTCGTACCGTGGGCGTCGGCGAACAAGGACCGGCTCGTGCTGAAGCCGAACGACGACTATGGCGGGAAGGGGATCGTGCTCGGCTGGCTCGTGGACCAGCGCACCTGGGACGACGCGATCCAGACCGCGCTCGCGCTGCCCTACGTCGTACAGCAGAAGGTGAAGCTCCCCTACGAAGCGTTCCCGAGCTTCGAGAACAACTCGCTGCAGGTCATCGACCGGATGCTGGACACGAACCCCTACGTCGCGTTCGGGGCGTTCATGCACGGGTGCCTCACGCGCATCTCGACCGAGGAACTCGTGAACGTCACCGCGGGCGGCGGGTCCACCGTGCCGACGTTCCTGGTCGAACCGCGATAGCGCAAAGAGCAGAAAATCCGCCGCAGATGAACGCCGATAAACGCGGATCAGACAAGAATCGAGCTGAAGAGCAGTAGCATTTCGCCTCGCGGTTTTGAACAATCTCTTCTGTCTGGATCGGCGCCTTTCGGCGTTCATCTGCGGCGGATTTTCTGTTTTTTCTTTTGCCCGGGACACTCATGAAAGCCCCGTCGCTCACGCTCGGCATCGAGGAGGAGTACCAGATCATCGACCCCGCGACGGGGGAGCTGAAGTCGTACATCACGCAGATCCTGGACGAGGGCAAGGTCACCCTGAAGGAGCAGATCAAGGCCGAACTGCACCAGTCGATGGTGGAAGTGGGCACCGAAATCTGCCAGACCCCGAACGACGCGCGCAACGAACTTGTGAAACTGCGCCGGAGCATCAGCGAGCTGGCGGGGCGGCACGGGCTGGTGATCGCCGCGGCCGGCACGCACCCGTTCTCGAACTGGGAGAAGCAGGAGATCACGCCGTTCGAGCGCTACCTCGGCGTCCAGAACGACATGCAGGATCTCGCGCGCCAGTTGCTCATTTTCGGCACCCACGTTCACATCGGGATCGAGGACCGCGACTTCCTCATCGACGCGATGAACGTGTCCCGGTACTTCGCGCCGCACATTTTGTGCCTCAGTACGTCGTCGCCGTTCTGGACCGGGCGCAACACCGGGCTGAAGAGCTACCGCTCGATCATCTTCCGCCACTTCCCCCGGTCCGGCGTCCCGCCGCTGTTCACCGACTGGAGCGAGTACAGCGGCATGGTGGACACGATGACGCGGACCGGGTGCATCCCGGACGGGTCCAAAATCTGGTACGACGTGCGCCCGAACCACCGCTACCCGACGCTCGAGTTCCGCATCTGCGACGTGTGTACCAAGGTGGACGAGGCGGTGTGCATCGCGGCGCTGTTCCAGGCGATCATCGCGAAGTTGTGGAAGCTCCGGCGCGACAACATGACGTTCCGCGTGTACCCGACCGAGCTGATCGAGGAGAACAAGTGGCGCGCGGTGCGGTACGGTCTGGACGGCAAGTTGCTCGACCTGGGCAAACAAAAAGAAGTGCCGGTCCGCGAGCTGATTCACGAACTGATCGACTGGTTCCTGCGCGACGTGATCGACGAACTCGGGACGCGCAAGGAGATCGAGTACGCCTACAAGATCATGGAGAGCGGTTCCAGCGCCGACCGCCAACTGAAGACCTACACGCACACCGGCACGACGCGGGCCGTGGTCGATCAGTTGGTGCGGGAGACGCAGGAGGGCGTCGAGTAGTCGCAGTCGTAACGCGCGAAGGCGCCCGCCGGTTTACGACTCGCGGCCGCAGAACTTGTAACTGAAGCAGACACGCCGAAGAACAACGGAATCGATCTCCGGAGCTAAGGAATGGCCGCAAAGAGTTTCCTGGACAGCCTGACACCGACACAGCGAGTCATAGCCGGTGTCGTGATTCTCGTTGTCGCCGGTGTCGTTGCGCTGGTGCGCTCGCGCCAGGAGGGGCACCCACCCGGTCCGCAGGGCGATCAACTAACGCTCGAAAACCGCAACGTGCGGTTCGGGATGCCGGCGGACGCCAAGCACGATCCGGCGAGCCGCGAAGCGTACCTGATCGAGCGCCCGCAGTACGTCCTCTCGTACAACGACGCGACGCGGAACCCGAACTGGGTGTGCTGGAACCTGTCCGCGGGCGACATCGGGACCGCGGAGCGCGACACGAGCTTCGAGCCGGACCCGGACCTGCCGAAAGACTTCTACCGCGTCAAACCTTCGGATTACACCGCGTCCGGGTTCGACCGCGGGCACATGTGCGCGTCGAAGGACCGCTCGAACTCAAAAGAAGATAACGAAATCCTGTTCTACATGACGAACATCGTTCCGCAGGCGCCGAGCAACAACCAGAAGGGCTGGCGCCTGCTGGAAGAGCACTGCCGCTCCCTCGCGAAAAAGGGAGACGAACTCCACATCGCGTGCGGGCCGCACGGTCAAGGCGGGTTCGGCAAGGATGATGTGAAACACCTGACGATCGGGAAGGCGCACCCGATCGCGGTACCGGAGAGCGTGTGGAAAGTGGTTATGGTGCTGCCGAACAAGACCGCGGTGCCGAACACCGATACGCAGGTCTTCGCGGTGTGGATGCCGAACGACCAGACGGTCGGGAGCGACTGGAAAAAGTACGTCGTGCCCGTCAGCACGGTCGAACAGCGCACCGGCTACAAGTTCTTCCCGCTCGTGCCCGACGACGTAGCCGGTCCCATCAAGAATCACGCCGATCGCGTTCCGTAAGCGTTCGCCGGTGTATCACCAACCCTCGTCCATCGGCGGCGGGACGTAGGCGCCGGGCTTCAGGCGCTCGCCGTACCGGTTCAACTGGCGCCAGTACAGAATGCCGCAAACGAGCGCGATCGGGAACGTGAGGAACGCGGGGTAGAACCACATCCCGGGAATCAGAAGGGCCACGGTCGCCAGGCCATAGCCGCGGCCGTAGCCCTCGTCGGGAGCGTCCATTCCCCGCGAGCGGAACTCGTTCCGCAGCGACTCCGCCACGCGCTCGACCGTGACTGCGGCCCACACGAGGTTGAAGACCGGGATCAGGTTCAGCCACACCTGCGCGGGCTCCATCCGCCGGTTCTCCGGTGCCACCCGGCGCAGCGCCCGCCCGATCGCCGACAGGAACGAGAGCGAAAGGGTGAACGTCAGCACGAACGCGGTGACGCCGACCCCCAGCACGAGCAGTATTTCGAGAAACTGGTTACGGTACATTCGCCCCTCGTGCCGCACCCGGTACGCACGCGAGTAAGACGCCTACCGGTTCCCGCGATCCCACGGTTTCCGGTCGCCGCCGCGATCGTTATCGTCTTCGTCGTCGTACCGATCGTCTTCGCGGGGCCGGCGTGTCGGTCGGTCGTCTTCGTAGCGCTCGTCATCGCGGTCCCGGCGGCGCGGCGCGGGGCGGTCGTCTTCGTCGGCGTACCGATCGTCCTCGTCGTACCGGTCGTCGTATTCCCGGGCCACGAGTTGGCCGCTGTAGCCCGCGATCTTCACCCAGTACATGATCCAGCAGACCAGCCCCGCGATTGAGAATATGGCACCGCAGTACGGGATGACGCCCGCGACGAACAGTGAACAGTACGCGACCCCCAGGCTCTTGCCGTAATCCTCCCCGCGCCGGTGCCGGCCCCGGTCGTAGAACTCGTTGTCCAGCGATTCGGTAATGCGCGAGACGGTGATGAACATCCACACGAGGCCGAAGAGGGGGATCAGGTTGAGCCACACCATTCCCGGTTCCATCGTCCGGTTCCGCCGCCGGCACCGCGAGAGCGCCTTCTGGAGCGTGAGGAGGTAAAAGATCTGGGGCAGCAGGCCCACGAGGACGAGGGCGATTATGAACACGACCAGGAAGAGGACGAACGCTTCGGGCGCTCCCCCTTGTGCTTGCGCGAGAACGAGCGACGGTGACATCGTGGGCCTCGGTTTGGCGTTCCAGGAGCAGCGGCCCCGCTCGGGCGCGCGGGGCCGGTGGATTTACTTCGCCGCGAGCAACTGTCGTAGGACGTAAGGCAGAATACCACCGTTCTTGTAGTACTGCACCTCTTGCGGCGTATCAATTCGGCACACCGCCTTGAACGCGACCGTCGTCCCGTCGGGGCGGGTGGCGGTCACGGTGAGTTCGCGGCTCGGGCCGTCGAAGTTCTTGTCCAGGCCCGCGATCAGGCCGTCGATGTTGAACACCTCTTCGCCGGTCAGCCCGTGGCTCGCGGCCGACTCACCCGCCTTGAACTGGAGCGGCACCACGCCCATGCCCACGAGGTTGCTGCGGTGGATGCGCTCGTAGCTCTCCGCGAGCACGGCCTTTACCCCGAGCAGGTTCGTGCCCTTCGCGGCCCAGTCGCGCGACGACCCGGACCCGTACTCCTTGCCGCCGATCACCAGCAGCGGCACGCCGTCCTTCTGGTACGCCATCGCCGCGTCGTAGAGGCTCACGACCTCGGCGCCCGGCAGGTGCCGGGTGAACCCGCCCTCCACGCGCGACCCGTCCTCGCGCGGGGGCACCAGCAGGTTCCGTAGCCGGACGTTGGCGAACGTCCCGCGCATCATCACCTCGTGGTGCCCGCGGCGCGCCCCGTACTGGTTGAAGTCCTTCTGCTCGACGCCGTGGGCGAGCAGGTACTTGCCCGCGGGCGCGTCCTTCTTGATGTTGCCCGCGGGCGAGATGTGGTCCGTGGTGATGCTGTCGCCGAGCAGCGCCAGCACGCGCGCCCCGGTGATCTCGGCGATGGCCGGCGGCATCACGCCCATCCCGCGGAAGTACGGCGGGTTGGCGATGTACGTGGAACTCGCGCTCCACTCGTACAGATCGCCCGTGGGCACGCGCAGTTCCTTCCAGCGCGAATCGCCCTCGTACACCGCGCCGTAAATGCGCTCGAACGACTCCTTCTTGATCGAGCTCCCGACGGCCGTTGAAACTTCTTCGTGCGTGGGCCAGATATCTTTGAGGAAAACGGGAGTCCCGCTCGGGTCCGTGCCCACCGGCTCGGTGTCCCAATCGATGTCGACGCGCCCGGCCAGGGCGTATGCGACCACGAGCGGCGGCGACGCGAGGTAGTTCGCCCGCACCTCGGGGTGAACGCGGCCCTCGAAGTTCCGGTTGCCCGAGAGCACCGCGGACACGACCAGCCCCTCGCCCGCGATCTCGCGCGACACCGCGTCCGGGAGCGGCCCGGAGTTCCCGATGCACGTCGTGCAACCGTACCCGACGACGTTGAAGCGGAGCTTTTCGAGATCGGCCAGCACGCCCGCATTGGTCAGGTAGTCGGTCACGACCTGCGAGCCGGGCGCGAGGCTCGTCTTCACCCACGGTTGGGTGCTCAGGCCGCGGGCGACGGCCTTCTTCGCCAGAACGCCCGCGGCCATCATGACCGAGGGGTTCGAGGTGTTCGTGCAGCTCGTGATGGCCGCGATCACCACCGAGCCGTCGTGGAGCGCCCCGGCCGGCACTTCGGGCGCGGGCGCCGGTTCCTTCGCGCCGAACGGCCCCGACGCGGGCGCGGGGGCCGCGGCCACCGGCAGCGGGACCGAGGTCGGCTTCTTCACCCCGGCCTTGAGTTTCGGCAGCGCCTCCGCGAAGGCCGGCTTCATGTTCTTGAGCGCGATCCGGTCCTGCGGGCGGGTCGGCCCGGCGAGGCTCGATTCCACGGTCGAGAGGTCGAGCTCGAGGGTGTCCGTGTAGCTCGCTTCGGGCGTGTTGGCGTCGTGGAACAGCCCCTGTTCCTTGTAGTAGGCCTCGACGAGTGCCACGAGATCGGCCGGCCGGCCCGTGAGCGCGAGGTAGCGCAGCGTTTCCGCATCGACCGGGAAGATGCCGCACGTCGCGCCGTACTCGGGCGCCATGTTCGCGATCGTCGCGCGGTCCGCGAGCGGCAGGTCCGCGAGCCCCGGGCCGAAGAACTCGACGAACTTCCCGACCACGCCCTTCTTGCGGAGCATCTGCGTGACGGTGAGCACGAGGTCGGTCGCGGTCGCGCCGGGCGCGAGGCGCCCCGAGAGCTTGAACCCGATGACCTGCGGAATGAGCATCGACACCGGCTGGCCGAGCATCGCGGCCTCGGCCTCGATCCCGCCGACGCCCCAGCCCAGCACGCCCAGGCCGTTAATCATGGTGGTGTGACTGTCGGTGCCGACGAGCGTGTCCGGGTACGCCGCGCCGTGCGCGTCCACGAACACGCTGCGCGCGAGGTGCTCGAGGTTCACCTGGTGGCAGATCCCGGTGCCCGGCGGGACGACCTGGAAGTTGCGGAAGGCGTTCTGCCCCCAGCGCAGGAACACGTACCGCTCCTGGTTGCGCTCGTACTCCAGGTTCACGTTGTCCGTGAAGGCGTGCCCGGTGCCGTACTCGTCCACCTGAACGGAGTGGTCGATGACCAGTTCGACCGGCACGAGCGGGTTGATCCGCGACGGGTCGCCGCCGAGCGTCTTCATCGCGTCGCGCATGGCCGCGAGGTCCACCACGCACGGCACGCCGGTGAAGTCCTGCATGAGCACGCGGGCCGGCGTGAACGCGATCTCCACGTTCGGTTCGGCCTTCGGCTGCCAGAGGGCGAGCGCGTCGATGTCCGCCTTGCGCACCGCGAGGCTCACGCCCTCGTTGCGCAAGAGGTTCTCGAGAAGAATTTTGAGCGAGAACGGGAGCTTTTTCGCTTGCGGGTGAACGGTTTCGACGGCCGCGAGCCGGTGAATCGTGTACGGCTTACCGCCGACAGAAAGGGTGGAGAGGCTTCCGAAGCTATTTGGCATGAGAGTACCCGCAAACAGGAAGGATTCGCGCTGATTCAGGTATTGTTGGAGTTGTGAAGGGGTAATCAAGACGGGCGGCGCGTTCGGTGCGGAACCGCGCGCCCGCGGGGCGCGCGTTCGGTGGGGCAAAATCGCGCCCCGGCGCCCGCACGCGCTTGTTGCCGGGTCCGGGCCGTTCGTACCCGGTGGCGCGAGGTGTTAATCTGATTTTTACATAATCAATACGGCCGTGCGACCAAAGGCGTGTGTGGGGTAGTGGGACGGCGGAATATTAGAATGGCGGAGAAACAGACCGCTCTTGTCGATATGTGCATTTTTGAAGTATTTTCTCTTGCTCCTTCGCCGCCGCTAGGCGAAAGTGAAGGGGTTCTCTTTCGGTGGCGCCCGCTCTAATAAAAACGGTGCCACCGCCTTTCTTGTTAGTTCCATTCTGTTTCGGTCAAGGAGTCTCCCCTCGTGCCTGAACTGAACGTCCGCAAGGGTCGGCGTGGATTCACGCTGATCGAACTGCTGGTGGTCATCGCCATCATCGCCATTCTCATCGGTTTGTTGCTACCCGCCGTGCAAAAGGTGCGCGAAGCCGCCGCACGCATGAGTAGCCAGAACAACGTCAAGCAGCTCGGCATCGCGGTCCACAGTCACAACGACGCGGTCGGGTTCATCCCGGCCAACTGGGACAGCTACGGTGCGGGCGGCAACTGGTCCCAGCACGGGCGCCTGCTGCCGTACATCGAACAGAGCGCGGTCGCGAACGCCGGGCAGACCTGGTCGGTCGCGAACGGGAACCAGGACCCCCACAACACCGGCACCTACGCCTCGGCGGTCATCAAGACGTTCTGCTCGCCGCTCGACTCGTCCACCCCCGGGTACCTCGTTTACGGGTACTGGGCGGTGTCCAACTACGCCGCGAACCACGCGGTCTTCGGTGCCCCGAACATCAGCTGGAACCCCAAGCGCCGGCTCCAGTCGATCGGCGACGGCACCTCGAACACCGTACTGTTCGCCGAGAAAATGGGGACCTGCGGCGGGAACGGCAGCCTGTGGGCGCACGGCACCTGGAACTGGCCGTGGATGTCGATCTTCGCGATCAACGCGGACAACCAGACGCCGCAACCGCGCCCGACGGTCGCGGCCTGCGACCCGGGGCGCCCGCAAGCTCTGACGGCGGCCGGCTGCACCGTCGGGCTTTGTGACGGCAGCGTTCGGACCGTCAGCACCAGTATCAGCCTCGCAACGTGGACGAACGCCTGCTACACGGACGACGCCAACGCCCTCGCCAGCGCTGGGTGATGGGGCGGTAAGGTTTTTTCGGGGGGGAGGCGCGCGACCGGGTCGCGCGCCTGCCTCATTTGGTCCGATCTTATTCTTTACTCGTGAGGTTCTCCCCGTGCCGCTCCGCCTGACTCGTTTCGTCCTGTTCCTGCTAGCCGTATGTGCCTGTTCGACCCTGGGGTGCTCGGGAAAGAAGACCGCCACCGTGAAGGGGACCGTGAAATATAAGAACGAGCTCCTGAAGTCCGGCACCGTAAAGTTTTTCGGCGCCAACGACGCCACCTCCTCCTGCACCATCCTGGGCGATGGCACCTTTACTTGCGAGGGCGTGCCGATGGGTGAGGTGCGGGTGACGGTCGAGCAGATCACCGGGGGGCTGCCCGGGGGCCTGAAGGACGCCGGGAAGAGTGGGCTCTTCATTCCGGGCCAGGACAAAAAATCGACCGGGGGCGGTCCGCCCCCCAAACTCGCCGTTCCCGAAGGGGCGTCGACAATCGGGAGTAGCGCGAACTTGCCCGCCACGCTAAAGAATCCGGACACGTCCGGACTCAAATACACGATCGATGTCCAAATCAAGGACATCGAAATCATCATCCCGTAACGCCCCGCGCCCCGCACGTGCGGGGTGCCGACTCGTGCCATTCCGAGCCCCGCTCCCGCACTTCGCCCATCGCCCACACCTCTGTCGCCCGTGCCCGCCGGCGCCGTGCTCGTCGGGCGTCACCCGCGCAAGAGCTTCAGGTACTCCCGCATCCAGGCGGGGTTGTCGTGCCAGGTGCGGCACGTCACGAGGTTCCCGCTCACGACCACTTCGCGGTTCACATAAATTCCGCCCGAAAATTCACAGTCCAGTTGGCACTTCGCGACCGTCGTCACCTCGCGCCCGCGGATCACGTCGGCCGCGGCGACGATCTCGATGCCGTGGCACACGCTCGCGACCGGCTTGTTCGCCGCGAACAGCGCTTTCGTGATGCGCATCAGGTCCGGGTCGTACCGCAGGTACTCCGGGGCGCGCCCGCCGGTGATGACCATCCCGGCGAGCGCCCCGGGGTCCACGTCGCGGAACGCGATCTCGGCGGCGAGCGCGTACCCGGGCTTCTCTTGCGTGACGTCCCACCCGTCGGGGCGCTCGTGCAGCACGAGGTGGTAGGCCCGCTTCTCCGGCCCCGCGACGAGCACCGTGTACCCCTCTTCGCGGAGCCGGAACAGGGGGTAGTACGTGTCCAGCACTTCCGCGGCGTCGCCAATTGGCAGGAGAATAGTTTTCACACCGCACCCGTGGAATGAACGAACGCGGGGCGCCCAATGTGTCGGGTTTCGCCGCGGCCCACGAAGAGTGTAGCCGAATTTCGCGTCTTTTCCCGGCGCGCGGGCCGTTTTAAAAGTAAGCACCCCTAGGTGCGGATCGGACGCACGTCGCCCGGTTCGATCAGAAATTCCAGTCGCGAGTGAAACGTTTACATTGCATACTCTGAAGTGATTGCAATGGTGAATATGTGATTAAACCCAACGGCCTCTCATAGTTTTATCTTTTTAATTATTGTGTGCGATCCGCGGAACTTTTTGGACCCGGGCGTTTTCAAACAGTAACGGCGCATTGCCGGCGCGGGGATCGGGCGGAGCGCCCGGGACCGCGTTCGCGCCCGAGTCACGTGTTCCGATACCCGCTCGTGCGGCGCGAGCGGAGCGCCACTCAAGTGGCACCGGCCCTGTACCCCACGGGGCCGTGCGCTCGTTCCTTTCTGTTACTTGGTTCGACCGAGGGAGTCTCTCCATGTCTGTGTCGAAGGTCCGTTCCGGGCGACGCGGGTTCACACTCATTGAGCTGCTGGTGGTGATCGCGATCATCGCCATCTTGATCGGGCTCCTGTTGCCCGCGGTGCAGAAGGTGCGCGAGGCGGCCGCGCGCATGTCGTGCAGTAACAACCTCAAACAATTGGGGCTCGGCGTTCAGAACTACGCCAGTTCGTACTCGGACGCGCTGCCCAACATCACCACGGCCGTGAACGGGTCGCCGCAAGCGCAAACGCACGGGGGGTCGATCCACTTCTACCTGCTGCCGTTCATCGAGCAGGACGCCATTTATAAGGCCGGGTTCGCTCCGATCGTCGGGACGTACAACGGGACGTCGTACAGTTCCCCGTGGGAGGGGCCGATCGCGGGCAACGCGAGCAAGCCCCAAGTGCTCTACCAAACCGTCAAACCGTTCCTGTGCCCGTCCGACGCGACCCTGAACAGCGGGTACCCGAGCAACCGCGGCCAGGACTGGGCCGGCACGAGCTACGCGGCCAACTACGCGCTCTTCGGGAAGACCCGTGTCAACAACGCGGACCAGGCGGGGTTCAAAATTGGCAACATCCCGGACGGCACCTCGAACACGCTGACGTTCGCGGACAGCTACGGCGGGCGGACGTCCGACCACGGGCAACTGTGGGCGTACCCGGGGTGGGACTGGGCGGGCGACGGCAAGTACTCCGCCGTGTTCGGGTGGGGCGGGGTGAACGGCAACCGGTTCGGCGCCAACGCCGGGTGGGGGAGCTGGAACCAGCCGCCACTGTTCGGGGTTACGCAAACCGCGGCGACGGACCGGTCCCGCGTGTACGCGAACCACACCGGCGGCTGTCTGGTCGCCCTGGCCGACGGCAGCGTCCGCAGCGTCAGCTCCGGCGTGTCGCAACTGTCCTGGCAGTACGCACTGACCCCGGACGACGGTCAGGTTCTGTCGAGCGACTGGTAAACCGAGCCGCGCGTTTCGGCTCGAACGAGCCGCGACCGCAAGGGGGCGGGAGGCGCTACCACGCTCTTGGCCGTTCAACGTACACCGGGAGCCCCGCTCCCTCGCGGTCGCGGCTCGTTCGAGCCGCTCGAATTACCGCCCCCGCCCGCTTTTTCGGGCGGGGGCTACGATTCCATACGCTTGCTCCCACCCATCAGGAATACCCATGCCTCACATCATTACTCTGCCGAAGGTTCCGTTCGCGGGCCGGTGGTTACCGGTGCTCGGCCTGTTTTGCGTGACACTCGGTCTCGCGGGCTGCGGAAGCTCGGGGGATAAGGGCACCGTCACGGGGAAGTTGACCGTGAAGGGCGCGGCCCCGGCGCCGGGAACGCTCATCAAGTTCATTGGGGCCGACGGCAAGGAATCGAGTTCGATCGTCAACGCGGACGGTACTTATACCGTCAACGAAGTGCCGCCTGGAGACACGAAGATCGTCGTCACAGGCTCGGGGCCGGTCAAGGTCGTCGGCCAAACGGCGGCGATGCCCGGTATGCCCGAAGCCGGCAAAGGTGCGGCCATCCCGAAGAAGTACGCGACGGCCGGCGCGATCCCGAGCTTCGCGGTCAAGAAGGGCAGTAACACGCACGACGTTGACCTGCAGTGACGCGCCGACTTGGGCGGCGCTGCAGGTCAACGTTCTCGCACAAGGCCGCTCGTTCACACTCGCCGTTCACTTGAGATTGTGACGAATGGCGGGCGTTAACGAGCGAGTAGGTACCTCACGAAAACTCAGCGACGTAGGAGTGCAGGGCCAAATTGAGTTGATTTTGTTAATGTGTACACTATAATCTATCCGTGGCCCTGGCGAGCCGCGAAGGGTGAATGGGAGCTTGCTTGAGTAAGGGTCGGAGGGCACCAACATTCGTGGTGGGAACTATTCCAAAACCGGTAAAAACTGGCTCCGGTGTCAGCAAATGTTAGCCTCCGACACGGGGCCAGAAAGCGGCAGGATCGCTCTAAGGTATTGCCGGTGAAGGAGATTCGTGCCGCACTCGCGCGGTAGGTGGCACGCGCCGGCCAAAATGTTAGCAAATGTTAGTCGTGCCCGCGTGGGGCGCTGGGGTGAGTCATTTCTACACCGTTAACCGGCCCTTCAGGACGCCGCCCTTCAGTCCGCAAACGGTCAAGAGCATCTGCCTCTTCACTGGTGGTATCCACGGCATCAGCGGGAGCGCGATGTCGCGTCCACAAGCCAGTACGCGCCAGCCGGACTGGAAGAACGGCGATAGGAGCCACGTGATGGTGGAGTAGTACCGCAAGTAGTCACGCTGCGCTTTGACGAAAGCCGTGAACGCAGCGGCCGGCGAGTCCGCGGTCCGCAAGCACGCGGCCAGGCGCCACGCATCCACCAGCGCGAGGTTGATTCCCTGACCCAAGTGCGGGCTCATCGCGTGGGCCGCGTCGCCGATGAAGATCACGCGCCCGTCGTGCGTGCGCCGGAGGTGAACGTGCCGGTAGGTCGTGTGGATGAGCTGGTCGAAATCGTGGAGGAAGTCGAGGGCCGGTTCTGCTTCGGGGCAGAACGCACGCATTTCGTCCTTCAAAGCGTCCAGCCCGCGGGCTTTCACCGCCGCGACCGTGTTGTTCGGTAGCCCCCAGTACAGACTCACGAGTCCGTCACCGAGCGGGAGCAGACCGAGCAACTGGCTTGTTCCGCGAACGACCTGGAGCAACTTCCCGGGCTCGCCCGTGCCGGGTGCAGTAACCCAGAGCGTGCCGTGGTCGTATTTCAGAACCGAAGCCCGGAAGCCGAACACTTGGCGCAGGTGGGAGCGCGAACCGTCGCCGCACACGACGCAGTCGAACGGGCCGTGGCTCCGGCCGCGCGAGTCGATAAGCCGGACTTCGCCGAAGGGCGTCCACTCGCGCGCCACGACTTCGTGGTTGAGGCGCACATCGACCGGTTGCGTGTGAACGAGATCCCGCACGGCGCGGAACAGCACCCCGCGATGCACACCATAGGCGCGGAAGCCGGGCGCGTAGTCGCCGTAGCGCGTGCGGACGAGCGTGCGGCCCCCGGGCGCGTGCCGCGCGTGGAGTTCTTCGATGGGGGCGCTGTGTGCAAGTACCTGATCGAGAACGCCGAGGTGGTCGAGAACGGCCTGACCGGAGCGCTGGAGCAGCACGCCCGCGCCGATGGGATCGGCCACGGGCGCGCGTTCGAGCAGGGTGACCGCGTGGCCGTCGCGCGCGAGCAGGTACGCGGTGGTCGCGCCCGCGATCCCGAAACCGACGACCCCGACGCGGAACTTTCGGGCCACGGGCGACCTCTTGGCGGACGGCCCGTCACTCGATTGGGCGCGGGGCCACCAATTCAATGGTTGAGTGGCGCCACGATTGTGGACGGCGTAGGGGAGTTGTACTCGGGTATTTACGGACTTTGAAGCCGGAACGAGCTACTTCTTGGCAGCGGTGGCGGTGATCTGGAGCATCGCGCGGGTTTCCCGCAGAGCTTCAATAACCGTTTTGGAGAGGGATTTGCGGATCGACTTGATCGTCTCGAGGCCCGCGCGCTCGTGGAGCCGCAAGAAGCCGGGGCATTTTTCCATCTGGTAGTTGGTCAACTTCCGCTCGCGCTGAACGTGGTTGGCGAGCCCGTCGGCCGCCGCCGTCAGCGCGACGAGGAGCGGGTGGTCCTTCTCCGCTTGGGGGAAGTGGTGGTTCAGGATCGCGTTCGTGATCGCCGGCGAGAGCTTGTTCGCCTTGGCGAACCGGACCCCGATCTCGCAGTGGTCGAGTTGCAGCACGTCGCGCTCGCGCCCGAGCACGCCGCCGTCCTCCTGGAACGTCATGGGATCGGCACACGCGAACGCTTCGGGCGCCCGAACGCACACGATCACCCGGCCGATGTCGTGGAGCAACCCGGCGGTGAACTCTTCCCCGCGGAACCCGAGGTTCCCCGCGGTATTCAACCGGGACGCCAGTGTAGCCGTGAAGAGCGCGTGCCGCAGCAGCCCTTCGCACATGATGCCGGCTTGGGGCGTACTGTACTTGAAGACCCCGCCCACCCCGACGGCCGCGATCACCTGCTGGCACCGGCGCATGCCCAGGCGCACGGTTGCTTGCTGGACGTTCTCGGTGGCGCGCTTCCCGCGGAACGCGGCCGAGTTCGCGACCTTGAGCACGGACACGGCAAGAACCCCGTCCCGGCGGACCAGTTCGGCCAGGTTCGCGAGGGTTGCGTTCGGGTCGCTCGCGAGAGCCAGCGCGCGCACGGTCGTATCGGAGAGCGTCGGGAAGGACTCGACCTTTCCGAGATCCCGGACGAGCGCGGGCAGAGCCAGCAAGTTCGGCGTCTCGCGGCGGAGGAGCCGCGTAAAAGCTTTAAAGAACATGGAAGGCTCGGGAAGCGGGAGCGGGTATCTGATACCTTCCTATAGGACGTGAATTGACCTTCTGTCGGCCAATAGAGATTATCGGCTACATGTGAGAGTTCAGGCCGGCGAACGGAAATTCGGGTTGTGGCATGAAGATCGGCGGTATCGTGCTGTGTGGCGGGAAGTCGTCGCGTATGGGGCGGCCCAAAGCGTGGCTCCCGTTTGCCGGGGAATTCATGCTCCAGCGTGCGGTTCGCGTTCTGCGCGAAGTCGTCGACCCGGTCGTCGTGGTCGCGGCCCGGGATCAGGACGTACCGCCGCTCCCAGCAGAAATAGTTCTCGTGCGAGATGAGATCGATGAAAACGGGCCGCCAGCGGGTCTCGCCGCAGGGCTCGTCGCGCTCGCGGGGACGTGCGACGCGGTGTACTTGTCCGCGTGCGACGTGCCGTTTCTGAAGCCCGAGTTCGTGCGCCGGGTGATTGCGTTTTTGGGGGAACCTAACCCCCTAACCCCCTTCCCTAAGAAGGAAGGGGGAACAGAACCATCGGCTGTTTTAAGCCCCTCTCCCCTTGGGGGAGGGGTAGGTGCGGCGGTTCCGCGTGTCGGCGGGTTCCTTCACCCGCTCGCTGCGGTGTATCGCGTGGACGTCTTGCCCGTGGTACGCGCGATGCTCGCTGAGGGGCGCCTTCGCGCTGTGGACCTCTTTGACCGCGTGCCGACGCGCGTGATCGAGCCCGAAGAGTTAATTGATGTGGACCCCGAACTCGTCTCTCTCCGTAATCTGAATTCGCCGGGAGACTACGAAACCGCGTTGCGGCTGTTGCTGACCGGTTCCGAGGAGCGCCCGTGAGTCCGCGTGCCGGTCTCGCGGTGCCGGTTCCCGAAATTCTGTCCTCTGACTTCTGGTTTCTGATATGCACCCACACAAGCCGCACTACGATCGCCATGCCGGTACCGACGCGAACAAGGACTTCTTGCACCGGATCAGCCGCGAGCGGATCGACCCGCCGGCGGTCGCGGGCGGCGCGAGTGCGGCCGACCTGATCGACGGCGCGTTCCTGTCTTACAACAGCGGCCGGCTGCGCGAGGGCTGCCAGTTGTTCGTGCGAAAGATGCTCGCGAACAACGGCACCATCGGCCTCGCACTCTCCGGGGCACTTACACCCGCCGGGTTGGGGATGTCGTGCTTGGTGCCACTCGTGGAAGCCGGCTTCGTCGACTGGATCGTTTCGACCGGCGCGAACCTGTACCACGACACGCACTACGCGCTCGGGATGGACCTGTACCAGGCCGGGCCGAGTTTGCCGGACCTGGAACTGCGAGAGAACCAGGTCATCCGCATTTACGACATCATTTTCGACTACGAGAACCTGCTCGGAACCGACAAATTCTTCCGCACGCTCTGTCGCGGCGAAGCATTTCAGCAGACAATGGGGACGGCCGAGTTCCACAACCTCGTGGGCAAGTACCTTGCGGAGCGTGAAGACCAGACCGGGCACCGCGGGAAGAACCTGCTCGCCGCCGCGTACCGCCACGGGGTGCCGATTTTCACCAGCTCGCCCGGCGACAGCTCGATCGGCATGAACCTCGCCGCGCTCATGCTCGAAGGCGGGAAGCTCCGAATCGACCCGTTACGAGACGTGAACCAGTCGGCCGCGGTGGTGTGGGACGCGAAGGCGTCGGGCGGTACGAGTTCGGTGCTCATCCTCGGAGGGGGAAGCCCGAAGAACTTCATGCTCCAAACGGAGCCGCAAATTCAGGAAGTGCTCGGGCTGCTCGAAGCCGGGCACGACTACTTCCTACAGTTCACCGACGCGCGCCCCGACACCGGCGGCTTGAGCGGCGCGACGCCGAGCGAAGCGATGACTTGGGGCAAGGTCGATCCCGACAAACTGCCGGACTCGGTCACGTGTTACGTCGATTCGACGATCGCACTTCCTCTCCTGACCGCGTATGCACTGACGCGCACTGAGAAGCGCGTGCCGAAGCGCCTGTTCGACAAGTTCCCGGAGTTGACCCGCCGCCTCGAAGAAGGGTACGCTCGGACGGTTGCCAAGCGCGAGGAGTGACGGAATGCGACCACGTCTCATGACAGGAACCACCGTGCGCCGGGCCTTCCTGCCGGTGGTGTTCGTTACGTTTGCGTTTGCCGCCCCCGCGCCGGCGCAGCAGTTGCGAACGGAAGCGCCGCGCGAGCCGAAGTACATCGACGACGATGAAATGTACAAGCAGTTCTACGACAAGCTCGAAGAACTCGCGAAGGCCGGCAAACTACTGGCGCACGACAAACTCGTCGCCCGAATGAAGTCCGGCCCCGCGAAGGTCGCGACCACCAAACCCGGCGACAAGGTGCTGGCGCCGGAAGACGTGTACAAGGCCGCCGTTCGCAGCGTGTTCATTGTCGGGAGCGTCTACCCGGACAAGGACGGGAACTGGGAGAGCGGCACTTACGCGACCGCGTGGGTCGCCGCGGCCGATGGCGTGCTGGTCACCAACTGGCACGTGTTCGAGGATCTGAAGCCGGACGAAGTGTTCGGCGCTGCGGACCGCGACGGGAACGTGTACCCCGTCACCGACTTCATCGGCGGCGACAAGACGGCCGACATCGCGGTGTTCCGCATCGCGGCGAAGGGGCTCACCCCGCTGCCGGTCGCGTCGGGGCACGCAGAGGTCGGATCGTGGGTCGGGGTCATCAGTCACCCCGGCGATCTGTTCTACTTGTACACGCAGGGGACCGTCACGCGGTACAGCACGAACACCAACGAAGACGGCAAAACCGAGAAGTGGATGGGTATTTCCGCCGAGTACGCGAGCGGATCGAGCGGCGCGCCGGTGCTGAGCAAGTACGGCGCGGTGGTCGGCATGGCGGCACTCACACTCAGCCTCGACGCGGGCGACGACGGCAAGAACCCGGCGCGCCGGATTCGCGCACTCAAGGTGCCCAAGAAGGGCGCCTCGCGCGCGGACGATAAGAAGGGTGACAAGAAGGACGATAAGCCGAAAGACCCGGCCAAACCCGAACCGCACCCAAAAGGCTCCACGCTCCAGATGGTGGTGAAGATGGTCGTTCCCGGTTCCACAGTCCTCAAGTGGATCGGCAAGCAAGAATGAAGCTGAATTCAAAAGGCAGATTGGCCACAAAAAAGCACAAAGGGCACAAAAGGAAACCAAAAGCGCAGAACTGAGATCATTCAGGTTTCGCTTCTACTCTTCTGTTTTCTTTTGTGCTCTTTGTGCTTTTTTGTGGCCAACCTGCCTTTTGAATTCACGAAGGTTCCTACTTCTCCTTGATCCACTCCGCTCCGAATCGCGCCAGCGTGAGTCGGCCGTAGTTCGTGCCCTTTTCGCCGGCACGCTCGTAGAAGAGCAGCACGGTTCCGTCCTTCGCGAGCGCGAGGTCCGAATAGGCGCTGAAGCCGGTTTCGACGCTGCGCTTCGCGGTCCACGTCTTGCCGTCATCTTCACTCAATCGCACGGTCACGTTCTTGCGATCGCGACCGCTACCGGGTGTGGGCGGAGCTTTTGCGCCGGCCTTTTCCAAGTTGTCGGGATTGCTGAAGAGTAACAGCGGCTTCTTGCCCGGGACCGCGAGCAAACTGCCCACGCAGACCGGTTCCGTGAGTGCGTCGTCGAACGCAGGCTTGCTCCACTTGGTCGCGCCATCAGCGCTCAGTGTCACGAGCCGGCGGTTGTTCTTCGATTCGCTCCGCGCGTTCAGCATCACGGTGCCATCGGACAGTTCCGCAACGCACGACTCGTTGGGGTTCACTGACTCGGCCGCGTGTGGGATCGCGATCTCGCCGGGCTTCCAGGTTTTGCCCAGATCGTCGCTGTAGATCGTGGTTACGATGCTCGGTCGGTGGGCGTGGCCGCCGGTGCCGAGCGAGAGCCACACGGGGCAGAGCAGCCGACCGCTTTTGAGTTGAATGCCGTGGCCGGGGCCGGTGGCGAGTACCTTCCAGTCGTATCCCTTCTTGATGGGATCAAACGCGCTCGCGGTGATCTCGACGGGTGCGGTCCACGTCTTGCCGTCGTCGTTGGATCGGGCGTAAAAGCACCGCATGTATTCGAGGCAGAAGAGCAGGTGAACCGCGCCCGATTTATCCGCGATCATGACAGGGTTGTTGTACGTCACGTCGTCCTTGTTCGCGAGTTTCTGCGCGAGCGCGACGGGGTTCTTCTCCTTCGGCCCGGGTACGTCTGCGATCTTCTTCGGCTCGTCCCAGGTCTTACCGCCGTCTGTGCTGCGCCGGAGCAGAATGTCGATCGCGCCCCAATCACCGCGTGTGCTCTTGCGCGCTTCGCAGTACGCAAGCACAGTGCCCGATTTCGTGACCACGATTCCGGGGATGCGGTACTGCTTGTACCCGCCCCGGTCGGCTTCAAAGAGGTCGATCTTCTCTGGTTCGATGGCAAACACGGGCGAAGCAAATGCAAATAACACGAGCGCGAGAGCGAGAGCGAGACGGATCACGACGCAATCTCCACGAATTCGATACAACCAGAGCAACTCGCAGGGCGGCTCTAAAGCACCTCAATTACGAGTTCAAAGTGCTCTGGACACCGGCACATCGCGACCGGAAAAGTAGAATACCTGCCCGGTCCTCAAGAGGTTATGCCGATGTATCGAGTGCTGTCTCTGATCGCACTTTGTGCGCTGCCGACGGTAAGTTTCGCACAGCCCACTGCCGCACCCTCCGCTCCCGGGCTGAGCGGGAAGTGGTCCGGGTACTGGGTCAGCGACAAGAACGGCCACACCGGGCCGCTGCACGCGACGTTCACCCCGCTCGGTGATGATGCGTACCGCGTGAAGTACCGCGGGCGGTTCGCGAAAGTGATCCCGTTCCGATACACGACGACGATGGACGTGGTCGGAACGGGGGACGGTGTGGTTGTGCTCTCGGCCGAGAAACCGCTGGGACCGTTCGGCACGTTCCGCACAACAGCTACCGCGACGAACACGAACTTCGACGCGACGTTTACCAGCCGCCGCGACTCCGGCCGGTTCGTGTTGAACCGACGGTGAAGCAAACCCCGCCCGCAAGGGCGGGACGGGGGCACCCGACTTCAGCCCACCTTCTTCAGCAGCGTGATGCGTCCGGTGCTGACCCACTCGACGACGAAGATGTTGCCGTCCTTGTCGAAGGCGGCGTCGTGCGGGTGGACGAACTTGCCCGGGAGCCACTCCTTCGGCTGTGAGCGCACCTTGAAGCCATCGAGCACCTTCTTCCGCCATTCCGCGTCGTCGCCCAGGTGAACGATCGGCTTGTTCTCCTTGTCGAACAGGCTCACGCGGGCGTGCAGGTCGGGGACCAGGAGCACGTCGCCGCGCGTCTTCGCGTGCGCGGGGAACAGGACCACTTTGCCGGATTCGGTGGCGTCGATCGGCGTGCCGTCCAACTGGAAGCGGCTGAGGCGCGCGTTGGCGCGGTCGCACACCACGAGCACCGGCTTGTCCTTCACGCGATCATCGACCCACTGGCCGTGCGGCGTTTGGAGTTTGCCCTTGCCGTTTCCGCTGCCGCCGAACACCTTCACGAGCTTCCCGTCCTTGTCGTAGTTGAGCATGTAGTTGGAGCCGTACCCGTCGCCGACGTTGAACCCGCCGTCCGGCAGCCAGCAGATGTTGGTCGGGTTGTACGCGGGGGTGACGGTTTTGGTCGCGTCCTTCGCGTCGGGGCGCGGGGCGTATTCCGGGCACTCCGGGCGCCCCTTCTCCCACACCGTTTCGCCCTTCAGGTTGGTCTTCACGAGTTTCTTGGTTCCGGTCCAGGTGTTCGAGAAGTAGATGAACTCCTCGCTCCCCTCCTTGCGGATCTCGACACCGTGGCCGCCCTCGTGCCAGTCTTTGCCGAACGAGCGGATGTACTTGCCCTTCGGGTCGAACACGAACACCGTGTCCATGCCCTTTTTGTTTTTCAGCCCCTGGTGCGTGATGTACACGTTGCCTGCGCCGTCGAGCGCGACGTTGTGCGTCGTCTGCCACTCGAACTCGCCGGGCAGTTCGCCCCAGTTGTGAACGCACTCGTACTTGTGGCCCTCGACGCCGATGACCGGCTTCTTCTCTTCGGCCTTCTTGGTCGTGCCGAGCAAGATCGGTCCGGTGGATGCGACGGCAGCGGTAGCGATGAATTCGCGGCGATTCATTGTGGAGAGTGGGTGTGAGGTACGGGCGGGGGTAACGAAGCGTTGAGTTTACGCAGGCGAACGGCCGAACGCAACGAGGCATCTTGAGGCTCGGGGGATCGAGCCGTTAAGCTCTCGTGAGTGATGGAGTTCATGGTGCTCGGGCGAACCGCGAGTGCCAATAAGCGGGTGAAGTAACACTTTTGGTTTGAGATTGACCGCGTGGGGCGTTGCGGTCATACGGCTCGACATTCCGCACCGCCACGTTCGTTGCCAAAGCGCCAAGCCCGAGAGGGGACATGAACCGAGCTCGCGCCCTCGTTGTTGGCGGTTTTTTGGCGCTCGCGGTAAGCGGGTGCGCAACCGCCATCGAAAATTCGATCGTGTTCCAACCGCGAAAGTACCCCACGGGCGATTGGGCGCCGACGCCCGGCATTGAGGACGTGTGGATCGAGTCGTCGGACGGGGTTCGCCTGAACGGGTGGCTCGCGCGCGCCGAGCGCCCGCAAGCGGTCGTGCTGTACACGCACGGGAACGGCGGAAACATCACGACCCGGCGCGAGGTGCTGCGGCTCTTCCGCGACCAGCTCGGCGCTTCGGTCATGGTCTTTGATTACCGCGGGTACGGTAAGAGCGGCGGCGCCCCGACCGAAACCGGGGTACTCGACGACGCCCGCGCCGCCCGGCGGTATTTGGCCGCGGCGTGTGGCGTTCGCGAGAGCGATGTGGTGCTGGTGGGGCACTCGCTCGGGGGCGGAGTAGCGGTGGATCTCGCCGCAGCAGACGGCGCACGCGGGCTGATTCTGGAGGGCACCTTCACCTCTCTGCCGGACGTGGCCGCGAGTCACGTCCCGCTGCTGCCGGTGCGCGCGGTGATGCAGTCCAAGCTCAACTCAGTGGACAAGATCCGGAACTATCGCGGTCCGCTCTTCCAGGTTCACGGGGACGCCGATCGCATCGTTCCGTATTCGCTGGGCCAGAAACTCTTCGCTGCTGCAAACGAACCAAAGCAGTTCATGACGATCCCGGGCGGCGGGCACTCTGACCCACCGACCCCGGAGTACGTTGCGGCCTTGAAGCAATTCCTCGCGACACTTCCGTAACACGATTCCGTTCGCTCGATCGCGCTTCTACCTACTCTGGGAGCACGCAGAACGACTTTGTGGAATGCGGCCCGAACCGCGCCGTCTTACTGGACGAACGGGCCAATGAGCGGTCGACAAACGAAGATGCCATGTTCTACATTTCCTTGCCCTTTGCCCTGATTGTTCTGTTGGCTGCGCACGCCGCAGCTCGCCCGCACCCGCACCCGATTCGCTGGGCTCGGTTCGCTCTGGGAAGTATGTTCCCGGCCTTCTTCTGCCTCCTTGGTCTTTTGCCGGTGGTAGCCGGGTTGTGCTTGCTACTGGCTATGGCCCTTGGGGTGTGGCCCCGGGTGCGTCGGCGTGTGCCCACCTTCTTACCACTCTCGACTGCGGCTGCGCTAACGGCCTACGGGATTGCCGGGTGGTTTGCCTTGGAGGATCAGGCGACTCGTGACCGCCTCCGACAGAAATACCCGTTTGAATCAATGGTGGATCGAGTGGCCGAGCCATCGGGTACTTTTCGGCGCCCATTGATCGGCACCACGGCCGAGCAGTTGGACGGGTTTGAACAGGCGGTGCAGAGTGAAGCCGGTGTCACGCTTCGGGAGTACCTGTTAGGACGACTGCACGAGGATACCGTTGAGGCGTTCGTCAACAGTCCCGGCTTCGGGGTGGCGCGGGGGGTAGGTTTCCCGACGGAGGAAAGGCTAAAACCCCGGTTGGAGCGGGGGGATACTCCAGTTCAGCCCGGGCCGCCGGTGATCTGGGGGTACGGGGAGCCGTTTGGGACAGTCCCGGACACGGACCAGAAGCGCCTCGCCGGATTGCATGCGAGCGGGCTACTGGATTTTGTGAACGCGCGGGAATGGGGGTACGTTCAGTCTCGGTCGCGCGTCGCCGGGTTCCTGTCTCACCGGTTCAGCCGAGTACCCGAAATCGAAACTTGGCGGGTGCAGCGAATCGAGTTGGTTGGCCTTCTGAAGCACCCGGAGCCGGTGGTGTACGTGTCCGATCGGCTCCCGGCGATGATCGAACTGCCGAGCGTGCCGACGCGCCCGTTAGACACGTTCGAGGAAGCGGGGTTGGGAGCCGTTCGCCGCGGGGAAGACGGCTTCGCCGCTCGGCGGGGAGATGTGATCCGGTTTGTGGGTGGGATTCGTAGCGCGCGACAGTGTGTTGAATGTCACGGGGGTGAGCGCGGTGACCTGCTCGGCGCGTTCTCTTACGCGCTCCTACCGGCCAGAACGCGCCCGTGATTCGTTCACTTACTTGCTCGCGAGTTCGACCCACCGGGCTTCGAGGAGTTCGGAATACTCCATCGATTCCAGACCGTAGGGGTTGAGCGAATAACCATCGTTCACTTCTACCAGCACCGTCCGGCCGGTCGTTAACACACCGAAATCGATGCCGTAACCGGCCGGGGCGATGGGGCCGTGGTCCGCAATCGCGTTCTTGATGATTTGCGGATCGGGGTAGCGAAACACGTCGCCTTGATAGCGGCACACGTCGAGCACCTGCCCGCTGCGCACGAAACACCGCCACTCCGAAACGAACGTGACGTACTCTGACACGAGCACCTCGTGGCCGTCGGGCAGGCGCACCGCGTCCGGCATGTCGTCGGCGTCGTAGACCGCGACCGAGGGGAAGCCCTTGTTCCGACGCAGTGGCTTCACCCAGAGCGGTTCGCTCAGCGCCTTTTGGCCGTACTCGGAACGCAGTGTGCCCCACGTCGAGGGCCAGACCTTGCGTCCGCGGTACTTGGCCAAACACGCGGGGAGATTGTCCGCCACGGGAACCGGTACACCGAGTTTTGTCAGTGCGGCTTCAACGATTGGCACCCCACCGGCTACCAGTGTGTCGCGTGCGAGCGGCAGTGCTTCGAGTTGCGACGGCTCGAACAACTCGCACCGGACGCCGCGTTTGCAGAAACCGTCCCACGCACGGTAGAAGGAGTCCGTTGCGGGAATACCGTTCTGGGACTGGATGTAAACGAGCTTGATTGACATGGAATCGTCCTCCGGGGCGTTCGGAATCGTCCGTCGTGGTCATTGTACCGGCTTCTTCAACCCGAAAATCAACACGGCCCGCCGAATGGATTTCGTTCCACTCGGCGGGCCGCGTGCAGTTTACTGTTGCTGTTTTCGGTCCCGATTACCCCGGAATCCACGGGAGGAAGACGGTCGTCACCCCGGGGCGGCTGATAACACCGCTCGCGGGATTCAGGAAGGTGTTTTGCGCGGGATTGAAGTACAGCCCGGTGCCCGGAGCGTAGGCGCCGGTAAAGGTGGGCAACCCGCTTCCGGGAACGCGGAAGAACGTGTTGCCGTCCGCGGTGCGGGCAATCCCGCTGAGCGGCCTGTAGACCGTGCCCGAGATCGGGTTCACTTGCAGATCCGGTCCGCGCCACATCAATTGACCGGGTTGCTGGATCGCGATCGGCGGTGTGGAGGTCGCGAACGGCCTGAACGGGTTGTTGAACGGATTAATCGCAAACGGGTTGTTGAATGCGTTCGGAACAAACGGGTTCGGTGCAAATGGGTTATTGACGAACGGGTTGTTCGGCGCGAACAGCGGATTAAACGGGTTCAGCACGAACGGGTTGTACGGCACAAATTGGGTCTGGTTCAACCACGGGTTGTTGAGTGCCGGGTTGAAGAACGGACCGGGGTTAAACGACGGCGGATAAACCACGGACGCGGGGATGCCCGGCATCGTGTTGATTTGCGGGTGAACGATGACGGCCGGCGCCTTTTGGCCGGCGTTCGGTTGCGGGCGGAACCCCCCGCCGACCTGCGGCTGAACTTGCTGCGCCTCAGCCCGCGTTGCGGGCGCGACGGCCGCGAGTGCAGCGAGCACGCGGAACGACCACTTGAGAGCGATCATGGCAGTCCTTTCGGTGCAACTCTTCCCCAGACGCTTGAACGCGCTTCGGGCCGTGGCGTTTGTAACTTGATGTGGCGCTACCTGATGGGTGGTAGACCCGCGCCTGCCACCCACTCATGAAACGCTCGGAGCGGTCCGACTTGCGCGCCGATAGAGAAACAGTTTGACGAGCCCGAACGCGACCAGCCCCGGTCCCTCGCCCGCGGTCCACCACCAGGGGACGCCCGCGTTCAGATCCACGATCAGCAACCCGACCCCCAGAACGGCGTGGAGCCACGCGAGGACCGGCACGAGTGGTCGGTAGCGCTTCCAGTCGAAGGTGATCGCGAGCACAATGGCCCCGTGCATCGCGTACACGAGCGAGAGCGACCGCGTCATGTACCGCGTGATGACGGCGTCCGGGAGCGGACCGAGCCCGAGCCAGTCGCGGTGAACCGTGTCCATCCACTCGAACGGCAGAAACGCACACGGAAACGCGCACAGCACGACGCCCGCGTCGATCCGCATGAGCCATATCAAGAGTCGGTCGGCGGTCATGGAGACCCAGTAGAAGCGGTGAAGTGGAAGCGCTCACCGAACCGGGCGCGGAGCGCGTCTACCGTTTCCAACGAAAGCGGATTGTAATTGAGCCAGAAATTTTCCATCTTTTCGGGATCGATTGCGTCGGCAAGTGCCAACGCACCAGTGTCGGTGATGTTGCTACTGCACAAGCAGAGGTCGGTCAGTCGGGGAACGAGCGGTAATAAACTCCGCACGCCCGCGTCAGTGAGTTGATTGTACCCGAGGTCCAGTGATCGCAATTTGGGCCACACGACTGCCGCAAGTGCCCGTGTCCAGTCGCCTTCGAGGTAGCCCAGGGACAGATTCAGCTCTTCCAGGTTCGGCCGAAAGGTAGCGCTGGCGATAGCGCCGGTTGCTTCGGGCGTCAGGCGACCGCACGTGCGGAACCTGCGAAGGTTCGCGATTTGAGGTAAATGAGTGAGTGGGCGAATGTCGGGCTGTTCGATCATTAAGGATAGTGAGTGGATGTTGGACAAGAGCGGCGAATGAGCCAATTGCTCAATGCACTCGTGTGATTCCGGTTGGAAATGGTTCCCCGCGTGCCAGAGCCCCAGGTGCTTAAGCCCCGACCAGTGCTGACCGTGGAGGATATCTTCGACCACTTTGATGGTCTGTCGGTTGCGCTCGTTTGACATCTCAACGGTCAACGATTCCGAGCGAGCGAGACAGGGCTTGTTTAGGCGGCTCCATTGGTCGAAATTATCGGCGGCCGCAATCCGTAGACTGTTTACCGGCTCTCGTCGGAATGCGGCAGCAATGTCGCGGATCGGGAGCCGCGCCTCGAGAGAAATCTGCAAAGAACTGACGAAGCCACTCCACAAGTCGAGAGTTCTAATAAGCTCGTCGGATCTCCCTTCAATGCAGACACGGCCGAAGTGCAAATACTTAAACAGTTCACCCACTTGATCTGTCTGGCTGCCAGTGACGCGCCGCCACAAGCGCGACGACCAGGGTTCCCGGCGCGCGGGTGGGAATTCCGCTCCGAGTGCCTGGTAGAACGGTCCGAGCCAGGTCGCGCCGCACGACGTGAATAACTTTTGGATGCGATTTTGCAGCGTTAGGAGATGTTTACTTGGTTGCCGAATACCCTCCAGCTCGCGCTGCCCCGTCATCAGTTCGTGTAACAGGCGCACGAACTCGGCGCGGTCCTCTTCGCCGTTCTCCTGTAGCCAGTCGGCGAACGCCAGCCGGACGGTGTCGTCGGCCGGGTTCGCCGCGATCGCTTCGATGAACGCCTCGCGCTCAGTCACGGCGCCACCTTTCCCCCGGAGCCGAACCACCGGCGGAGTAAGGCGTGCTGTTCGCTCACTTCGCGGTCCTTGTAGCCCGTTGTAATGCTGTCGCGCTCAGTTGTGGTGAGGTACCAGTTTAGTGAAGCCGGTCGGCGCAGTTCCAGCCACGCGGTGTAGAAGAACTGGCTCGTCGCGGGCATATCGCCTGGACAGGTGTTGAACGCCCGGTGGAGCGTTTCGACCTGCTCGGCGTTGCGGAAGAAGGCGGCGTTGGCGCGGGCGGAAAACAGCGCTTCGGCCGGCGCGCTGGCGGACGCCAGGATGTCGGCGAACAGGTCACCTTTAAGCGGTTTGGCCACGAGCTTGCCGGTGTCCGGGTCGAAGGACGCGAACTTGTTCCGGGCGTCGTGGAGCGGGAACGCGCGGATCTGCACCAGTGCGACCCCCGACGTGTACTTGAGGACCGCGTCCTTGTTCTTCAGGAGCCACAGCGCGGCCACGTTCACCCCGTAGTTGTCGTAAATCCCGGCGTCCACGAGGCGCCGGGGCGGGACGGTCGGGAGACTCACGGCCGGGCTGATGACCGGGAACGTGGCGTTCATCCGGGCCGCGGTCACCACGCGGAAGTCCGCCGACGAGCGGAGTTTCCCCACGGCCTCGCGCCGCGGGTCGGAAGCCGATTCACCGGGCGGGAAGTATTCGAGAAACTCGTCGGGCGGCAGGTCCGGGAAGAGCCGGTGGAACTCGACCGCCGAGCGCCCGGCCGTTCCGTGCGGGCCGGTCGCCACGCTCACGTCCGCCAGGTCGGTCGGGTCGTCCAGCCCGCTCAGTTCCAGGTTGCTAATCAACAGGCGCCGGGAGTCTTCGACCATGAGGGGCGAGTAGATCATGGACGGGCGCTTGCCCTGGCGCTCCAGCACGCGCAGGTCCGCGAACGTTTTCCGCCACGGGTTCTGCCACGCTGTGCTCGCGTCTTTCTGGAGGTGCTGTGCCGCGTTCAGTTCCCACATCCATTCGAGGGTACGCCCGCGGTCCCAGGTGGCGTGGTTCCAGGGGGGGACGGCAATGGTGTTCCACGTCATGTCGCGCAGGACGAGCGACTGGCCGGTGCGCGTGAGCGAGTCCTCGGCCAGCGCCTTGATGTGCCCGTCCCCGAACCCGGCCGGGTTCTCGAAATCGGCGACGTACAAGGTCGCCCCGACCATTCCGCCACTCGCCCCGGTGAACAACCGGATGTGGTCCCGGAACCCGGGGAGGGCGGAGTCTTTATCCAGTTCGTTCAGCACGACACCGGTCCAGACTGCGGCCCGAATCCCGCCGCCGCTCGTGCAGACAATCACGATCTTCGGTTTTTCCTTCTCGCGGCCGGGTTGCGCCTTCCATCGCTCGCACATTTGCCGGAGCGGTTCGTCCGCGGGGATCAGGTACGCTTCCGCGTAGTTGCTCGTGGCGTCGAGCACCGCCTCCACGTCGCGCCCGCCGTTTTTCTGCTTGGGATCCCACAGTGGCAGGTTCACGCCCTCGTTCTCGCGCGTTCCTTCCAGTCCCGGGAATTGCAGCTTGAAGTGGTTCCTGCCGTAGCCGTCCCCTGCCTTGAAGAAGTCGGTCGAGTTCCACACGAGGAGCAGGAGGGCGCCCCCGATGAACGCGAGGCGCTGGACGCGGAAATGGGACTCGAAGAACCCGTACAACATGCTCATCACGATGAAGATCAGGCACACCAGCGAAATAAGACCGGTGAGCGAGTAGCCGGGTGCCCAGCGGTCCAGCACGTACACGATCGCGAGCAGTGCGACGATAATGGCCAGTGCCATCCCCATGACAAGCGTCGCGATCCCGTGGAGCGAAACGGCCTCTTTGGGAACCGGGTTGCGATCCCGCCCGATGAGGTACTCGCGCACCGTGTCCCAGGGCGTGCCCGACGGGGAGGTGATACCGGGTGGGATGATGCGCAGGTCCAGCAGCCAGTCCCGGAGCGCCGGGCACGCGGGCGCCCGGTGCCCCTCATCGAAGTAGTACGTCACGCGCGCGAACAGCCCCGCCAGCACATACCCGAGCACGAACGGGAGCAGCCAGAGCCGGTCGTTCAGGTAGTCCAGCCAGGGGCGCTGGGGTGCGAGTGCTGCGGCTTCGCCCTCGACGGCGCCGGTCGCCGGCGGCGCGGAGGCGGCTGCGAACAGTTTCGGGACGACGATCAGCGCGAGGACGAGGAGCATCCCCCACAACAGGAACCGCCCGAGCACGCGCACTTCCGCGTCCGCGCTGGGAATGAGCGTTCCGGGGAACCGGAGGAGAATGCCGGGGCGCTTCGGGTCGGGCGGGTAGGCGCCCACGAGCCAGTCCGGGCGGAACAGGATGTAATTGAGGAACAGGAACACGCCGACGAACAACCCGACCGAGACCCCGGTGCCGAGTTGGACCAGCGGGCGCTCGTGCCAGAACAGGTGCTCGGCCCCGAGGTCGCCCCCCACAACGCCCCACGCCGCGAGCACCAGTACGACCAACTGCGCCAGAAACAGTGGGTACGCGGTGAGCCACCGGAGCACCGCTTCCAGTGCTTCCAGGGTGCCCGCGCCGAGGAGAACGAGTTTGCGGAACCACCCGGGGGGCGGCGGAGCAGGGGGGCCGGGCGGCGTGCCCGTTTTTGGCGGCGGGCCGGGGTCGTTTCCCGAGGCGCTCGCACTCACGTTCTGTGGGGCGACCATAAATCCCTCGCGCGCGGAAGATGCACAAAGTCCAATAGTCTTTCGCCGAGTGTACCATTCGGGCGCCGGGAATCCCACGTCCGAAAGCGGCGATTTCACCGGCGCGCTTGCCCGGCGTTTCCGCTGTGCGTAAAGTCTGCGGTGCGTCCCCGATTGACTCACACGAGCGTAACCTCTTCCCCAGTACGAGGCAGACCGATGGGATTCGCGCAGACCGTAGACAGCGAGGGCAAGCCCGCTCACCGGCCCGGTAAGGGCAGTTACCACCAGATCGGCCTCGTGCGCGGGCAGTTCGGGGGCGTGCCGGAGGCCGAGTGGATCAAGTTCATCGCGGGCGCCGGGTTCGACGGGTGGGAGGAAGCGTCCTGGGAACTGGATTTGCGCCGGTGCGACACCGACGCGGGCGCGGCCGAATACGCAAAGGAGCGCGTGGCCCTCGCCAAGCCGCACGGGATGGAAATCTTCACCGTCGCGACGCACCTCCAGGGGCAGGTGCTGGGCGACGAGCCGAGCGCCAAGACGCTCAACTTCTGCTCCGGTAAGGGCGAAGCGAAGGCCGCGTACAAGGCCTGGCGCGCGGCGGGCAACAACCCGCCGCGGACCGACCCGTTCTTCGTGCCGGCCGAGGTGGGCAAACTGATGCACGCCGAGGCGAAGAAGGATCTTCTCGCGGCGACCCGGTACGCCGGGCACCTCTCGAAGCTCCAGAACCGCAAGGTCGCGCTGCCCGGGTTCGTCGGCAGCCCGGCGAACTGCTGGAGCCACTGGTTCCTGTTCCCGCCGTTGCCGAGTTCGATGGAGGGGTACGACATCCCGGACGTGTGGAAGGTGTCGCTGGAGCTGATCGCCGAGCGGTTCGGGGACGTGTGGAAGCTGTGCAAGGAGTACGGGGTCACGTTCGACCTGGAGTGCCACCCGTCCGAGCGCGCGATGGGCGACCTCGAGAGCGCCGGCGACTACATCTCGTTCATGAACAACGCCGGGTTCGAGGGCACGGTCGGGTTCAACCTCGACGGCTCGCACATGGAATGGCAGAACGTGTCGGTGATCCAGTTCATCCGTGAGTACGGGAAGTACATCCACTGCGCGCACGTGAAGGGCGTGCAGGTGGAGCGCGAGCACTGCCGCGGCGGGTTGCTGGGCGGGCACCGGTGGATGGGCCACTGGACCAACGGCTGGAAGTTCGTCACCCCCGGCACCGCGCGCGACGCGAACAGCCTCGAAGAAATCTTCATCGAGTTGAACCGCGTGGGCTTCGAGGGCGCGGTGTCGATCGAGTGGGAGGACAACGACGCGGACAAGTTCTCGGGCGCGAAGGCCGCGCTCGCGAACTGCCGAAAGGCGGACCTGCCGCCGAGTTGGGGCAAGCACGACGACGCGCTGAAGGGCTGATCGGCGGGATTCACAGGGTTCTCGTAGCACAGGGCTTCCGCCCTGTGCTACGTCCGCCGGCCCCTCCGGGGCGGAAAGGCATTGGAGGTATTGGCCTTTGCTCTGAAGGGCCGGCGGACGTAGTGCATCGACTTCGGGTGGTTGGTGGTTTTTGCTTTCGCCCCGGAGGGGGCCGACTGACGTAGCACAGGGCGGAAGCCCTGTGAACCCAAGGATTCCCGCCCGAGCCGCGCCCTTCCCATCCCGCGGTCGGCGGGGTACTCTATCGCTTCTCCGAACCCGCCAGGAACTCCGCGGCATGTTCCCTACGCTCGATAACATTAGCGGGCTCCAGGGCGCGCTCAAGAATGATTTACTCGTATTCTTGCCGGAACTCGCGATCTGCGGGGGGATCGTTGCACTTCTGCTCGCGCGGCTAATTCCCGTACTGGACCGCGTTCACCTCGGGAGCGTGGCGCTTGTTGCGCTCGCCGTTTCACTGTTCGCGGGCGGGTACCAGGTTCACGACGGCTCGTGGGCCGGGCCGTATTTCGGGGGGATGCTCGTCGCCGATGCGTGGGGCGGGTTCGTGCGCCTGATCGTGCTCGCCGCGGCGCTGATTACGGTCATCCTCTCACTACTCACCGGCATTCCCGATAAGGACGACTCCGCGGATTTTTACGTGCTCCTCCTCGGTGGCACACTCGGCATGACGCTGATGACGTCCGCGGCGCACTTGCTGATGGTGTTCATCGCGGTGGAGATGGCGAGCTTGCCCGGGTACGCGCTGGCCGGATTCCTGAAGGGAAAGCGGAGCGGGAGCGAGGCCGCGCTGAAGTACGTGGTTTACGGTGCCGCGGCGAGTGGGGTGATGTTGTACGGCATCACGCTGTTGGCGGGCACGTTCGGCACCGGAGCGCTTCACGATGTAGCTGCTGGTATCGCGCAACGCGGACTCGATTTGCCCGTGCTCGCGGGCCTGGCGTTTGTGCTCGTGGGTTTGGGGTTCAAGCTCGCCGCGGTGCCGTTCCAGTTCTGGTGCCCGGACGTGTTTGAAGGCGCTGCCGCGGAAGTGGCCGGGTTCTTGTCGGTCGCATCGAAGGCGGGCGCGATCGGGCTGACCGGCCGCGTATTGCTCACGCTGCACGCGGAACAGCACGGCGGTTGGGCGATTCCCGCGAGCCTCGGTATCGGAGTTGCTGTCGTTGCGATGATTACGGTCACGTTCGGGAATCTTGCCGCGTTCGCTCAAACGAACCTGAAGCGACTGCTCGCGTACTCAACCATCGCGCACGCGGGGTACATGCTGATGGCCCTCGCGTGCGTGACGCCCGAGGGGGCGTCGGCGGTGTTGTACTACCTCGCGGCATACGTCGCGATGAACCTCGGCGCGTTCGGCGTTGTCGCTCTGGTGCGGAACGCGACCGGCAGCGAGGAGATTAGCGCCGTGCGCGGGCTTGTGCGCCGAAGCCCACTGCTCGCGGTCGCGATGACGGTGTTCCTGGCGAGCTTGCTCGGGCTCCCGCCTCTGGCCGGTTTCGCGGGTAAGTTTCAGGTGTTCGTCGCGGTGTACCAAGCCGCGAAAGCCGCGACCGCGTCCGGTCCGCCGGGACTCGGTGTGGTGCTCTTCGTGCTGCTCGTGGTGGGCGCTGTGAATACGGCGATCAGTGCGTACTACTACCTGAAGATCGCGCGCGCGATGCTCCTGGACGACCCCGCGGAAGGCACGGCCGCGACCGCAACGAGTTCCCCGGTTGCTGGGCTGTTTTTCGTTGCTCTGGTGGCGTTCCTGTTTGCGGCCGGTGTGATGTGGGATCCGCTGATGAGCGAAACGGTCCGCGCCGCGAGCGCGTTCGGCGTGAAATGAACCCACGGGCTCGCTGCGAAATAGAATGCGTGTTTATTCTCTGACCACCCACATTCGCACCATTCATGCTGATCGATACCCACACGCACCTGTTCGATGACCGGTTCCGTAAAGACCTCCCGGCGGTGCTGGAGCGCGCGGCCGCGGCCGGGGTGGAGCGCGTGATTTGCCTCGGGATCGACCTCGAATCGTCCCTCGCGGCCGTTGAGATCGCGAACACTTACCCGCTCGTTGTTGCCGCGGTGGGCATTCAGCCGAACCACACGTCCGAAGCCAAAGCCGGTGACTGGGACGCCATCGTGAAACTTGCGGGGAGCGAACCGCGTGTCGTCGCGATCGGTGAGACGGGGCTCGATCGCTACTGGGACCGCGCGCCGTTCCCGGTTCAGGAAGATTACTTCGCTCGTCACATCCAACTCGCACGCGACCTGGGAAAGCCGTTCGTGATCCACTGTCGTGATGCCGAAGCGGACGTGGTGAAGGCTCTACGCGGGCAGGAGGCCAACGGACCGCTTCGTGCGGTGATGCACTCCTTCAGTGGCGACGCGGCTACCGCACGCGAGTGTTTAGAGATGGGGCTATATGTGTCGTTTGCGGGGATGGTAACTTATCCGACAGCGCAAAATTTGCGCGACATCGCGAAAGACGTGGCGCTCGACCGGCTCCTCGTGGAAACCGACTGCCCCTATCTCGCTCCGCAACCGGTCCGCGGGAAGCGCAACGAACCTTCGTATGTCGCGCACACGGCCGCGCTACTCGCCCAGGTGAAGGGAGTGAGTGTCGCCGAGATCGAAGAGCACACCACGCGGAACGCGAAAACTCTTTTCGGGCTGTAACCGCAGATCTGGGACCGCGAGTTTTGGTCCAGTGAGACATTTCCTTCACTCCGATCTCATGTCTGTTTCTTGAATCGGTGGCATTCTGATATCGGTTGCTGAGCGGAACCTTCGCCCTTGTGCGGGGGTTGGATCTGGTATCGTTCGCTCGCACCCGTGAGGGTTTGCCAATGCGGTTCCGTCCACTGGCCCTGTTCGCGCTAACCGCCGGATTCGTTGCGCTGATCGGCGACTTCTCGCCACTCGACGCGCAGGAGAAGCTCGGGAAGAAGGGCAAGAAGTTCGTGCCGCCCGCACGCCCCACTACCAAGCCCGAAGTTAAGCCGGTTGCCGAGAAACCGACCACACCAACACTACCGACTCTCGCGACGCCGAAAGCCAAGGACGCAGTCGCGCTCGCAAAAATTATTGACACCGAAATCAATCGTCAACTCGCGGACGCGAAACTGACCGCGTCCACGCAGAGTTCGGACGAAGAATTCCTGCGCCGCGCGTCGCTCGATATCACGGGCGTCATCCCGTCGGCGGAGCGGGCGAAAGCCTTCCTCGACTCGAAAGAGGCCGACAAGCGGGCGAAGCTCGTCGACGAGTTGCTCGCCGATCCGCACTTCGGCCGGCGCATGGCGGACATCTGGACCGCAAAATTGTTCCCGCGCGACTCCGGGAACCGCTTCGTTCTGAAAGACCCGCTCTACAAGTGGCTGGAAGACGAGTTCAACAAGAACCCCGGCTGGGACAAGCTCGTGACGGGCCTCGTTACCGCGACCGGAACCGTTGCGGACAACCCCGCGGTGACGTACTTCCTCGCGAACCGCTCGGTGGACAAGCTCACTGACACCACCACGCAGCACTTCCTGGGTGTCCAGCTCCAGTGCGCCCAATGCCACAACCACCCGTTCACGTCGTGGAAGCAGACGGAATATTGGGGGATGGCCGGCTTCTACAGCAAGGTGAAGGCGGACAACCCCAGGAACGGGAACAAGGGCGGCGACAATACCACGATCGGCGTGACCGAGGGCAACGGGCGCACGCGCCAGCGGGACTTCTTCCCCGAGTCCGCCAAAACCGTGCCGACGAAGTTCCTCAGTGGCGAGGAGCCGAAGCTGGGTGCCAGTGAACCGTACCGCCCGGCGCTCGCGAAGTGGATGACCGGCCCGAGCAACCCGTTCTTCGCGAAGGCGCTCGTGAACCGCACCTGGGCGCACCTGTTCGGGCGCGGGATCGTGAACCCGGTGGACGACATGCTCCCGGAGAACGAGCCGACGCACCCGGACCTCCTCGCCGCGCTCGCGCACCACGTTTCGACCGCGGGCGAGTTCGACCTCAAGTACCTCTTCAAAGCGATCTGCCTGAGTGATGCGTACCAGCGGACCAGCAAGCCCACCGCGGACAACAAGAACGACAAGGCGCTCTACAGCCACATCGCGGTGAAGGTGCTCTCGCCCGAACAACTCTACGATTCCCTCGCACAAGTGACCGGGGGCGCTCGTGTGGTAGACATGCGGGGGGCGCGAGGTATGGTCGGGGCCGCACGCGGGGCGCGAGTGGGCGGGCGCGATCAGTTCGTGAACTTCTTCCTCGCGGGAGCGGATTCGACCAGTGCCCTCGATTACGAAGCCGGTATCCCGCAAGCGCTTCGGCTGATGAACGCGCCGATCGCGAACAGCCCGGCCGCGGCGCGGGGAATTATTGGCTCGACGACGAATCCCGAAGAAGCGATCGAACGCATCTACCTCGCCGCGCTCTCCCGGCGCCCGACGAGCGAGGAAACGAAGAACCTGACCGCTTACGTGAAGCGCACCGGCGCCCAAACCGCTTACAGCGACATCCTCTGGGCGGTGTTGAACAGCAGTGAATTCACATTGGTTCGTTAGTTCCTGGTGCCGACGAGCCGCGACCGCAAGGGAGTGGGAGGCGCTACGAGCTACGTGAAGCGCTTCGCGTGGTCTCTGGTTCAGTGGCACGGTCCCCTTGGCCTGTGGCGCGAGTAACACCGGGAGCCACTGCTACCGCTCCCTTGCCAGTAGTTTCAAGTGATTTGGCAGTGCCGCATGGGAGTTCCTAAGTTCAAGGTTCTCAGGCACTTGAACGGGAGCCTCCCATGCGACGTGGTTACTCTACGATCACCCCGGCGGTGGTCCACGCACTGACGCGCCGAACGTTGGAACGGGCCCTGGGTTGGACCGACTACAAGCGGTCGGTCACGCGCACCCAGTTGCTCGACCTGGTGCTGTTGATCGCGGGCACCACCCGCACGTTGTTCGCGGTAGTGACCCGGTACTTCGGGTTCTCCCACGAGACCGCGCGACAGGCGATGCACGCCAACCGGGGTTCCCGGGACCAACTCACGGCCCGGTTGGTGGATGCCCTTCACCAGGTGGCGGGGTTCACGCGCCGGGACCGGAGGCGCCGGTGGACGTGTGCCATCGATGTGCATTACGTCCCCTTTTATGGGGATCGCAGCACCCCGGGGATCATCGGCGGACCCAAGAAGGCCGGGACCTCGTTCTTTCACGCGTACGCCACCGGGGTACTGATTCACAAGCACCGGCGGTACACCGTGGGGCTGATGAGCGTGACGAAAGGAACCAAGCCGCACCAGCAGGTGCAGACCCTTCTGGACCAGGTGGCGGCCCGCGGGCTCACGGTCCGCGGGGTGGTTCTGGACGCCGGGTTCGACAGCGGGGAGACCCTGTTGCTGTTGCAGGAACGGAACCTGAGCTACACGGTCCCGATGCGCAAGAAGGGCACCGGTACCAACCGCCGCAACGCCAGCTACACCCAACCCCACGGCACCATCACCACCATGGAGTGGGTCACCGAGAAGAGCCGCAAGGCGGTATCGACTCGGGTGCTCGTGTGGCAACGGAAGGGCGAATCGCACGCCCGGGTGTACGCGTTCCGCGGGTGGGGCGATGCGACCGCCGTGTCGGAGGCGAACCGGGCTCGGTTGGGGCGCCGGCGGTACCGAGAGCGGTTCGGGATCGAGACCAGCTATCGGCAGAAGAACCAGGCCCGCGGGTGGACCACCAGCACCAACCCCGAGTACCGGTTGCTGCTCGAGGGCGTGGCCCTGCTGTTGCGCCAGGTGTGGGTGTACCTGACGCTCCGGATCGCTCGGGCACGCGGGCTCGCGCCGACCGCCTGGGTCGCCCAGTTCCCGTTGGCCGAGATGCTCGACTGGCTCACGCAACGGATCCGCTCACGATACCCACGCACACGATGTATTACCCTGCCACACAATACACTTACAACCAACGCAACGCCTTGAAACTACTGTTGCGGTCGCGGCTCGTTCAAACCGACCGAACCTTACCCTACCAGCCGGTATCAGCCGGCCGTTCGCCCAACATCAAATATTCGGAGACGGTCATGTTCTCGACGAAACTGCAAGAGAAGACCCGGCGCGACGTGCTGAAACTGGCCGCGGCCGGTGTGTTCGCGCCCTCGCTGTCCGGTTGGTTCCCGGCGCTGGCGAAAGCCGCTCCGACCGGCGGGAAGGGGAAGGCTAAGTCGTGCATTCTTTTGTGGATGGACGGCGGACCGAGTCACAAGGACACCTGGGACTTGAAGCCCGACAGCAAGGGCGCGGGCGAGTTCAAGGCGATCAAGACGGCGGCCCAGGGGGTCGAGATTAGCGAGCACCTGCCGAACGTCGCGAAGGTCATGAACCACGGCCTCGTCGTTCGCGGGATGACGACGCCCGAAGGCGCGCACCCGCGTGCGAAGTATTACATGCACACCGGCTTCCGCGAGGGGCAGGGGGGCGTCACCTATCCGTCGCTCGGCTCGATCGTGGCGCAGGAAGCGGGCAAGTCCGACAGCCCGATGCCGAACTTCGTTGCTATCGGTGGGCGCACTTACGGTTCCGGGTTCCTCGGGCCGAAGCACCAACCGCTCCTCGTCACCGATCCGAACCGCGGTGTGGAAGACCTGAAGTCGGCCGTCTCTGCCACACAACTCGGGAACCGCGTGGGGCTACTCGAACAAATGGACAAGGCGTTCCACCGCGAGTACGGCGCGGATTCCATCACCGACCACAAGACGACCTACGAGCGCGCGGTCAAGTTGATGCAGTCGAAGGAGGCGAAGGCGTTTGACATTTCGTCCGATTCGACCAAGAGCAAGTACGGTTCCGGGCGCTTCGCCGAGGGCGTGTGCATGGCCCGCCGGTTGGTCGAGGTCGGGGTGCCGTTCGTCGAGGTTGCGCTTGGCGGATGGGACACGCACCAGGACAATTTCCGGCGCGTGAAAACGCTCTCCGAGCAAGTTGATTCGGCGCTCTCGGCGCTGGTCACCGATCTGAAGGATAAGGGGCTACTCGATAGCACGCTGATCGTGTGGATGGGCGAATTCGGGCGCACCCCGAACATCAACACGCGCGGCGCGAACCCGGGGCGCGACCACTTCCCGCGGGCCTGGAGCCTCGCGATGTTCGGCGGCGGGCTGAAGGGCGGTCAGGCACTCGGTAAGACCGACAAGGAGGGCGCGAGTGTGGTCGATCGTCCGACCACCGCTCAGGATTTCCTCGCGACCGTGTGCGAGTTGATGGGCATCGACCACACCAAGAAGAACGAGACCCCGACCGGGCGCCCGATCCAGATCGTGGAGAAGCCCAAGCCGTTCACGAAGGACGTGGTGTAAGGGTTGTGAAGCCGAAACGACACGGCCCGCACCGAAGTGCGGGCCGTGTCGTTTCGGCGCTCGTGTCGCTTCGTTATCGGTTCTGGAACAGCACATCCATCGGCTTGCCGGCGCAGACTTGCGACGGGCGGTTCTGCGAATCGCGGATCTCGCTGTCCGGGGCCACTCCGAGCGCTTGATAGATCGTCGCGCCGATATCGAACGGCGTGTACGACGTGGTGACCGGTTGTGCCCCGACGCGGTCGGACTTGCCGATCACCCGTCCGCCGACCACCCCGCCGCCCGTAAACAGCCCCGAGTACACGTGTGCCCAGTGGTCCCGGCCCGAGATCTTCTCTCCGGGCAGCGTGGAGATCTTCGGCGTGCGGCCGAACTCGCCGGACACCACCACGAACGTTTCGTCCAGCAGTCCCTGCGTATCGAGGTCGTCCGCCAGTGCGGTGATCGCCTGGTCGAGCCACGGGAGCAACCGGGTCTTCAACACCCCCCAGTTATCCACGTGCGTGTCCCAGGTCTGCACGATCCCCATGTTGGCCTGCACGATCGGTACCCCGGCTTGCGCCAGGCGCCGGGCGAGCAGCAACGACTGCCCGAACTGATTCCGGCCGTAGCGGTCGCGGACCTTCACGGGCTCGCGATCGAGCTTGAAGGCGCCCGCGATCCGCCCAGAGGCGAGTAGCTCGAAGGCGTGGCGCTGGTGCTCGCGGAACGCCGCGTCCCCGCGCCCCGGGGACTCCAGCCGTTCGAGAAGGCTACGCCGGTCGTCAACGCGGATCTGGTCGATGCCGCCCGGGAGGGCGAACGTATCCATCGTAAAGGTCGGGGAATTGGGGTCCTGCGTCACCAGCATCGGGTCGTGGGTCGGCCCGAGGAACCCGGCGTGCTGTCCCGGCCACGTGAGCGGGCCTTCGATGAGCGCGTGCGGCAGCGTGACGCCGTTCGGGATGCCGTCCTGTCGCGGTCGGATCTGGTTTAGGGCGGCCGCGTAGCACGGCCAGTCGCGCCGCGACAGCACGTTGTCGAGGTCCGTTTGCCGCTGGTTCGGCATCGTCGCGCCGGTTAACAAACGGTGCGTACCGGGGAGGTGGCCGTTCTCGCCGTGCGAGAGCGACCGGACCAGCGCCCACCGGCGCATTTGGGCCGCCAGTTGCGGGAGGTGCTCGCAAATCTGGATGCCGGTCACGGCGGTCGAGATCGGCTTGAACTCCCCGCGGATCTCGGCCGGCGCTTCCGGTTTCATGTCCAGCGCGTCAATGTGACTCATCCCGCCCGTCAGATTGACGAGGATCACGGACCGCGTTTTTGTCTTCGTGCTTCCGCGATCCGCTGCGGCTTGTGAGGTACCCGGCGCGCGGAACCCGAGGCCGATCGCGGCGCTGGCCCCGATCTGGAGGAACTCGCGGCGTGCAGGTAGTGATGAGATGGGCATCCGGTGCTCTCGGCGTGGAAAGAGCTAACAGGCGGGCTGAGGTAGGCAGGTGTGGGTATGGTACCCGGAAGGAGACGATCGGAGCAAGCTTTTTACGTGTTGAGATCGGGTGCGGAGGTCATGAACGGCTTTGCCATGTGAAGTTCGCGTGCGTAGATCGTCGGGGACGAATCCTCGGTTCGGTTCGGTCGTAACTCGCTGAGAGGACGCATCATGGCCCGTCGCTCGTTCGGTGACACGGCCCGGGACTCGATGCCGACTTCGACATGCTGGAGCAAATCGCCCGGCCGTGCCTACCGCCGCCTGACCACGCACAAAGCCGTTCATGACCTCCTGTTCCGGTCCACGGACCGGAACAGACGCGCGTAATGGGCCGGCTCCAGTTCCTGAAGTTTTACGTTAGTGGCCACCTGGCGGAGCCCGCGCTCCGCATGTGCGCTCTCGCGGTCCGCGGGCCGTGGATGGAGATGCTCTCGTTGATGCACTTGAACGCGCAGGGGCTACTTGCTCGCAGCGACAGAACCCCCGGATCGTTAACATGGTGTCCGATAGCGGTGCTGGAACAGTGGCCCCCGCGACGAGTGGGGCGGAATGCGCTCGGCTGACGCAACATCAGCCCGTCGCTCTGCGACGGGCTAAACCGACCACGGGAACAACACACCGTCTACTGACTTAGAACCGAATTGAGAGCTTCCAGTACCTGCGTTACTTGGTTCTGCCAGTTCAACACCTGCTGAGTGTACCTCGGGCTCTCGTCCGAGGATTGCATTTTCGACTGAACAACTAGGAGGCTCAGCCCGTTCACCAGCGCCGCCTGGAGGTGCAGAGACAGCCTTTCGTACTCGGTCATGCCCGTCCCCTTATGATGAGCGTCTCGAAACTGGCATGGCCCGCGCATCATTGCAGAATCCCCGGACGATAGCTAGACGGTAGGCCTCGTTCTGGGCGCACGCGACTTGGCGGGCCTCGGGGCGCCGCTGTACGGCGCATTCAAGCAGCAAGCGCGTTGCCGATAGGTGTTACGCAGTCCGCATGTTTGGGAAGCAAATATGAGGTCGCGTGAGGTAGCTGCGGACCGCGTCTCGAATGATGGCGGTCTTGGCTTCCACCCAACTGACGCCACGGGCGAAGCAGTGGGCCTCGAACCGGAGGAACGCGCGCAGGGCCAACCCGATGTGGTTCCGCTGCGCGCGGGCCGTTCGGCACTGGCACCGCTCGATCCCGGTGCATTGTTTGATCCCTCGGTGGTAGTTCTCGATGGCCCAGGAGAAGTCCGCGAGCTGCAACCGCGCCAAGTCCGTCATCGCCAAATCGTTGGTGGCCCAGTACGCGGTGCCACCGTTTGGGATGGCGATCCCGAATACCTTCACCAACCCGAACCCCGGCAGCCACACCTCCGTGCCCGTGGCTGCAATGGCCGTGTCCGCCAGGGCTCGCGTGCCCCGACGGTCGAGGTTTACCAGCCGGTTCGACTTGAGCCGGGTGAGCCACGTCCACCCGCAGTCGCGTATCAATTTGAGGTTGTCCAAACTACTGTACCAGCCGTCGAATACGACGCACCGGGGCTTGAACCGGCGCGCGTAGGCGGTCCGGATCATGTCCCCGAAGTGGTCGTTCTTGGTGCGCCCGTCGCCCGTGTCGTACACCCGGTAATCGCACGGGATATGGCGATCCCCGTCGGTCCACAGCAAGGACACCAAGTTGATCCCCTGGACGACCGCGTGGTGCTTGCCGGACCAGTGCCGGGTCACCAGTTCGATGGCCTTGGCGTAAGGCTTGTCGAGGGTCGAGTCATCTATGACAAGGACACCGCCGGCGCGCCGGACTTGGGTTGCGGCTTCGGCCCAAAGGGTGCTCGGGTCCGGCTCCAATCGGGTCAGCAGGCGAGTGAAGGCGTCGTGGGCCGGCGGGTCCGGGACCGCCGGCTGCACCCGCGCGGCTTCCGCCCCCGAGCACGCCTTCGGGGTCGCGATCAGGAACTCGATGTAGTCGCGCGGGAACACCTTGGGTACGCTCATGGGCCGATCGTAGTACCACACCGGCACCCGCGCAAGCCCCAAAAACGCCGCACTGCGTAACACCTAGCCGAAAGAGCATTGTGGAAGAAGCGATCAGCCACAGGTTATTATCCTCTGTATCGAACCCAGGAAACGGCACGATCGCTACCGGCCTCTCCTTTCGATCAGCACTCGTCGAGGGCTCCCGACTCATGTGGAATTCCCTGCGCTCCGTGTCGCGGCGCGACTTCTTCCGGGCAACAGCGGTGGGCGGGTCCGTGGCCGCACTCCACCTGGGCGGGTTCGCCCAACCGGGCGGTGGGCCGCGCGCGGACGAGTCGTCCACTTCGCGCTCCGATTCGGGCGCCGAGTTCATCACACCCGAGACACAATCGGCCATCGACCGCGGGCTCGCGCTGCTCGCACAGAGCCAGGGAGCCGACGGGTCGTTTGGGAGCCACATTACCGGGGCCGCGGCGGGCATCGCGGGGCTGAGCGGGCTGGCCCTGCTCGGGGCCGGGCACCAGCCCGGGCGCGGGAAGTACGGGAAGAACGTGAGCCGGGCGGTCGATTACGTCACGGGGCTGGTGGCGGGCACCAACCCCGGGTTCCTGAGCGACACCCCACTCGCGCGGGTCAGCACCCAACCCCGCGCGATGTACAGCCACGGGTTCGCGAGCCTGTTCCTCGCGGAAGTGTGCGGGATGCTCCCGGAGGCCCAGCGCCAGAAGCGCGTGCGCGCGGTGCTCGAGAAGGCGACCGCGTTCGGAGCGAGCACGCCGAACACCGAGGGCGGGTGGCGGTACGAGCCCAACGCCCCGTTCGCGGACGTGTCGGTGACGGTCGCGATGATGATGGGCCTGCGCGCGGCCCGGAACGCGGGCGTGTTCGTGCGCAAGGACGTCGTGCGGCGCGGCGCGAAGTACATCCGCGAGTGCCAAGTGGCCGACGGCGGGTTCTGCTACATCAAGGGCGCGGGGCCGTCGGCGTTCGCGCGGAGCGCCGCGGCGGTCGTCGGGCTGTACAGCGCCAGCATCCCCGAGGACGAGCGCGTGAACGGAAGGGCCATCGAGCGCGGGCTGCAGTACCTGCAGCAGTTCACGCCCAACCACTCGTTTAACCCGCGCCCGGCGATACCGGCGGACTATTACTACTACGGCCAGTACTACGCGGCCCTGGCGATGTGGTCGGCCGGGGGCGACTACTGGCGCACCTGGTTCCCGGCGATCCGCGACGAGCTCCTGGGCCGCGCCCGGGCCAACGGCGGCACCTGGGGCGATAACCGCCACGGGTCCGCATACGCCACCGCCATGAGCCTGATCGTGCTCCAGTTGCCCAATAACTATCTTCCCATCCTGCAGAAGTAACCGCGGCCACTTATCCGGCAATCACTGGATGAAAATTAAGGGCGCGGCGCTCGCTCGCAGTCGCGCACACACGGCTGCGAGCAGGTACCGCCGTCGCACAGACAGATTGTGTCCTGTTCGTTCTGCGTAATATTTGACTACATGGCCGGCTTTGCGCCGGGGTTGAAAACTCGAACTTCGCTTGCAATCGGCCGCTTTACCCGCGTCGCAGGGCGGACTTTCGGGGCCGAGCGATTTGTTTTCCTACCGGCCATGACTTAAGTACAGATTGCTTAACGGTCACCCCGACCTCTGCCCGAGCCCGCGCGCGATTCGAGCGCGCGGGTTGCTCATTTGCATGCCCAACGGAGTTCTCGATGCTGCTGACGCGCTGGATGAAAGCCCTGGTCGGAACCCCCTCACTGTCCCCGAAAGGAGCGCCGACGCGGCGCGGTAAGTTCTGGGTCGAGGTTCTCGAGGACCGGGCACTACTGACCGGCAACTTCGCCACCGGCGCTGCGTTCGGTGAGGCCCCGATCGTGCGCGTGTTCGACGGGAACACCCAGCAGCAGGTCGCGACCGTCCAGGTCTTCGACACCGGGTTCAAGGGCGGGGTGAACGTGGCGATGGGCGACGTGACCGGGGACGGGGTGAACGACGTCATCGCCGGGTCCGCGCTCGGGTTCTCGCACGTGAAGGTGTACGACGGGGTCACGTTTCAAGAGGTGCGGAGCTTCCTGGCGTTCGCCGGGTTCACCGGCGGGGTGAACGTCGCGGCCGGCGACATCGACGGGGACGGTAAGGCGGACATCGCCGTCGCCGTGGCGAACGGGGGCGGGACGCACGTCAAGGCGTTCAGCGGGGCGGACAGCTCGGAGCTGGCCAGCTTCTTCGCCTACGGCCAGGGGTTCGTCGGCGGGGTCCGGGTGACGCTCGGGGACGTTGACGGGGACGGCAAGGCGGACATCGTCACCGGGGCCGGGCCGGGGTCCGGCGGGCACGTGAAGGTGTTCCAGGGCGGGACCGGGACCGAGCTCCGCAGCTTCCTCGTGTTCGACGGGTTCTCCGGGTCCATCGACCTGGCCGTCGGCGACCTGAACGGGGACGGTAAGGCCGAGGTTCTGGTCGGGGCCGGGCCGGGGGCCGGGCCGCACGTGAAGGCCTACGACGGCGCGACCGGCGCCCTGAACGAGAGCTTCTTCGCCTTCGCCCAGGCGTTCCTCGGCGGCGTGTCGGTCGGCGCCGATGCCGACGGCAACATCCTCGTGGCCGGGACCGGGCGCGGGCACGTGAAAACGTTCGACGGCGTCACCGGCGCGGAGCTGACCAGCTCCCTGGTCGCCGGCTCCGCGAGCGGCCGGCTCGGGACCGCCCCGGAACCCACCCGGCCCCTGGTCATCACGTCGGGCGCGACGGCCAGTGCCGCGGAGAACCAGACCGCGGTGACTACGGTCACCACCACCGGCGGCGCCGGCGCGGCCGTGACGTACAGCATCGTCGGCGGGGCCGACCAGAGCCTGTTCGCCATCAACCCGACCACCGGGGCGCTGACGTTCCTGAGCGCGCCCGATTTCGAGGAGCCGGCCGATGCCGGCACGAACAACGTGTACGACGTCACCGTACAGGCGTCCGACGGCACCCGCACCACGACCCAGGCCGTCACCGTCACCGTCACCGACGTCAACGAAGCCTCGCCCCTGGTCATCACGTCGGGCGCGACGGCCAGTGCCGCGGAGAACCAGACCGCGGTGACTACGGTCACCACCACCGGCGGCACCGGCGCGGCCGTGACGTACAGCATCGTCGGCGGGGCCGATCAGAGCCTGTTCGCCATCAACCCGACCACCGGGGCGCTGACGTTCCTGAGCGCACGGAACTTCGAGTCTCCGGCCGACGCCGGCACGAATAACGTGTACGACGTTACGGTTCAGGCGGCCGACGGCACCTTCACCACGACCCAGGCCGTTGCCGTCACCGTGACCGACGTCAACGACGCCCCGGTCGGTGTGGCCAACTCGGTGATCGCGTTCACGGATGTCGCCTACCCCTTCTCGGCGTCGGACTTCGTGTTCACCGATGCCGACAGCGACGCGCTACTGGCGGTGAAGATCACCACCCTGCCCTCACTCGGCACGCTGACGCTGTCCGGGGCGCCGATCTCGGCGGGCGCCGTCATCGCGGTAGCGGACATTGGCACTCTGCAATACAACCCGCCGGTCGGCGCGTACAGCGGGCTCATGACGCCGTACACCACCTTCACCTTCCAGGTGCAGGATAACGGCGGCACCGCGAGCGGGGGCGTCGATCTGGACCCGACCCCGAGGGCCATGAGCATTTATATCGACGCCGTGTAACCGCCCGGCACTTGCGGGAACCCGTGGGGTGCTCCGATACGAAGATCTGGAGCGCCCCCACGATTAAGGGGCGCCGTTCTGTGGTGCGCCCGCCCGAACCTCTTACCACTTGTGAGGGAACGCCCGTCTCGGCCGCGCGCGAGGTACAAGCTCCGCACGTTCCATGTAACGAAATCCGGGTTCCTTGTTGATCTTCCCTTCGTGGTGCGTCCATAGTGGTAAGGGCTTTCGTTCTTACTGGGGCCACCAATGCACGCCGCAGCCGCCGCCATTGCTCTCGCGGTCCTGGCGACACCCGCGCCCGAGCAGGGCACAAACGATGCCGTCCGAAACGGGCTGAAGTGGCTCGCCGCGCAACAGAAAGATGACGGCACCTGGGAGGGGCTCAACGGCGTCTCCCCCACCACGATTACCACGATGGCCGGGCTCGCGCTCCTGATGGAGGGCAGCACGCCGAAGCACGGCGCCTACGCGCCGCACGTCCGCAAGACGGTCGCCTGGCTGGAGGCGAACACGAGTGACAAGGGGTTGCTCGCCAGCAACTCCCCGAACGAGATGTACCAGTACATCCAGAGCCACGCCCACGCGCTGCAGTTCCTCGCCTGCGCCTACGACGCGGACGACGACACCGACCGCCGCAAACGGCTCGTGAACGTGCTCGACAAAGCGACCGCGTTCCTCACCGAGCGCCAGCACGCGAGCGGCGGGTGGGGGATCGTCGCCACGAGCGAGAACGGCGGGTACAGCGACAGCCAGTCCACCGCGCTCGCGCTCCAGGCGCTTCTCGCCGCCCGAAAGGTCGGCATCAGCGTGCCGAAAACCGTGACCGACAAGGGGTTCCAGTACCTCGCCCGGGCGACCAACAAAGAGGGCGGGATCGTTTACAGCATCGCGAACGGAATGCTCCCGGCGGGTAACGACGGGCAACCGATGTTCAGCGCGATGGCCGCGGCCGGGGTGCTCATGCAGGACGGGGGCCGGCCCGAGTCCCTGACGAAGTGGGTGCAGAACGCGAACAGCACGAACGCCACACAACAACTCCGCTTCCTCCGCGACGGCGGGGTGTACGCGATGTTACAGCAGTACCAGTTCGCGCGGGTCGCGTTCGCACTGGGCGAGAACGGGCACCGCAAGATCGACGCCGATACGGGCGCCCAAAATCTTCTGCGCTGGTCGACGACCCGCCCCAAACTGTTCAAGGAACTCAAGAACATGCAGGCCAAGGACGGGAGCTGGGCCGACGCCAACTTCGGCCCCAACTATTGCACCGCCGTCGCGCTCGTGATCCTGCAACTCGACAACGACTACCTCCCCGCGCTCGCGCGCTGAGCGAAACGCGCAAGCGGTCACACCACCACGAGCGAGAAGGCGAGGGGATCGGCCACCAAAAAGCGCGCGGGGCACAAAAGAAAGTCGAGGAAAAGAGTTGTCCTGATTCCGCTCTTTGCCCACGGGTTTCTTTTGTGCCCCGCGCGCTTTTTGGTGGCCGATCCCCTCATCTTCTCGGAATCTGCCTTTGGCATTGAACGAGTCCGCTCTTCACGATTCCTTCAATTCCCTTGCTTTCCTCCCGCCCTCCGTGAAGAATGACCACGGAGTTCAAGGATCGATTCATGTTCATCTACCCGGCAATTGATCTCCTTAATGGCCGCGCCGTGCGGCTGAAGCAGGGCGATTACTCGCAAAAAACCGAATTCTCGGACGACCCGGCCGCGGTCGCGCGCCGGTGGGTCGAACTCGGCGCCGACCGCATCCACGTTGTCGACCTTGATGGCGCGAAGGCCGGCAAGCCCGTCAACGGCGCCGTCATTCGTGCGATCGTCGAGGCCGCGGGCGTTCCGGTGCAACTCGGTGGCGGCTTGCGCACCGACGCGGACCTCGAAACCGTCTTCGGGTGGGGCGTGCGGTGGGCGGTGCTCGGCACCCGGGCGCTCCAGGCGCCGGACTGGACCCGCGCGGTTGCCACGCGCTACCCGGACCACATCGTTCTGGGCGTGGACGCGAAGAACGGGTTCGTCGCGACCGAGGGGTGGCTCGAAGTTTCCCAGGTCAAAGCCATCGACCTCGCGAAGCAGGTCAGTGACGCGCCGCTCGCCGCGGTCGTTTACACGGACATCGCGAAGGACGGGATGATGAGCGGCCCGAACTTCGCCGGGCTCGCCGAGATGAAGGCCGCGGTCCCGCTCCCCGTCATCGCCAGTGGAGGTGTTTGTACTCTCGATCACGTGCGCCGACTGATTGATGAAGGGATTCCGGGCTGCATTATCGGCCGCGCACTTTACGAAGGGAGTCTGGACCTCGCAGCCGCTCTCGCACTGACGCGGCCACCTCAGTAGAGGCGACCACTTAACGCGCCAGTGTGCTCCTCCTCTCTCCAATTGGAGTTCACGTCATGGCCGTAAAACATGTGGTGGAAAACGTAAGGGACATTGCACTCGTCGGGCACCGAGCCGCGGGCAAGTCCAGCCTGGCCGATGCCCTCCTCTTCGACGCCCACGCGGTCGACCGACTCGGGAGCGTGGACGACGGGACGTCGGTCGCCGACTCCGACGACGAGGAACACAAGCACCACTTCTCCATCGACACCCACGTCCTCCACGCCGACCACGACGGCAAGCACCTCAACATCCTGGACGCCCCCGGCTCCCCGGACTTCATCGGCGCCGCGCTCGAAGCGCTCGCGGCCGTCGAGACCGCGGTGATCGTCGTCTCCGCGGTCAACGGCGTGGAGATGAACACGCGGAAGATGTTCCAGGAGGCGACCGCGCTGGGCCTGTCGCGGGCGATCGTCATCAACAAGCTCGACGCCGACAACATCGACCTGCCCGGCCTGGTCGAGGGCATTCAATCGGCGTTCGGGAAGAACTGCGTGTTGTTCAACATCCCGGACCGGACCGGACCGGGGATGCGCGAGATCCACTGCCTGCTCGACCCGCGGCAGATCCTCCCGCCGTCCGTCCCGGTGGACGCCGCGGCCGCGCGGAGCCAGCTCATCGAAGCGGTCGTCGAGTCCGACGAGGCGCTGCTCGAGAAGTACCTGAGCGAGGGCAAGGTCACACTGGCGGAACTGGAGGCCGACATCACCCGGGCGATGGACACGGGCACGCTGATCCCGATCTTCTGCGCGTCCGCGAAGAAGGACAAGGGCGTGAAGGAACTGCTCGACGCGCTCAGCCGCTACGGGCTGTCGCCGACGTTCTCCCGCAAGCGCCTCGAGGGGCTGCAGATCGGGTCGAACGGGTCCACGCACCAGCTCGAGCCGACCGAGTTGGAGGATTTCGTCGCCCAAGTGTTCAAGGTGGTCAACGACAAGTTCGTGGGGCACCTGAGCTTCGTCCGCGTGCTCGCGGGTAAGCTCCAGCACAACCACAACGTCGTGAACCTGCGCAGCGGGCAAACGCTCCGCGTCGGGCACCTGCTCGAGGCCCAGGGCAAAGCGACCACGCAGGTCCACGAGGCGGGGCCGGGCGACATCGTCGCGATCGCGAAGGTCGAGGGGCTCGAGATCGGCGACACGATCGCGTACACGAACCACGCGCCGAAGCTCCCGCTCCCGCACTTCCCCACGCCGATGTTCGGGCTCGCGATCGAGCCCAAGACGCGCGGCGACGAGCAGAAGATTTCCGTCGGGCTGCACAAACTCGCGGCCGAGGATCCGACCGTGAAGGTGAAGCAGGACGCCCAGACGCACGAGCTCGTCATCAGCGGCGTGAGCCAACTGCACCTGGACATCATCCGCGAGCGCCTCAAGGCCCGGTTCGGCGTCGAGGTGAACACGAAGGAGCCGAAGATCCCGTACCGCGAGACGATCAACGGCGAGGCCCCGGGCGACCACAAGCACAAGAAGCAGACCGGCGGGCGCGGGCAGTTCGCCGAGGTCCACATCCGCATGTACCCGCTGTCGCGCGAGATCAAGGACCAGGCCCAGTGCGAGTCCGAGTTCGCGAACAAGAGCCGCTTCGAGAAGCTCCGGAGCGTCCACTACGACCCGGCGTTCAACTTCGCGTTCATCGACCACATCGTCGGCGGCACGATCCCGAACAACTTCCTCCCCGCGATCGAGAAGGGGTGCAAGGAGATGCTGGAGCGCGGCGTTCTGGCCGGGTACCGCATCCAGGACTGCGCCGTGGAGGTCCACTTCGGCAAGTACCACGACGTGGACTCGTCCGAGGCCGCGTTCAAAACGGCCGCGCGGCACGCCTTCAAAAAAGCCTTCATGACGGCCCGGCCGTCGCTGCTCGAGCCGATCGTGAAGCTGGAAATCACCGTGCCCAGCAAGTACACCGGTGCGGTTCTCGGTGACCTCCCGACGAAGCGGGCACACGTCGAGAACCAGGACAGTTTGCCCGGCGACATGACCGTGATTTACGCGCGGGCGCCGCTCGCCGAGGTCGCCAAGTACGCGGCGCAACTGGGCGGCATGACGCAGGGGCAAGGTTCCTACGCGATGGAGTTGAGCCACTACGACATGGTGCCCGCGAACGTGCAGCAACAAATCGTGAGCAAAGCGCAGCTCAAGGACGCCGAGGAGGATTAGTCCGGTTTCGAGCCGCGGCCGCACGGTCGCGGCTCGTTCACCCCGCTTCGCCGATGTGATCGGACCAGTGCCCGCGCCAACCGACAACGCGCCATCCGCGCAACCCGCGCCGGCGGCACGCGGTCGGGTCACGATGAAACGAAACACTTGTGGAAGACCCCGCCGAAGAACGATAATCCTAGATGTACCTCACGTCGCGCGCACCCTGGGAACCACCCGCATGAACGCGGTTTACGATTTCTTCATCAAAGAGTGGTACTTCTCGATCCCGCTCGTGATTATGTCGCTGATCGCGGCGGCGCTGGTCATCTGGCGCCTGTTGCTGAACAACACCGCGAACACGGACATGGACGACTTCCTCCCGCTGTTCCAGCAGACGCTCCGGAAGGGCGGGATCAAGGCCGCGGTAGCTCTTTGCAAAGAAGAGAAGGGATTGATCCCGAACCGGCTCTTCATCGCGGGCCTGGAAGCGGCCGACCAGGGGGCCGCGGCGATGCGCCGGAGCATGGCGAACGAGAACGAACTGGAAATCGTCCCTCGACTCCACTTCCTCCTGGCGCCGATTCTCGCGATCGCGAAGATCGCGACGATGGTGGGGCTGTTCTTCACCGTCATCTCGATGATTAACACGTTCAACGCGATCGGCGAGGGCGCGTCGAGCGGGAAGGCGAAGGAGATCGGCGGCCACGCCTCCAAGATCGGGCTGGCCCTGTTCGCCACCGCGCTCGGGCTGTTCACCGCGATCCCGCTCGTGTTCAGCCACGTGCTGTTCAAGGAGTGGATCGCGAAGTTCGAGATCCGGGTGAAGGCGTCGTCGCAAAAACTCATCACGCTCGTGACCAACTACAAGAAGGACCCGAAGCTCCTCGATCAGAAGGAAAAGGAGCCCGAAGACGCCGATGATGACGATGAAGAGGACCGCGCGCGCCGGGCCAAGCGGAGAGCGCGAGCGGATTAAGGCTCCCGGGCCAACGCCCGCCGGTCACGTCCCGTTGTAGCTCAGTGAATCCCTTGGTGCGACGAGCATCAAGGCGCTCCGCCGCGGTCCCGAGATTACCAGCGAGTTCCGCCAATGGCCGCGATTCCGAAGGCGTTCGACGTGTGGTTCGTCGCCGCGAACACGGTCTACAAGGCCGTCCCGTACAACATCGTCGCCGACTGGACGCAGCAGGGCCGGCTCTCCCGCTCCGACAAGGTGCGGCCGGCCGGCACGACGACGGCGTGGGTCGCGGTCGGCGATAACGAACTGCTCGCCGACTACCTCGCGCGCCCGTCGGCCGCGATCACCGCGCCCGCGGCTCTCCCCGTGCCCGAATCTGAAGATGCCGCGCCTGCGGAGGCGCTGCCCGCGGAAGCCGCGCCGGTCGAACTGCCCGACCCGGAACCGGGGGCGCGCGTCCGCCGGCCGGAAGACGATGACGAAGTGGACATGATCCCGCTCATCGACATCAGCATGGTGCTGCTCGTCTTCTTCATCATGATCCAGGCGTCCGGCGCGCTCGCGCCCGTGGACGTGCCGGAGATGAAGTACGCGGGCCAGCTCACCAACGACCCGGACGCGATCACGATCACCATCGAGAAGCTCAACACCGAGGACGTGTACTACTCGGTGCGCGTCGGCAACGTGGCGCCCAAGCCGAGCCAGGACATGCTGCAGCGGCCGGAGGACGCGCTCAAGGCGCTCAACGAGGCGCTCGTCGGCACCACGCGGCCCCCCGAGGTGCGCATCGCGTGCCGCAAGGATTTACCGCGCGAGCGCGTCTACGAGTTGCGGCGCGAGCTCGAGCCGCTGCGCAAAAAGGGCATCATCAACTCCACCGTCGCGACCGTCGTTGAGGCACCCGAAAAATGAGCGCGTGGCACGTGCGCAAGGAAGGTTCACCGGACGTACTCGCTCTCCCGACCGCGGGAGAAGTCCTTACCGGGCTGCGGGACGGGAACTTCCTCCCCACCGACGAGGTGCGGGGTCCGACCGACATGGTGTGGCACGCGATCGAGGTTCACCCCACCTTCGCGGAGGCGGCCCAAGACATCGACCCTCCTCCGTCGGAGGAGGCCGACGACACGCACCTCGACATGAACCCGCTCATCGACGTGTGCCTCGTGCTGCTCATCTTCTTCATCCTCACGATTACCTATGCCTCACTCGAGCGCGCGCTCGACGTGCCGCCGGACTCGGCCGAGGACAAGGGCATCCCGCAAATCTCCAAAGAAGAGTTGAAGGACCGCGTGTTCAAGGTGATCGTGAAGATGGACGGTGAGCGCCCGGTCATCAAGATCGAGGGCAAGGAGGTGAGTCAGGAGCAGATATTCACCGAGATGCAGAACGTCATCAACGCGACCGGGCGGAAGGAGATCCTCCTCGACATCGATAAGAGCGTCCCCTGGGGCGTCGAGACCGCGATCCTCGACGCCGCGAAGGGCAACAAGGTCCACAACATCATCAACAATCAACGCAGCCGGTAACAGGTTCTCACCGCGACCCATTTTCCCTGCGGTACCGGAGCTCGCCCAGCTTCGCGCCTCCGATCCGCCCAATCCGCAAAATCGGCTCAAGTCTCCAGGCCCGACCGGTCGATTACTGGCGATAGGGGGACGGAACCGGCTTCGGGAACCGGTTCCCGCTGGTGGCGCGACTGGGGAGAGGTGCCGTGAGCGATACGCGAGGTCTGCTCGATCGAATTTCCGCGTTCCGGCAACGGCTCGACGCGACGCCGCAACTCATCCCGGACGCGCTCCTAGTCGACCCGGGGGACCACATCGGGATCGTGTCCGAGGCGGAGACGTTCCGCTTGTCCCTCAAGCGGATCGCGGGCGGCGACCCCGAAGTCACCGAAAAGCCGCGGCCGCAACCACAATTCACGGAACGCGCCCAGCGGCTCCTCGCGCGGGCGAAAGAGCTCCTCGACCGCCAGCGCAAGTTCACGGAAGACCCGCTGTTCGCCGCGTATGCCGGTGGGACCGAGCCGGACGCGCTGGTGGACTACCACCGGGAAACGGTGGGCGTGCTCGATTCGAGCGTGCGGCTCGCGCAGGCGTTCCCGGACTCGGCCGGCGCGCAACTGAAGATGTGCGAGGGGCTGACCGGGTTGCTCGCGGTCGTCCAGGACCGCTTATCGATTCAGGAGCGTGTCCTCGCCGAGCGCCGACGGGATTCCGACCGCATCGACCGGCTCGCGGGCTTCTTCGCCGCGCTCCACTGCAACCTCCCGACTACTCTGGAGGCGGTCGCGGCGCTCGCGGAAGAGGTGCTCGAGGACGCCCGGCTCGCGAAGCCGATCCGGTTCGTGTCCGCGCCGGTCGATTCGGCCCACGCGCCCGGCGGCGCGGTCGCGTTCCCGGTGCCGGCCCGGTTCGTCGCGGCCCACGCGCTCAACGTCGCGCAGGTCGTGGCGCGGATCGTGCCGTTCGACTACGAGTGGGCCGCGCGCCCGCTCGCGCCGGTGGTCGCCGCGCTCCTCATGGACTGCGGAATGGTGACCGTGCCCTCCGCGCTGCTCGCGAAGACGGACCCGCTCACGCCCGACGATCGCCGGGTTCTGGAAGCGCACCCGAAACTCGGTGCGGAACTGCTCCTCTGGCGGTTCCCGAACCTCGCCGGCCCGCTCGCCGCGGCCATCGCCACGCACCACGAGCGCGCGGACGGGACCGGGTACCCGGGCGGGCTGCACGGGTCGCAGGTGCCCCCGCTCGGGCGCCTGCTCCGTGTCGCAGACGTGTACGCGGCGCTCAGCGAGAACCGCCCGCACCGCCCGGCGGCCGACCCGCGCGCCGCGCTGACCGAAGTGCTCCTGATGGCCGAACAGCGGCAGATCGACCGCGACTTCGCCGAGTACCTGCTGAACCTGTCGTACTACCCGGTGAACACCGTGGTCGAGCTCACCGACGGGCGGACCGGGGTCGTCGTCGCGAACCACGCCAACCGACTCGACCCGCGCGCGCCGGGGCGCCCGGTCGTCGCGGTTCTAACGGACGCAGAGGGGGCGATGCTGCCCCGCGCCGAGCACCTGGACTTGTCGGCCGCGGACCACGGCAGCATCGTGAAAGCAGTCCCCGCGGCACGGCGCCGAGAACTCCTGGGGAGCCGGTACCCCGACTTGGTTTAGGGGGCGGACGGCGGGCGGCCGAGGCAGTGCGCTGTCTTTGCCGCTAGCCGGCCGCCGTCTTTCGACCCATGAAGTCTTACCTCTTGGCCACGCGCCACCCGTGGGTGTGCTTCCTGTTCCTGGTGCCGCTCCTCGTGGCCTACGAGGGCGGGCTGTTCTGGCTCGGCGGGGACCAGGCCGCGCGGTTCCGTAACGGCGCGGACGCCTGGTTCCGCTGGGCGCTCGAAGTGTTCGGCGCGGGCCACGTCTTGATCGCGCCGGCCATCGTTCTCGGCGTGATGCTCGTGTGGAGCTGGTGGCGCTGGGCCGACCGCCCCGAAGACCCGGTGACCGCGTGGTTCGGGATGGCGTTCGAGAGCGTACTGTTCGCGGTCGTGTTGTGGCAATTCAGCCGGAACTTCGGGCCGATCATTGACGGCCTCGGAATCAAACTCCAAATCACGGTCCGCACCGCCCCACCGACCCAGATCCTCACGTTCATCGGCGCGGGCATTTACGAAGAAGTGCTGTTCCGGCTCGGCTTGTTCGGCGGGCTGGTGCTCGTGCTGCGCACCATCGGCATCCCGGGACTCGTTGTGGTTCCGGCGGCCGCGTGTGCGGCGGCCCTGGCGTTCGCCGCGGCCCACCACATCGGCCCCTACGGGGAACCGATGCGGGCGGACTACTTCGTGTTCCGAACCACCGCCGGGCTGTACTTCACCGTCTTGTTCGTGGCACGCGGGTTCGGGATCGCGGTCGGCGCGCACGCGGGGTACGACGTGCTCGTGGGCGTAGTGGTAGCGTGACCGCTGTGCGCCTTTACGGGAATAACTTTTTCACCTGATCGAGCAAGTCGGCTTCGGTTTTGTCCGACCACGGGTAGATCACGGGCAGCCCGACAGCGGACGGATCGGTGCCGGGCAAGCGCGGCCGCTCCGCGAGCAGGTACGCGTCCCGGTTCCCTTCAAAGTGCGAGGCCGCGTCCTTATTCAACAGGAGCAGGTACCGCCCCGGCCCCGCGTACCCGACGCAGTCCGGCAAATTCGCGACGCCGATCTGAGCCTCCGGCGCCGGGCCGTCCTTGAGCGACTGGAGCACTTTCACGACGATCGCCGGCCGGTCGGCCTTCTCGCTCAGCGCCAGCGGAAACGCGCCCTGCTGCGGAACTTGGCGGATCAGGTGAACGACGCGGCCGTCCTCACCGGTCGTCAGGTCGGCCACAACGACGACGGTCGCCCCGGCCGCTTGCGCGCGAGAGATTATGGGGGCGTGGCTCTTCGTGAGGGCCGTAGCACCCAGCCACCCGAGCCACCCGACGAAGAGAACCGCGGCGACGATCAGCCGAATCCGTTTACTCATGATGGCTGCCACAAACTCCGCCAAAGGAATACGAAACCCCGCCGACCGGCTCACCGGTCCCCGCGCTTGGCCACGTCACCGAGCGTGATCTCGAACCCGTCGCGGAGCGTTTGGGAGATGTCGAACAGGTCGTGGAAATCGTCCGGGTCGTCGCGGTCGGACTTGCTCAGGCGCTGCACTTTGATGAGCTTGAACACGATCTCGCCGACGTGGTCGGTGGTCTTGATGCCCCACTGCTTGAACACGACCTGGGCCATCATGCCGAACTCGCGGAGCGCGAGCGCGCACGTGCCGTTGAGCAGTTCCGAGCCGCTCACGTGCCGGTCGTCGCTCTCCTCGTCGTGCTCCACCGCGGCGCGGCCGAGACGGTCCTGGGTGAACGTGACCGCGTCGCAGACGAACTCGTAGGCTTCGTAAGCGAACCGCGGGTCTTCGCGGCACAGGTCAAGAATCCGAGGGTCCACAGTTTCTCCTGCTGACGAACGGCCGGTGGGCACCGACCGATGAAACCGACGCGAACCCGCTGGGCGATGTTCTCACCGGCGACACCATCTTACAACCTTGTCAGCACCTCGTCGGCGGCAACGGGGAGCCGGCGCCCGTCCTCGAACTCGATGAGCAGCCGGCGCGCGAGGATCTCGTGCGCCAGCACCTTCCCCTGTCCCTTCGCGGTGACCACGCGCACGCCGATCGGCGGCAGCTCCTTCTGGAACTCTTCGTAAACGTCCTGCTCGAACCGGAGGCAGCACTTTAGCCGCCCGCAGCGCCCGGAAATCTTCGTCGGGTCGAGCGTGGACTTCTGCAGTTTCGCCATCCGCATGCTGACCGGCGGCATCACCACCATGTGCGTGTTGCAGCACACCGGCTTACCGCAATCGCCGTAGTCCGCGAGCAACTTCGCTTCGTCGCGCACCCCGATTTGACGCAGCTCGATGCGGGTGTGGAACTCGCGGGCCATGCTCTTCACGAGTTCGCGGAAGTCCACCCGCCCCTCGGCGAGGAAGTAGAACACGAGCCGCTCGCCGCCGAAGATGTACTCCACGTCCACGATCTGCATCGCGAGCCGGTGCTGGTTCACGAGCTTGGTGCCGGTCTCGTACTGCTGCTTCTGTTGGAGCGCAATGTTCGCGATCTTCGCCCGGTCCTCGACCGTGGCCACACGGACGAGTTCCCCGTGCGTCGGCTCCGGGATCGCGGCGAGGGCTTGCGGCGTGGCCGGGCACAACACTTCGCCGCTCTCCAGCCCGCGCTCGGTGCGCAGAATGGCCACGTCCGCGCGGCGCACGATCGCGTTATCGGGCGCGGTGAACGCGCCGATGAACCGCATCGACCCGTGCCGGACGAGGTAGGGCGTCGGCGGTGCAGTGGTTGGAGTCATGACGATATCATCGCGCGAGAGGTCGGAAGTTTCAACGCGAAGCCCCTCATAGGCGCACAGGGCTTCCGCCCTGTGCTACGGAAGCCGGCCCCTCCGGGGCGGAAACGCACTGGCAGTACCGATCTTCACCCCGAAGGGACGGCCCACTGTGGCCGTTGGTATTTTTGCCTTCGCCCCGGAGGGGCCGGCTTCCGTAGCACAGGGCGGAAGCCCTGTGCGCCCTCTTACGTGTGTAACTCAACCACGTCCTTGTCGTGCAGCACGTGGTCGCGGCCGACGGTCTGGCCGTCGTGGACCGCGGTGCCCCACACGCGGGCCGACTTCACCGTGTCTTCGAGGTCGCGGTGGACCTTGCCCGCCAGTTCCGCGACCGTTGCGCCGATCGGCGGCGTGAACGGGCTGGTCATGTCCGCCGGCTTACCCGGTTGCTTCGTGTAGATCCGCATCACGCCGAGGGCGCCGTAAATCGCCTTGCGGAGTTCCTCCAAACCGTCGCCGCGCTCGCTCGAGACGACGAACAGAGGGAACTGCGTGCCGAACTCCTCGCGTGCGATCTCCAACCGAATGTCGGCGGCCTCGTCATCACTCTTGTTTGCTACGAGCATCGCGGGAATCGCGTACACGGTGGGGTCGTCGATGGGCGGACTTCCCGGCGGCACGAGTTCCCGGCGCGCAAGTTTTAGTCGATCGATGGCTGCACGAGTCGCGGCCGGGCCGTCGTCGTCCGCGAGGTCGAGGAACAACAGTGCGGCGTCCGCGGCGCGGGTGATGTCCGTGACGAAGGTCTCGTAGTGGTCCGCGGTGATCGGCGGCAGGTCGATCAACTGCACGCGGACGTCCTCGTAGTCCATCATCCCCGGCGCCGGTTCGCGCGTCGTGAACGGGTACGGTGCGACCGCCGGCGTCGCCTTCGTGAGCTTCGTGAGCAACTGCGACTTACCCGCGTTCGGCGGACCGAGCAACACCACCTGCCCCGCCCCCTGGCGCGGGAACTTGAACGTGCCCGGCGCGGCCTTTTTCGGCCCCTGCTTGGCCTGCTCGATCTGGTCCGTGAGTTCGGAAATCTTGGTCTTGAGTTCGGCCTGAACCTTCTCGCTCGCCTTGTGTTTGGGCAGGAGCACCCACATCTCTTTGAGCGCGACGAGTTTGTCTTCGGGCGTTTGAGCCTTCTTGTACCGAGCGTCGGCGTCGTGATAGTGCGGCGGCAAGTTGACTGCCATGATTACTCCGGTCCCTGTTCCCGCGGTGGCGATGCGAGAGTCAGTGTACGATCCGGCCGAAGTGCGGGTGCCCGGTCCCACCAACCGACCCGGGCGCGGCTAACATTCGCTAACATTTTCGGGGGCCGCGATTGTTAGCCAATCGACGCAATTGTCTGCGAAACAAGGCGTTGCGAAAAGCGCTCTCAACTCGTCGAAACCGTGTTTCAGACGCAGAAGGCCCGCGCGACGAACTGCTCCAAAGACAACCTACCCCCCGTCCCCCTCCCTGAAGGGAAGGGGAGCAGGCGCGCAAAACCTCTGAGCTTGGTATCACGCCAGTTGGCTGTGAACCGCCTGCACCCCTTCCCTTTAGGGAGGGGGACGGGGGGTAGGTTCTTCACCCTGCACAAGTGTGCGATTACCCAGAATAATACCACATACTGAACACACGAACAAGTTCTTTGTACCTAATCCGCCCCGGAATTCGCCGCCGCTAAGCGCGAGGGGGATCGTACAACAACACCCGACCCCACACCCGGAGCCCCCATGTCCACCGCGCTGTACGACCAGATCCAGGAAGCCGCCGCGTTCGTTCGGGCGAAGTGGAAGCACGCGCCGACCGCGGGCATCATCCTCGGCACGGGTCTGGGCAAGTTCGCCGAAGACGTGGAGACGGACGTCGTCATCCCTTACGAGGAGATCCCGCACTTCCCGCGCTCGACCGCGCCCTCGCACAAGGGGCAACTCGTTTGCGGCACCCTTGCCGGCAAGAAGGTCGTGGTGATGGAGGGGCGGTTCCATTTTTATGAGGGGTACTCGCTGCAACAGGTCACGTTCCCCGTGCGCGTGATGAAGGCGCTCGGGGCCAGCGCGCTGGTCGTGAGCAACGCCTGCGGGGGGATGAACCCGCAGTGGGGTCGCGGGGACATCATGCTCATTGAGGACCACATCAACTTGCTCGGCGACAACCCGCTAATCGGGCCGAACGACGACCGGCTCGGCGACCGGTTCCCGGACATGTGCTTCCCCTACGACCGGGAGTTGCTCAAAATCGGCCGGCGCGTCGCGCTGGAAGAGCAGATCGTCTGTCACCAGGGCGTGTTCGTCGCGGTGAGTGGGCCGAACCTCGAAACGCGCGCTGAATATCGCTTCCTACGAACCATCGGCGCGGACGTCGTGGGCATGTCCACGGTGCCCGAGGTGATCGTCGCGGTTCACGCCAAGATGCGCGTGTTCGGGATCTCCGTCATAACCGACGTGTGCCTCCCAGATTCGCTAGAGCCCGTCAGCCTTCCCGAAATCATCGCGACCGCAAATGAAGCCGAGAAGAAATTGCGCGTGTTGGTCCGTCGCGTGGTAGCTGAAATTTAAAAAATGGCGCGAGTTCGTGGCGGAGTGGTGAGAAGCGAACTACGCTTGGACAGAAATCCGTAGTCCCTGCCCTTACTGCTCCTTTTCGTGACGCGAACAACACCACACACAACCGACAAGTTGCGCTGCGCCGGGTGGTACCTGGCGGGCGTGTTCGCGGTCGCGATCGCGTACTACGCGACGGCCCGGGTCGGGTTGCTGTTCTCGGTCGAGGGCACGCACGTCGCGTTCATCTGGCCGCCGACCGGGATCGCGGTGGCGGTGCTGTCCCGCGCCGGCCGGAAATTCTTTCCAGGAATATTCTTAGGCGCAATCGCGTGCGAGTTTCAACTGTTCCCCTGGTGGGTCGCACTGTGTGTTTCGGCCGGTAACGCGGTCGGGCCGCTCATCGCCGTCGAAATCCTCCGCCGCTTCCGGTTCAACCCGACGTCCGCCGGGCGCCGGGACCTATACGCATTCCTTCTGGCCGGACTCGTGGGGATGACCGCGACGGCGACCAACGGCGCCCTCTGGCGCATGCTCGGCGGCCTTCCCCCGATCGAACTCGTTCCGGCATGGCTCGTCTGGTGGCTCGGCGACACGGCCGGGTTGCTCATCGTCGCGCCGCCTCTCCTCACCGCGGTCCGCCCGCGTATGAACCGCAGCGCGATCCGCCCCACACTCGTATTGCTCCTCACCACCGTGCTGTGCGGGATCGCGTTCACGAACGCGGCCGCGGCCCCGGTGCGCAGCTTGATGGTGTTCCCGCCGTTCATGCTCCTCATCTGGGTGGGGATGAACGAGCGGCTCCGCGTCGGGTCGCTGCACGTGCTCATCCTGGCGGCCTTCGCGGTCGCGGGCACGTCCGAAGGGGTCGGCGCGTTCGGGCACCTAGCCCCGATGACCAAGATGCTCATGGTTTGGGCGCTCGCGATCACCGCGGCGCTCATCACCCTCGCGATGACGACCACGCTCGCCGAGCGCGAGCGCGCGGAAGCGGCCCTCACCACCGCGGCGCGCGAGTACCAGAACCTCGTGGACAGCACCCCGGCGGCCATCGTGCGGTACACGCCCGAGGGCAAACTCACCTTCGTGAACGAGACCCTGTGCCGGTTGCTCGGGTACCCGCGCGACCTGCTGATCGGGCAATCGGTGATGGAATTCATCCCCGAGATGCCGCGCGAGGAAATGGTCGCCGACCTGCCCGTACCGCAACCGATTACCGGCCCCGCGTCGGGCGCGTCCGGGATGATCCGCAAGCCCGACGGCTCGTGCCTCTGGTACCGCTGGACCGCCCGGCACATCACCACCGGTGACGGGCGGAGCGAGATCCAGGCGGTCGGCATCGACCTCACCGAGCGCCGGCTCGCGGAAGCCGAGCGGACCGCGCTCGAGCGCAAGATGCAGGACACGCAGCGCCTCGAAGCGCTCGGCGTCCTGGCCGGGGGCGTGGCACACGACTTCAACAACCTGCTCGCGGGGATACACGGGCACGCGGAACTGGCGGCCGGTTTGCTCCCGGAGGGGCACCCGGCCCGCGACCACCTCGCCACCGTGTTGAGCGGCGTCGCGCAGGCGGGCGGGCTGACGCGCCAGTTGCTCGCGTACTCGGGTAAGGGCCGGTTCCTGCTCCGCACGATCGACCTGAACGAGCTCATCAGCCAGACCACGGAACTGCTGCGGGTGACCCTGCCCAAGAAGGTGCAACTGAACCTGCACCTGTCGCCGACGCTCCCGCTTATTACGGGCGACGACGGGCAGCTCCGGCAGGTTCTGATGAACCTGCTCATCAACGCCGGCGAAGCCATCGGCGACCGGGCCGGGACCGTGACCGTGACCACGACCGCGCACGACCTCGCACTCGAGGCGGTCAGCGGCGGGGTGTACAGCCCGGCCGCGCCGGGGCAGTTCATCGAACTCATCGTGTCGGACACCGGGTGCGGGATGGACGACGCGACGAAGGCCCGGCTCTTCGACCCGTTCTTCACCACGAAATTCACCGGGCGCGGGCTCGGGATGTCCGCGGTCCTCGGGATCATTCGCGGGCACGGCGGCGGCATCCGCGTGGACAGCCGCGCGGGATTCGGAACCCGGTTCACCGTCCTGCTCCCGGTAACAACCGAAGCGCTGCCCGAAGCCGTGACCACGCCCGCGCCGATGGACCCGCTGCTCCGCACCCCGCTCGAATCCCCCCCGCGCCACCGCCGCGGGCGGCGCACCGAATCCATTCCGCGGCCCCAACCGCGGGCGACCCCGGCCCCGGACCCCCGGCCCGCGCCGGCGGCCGTCGCCGAGGCGCGCGGGCTCGCGCTCGTCGCGGACGACGAACCGATCGTCCGGCAGGTCGGTGAACTGATGCTGAAACAGATGGGGTACGAGGTGCTCACCGCGTGCAACGGCGCGGAAGCCGTGGCCCTGTTCGTGGCCCACGCCGATCTCGTGCGGGTGGTGCTGCTCGACCTGATGATGCCCGTCATGGACGGGGCGGAGGCCCTCGCCGCGATCCGCGACCGCTCGACCGTTCCCGTCATCCTGTGCAGCGGGTACACCGCCGAAGCGGTGCCCGAAGACCTCGCGAGCGACTCGGCCACCGGGTTCTTGCAAAAACCATACGCCCGCGGCGATCTCCAATCGGCGCTCGCGGCCATCGGCGCGTAACGCGACCCCTTCAACGGTTCGCGGTCAACCCCAGACCGATCCCGGCCCCCACGAGCAGCGTTCCCGCGGCGCGATCGGCCGTGGCGTGACACCGGGGCGCTTCGCCCAGTGCGACAACCGGCCCGCCGCGAACCCGTACCCTGCCAGCACAACGAGCTCCGAGGCAACCGACGTGAGCGCCAGGAGCGCGATCTGAAACGGCACGTTCCAGAGGCCCGGGCCACGATACAAGTTTCAGCTAGCCTTACGACTTCGCGGCGCCCTCTTTCTTCGGGCCGCGCAGCTTCATGTTGACCATTTCCACGATCAGCGCGAACGACATCGCGACGTAGATGTACCCCTTGTCGATGTGCTGCCCCAAGCCCTCCGCGACCAGCATCACGCCGATCAGGATGAGGAAGCTGAGCGCCAGCACCTTGATCGTCGGGTGCTTCTCCACGAAGTGCGCGATCGGCCCGGCAAAATAGAGCATCACGAGCATCGCGATCACCATCGCCACGATCATCACCCACACCTGCTCGACCATCCCGACCGCGGTGATGACCGAGTCGAGCGAGAACACGATGTCGATGACCGCAATGGTCACGATGACGCGGGCGAAGCTTACTACTTTTGTGGGCGCCGACGGCGCGGCCCCGTCCTGTTCCGCCTTCGCGTGCTCCATCTTCTCGTGAACCTCGAACGTGCTCTTCCCGATCAGGAACAGCCCGCCGGCGAGCAAGATGAGGTCGCGCCACGACACCTCTCGGGCCTCGAGATCGTGCAGGAGCCCGAGTTCCGGGAGCGTGAAGAGCGGCGTCGTGAGGCCGAGCAGGAACGACAGCGAGAGTAGTAACAGGAGGCGCGTGCCCAGTGCCGCGGCGAGGCCGATCTTGCGCGCCCGCGGGCGCTGGTCGGCGGGCAGTTTGTCCGCGACGATGGCCAGGAAGATCACGTTATCGATGCCCAGCACGATCTCCATTGCGGTGAGCGTGAGGAGGCCCAACAGGATCGCGAGCAGCGAGAGGTGCTCGTCGCGCACGACCTTGATTTCGCGCACGTCCGCCTTCTTCCACGGGGCGTCGACGCCGTCCACTTCGACCACGAACTGTTCCGCGGTCACGTGCCCCCTCACGATGGACTTGTCCGCGAGCTGAACGGTATCGTTCGATTTGCTGTCCGGGTCGCCCTGAAACGTGATCCGCTTGACGTGCTGCATCCCGATGGTCGTGGTGCCGGTCTCGGTCCTCAGCGTGACCGCCGAGAGCTTCAGCTTCCGCGTGGCCGTGGGGCCGGAAACGGGCTTGATCTCGACGGTGGGGTACTGAGTCGGGTCGTCCGCCGGCACCGCGTCCGCGTGCGCGAACACGGGGCGGAACGCGGTGAACAGTACGAGACCGACCCCGACCGACAGAACGATGAGCGGGAACGGGCGGCGGCGCATTGGCAGCGTCCGAATTGAGGATTGGGCGCGGGCACGACGTGAGAAGTGTATTCAAGGCGCGTGCCGGGCGGGAGTCGGCACCGGCATTTCAGCCCGCGCCGGGGGCTCGGCTCGGCCCGAGGAACCGGCGCTCGACGACCCGGTGGAAGGCGTACCCCAGCCCCGCAGCCGAAACCATACAAAGTGGCAGCGTGACGAGAACCGTCAGGGCGGGCGTGGCCACCCCGGCACGGGAGCACATCCACGCGATCGGCACCGCGACGAGCGGGTGCGTGAGGTACAGGCTGTAGCACATGCGCCCGCAGAACCGGAGCGGGGCCGTCCATCGGCTTGTTGCCAGGGCCGAGTCGAAGCGCCTGAGCCGGCACAGTAACACGGCGAACCCGCACGCGACCGCGTTGTATTTCGCGAGCGTCTGGCGCGTGTCGAACGGGTCCGCCTCCCCCGCGAGCGCGGTGGCTCCGAAAATCAACAGCGCGAACTCGATGCTCGCGCCCGTTGTGGCCGGCGCGTGGATCAGTCGGTAATACACCGCGACCCCGGCCGCGAACGCGATCCACAAGCCGTCGGTGAACAGCCCGGCGGGTCTAACCGGGTACGGGGTCAGTGACGACAAATTGAACAGAACGAGCGCGGTCACCAGCCAAACCCCGGGGAAGAACCAGCGCCGCGCGATCAGGAGAATCGCGCCCATCACGATGTAAAACTGCTCCTCGTAGCACAGCGTCCACAACTGACCGAGCACGTAACCGGTCGGGCCGCCCGCGAGCGCGGCGCGCCACGATTCGGTGAGCGTCGCGTTGCCGACCCACTGCCACACGGTCAGGTGCGCGGGCGGCGCCAGCGGAACCGCTCCTTCGGACGTTGGGGCGGGCTGCGCGAAGGGGGGGAGCAGAAACATTACCGCGACCGCCAGTACGAGCGCGGCCCATAGTGGCGGATAGATGCGGCGCGCCCGGCGCACGAAGTAGCGCCCCACGCCCCCGGGCCTCGCGCGCACCGCATCGGCACTGGCGGCGATGCAGTAGCCGCTGATTACGAAGAACAACGGGACACCGATCCACAACCGCCCGGCCGCGACGAGCACCCATTCAAAGACGGACCCGCCTTCGGAACGCACGCGCGCGTCAAAACTTTCGTTCGCCGAGTACACCGTCGCGTGAAGCGCTACGACCAACAGGCACGCGGCGCCGCGCCACACGTCGAGCGATTCGTACCGGGAGGGGGACGGTGGCGGTGCCATGCCCCAACAATAGTTCACGGTTCGTGTTGCGTCCAAACTGAGCGGGACCGTTGCCGTTTGGCCCGAATTGCGGAAAATCCGCTGCATGAGCCGTGAACAAGATTTGCAGCGCGTGACCGATTGCGGCATCGTCGCTGTCGTTCGTTTCTCCTCCCCGGAACCGCTCGTCGAGGTCGTGAAGGCGCTCGCCGACGGGGGCGTGACGGTGGCCGAAGTCACCCTCACCGTGCCGAACGCGCTCGACGTGATTCGCGCCGCCAAGAAGCACCTCGGCGACCGCGTGCTGCTCGGTGCGGGCACCGTGCTCGACCCGGAAACGGCCCGCGCCGCGCTCCTCGCGGGCGCGGAATTTATCGTCGCGCCGAGTTTGAATCTGGACGTCATCAAAATGTGCCGGCGCTACGACAAGCTCGTGATGCCGGGCGCGTTCACCCCGACGGAAGTGCTGGCCGCGTGGGAGGCGGGTGCGGACATCGTGAAGGTGTTCCCGGCCGATGTGGTCGGTCCCGCGTTCTTCAAAGCGCTGCGCGGGCCGCTCCCGCAAGTGAAGCTGATGCCCACGGGCGGGGTCGATCTGACCACCGCGCCCGAGTTCCTGAAGGCCGGTGCGGTGTGTTTGGGCGTCGGCTCGCAGATGGTGGAACCGAAGGCGGTCGCGGCCGGCGACTTCGCCCGTATCACGCAACTGGCGAAGCAGTACGTCGAGGTCGTGAAACAACACCGGAAGTAAACTCAGAAGCGCACAGGGTGGAAGTACGCGCCGCGCGACGGCAGACGGTTCCCTGCCTCCGCCCCGGAGGGGCCGGCGTTCGTAGCACAGGGCGGGAGCTCTGTGAATCCTCGATTTAAACGGCCCGCGGGACGGGAGATGAAGAGTCGAATGTGAACGGCGGATCAGTTTGTTCGGGACCGTTTCATATGCGGCCCCGGTCCGGTTCCAATGCCCCAGGACCGGCCGCCGGTGCCCTTCTGAAGACCTCGGCAGGGGTACGACTTCACCCGGTGTGACGAGCAGATATCGTGGGGCGAAAGGCGGTTCAGAGGGCAAGCGATGACCGAAGCGGAATGGCTGGCCGCGACCGACCCGCAACCAATGCTGGAACATGTGAAGCCCGACGAGGAGGCCCGAAAGACTCGTCTGCTCAAGTGTGCTTGCTGCCGGTATGTTTGGCACTTATTGACAGACGCTCGAAGCCGCAAGGGGATTGAAGTAGCAGAGCGTGCCGCAGACGGTTCGGCCGACTCGGTAGAAATTGAGCACGCCGCCCACGGGACAAACGCAGTGAAGGAGAGCGAGCGGTTCTGGAATTGTCGCGGGCCGCATGACCCCCTGTACGCACTACACACGGCCGCCGATGCCGCAGACTCCGCCACCCGGAACACGGGATTCATTGCTTTGGGTATTGTCCGGTGGGTAGGCAATGCGGCGGGGAGTGAAGCTGAGGCGGCGGGAAAAGGCAGACCATACGGCAAGGAAGGCAAAGCACGGTTTGAGAGTGCCAAGCAGCAGGCGTTCTTTACTATCGCTTCCCTATTCCGCGACATCTTCGGCAACCCCTTCCGTCCCGTCGCCGTTGAATCGTCTTGGCTCACGTCCGACGTGCGCCCCCTCGCAGAAGGCATCTACCAAGACCGCGCCTTTGATCGGATGCCGATCCTGGCCGACGCGCTTCAGGATGCCGGGTGCGATAACGACGACATCCTGAACCATTGCCGACAACCGGGCGAGCATGTGCGGGGGTGCTGGGTGGTGGACATGCTCACTGGGCGAAAGTGATCGAGTCGCACAGGTTTTTGACCGTGACACCCGCGGACACCTCGCGCGGCTTCCGCCCGGAGTGGGGCGCGCCTTTTTGTTCCTCGTACTTCTTGAAGACACCGTCGTGGGCGCTCCGGGGCCGAAGTAATTCATCTTCCCGCGAATCTTCTTCGCCCAGTGATTCGTGGCGCGGGCGAAGAGCGGGAACGCCGGGCGCGTTTTGTGTCGTTTCTTTGGCTTGTTCGTGAACCCGGGCGCTATAGAATCGCTCTTAGACATGACCGCCGGGCCTCGAAAACGGTTGTTGTGTTCACGGTCACGGGTGGTTAAAACACTCACGGCGGGGTTCAGACAACGAGTCGCGAAAGACTTGGAAGTAAAGGATCTTGCTCGCGTAGCTCAGTGGTAGAGCAGCGGTTTTGTAAACCGCTGGTCGTGGGTTCAACTCCCTCCGCGAGCTTTTCACTGCTGCAGTCGGGTCATACAATCAGGAGAGCACGCGAGTCGGAGTTGGTGACGGTTCACGGGTAGGTGGCAGAGTGGTCAATTGCACCAGACTGTAAATCTGGCTCCTTCGGGATTCGGGGGTTCAAATCCCTCCCTACCCACTGGTTCGTGTGGTTCTGAGTGAGAAAGGGCGCGACGGGAATAGAAAAATAGGGAAGAAGGCGAGTCGGGTTCGCGAGTTCGGTCGGGTGGGCCTTCTTTTTTGGCTCTGTTCTTTCCGCTCGGTCTTCGCGTGTGCGGGTGTAGCTCAGCGGTAGAGCTCTTGCCTTCCAAGCAAGATGTCGTGGGTTCAAATCCCATCGCCCGCTCTGGCCGGGGAACTGGAACGGGAAAAAGTTCAAAGGAAAGTGCCGCCCCCGGTCGTCCGCCCCCTTCACTTTCGGTCCGAATCTTTTACCCTTTACCTGGGTATGCTGCTGTAGCTCAGTTGGTAGAGCACCTCCTTGGTAAGGAGGAGGTCATGGGTTCAAGTCCCATCAGCAGCTCTCTCGGACCGAAACGGGAAGACGGCCGTTCGGCCGCGACCCCTGCAATCACCACGTTTAACCGTCGAGGAGTGAGGAGCGATGGCAAAGGGGACATTCGAGCGCACCAAGCCGCACGTCAACGTCGGGACGATCGGTCACATCGACCACGGCAAAACGACCACGACCGCGGCGATCATGGCTCGCAACGCGTATGTGAACAAGATCAAAGAGTTCAAGACCTACGCGGAAATTGCCAAGGGTGGCATCGTTCGTGACGCGAACAAGACTGTCACCATCGCCGTCTCCCACGTCGAATACGAATCGAACGACCGCACCTACGCCAGCCAGGACGCGCTGCCGTACAAGGATCTGCTCGACTACCCGGGCATGGAGAAGATCGACTACTCGCAGGCGATCAAGGGGCGGCACTACGCCCACATCGACTGCCCCGGGCACGCCGACTACATCAAGAACATGATCACCGGTGCCGCCCAGATGGACGCGGCCATCCTGGTGGTCGCCGCCGACGACGGCCCCATGCCGCAGACCCGCGAGCACATCCTGCTCGCCAAGCAGGTCGGCGTGCCGAACATGGTCGTGTACCTCAACAAGTGCGACAAGGCCGACCCGGAGCTCATCCCGCTCGTCGTGATGGAGCTCCGCGACCTGCTCAATAAGTACGAGTTCAAGGGCGACGACATCCCCATCGTCTACGGTCGGTCGAAGGAGGCCCTCGAGAACGCGACCTCCGAGAACCAGGGGTCGCTGTCGGTCGACGCCCTCATGTTCGCGCTCGACACCTACGTGCCGCTGCCGCAGCGTGAAGAGGACAAGCCGTTCCTCATGTCGATCGAAGACGTGTTCTCGATCAAGGGTCGTGGGACGGTCGCCACGGGCCGCGTCGAGCGCGGGACCGCGAAGGTCGGCGACGAAGTCGAGATCATCGGGCTCCGCAAGGACAACGTGAAGACGGTGCTCACGGGCATCGAAATGTTCCAGAAGACGCTCGACCGGGCCATCGCCGGCGACAACGTCGGGGCGCTGCTCCGCGGGATCGATCGCGACGGGATCGAGCGCGGTCAGGTGCTCGCCAAGCCGGGCAGCATCACTCCGCACACCAAGTTCGAGGCCAACATCTACGTGTTGTCCAAGGACGAAGGCGGGCGCCACACGCCGTTCTTCAAGGGCTACAAGCCGCAGTTCTACTTCCGCACCACGGACGTGACCGGTTCGATCACGCTCCCGGCCGAAGTCGAAATGTGCATGCCCGGTGACAACGTGAAGATCACCGTGGAGTTGATGGACGGGATGCCCGTCGCGATGGACGAAGGTCTTCGCTTCGCGATCCGCGAAGGTGGCAAGACCGTCGGTTCCGGCGTCGTGACGAAGATTCTTGTCTGAGCCGTTGGTCGTTAGCTCTCGCTGCTACCCGAGTCGGGCGAGATCGGCGCGTGTCGCTGTCCCCTTTTGGTTAGCAGCGAATCGTCGAGAGCTAACGGCGCCTACGAGCGTAGCTCAACGGTAGAGCAACGGTTTCCAAAACCGTCGGTTGGGGGTTCAAATCCCTCCGCTCGTGCTGTCGCGGGGTTCGGTTCGAGTGCGCTCCTCGCGGGGCTGCGAACGGCGGGTGGCGGAACGGCGAGGGGAGACGGGTGGAGCCCGGCAACCTTCGAGCAGCGGTCGATAATTAGCGGGACGATTTAGGCGAGTGGGCGAGGCGTCGGGCCGTTGATCTGAATGGTCGCGGAATGAGTGGATCGCGGCGCCCGAAGTCTCAGTAAATGCAGTCGATACGCAACCGGCCGCCGAACAGGGGATTCGCCCGGTTCAGCGGCCGGTTGGCTCATGTGGACCGGTTCGAGACGCCGGCGGACACACAGGACACGAACGAAACACGCCCGTTCCCGTTGCGACAATGCCTCGCAATTCAGGGACGCACCCAAGACGGGATGGAGAGGACGGAGCATGGCGACCGCCATTGAACCCAGTTCCGCGCCCAGTACGCCGGGCCAGTCACTGAGCCTGCCGATCGCGAGCCTCTTCGGTGCGATCTACGTTTGCGCCGCACTCGCGATCGTGTTTTACCTGCTCCCGGTGACGTGGGCCGAATACGTAACGCCGAACCTCGGCAACAAGCCGGCGGATTACTTGTTCTGGTTCATCGCCGAGGTCGCTGCGATTGCGGCGCTGGCGTGGTTCGGCTCCAAGATTGCCGGGGACGCGCCGAGGGGCGTACACGGCGGCATCTTCCTGATGATCTCCGCGATTATCACGATCTTCTTCGTCGCCCGAGCGTTCGCGATGAACATCGAGGGCACGGCGGGGATGGCCGTCAGTGGCGCGGTTGCCATCGGGCTCGCGTTCCTCGCGGTGCGATTTTTTACCAGCACGACCGGTTCGCGCTGGATGATCGCGATGGAAGAACAGGGGTGGTTCTCGTCGCACCAGTACAAGCGATCGCTCGGGGTGAAGGTGCGCCGGATCACCATCCTCGGCGTCCTGCTGATCGGCGGGTCCGGGGCGTGGTCGCTTTACGTTAACGGGCTCGTACCGGCGCAGTTGACGCTCGCGATGCCGTTCGGGATCCAGTCGATCCCGCTAATGAACGGCTTCTTGCTGAGCATCGGGGCGAAGGTCGTGGTGCTCGTGCTCATCATCGCCGTCACGTTGTGGATCGGGTTCCGGGCGGTGAACGTGCCGGACTTCGCCGAGTTCCTCATCGCGACCGAAGCGGAAATGAACAAAGTGTCGTGGTCCACCCGCAAGCGGTTGGCCCAAGATACCGTCGTGGTGCTCATCACCACGCTTCTCATGACGCTGTTTCTGCTCGCGGTCGACCTGTTCTGGGGTTGGTTGCTGAGTCGTCAAACGGTCGGTGTGCTCCCGGCCCGCGTGACCAACCCGGACAAGGCCGGTCAGGTTCAACAAGAACAAAAGTGGTAACGCGGGACTCCGCGAGGCAGCCGTAAGGCTGATCTAACATGACCGAAGAAACCGCCGCAGAAACGCCACCGATTGACGGGGCCAATCCCGCCGATCCGGTTGTCGATGCGAACACGAACGATGCCGTTTCCGCTCCCGCTCCTTCCGAGAGCGATGTGCAGGCGTTGATTGAGCCCGGCGAGTCTCCTTCGGAGTCGCCGGAGACGGAGGAGGCTGCCGAGAGCGAGGCTGCGGACGAGGGCGAAGCGTCGTCCACTACCGCGAAGAAGTCTCGTGGCACCCGATCGAAGTCCGATGCGGATGCGGAACCTGCGGTCGCGTCGGGCGATGACGAGCCGGCGGCCGAGCCAGCGCCTGAGACCAAGAAGAAGTGGTACGCGATCAAGGTCCAGAGCGGCCGCGAAGACACCATCAAGGCCGCGATCCTGCGCAAGGTCGCGATCGAGGGTCTTGAAGAGTATTTCGGCCAGATCATGATCCCGTTTGAAGAGGTGATCGAGAAGAAGGCGGTCAAGGTCAAGGACAAGAAGACCGGCGACACCGTGACGGTGGAGCGGAAGGTTACCCGGAAACGGAAGAAGTTCCAGGGGTACCTGTTCGCGGAGCTGGAGTTCAACGACCGCATTCTGTACCTGTTCCGCGAAACGAGCGGCGTCGGTGACTTCCTGAACTTGCGCAACAAGTCCAACGAGTTGCCGACCCCGGAGCCGATGTCGGAACACGAAGTTCAGCAGATGCTCACCGGCGAAAAGCAGGCCGGCGGCCCGGACAAGGGCAAGAAGATCAAGATCGAGTTCGAGAAGGGCGATCGCGTGCGCATTCGCGAGGGCTCCTTCGCCAACTCCGAGGGCGAAGTGACCGCGATCAGCGAGCCGAAAGACCCGACCGACGCGCCGAAGATCACGGTGGTCGTCACGTTCTGGGGGCGGCCGCTGCCCGTCGAACTCGAATACTGGCAGGTTGCCAAAGTGTAACGCGCCGGCCCGCCGCGCCCGTGCTCCGGGGGCGGTTGTGGACACTGCCGCGTGCGAACGCTACAACAGTTAATTCTACAAAGACCATCCGTTCTAGGTGCAGCAATGGCGAAGCAGGTGACGGGCCAAGTGAAGCTCCAGTGCCCCGGCGGGTCGGCCACGCCGGCGCCGCCCGTCGGCCCGGCGCTCGGTGCCCACGGTGTGAACATCGGTATGTTCGTGAAGCAGTTCAACGACAAGACGAACAAGCCCGAAATGAAGGGGCTGATGCTGCCGGTGGTCATCACCGTGTACTCGGACAAGAGCTTCGAGTTCAAAATCAAGAGCCCGCCCGCCGCGATCCTCCTGAAGCTCGCGGCCAAGATCCCGCACGCGAAGAAGGCCGGCAAGGAAGTGATCCCCGCCGACTCCAAGAAGGGCGGCAAGTACAAGGGGTTCACCGTCACCAAGAAGCAGGTGAAGGACATCGCGACCCAGAAGCAGGCCGACCTGAACGCCCGCGACGTCGATCACGCCTCCCGTATCATCGAGGGCACGGCCCGGAGCATGGGCATCGTGGTGGTCGAGGGCTAATCGGCTCTCCGTGAAACGGTTCGGCGGAATGAGCACGTGGCTCGTTCCGCTGTGCTTTTTCCCGGACCGCGGAAACTGTTGTCAAGAGAAATCCGGCACGTCCCCGTTGCCGACAATCGCTTCGTGTTGTAATCGTTATCTCCTCACTCACTGCCGCGCCCCGAGTGCGGCGGTAGGGGCCGTAGTCGCCAATCGCGACGAACCCCGACTCGAGAGGTTTTGGGATCATGGCAAAAGAAAATGACCAAGAGTCGGCACCGGTGACCGAGCCGACCGCGGCTCCCGTAGCCGAGCCCGCAGCGGTCGTCGCCGCGGCTCCGGCCCCGGTCCCCGTTGCGGCCGAGAAGAAGATCGACGTCGCCGAGACGCCGCAAGTCAAGAAAAAGCCCGGCATCCCGCCGCGCCGCGGTAAGAAGCTCCGCAACCACCTGAAGAACGTGGTGAAGAAGCTCCACGACGCGGGTCCGATCGGCGTGAAGCAGGCGGTCGCCGAACTCAAGAAACTCAAGCGCGCGAAGTTCGACGAGACGGTCGAAATTCACATCAACCTCGGCATCGACCCGACGCAATCGGACCAAATGGTCCGCGGGGCGATCCCGCTGCCGCACGGTATCGGTAAGAGTGTCCGCGTCGCGGTGTTCTGCCAGGGCGACAACGTCGAGAAGGCCAAGGCCGCCGGTGCGGACGTGGTCGGCGGGGCGGACCTCGTCGAGAAGGTGCAGAAGCAGGGGTTCCTCGAATTCGACGTGGCACTGGCGTCCCAGGACATGATGGGCCAGGTGTCGCGGCTCGGTAAAGTGCTCGGGCCGCGCGGCCTGATGCCGACCCCGAAGGCCGGTACCGTGGTACCGGCGACCGGCGACCTCGCGAGTGTGGTGCGCGAGTTCAAGGCCGGCAAGGTCGAGTACCGGTCCGACAAGACCGGGCAGATTCACGCGGGCGTCGGCAAGATGAGCTTCGACGAGCAGAAGCTCATCGAGAACATCACCGCGTTCGTCGAGCAGGTGCGGTCGGTCAAGCCGTCCGGCGTCAAAGGCAACTTCATCAACGGGGTGGTCCTTTCGGCCACCATGTCGCCGGGCATCCGGCTGGCGATCTGAGTTGTGTTCGCGTTTAGTGCTTGGTGCTTCGTGTTCGGGAAGAGGTTCGGGGCCGGGTTTTCGGCCCCGTGGACGCTCCCAAATGCGAACCGCTGAGGCTAAACACCCACCACTAAACACCAAACACGAGCCGACGCGATGAGCAAGAAGATCAAAGAGCTGGAACTGAACGACCTCCGCAAGACGTTCGAGGGCGTGCGGGACTTCGTCCTGCTCGAGCCGCTGAAGCTCGATTCGGCCGCGGACTACACGCTGCGGAAGGGTCTGCGCGACAAGAAAGTTCGCGTGAAGATGGTCAAGAACAGCTTCGTCAAGAAGGTGTTCGGCGAGAACGGCATTACGGTCGAAACGGGCTCCGGCCCGACGCTCCTCTGTTGGGGCGCGGACAGCGTGAAGGCGCTCAGTACCGCCGTCGATACGGTGCTGAAACAGCTCCGCCCGGACCCGAAGCTGCCGGCCAAGATCAAGGAAAAGACTGCGGTCGCGGACGGCACGCCGGTCACGCTCGAAGAAGCCAAGAAGATCCCGACCAAGCAAGAGGCGATCGCCAGCCTCGTGTCCGCGATCCTGGCCCCCGGGTCCGCGCTCGCGGGCGCCCTGGATGCTCCGGGTGCGCAACTGGCCAGTATCCTCAAGACCATCGAAGACAAGGTTCCGGCCGCCGCGGAAGGTGCTCCGGCTCCTGCCGCGGGTTGAACCCGCTCGCCGGTTCTGGCGTCTGTTGTTATCCGGGGCGGTGCCCCGGACTGAGAAATTGAGCGGATCGCGACCTTTCGAGGTCCGATTCCGCGGCCCGGAAATGCCGGGCTTTAACCCGACCAGCTATTACGCTCCTAGCCGGATTGCTTCACCCGGCGCAGCTTTTTAAAAGGAACTCTAATCATGGCTAGCATTGCTGAACTTGGTGAACAACTCGCCGGTCTGACCCTCATTCAAGCCGTTGAGCTGAAGAACCTGCTCAAGGACAAGTACGGCATCGAGCCGGCCGCTGGCGGCGTTATGATGGCGGCGGGTCCGGCGGTTGCTCCTGAAGCCAAGAAGGAAGAGCCGACCGAGTTCAACGTGATCCTCGAGAGCTTCGCCGACAAGGTGAAGACGATCAAGGTCGTCCGCGAGCTGACCGGCCAGGGCCTGGGTGAAGCCAAGGCGACCGTCGAAGGCGCGCCGAAGTCCATCAAGGAAAACGTCGACAAGAAGACCGCTGAAGATGTGAAGAAGAAGCTGGAAGAAACCGGCGCGAAGGTCACCATCAAGCCGGCCGGCTGAGTATGAACCAGCGTTCCGTCTGTAAAGACTGGGCGTTTTTGGTAGACTGCAAAAAAAATGCCCAGGTGGGGTGACTTTTCGGTCCCGCCTGGGTATTATTATTTTACAGCGGGTTTCCCGCTTTCGCTCTGTTACGACCCTAGCGTTCCCGCTCCGCTCTCTCTTCTTCACATGATGTGCAGGAAGCGGGTGAAGTGGGGCGATTCCGCGTAGCCAGTGGTGAAAATGCACACAACCCACTCGCTCCGATGTGTCGTACCTTCTCGATTCAACACCATGCCGATGCCCGTTGACATCCCTCATCCGAACCCGACAGCTACTGTGGCGGGTCTGTATGGGGGAGTCGTGTTTTTTGTGCCCCCAATAGGCGCGACGCGCGCCGGGGTCGCCTACATCGTCATTCAATAACGCCCGCTGCTCAACGACGCAAGGCCCGTTGCCACCAGGGGCGACGGTGGCCCATACGTCGCGCCATCGTTTCAACCTGGGTAAGGAGCACACCGATGCCGATCCCGGCCCAGCGGATCATCACGCCGGAAACCGTTCGCAACTTCGGTCGTTTCGGCGACGCCGTGGACGTCCCCGATCTCACCGACGTGCAGACCCGGTCCTACGACCGGTTCCTGCAGCTCGACACCTCCTACGACCGGCGCACGCATACCGGGCTCGAGGGCGTGCTGCAAGAAATTTTCCCCATCGAGAGCTACGACAAGCGGATCTCGCTGGAGTACCTGCGGTACGAACTCGGCAAGCCGCGCTACGACGCCGACGAGTGCCGCCAGTTACGCCTCACCTACGGGCGCCCGTTCCGCGTGTGGCTGCGCCTGCGCAAGACCGAGGGCGAGCCCGTCGAGGAAGAGGTCTACCTCGGCGACATGCCCATCATGATCGGGGGCGGCGAGTTCATTATTAACGGGGCCGAGCGCGTCGTCGTATCTCAGTTGCACCGCTCGCCCGGTGTGGACTTCGTCGTCTCTCGCGAGGCCGACAAGGACCTGCACTCGTGCCGGATCATCCCGGAGCGCGGGAGCTGGATCGAGATCAACGCGACCAAGAAGGACACGCTCGGGGTCCGCATCGACCAGTCGGGCAAGTTCTCCGCGGTCACGCTGTTGCGCGCGATGGACCCGTCGTACTCCTCGACCGAGAGCATCCTCAAGGAGTTCTTCGCCGACGCCATCGAGAAGGTGAAGGTCCACACCAAGGAGGCCCGCGCGAAGCTCGTGGGCGACCCCGAAGCCAACGTGATGCCGTACATCGCGGTGGAAGACGTGATCGACCCGGAGAACGGCGAGGTGTACCTCGACTCCGGCAAGCCGTTCACCTCCGACAAGTTCGACAAGATCTCGGCCTCGCAGGTCGGCACCATCCAGGCGATGCCGTACCCGAAGGACCCGATCATCCTCAACGCGATCACCGAGGACGTCGGCACCTCGCACGACTCGAAGGACTCGCACGAAGGCGCGCTGCTCAAGATCTACCAGCGGCTCCGGCCCGGCAACCCGCCGCAACTCGAAAAGGCCAAGGAGCTCTTCAAGGAGAAGTTCCAGGACGCGAACCGCTACCGCCTCGGGCGCGTCGGGCGGTTCCGCATCAACCGCAAGTTCGACCAGACCGTCGCCGAAACGGAGATGACGCTCCGCAGCGTGGACTTCGTCAACTCGGTGAAGTACCTGCTCGACCTCCGGGCCGGTAAGGGCCACGTGGACGACATCGACCACCTGGGCAACCGGCGCCTGCGCACCATCGACGAACTGGCCGCCGACGAGCTCCGCAAGGGGTTCCTGAAGCTCCGCCGCACCGTCCAGGAGCGCATGGCGATCCGCGACCAGCAGGACATGAGCCCGCGGTCGCTCATCAACCCCAAGAGCGTGTCCGCCGCGATCGAGTACTTCTTCGGGCGGTCCGAACTGTCGCAGGTCGTGGACCAGACGAACCCGCTCGCGCAACTCACGCACGAACGGCGCCTCTCGGCCCTCGGGCCGGGCGGTTTGAACCGCAAGCGCGCGGGCTTCGAGGTGCGCGACGTTCACATCTCGCACTACGGCCGCATCTGCCCGATCGAAACGCCGGAAGGGACGAACATCGGTCTCATCTCGTCGCTCTCGATCTACGCGGAAATCGACGAGTACGGGTTCCTCATCACGCCGTACAAGAAGGTCAAGACCAAGAAGCTGACCGACGAAGTGGTGAAGCTCCGGGCCGACGAAGAGGCCGACGCGGTGCTCGCCCCGGCCGACACGCCGACCGAGGGCGACCGGGTCACCGCGGAGCGCGTCAGCGGCCGGCAGAGCGGCGAGTTGATGATGATCCCGGCCGAGAAGGTCGAGTACATCGACGTGTCGCCGAAGCAGATGGTCGGCGTCTCGGCCGGGCTCATCCCGTTCTTGGAGCACGACGACGCGAACCGCGCGCTCATGGGGTCCAACATGCAGCGCCAGGCGGTGCCGCTGTTGATCCCGGAACCGCCGCTCGTGTCCACCGGGCTCGAGATCGACGTCGCGCGCCACTCCGGGATGCTCGTCCGCGCCCAGGAAGAGGGCACGGTGGTGTTCGTGGACGCGGAGCGCATCAAGCTCGAGGAGAAGGACAAGATCGTCCGCGAGTACGTGCTGCGCAAGTACCACGGCCTCAACGAGCGCACCTGCTTGAACCAGAAGCCCATCGTGAAGATGGGCCAGAAGGTCAAGAAGAACGAGATCATCGCGGACGGCGCCGCCACCAAGAACGGCGAGCTGGCCCTCGGGCGCAACGTCCTGGTCGCGTTCATGTCCTGGGAAGGGTACAACTTCGAGGACGCGATCATCATCTCGGAGCGGCTCGTCAAGAACGACACGTACACCTCGATCCACATCGAGGAGTTCGACATCGAGATCCGCGAGACGAAGCTCGGCAAGGAAGAGTTCACGCGCGACATTCCCAACGTGTCGCCGAAGGCGCTGGCGAACCTGGACGAGCACGGCGTGGTCCAGATCGGGACCTACGTGCGCCCCGGCGACATCCTCGTCGGCAAGGTGTCGCCCAAGTCGCGCTCGGAGCTGACGCCCGAAGAGAAACTCCTGCACGCGATCTTCGGCCGCGCGGGTGAGGACGTGAAGAACGACTCGCTCGAGGTGCAGTCCGGCACGGAAGGGATCGTCATCGCGGCGCACCGGTTCAGCCGCCGGGCGCACATGACGGAAGACGAAAAGAAGCAAATCGACAAGGAGCGCAAGGACATCGAGACGCAGTTCAACAAGAAGATCGCGGAGCAGTTCCGCGAGTTCGTGAAGGCGCTCGAAGAGGTGCTCGACAAGAAGGAACTCAAGGACCCCAACACCGGCAAGCAGCTCGCGTCCGACAAGGACGACAAGGTGGTGGCGGAGCAGGCGAAGGAGTTCAAGCTCGACAAGCTCGACATCCGCTCGCCGGACAACCAGAAGAAAGCGCACAAGATCCACGGGCGCCACTGGGAGCGCATCCAGTTCTTCATCGACGAGCAGGAGCGCAAGCTCAACTCGCTCAACCGCGGGGACGAGCTGCCCAGCGGCGTGCAGCAGATGGTGAAGGTGTACGTCGCGACCAAGCGCGTGATCTCGGTCGGCGACAAGATGGCCGGGCGCCACGGGAACAAGGGCGTCATCTCGAAGGTGCTGCCGGAAGAGGACATGCCGTACCTGAAGGACGGCACGCCGGTGGACATCCTCCTGAACCCGCTCGGCGTGCCGAGCCGCATGAACGTGGGCCAGATCCTCGAGACCCACCTCGGGTACGCCGCCGCGAAGCTCAAGTTCAAGGCGGTCACGCCGGTGTTCGACGGCGCGAGCGAGGAGGAGATCACGGCCTCGTTGGAAGAGGCCGGCATCCCGACGACCGGCAAGAGCGTGCTGTACGACGGGCGCACCGGGGAAGCGTTCGACCAACCGGTGACGGTCGGCTACATCTACATGCTCAAGTTGCACCACTTGGTTGATGACAAGGTTCACGCCCGGGCCACGGGGCCGTACTCGCTCATCACGCAGCAGCCCCTGGGCGGTAAGGCCCGGTTCGGCGGCCAGCGGTTCGGTGAGATGGAAGTGTGGGCGCTCGAGGCCTACGGCGCCGCGTACATCCTCCAGGAGCTGCTCACGGTGAAGAGCGACGACGTGGAGGGGCGCACCAAGATCTACGAGAGCATGGTGAAGGGCGAGAACACCCTGGAAGCCGGCACGCCCGCCAGCTTCGACGTGCTCACGCACGAGATCCGCGGCCTGGGATTGAACATGTGCCTCGAAAAGAAGCGAGTGTAACCACGGGTGCCCGGGGCGCTGCCCCGGGCCGAGGAGCCTCGCCCCTTCGGGCCTAAAAATACGCCGGTGCGGGCTGTAAGCCCGCGATTTCTCAGCCCGGGGCCGCGCCCCGGGTTTGGGTACAGAACGCGACCTCCTGCCGCAAAGGGGATTCGATATGTCCACCGTGAACAGCAAAAGCGCCGACGCTTCTGAGGGCACCAGCTACGAGCGGATCAACGATTTCGGGGCCGTGCGCATCTCGCTCGCCAGCCCGCAGGACATCCACTCGTGGTCCCACGGCGAAGTGAAGAAGCCGGAAACGATCAACTACCGCACGTACCGGCCGGAAAAGGACGGGCTGTTCTGCGAGAAGATCTTCGGGCCGGAAAAGGACTGGGAGTGCTCCTGCGGCAAGTACCGCGGGATGAAGTACAAGGGCATGATCTGTGACCGGTGCGGCGTGAAGGTCACGCACTCGCGCGTGCGCCGCAAGCGCATGGGCCACATCCAGCTCGCCGCGCACGTCGTCCACATCTGGTTCTTCAAGGCCATGCCGTCCCGCCTGGGGACGCTCCTGGACATGAAGACCACCGCCCTGGAAAAGATCATCTACTTCCAGGACTACGTCGTCATCAACCCGGGCGACACGGAAGTCACCAAGCTCAAGGAGCGCGAACTGCTCAACGAGGAGCAGTACAAGGAGAAGCGCGGCGAGCACGGCGACATGTTCGAAGTGGACATGGGCGCCGAGGCGATCAAGAAGCTCCTCGAGCGCCTCGACCTCGTCAAGCTCTCGGTCGACCTGCGCGAGCGCCTCGACAAAGAAGTGGCCCGCGGCGAAAAGAAGTCCAAACAGCGCGAAAAGGAACTGGTCAAGCGCCTCAAGACGGTGGAGGCGCTGCGCGACAGCTCCAACAAGTGCGAGTGGATGGTGCTCGAGTGCATCCCGGTCATCCCGCCGGACCTGCGCCCCCTCGTGCTCCTCGACTCGGGCAACTTCGCGACCAGCGACCTCAACGACCTGTACCGCCGCATCATCAACCGGAACAACCGGCTCAAGAAGCTCGTCGACCTCAACGCGCCGGAAGTCATCATCCGCAACGAGAAGCGGATGCTGCAGCAGTCCGTGGACGCGCTGTTCGACAACAACCGGTGCAAGCGCCCCGTGCTCGGGAGCAGCAACCGCCCGCTGAAGTCGCTCACGGACATGATTAAGGGTAAGCAGGGCCGGTTCCGCGAGAACTTGCTCGGCAAGCGCGTGGACTACTCCGCGCGGTCCGTGATCGTCGTCGGCCCGGAACTCAAGCTCCACCAGTGCGGGCTCCCGAAGAAGATCGCGCTCGAACTGTTCCAGCCGTTCATCATCCGGCGCCTCAAGGAGCTGAACCACGCGGACACGATCAAGTCCGCGAAGAAGATGCTCGAGCGCAAGGACGACGTGGTGTGGGACATCCTCGAAGAGGTGACCCGGAGCCACCCCGTCATGCTCAACCGGGCGCCGACGCTGCACCGGATGGGCATCCAGGCGTTCGAGCCGGTGCTCATTGAAGGGAACGCGATCCGCATCCACCCGCTCGTCTGTAAGGGCTTCAACGCCGACTTCGACGGCGACCAGATGGCCGTTCACCTGCCGCTCTCGATCGAGGCGCAGGTCGAGGCGACCGTGCTGATGATGTCCACGAACAACATCTTCAGCCCCGCGAACGGCAACCCGATCATCACGCCGTCCCAGGACATCGTGATGGGGTGCTACTACCTCACCGCGACCCGCGGGGCCGAGGACGAGGCGGTCGAGGCCGGCGACGGGATGGTGTTCCACAGCCCGCTCGAACTGTTCCGCGCGCACGCCGAGCACAAGCTCGGGATGCACGCGAAGGTCCGCGTGCGCCTGCCGATCGAGAAGAAGGTCATCAGCGAGGTGAAGGACGAGAAGGGCAACCCGCGGGCCGAGGAGCTCCCGCGCAAGCCCAACGGCCTCGTCCGCACGACGGTCGGGCGCGTCATCTTCAACGACATCCTCAACGCGAAGATGGCGTTCTACGACCTGCCGCTCGGGACCAAGTACCTGAGCCGCATCATCGCGGACTGCTACCAAATACTCGGGCGCCGCGAGACCATCTCGCTGCTCGACCGGATGAAAGAGACGGGGTTCCGCCAGGCCACGCGGAGCGGCCTGTCGTTCGCCTCGAGCGACCTGCGCACGCCCGAGAACAAAGAGGGCGTGCTCCGGGACAAGGACAAGGAAGTCGAGAAGGTCCGCAAGAACTTCGACCGCGGGATCATCACCGAGGTCGAGCGCTACAACAAGGTCATCGACTTGTGGATGGAGGCCCGCGACCTCATCACCAAGCGGATGATGACGGACCTCCGCGACGACCGGCGCATCGACCAGGTGACCGGCAAGATGGTGCCGTACCTGAACCCGATTTACCTCATGGCCCACTCCGGTGCCCGTGGCGGTATCGAGCAGATCCGCCAGTTGGCCGGTATGCGCGGGCTCATGGCCAAGCCGAGCGGGGCGATCATCGAGACGCCCATCAAGTCGAACTTCCGCGAGGGCCTCACGGTGCTGGAGTACTTCTCCAGTACGCACGGGGCGCGTAAGGGCTTGGCCGACACCGCGCTCAAGACCGCCGACTCCGGGTACCTCACGCGCAAGCTGGCCGACGTCGCCCAGAACGTCGTCATCACGATGCACGACTGCGGCACCACGCAGGGCATCAGCAAGGGCGTGATGTACAAGGGGGACGAGATCGACCGGTCGCTGTCCGACGCGATCCGCGGGCGGGTGAGCCGCAACACGATCACCCACCCGACGACCGGGGCGGCGCTCCTGGCCGAGAACGAGATGATTACCCCGGCCAAGGCGAAGGAGCTGGAGAAGATCGGGATCGACAAGATCACGGTCCGCAGCCCAATGACCTGCCAGGCCCCGCTGGGCGTGTGCCGGTTGTGCTACGGGATGGACCTCGCGACCGGGACCATCGTCGAAGACGGCATGGCGGTCGGGATCATCGCGGCCCAGTCGATCGGCGAACCGGGTACGCAGCTCACGATGCGCACCTTCCACATCGGTGGGGCGGCCCAGTCCCGCGGGAACGTCGGCGACAACGAGCACAAGTCGAAGAAGGGCGGGATCGTCCAGTTCGAGCGGGTCAACATCGTCACCAACGACGGGGGACAGAGCATCGCGCTGGCCCCGCGGACCGGTGAGGTGCTCGTGCTCCGCGGCAAGGACGGCCCGATCTCCGAGCGGTACGGCGTGCCCCACGGGGCCGAACTGCTCGTCACCGAGGGCCAGGAAGTGCTGCCGGGCACCGCGCTGGTGAAGTGGGACCCGCACTCGGTGCCGCTCATCGCCGAAGAGTCCGGGATCGTCCGGTTCAAGGACATCAAAGAAGGCGTGACCGTCCGCAAGGAACTCGACCGCGCCACCGGCGTCGAGCGGTTCACGATCATGGAGCACAAGGGCGACCTGCACCCGCAGATCGTCGTCGAGACCGGGAAGGGCAAGGACGACCGGGTGTACTACATCCACGAGCGCGCGAACCTTCAGGTGGTCAACGGCCAGAAGGTGTCGGCCGGGTCCATGCTCGCGAAGACGCCGCGCGAGGTGTCGCAGACGCAGGACATCACCGGCGGTCTGCCGCGGGTCACGGAGCTTTTCGAGGCCCGGCGCCCGCGCAACCCCGCGGTGATGGCGGAAGTGGCCGGGCGGGTGCGCATCGACCCGACCCGTAAGCGCGGCAAGCGGATCATCGAGATCATCCAGGAGACCGAGGACGGGAAGTCGCAGGGCTCGGCCCGCGAGCACCTGGTCCCCGCAAGCGCGCACGTCCGCGTTCACCCGAGCGAGTACGTCAAGGAGGGCGACGCGCTCGTCCACGGGCCGCTGGTGCCGCACGACATCCTGAAGATCCGCGGCGAGGTGGAGGTGCAGGAGTACCTGGTGCGCGAGGTGCAGTCGGTGTACCGCTCGCAGCGCGTGGACATCGACGACAAGCACATCGAGATCATCGTCGCGCAGATGCTCCGCAAGGTGAAGGTGATCGGGACCGGCGACACGGGGCTCCTGCCCGGCGCGGTCATGGACAAGTTCGCCTTCGACGAGGTGAACCGCCGGCTCACCGAGGAGTGCGTGAAGGTGGTCAGCGAGGGCGACACGACGCTGGTCCCGGGCCGCGTGTACAGTCGCGAGGCGTTCGAGGAAGAGCGGGCGCTGATCGAGAAGGACAAGAAGAAGAAGCAGCCGACCTTCACGACCCCGGAACCGGCCGACCGCGAGGTGCAGCTCCTCGGGATCACGAAGGCCGCGGTCCAGTCGGACAGCTTCATCAGCGCCGCGAGCTTCCAGGAAACGACGAAGGTGCTGACCGAGGCCGCCCTCGCCAGCAAGGTGGACTACCTCGTCGGCCTCAAGGAGAACGTGATCCTGGGGCACTTGATCCCGGCCGGTACGGGGTTCAAGACCCACCAGGAAGCCGAAGTGAAGATCAACGCCCCGGGCGAACTGAGCCCGGCGCTGGCCGCGACCAGCGCGCCGCCGACCCCGGACTCTTCGGGGGCGTGATCTTGAGGAACGGGGAGTTCGGATCGCGGAACGCGGAACTGGAGACAAAACGTTCGCCGACGTGTGCCTCATTCGTTCCGCGTTCCGAACTCCTCGTTTCGCGCTTTTTTGAGTGGGGGACTTCCCGCTCGCGGGCGGGACACTAACATACTTATTCCCGTTCGGCCGCCGCCGACGGTTGAACAGGACCAGACGAATGCCGACGATCAACCAGTTGATTAAATCCCCGCGGGTTCCGCAGCGGTCGAAGCCGAAGCACCCGGCCATTCAGGGGTGCCCGCAGAGGCGCGGCGTGTGTACCGTCGTCAAGACGATGACCCCGAAGAAGCCGAACTCGGCCCTCCGGAAGGTGGCCCGCGTGCGCCTGTCCAACGGGATCGAAGTCACCGCGTACATCCCCGGTGAGGGGCACAACCTGCAAGAGCACTCGATCGTGCTCGTCCGCGGCGGGCGCGTCCGCGACTTGCCGGGCGTCCGGTACCACATCGTCCGCGGCGTGCTCGACTCGCAGGGCGTGCAGGACCGTAAGCAGGCCCGCTCGAAGTACGGCACGAAGAAGGAAGGCAAGTAACTGCGGTAGGGTGGGTCGAGCCGGCTTTGCGGCGAAGGCCCACCAGAACCGTTGACGTGGATCGGTGGGCCTTCGGCTCGAAGACTCGCCTCGACCCACCCTACAACTGAGAAGATAATGGGCTCCAAAACACGCACGGCCAGCTACGACAAACTCGCCCCGGACACCCGCTACGGGTCGCTCCTGTTGAGCAAGTTCATCAACTGCCTGATGCACGACGGCAAGAAGTCCGTCGCGACGCGGGTGGTCTACGACGCGCTCGACCAGATCAAGAAGCGCATGCCGGACGCCGACCCGATCCAGGTGTTCACCGAGGCCCTGGGTAACGTCAAGCCGTCGCTCGAGGTGCGCTCGCGGCGCGTCGGCGGGGCCAACTACCAGGTGCCGATGCAGGTGAAGCCGAAGCGGGCCGAGAGCCTCGCGATCCGTTGGATCCTGTCGGCGATCCGCGCGAAAGCGGGCCGCCCCACGCACCTGCGGCTCGCCGAAGAACTCATGGCCGCCTACCAGCGCCAGGGCGAAGCGATGAGCAAGCGCGAACAGACCATCAAGATGGCCGAAGCGAACAAGGCGTTCAGCCACTTCGCTTGGTAATCTGCGGGGCCAGCTATCAGTGGTCAGTGGACGGTGCCGCGAACCCGGTGCCGACCACTGACCACTTTCCTTTTGTCCGCTGTGGCTCCGTAAACTGAGAACTGGGCACTGAGAACCGAACACGGGTGCTGTCATGGCCAAAAATACGGGTGTTGACCTGACCCGCGTGCGGAACCTCGGGGTCATCGCGCACATCGACGCGGGCAAGACCACGACCACCGAGCACCTGCTGTACTACGCCGCCGCCAAACACAAACTCGGCGGCGTCGACGAGGGCACGACTGATACCGATTACGACCCCGAAGAACAGGCCCGCGGGATCACGATCTACTCCGCGTGCGTGCCGTTCGAGTGGGCCGGGCACACGATCAACCTCATCGACACCCCGGGACACGTCGACTTCACCGCGGAAGTCGAGCGCTCGCTCCGCGTGCTCGACGGCGCGGTGGTCGTGTTCGACGGTCAGAAGGGCGTCGAGGCGCAGTCCGAAACGGTGTGGCGCCAGGCGAACCGGTACGGCGTCCCGCGCATGGTGTTCGTCAACAAGATGGACGTCGTGGGCGCGAACTTCGCGCGCACGCTCGATTCCGTGCGCTCGCGGCTCACGCCGAACCCGGAAGAGCAGGGGCGGCCCGTTCCGATCATCATCCCCATCGGCTCGGGGGGCGCGGCCGACAGTCGCACGCCGTTCAGCGGGGTGATCGACCTCATCGAGATGAAGGCCAAGTTCTTCGACGCGGGCGATCTCGGGAAGACCGTGCGCGTGGCCGACATCCCGGAAGAGAACCTGGACGAGGCCCAGGAGTACCGCGAGCGCCTCTTCGACGCGCTCACCGCACACGACGACAAGGATCTCATCACCTCCGCGGTCCTCGACGGCAAGGACCCGGACCCGGTGAAGGTGCGGCAACTCGTCCGCGAGCAGTGCCTCGCGCGCACGATTTACCCCGTGCTCGCCGGGAGCGGGCGCGAGCACATCGGCATTCAGCCGCTGCTCGACGCGGTCACGCTCTACCTGCCGAGCCCGCTCGACCGGCCGGCCGTGGTCGGCACCGACCCGAAGGGCAAGGAGCAGAAGCGCAAGCCCGACCCGAAGGAGCCGTTCTGCGGGCTGGTGTTCAAGGCGTCCTGGCACCCGAACGGCAACCGGTTCTTCGTGCGCGTGTACTCCGGCGTGATGAAGCCGAACATGCGGGCGTACAACCCGGGCAAGGACATCAAGGAGAACGTCGCGAAGCTCTTCCACGTCCACGCGGACCCGGCCCGCGGGCTCGAAGAGGTCGAGAACGGACCGGCGGGCGACATCGTGTGCGTCGTGGGGCTGAAGGACACGGTCACGGGCGACACCCTGTGCGAGACCGCGCACCCGATTCTGCTCGAAGCGATCACGTTCGCGGAAGCCGTCGTGAGCCAGTCGATCGAGCCGGAGAGCGGCGCGGACAAGGACAAACTCGCGCTCGCGCTCGAAGTGCTGCAACTCGAGGACCCGACGTTCAAGCTGAAGGTGAACGAGGGGCAGACCGTGATGAGCGGGATGGGCACGCTCCACCTCGAAGTGAAGCGCCACCGGCTCGAGCGCGACTTCCGGCTCAAGGTACGGGCGTACCCGCCGCGCGTGAGCTTCCGCGAGATGCTGAAGGCCCCGCGGACGGTCGACGCGAAGGTCGAGAAGCTCGGCGACCGGCCCGCGTCCGCGGAACTGAAGGTGTCGTTCACCAACTTCAAGACCGACAAGCCGGTCGCGGTGTTCAACGTCGTGAACACGGACGCGAACCCGATCCCGGTGGCGTTCCTCGCGGCGGCAGAACGGGCGCTCTTCGATTCGCTCCAGACGGGCGAACTCGGGTACCCGATGGTGAACGCCCAGGCCCGGATGCTGGACGCGAAGTTCGATCCGCAACTGTCCACGGAAGACGCCTTCGTAGCGGCGGCGATCAAGGCGTACCGCGAAGCGACGCAGGGGAACGTGCAACTGCTCGAACCGATCATGAAGGTGACGGTGACGACGCCGAGCCAGTTCGTCGGCTCGATCCTCGGCGACCTCACGCGCCGCGGCGGGCAGATCGACGCCCAGGAGATGAGTCCCAATGGCGACATGGTGGAACTCATCGCCCGCGTTCCGCTGCGCGAACTGTTCACCTACGCGAACGAGGTGCGCAGTTTGAGTCAGGGCCGCGCCGCGATGGGCATGGAACCGCACAGCTACGAACCGGCCCCGGACGCGGTCCTGCGGCAACTGATGGGCGAGTAATCTCACGTCATACGACGTAGCGATCGTCTGCAACCGGTTACTGCTTGGTTGTGAGTAACTGTGGTTCTTGGTCTGGTGGCACAGGCCTCTGGCCTGTGTGAGCGCCTCCACAGGCCAGAGGCCTGTGCCACCAGCAAAAGCACAAATCCACAACACCTTCGAGAGAGGCGAACACCGATTTGCCGTCTCGCGTTTGCGCTCACTCCGGCCGCTCCGCAAGTAACAGCCAGCCGTAGGCCCGCAGCGCTCGGGGCCAGCCCGCGCGGCGCCCGTCGATGGTCAGCGGGAGGCCGTCGAGTGTGCGGAACCCCGCCTCCCACAACATCGTGACCGCCTCGCGCTTCATGAAGTGGTGCAGCGTGAGCGGCGCGCCGCCGTAGGCTTGCGACATTGAGATGTCGCCGGCGGACGGGCGCCCGAACAGTGTGCTAAAGAACTGCCCGCACACCCGGGATAGCCCCAGCCCGCGGAACCAGCGGTTGTGGACGTGCAGCACGAACCGGCCGCCGGGCTTCAGTGTGCGGAACACATTCGCCAGCACTTTTGCCCGGTTTTCTGAGCCGCGAACCATACCGAGCGTGCTGAACAGGCACGCCGCGAAATCGAACGACGCTTCGGGTAGCGCGGACAAATCGACGAGGTTCGCGTTCCGCCATTCCACGTTAACGTTCGCGGCTGTTGCGTTCACTCGGGCCTTCGCGAGCATTTCGTCCGATAAATCCACGCCGACGCAGTCGAACCCCTTCGCCGCGAAGTGCAAACACAGGCGCCCGGTGCCGCACCCCAAATCCACGAGCTTTCCGGGGGCGGGGAAGCTCCGCTCGCAGAACGCGACGTCCGCCGACGCGAGCGGCGAGGCGCGCATCTGCTCGTCGTAGTTCGCCACCATGTCGGCGGCGTGGAAGTAGTCCCACAATCCTCGGTCCACGCCCGGGGGAAGTTGCCACTCGGGAACACTCATTGGCCATTAGTCCTTTGTCCGCGGTCGGTCCGTGCGCATACTGAGCAATGTACCGGCCCCCCTCCCTCCGGTACACGGGACCAACGACGAAGGGCCAGTGACGTGCGCAGCACCGATATTCGTATCCGCGACGTGTACTTCGAGTACGAGGACTTCCGCTACCGCTCGCCGATCAAGTTCGGCGGCATCGCGCTCGACCGGGTGACGATTCTGAACGTGCGAATGGAGGTCGAGAGCGGGGCCGGGAAGACCGCCATCGGCTCCGGTTCGATGCCGCTCGGGAACGTGTGGGCGTTCCCGTCGCGCGTGCTCACCTACGACCAGACGCTCGGCGCGATGCGGTACCTGGCGTCGCGGGTCGCGGCCGATTACAAGCAGTGCGGGCTGAGCGGCCACCCGATCGACATCACGCACCGGCTGGAACCGGAACTGTTACTCGCGGGGAACGACTTCACCGCGCTGCACCAGTGGCCGGAACCGGTGCCGAAGCTCGCCGTGCTCGTCGTCGCGTCCACGTTCGATGCGGCCCTTCACGACGCTTACGGCAAGCTCCACGGGCTGAACTGCTTCCACACGTACAGTCGGGAGTTCCTGCCCAACGACCTCGATCACTACCTCGGCGCGGAGTTCGACAACCTGCACCTCAACGATTTCGTGACCCGAGAACCCAAGCCCGGGATGCCGCTGTACCACCTCGTCGGCGCGCTCGATCCCGTGACCCCCGCGGACGTGACGAACCCGGTCGGTGACGGGTTGCCCGAGCACCTCGGGGAGTGGATCGCGCGCGACGGGCTCACGCACCTGAAGATCAAGTTAAACGGTGACGATTTGCGGTGGGACGTGGATCGCGTAGCGGCCGTTCACCGCGTCGCGCAGGAGGTGCAGCGGAAGCGGGGCGTGTCGAAGTGGTGGTACTCGCTCGACTTCAACGAGCGGTGCAAGGACGTGAACTACCTGCTCGACTTCATCTTGCTCGCCAAGATCGGCATGAGCCAAGAGGGGTTTGAGCGCATCCAGTACATCGAGCAACCGACCGCGCGCGACCTCAAGGCGCACCCCGAGAACAAGATGCACGCCGTGGCGAAGGAAGTGCCCGTGGTGATTGACGAATCGCTGCTCGATCTCGAATCGTTGAAGCTCGCGATGGAGATGGGCTACACCGGCGTAGCGTTCAAGGCGTGCAAAGGTCAAACCCAGACGTTGTTGCTCGCCGCGGCTGCGCAGAAGTACGGGCTGTTCCGGTGCGTGCAAGACCTGACGTGCGTGGGGGCGTCGCTGATTCATTCCGCGAGCATCGCCGCACACATTCCGGGCGTGGCCGCGATCGAATCGAACGGGCGCCAGTATTGCCCCGCCGCGAACGAACCGTGGAAGTTGAAGTTCCCCGGGGTGTTCGCCATCAAGGACGGCGTAATGAACACCGCGATCCTCAACGGCCCGGGGCTGGGCGCGACGTGAGAACTGTTATTCCTTGCGCTCGCGGGCGCGCCCGTCGGGGATGACGGTCCAGTTTTCAGCGTCCCGCGCGATCGTCTCGCCCCCGTTTACGGTGAGGGCGGCCCGGAGTGCTTCGGGTGTGGTTTCTTTAGACAGACGAAGGATCGAGCCTTCGGTGGTGACGACCCCGGGCTTTTTGTACCAACTGCTCACGCCTTCGGGTGTGTCGACGCGGAAGTCCATCGTGTCGAAGGTGAGGTCGCGTGGTTCCATCCAGTGGACGCCGAGCCCGTTGTTCTCGGCGATCAGAATCGTTTGGCTCGTATCGTCTTTGATCTCCTCGCGCTTGCGCCCCTTCGTGCCCGGCCACATCGTATTCGTGCCCACGACCGCGAGGTAGTTCGTTGTTGTGGTCGGGAGTTTCGTGTCGTGGAACACGAGCGTTTTTGGTATTCGGAACGCGAGCTGACTGTTGTTCGGCCCGTTCCACGGCTCATTGAACCGGTACGACTCGAAGAGCCCGTTTTGCTCGATGTACGGCAAGATGAGGACGCGCCAACTGTGCCACGGTTTCTTGTCCGGGCCGAGCGTGTACGCAGGTGGGAAGTGCCCGTTCGCGTCTGTGTAGTTGGCGACCGCCAACCCCAGTTGCTTGAGGTTTCAAAGGTCCGACGTGCTGCGGGCGGCGTCCCGGACTTTCTGCACGGCGCGGACTAGTCCGTACCCGCCCGCGCCGAGGGCACCAGTGACCGATAGCCCGATGAACTGCCGGCGCGAGATCGGGAGCGACATTAGTTGACCCCTGGAGCGAACCCGGGGCCATTATCGCGTTTGTCGGATCGTCGGTCAATCCGTTGGGGCGGGTGATTCAGGGCGTTGGGTTGTGTTGAGAACTCCACCCGTTCGTTGACACGCGCGGTTCGCCTGGAACCTCTCGGCGAAGCGCGCGTGTCAACGAGCGGGTGGTTCCCGTCCCGGCCAGCGCTCACCCTTACTCAACGTCGAGGATCAGGTCCGGTACCCAGCACCCGGGCGCGTGCGCGCCCTCGTGCGGGTCGCGACAGTGCGAAAGGATCTGTTCGTCCTCGCACCCGGCGTCCTGGAGTGCGTCCGCCAGAATCGGCAGCACGCTGAAGTCGCCGAGTTGGGCGAGCCGCGCCAGTGCGAGTACGTCCTGTGTGCGCCACTCGGGGGCGAATGCGGGTGCGGTCTCGGATCGGGCGATTGCCGCCCGTGCCCAAACCCACTTCGCGGGGACGGGCGGAGCCGCTCCCCCGATCCCAAGTGCCCACTGAACGGCCCCGGCCGCGGTGTGTGCTCCCCGAGACGCTTCGCGCGCGTCGCCCGCCCGCAACCCCTCGAAGATGCTCCAGACGTCCGAAACGGCCCGTCGGCCGGCTTCCGTCGCGCCCGTTTCGGCCACGCGCAGTGCCGCCACGAGCGCGGAGAGCGGGGCGAGTCGGTTGCTGTAGGCGCGGCCGACGTCCAGCAACTTTCGCACGCGGTAGTCGGTGTACAGCCCGAGCGCGTGCCCCGCGCACCGGCACGCGATCGCCATTCGTTTGCGCTTGGTCGCGAGCGGGCCGTATTCGCACAGCGCGGTGTGCGCCTCTCGGTCGCCGGCCTTCCGGCCGGGTGTCGTTGGTGCGAGTAACATGTCAGCGCCTCCGTTCCCACACGCGGCGCGGGGCCGCAGTTGCGCGGGAAGAACCCGAGGATGGGAAAACCGGAACGGGCGCTCACGCGCCGCACCCCGGAAACGGGTTAACGGAAGGCTCTAACAGCGCAGACGTGCGCAAAGTGCGGCAACGGAGGTGTGGCGCGTGCTAACGTCGTCGCGGACAGAACGGGCGCCGTGGGCCGGGGCGGAACGCGCGGGACTGTTGCAATCGAGAGCGGGACGTTCGGTATTGAGGGCTTGGCGGCCCGTCGGCGCGGCGAGTTCGACCTCGCGGCCGTCGTCCTGGTCTTCGTTCGGGGCGGATTCTGAGGTGGTGTGCGCCAGCGGTTCCGGCGCGGTCAAAATGACCGACGGGACCAGGAGGACCAGAGCCAGCGCGATTTGCGCGAGGCGGTACAGCCAGGGAGAGGGCATATCTAATTATCGGCGCGCATATGTCTCATGTCTAATGGATTCGTTTGGAAATCGCCGATCTTGAGCCGGATCGCGAGAAACTTGGGTTACACGCGGGTTGCAGTAATGATTTTTAGAGCGAGCGGTACTTCGTGATTAGCCCGCACCGGCCCGCGACCTATGGTATCGGGTTGGTTTTACCGATCCCCGCTCGTATTTTTTGCTGTGGGGCTACCTCTCTCGGCCCCGCGGAGAGCCGATACTTCAATGAGTACGCACCTGCCAGGGACCGGCCTCGACGACAAGCCCGTCACTGAGAGCGACCTGATCGATTACTTCCGCGAGGGCGCGAAACCGCCTTCTGCGTGGCGCGTCGGTGCGGAATTCGAGAAGATCGCCGCCGATCGTTCGACCGGCCGGCAAATCGGCTTCGACGACGGCATCGAAACGGTTCTGCGCGCGCTCGCGGTCCTATTTTCCTGGGAACCGCATTACGAATCGGGGCGGCTCACGACGCTCACGCGCGGTCGATCTACAGTTTCCGTGGAACCCGGCGGGCAGCTCGAACTGTCCACCGCGCCCTCGGCACACCTCGCAGAATTGCGGTCGGAACTCGACACCCACTTGAACGAACTGCGGGCGGTGACCGACCCGGCGCGGGTCGCGTGGATCGCGAGCGGCGTCACGCCGGTCAGCACGGTGGCGGAGATCCCGCTGAACCCGCGCCCGCGGCACCGATTGATGGCGGAGTACCTGCCGACCCGGAGTGCGTTCGCGCTCCACATGATGAAGGCGACCGCGAGCACGCAGGTCACCTTTGATTACGCAGATGAAGCGGACGCCGGGCGCAAGTTCGCGCTGGCCCTCCGGCTCGGCCCCGTTGTGAACGCGCTGTTCGCGAACGCTCCGATGTTCGCGGGGCGGCACACGGAGTTCGTGTCGTACCGCGGGCACGTCTGGCACGGCATGGACCCGGACCGCAGTGGGCTCCTCACCAACCTGCTCGCGGGCGAAGTCACGTTCGCGCGCTGGGTGCAACTCGTTCTCGACGTGCCGCTCCTGCTGCTCACCAGCGGCGAATCGCTCCTCCCCGCGCCGGGCGTGACGTTCCGCACGTTCCTGAACCGCGGCATCGACGGCCGGTTCCCGACGCGGCACGACTGGGACGTTCACCTCTCGACGATGTTCACCGAAGCGCGCCTGAAGCGCTTCCTCGAGGTGCGCGGCGCGGACGCGACCCCGGCCCCGCTCGCGCTGGCGGTACCTGCGATCTGGAAGGGGCTGCTCTACGACGCGGACGCACTCGGCGCCGCGACCGAACTCGCGCGGCACTTCAAACCCGAAGAACTGCGCCCGCTTTCGGAACTGGCTTCGCGCGCGGGATTGCGTGCGGAATACCGCGGGAAGCCGCTGACGGACTGGTGCCGCGAAATCGTGGCGATCGCGGACGCGGGTCTGAAGCACCAGGGCGAGGACGCAACGTTCCTCGACCCGCTCCGCGCGGTGCTCGCGTCCGGGCGCTCGCCGGGCGACGTGTGGCCGAAGGGTGGCGCGCCCGAGGTGCTCGCCGCGTGCGAATATGGGGGGTGATGGCCCGAACCCGTTGGGGAACCGGATGCCTCGGCCCCGAACCCAGGGCGTTGCCCCGTCCGTCGCGCCCGGGGGACCGCCCAAACCTGTGTGTGTGATATCCCCGCCCGTATCCCAGGGCGTTGCCCTGGGCTGGGGAATCCCACCCCGTTGGGGTGAATTATCGGGCAGGCCGAAGGCCTGCGATTCCCCAGCCCAGGGCAACGCCCTGGGTACGGGCGGGGACATCGCCTCGGGGATGCGGGGCCGGGAACAACGCCCTGGGTTCCGGGCCGGGCACCACACACGGATTTGGGCGAGGTGCGGGCAATGCCCCGGAACACGGGGGCAACGCCCTGGTTTTCGTGTGGGTTGGCGCCACAAACAATATCAATCCCAGACGGCCCGTTCGTCACATTCCTCGCCGGCGCGGTGGAGCAGGCCGCGGAATTCGTCCTGGAATGGCTGCTCGGCGTGGTGCTGCGGCTGGTTCGCGATGTACGCGGAGACCCGCGGCACGTTCTGCGGGCTGACCGAGAACGCGCCGTAACCGTTCTGCCAGTAGAAGTTGCTCGGTCCACCGTTCTCCTTGGCCCACTTCGATGATTGCTTCTTGAGTTCCTCGACCGCTTTGCACAGCGCGACCGTTTTGTGCAGCGCGAACAGAATGTGAACGTGGTCCGCGATCCCGCCCGCGATGATCGCCGGGCAGTCGATCCCGTTCGCCGCGCCGATCAGGTACGCGAACATCGCCGGGTACAGGTCGCCGGTGATGAGCGGTTCGCGGTACTTCGTGCTGAACACCAGGTGAATCAGGTTGCGGGCGACGGATTGCGACACAGCGTTGGTCCTCGCGGGAACCTGGAACCCAGAGCGTTGCCCTGGGCTGAGGAATCGCAGACCTACGCCCTGCATTGGAGGGCGTTATTCGTCCTTCCACACCGCGATTTGCCCGCTGCGCACGGATTGGTTCGCGAGGTGGGCGGCGCTCGCCGCGCTCACGCCCGCTTCCGCGGGGCAGGCCACCCTCTTTGACCGGTCGCGGATGCACTCGATCCAGTTCGCTAAGTGGAGCAGTTCGCCGTCTGGTTTGTCGTAGAAGTCCAAACCCTTGCGCGGATCAGTCCCGAGGACCAGTGCCGACGGCTCGGGTTTCTTCTTGTCGCGGTCCGGGATGATCTCGTAGCGTCCGCGGTCGAGGTACAGAGTGCCTTCGGTGCCCATGAATTCGCACATCGAACCGTTGCGGTTGTTGCTGAACGTCCCCTCGAAGTACACCTGCGCCTCTTGCTTCGGGTAGCGCAGAAGTGTTTGCACCGTGTCCGGCGTTTCCCACACGTTCTTCGCCGCGAACCAGTCGCCCACGCTCGCGGCTGACGCCGGGTGATCGAGGTCCAGGAACCAGTGGACCACGTCGATCCAGTGAACCATCAGGTCGGTGAAGATCCCGCCACCGAAGTCCCAGAACCAGCGCCACTGGCGGAACTTGTAAGCGTCGAAGTCCTGGGCCTTTGCTGCGCCCAGGAACCGCTTCCAGTCCACCTTGCCGGCGTCGAGCGGGTCTTTGCCGCGCTGGAAGCGGTTCGCGTTGCGGTTCCAGGTGCAGTGGACCTTGTGGACCTTCCCGATCGTACCGGCCTTTAGCAACTTGTAGGCTTCCAGAATGTGCGTCATGCTCCGCTGCTGCGTCCCGACTTGCACCACGCGATTGTTATCGTTTTGAGCCGCGATCACGGCTTTGCCTTCAGACAAATCGTGCGTGAGGGGTTTCTCAACATACACGTCCTTGCCGGCCTTGCACGCATCCACCGTGAGCGGGACGTGCCAGTGATCCGGGGTGGCGATCAGCACCGCGTCCACGTCCTTGCGCGCGAGCAGTTCTTCGTGCTTCTTCGTGGCGAACGCTTTCGGGTCGGCGAGTTTCCGGGCCGCGTCGAGGTTGTCGTCGAACACGTCGCACACGGCAGTGATCTTCACGTTCGGCAGCGCGGGGAAGGACTTCAGCAAGTGCTTGCAGCGCCCGCCGACCCCGATCAGCCCGACCTGGAGCGTGTCGTTCGCGGCGAACCCGCGCGAGCCTTCGACGAGCAGGCCGGCGGTGGCGAGAGCGGAAGAGGTGAGGAACGTGCGGCGGTTAGAAGACATCGGCGCAACCTCAGTGGGGAGAAGGTGCCCCCACAATACGCCGCGTCGTGTGCCGGGAAAAGAAAAACCCCCGCGGGCAGGCCGCGGGGGCTCGGATGAAGGCGACCCATCCGTTGAATGGGGAGAATAATCTGTCTCACTTATAGGAAGACAAATCCCTGAATGAAATCGGGCAAAACAAATCCGAAGTTCGGCACTCCGGGCGGTGATTCGCTGGCAGGCGAGTCAGCAAATAGTAGCTACTTCCTTCTTACTTCTCGATCTGTCGAATAGTTTCACGCACTTTCATTTTCGCTGGAAAAGACGGATCAAACTATTCGATTGTGAAGGAGAAATGAGATCGCAGCAGAAGTGTTTTCTAATGTGTCGCGGCGCCCGCGGATTTCCGTTTTTGGCGGATTGTTGATTCGCGCGGGCTTATCGCTCAACTGTGTAGCTCAGAAGCCGAACTTCTTTTTGAGTGCGTCTGCGGCCCCCGCGAGCGGATTCCCACCGTCCCCGCCGCCGGACAACAATCCCTGGAGTTGCTCGCCGACGACCGGCACTTTGTTCTTCACGAATTCCACCACGCTGTTCACGGCGGCTTTCGCCTGTTCCGGGTTGATGCCGGCCTTTTCGCTCACGGTCTTGATGAGTTCGTCCACGGCAGACCTCCAGATGTGTGGCTACTACCAGCACCGGTGCCGAATGCACCGGCGGATGATCGCTTACTCTTTGGGGAACCGTTTGCTCGCGGTCGCGACGGGCTTCTCGTCCTTGTCCAGCACCACGATGTAGGTCGCGGCGCCGGGGGTCTCTTCGACGAGTTTCAGAGCCTGCTCGGGTGGGAGCACGCTCACGGCTTTGGTCATGCTATCCGCCGCGGTGCCGTTGGGCGCAATTACTGTCACGCTGCGCCGACCCGTGAGCCCCAAGCCGGTCTTCGGGTCGAGCACGTGCGAGTAGCGCACGCCGCCGATTTCGACGAACTGTTCCAGGTCGCCTGATGTGGAGACGGCCGCGTTCGCGAGCTTAAGTGGGCGCGGTTTTTGGCTCTTCGCGATGGGGGCGATGTCCACCTTCCACCCGTCTTCGCCCGGCGGCGGATCACCGCACGCGATGTCACCATACGCGGCAACGAGAGCCTGTTTGATGCCGAACTTGTCGCGGAGCAGTTTCAGGGCTTCGTCGGCCGCATAACCCTTCGCGATGCCGCCGAGGTCGAGCTGCATTCCCGGTATCAGGAGCTGCACGGTCTGTTTCGTCGCGTCCAGTTTCACCTTCATGTAGCCGACTTTGTCGCGTGCGGTGGCGAACTCCTTCGGGTCGGGTAATTGCTGCGTGCGCCGGGCGAGCCGCCAGAGTTGCACCACTGGCCCCACCGTCACGTCGAACGCACCGCCGGACTTCTTCGACAACTCGTCCGCCTTGCGCAGCACGAAGAACAGATCGTCGCCGACCTTCACCGGGGCGCTGACTTCCGTTGCGAACGTCTTGCACAGAAGCATGAGTTCGCTGTCTTTTTTGTAGTCGCTCATGATGCCGTCGAGTTCGCCCACTCGCGCGAACGCGGCGTCCGACGCTTTCTTGGCCGCATCTTTGTCGGGCGCGTACAGCACGATGCGGAACGTTGTGCCCATGTGCTTCGACTCGAACTCGAAGCGGAGGGGGGCAGCAGAACCTAACCCCCCAACCCCCTTCCCTAGAAAGGAAGGGGGGGCAGATCCGAAAACCGCCGCTGATTGTTTTGTGTCTGCTGCATTTGGTTCTGTTCCCCCTTCCTTCTTAGGGAAGGGGGTTAGGGGGTTAGGTTCTGCTACTGCCCCCACCGCGCCGGAAAGGGGTTGGGGGAGGGCGGCCGCCGTCATAAGATGGCACAGTATAGCGCCCGCTACGCAGTAGTTCATTTTCAACCCAATCGTTGACAGTAACTCTCTCTTCGGAGAATCTAGCAGAATGCCGCTCCGAAACACCTTCGCCGTTGTGCTCTGTGCCGCGGTCCCATTGTTCGCGGTCGCCACCGCACCGGACGAGAAATCCGCGAACAAACCGGCAGACAAGGCACCCGAAACTCCCAAGCCGGCCAAACTGGAGCCGAAGAAGAACTTCGTCGAGAAGACGAAGGGCTTCAAGACCGTCGTGGACGACCCCGACAGCGAGCCGCCGAAGACGCACCGGGAAGACCTGAAGGCGCAGTTCGAGATGGTCTGGGTTCCGGGCGGCGAGTTCACGATGGGTAGCCCCGACGCCGAAGTCGGGCGCGAGGCGCTCGAAGGCCCGCGCCACAAGGTGAAGGTCAACGGGTTCTGGATGGCGAAGGTCGAGTGCGGCTGGGACGAGTACGACACCTTCTGGTACGACGAAAACTACCTGAAAGCCGACGACACCGCGGCGAAGAAATTCGGGCCGGACGCGATCACGCGGCCGACCAACGCCTTCGTCGACGCGACTTACGGCCACGTGCGCGAGGGGCACCCGGCCCTCTGCATGACGCACCACGCCGCGATGATGTATTGCGAGTGGCTCCGCAAAAAGACGGGCCGCGCGTACCGCCTGCCGACCGAAGCGGAGTGGGAGTACGCGGCCCGCGCCGGGAAGGACGATGCGTACAGCTTCGGCACCGACCCGAAGGGCCTCGGCGAGTACGCCTGGTACAAGGACAACTCGGCCACCGACGCGAAGCCGGCCGGCACCACCCACAAGAGCGGCACCAAGAAGCCGAACGCCTTCGGCCTGTACGACATGCACGGGAGCGTGTGGGAATGGACCCTCGATCAGTACGATGAGAAGGCCTACGAGAAGGGCGCGAAGAACCCGCTCAGCCTGCGCCCGGTGACGGTGCCAACCGACGAGAAGTGGTCGCACGTCGTTCGCGGGGGCTCGTGGGCGGACAAAGCCGACCGGTGCCGCAGCGCGGCGCGCCGGGTGTCGGACAAGAGTTGGATGAAGTGGGACCCCCAGGAACCGCAGAGCATCTGGTGGCTCACGCGGATGGACGTGATCGGGTTCCGCGTCGTGCTCGCAGAGGAAGAGCAGCCCGAACTCGCCGACCTGAAGCCCAAAGTCATCAAGAAGTCCGAGTAAATTTCTTGCGGCGAGCGCGAACGCGCCCGCCGATACTGAAAGCACCGTTGATGCCATTTTTCGTGGGGCGGGCTGCCCGCCCCACAATGCCTTTCCCGGCGGTGGGCGCTGCCCACCCTACTCAAGAGGCTCTCCCCATGTCGAATCGTCGTGACTTCCTGAAAGCGACCGCCGCGGTGGGCGGGGTCGCAGCAGCCAGCAGTTTCGCGAGCGCGTTCGCCGGCGGCGGCGACACGATCAAGGTCGGTCTCGTCGGGTGCGGCGGGCGCGGGATGGGGGCCGTCAAGGACATCCTGAACGCCGAAGAGAAGATCAACGGCTCCGCCGGGAAGGTCGAAATCGTCGCGGTCGCGGACGTATTCAAGAACAAGTCCGAGAACGCGGTCAAGACGTTCACCAACGAGAAGAGCAAGGACTACGGCCGGTTCACGAAGAACGTGAAGCTCACGCCGGACACCACGTTCAGTGGGCTGGACGCCTATCAGAAGCTCCTCGCGACCGACGTGAACCTCGTCATCCTCGCCACGCCCCCGGGCTTCCGCCCGTACCACCTCGAAGCCGCGGTGAAGTCCGGCAAGAACATCTTCTGCGAGAAGCCGGTCGCGGTGGACGCCACGGGCGCCCGCAAGTGCTACGAGTTGGTGGAAGAATCGAAGAAGAAGAACATCGCGATCGTGGCCGGGACGCAGCGCCGGCACCAGAAGGGCTACATCGAGACCCTGAAGCAGGTCCGCGACGGCGCGATCGGCGACATCCTCTCCGCCCGGTGCTCGTGGAACGGCAACGAGCCGTGGTTCCACAAGCGCCCGGAGGGCATGGCGGACAGCACGTACCAGCTCTACAACTGGTACCACTACCTGTGGCTGTGCGGCGATCACATCGTCGAACAGCACGTCCACAACCTGGACGTCATCAACTGGGCGATGGGCGGTCCCCCGGTCCGGGCGGTCGGGTTCGGCGGGCGCGCGGTCCGGCACCCCGGTGCCCCGAAGGACGCGGGCCAGATCTGGGACCACTTCGCGGTCGAGTACGAGTACAAGAACGGCGTGCGGCTCTCGAGCTACTGCCGGCACCTCCCCGGCGACGACGACGTGTCCGAGACGCTGTACGGCTCGAAGGGCACGTGCTACACGCGCGACGGGTACTACGAGATCAACAAGAAGCCGTCCGGCTCGGACAACATCTCGGCCTACGTGCAGGAGCACATCGACCTGCTCAACAGCATCCGCGCCGGCGCCCCGCTGAACGAACTGAAGAACGTGACCGACTCCACGTTCACCGCGATCTTCGGCCGTAACGCTTGCTACGGCTGCAAGACGTTGAACTGGGAAGACGCACTCGCGTCGTCGGAAGACACGATGCCGAAGGACTACGCGCTCGACAAGCCGCTGGACGCGACCCGCGCCCCGGTCCCGGGCACGTGGAAGCTTCCTCCCCGAGCGTGAGCTCCGCAGCATTAACGCAATAAAGCCCTGAAGGGGCGGCAGAACCTCTCTTGAAAGGTGTTCTGCCGCCCCTTCAGGGCTTTGTCCGCTGGAGAATCGCACAGGGCTTCCGCCCTGTGCTACGTCAGAACGGCCCCTCCGGGGCGAAGACTAGTACATTCAATGCCTTTCACGCCGCGGAGCGGCCGGCGTTCGTAGCACAGGGCGGAAGCCCTGTGCGCTCTTGTGCTAGATCAAAGACCCAGGACTTTGTCCATTTGCGCGGAGACCTTCTTGAGGTGCTCCTCGCCGCCCCCGCCGACCTCGGACGTGGCCCAGCCGTTGTAGCCGATCTCGGCGAGCGCCTTCAGGATCTCGGGCCAGTCCTCGTCGCCCTCGCCGATCGCGACCCACTGCTTGGTCTTGCTGTAGCCCTTGAAGTCGAACTTGAGCATCCGCTTACCGAGCTTCCGAATCCAGTCCGCGGACGGGACGCCGTACTTGACCATGTTCGAGCAGTCGAAGTACGCGCCGACGAACTCGCTCTTGAAGTCGTCGACGTACTGAACGAGCTGCTCGGGCTTCGTGATGAAGTTGTTCCACACGACCTCGATCGCGATCTTCACCTTCAGCTTTTCGGCGAGCGGCAGCACCTTCCGCACTTCGGCCTGGGAGCGCTCGTAGCACTGCTCGTAGTTCACCTCTTTGTTGACCACGCCGGGCACGAGCAGCACCGTGTCCGCGCCGACGGTCTTCGCGTCTTCGAGCGCGCCCTTGAGCGCTTCCAGCCCCTTCGCGCGGACCTTCTCGTCCGGGCTGGAGAGCGTGTCGGTCCAGTGGACCGAGTCGATGACGCCGTGGACCGCGACGCCGGTGTCCTTGCTCGCTTTCACCAGTTCGTCGAGCTTGGTCGTTCCCGGGCTGTCGATTTCTACCCCCAGGAACCCGCACTTCTTGGCGAGTTCGAGCCGCTCCTGGTGCGTCCCCTTGAGCTGAATCATGCCGTACTTCACGGCCTTTTTCAGTTTCGGCTTCTTCTGCTCGGCCGAGAAGAGGTACGACCCGGTGACCGCGGTGGCGGTCACGGCCGCGGTGGTGTGCAAGAAATCACGGCGCCCGAGTGGACGGTTCATAATAGTGGTCCCGTACCAAGGTTTGCGGCGTCCGTTCCGTGTCTCTCCGTCGCGAGTAAATGGAGACGTCCCGGCGCTCCGCACCGGTTGGCCGAATTGTGACGGTTGCAAGAGCGTTCCGCAAGCGCCAGGTTAGAGAAATTAGGTTGGTGCCAATCCGGGTGGTTTAGGTGAAGCCGCCGGGGGCCGGGTTCACGCACGCCACTCGACCGTTGCGGACTGCCCGGGGGCCTCTTCGACCTCGACCCGCAGCACTTCCGGCGTGAAGTTCTCGTTGGTTCGGAGTGATTCCCAGAGGCGCCCGGCGATGTATCGCGCGAGCAGTTCGGCGGTAGTGTTCTCGATGGGGAGCAGGATACAGTCGCCGCGCGGGAACTGCCACTCGCGGTCCTCGTATTTCACGCGCACGCACCGGGGCGTGTCGTCGACCGCGATGACCGGGTTGCGCGTGGCGAGTAGCATGTGGTGATCGAGTTCGTCGGTAATTTCCTTCGTGCGCTTTTTGAGGGCGATGAAGTCGAAGACGTAGTAGTCCTCTTGCAGCACCCCCTCGACCTCCACCGCGGTGCGATAGTTGTGGCCGTGGAGCCGCTCGCACTGGTGCCCGCGGTAGCTGATGAAGTGCCCGCAGCAGAACGTCAGGTGGTCTTTCGTAACGCGGACTTTGAAGCGCTCGCTCGGCATGATTACAACCAATCCGGAACGTGCCACCGGAACGGGGCGGAGGGAGTCACCTTATTCTCCCGCAACGCGACGAACAGGCACGCCGTAATCAGGTCGGCCGTTGTGCCGGGGTTCAGCTTATTGCCGTCGCTGCGCAAGTGCTTGTCGAGGGCCACCCCCACAGCGCGCCCCTCCGGGGTGGCGATCCCACCCACACGCAGCACTTCTGCCGCCCGCTTTTGCACGTCTTCGGCGACCGCGGGGCCGTTTTTACGTGCGATCAGCGAATCCGGGTACTGCGCGAGCCACCGCAGTTGCGAATCGATGATGGCCTCTTCGACGCTGCCGAACCGCGCGAGCGCGTCCAGGAACGCGGGCACGCCGAAGTCGAACACGTCCGCGAAGTCGTTCGCGTACTGCCGCGCGACCATGTCGCGGTCCGCGGCCAGTTTCATCGCTTCGAGCAGCGTGACCGTGGGCTCGTCGCGGACGTCTTGTTCGGGCGCGTCGCCCAATCCACCGGGCTTCGCGATGCGGATGGCCTCGTAGACGTGTCGCGCATCTTCGATCGAGAGTTTCGCGAGAACCCGCGCGAGTTCCGCGCGCCCCGCCGGTACGTGTGTCGCTTCCCAGGTCGATGCCAGCGGCGCGAGGAGGAGAATGATCCCCAAGTTGGTGTTGGTCCCAACGGCTTCGCGCACGTGCCTTACGGCGAAATTGATCGTCTCCCCGACGCACCGGGTGCTCGGAGCGTTTCCAAAAACACCCATGATCGCGCCGGCGGACAGGACGAAATCGAGGTAGCTCGTATCGGCGAAATCCGCGAACCGGTGGACGTTACCAATCTTCCGGCTGGTGGCCTCCCAGACGCAGGCCGTGTGAACGGAAATTTCTATCCGTGTGCGGTCGTACACGCCCATCTCACGTGCCCTCCGCCAGGAACCGCACGACTTCCTTCGCGACGTCCACCCCGCACGTCGGCGCGAGGGCCTTCCAGCCGGGGACCGCGTTCACTTCAATCACGAACATTTCGCCGTTGGGACCGGGGAGTAAATCCACGCCCGCGATCGGGCAACCAACCACTTCCGCCGCACGCAGCGCGAGCGCCGTATCGCTGGCGCTCAGCACGACCGGTTCGGCGGTGCCGCCCTGGGCCACGTTCGTGCGCCAGTCGTTGACGGCCGTTCGGCGCATCGACGCGACCACGCGGTCGCCGATGACGAACGCGCGGAAGTCTCGCCCGGGGTGCCGGACGAACTGCTGAAGGTAAATCACCTGGCCCGTTTGTTCCAGCACGCGGAACGTGCGCCACGCGGTTTCGGGGTCGGTGATGCGACACATCCCGCGCCCCTCGGACCCGAACAGCGGTTTCAGCACCACGTCACCACCCAGGTCCGCGAAACAGGTCATCGCGTCGTCGCTCTTTTGGCACACGGCGGTGGGGGGAGTCGCGATGCCAGCGCGAGCGAGGCGGGCCGTCGTCAGGTACTTGTCCACACACACTTCTATCGCGCGCGGCGGGTTCAGTACGGGCATTCCGCGCGCTGCGGCCTCGTGTAACAGGTCCATCCGCAACACGACCTGCTCAAGCGACCCAGCCGGCATCGTGCGCACGAGTACCGCGTCGAACGTCGCGAGCGCATCGCTCGCGCAATTCACGCCCGCGGACAATCCGCGGAAGTCGAGGGGGCGCGCGTCGTGCCCGAGTTCGCCCGCAGCGCGCACGAGATCCTGAACGTGCCAGCCGGTTCCGCCGGAGAGGATGGCGATCTTCATTCGCTGTACCCGAACGACTTGCGCAACAGCTCGGGCTCGATTCGGCCGAACCGGTGACAGCGCCCGGTCTTCAGGTTTCGGAACTCGATCTCGGCGGGTGAGAACAATAGCGGATCGATCTTGTAGAAGTCGCCGTTGTAGCGCGCGAACACCTCCGCGAACGGGCTCCCGTGGTCCTTTGACGCGGACGAGGGCACTTTGGGGCCGATGTGTTCGAGCATCTCGTCGTCCGCTCGCACCCAGAGCACGACCTTCGCGCCGTAGAGAATCGCGTCGTTCGTGCGCCCGATGGCCTGAACGAAGTCGGTCGCGACCGGCGGGAGCGGGGCGATGCCGTACCCGCTGACGACCTGGTTCACGTCGAACTTCAGTTCGTGGAGCTTGTGCAGGGCCGTTTCAACCGATCGCGCGACGATCTGCGTCGTGCCCGCGATGCTGGTGGTGGGCGCAACGAGTAGCGTGAGGTGTTCCGCGACCAGCGGCAACTTCGCGACAATGGTCGCGATCACGTCCTCGGTCGGGTGCTTGTGCGTTTCCAGCACGCCGACCGCGAACGGGGATTCTTCCTTCGCCGAGATGTGTTGGAAGATTTCTTCGCGGGCCGCGAGTGCCCGCATCGGGCCGGACCCCATCGCGAAGAACTTGCCCGCGGTCACCTGCCAGCCCGCGTACTGTGACGCGAGACACGCACGCACCGGATCGTCCGTGGTCACCTGGACCGCGGGGCCACCGATCTCGGGCACCGGGTAGGGGACGTAGGCGACCTCGCCCGCGTCCGCGAGGCACGCCCGCGCGAGCAGCAACCCGGCCGCGAGGCTCCCTTGAACCGCGCCGCCGCAATCGATCACGCGCGCGCCAGCAACTTTCGTCACATGCACGCGCAGCCGGACGGCGTTGCGTTCGACTTCGTCGGCGATGAGTTGGGCGCGTTCGTTGAGTGTCATGGAGAGTGCTCCGCGAAGAGGCGATCGAGTTCCATCGCGCGTGATTGTAGCCGCTTGCGGACCTCGGCGGGTGTGCTTCCGGTCACAAAGAATGTGAGCACGGGCCAGCCCGTTTCGATTGCGCTGCCCGGTTCGGGGATGTCCGCGAAGCCCGGCACGCGCCAGGGATCGAACACGCCCGCGAGGTCCGCGTCCCACGACCCCCGGGGAGGGAACGTGATCGCGCGGGGGGCGTAGTAGATCGCTTTGCCGATGGTGGGCGAACCTACCCCCCCGTCCCCCCTCGCTCCTGGTGAGGGGGAACCCCCTGCGGGTTCCCCCTGCGGGTTCCCCCTGCTAGGGAAGGGAGAAAATCCAAGACAACCTACCCCCCCCGCCCCCCTCCCTAAAGGGAAGGGGGAGCAGGCACGCGATATCGCTATCGCTGTGCTTGAGTCTGTGTCGGCCGACAATTCTTTCTCCCCCTTCCCTTCAGGGAGGGGGGACGGGGGGGTAGGTTGTCTTTGTCTCTTCCCTTCAGGGAGGGGGGCCGGGGGGGTAGGTTGCCCCCACTCCAGCACCTCGACCGCGGCCGTGTAGCGCGGGTTCACTTCGAGTGGGAAGGGCACGGCCCCTGCAAGAATGAAGTCCAACCCCCAGGTGCCGCGTAACTCCATCTCAGTGGCGAGCACGTTACCGAGGCGCGCGATTACGCTTACCGCCTGCGAATCGATGGTGATCGGGCCGATATTCCCGCAATACGCGAATGGCGCCGCGTGCAGCCACGGTTCGCCGATGAGCTGCTGCGTGACGCCGATTAGTTCGCCGTCGGTGTAGATGGCAGATAGTGCCGGGCCGTCGATGAATTCCTGGAAGTAGTGGTGTGGTGATGAGGGTTCGCCCGGTTGGGCGAAGCGAATACCGAGCCCGCCGCCCGAGTGTAATGGCTTGCGGAGCCAGCGCCCTTCCGATGGACACGGTTCGCTGGATGGGATGAGTCGGGGTACCGCAAAGCCGGCCGCCGTGAGAGCCACGGACAGCGCGAACGGATCGCGGACGCGCGCGAGAACTTCGGGCGGGTTGCCCCAAAGTTCGCGCGTGCGTGCGATCTCCGCGACGATGTGCGGATGGTTTTCGAGGCCGCCGGTGTAGAGGACCGGGCCGGGCGGGAATTGCGCTGCGAGCTCCGGCAGCGCGTCGGGGTAGCGGTCGTGCGGGCAGACCGCGCACGCGGCGACGCGCTTCAGGTCGCGGTCGGCGAACTGATCGACCGCCCACGCGCGAAAACCGGCGCGGGCGAGCGAATGGACCGCAGACCGCGCACTCGCTCCGATGACGCCCACCACCGTCACCGTTCCACCGGCGTCTTGAGCCCGAAGAATTTGCGGACCGCTTGAAGCTCCGGGATCATCATCACCCGCATCACGTCGGCGAAGTCATCGGTCCACGCGGGCACGTCGGGGTTCAGTTCCACCGAGCGGAACCCGAACCCGGTTTCCTCTTGCAGCACGGTCATCGTCGTGGCGAACGCCGTGTGCTTGCGGACCAGGGCCGCGTACTGCTGCGACTGCGCATCGGTCCGCTTGTCGAGGTACTCGAGCACCACGTCCTGCTGCTTGAGCGGGGAGCGGTCGAGGATCGGGCCGAGTTCGGGATAGATGACCCGCAGGACGCGGACCAGTTGGGCGCCGCTCCCGTAGGTGTCGACCAGTTCCGCGAGCGGCGAGCCGATCCGGTCTCCCAGGTCTTCGGTCTTCCGGGCCAGGACCACCCAGCTCGAACCGGTCTTCCCCGGGCGCCCCTCCGCGTCGTCGGCCCACACCCGGGCCACGAGGTTGTGCTTCTCGGCGATCGCGGCGACGACCGGCTCCAACTTCACGTACTTGTTGGAGATGTGCAGCGCGAGGATGCCGTCGTCGGTGAGCCGGTCCAGGTACAGTTGCACGGCCTCGGTGGTCAGCAGGTGAACGGGGATCGAGTCCGAGCTGAACGCATCCACGAGCAACAGCGAATACTTACGGTCCACGTCCTCTTTCAATTTGAGCCGGGCGTCGCCGAGGCGGAAATCGAGCTCCGCGCCGCGGGTCCGCGCGTCCGTGACGTAGGTGAAGTATTCGTCCGTGTCCGCGACCAGGCGCTTCACGGCCGGGTCGATTTCGTAGAAGGTGAGCTTCTGACCCTTGACCGCGTAGCACGACACGCTGCCGGTGCCGAGCCCGACCATCGCGACGTGCGACCGGGCGTCGGCCCCGCCCTTGCGCGTGCGCAGTTCGCTGAATATCGCACCCACGGGGCCGGTACGGTGGTAGTACGTCAGCGGCTCTTCGCGCATGTTGAAGTTCGTGAGCGTCCCGGTCACCGCGATGTTGTTCCACGGGTCCAGCGTGGACATGAACAGCAAGTCTTTGGGGCGGTTGCTCAGCTTCTTGGCCTGGGTGCCGTGCAGCGTCGTGCCGTGGACGAGACGCAGGTACTCGAACCCGCCCCCGTAGATCGGCTTCCCGTCCGGGTCTTTGAAGGATGACTCAAAGTACGTCTCCTCCTTATCGATCTTCAGAATCCCGAAGAAGCTCCGCTCGGTGCGCACCACGTCGCGATTGTTCTCGCGGGCCACGCTGATGCCCAGGATCGCGCCCACGCAGAGCGCGAACCGCAGCGGGCGGTCCACGAAGAAGAAACAGACCATCACCGGGAGCGCGAACGAGAAGATGACGTGGATCGTGTTGTCGCTGATTTCCAGGGACCGGGCCAGGCCCCGGACGGCGTTGACATACGTCTGAAACCCGCCGGCCTTTTGCAACTGCCAGAACGCGAGCGCGACCAGCCCCGGGATCACGATGTCCAGTATGAGCCCCGTGCGCCGGGTGCTGTAATTCGGATCGCCCTCTTCTTCCGCGGCCAACCGCGGCACCATGAGGCACGAGACGATCAGAACGAGCTTGTACTCGTAGTCGTCGGTGAAGAGGATCGGCGCGAGGAGCGAGTTGAAGATGCCCCCGAGCACGCCCCCGAACGACATGACGAGGAAGTACGTCGTGAGGTGCTGCGGGCTCGGTCGGTCGCGTGCGAGCTCGTAGTGGCACATCAGGGCGGCAGCGAAGAACGTGAGCAGGTGCAACAGCAGGCTCAACCCCACGCCGGGGTTCACGCCCGAAATGAGCAGGAACACCAGCAGCAGGATCATCACCGGCGCGAGGTTCCCGATCAGGATGCGGAACCACGCGGGGACGCGGCTGAACGCGATAATGAACGTGACGAGGTACAGCGCGAGCGGGCCGACCCACAGGAGCGGGATGCTCGCGATGTCGGTCGTCATGTGGAACGTGACCCCGAGCATCAAACTACTCGGCACGAACGCCAGTGCGGTCCACTTCGCCATGCGCGCCCAACTCGGGGGCGGCTCGCCGGCGGCTCGCGCCGTAACGGGAGCGGCGGGTTTTTCAACGATTTTCGCGGTCGGGGGGACGCCGAGCGGGTTCGCGGCAGCCTTTCCGCAGAGCGCGATCAGCCCGGCGAGCGCGATGAACCCGACGGCCCAGAACCACGTCTGCGCGCCCTGCGCCATGTACGGCTCGATGAAGAACGGGTAGCCGAGCAGCGAGATCAGGCTGCCGAAGTTGCTCGCGGCGTAGAGAAAGTACGGGTCGCGCGCGGACGGGTGCCCGGTGTAGGTGAACCACTTCTGGAGCAGTGTCGCGGTCGTGGAGCAGACGAAGAACGGGATCCCGATCGCCACCGTGAGGATCGCCAGCACGCTCACGATCGGGCTGGACCCCTCGTTCGGCGCGAGCGCCTCGATCACGGCGATCGGGGTGTGTTTGGAGCTGAACAGGGCGGCGAGCACGAACGCGATCACGGGGAGCGCGAGCACCACGAGGTGGATCGCCCACTGCTCGCTCGTGCTGGTGCGCCGGGTGAGGCGGTCGGCGTACAGGTAGCCCAGGAGCAGGAGCGCCTGGAAGAACACCATGCACCCGTTCCACACCGCCGGGCTGCCGCCCAGGAGCGGCAGAACGGCCTTGGCGACCATCGGCTGGACCATGAACAATAGCGACGCGCTCACGAACATCGTGACGGCGAACAACAGCGGCACGGGTGCAACTCCGGGAGCGGGCGCGAGTACGCGAGGCGGATTCCTCGAAGTGTATCGAACCCCCGAACGTGCGAGTAGTTTCGAGAAGTGAGAAGCCGCGATTGGGGGCGAGGTCACTCCACCCGCTCGTGAACACTCGCGGTTCGCCAAGAGACTTGGGCGAACGGCCGGTGTGAGCCGGCCGGTGGAGCGGCAACCAGACGCGAAACGCTGGTTGTTGGTGAACCCCGCCCGCAAGAGCGGCGGGTCGTTCGGCCCCCACTCGGTTCGGTGATCGTGTCCGGTACGTCCACCCGTCGCCCTTGCGGGCGGGGTTCACCAACAACCTCGCCCGCAAGGGCGACGGGTGTTCCCCGGCCGGCTCACACCGGCCGTTCGCCCGATTAGTATCGGTTCCGCCGCCGGGCTACTGTCCTACCGTCGCATCGTTTGGCACGTGCGTGCAACCTGTGCGTCCGCACGTGTCAAACATCGAGCTGACCGGCACTGCGAACCACCCGCGGCGTAGCGCCGCAGAAAACGCTAACTCCAGTGACGGCGGAACCGATGTTTCAGGAAGCACAAGAGCGCACAGGGCTCCCGCCCTGTGCTACGAACGCCGGCCGCTCCGCGGCGGAAAGGCATTGAACGTATTGCTCTTCGCCCCGGAGGGGCCGTCTTCCGTAGCACAGGGCGGGAGCCCTGTGCGCCCTCGGCGCGGGTGTCTCAAAAAGGTGCCCCGACCGCACCGGCTACTTGCTTCGTACCGCAGTTGAATGCCCATATGCGTAGCACTGCGAAGCAAGCGGGCATTCAACGGAAACCGTCGGGCACCAGAACTCGTCCGCGGCGTAGCGCCGCAGGAACCGCTAACTTCGGGTGCGATCGGGGCATTGACTGTGAGCCGTTCGCGGCCGGCTACTTTCGTCCTTCGGCACGCCTCCCGGCATGCTGCTGATCTGTAGTAGCGGGCCAGGAGGACAATTGAACTGGTCGGCACTGAGAACCACCCGCGGCGTAACACCGCAGTTTGCGCTAGCTCGTGCGACCGCGAACGACTCGATTTTCACTCTACCCGCGATTTCCGCGTCCGCCAACCCGGGTGGGTAAATAAGTCGGCCGCGCCGTGTAGATACGGGTAAGAGATGGGATACGCGGCCCGTTCGGGACCGATTGACGGCGCCGGTGTACACGTTCCGGAGGAGATCCCGTGAACCAATTGCTGTCAATGCTCGGAATCCGTCTGCCGATCATTCAGGCTCCGATGGCCGGCGTTTCGACCCCGGAGATGGCCGCCGCCGTGTCGAACGCGGGCGGGCTGGGTTCGATCGGGGTTGGGAACGTGGACGCGGGTGGCGCCCGGGCCATGATCGCGGCCGTTCGCGCTCGAACCGCCGGCCCACTCAACGTGAACCTCTTCTGTCACGCCCCCGCCGTCTCGAATCCGGCACGAGAGGCCGACTGGCTCACCCAACTCGGGCCGCACTTTACCCGATTCGGCGCGACACCGCCTGGAGCGTTGCGCGAGATCTACAAGAGCTTCGTCGAAGACGACGAAATGCTCGCGATGCTCCTCGCCGAGCGCCCCGCGGTCGTGAGTTTCCATTTCGGGCTGCCGTCGGCCGACCGGATTCGCGCACTGAAGCAGGCCGGCATCCGGTTGCTGGCGTCGGCCACCAACCTCGCCGAAGCGCACGCGATCCGTGACGCCGGCATCGATGCCGTGGTCGCTCAGGGTTACGAGGCCGGCGGGCACCGCGGGGTGTTTGATCCGCACGCACCGGACGAGCGACTCGGAACGATGGCGCTCACGCGCTTACTCGTCACGAACCTTTCGCTTCCGGTTATTGCGGCCGGGGGGATCATGGACGGGGCCGGGATCGCGGCCGCGCTCGCACTGGGAGCAGAGGCCGCGCAACTCGGGACTGCCTTTGTCCTCTGCCCGGAGTCCGCGGCCGATCTCGGCTACCGACGGGCGATGACCGAGCGCCCGACCCGATCCACTATCGTGACGAGTGCCATTTCCGGTCGCCCGGCCCGCTCGCTGTCGAACCGATTCACTGCGTTGGGCGAGGAACTCGGTCGCGACGGTGTCCCGGACTACCCGATCGCTTACGACGCCGGGAAAGCGCTCCACGCGGCGGCGAAGTCGACGGGCGAGTACGGCTACGGCGCTCAGTGGGCCGGTCAGGGCGCGGGACTGGCGCGAGAGAAACCCGCGGGCGAACTCGTCGAACTGCTGTGGCAGGAGGCCCGAGGCGCGATCGCACGAATGACCCTCATCGAGAACCAGTGACAGGACGGTCCTTTGATTCACGAAATCGCTACACTTCTCGCCGGTCCGGTGCCGCGCCCGGTTCGGCCCGGCTCCTCAATCCGTGACGTTAATCCATGACGTTTGCGATCATGTCCGCCAGTTCCTGGGGCGAACACCACTCACGCGACTCGGCGCAGACCTTGGTTAACCACTCCCAGATGTTGGAGAAGAGTTGGTACGATGGCCAACCGGGCGACTCGGCCCGACCTCGCCATGTCAGATGGGCTACGCACACCTGTACGGTGACAGCCCCATTCGCGACCACGAACCCGGCCACCTCGTCCATGTGTTGAGCTTCGGCGAACGGAAGGAAATCTTGAACCGGGATTGACCCACCATCGACTTCGGCGAGGAACTCCCGCCGCAGTCCGGTCGCCCGGTCAGCGGTGTCCAGGCAGTGCCACGGAGTGAAACCGCGGAACCCATGAGCCCGAAGCCAACGGTAATCGGTTGGGTAATCGTGCCCGCTGAGCGACAGCAGGCACCGCTCGTAGTCATGCCGGAGGTACACCGGTCGCATCCTGTTGCCTCCTGTTGCCGAACAACCAGGCTACCGGCCTGGCCCGGGATACCAACCAGCCTACACGAGCAACCGGCGAGCGGCGGGAAACAATTTACGTGGCCGGGTCCGGTGCAGCGTCCGGTTCGGCGCGACCACTCGCCCCGTAGTTGAAATTGCCGATAGTCAGGTGCAACGGTGGATCGGGGCACCGCGGCAGGCCCAACGTCTCGCGGACCGCCAGTGCCTCTGGGCACTCCACCGGGCACCACACGAACCCGCCGGTCTCCCGCACTACCGAGTCGTACTCGAACTCCACTGCGGCCCCATCGAGCTGACCCCATGCTGCTGGGTCGGGCGGCTCGTTCCCCCGAATCACCGAGATATGTGGTCCCCACAGCGGTTGCTGCAGCGACCGCGTCCGGTAGTGTCCGACGGTGAATAGGTGCCGCAGGTATCGCCCCAGGTCCGGGTCGCAGTCGATGATCAGCCACCACCGGGTGCTCCCGCCGTCCCGCCGGCCGTGCGACCCCGTGCGGACTTCGGGGCTGAACCGATATGTGCCGATTGACCGCATGGGAACTCGCCCGCCGCCGAACACCACGCTCACCTGCTGCGGGGACAGCAGAAAGCGGTGAAGATTCAGAAATCGGTCCCGCCCCCGCAGTCAGGTGCAGCGCCCGGTTCGGCATATGGGGCGATGGGGATGTGGGTCAGCCCGACGAGCGCCGGTCGCACCTCCCACCTGAACTCTCCGCCGCTGAATATACACCTCACCGGCCGCGCACGCCGCGACACAGTCTACCAGTACACACTCTACAGCGGTCCGGGAAAGTGTAGCGGTGGTGGTTCACGCCGGATTTGAAGGGCGTGATATTTTGTTCGTATTTTGTCGGGAAAGATATTGCTAAACCGAAGTAATTTTGATAATTTGTCCACTATGTGGCGGGAGGGCGTCTCGCCTGTATGTGACGCACCGTGCGCGGCGGGTCGTCGAGCTGTGCTCGACAGGATTTCTGCGACAAAATGTGGGTGCGTACTTCGTGACGGCTCGACGCAGAACTACAAGCCCCGGAACTGTGAAATTTTGTAGCGCAACCCGTCCAAAAACGACGCGACCGACGGGTTTGCGGTGCTTGAAAGGGGCGAAATCAGGAGAGATGTTACCCAATGTCAGTGGGCGAATTGCGTTTTCCCGAGGATTTCTACTACCAGAGCTTGGTCTCCAGAAATGTTAGCGAATGTTACCCGGGGCCGGTCCCGGTCCGGGAGGTCGGAGGATTCACCCGGAATTCGCCGCTGATCGCTGGTTCGCAGAGGCGTCGCGCTTGCTTCTGGCCGCGTGCTGTTCGATAACTACGCCACACGCTTTCGCCGGAGAGTCATCGACATGGTGCGCATCGGTATCGTCGGCATCGGGTTCATGGGCCGGATTCACTTCCTCGCGAGTCAGCACCTCACGGGCGCGAAGGTCACGGCCATTTGCAGCCGCGACGCGGCCAAGCGCGCGGGCGACTGGCGCAACACGCGCGGGAACTTCGGTCCCGAACCCGGGCAGGTCGATCTGAGCGGTGTGAAAGCCTACGCGGAACTGAGCGAGATGCTCGCGGACCCCGACATCGATCTCATCGACGTGTGTACGGTCACCGACCAGCACACGCCGATCGTGCTCGCGGCACTCAGGGCCGGCAAGCACGTGCTCGTCGAGAAGGCGATCGCGCTGTCGCCACAAGACGCCGACGCGATGGTGGCCGCCGCGAAGAGCGCGGGCAAGCTCCTGATGGTCGCGCACGTGTTGCCGTTCTTCCCGGAGTTCCGGTTCGCGGCCGAGGTCATTTCCGGCGGGCAGTACGGGAAGGTGGTCGCGGCGCACTTCAAACGGGTGATCGCGAAACCGGACTGGTCCGCGGACATCGGCGACGCGGCGAAAACCGGCGGACCGGCCGTTGACCTGCACATCCACGACACGCACTTCATCGGCCTCGTGTGCGGCGTGCCCAAACACGTGTTCTCGGTGGGCACGGTCGAGAGTGACGCGGTGACGTACCTCACCACGTCGTACCTCTACGGTCCGGGCGGTCCCGCGGTGACGTGTTCCAGTGGGGCGGTCAGCATGAGCGGTCGCCCGTTCGCTCACGGCTACGAGATCTATTTGGAGAAAGCGACCCTGCTGTACGACTCCGGTGGCGTTCCGCTGACGCTGCTAACAGCGGACGGGAAGTCTACGCAACCCGCGCTGTCCGGCGGGGGCGACGCGCTCTCGGCGTTCTCGGACGAACTTCAAACCGCGGTGACCGGCGTAACGACGGGGAAGGAGCCGGCGCTGTTGAGCGGGCAACTGGCGCGGGACGCGCTGGTGTTGTGCCACCGGGAAATCGAGTCCGTGAAATTGGGTAAGCTGGTCGCCATCAGTTAGTTACCCAGAGTACCCATTTGCGGTAACCGTAACGAACCGCGCCGGTTCTGTGATATTGCGACTTGTTAAGCTGCAACGGTTCTCGCGGTCTCGCGAGTTCTGCCGATCTGAAGAGGCAGAGCCGAAGAGTCAAGCGCGAGGGACCGGTGATGAATAAGCGCTCCTGGGTAAGTGGTGCGATCCTGGCAACCGTGCTGGCGAACACCGGGTGCGTTTTGTGCTGCACCAAGGGGTACGAGAAGTCACTGAAGAACGGTGCGGATTTCGACCTCCCGACGCAGTGCCGGAACGAAGTCCACGTGTTCATGATGCACGGGCTCACGCCGTCCACGGATTGCGGACTGAACGCGCTGCGGTTGAAGCTCGGTGACAACGGCTTCGCCAAAGTGGGTATGGGCGAACTGTGTCACGCGGGGTGGGTGAAGTCGGAGATCGATTGCATTCGGCGCAACGACCCGGACGCGCGGTTCGTGCTCCTCGGCTACGACCTCGGGGCCGCGACCGCGGTTTCGCTCTCCCGCGACCTCGCCGCGAAGGGAATCCCGGTTGAGGCCGTCGTGCTGCTCGACCCGATGGGCTGCTCCGCGGAGCCGTGTGGTGCCCGCACGCTGCTCATCACGAGTGGAATGGGTGCCGCGAGCGTCCCGCACTCCGGGCGGGTCGTGGTGGCTACCGCCAGCCACTTCGGGCTACCCGCGCACCCAACAACGGTGGCGGTCATCACCGACCTACTCAGCGATATCGCGACTCAAAACTGTGAGCCGCCGCTGGAGATGATCCCGGACCGTAACGACCCCAATGCGGTCGCCCGGCGCGCCCCGAACCAACAGTCGGGCGGCGAGTGGGGCTTCCTCTCCGACCGCGGTCCCGTGCGTGCGATCGGCGCCCGCGTGACCGCTCAACCGGCACCGTCGGCTCCGGGTGCCGTTGTGTTGAAACCGTGATTAGGCTCGTCCGGTTTCCGGAACGAGCCGCGACCGCGAGGGAGCGGGTGGCGCCCACTCGTTTCACTGGAACCGTTGCCATCAGGGAGTGCTTCCCGCTCCCTCGCGGTCGCGGCTCGTTAGCCCCTGAAATGAGATTAGGCTCGTCCGGGTGTGGCCGCGCTGCTTCAATGAGCACATGAAACTGAAGCAGCAGCCGGAGGACTTCCGGGTCGAAGAACTGACCGACACCGTGCCCGCGGACGCGGGCGACTTTGCTCTCTATCGGCTCGACAAGACCGGTTGGACCACGCCGGATGCGCTCGCCGCGATCCGCCGGCGCTGGCAACTCGACCTCCGCCGATTGAGCTACGGCGGGCTAAAGGACCGGCACGCGGTGACGTCGCAGCACATCACCGTGTTCCGCGGGGCGAAGCGGAGCCTGTCGCACGAGCGCGTGACGCTCACGTACCTCGGTCAGTGCGCGGAGCCGTTTACCGCGGCCAACATCCGCGCGAACCGCTTCACGATCGCGCTCCGCTCCCTGAGTGCGAGTGCCGTTACCCACGCGGAAGGGGCGCTCCGCGAAGTCGCCGGCGCGGGGCTGCCGAACTACTTCGACGATCAGCGGTTCGGCTCGGTCGGGGAGGCAGAAGAGTTCGTCGCGAAGGAGATGGTGTTCGGGCGGTTCGAGCGCGCACTGTGGCTCGCGCTCGCGGCCCCCTACGAGTTCGACCGCGCGGACGCGAAGCGCGAAAAGGCCACGCTCATCGAGTTCTGGGGCAAGTGGCCCGAGTGCCAGGCCAAACTCCCGAAGGGCCACGCCCGCAGCTTGGTCAGCTACCTCGCCGCGCACCCGACCGACTTCAAGGGTGCCGTCGCACGACTGCGGCCGGAACTTCAGGGGCTTTACCTCTCCGCGTACCAGAGCTACCTCTGGAACAAGATGCTGGCCGCGTGGCTCACTTCGACGCTCGGCGCCGAGAATCTCACTACGGTGGAACTGAAGCTCGGTCGCGTGCCCGCGCCGGTGCGCGTGTTGGAGGAGCACCGCGCCGCGTGGGAATCGCTCACACTTCCGCTCCCCTCCGCGCGCGTGAAGCCCGACGCCAATGCTCCGTGGTTGCCCACCGTCGAAGAGATGCTGAAAGCAGAGGGTTTGACGCTCGCGGAACTGAAAGTAAAGGGGATGCAGAAGCCGTTCTTCTCGAAGGGGGATCGCGCCGCCAGTGTGCGCCCGGAGAACCTGAGCCACACTGCGGAGGCGGATGAACTGAACCGGGGGCGCAGGAAACTCGTGCTCCGTTTCGATCTCCCGCGCGGCAGCTACGCGACGATGCTGGTGAAGCGCGTTACTTCCCCTTCACCAACTCCTTGAACGCGCCGCAGATGATGGGAGCGGCCTCGGGACCGACGCTGTTCATCTCGCCGTACTGTGACTTCTTCAGCCCGTAGCAGAACGGCGCCTTGTCGTCCCACTGCCGTTTCGGGATGAAGTACCCCAACTCGTCGTTCGCGAGGCCGATCAGCATCCGGTGCTTGCCCTTCAACTGCTCATAGATCGCCGGTTCGATGGGGGCGTCGGGAAAATCCGCTCCGGGATCGGCCGGGTTCTGGACCTTCCCAAGCACCAGTTCGGGGTAGATTTCGCCCGGTATCGCTGCGACTTCGAGTTCACCGAGCTTCAGGTACCCCACTTCCGTTTTGACCGCGACCGGCTTCGCGATGTCTTTCGTCGCAACGAACTTCTTCGGTGTGGGCGTTCCTTCCCAGGAGTACATCGTGCGGTCGAGCGTGCCGAAGGACCATGCGAGCCGGTAAACGTTGTTCTCGACCGGCACCAAGAGTTCCTGTGTGCGGATCGCGAACGGCGTCAGCGTAACGGGTGCGGCATCCTTCAGTGCCTTTTCTGCAAGCGCTCCCACGAGCCGACCGTAGCGCTCCGTTTTCTCGAACGTGCCGTCGGCAAGTTCCTTGCCCTTTTCGTCTTTGATCGGCAACTTCAAGGTGGTCATCAACCCACCAACCGTACCGGTGAAGTACGCGACGGGGCACTTTTGCGACTCCCGCAAGTGCTTCACCGTGTAGTAGATGAAGTCCGCGGAGACCTCCGTGTTTCGCGAATCGAGCGATTCCGGGTGGCAGTTCCACTGCACCAGTACGCCGAGTGGTTTGTCGGTCTTTGGCTCGCGAAACTGCAACACCACCAATTCGTCGTGCTTCACGACCGGCTTACGGTTGTCGAGGAGCAACTCGGGGGCACTTGCCTTCCCGATGCGCACGGTGGCCGGTGTACGGGCTTTGTCTGCGGCCCTGACCGCGTTCGCGCAGCCCGTTTCCACTTTCTTCTGGTAGTCAGCGTCGATTCCCGTTTGAATCGGCGTCGGCCCCCAAAGCCCGAGCGTATCCGGACCTTCGTGGTTGTGGGTCGCAGAAACGAGTATGTACTTGAACCCGGTCACCTTCTCGCGGATTCGCTCGACGCTCGGGAGGAACAGCCCGATCACGTCGACCGATACGAACGCGATTTTCTCGTCGCCGTCGCCCATCACGACGGCCCGCGCCGTGATCGGGTCGTGGACCTTCGTCGCCTTGCGGTTCTGGCCGAACCCCGCGAGATACACCGGTTTCTTCCCGACCTCGGGCGTGACGTCCACTTCACTGAAGCCCACACTGAACTCGCCCGCGGAGGCGTGAAGGGCGAAGGAGAGGAGCACGCACAGCGCGGAGGCGAATCGCATGAGAAGTCTCTTCCAAAGGCCGGAGGCGGAACCGCGGATCATGCAGATAGCGCGGATCAGAACAGAAGACAGAGATCAGAGGCCAGAAGGCAGATTGGCCACAAAAAGGCACAAAGGGCACAAAAAAGAACAGAAATCAGAAGGCAGAGATCAGAGAGCAGAACGCGGAAGACAGTAGGGCAGAAAGCATAGATTTAGCCTCGAGTGGGGCTAGAAATTGTTTCCTCATCTGATCCGCGGAATCTGCGTGATCCGCGGTTCTGCCTTCTGTCCGCTGTTCTCTGTTCTGCGGCTCTTCGTAACTTCCTACCCCGCGCATTCGCGCATGTAGCGGATGCTGTCGCGGGCGATGGTATCGGGGTCGGGGGAGTAGTCGAATACCTCGACCGATACCCAGCCGGTGTAGTTCACATCTTTGAGTGCCTGGAAGATGGGCTTGAAGTCGGTACTACCGAAGCCCGGTCCGCGTTTGTTCGGGTCGTTGGCGTGGAAGTGGTGCATGTACTCGCGGTTGGCGCGGATCACGTCCGGCGTGGGTGATGATTCCGCCGCCATCGCTTTCACGTCGAGGTGCAGTTTCACGAACGGGTGCGCCAGTTTCCGCGCGAGGCTGACGCCCTCTGCCGCGGTGGTCATGAAGTTCGTTTCCGCCGGCGTGAGTGGTTCGAGGCACAGGTACACGCGATCGCGTTCCAGTGCCGGGAGACAGTGTTTTAGCGTATCGAGAGCGAACTCCTCGCCCTGCTCGCGCGTGATCCCTTCGCCGAGGTTGCGCTGGAAGGGCGAGCCGAGTACGAGGATATCACCATCCATATCTGCCGCCGCGTGCGACAGCTCGGCGAGGTACTCGCCCGTCCGCTTGCGGGTTGCGGCGTCGGGCGAAGTGAGGTGGAAGCCTTCCGTTTTCGCGAGCAGCCAGTGGAGCCCGATGAGCTGTATGCCCTCGACCTCGGCTTGTTTGCGCAGTTCGGCGCGCTGAGTTGTGCTCACGTCCGTGATGCGCGGGGCCAGCGTGAACGGTGCCACTTCGAGCCCGGTGTACCCCAGTTCCGCGACACGGGCGCAGACGCGGGCGTGCTCCCAGCCCTCGAACGTTTCGTTGCAGATGGCGTACTTCATGGGAAGCTCACTTCGCGCTCCGGGCGCTTCGCTTCGGTCGGGTCGATAACGGTCAGTTTGATGGCCTTTTGCCCCTTCGCGGCGGCGTAGAACTCGCCGGGGCTGGTCACGGCCTTCCCGTTTATGTGGGTAATAAGCCACCGCTTCTGCGGCTCGTCGCCGAGCTTCTTGAACGCGGTCTCGGCGGGTGAATTCGGTGCGACCTCGTAGATCGATACGCCCGACGGGACGTTCTTGGGGGCGGTGATTGGGGCTTTTTCACCGACGGTTTGCGCGAGGATACTGTCGTGATCGACTCGCAGGCCGAACACAGGATCGGGGCGCACGGACGCGATCACCGGGCGCGCGTGCTGCCATTTACCGAGGGTGAGGGCGACGTCGCTCGTGTGGTTAATGGTGAGCGTCACTTTCGTACCGGCGAGCGCGGACCCGATGTGGCCCAAGAGCTCGTCGTAATTTTTGACCGGCGCGCCGTTGACGTGTGTGATGACGTCGTTCGAGAGGACGCCGGCTTTTGCGGCCGGACCGAGCGGGACGGTGCCGCGCACCCGGACCGATTCCGAAGCCGTATCCAGTGAGACACCGAGGAAGCCGATTTCGACCTCTTCCCCGCGCCGCAGGACGTCGATCACGCGGAGGCGCTGGTCGGTCATGGGGAACGCGTACTCGGGCTGTTTCTCCCCGACCCCCGGAACCAGCGCGGTCGTCGTCAGCCCGATCATTTCGCCATCAAGGTTCAGGAGCGCGGCGCCGCTGATACCCGTATTCAATTTGGCCTCGTGCTCCAGAAACGGGCCGTACAAGTAGTAATTATCGAGCCGCCGGAGCTGCCGATCGAGCCCCTCAATGGGGAGGTGGTGGCGCACGTTCGTCACGCTGCCGAGCGCGACACTGGGCTTGTTGATCGGGAAATTCGGCACGTAAGGGCTCGCGACCAAAACCGTGAGCTTGCCGACCGCGACGTTACCCCGTTGCCCACCGCGCTGCGGGAGCCGCACGTCTGCGAATTTAATTGCTTTCAACCCGGCGGGCGGGGTGATGAGCCTCAGCGCCGCGAGGTCGTTGCACGCATCAGCCGCGTGAATATCGGCGTAAGACCCGACGCCACCGGATAAATGAACGTAGATCTTGGTCGCGCCCTCAACGACGTGAAAGGGGGTGAGAACGAGCCCCTTGTTATCGATGATGACGCCACACGCGAAGCCGTGGTCGGGGATGCTATCCGTTCGCGACAGATCGAGTAATTTCGCGAGTGCGGCGCTCGCTTGAGGTTGGTCTTTGCGGAACTGCACCGGGTCGAAGGCACCGAGTGTGCCCGGCACGTCGCTCGCGCTGGCCGGTTTCGGGTACTTCTCGCTCCGCGATACGACCACGCACGCGACGCACGGCCCGGCAGTTTCGTTCGCGGCCTGGAGCTGCTTCTCGATTGCGAACAGGAGTTCGTTTTTGGTCGGTTCCCGGTCTTGGGCGGGGGCGACCACCGTGAACGCGGACAGCGCCAGCAGCAACGACACAGCAAATCGCATGGACCGCCTCCGGGCGGAAAGGTGACTCCGTTGTAACCGCCCGGGGGCACGAATGCCAGAAGCGTCGGCGCCTACATCCCTGCTCGCGCCGCGTTCACGTAGGCCTCGAAGTTCGCGACCGGCGTACCCTTGTCCACACCGTGGTTCAGGTTCATGATGTGGCGCTCCCCGCCGCCGGCCCGGAGGCACGCCTTCACCGCGTCGCGCACTTGGTCCGGGGTGCCGCCGCGGAGGATCTCTTCATCGACGTTCCCCTGGAACGCGAGGTTGGGGTACTTCTGGCGCGCGGCGGCGAGATCGTGAGTGCTCCCCAAACTGATGACTTCCGCGCCCGAGTCGCACATCCGGTCCAGGTACGGGCCTTCCTTCACGAAGAGGATGCGCGGGACGCCCGTGGCACGGGTGATGATGTCCGCGTGGAACGGGTGCGCCCAGCGGTCGTACTCGTCCGGCGCCAAGCCGCCGGCCCACGAGTCGAAGAGCTGATAGGCGTCCGCGCCGTCGGCGATCAGCGTGCGCAAGAACCGGACCGTGGCCCCCGAGAGGCGTTCGAGTAGCCCGTTCCACACGGCGGGTTCTTCCGCGGCGAAGCGCCGGGTCGCGTCCATGTCTTTGCCCGTGCCGATGCAGTACGTCGCGACCGTGAACGGCGCCCCCGCGAACACTAGCACCGGCAGATCGCCTTGCAACTCGTCCTTGACGCGCTTGAGTAGCGCGCGGATGTGTGCATAAGACTCCGGCTGTGGGTGGGGCTCGAGTCGGTCGAGGTCCGCGCGCGTGCGGATCGGGCGGTCCGGCACCGGTCCCGCGCCGGGCTGCAACTCGAACGGGAGGCCCATTGCGAGCGGCAGCGTGGTGATGTCGTAGAAGAGGATGATCGCGTCTACACCGAAGCGCCGCGGGCACAGGGACGCCCGGGCGGACGCCTCGACGTCCGCGGAGAACTCGTAGAACGTTTTGCCGGCGCGGATCTTTTGGAACTCCGGATCCCAGCGCCCGGCCTGGCGCATGGCCCATACCGGCGGCCGCTCGACGCGCTCCCCGCGGGCCGCGCGAACCAGAAGGTGCTTGTCGTGGAATGAATCGGGCATGAGTCTTTGGTGATTGTAACGGGGCGGGTGGGCGCGGCCCGCTCACACTCGCGGTTCACCCGGCCCGGCATCCCAGGCGCGCGCCGGCTTTACACCAACATACAGAGTCGCGACCCCGAAGGTGAACGGCACGTACTTCACCTCACCCAATCCCGCCGCGCGCATCTTGTCCGCGAGCGCGTCGTAGTCGGGAAATTTCAGCACGCTCGCGGGGAGGTAGCGGTACGCGCTTTCGCCGCTGCGCGAGATCAGTTGCCCCACCAGCGGCAGTAAATAACGGAAGTACCAGCCGTAGAGTCGGCCCAGGATCGGGTTGCGCGGTTTCGAGAACTCCAGCACCGCGACGCGCCCGCCCGGGCGCGTCACGCGGACCATTTCGGCCAACCCCTTATCGGTGTCGGTGATGTTCCGCAGGCCGAATGCGTTCGTGACGAGCTGAAACGTGTCGTCGGCGAACGGCAGCGCCTGGGCGTCGGCCTCCACGAACCGCACCCGGGCGCTTGCGCCGGCGTTTTCGGCCTTCTTCGCCGCAAGAATCAGCATCTCATGGGCGAAATCGGCCCCGATGACGGGCACCGCGCCTCGGGCGTCGCGGTCGTAAGTGAGCGCGAGGTCGCCCGTGCCGGTGCAGAGGTCGAGAACCGGACCGAGGCCCGCGGGTCCGGGCGGGACGAGCCGCGCGGTGCGGTCCCGCCACTGCTTGTCAATGTTCAACGAAAGCAAGTGGTTCAGGAAGTCGTACCACGGCGCGATTTGGCCGAACATGCGCCGGATGCGAACTTCCCGCTTGTCGAGCAGTTGTGAAGACACGTTGTGATCCCGGAAACGCCGGTAGCCTTGAGAGCGCTGGTTTATAACTTCAACCGAGATCCGGCTCCCGTGATAACACCCGCCACTCGAGGAGTGCTCCGTGCTGGAACGGGAGACGCTGGTCGTCAAACAGAGGGTGAAGACGTTTTCCTCACGCGCCTCGTTCGAGATCCTTGACGAGAACGGCACGGTGGTCGGCACCGCCGAACAGTCTACAAGCGCGCTCGCGAAGGTCGTGGGCACGGTACTGGGAGCGCCGGCCACGCAGATCGAGTTCCGCGAGAAGCCGGACGATTCGCTCGTGTTCACCGTGCGGCGCCGGGGCCTGCTCCTCAAGAAGGTCGAGGTGGTGGACTCGCAGGGAGCGGTAATCGGTCTGTACAAGGCGAAGAAATTCAGTCTGGCCGGCGGGTTCCACGTGTACGACGGGGCCGGCAAGCACGTCGCGGAGATCCGCGGTAAGATGCTGAAGTCGGAGTACACGTTCTTCCAACCGGACGGGAAGACGGAAATGGGGAAGGTGTCGAAGAAGTGGGCCGGGGCGATGAAGGAGATGTTCACCTCAGCCGACACCTACGCGGTCCAGATCGCCCCGCAGTTCGCGGACCAGCCGACGGTGAAGATGTTGATCCTCGGCGCGGCCGTCGCGATCGACTCGCTGATGAGCACCAAGGGCGGCGGCAGCGGGGGCGGGGAGAGCGACGACGAGTAAGCTTTGGGCGCTGTAGTTAACGCGGTGTTGCGTCCCGAATCGCGCGGTTCTTCCTGAGCCGTGCGATTCGGGGCCGGTTCGATGTTCGGGGTCACACGTTAGGAAGATCCACCAATGCTCACCGCCGAAGGTTGCAAAACACGCCGCCAGCGCTTTCTGGAGCGCTTAAAGCCGTCGCACCCGGTCGTGCTCGCGGACCCGCTTCACCTGCGGTACTTCGCTAACTTTTACGTTGACGGCGTCAGTTCGAGCGCCGACTTCGGCGCGCTGTTGGTGATCCGCGAAGACGGACACGCCACGCTCTACCACGACAACAAGCTCCCGAAGGGCGTCGAGTTCGCGCAGGTCGATGAGCGCAAGCCGCTCGCATGGTACAGCGGCCAGGAACCGGAACTCGCCCCGCGCCGGCTGGTCCTCAAGCCCGCGCTCGAAGCCAACGGCGGGCGCATCCACGATTCCATCGCCGATCCCCTCGGTTCTCAGGTAATCGGTATCATCACCGACCTGCGCCGGCGGAAAGACCCGGACGAAGTCGCGCTGCTGAAAACGTGCATGAAAGCGTGCGACGCGGGGCACGCCTGGGGGCGCGCGAACATTCGCCCCGGGGTGACGGAACTCGAAGCGTACTCGGGCGTCGCGAGTGCGGTATTCGCCGCGCTGGGCCACTGGGCGGTCGTGTACGGGGATTTCACGATATCGGTCGGGGGGAAGAAGCGCGGAGGGCCGCCAACGCCACACAAACTTGAAGCGGGCGAACTGTTCATCCTCGATTACTCGGTGATCGTGCAGGGCTACCGCAGCGACTTCACGAACACGATCTGCGTGGGCGGGAACCCGACCGCCGACCAGCAAAAATTGATGGATTTGAGTTTGTCCGCGATCGCCGCGGGTGCGAAGGAACTGAAGGCCGGCGTGACGTGTCAGCACGTCTACGACGCGATGCGGAACGTGTTCTCGGGCGCGGGGATGGCTGATTACTTCACCACGCACGGTGGGCACGGTTTGGGCATCTCGCACCCCGAACCGCCGTACATCGTGCGGCACTCGACCGAAACGCTGGTCGCGGGCGACGTGGTGACGCTGGAGCCCGGGCTTTATGTTGACGGCGTGGGCGGGCTCCGCATCGAGCACAACTACCTGGTGACCGATAACGGGAGCGAGCAGTTGAGCAACCACACCATCGCACTGGTGTAGTCGAAGGGTGAACCCCGCCCGCAAGGGCGGTGGGTAGTACGCGAACGGAAGATCTGGCACTGCTCGCACCCGCCACCCTTGCGGGTGGGGTTCGCCAACATGTTTCCCGTGGGTCGTTCGCAACTTCGCTCAAGGTGTCGCTGCCGGTAGTTATTTCAGCTTCTTCACCATCACGTCTTTGAAGTGAACCTCCGTGCCTTCCGATTGCAGCGCGATGCGCCCCTTCGTCAAGTTGCCGTTCTTGCCTTCGTTCACCTTCGTGCCGTTAATCACGAGAGTAATGTCGCCGCCCTTGCAGGTGATTTCGTACTCGTTCCATTCACCCAGCTTCTTCTCGACCGGGTCTTTCGTTTCCAACCGGAAGAACTGGCGATCGACCTTGGGGTTCTGGCGGCTCTTGTCCGCGTCGAGTTTCGCACCGGGCGGGTTGGTGAGGAAGATGTCCCCGGCGCGGCCGGTAAGGAGCTGTGCCTCAATGGACGTCGGCCAGTATTTTTCGTCTTGGACGTGGAGCAGCACGCCCGTATTGCCGCCTTTACCGTCCGCGGGGAAGCGCCACTTCACACGCAGAACGTAGTCCGAAAACTCGTCCTTGGTCACCATGCAGCCGTTCGGTTTGCCCGTGCAGCGGATGGTACCGTCGGTCACGCTCCAGGTGGTTTTCGGGTCGGCTTTCTTGCCCTCTTTGTCTGGCTTCACGATGAACGTCCAGCCGTCGAGCGTTTTGCCGTCGAATAGTGGTGTGAAGCCGTCGTTGTCGGCCGCGGTTGCGGGCGCAGCGAGCGCGAACACGGCAAAACCGAGCAGAGTGCGCATGAAGAAATCCGGTCAATGGAAGAGTTTCGTGATCGGGGTGCCTGTAACCGCGCGGTACGGGCGGTCGGTGGCATCGGTGTAGTGCGCGTCCGGTTCGACGCCGAGGGCGTGGAACATCGTCGCCGCGAGATCGCCCGGAGTGGTTGGCTCCGCTTGAGGGTAAGCGGCGATGCGATCGGATTTCCCGTACAGCGCGCCGGGCACGATCCCCGCGCCTGCCAGTAGTACCGAGTAGCACGCGCCCCAGTGCTTGCGCCCCGGCGATCCGCGCCCGGCGAATGACTTTTCCACGGCCACGAGCGGCGCGCGCCCGAACTCGCCCATCACCACGACGAGGGTGCTTTCCAACAGTCCGCGAACCGCCATGTCTTCGAGGAACGTGGACACCGAGTGATCGAAGCGCGGGAGCAGGTGCGCTTTCAGTGAATCGAAGATGTCGTTGTGCGTGTCCCAGCCGTACTCGTCGGTATCGTCGGGGTGGTCGTCCTGCCCGCGAATGCCGTGGTTAAAGAACACCGTGGTCCACGGCACCCCGGCTTCGACCAATCGGCGGGCCATCAGACACGCTTGCCCGGAACGGTGTCGACCGTACCGGTCGCGGAGTTTTTCGGGTTCGCGGTCGAGATCGAGTGCCGCTCGGACGCGCGGCGCGTTGACCAACTCGAACGCCTTCCGAGTGAGTGGATCGGCTTTCGTGCCGGGATCGAGTTTGGCGAGCAGATCGCGGCGCGAGTGGAGGCGCTCGACGGGCACGTCCGGGGGTAAACTGAGCGACGCGACCAACCGATCGGTGTCGGTCACGTTGCCGAGTTCGGCCGGCTCGTACCCGCGCCCGAGGAACCCGCCGTACTGCCCCGGGCTGACCTCGATCGGCGCGAGCAGCGGACCGTTGACGTGAACTGCGGTGTGCGGGAAATGCTCCGCGGGCCGGATGCGCTTCAACACCGCGCCGAGGGCCGGGAAGTCCGTGGGGCGCGGGGGCGGGTTGGATGACCTCTGCGGGTGGAACTGGCCCGTGAGCGCGAGATAGCAGGCGGAGCCGTGGTCGAGGTCGTTGTGCGTCATGGACCGCAGCACGGCGAAGCGGTTCGCGAGTGCGGCCATCCGGGGTAAATGTTCGCAGACCCGCAGTTCCGGGTTGGCCGTCTGAACGGTGCGGAACGCGCCGCGAATTTCCGCGGGGGCGTCCGGTTTCGGGTCCCAGGTGTCGAGTTGGCTCTGCCCGCCGCTCGTGAAGATCACGACCACGGACTTCGCGCGGCCGAAACCGGGACCGGTCGTTCCGGCAGACGGTTTCGCACCCGCCCTCGGGAGCGTCAGCCCGAGGGACGCGGAAACGCCGATCCGCAGCCAGTCGCGGCGCGACGGTAGAACCGAATTGCGGGTAACGGCGGGTTCGCGGGGCATGACTCCGTTATCTCTGATACCGGGCGGTCACGGCAAGCGGTTTCTTCCCGGTCGCGTTCTTATAATCTCGGAATGCTGTTCGACCAGATTACCATCATTGGCGTCGGGCTGATCGGCGGCTCGGTCGGTCTCGCTACCAAAATGCGGGGCGTGGCCGGGCGCGTCGTGGGCGTGGATCGCGACGAGGCGACACTCGCGAAGGCGATCCAACTCGGCGCGCTCGATGCGGGAACCACAAGCATTGCCGAGGGCGTCGCGAACTCGTCTTTGATCGTCGTGTGTACCCCGGTGGACCGGATCGCGGACGTGATTCTGGCCGCCGCGCCGCACGTGCGCCCCGGCACGCGCTTCACGGACGGCGGGAGCACGAAGGCCGGTATCGTCTCCGCGCTCCACGGGAAACTGCCGCCGGGCGTGGAGTACATTGCCGCGCACCCGCTCGCGGGTTCTGAAAAAGCGGGCGCGGAGCACGGCCGCGCCGATATGTTCCAAAACCGCGTGACGGTTGTCATTATCAGCAAATTCGGCGCGGACTGGGAGCGGACGGTCGCGGTGGGCCGGTTCTGGGAGGCGCTCGGTTCCCGCGTCGTGCTGATGAACGCCGAGGAGCACGACCGGACCGTCGCGGTCACGAGCCACTTGCCGCACGCGGTCGCGTCGGCGGTTGCCGCCGTGACGCCGACCGACTGGCTCCGCCTTTCCGCGGGCGGGTTCCGCGACGTGACCCGCGTGGCCGCGGGCGACCCGCAACTGTGGGCCGCAATCTTTGAAGCCAACCGCGACGCGACCCTTTCCGCGCTCGCCGCGTTCACGGACCGATTAGACGCATTCCGCAAGGTGCTCGAAGCCGGCGACCACGCCGGACTCGTGCAGTGGTTAACCGAAGGGAAAAAGGTACGCGATGCTCTGGGAACTTGAAATTCGCCCGCTCGGTAAGGACGGCGAGCGCGAGCGCGTGTGTGACGAGTTCGACCTGCTCACGCACGCGGAGCGCGGCGGCGACCACATCAGCGCGTCCGCGCGGGGGTTCTTGCTCGAGGGCGACCTGACCGACGAGCACCGCGCGCGCCTGACGAGCGAGGTGCTCGTCGACCCGCTCGTAGAAGTGGGCGAATTCGCCCCGATCGGCACGCGGGCCGCGCACTCGTACACGGTGCTCCTCAAACCCGGCGTGATGGAACCGGTCGCGCAAACGGTCCTCGAAGCGGTCCAACTGCTCGGCATCCCCGTAACTGCGGTGCGCACCTTCCGCCGTTATTTCGGCCCACCAGAACTCCCGTCACTCGATCGCGACGTCCTGTTCCGCAAGGTGCTCGCGAACGACGCCATCGAGCAAATCGTCGTCGGTCCGGTCAAGGCAGATCACCTCGGGTTCGGCGCGCCGTACAAGTTCGAGCTGCGCACGGTACCGGTCCGGGATCTCGATGACGTGGGGCTGGTAAAGCTCAGCAAGGACAACACGCTCGCGCTCTCGCTCGACGAGATGAAGGTGGTTCAGGCGCACTTCCGCGACTTGAACCGCGAACCGACCGACGCGGAACTCGAATCGATCGCGCAGACGTGGTCCGAGCACTGCTCGCACAAGACCCTCAAGGGCACCATCACGCTCCGCGATCACTCCACCGGCGAAACGCGCACGTACAAGAACCTCCTCAAAGAGACCGTGTTCGGCGCGACGCAGACCATTCGGCAGCAACTCGGTGCGGACGACTGGTGCGTGAGCGTGTTCGCCGACAACGCGGGCATTGTGAAGTTCGATGACAACTTCCACATTTGCATCAAGGTCGAGACGCACAACCACCCGTCCGCGATTGAGCCCTATGGCGGCGCGAATACGGGGCTCGGTGGGGTCATTCGCGACCTGCTCGGGACCGGTCTCGGGGCGAAGCCGGTGTGCAACACCGACGTGTTCTGCTTCGCCCCGCCGGACTTCGATCCGAACCAGCTCCCGCAGGGCGTGTTGCACCCGCGGCGCGTGATGCGCGGCGTCGTGGCCGGGGTGCGCGACTATGGCAACCGGATGGGCATCCCCACGGTCAACGGCGCGATCTTGTTCGACGAGCGCTACCTCGCGAACCCGCTCGTGTTCTGCGGCACCGTCGGCACGATCCCGTGCGATAAAGCGTTCAAGAAGGTTTACGACGGCGACCTGATCGTCGCGGTGGGCGGCCGCACCGGGCGCGACGGGATTCACGGCGCCACGTTCTCCAGCCTGGAACTTACACACGAGTCGGAAACGGTGAGCGGCGGGGCGGTGCAGATCGGCAACGCGATCACCGAGAAGAAGGTTCAGGACGTCATCATTCAGGCGCGCGACCGCGGGCTGTTCACCGCGATCACCGATTGCGGCGCGGGCGGGTTCTCGTCGGCCGTCGGGGAGATGGGAGCGGACCTCGGTGCGACGGTGCATTTGGACAAGGCGCCGCTCAAGTACGAAGGGTTGAGCTACACCGAAATCTGGATCTCGGAATCGCAGGAACGGATGGTGCTGTCCGTGCCGCAGGAGAAGTGGCCGGAACTGCAAGCACTGTGCGAGAGCGAGGACGTCGAGGCCGCCATTCTGGGCACGTTCGAGAACAGCGGGCGCCTGAAATTGTCGTATCGGGGGGACGTCGTCGCCGATCTCGACATGCACTTCCTTCACGACGGGCGCCCCACCGTCGTCAAGAACGCGGAATGGGCGCCGGCGGAACCGGTCCCGGCCCAGCCGAGCGCCCCGGCCGCACAAACGCCGCAAGACGCGCTCGTCGCGATCCTGGGGCACTATTCGGTATGCTCGAAAGAATGGGTCATCCGCCAGTACGACCACGAGGTGCAGGGGGGCAGTGCCATCAAGCCCCTCGTGGGCGTGATGAACGACGGGCCTTCGGACGCTTCGGTCGTGATACCGGTGCTCGGTTCCTGGACCGGCGCCGCGGTCGGGTGCGGGATCAACCACCGGTTCGCCGATCTCGACCCGTACTGGATGGCGGCAGCCGCCATCGATGAAGCCGTGCGCAACGTGGTCGCGGTGGGTGCGGACCCGAAGCGGGTCGCGATCCTCGACAACTTCTGTTGGGGGAACATCCACGATCCGAAGGTGCTCGGCGCGCTCGTTCGCACCGCGGAAGCGTGTCGCGACGTGGCGGTCGCGTTCGGTACGCCGTTCATCAGTGGTAAGGACAGTCTGAACAACACGTACACCGGCAAGAACGGCGAGCGGCTCGACATCCCGCACACGCTCTTGGTGACCGCACTCGGGCGCGTACCGGACGTTCGCAAGTGCGTCACAATGGACCTGAAAGAAGCGGGCAACGCGCTCTATCTCGTGGGCGCCACGAAGGACGAACTCGGCGGTTCGCACTTCAACCTCGTGACCGGGCGCACCGGGGGGAATGTGCCGAGGGTCGATCTCGCCGGTGCGCCCAAACTGTTTGCCGGCGTGCATTCGGCCATCGCTCAGGGACTGGTGCGATCGTGCCACGACTTGAGTGAGGGCGGGTTCGCGGTCGCGGCGGCAGAAATGGCGTTCGCGGGCGGGATCGGGGCCGACATCAATTCGCTGCCCGGGAACCTGTCCGATGAGGTGAAACTGTTCAGTGAGTCGCCGAGTCGCTTCCTCATGGAAGTGAAGCCGGAACACGCTCCGGCGTTCGAGGCGTCTTTGGCCGGTGTGCCGGTTACGCGGGTGGGTACCACCGTGTCGGACCCCCGATTGCGCGTCGCCGGCGCCAACGGCGAATGGCTCCTCTGGGTTAAACTGGGGACACTCAAAGAAGCGTGGCAGAAACCGCTGCGGTGGTGAGTGTATAATGGGCGTTAAAGTCGACCCGGCCCTCCGAACCCGCCCGGCGAATGCGGGGGCGCGGAGGGCGGGCTGTTGGCGCCCGGAGGTTCCCGATATGACCCGTTCGCTGTTGGCCGTTGGCCTCGCGCTCTGCGCCGGGTTACTCCTCGTTTCCCCCACGCCCACCGTTGCACAACCCGCGCCGCCCCCGCCGAAGGCCGCGAACCCGGACGGCGAACTCGTCGACAAGGTGAAGACGGCCATCGATAACGGCGTGGGGTTTCTCAAAAAAGAAGCCGCGAAGAACAACGGGAACTGGGAGGGGCTCATCCTCAAGTCCCTCGTGGACATGGACGGCGGACCCACCGCGCTGGCCGTGCTCGCGCTGCTCAACTCCGGCGTCAAAGTCGATGACCCGACCGTCAAGGGCGGACTCGACTACCTCCGCAAACTCACCCCGGCCAAGACCTACGTCGTCGCGCTCCAAACGATGGCGCTGGCCGAAGCGATGATCGCCTCGCGGGACAAGAAAGACCTCCCCAAACTCGCCCAGAACGTGGAGTGGTTCAAGGACAAGGCGCTTCGACGGGGGGGCAAACTGGAGGGCTGGAGCTACCCCGGCAACCAGATCGCCGACAACTCCAACACGCAGTACGCGCTGCTCGGGTTGTACGCAGCGAAAACCGCGGGGGTGAAGATCGAGGACCAACTTTGGAAGGACATTCAGGGGTATTACTCGCGCACGCAGCAGCCGGACAAGCTGAACCCGAAGGCCGGGTACTGGATGTACCACAACGCCGGCGGGGAGGGGCCGAGTTTCACCATGAGCGTCGGCGGCGCGTGCGGCCTGCTCATCGCCAACATGGGCCTGGACCAGAGCGAGCAGGAACTCAACCCCGCGACCGGCGTCGCGGCCAAGTGCGGGATCTACGCGGACAACACCGAACTCGCGAAGGGCATGTTCTACATCGGGGCCAACTTCAACTTCGAGGAAGGCAAGTCGTACTTCTACAACTACTACGGCATCGAGCGCCTCGGGCGCCTCTCGGGGCAGCGGTTCATCGGCAAGATGGACTGGTACCGCGCGGGCTGTGTGTCGCTCTTGAAGCTGCAGCAGATCGACGGCTCGTTCGCGTACACCGGTAACACCGCCAAGGGCATCGACAGCAACTACCCGGTCATCACGACTGCGTTCGCGCTGCTGTACCTGTCGAAGGGGCGCACCCCGGTGCTCGTGAGCAAGTTCGCGTGGGGGAACCACATCCGGGGCGAGGTGGGCAAAAGGGACCAGGCGATCCTCACCGAGCGCAATCCCGATGACACCATCACCAGCGTCCCGAACTGGAACCGCAAGCACAACGATTGCCGCAACGTGGTCGAGTTCGCCCAGCGCGAGATCTTCGACGGCGCCCCGCTGTCGTGGCAGGTGTACGACCCGCGCCTCCAGGACCTCTCGACGCAGGAGAAGATCGACTCCGAGGTCGGGCTGCTCCTGCAATCGCCCGTCGTGTACCTCAACGGGCACGGCCCGATGCCGTTCGTGACGCGCCCGACCGATGCGACGCTCTCGGTCTCCGAGCAGATCCTCAAGCGGTACGTCGAGGAGGGCGGGTTCTTGATGGCCGAGGCGTGCTGCGGGGACAAGGAATTCGCGGCGTCCTTCGAGGGCCTCGTGGGGCGCATCTTCCCCGGTAACGCGCTGAAAAAGGTGCCCCCGGAACACGCGATCTGGCAAATGTTCCCCGGGGTGAGCCCGGGCGACTTCCCGGACCTGATGTACCTGGACCGCGGGTGCCGCACGGTCGCGATCTTCAGCCCCAGCCCGCTCGCCGGGTACTGGGAGGAGCGCCGGTTCATGCCGGTAGACGGGCGCGACCCGAAGAACCGCGGAGAGAAGGCGTTCTGTTTGGCTCGCAACATCATCGCCTACGCGACCGGGATGGAACTCCCCAAGCCGAAGCTTACGAAGACGATCCTCGTGGCGGCCGACAGCGGGGGCATCGCGCGCAGCAAGTTCCGCGCACTGCAACTGAAGTACGTCAGCGACGCGAGCGTGCAGCAACCGCCGGCGTCGGACGCGCTGCGGAACCTGATGTCGTACCTGGGGCAGCACGCGAAGCTCGATGTGGCGCTCACGAGCGAGGTGCTCGCGCCGTCCGACGACAAGGTGACCAAGTTCAAGTTCATGTACCTGCACGGGCGCAAGCCGGTCCAGTTCACCCCGGACGAAGCGGACAACGTGAAGGCGAACCTGCAAACGGGCGGGCTGCTGCTCGCGGACGCGGCGTGCAACGACATCAAGCAGTGGCGCGCCTTCGACCTGTCGTTCCGCGATTCAATGGGGAAGATGTTCCCGGGCCAGAAGCTCGTCCCGATCCCCCCGTCCGAGCCGCTGTTTCAGATCGCGACGCAGGCCGGAATCGATTTGCGCAGCGTGAAGTGCCGGCGCGAGAACGCCGAGGGAACCGGGCCGGAAAAGGAACTCCGGACCTACCCGGTGGAACTCGAGGGCATCAAGCTCGACGGGCGCTGGGTGGTGGTGTACAGCAAGTACGACATCGGGTGCGCGATCGAGGGGCACAAGTCCGCGGACTGTCTGGGCCACGACAAAGAAAGCGCGCTCCGCATCGCAAGTGCGATCGTGCTGTACTCGCTGCGAAGGTGAGTGAGGTGAAACCGCGCGAACCGCGCGGCGAATGCTCACTGGCGTTTGAGGCGAACGGCCGGTGTGAGTGATACGATCTCGTTTTGATTTTCTGTAGCCGGTCTCCGTGAGGCCGAGATATCCACGGTCGGTGGCTCCCCGGCCTCACGGAGGCCGGCTACAGAAGACAAGTCATCCGCACGATTCGGTATGAGATCGAAAGAAGACTTCTGACAAGATGAACGGGATGAACAGGATTTAGAAAGCATCTCGTGTTGAGTTCGCATCGGGTTCCGATGGGGCTTCGCCGGGTTCGACTTCGCTCGCGACGTCCGTTCGCAAGCGCTACGATTTCAGCGCCGCGAATTCACGCGCGATTGTTCCTAATCCTGGGCGGTTCCCGCTGCTGCATGAAACGCCAGCCACACGGTCGGCCGCGTCTCGTCCGTCCATTCGACGCGGTGCCGCAGGTGGGCCGGGAGGAACACCCAATCGCCCGGTCCGAGTTCGCGCGCAGTGGGTTCGCCCTCGATATGAAGGCGCGCTGCGCCCGCGAGCAGAATCACCCATTCGTCGGTGCGTTGGTCGAACCACTCGCCGGGCGCTGTTGCGTGCCCCCACGACGTAATGCGCTCGATCTTCCAATTCGGGTGCTGCAGCAGCGTCTCGAACAGCTCGCCCGCGGGCCGTTCTGCAGGTAAATCGGCGAAGATGTTTCCGGCGTCTCTCATCGGTGCTCACTCGCTCGGCGCTCGTGCCCGGTTCGGGCTCCCCCGCGGGACCGGGCTCGCGAATTCACTTACCTGACCACCGCCACGCGCTCAGCCCGTTCAGGTCGCGAATGAAGATCTCGTTGCCACAGACCGCGAGGTGTGCCCAGGTCTCGGATTCCGCGACCTTGCGTTTTTCGATCAGATCGAATTCCTTCGCATTGGCCTTTAACAAGTACAGTATCCCGCGGCTGTCGAGGGCGAGAATTCGGTCCTTGTTCGCGATCAAGCTCCAATAGTCCCCGAACCGGTCGTCGGTGCTCCACGCCTCCTTGCCGGTCTTCACGTCGACGCACACCAGGCGCTTGTCCTTGCCCAGAACGTAAGCGTGCCCGTCCACAACGACCGGCGTGGACATGTAGCCCTCGTACCGCAGTGCCCACGCATCACTCGTGTCGAACTTCCCGTCCGCGCTTTTCACGCGCACCAGGCGCGTGTTGCCGCCGTAGGTGCTGGTGAGGATGCCGTCCGCGCCGACGGGCACCGGCGTGAGAATGTTCATCCCGCGGAACGACGGAACCTCCTTGGCCCACAGTTCCTTGCCCGTGTCCCGCTCCACGCCGGCGAGTTTCGTCCGCGTCTGCACCACCACCTGATCCGCGCCCGCGAGCTTGGCGAACACGGGCGAGGAGAAGGCCGAGCCCATCGTCCCGCCGCCGTCCTTGAGCACGCGCCACAGAACCTTCCCGGTTTTCTTGTCCACCTTCACGAAGCTGCCGCCGGCCTGCACGTACACGCCCGCATCATCGACCAGCGGCGAGCACACGAACCCGAAGTCCGGCAACGGAGTGCCGAACTCTTTGACGAAGTCGAGCCGCCACGCTTCCTTTCCGGTGCCCCCGTCCAGCGCGACTAGCACGTCCGTGATGCCCGCGATGAACAGTGTTTTGCCGTCGAACGCGGGCGTCGAACGGATCCAGCTCCCGTTCTTCGCGGCGAAGAACGGGACCGTAATGGAGCCCTCCCAGCTCGCTTTCCACAACTCCTTGCCGGTCTTGCGGTCGTGCGCGGTCACGACTTCGGTTTTCTTGTCCACGGTCTGCGTCGTGAACACGCGGTCCGTTGCAACGATCGGCCCGGAGTAACTGGGGCCGAGTTTCTCGACGCGCCAGACCCGTTCGAGCGCACCACCCTCGAGCTTGTCCGGCCACGCCGGGCCGGTAACGGTGCCGTCGCGGGCCGGGCCGCGCCACTGCGGCCACTCGGCCGGGTCCGCGGCGGGCGCGAGTGAAGTGAGCAGGAGTACGGCCGCGAGCGCGCGTATGGGGTACATCTGGTGCCCGAGGTAATGGGGTGAATCGTCAGCGGGACGAAAGCTCTACGCACCAGACACTGGTGCGGATTCACTCATTCCGCTGTCACGGGAAAAGCCCGTTCTGCGCCGCGCGTTCTTCATGTCCCCATCAAATTTCATTTCGGGGCCTCGCGGCACCTCATCACGGTCTGCGGCTGAGTCACAGGGAGCCACAGCATTTTCCTCCCCAGACTCGTTCATTGTGTCTGTCCCGCAACAAATTCCTCAGCCTATTCCTGAACATTCTCGCGACGGCGCAATGCCGCGGCTTCTTGACCCATGTTCACAGTTAATTACACCTTCGCTCCCTTCAATCGCGCGTGGCATGAACTACGGTCCGGGCAGACTCGTGACATGCGCCCGGTCCCGCCCTCGGCCACCGACATCGCTGTGAACACACCGCAGTGGTCGACATCGTGTCAGAAAGTGGTTAACGAGATGAAGTGGATTAACTCGATTCTGCAGCGCCTTGGCGCCCCCGCCCGTCTCAACCGGAAGAGCCGTCGGGTGCTCGCGCAGCGGCTCTCGCTGACCTGTTTGGAAGACCGCGTCACGCCGAGCACCGTGACGTGGACCGGCGGGGGCGGTGACAGCAACTGGACGACCGCCGCGAACTGGGGCGGGATGGTCCCCACGGCCGGCGACGATCTGGTCTTCGCCGATCTGAGTGCGCCCGTAACCACGGTCAACGACTTCGCCGGCGGGACCAGCTTCAGTTCGATCACCGTCCAGGGGGCCAACTACACGATTGTCGGTAACGGAATCGATCTGAGCGGGGACGTGAGCACGACCTACACGTCGGGCTTTTCGGCCTTCTTGCTCGATACGGTTCTCGGTGGCGGGGACGTGGTCGTCGCGTCGGGCGGGGCACTCGATTTCGGTGGGGCTATCTCGGGTGTGGCGGGTTTGACCGTTTCCGGCGGGGGGACGCTGCTGCTCTCCGGGAGCGGGAGCAACACTTACACGGGTACAACGCTCCTCACCGAGGGAACGCTCGGACTGAACAAGACCGGCGCCACGGCCGTGGCCGGGGACCTCACCGTTGGGGACGGGGACGGCGGCGAACTGGTTCAGCTCCTGGCCGCGAACCAGATCGCCGACGGCGCGACCGTGGCCGTCGGCGAGGGCGCGGTCTTCGAGCTGAACGGCATGTCCGAGGCGGTCGATGCCCTCGTTATGCAAGGGTCCACGGTGAGTATTGGGACGGGGGGAACTCTGACTCTCTCTTCGAGCATTTCGTCCTTTGACGCAGGTAACGACACTACCGCACTGATCCAGGGGGGCACCCTCGACCTGAACGGATCAGCAGCGTTCTCGATGGTCGTGAACGACGATCCCTCGAACTCGACCGAGATGCGGATCACTTCGGTGATCGCGAACGGCGGGATCACCAAATCGGGCACCGGTACTCTCGCGCTCGCGGGGGCCAACACTTACGCGGGTGCGACCGCGGTGAACGCCGGTGTGATTCAAGCGGAAAGTAATGCCGCCCTCGGAACAACGGCCGCCGGCACCACCGTGGTCAGTGTCGCCAGCGTGTTCTTCAGCGGATCGAACCTGACCATCGCGGAAGGGTTTGCGGTATCCGGCGACGGCTACCTGTCCGGGGGCGTGCTCGCGGTTCTCAACGGGGCCGCGACGATCACCGGGAACGTGAACCTCGTACTCGGCAGCCGGATCGGGGCGCGGGCCGGTGCGACGCTGACGATCACCGGTGTCATCGGCGACGGTGGCGGGGTGTCCGACCTCGTTGTTTCTCAAACGGGTGACGGCCGAACGGTCCTGAGCGGGGCCAACACGTTCGACGGGAACGTGGTCGTCCTCGGGGGCTTCCTGCGGGCCGCCAGCGCGAGCGCGCTCGGTGCCCCCGGCACCGCCGCAACGATCGACGTGGGCTACGGAGCGACTCTCGAACTCTCCGGCGGGATCACAGTTCCCGTGACCAAGACCCTCGACATCTCCGGGGTTCCCGTCCCGGCCTTCAGCAAGATCATGAGCGTCGCGGGCGCCAACACGATCCTGGGCGATATCGGGATCACCGGCATCAACAACGTGGCCTTCGATGTCGCCGCCGGCACGACCTTGACGCTCCCCGGCGCCATCAGCGGCTCGTGGGACTTCGACAAGAACGGCCCCGGCACGCTGGTGCTCACGGGCACGAGCACGCACACCGGGACCGTAAACGCCTACGGCGGCGAGTTGATCGTTAACGGCTCGCTCGCTACCAGTCAATTGGCCATTGTCGAGAGCACGCTGAGCGGTTCGGGCACGCTACCGGCCGTGAGTACCGGGTCCGGTACCATTGCCCCGGGCGGTCCGCTGGGGATCATCAGCACGGGCGGTTTGACCTTGGATTCGGGCGCGACTGTGAGTGTGGACCTGAACGGCACCGCGGTCGGCACGCAGTACGATCAGGTGAGCGTCACCGGTTCGGTGTCCCTGGACGGAACGCTCTCGGTCACCCTCGGCTTCACCCCGGCCCTGGGCAGCACCTTCACGATTATCGCGAACGACGGTACCGACGCGGTGACCGGAACGTTCATCGACCTCGCAGAAGGGGCCGTTTTCTCCGTCAGCGGGCAGGCCTTCCGGATCAGCTACGCCGGTGGAACCGGTAACGATGTGACCCTGACCGCCCTCGAATCTCCCACCGCGACCGTGACGTCTTCGGTGAACCCGGCGGTCTTCGGACAACCGGTGACGTTCTCGGTGACCGTCGCGGGGAGCGGGGCCACTCCAACAGGGAACGTCACGCTGGTGATCGACGGTTCGACCGTTGAAACGGTGGCACTGATCGGTGGGACCGCTACGTTTACGGCAATTTCTTCACTGAGCGCCGCCGCGCACACGGTCGATGTGAACTACGCGGGGGCGGGCATTTACGACACCTCTTCGGGGAACTTGAGCGGGGGGCAAATCGTCTCCCAGGCGAGTACGACCTTGACGGTGGTGTCTTCGGACCCGACGACGGCATTCGGTGAGGCGGTGACGTTCACCGCAACGATTACTCCGGTGGCCCCGGGAGCGGGCGCGCCGACCGGCTCGGTCTCGTTCTTCGACGGGGCCACACTGCTGGGCGCCGGTACCCTCAGTGCGGGCGTCGCCACACTGACCACATCCACCCTCTCGGGCGGATCACACACCGTCACTGCAGTCTACGGCGGGGACACGAACTACGCGGGCAGCACATCGGCACCGGCGACGCAGGTCGTGGCCGCCGGCGGCACGACAACCGCACTGACCACGAGCGATTCGGAAACCGACTTCCGCGACGCGATCACCTTCACGGCAACGGTCTCCTCCGCGAGCGGCGCGCCGACCGGAACCGTAACGTTCAGTGTCGACGGTACGGTTCTGGCTACGGTCAGTGTGAACGGGTCCGGGGTGGCCACCTTCTCGACCGCGGCACTCGCCTCGGGCACGCACACGATCACGGCGCGTTTCACCCCCGTCGGTGGCAACTTCCTCGCCAGTGTGGGAACGGTGACTCAAACCGTTCGGCCGACGCCCGGCAACGATGTGAACGCCGACGGCCGCGCCGATATCATCGTCGGCACGGCGAACACGAGTTCGCACATCAAGATCTTCAGTTCCGCGGACGGTTCCCTTATTCGCAGCTTCCTCGCCTTCGACGGGTTCCAGGGCGGGGTGGCCAGCGCGGGCGGCGACACCAACGGTGACGGGTTCACCGACGTAATCGCCGGGACATCGGCCACGGGTTCGCACGTCAAGGCCTTCGACGGGGCCACCGGGTCTCTCCAGCGCAGCTTCATCGCGTTCCAGGGTTTCCAGGGCGGGGTCGATGTCGCCAGTGGTGATGTCGATGGCGACGGGTTCGACGACGTGATCGTCGGAACCCGGACGGGCGGTTCGCACGTCAAAGTGTTCAGCGGTGCCGACGGGAGTGAGATCGGCAGCTTCATTGCCTTCCAGGGCTCCCGGGGCGGGATCGATGTCGCCAGTGGTGATGTCGACGGCGACGGGTTCGATGACGTGATCGTCGGCTCCCGAACGGGCGGCTCGCACGTCAAGATATTCAGCGGGCGCGACGGTTCGTTGCTCCAGAGCTACTTCGCTTTCCCGGGCTACCTGGGCGGGGTGACGGTCGCGGCGGGCGATCTGAATGGCGACGGTCGCGTTGATGTCGTTGTCGGGGCCGCAACTGGTAGCTCGCACGTGAAAGTGTTCAGCGGGCTCGATCAGTCCGAACTGCGGAGCTTCCTGGCACTGCCGGGCTTCACGGGCGATCTCACGGTCGCGGTCGCCGACGTGAACGGGGACGGCGTTCTCGACATCGTTGCTGGCTCGAGGACCGGAACGTCGAGCGTCACGTCGGTCGATGGTACCAGTATGGACGCGACCGGCTCGTTCCTCGCGTTCGGTGGCTTCCTCGGTGGCGTCGAAGTGGGCTAATTGGCCGTAAGCACCAGGGCTCAACATTATCTCAGTGGCTCGTTGGGATGAACTGATTATTGGAAAATTGTAGCCGCTATTCGCGCTGCCTGGGTAGGCTCCCGGAGTAAGACCAACCTTATCCGGAAGCTTCGTAAGTACACGGGCGTGAACTGCTAATGGCCTGTTTAATCGATACCGCGGCGTTTCCGCCCACAGGTCGATACCGCCACACGGTTCGACACTAACATTTGCTAACATTTCGGGCCGGAGGGGACTGCGTGACACGGAGCGGTGGCCGCCCGCGCTCGCAAACTGCTTGGTTTTCAAGTTAATTAACACCGTCTCCCCCTCTCTACTACCCGCCCGAACCGCCGATTGGGGCTAACATCGGCTAACATTTTCGCGCTTCCGCACCCGTGTTTGTACCCGAACTGCAAATTCCATTACCCGACACGTGGTGCGCCCACTCCATTATACGCGATAGTGGTCAAAAGTACAAAATTCAATGTCAAATGTGGCCGCGAATTGCACGCGGAGACAGTGCTTTGACACGGCGCCGTTCCTCTTAAGACGCGCGAACCGGTCGGCGAGTGTTGCCCAGCGGATCGGGTTGATCTCCTCTGGGGTCTGCGCCCGAACCTGCGCGGGCGAGTAGTCCCGGCTGTTCACCCAGTGAACGGTGCCCCGAAACGAAGCGAACCGTGCGGGCGCGTCCGCGGGGTGGAATCGTCGGAGGTGAATGGGGGCGCTCATCGTGACCTGCCTTGCTCTTGTGGTTCTGGCGAGATGTCGCGTGCGGTACGGTGCCCGCGCGGTACGGTGCCCGCGCGGGCCGTTCTTCGGGTAACCACGTGCCTCACCTACCGAGATTACGGTGCCCCCAAGCCGGCGTTAAGATGACGGAATGGGGGACGCGCGTATAGATGCGGTCGGTCGGGGATCGAACCTCCGACCAATCAACCGATTTGATAGTACATCAAGGGTTTCAGCGCTCGACGTGATCGAACCGGACGCCGACGATCTTGCGGCCCTGTCGAATCCGGCCACGGAGTTCATTTCGGACCGCACCAAATCCGTCGTCTCCGAAAACGATAGCCCCGATGTCGGCTTCCGTTACAGTTTGAACCCGTACCGCGGGTGCGAACACGGGTGCTCGTACTGCTACGCGCGCCCGACGCACGAATATTTGGGTTTCGATGCGGGGTTGGGGTTCGAGACGAAGATCGTCGTCAAACACGATGCGCCGAAGCTGTTTCGTGCGTTTCTGGCGCGCGACGGGTGGGTGCCGGAGCCGATCGCGCTTTCGGGGGTGACCGATCCGTACCAGCCGTGCGAGCGCCGGTTGCGACTCACGCGCCGGTGCCTCGAAGTCGCGGCCGTCTCGAGCCAGCCCGTGAGCATCATTACTAAAAACGCGCTGGTGCTGCGCGACCTCGACCTGTTGGCTCCGATGGCCGCCGACGGGTTGGTTCACGTGAACATCAGCGTTACGACGCTCGATGCCGCACTCGCGCGGTCAATGGAACCGCGCGCGTCCGCGCCGCTCGCCCGGCTTCGAGCGGTCCGCGAACTGTCGGCCGCCGGGGTGCCCGTGCGGGTACTCGTGGCTCCGGTCATTCCGGGCCTCAATGATGCGGAGATGCCGACCGTTTTGGAGGCGGCTAAAGTCGCGGGCGCGGGGGCCGCGGGGTACGTGATGCTGCGGCTACCGCTGGCCGTTGCGCCGGTCTTTTTGGACTGGATGGCGAGAACGTTTCCAGAACGGGTGAGCCGCGTTGAGGGGCGCGTGCGGGACGCACGAGGTGGTCGGCTCAATAACAGCGCGTTCGATCAGCGGATGACCGGAACGGGTGAGTACGCGGGCTTCATTCGGAAGGTGTTCAAGGTGTTCTCTCGGCGGCTCGGTCTGGACGGCGGGCTACCGCCTTACGATTGCTCGAAGTTTCGGCCGCCGCCCGACGCGAACGGGCAGGGGCGGCTGTTCTAATTCGGATACGATATCGGCACTTTGCGTCGCCAGTGAACGGGCTCAATCGCGGATCGCGATTCCGCACCGGTATACCTTTGGTGTTCGGGCCGCGTGCGACTGTTTCCGCTGGTAGTGATCGGCACAGTAGAAGCGTTCACCCGCCAACCGAACCGCCGGCGCGTTGCAGCGCACGCACACGCGACCAGCGAACACCTCGGTCATCCGCGCCTTCGTTTCGGGGGCCAGTTCAAAGCTGGCGTAGTGATTGACTTCGTACATGGCCCGATCCTCTGGGTCGATGTGAGTGGGGGAATGAGAGCCGACTTATGCGGCCGGTTCCAGCGGTGTACTCGCGCCGGACGGGGTGCAGAACGCATCGTCCTCTTGCGAATCGTCCGCGGCGACGGCCATCAGCACTTCGACGAACAGCACCTTCGCGAGTTGGTCTTCAGCGCGGGCAACAGACATGGGTCGTTCCTCTACTCGGCACGTGGTCGCGTGTGCCTCACCTGACTGTTAAGCAACGGCGGTGCCGTTCGCGTGCGTGAGCGCGGCTCGGCGCAATTTCACTGGGGCGGGCGTGGAGAACTGGCGCGACTGGATCAATTGTTAGGCTGCACGAGGCGAAGCGTATTTCACTCCAAGTAGGTTGGCCGGCCTTTGACTCGGCCCCGGGAGCGATTACCCGGCACACTTAGGCAAGTTGAGTTGAAAAGTGGGACCGCGGGTGCCCGGCGTGCGCGGCTTTCTGCGCGGATTTGGGACGATATTGCTCTGACGGTAGGCTTCATTTACCCGGTTCGGGAGATTGATCCTCGCGTGGGGCTGGGATTTTTACCGGTATTGGTCGTTTGTGCAGGAGAGATGTACCCAGAGTGTCATTCCGATAGAGTCCGTCACCGAAGCCTTGTGTATCAATTGCACGAGACCACCGCGGACCAGGACCGCACGTGCGCGAGCGCTGGGTGATCGATTTGGTGCTGAGGAAGCAATAGTCGGTGTCGAGAATACGTTCGTTGTGCGGAGTGAGGTGCGGGTACGATGTACGGTGTCCTCTCTCCAGGAGCCCACAATGCAACGCGACTGTACCCGCTGCCGGCGCCCGTTTACCCTCACCGATCTCAGCCGCGAAGAGACGGGGAACTTGGAGTCTCAGCGAAAGGCGAACGGGCTGGAGGGGGTCAAGTTCTTGTACTTCCACTGCCCCGCCTGTGAGATGAACGACATCTTTGTGGCCATCCTCCCGTTGGCGACGGAGTTCGCCGAGGACTACGAGGCGCGGCGCGAGGCGATGGAGAAGGTCGTTCGGGATTTGCACGCTACCGATGTCGAAGCGGTCGTCGTCCCGCTCAAAGTGCCGTAAACACCCGCGCCACCCGGCCGGCCTTCCTCTTCGCCCGATCTCAACCGCACGTCCACATCCTTTCGCCTCTCGCGACACTCGTCTAAAATCGCGCCCGGAGTGGCTGGACTGTGCGCTCCATACTGGCTGCCATCGGTCAAGAAGCAACGGCGCGTAGCGCTCGATGCTACGCGCCGTTGCTCGGGAAGAGCATTCTGGAAGTCGGCTACCGGCGCTGCGCAACAACTCTTTCAACCAGTCCGAATAGTGCTTCGATCGCGATCGCGAGGAGCGCGGCGGGGATCGCCCCTTCGAGCATGAGGGGGATGTCGAATTTGTCGATCCCGCGCAGGATCGGTCGGCCGTACCCGCCCGCGCCAATGAACCCACCGAGGGTCGCGGTTCCGACGTTGATGACCGCGGCCGTTCGCACGCCGGCCAGGATCGTCGGGGCCGCGAGCGGCAATTCGATTCGCCATAGAATCGCGAACGGCGGGAGCCCCAGCGCCTCGGCCGACTCGCGGAGCGGCGCCGGGATGCCGGTCAACCCGGCGTAGGTGTTACGGACGATCGGGAGCAAGCTGTAGAGGAACAGCGCCGCGATTGCGGGGGGGGCGCCGGTACCTTCGCCGACCAACCACATCATCACCGGGATCATGAACAACAGGAGCGCTAACGAGGGAATCGTCTGGAGCACACCGGTGGCCGCGAGAACGACTTTACCTAATACCGGATGGCGCACGGCGAGGATGCCGAGCGGTATCGCGGCGAGTACCGCGGCCAGGAGTGATGGGACGACGAGTCTGAGGTGCTCGTAAGTGGTGACGAGCACGCGCCCGGTGCGGGTACCGTCCGAAGAACTGGTGCTGATGCCGAGTTCGGCCTTCAGGAAATCGCTCGCGACCGCGCCCTCTTCCTGCTTACTCTCTTGCACCGCGGCGTTCATCCGCTGCATCATCGGTTCGGTGATGCGGCCCTCGAGCCGCCGGAGCTGATCCACCACGGCCGGGTGGCGCTCGCCGAGGTCCGCGCGGTACAACCAGACCGCTTCGTATGTGGGGAAGAAGTGCCGGTCGTCTTCGAGTACCAGGAGGTCGTACTGGGCGATCTCGCCGTCGGTGGTGTACAGCTCGGTCACGTCGATCGCCTTATCGACGAGCGCGCGATAGGCGAGCGTGTGGTTCATGCTGGCGACGTTTGTTTGCGGTAGACCGTAGTGCTGCTTGAGGCCGGGCCACCCGTCCGGGCGGTCGAGGAACTCGTGGGTGAACTTGCCCCTCAACTCGGGGTGCGCGCGGAGATCGGAGATTTTCGAGATGCCCTTTGCGACCGCCACATCCTTTCGCATACCGAGCGCATAATTGTTCCTGAACCCGAGCGAGCGACTGACACGGACCCCGTGCGCGGCCAGGGCTTCGGTGAGGTCGGCCGGGTCATCCTGCAGGATCTGCCGCTTGATGGTGCCGGTGTATTCGACATAGGCATCAATGTCGCCCTGCTCGAGCGCACGCCACAATACCGGCGTACTCCCGAGGTCGTCGCGGCGCGCCTCGGCGCCGGAATGACGCGCGAGCTGGGTACCCATTTCTGCGAGGATGACCGACTCGGTGAACTTCTTCGCGCCAATCACCACCGGCTTGTTCGCCGGCCGCGAGCACCCGGGCACGAGTAGGATCATTACGGCGAGTGCCGCGCACACGGCCACCGGAACAGCGGAGAGTACGTTCGGCCGACTCACGCGGGCACCTCTGGCCCGCGCTGGGCCTGAACGAATCGGGTGACGAACGGGTCCGCGGCGCGGTGCCACAAGTCTGCGGCGCTGCCCTGTTGAACGATCCGCCCGTCGCGCAAGAGCACAACGCGGTCGGCGAAGAACGCCGCTTCGCCCAAGTCGTGCGTCACCATGACCACGGTTTTGCGGAGCGAACGGAAGATGTCGCGTAGTTCCGCTTGGAGATCCGCGCGCACGAGCGGGTCGAGCGCCCCGAGCGGTTCGTCGAGCAGGAGCGCGTCCGGGTCCAGCATCAAGGCCCGCATCAACCCGACGCGCTGGCGCTGGCCGCCCGAGAGCTGGTGCGGGTAGCGGTCCAATCCGTCCGCGGGGAAGCGCGTGAGTTCGGCGAGTTCGTTGACTCGTGCTTGGATCGATTCTTGTGGTCGGCCGAGGTGCCGGGCCATCAGGGTGACGTTCCCGCGTGCGGTGAGGTGCGGAAACAGTCCGCCGTCCTGGATGACGTACCCGACCCGCAGCCGAACGGCGCGGGCGCTATCCGGCGTGACCGGCGCGCCGTCGAAACGGACCGTACCCACATCCGGCTCGACCAGCCCGATGAGGAGCCGCAAGAGCGTGGATTTTCCGCACCCGCTCGGGCCGATCAGCACCGTGGTCCGGCCGGCCGGGACGTCGAGTGAGAGCGGGCCGAGTGCCGCGCGCCCGGCGAACACTTTCGAGACGTCGGTCAGCGCGAACATCAGGCGGTCACCGTTACGCCCTTCCAGAACGCGATGTAACCGGCGATGTTCTGCGCCTCGGCCTTCGGGTCCGGGTAGTACCACGCCGCGTCCGGGTTCCGCTGGCCGTTTGCCACAACGGTGTAATAGCTCGCGGTCCCCTTCCAGGAGCACACGGTGTGCGTCGCGCTCGGCTCGAAGTGCTCCGTGCGGATCGCGGTCGGCGGGAAGTAATGGTTCCCCTCGACCACAACGGTTTGGTCCGATTCGGCCAGCACGGTCCCGTTCCACGTCGCCTTCATAGTGCGTTCTCCGGGGGGCGCGTTTGTTATCGTGCGGTCAGGTACAGCACGGCGAAGTAGTTCTGGTCGTCGGTCCACGTCTCGTCCAACCGCAACCCGCACGCGGCCGCGCGCGCCGCGAACTCGGGCACGGCATACTTGTACGAGTTCTCGGTGTGGATCGATTCACCCGCGCGGAAATCGAACGCCGCCGACCCGACGCGCACGCGCTGGGCGGTGGTGCTCACGAGGTGCATTTCGATCCGTGATAGTTCGTGGTTGTAGAACGCGCGGTGCCGGAACATGGCGGGATCGAAGTCCGTGCCCAACTCGCGGTTGATCCGCACCAACAGGTTGTGATTGAACGCCGCGGTCACGCCGGCTGCGTCGTTGTACGCCCGCTCGAGGACGGCGGGGTCTTTACGCAAATCGACCCCGAGGAGCAGTCCGCCGCCCGAGCCCACCATTCGCGCGACGCGGCGGAGCAGGGCGTCGGCTTCATGGGGATCGAAGTTACCGATGGTCGAACCGGGGAAGTACACCACGCGCCGGGCGGCGGATACCGGCGGGAGATCGAAGGGCGATGTGAAGTCCGCAACGACCGGCGCAACGTCGAGCGCGGGGTAATCCGCGGCGAGTGCGGTCGCGGCCGCGCGGAGGTGCTCGCCGGACACGTCCACCGGCGCGTACCCGGCCGGTCGATCGAGCCGGTCCAGCAGCAGGCGCACCTTTGTTAAACTGCCCGCGCCGAGTTCGATCAACAGGCACCGCGGTCCGCACCGCGCGGCCATCTCGGTGGCGTGCGCGGTCATGATGCCGAGTTCGGTGCGCGTCGGGTAATACTCCTCTAGCTCCGTGATCTCGTCGAACAGCCGCGACCCGGCCGCGTCGTAGAAGTATTTGGCCGACAACCGTTTCTGCGGAAGGGACAGGCCGGAGAGCACATCGGCCCGGAACCGGCGGTTCGGGCACGCGAGTCGTGGGGTGTTCGTCATGTGAGAGCGTCCTTCGCGAGTCGGAGGCCGGAGAACTGCCAACGGGCGTCGGGCGGGAAAAAGTTGCGGTACGTCGGCCGGACGTGACCCGCGGGCGTAACGCACGACCCGCCGCGGAGTACCATCTGGTTGCACATGAACTTCCCGTTGTACTCGCCCAGCGCGCCGGCCGCCGGGCGGTAGCCCGGGTACGCCACATACGGGCTGGCGGTCCACACCCACGCGCCGCCGTACATCGAACCGTCGTTCACGGGGTGAAAGTAACCGGACTCGAGGAAAGTTCCGCGCACCTCCCGCGCACGCGCTGCGGTTTCCCATTCGGCCTCGGTCGGCAGGCGAGCGCCGGCCCAGCGCGCGAACGCATCGGCCTCGTAGTAGTTGATGTGACACACCGCTTCGTCCGGAGCGAGCGCCCGCGCCCCCCGGAGCGTGAACAGCTCCCACGAATTCCCCTCGCGGTGCCAGTGTAACGGTGCGGTCCACCCGTTTTGCTGTCGCGCGGCCCAGCCGTCCGAGAGCCACCATTCTGGACGGTCATACCCGCCGTCTTCAATGAACCTTAAGAACTCGCCGTTGTTCACCGCCCGCGACGCGATCTCGAACGCGGACACGAACACGTTGTGAACCGGCCCCTCGTTGTCGAACGCGAACCCGGCGTTGCCGTGACCCATCTTGCTCACCCCTGTTTCATACGGTTCCCATTTCAGTGGGGGCGCGGGTTCACTCGGGGCGGTAACGCGCGGCGGGGCGTATGCCGGGCGCAGCGGGTTCAACCCGAAGGCGTGCTTGAGATCGGTGAGTAGTAGTTCCTGGTGCTGCTCTTCGTGGTTCGCCCCGAGTTCCAGGACCGGAGCGAGCGCCGCGAGCACGCGGTCATCGGCCGATGCGATCAGTGCAAGGACGTGCTCATCGACCGCGTGGCGGTAGGCGTACACCTCGGCGACCGTGGGGCGCGAGAGCAGCCCGCGTGCGGGGCGCGGCCAGCGGGCACCGACGGCGTCGTAGTAGGAGTTAAACAGGTAGCCGAAGTGCGGGTGATACGGGCGGTAATTCGGTACGTGTTCAGCGAGTACGAACGTCTCGAAGAACCACGCGGTGTGCGCCAGGTGCCACTTCGGTGGGCTGCAATCGGGCATCGACTGGAGCTGATAATCTTCCGGCTCCAACAGCGCACACAACGTCTCGGTCGCTCCGCGTGTGGCGCGATAGCGGGTCGCGAGCGCGTGTCGGCCGGCCGGTGAGTGGTCGGGCATCCGCCCTCCTGGGAATCGGTCACGTCCGCGTCGGTGTTACCGGTCGGGAGCGATTCGCCCTGAGAAGCAATATACGCGCCGGAGCAGAAACCGTGTTCACGTGTGCCGTGCGAAGGGACGGGATTGCGGACCCGCTGTGAGACGCGCGGACCGGAAGTGAGTTACAGAAAACAGCGCGACGCGGTCACGGTACCCGCGGATGGCGAACGGTTTCCGATGGGCGGCGCCGGAGGTTACGGTTTGTTGTTGGGGACCGGGGATTGCCGGAACTGCACCGCCAGTGCCCGCACGTCGGGGTCCGGGAGCAGGTTCGTCGCGAGCACATCGACCTGAGACGAGTTCCCGTCGCGGAGCAGGAACCGGGTGCTAATCGCGAGGCGCTCACCGGGAGTGGCCAGAACCAGCTCCAACCAGGCGGTTACGTCCTTGCGATCGTCCGGGTGGACCGAGCCCCAAAGGTCCGTGCCCGAAAGTTCCTCGACCGCGAGCCCGAGCAGGCGCGCGGTGGCCGGGTTCGCGTACCGCACCGTCCCATCGGCCCCAACAAGAACTTCGCCGTCCGGGTTCCGCTCCACTAACCCCCGGAACAATAACCGCGTCGTTCGGAATTGTTCCATCAGGCGCTTCGAGTCATCAATGTCCGTACACGTGCCGAACCACCGCACCACGTTCCCATCGAAGTCGCGGACGGGCTCGGCGCGGATCAGGAACCACCGGTACTCGCCGTCGTGCCGCCGGAGCCGGTGCTCGACCTGGTGCGGCGTGCCCGCGCGAACGGACGCGGTCCACACTTCGAGCGTTTCGGGGAGGTCGGACGGGTGAACGACCCACCCCCAGTCCCAGCCGAGCAGGTCGTCAATGGGCAGGCCGGAGTATTCCGCGCACCGGCGGTTCAGGTACTCGAGGGTCCCGTCCGGGCCGGCAACCCAGACCAATTGCGGGAGCGCATCAATGGCCTGACGGTAGTGGGAGGGCTCGGTCATGAGGAGAGGTCCAGATGGGGACGGGAGAATTAATCATAGACCATTCGTCTGACTACCGTGAGCGGAATTGCCGGCGGCGGTGTCGAACCCTGTGAAGGGACCGCGAGAGCTGAAACGTATCGGTCTTGCTTATCGAGCGAGAAAGTTGCGCGAATTTGTGTGAAGGGTATTGACAGGCGCAAACGGGTCGGGGAGACTGGCACTACTAACCCGATGACCCCTCACCCAAAGAGTGCGGAATCGGGAACAAGGCGGCCCGGGAACTCTCTCACCGGACCGTAAAATACGCCACCCGGGCTTGTGCCAGTCTCTCCCTACTGACACAAAACCCGGGTGGTGTTTTTTATAGTCCGATGGACTTTGTTTTTGAGCCCGGCCCGTCGTGCAGAACGCCTCTCCCCTCGCCCTACACGACGAACCGTCTCGTAACGAACGAATGTAAATGCAGGCCCCGCGCCAATACCTTACACGCCCCGATAAATTTGTCGCAAAGCCTTGTGGCCGCTGAGTTTCGAGTATCGATATTTTTCGACCGACCCGGGCCGCCGGGTTTTCACTGCTTGCAATTCTCGCATCCACGAATCCCGCTGCCCGTTGTCACGGCATCCGACGCCGCACTGTCAATCGAATGCTTTCGTCTCTGGTGCAGTAGCAACAGCACGAATTGGTCTCGCCTAACTTTGTTTTTCAGGTCCACTCAATTCGTGCGGCGCAAGAGGTGTGAATTTTTCACCGACGGGAGCGAGGAGCGACGGGTGATGAGAACGCGATGGGAAGTCGGGGCGACGGGTGCCCGGCCATCAGGAACCGGCTAAAAATGAGGGGATAACCCTCGCCCCGAGGTTCTGATGCGCACGCTGCTTTCCGCAACGATAACTTTGTGGCTGTCACTTCCGGCTCTCGCCGCGCCAGTTCCCGCACCCGCGCCGCGACCCGTCGTGCAAGCCGTGGTTGAATCGTCGCTCACCACCGCGGGGGGCCGGATTCGCCAGTTCGCGTTCGACGGCGACCCGTCCACGTACTTCGCTTCCGAGCGCAACCCGACCAAAGCCGACCACCTCACGTTGACGTTCGATCGCCCCGTTACTCTGAAATCGGTCGCCGTTGTGACGGGTCGGCCGAACGGTGACGACGCGCTCGCCGACGGGGTGCTGGAAGTGTCCGTTGACGGGACCGCGTTCGAGTCCGCCGCCACGTTCGAGAAGGGGAAGGCCACGGCCGACGTCGGCCGATCGGTCAAAGCGGTTCGTGTTCGCCCGACCGCGGACCTGAAGACGCCGCTCGTCGTCCGTGAGATCACGATCAACTCGGAGGCCCGTGTCGCCACGTTCCGGTACCCGGTCGAGTTCACACTGGACGTGACCGATGCCCCGGAGATGCGGGAGTGGGCCGAAAAAGTGGTTCGGGTCTGCGAGCGCCAGTACCCGATGATCTGCGACCTACTGGCGAGCGACGGGAACCGCCCGCCGACGCAGATCCGAATGACTTTCCGTGCGAGCTACAACGGGGTGGCCGAAGCCGGCGGCGGGCGGATCACCGGCTCGGTGAAGTACTTCAAGTCTCACCCGGAAGACGTCGGCGCAATGGTCCACGAAACCGCGCACTGCGTTCAGAACTATCGCGCACGCGGGCTGCCGGGGTGGTTGGTCGAGGGGATCGCGGACTACGTGCGGTTCTGGAAGTTCGAGCCGGGCACGGCCGGCCGCTTGAACCCCGAGCGGGCCAAGTTCGATGCGAGCTACCGGACGTCGGCCGCGTTCCTGGCGTTCGTGGCGGACAAGTACGATTCGCAAGTGGTGACCAAGTTGAACGCGCTCATGCGCGAGGGGAAGTACAGCGTGGGGGCGTGGAAGACATTGACGGGCAAGACGGTCGAGGAACTCAACCAGGAGTGGCGCCAGTCGCTCGTCCGGTGACGCGGGTGATGCGGCGCGGGCGATTCGAGAGCGTCCATGCTTCGTTTCGTCCGCGCCGCACGGCGATTACTATTTCTTGGGTTTCTCAGACTTCTCCGCTTCTTCCGCGCTCAGCAGCCCGTCCTTGTCGAGATCGAGCTTGTCGAACACATCGGCCGGCCCCGTGAACTCGCGCCGGGACACGTCCCCGTCGCCGTTACGGTCCATCGAGCGGAACCACGCCGGTCCGCGGCGCGCGTCGAGTGCCAGCGTTTGCGGGTACCCGCGACTCGCGGCGACCAGGAGCACGTTCGGCAGCGCCTTCGGGTCGAACGCACCGGTGGTCACGCACCCGGCACTTTTCAAGCGATCCCACGCGCCGCGGAGTTCGCGCGACGACAGTGCGCCGTCGTGGTTCGTGTCCAGTAACTCGAACAACCCCGCGCCGTCGAGAACGGTGAGCAGCACTTGACCGCGGGCGACTTGCGCCTGGAGATCGAGCCACGCATCGAGTTCCTTGCGGTCGAGATTCCCGTCCCCGTTTAAGTCAGCGATCGGGGCGAGCCAGGCCAGACTACCGCCGCGCCGTCGGGCGCCGGCGCCCTCTTCGGGTGCGGGCGCATCGAGTTGGGCGACGATCTGCTTGCTCGCGGTCGCCAGGGCCTCGCTCACTTTTCCGCTCGCGATCCAACCGTCCACGCGAAACCGCCCGCCCGTGAACGCGAACCGCTCCGGGGTGCCCGGCTTGTCGGAGAGCTTGACGACCCAGCGCGCGTCCGGCTCGCGCTTCCGCCATGCGGAGAGTTCCGCGGCCTTGAAGTGCTTGTTGCGCTGGGCGATCTCGGTTGTCCAGTGTGCGTCCTTCGGGTCGGCCGGGAGCAGCACGAGCGGGAGCTTCGCGAGCACATCGGGAACCGTGGTGTTAGCCGCTGGAGGTGTGAGCAGAACCGTTCCCGCCGCGCCGGGGTAAACCACCTTCGGCACGAGTTCGCCCGCACCGATCAGTTCGTCGTCGTTCTTGTCGAGCTTCTTCAGCACATCGGCGGCCGCGCCCCACTCCTTCTCGCTCACTTTCCCGTCGCCGTCGGTGTCGAGGTTTTTGAGCAGCGCGGCGGCGAGTTCCGCACTCGCGGGCAGCCGGCCGACGCCGATCTGCACGGTCCCGGCGCCGGCCGCGCGGTAGCACGCGGCGAGTTCCTCCGGCGTCACTTTCCCGTCGCCGTTGCGGTCCAGTTCTGCAAACGTTGGTGCCGCGCCGACGGGGGGCGTGAACCCGTTACCCATCGCCTGCCGGAGCGCGCGCACGGACGGGAGCCGCGCGGCTTCCTTGGTGTCGAGCGCGCCATCGTGGTTGCGGTCGAAGAACGCAAAGAGCTTGGCGAACGTTTCGTCCCAGATCGCGGAAACCGAAACGCCGTCCAGTTCGGCCCGGAGTTCGATGCGGGCGAGTTTGTCTTCGCCCAGGAGTGCGAATTCGAGTGGTACGGTCGGGCGCTTTGTGGGGGCCGGGTCCGCCGCGGGGGAAAATCCGAACGCGGCGAACGCCAGAGCTAGCGTGCAGAGAGTCGTGCGAATCACAGTAGCTCCTTGATCGGCTTGGCGACCGGGTCGGCGAGGCGGATGGGCCGGCTCACGTTCGACATGTTCTGCTTCATCGGGTCGAGCCCGATGGCCTTTACGACAGTCGCGATCAGGTCCGGCGTCCGGGTCGGTTCGCTTTCGACCGCGGTGCCGTCGGCGCTCGTCTTACCGACCACCTGCCCGCCCTTAATTCCCGCACCGGCGAGCACCGCGGCCCACGACGTGGGCCAGTGGTCGCGCCCGGTCTGGCCGTTGACCTTCGGCGTGCGGCCGAACTCGCCCTGGCACACCACGAGCGTGCTATCGAGCAGCCCGCGGTCCTTCAGGTCGGCCAGTAGCGCCGCGAATGCGGTGTCGAGCGTGCCGGAAAGCGTCTTCACGCGCTCGAAGTTGTTGTTGTGCGTGTCCCACCCGTCGAGCGTGACCTCGACGAACGAGACCCCGCGCTCGACCAAGCGCCGGGCGAGCAGGCACCCCTGTGCGAACGTGCCGCGGCCGTAGGCTTCGCGCACGGCGGCCTTCTCGTCCTCGAGTCGGAACGCGGCGGCCGCTTCCGGGCGCATCAGGCGCACGGCGCGGTCGGTCGCGGCCTTCATCGTTTCCGCGACCGGGTGCCCCTTACCGGGCGCGAAATCCTTCTCCAACCCGGAGAGCAAGTCGAGGCGCTTCGTGTGGACCTCGGTGGTGACGCCCGCGGGGCGCTCCAGGTCCGGCACCTTCAGTTCCGTGGCCGGGGCGCCGAAACCGCGGTCGCCGCCCACGACGAGCGGCGCGAACCGCGGCCCGAGGAACCCGCCGCCGATGTCGCCCGTGCGCCCGCCGACGCTCACGAACCCCGGCAGATCGGCTCTGGGGTCGTCGAACTCGTGCGCGACGAGCGAGCCGAGCGCGGGGAACTGAATCGCGCCTTGCGGCGTGTACCCGGTCAGGCCGACGAGCCGGGCGCGGGCGTGATCCCCCTCACGGGTCGCCATCGAGCGGACGATCGCGAGTTCTTTCGCGCGCTTCGCCAGGTTCGGCATGTGCTCGCTGAACTTCACCCCGGGCGCGGCCGTGTCGATTTCCTTGAACGGCCCGCCGTTGTCGTGGCCCGGCTTCAAGTCCCACATATCGATGGTGGCCGGTCCGCCGTTCATCCACAGCAGAATGACCGACTTGTGCTTTTTCGGGGTGGCCGTGGCGTCGGCCGCGAGCGCTTGCAGCCAACCGGATTGTGACGCGCCGATGGCACCAAGAGCGGAGAGGCGCAAGCAGTCGCGGCGCGACGGCCCGGCGCGAAGGGCGGAACGCGGGACGCGGAGTGAAAACATGAAATCGCTCCTCATTTGGTTCAGTTATCAGTGCGGAATCGCGGGCGTCAAACCCTCGCGGTTCCGTGCTGGCGGTTAATGATTCGTGTTGAACTCGGTGCTGTTGACGAGCGCCCAGAACACGTCGCCGAGGGCGCGCTCGCGTTCCGATTCCGTGGATCCTTCAACGAAATCGATCATGGTCTTCGATTCCTTCGCGGTCGGCTCGCGCCCGATTGCCGCCAGGAACAGTGTTTCGACCTTGCCCCGCGTGTCGAGGAACGGGGCGCTGGCCACCCCGCCGAGGGTCGGGTTCTTCGTGAGGTCCGTGAGGTCGGTCGTGAGTCGGCCGTTCATCATCGAGAGGGCCTGTGTAATCGACCGCTCGGCCGTCACCGGGCGCTCGACGCGGAACTGCGCCGCGAACCTCTTACGTCCCTCCAGACCCAGTCCGCGCCCCGTATCCGCGCGCTCCGGCGGGAGCCCCGCGGCCGTGCGGAGGCTGTCGTAGAGCTGCTCGCCCGTTAACCCGCGAATGGGCATTCGTGCGAACAGCCGCGGGTCCGCGGGGGCGTCTTCGCGGGTCAGTGCGGAGAGCTGGTACGCTTTCGTGAGCACCAGCGCGCGGGTGATGTACTTCAGGTCGAACCCGCTGGTCGCAAACGCATCGGCGAGTTCCTTCAGTAGTTCCGCGTGGTAGCCGGTGTTGCCGCTGTCGCCGCTCAGGTCGTCGAGCGGCTCCACAAGCGCCGTGCCGTAAATGTGCGCCCAGAGGCGGTTCACCGCGTTCCTGGCGAAGTACGGATTGTCCTTCGCGGTCAGCCAGTCCGCGAGCAGCTTGCGCCCGGTGTCGGACGCCAGTGCCTCCGGCCACTTCACCTCCGCGCCGTCGAGCAGTTCGGGCGCGAGTGACTTCTTCGTGTTGGGGATCATCAGTTCCGGGGGCACCGCCTTGCCGGACTTGTCCTTCGTCGGCGGGGCGAAGAACGCGGCCGTCTGCCAGAACTGGTCGCGGGTCCAGCGCGCGAACGGGTGGTTGTGGCACTGCGCGCAATCGAGGTTCACACCCAGGAAGGACCGCGTGGCGTTGGCCGCGAGGTTTTCCGGCTTGCTCTCGCTGGCCGCGTAGAACCCGACCGGGGTGACCGCGCCGCGCCGGTTCCCGGCGGACTCGGGGAGCGTGAGCAGCTCGCGCACGATGCGGTCGTAGGGGGCGTTTTCTTGCACCCGCGCCGCGACCCACGACTCGAAATCGTCCGCGAGCCGCGCGAACTCCGCGGTGTCGGCTTGGGGCACCCAGGTGCGGCGCCAGAACGTGGCCATGTGGCGCGTGTGGCCGCCGGAGTCGATGAGCCGGGTGGCGAGTTTCGCGCGCTTGTCGGGGGAAGTATCCGCGAGGAACTCGCGCACTTCCGCCGCGGTGGGGATGCGCCCGCTCAAATCGAGCGTGGACCGGCGCAGAAAGGCCGCGTCGTCAATGACCGGTGCGGGCTTCACGCCGGCCTTCTGCCATTCGGAACTCAGGCGCCCGTCAATGAGCGCCGCGAGCTTCGCCGGGTCCGGTGGTTCCGCCGCGCCGAGTGCGGCCGGCCACGCGACCGCGGCGACGAGCGGGAGCAGGTATCGGTGGTATCGCATTGGTGCGCCGGTCTCCGGTTCGCCAGTGGAGTGCATCGAAGTTAGAAATCGTTCGAGACTGAATCGCGTTTAACGAGCCGCGACCGCAAGGGAGCGGTCTGCGACTACGAAGTACCTGAATCGCGTTCAACGAGCCGCGACCGCAAGGGAGCGGTCTCCGACTACGAAATACCCCGCTCCCTTGCGGTCGCGGCTCGTTCGGTCGACGCCGTTTCCGAACGCGCACTAGTAGTCGTTCGGGGAGATCAGGTGCCCGTCGTCGCGGAGCGTGAGGTACGCGAACGTGAGCGGGTCGAGCTTCGTGCCGACGAACCGCACGGCCCCGTCGCACATCAGCACGTTCGCCCCGGCGGTGTGGAACCCGTAGACCCCGAACCAGTTGTTGCAGTTGACCGTGCAGTCGGTGGAATCCCCCCGGCCCGGGTTCTCGCCGGTTTTCGCGTCGGCCGGCCCGAACGCGATCGACCCCCACCCGGCCCACGCGCCGCGGGCGTTCGGGCTCATCCCGAACTGGCCGTCGCTGTCCTTCTTCTTCCCGTTGCGCCACACGTTCGGGCGCCCGGCTTGTTCGATCAGGAGCAGCGTACACGACAACCCGTCGGTGACCTTCGCGAGCGGCACGAAGTCGTTGTCGCTCATCGGCTGGCGCTGGTTGCCGATCATCTGGTCGGTGGTGTTCGCGTTCAACCCGTACCCGCCGCGGGTCATCAGCACGCCGTTGGACGAGATGTAGTCGCACGCCGCGGCCTTCGTGGTAAAAACCGTGTCCTTGTCCGCGTTCTCGGACTTCGTGGACGCTTGCGACTGGATCGTGATCGTGCGCTCGCCGGGGGACGCGGGGCACAGGAACGGCTTCACTTGCGTTTCGGCCGCGGCCTTGTTCGCGGGATCGAAGAAGTCGACCTTGGGGTTGTACTTCTTCGCGACGGATTCTTCGCCGAGGTACGGCAGGATGTAGGCCCCCCACCCGCTGTACGGAGCGCCGTTGTTGAACCCCCCGCGGCGCGGGGGCAACCCGCCGTGGACCTTCTCGAACTCCGCGAAGCCCTGCCCGAGTCTGCGGAGATTGTCCGTACACTGGGTGCGGGCCGCGTCCGCACGGGCCGCCTGCAACCGCGGCAGGAACAAGCCCGCGCTTAGAAGAAGCATCCCCGTCGTCGCGACGAGTTCGATTCGAGTGAGACCTCTGCGCATCGTTCGTGCTCCCGTAATACTTAATCGATCTTGAACGGCTCGAGCTGGTTGTCGCCTTCTTTGATCGTGATCTTCCACTTGCTCTTGGCCGGGTCGTTGTACTTGTTCCGCCAGCGGTCCACCTGGAGGTCGCCCTCGTCCGGGTTCTTCGTCGGTTCTGGCCACGTGAAGGTGACCGCGTACTCGCCGACCGGGGCGCCGTCCGACGGGCCGGCCGAGCCGAGTTGGAACCGCCCCTCTTTATCGGTGGTCGCCCCGGGCGCGAACTTCACCGCGCCGACATCGAACTGCGGGTGGAACACCACGCGGGCGCCCGCAACACCTTTCCCCTGCACCAGAATCTGTCCTTTTACTGGCGTCGTCGCGGGCGTGGGCGGCGCTTTGGAATCGCACCCGAAGTTCGTGAGGATCGCGCACCAAATCACATTGCCGAACAGTCGCCTCGTCATTGAGGAATGCCCCACAAGCGTTAGAAGTTATTGAGGACTTCGCCGTCGTCGCGGATGAGCAACTGGCCCATCGTGCGCCCGCTCACGCTGGAGTTCAGGAAGCGCACCGAGCCGTCGCCGAGGAGGACGGTCGCCCCCTGGCCGTGGAAGGAGTAAATGCCCTGCTGGTTGTCGCAGTTGATGACGCACGAGAGGAGGTCGCCGGCCGTGGGGGAGTTCGCCGAGGTCTGTGTCATGAGTCCGGTTGTGGCGTCCAGGCTGCCGGGGTTGTAGGTGTAGATGGCGATCGACCCGTAGCCGGCCCAGGTGCCGCGGGTGTTCGACCCGGCCGGTGAGGTCTCGTCGCCGTACTTCTTGCCGCGCTGCCACTTCTGCGGGCGCCCCGCCTGCTCGAACACCACGACCGTGTTCGACAGCCCGTCGCTGATCTGCGAAATCTTGATGTAAACGTCGTCGTCAACGGCTTGGTGTCGGTTGGAACTGACGGTCGGGTCCCAGCCGGTTCCGTAGCCGGTGGTCGGCATCGTGAACCCGTTGGACGTCATGTAGTCGTTCGATCCGGCGGTGGCGGTGTAGACCACGCCGCCGTCGGTCCCGTACCGGGCGGACGCGGCCGTGGCCTTCGCCGAGATGCTGACCTGGCGCGGTCCCGGCGCGGTGGACGGGCACTGGAACGTCTTGATCTGGGGCGTGACGAGGTTCGCGTTGATCGGGTCGTAGTAGTCGTACTTCGAGTTGTACGCCTGCGCGATCGCGTTCTGCTCGATGTACGCGAGGATCAACAGCCCCCACCCGCCGCACGCATGTTGTGTCGCGCCGGAAGGTGAGCCGGAGCCGAAACCGAGGCGCCGGGAGGGGAACCCGCCGTTGGTGCCCTCAAAGTTGTGAAACGCGAGGCCGATCTGCTTCATGTTGTTGCTGCACGACATCCGGGCCGCGGCCTCGCGCACCTTCTGGACCGCGGGGAGCAACAACCCGATGAGGATCGCGATGATCGCGATCACCACCAATAACTCGATCAGTGTAAACGCGCGGCGATCGGGCCGATTCATGAGCCACTCCACGTCACGAAAGACGACACGGGGTCCGTCGAGCTGCGTTGCGGGACGTGGAAGCGTCCGCGGCGGAGCAAACTCTCAAATGGTGAATGTTCTTGGTTGAATGCAAACGCCGGACCAACCCCGCTTACGAGCAAAGGGCTGGTTTTCGGCTCGTTTCTGAGCCACCTCCGAAATCACTCGGCCCTCTGGCGGGCATTATTTGCCCACTGCTGATTTCCGCACATTCGGTACTCTCCGACGGAAACTTCGGTCGCGTGGAGCCGCGAGTTAGTAGTTCCCGGTCACTTCCCCGTCGTCGCGGGTCACGAGTTGGGCGAGCGTCCGCGGGGAGAGTGACGACGTGACGAAGTGAACCGAGCCGTCGGCGAACACGACGTTCGCCCCGCCCGTGTGGAAGGCGTACACGCCCTGGCTGTTGTTGCAGTTGATCGTACACGAGAGCGCGGACCCGAGCCCCGGCTGGCTTCCAGATGTGATTAACCCGTCCGCGGTGTACGTCCAGTAGGCGTGCATGTTGAACGACGCCCACATGCCCCACCAGTCGGCGTTCGACAGCCCCGTGTTGGTCGCCTGTTTCTTGCCCAGGATGTAGTGGTCTGGGCGCCCGGCCTGTTCGGACACGAGCCAGGTGTTCGAGGTGCCGTCCGAGATCGCGGTGAGCTTGCAGATCACGCCGTCGTTCATCGCTTGCCGCGTGTTCTGGCTGTACGGCCAAATCGGGGTGCCGTCCGAGTTGTTGCCGATGGCGACGCTGTTCGGGGCGAAATAGTCGCTCGCGGCGCCCGTGCAGGTCATGGGGGTGGACTTGTCGGGGTTGGCGGACGGTGCGGACGCGGCCCGCACGAGCGTAACGGTGCGGGTCCCGCCCGGAGCGGACGGACAGAAATAGAGCTTGAGCGGGTTCACGACGGCGGCCTGGTTGACCGTGTCGTAGAAGTCGTACTCCAGTTTGAAGATGTTCGCGAGGTTGCCCTGTTCGATGTACGGGAGGATGATCGACCCCCACCCGTGGTTCGGTTTGTTTCCCCACCCCGGGGCGAGCCGGCGCGGGGGCAACCCGCCGTTGGCCGACTCGTAATTGTGCATCGCCAGCCCGATCTGCTTGAGATTGTTCTGGCAGCTCATCCGGGCCGCGGCTTCACGAACCTTCTGGACCGCGGGCAGGAGTAAGCCGATGAGGATCGCGATGATCGCAATCACTACCAACAACTCAATGAGCGTAAAAGCGCGGCGAGTACGCCGATTCATGAGCCACTCCACAAAAACGATGGTTCATCAAGAGCTGCATAGCGGGACGGGGGAGGCGTCCGGGGCGGAGCAAACTCGATCGGGTCAGGCGAGTCATGAAGGCAAACGCCGGACCAAGATTTCCCACGAGCAAAAAGCCTGATTTTCAGACGCTTTCAACGCCACGATTCTGTGGGGTGCGGCGTCGCGTGCGCACTGTTTTTCCACTGCTGGCTACGGAGTATCCAGGATCGTCGGGCGACTTCTCCCACTAATCCCCGCCTCGCCAGATCCCACAGAAGCCCCGAAACGCGGGTTTTGCGTTTGCACAGGTCAATTTACCCCGGTCGGTTTATCTTTTGGGATCAGTGCATTCGGCATCAAGGAGCGGATCGGCGCAATCCGATTAATCATTAAACGTGGAGTTTCGTGCGGCTGGAGAACCGATGATGGCGAATCGGAAGTGGTCGCTGCGGGCCGTTCAATTGGCCGGGGCCGCGGCCCTGACCGCGACCGGCTGCATGTACCGCACGCCGCCGGTCGGGTACCTCCCGGACGCGAGTTCCGGGTTCGATGCGAGAACGGCCGCGCTTCTTGCGCCGGGCTCCGCGCCGAAGATGACGCCGCCCGTACCGCCGGGCGGGGAACCGGGGAAAGTCCCCCGCGCCTTCGAGTTGCCTCCCGGGTTCCCCGGCACCGAAGTACCGCCGTTGCGCCCGCCGAAGCTCACCAAAGACACCCCCCCCGCGGACCGGCTCAAACTGGTGCGCGAGGCGTACCCGGAGGCCGTCCCCGTTGGGAGCATCGAAGCCCCGGGCGGCGCGCCGCTCACTCTGGCCGATCTCCAGCAAACGGCACGTGCGAACAGCCCCGTTCTGAAACGCGCGAGCGCCGACGTCGGGGTCGCGTATGGTCAGATGATCCAGGCCGGGCTCCACCCGAACCCGACCCTCGGGTACGAGGCCGACCAGGTGACTCCCGGTCCGCACGCCCCGGCGAACAACGCGGGGCAGCAGGGCGCGTTCGTGAATCAGCTCATCAAGTTCCCCGGCAAACTGAGCCTGGCGCAAGCCGTGGCCCGGTTCGACTACATCAACGCTTACGTCGCCGTCCGCAAGTCCGAAATGGACGTGTCCACGGCCGTCCGCTCGAGCTACTTCCAGGTGCAACTGGCCCGCAAGGGCATCGAAGTGAACACGGCGCTGGTCGCGATGGCCGACGAAGTGTACCAGCTCCAACTGCGCCAGGTGGCGGCCGGGGAAGCGGCCGGGTACGAGCCGCTCCAGTTGTACGCACAGGCGGTTCAGGCGCGGAACGCACTGGCGCTTGCCAAAGCCAATTACCGCGCGAACTGGAGGCAACTGGCGGCCGCGCTGGGGCAACCGGACCTGGCCCCGGCCGCGCTGACCGGGTCGGTCGACCTGCCGCCCCCGGTCATTGACGCGGCCGCCGCCCGCGTCCGTATCGCGGAGGCGCACACGGACATTCTGACCGCTCGCAACCGTCTGCTCCAGGCGCAAACTAATCTTCGGCTCCAGCGCCTCAACCGGGTGCCGGACATCGCGACCAACCTCGTCGTCCAGTACGACAACCTCGCGCGGTTGAATCAGTTCAACCTCCAGGTCGGGTTGCCGATGCCGGTGTTCGACCGGAACCAGGGGAACATTCGATCGGCCGAGTTCCAGATCGCGTCGAACACGGCCGCGCTCACCGCGACGGAAAACGACCTCGTGAGCCGGCTGGCGGACGCGCTGGGGCGCTACGAGTCGAACCGGGTCGCGGCGGCGAACCTGCGCGAGAAGGTGCTCCCGGCTCTCACGCAGGTGTACCAGGGGGTGATTCGCCGGTACCAGCAGGAACCCGACGACGTACCCCGCGGGAAGATATCCTTCAACGACATCGTGGTGGCGCAGCAGAACCTCGTTCAGGCGCTCCAGAATTACCTCACCGCACTGACCGGGCAGTGGCAAGCGGTGGTGGACGTCGGGAACCTGCTCCAGTCGGACGAACTGTACTTTACGCCGCCAGGCCCGCGCCCCGAGGCGAGCGAGAAGAAGTAACCGCGGGATGACTGTTGCGCGGTGGCGTGACGATCTCGCGAACCGCGCGCCATTTCTGCTGTCGCGGCCGGGTCCGCGTGTTTGGCGCTGGGACGGTCGAGTGCGGGTGAAGGAATTGCGGTCAGAACTGCGGGTACCGAAAAGGCGCCGGCGGGATGGGGCCGCGCCGGCGCCTGCCGACTGAACTCGCCTCCCAGCCGGCGCGTAAAGGTACTACGGATTCTCGCCGCGTATCAACCCCTATTTGATTCCGGTTGCCGTGTCACCGTTGGACGACGCGCCGGACGGTCTTTTGAGTCGGCTTCAACTCTCCACTTGTCACTTCTGGTCGAATACCCGCTGAGACCGATTGCGCTTTAACTGTCGCTAGCAGGGGCGATGATTAATGAAGCCCCGGTAATGACTTGCGTTCGCGGGTGCGGCCGCAATTTGAGCGCGGACCCGGCTCTCGCGGGGCCGCGTCAAAAATTCCGTAACACTCATTCGGGCGTTCCGCTCAACCAAGTAGACCGGGCACTCCGCTCGGTCTCACTGAAAATAAAAGGAGGAAGTCCGATGAGGACTTTACTTGCAAGTTTGCTGGCAACCGGGATGGTTGCTGGGACCGCGGCGGCCGGCTCAAAGGGCTCGAGTGGCGGCGGGGGCGGGCACTCCGGTCCGATCGGGATCTCCAAGCCGTCCGGGGGATTTAAACCCGGGGGCAGCCCGTTCGGGGGGCAGGGCCGGCCGGTTCAGTCGATCGGGAACCATCACCAGACGTTCGGGAACTACCACCAGAAGTACGGTAAGTCGTTCGGCGGCGGGTATTACTACCCCGGTCGATCCCACTCTCACTGGTCGTATTGGGGCTACTCGCAGCGGTACGGCTGCAACTGTTACTGGTGCCCGTCGACGAGCTGCTACTACTACTGGTGCCCGTCGGCGTCGTGCTACTACCCGGTTAGCTACTACGCATCGGCCCCGCCCGTCGCGGTTGTCGCGCCCGTGCCGGTTCCGGTCGCCGTCGCCCCGGTGGTAGCCCCGGTTGCAATTGCGGCACCGGTTGGGATTCCGGCCCCGATCCAGGTCCAAACGCAGACCCAGACGCAAACGCAAACCCAGACCCAGACGCAAGTGCAAGGGCCTCCGGTCGGCGTTCCCCCGCTGCCGTAACCGTCGCGGCCTCGTGCTCGTGGTTGCGTAGGCTCTCGATCAGTTTCGTTCGGGATTGACCGGCACACGACACGAGATCGCTCCGCCCCTTCCAGATTGGCAGGGGCGGAGCTTCGCGCGCGGTTCGGGATCGGCGTGTGGTCAGGCTTCCTCGCCCGGGCCGAGTAGTTCTTGCAAGCGGTGAACGAGGCGCGTGAGCAGTACCCGCGTGGCAACGTCCGATTTGTTCAGCCGAGCGGCCACGTCTTTGGTCGGGAGGCCCTCGACGTACCGCAACCGCAGCGCTTCGCGGTGCTCTTCCGGTAAAGTCGCAATTGCCGCCCGGAGCCGGACCTCGCGCTCGTCGCGCACGACCGCTTGGGTCGGGGTGGTGATGCTGGCCGCGAGGAGGGCGATGAGATCCGGGCTCCCCTCGCCGGCCGGGACGTTTCCGGGTTGCTCGCGCTCGGCGGCCCGTTTGGAAGCCGCGAAGTGCCGGTGGGCGTCGATCACGCACTGTTCGGCCAGGTGGCACAGCCACCCGAACGGGTCGCGATCGCCGAGTTCCGTTTGGGGCAGTTCCCGCAGCGCCTTGATCGCGACTTCCTGGGCAATGTCCTGCGGGTCCAGTTTGCCGCGCAGGGTTGCGCCGAGGCGCCCTTCAACGAACGCGACCAGGGCCGGGCGCCGGTGCTCGAGGAACGCGGCGAGGGCCGCCGGGTCGCGGTGGAGAACATCGGAGAGGGGGACATCGCTCATGGCGGAAGCTCCGGGGCGGGTGGCGGCCGTTCCTCTCGGGGGCGATCGGGTGTATTGTAACCGCTCGCCCGCGCCGCGGCGCCGATCTGGGTCCACCATGCTCTCGACCACCGGGCACTCGTTACCCGCTTCAACGACCCGAATCTGGGACGTGATTACGGAGCGCCTCGAGGCCTTCGCGCGCGCGTGGGAGTCCGCCGGCGCGCCGCCCGAGCTCGCGGCATTTCTCCCGATCGGGTGGCCCGACGCGCGCGGGTTGCTCCTGGTGGAACTCATCAAGTTCGATCTCGAGACCCGGCTCCAGCGCGGGCTCGACTGCGCGCTCGAAGACTACATTCGGCAGTTCCCCGAACTGGACCGCGCCGGGCCGCCGGCGGACCTGTTGTACGAAGATTTCCACCTGCGCCGGCGCGCGGGGCGCGCCCCCCAACCGAGCGACTACTTCGACCGCTTCCCGGACCGGGCCGACGAACTGGCACGGCTCCTGGGCGGTACCGCGGTGGCCCGTTCCACGTCGGTGCTCGCGTCGCGGACCGCGGTCTCGGTTCGGGCGGGCGACCGGCTCGATGATTTTGATCTGCTCACGCTGATCGGGGAAGGGCAGTTCGCGAAAGTATTTTTGGCCCGTCAACTGACCATGCAGCGGCTCGTTGCTTTGAAAGTAACGGCCTCGCGCGGGATGGAGGCTCAGACTTTGGCCCAATTGGATCACCCGCACATCGTCCGGGTGTACGACCAGCGGGTGCTGAACGAGCGCGGGCTCCAGTTGGTGTACATGCCGTACCTGCCGGGCGGGACGCTCCTGGACGTGATCGCGCACGCCCGGACCGTTCCCGCCGATCAGTGGACCGGGCGCACGCTCCTCGACGCGATCGACGCGGTCCTGGTGCGGCGCGGCGAAGTCCCGTCCGCGGCGTCGCCGGTGCGCCGGCTGTGGGCGGAGCGCGACTGGGCGACGACCGTGTGTGCGATCGGCGCGAAACTGGCCGCGGCCCTCGACTACGCCCACGCGCGCGGCGTGCTGCACCGGGACGTGAAACCCGCGAACGTGCTCCTGGCGGCCGACGGGGAACCGCTGCTGGCGGACTTCAACGTCGGGTGCTGCTCCAAACTCGACGGGGCGGGACCGGTCGTCTTGTTCGGCGGCAGCCTGGGGTACATGGCGCTCGAACACCTGGAAGCGTTCGACCCCTCGCACCCGCGCGCGCCGGAAACTCTTGACGGGCGGGCCGATGCGTTCAGCCTCGCCGTTACGCTCTGGGAACTGGCCACGGGGAGCCGCCCCTTCGGGCCGGAGCGCGTGACCCCCGACCGCCAGGAAACCGTGAGGGGGTTGGCCGCACAGCGGCGGACCGGTCCGCCGCCGGAAGCCGTGGCCGCGTTCCCGAGCGGGGGCGCGCCGGGGTTGCGCGACGTGCTGCTCTCGTGTTTGCAGGCCGATCCGGACCGGCGACCGGCGACCGTTGGGGAATTGGGGCGGGAACTCGAACTGTGCCTCCGCCCGGCCGCGCGCGCCTTGGTCCGACCCGCACCCGGCGGGTGGCGCGAACTCGTTTGCCGGTACCCACTGCTGACCGTTTACCTGTTTGCGGTGATCCCGAACATGTTGGCGTCGGCGTTCAACATCGCGTACAACCGGGCCGAAATCATTGCGCAGTGGTCCGCCGCCGAGAGCGTGTTCGATCAGGTGATTTTGGCCGTGAACGGGGTGTTCTTCCCGCTCGGAATGGTCGCGTCCTGGTTGGCACTGCGGCCCGTGTTGCGCGGGTTGCGGCACGTTCGGCGGGGGAACCGACCGGTGCCCGACGATCCGGCCCGCGGGCGCTGCCTCCAGTTCGGCGCGATGACCGCGGGGATCTCTGTGGTGTGCTGGACGCTGGCCGGGGTGCTGTGGCCCATCATTTTGCGCGCGACGGCCGGTCCGCCGCCGCAAGGCGAGGAGGCTTACGTTCACTTCCTGCTCTCGCTCATCGTTTGCGGACTGATGGCGGCCGTGTACCCGTACTTCATGGTGACGTGTTTGTCCGTGACGGTCCTGTACCCGGCCCTTCTCGGCTCGAGTGGCTTCGGCCCGGACGATCGGGCGGCCCTCCGACGGGTCGAGAACTCCCTCGGGCGCTACCGAGCGGCTGCGACGGCGGTCCCGCTGATCGCCGTCGCGATTTTGGCCTCCCGCGGGGCCTCGAACCCGCCCGCGGTGGCCGCCATGAGTGTGGCGGGGTTGGTCGGGGTGGCCCTCGCGTTTATGCTCGAGAGCCGGACCCGCGCGGCCCTTGCCGCGCTGATCGATTTGCCGGCCCGCGAGCGCGACTCGTGATCGGTGCGCGGCCCGCGGCCGGTACGAGAATGTGTGGGTTAGAGGGAGCGCATCGGCCGGCGTTATCGCGACCCTCGTGAGCTCGTGTGGGGGAGTGATTTTCAGTTGCTTCCGGCGGCGTGCTTGCGTAGATTCGGAGTGTTCGAGCCTCGCGTTAAGAATTTGATGCTCTCCCACTCTCTCATCCGCCGTTGCGGGTGGGCCGTCGCGCTCGTCGCGGTCGCCTGCCTGTCTCCGACCCGTGCTGAAGCGCGGTGCGGGGGGCATTCGTCCGGGGGATTCTCGCCCCTCATCGAATTGGAATCGCAATCCGCACAATCCGGGCCGGCCGAACGCCACAACTCGGCGCCGTGTCGGGGGCCGAACTGCTCCGGTGCTCCGGTGCGCGAGTCGCTCCCGGTGCCGCCGGTTCCGTCCGTATCGACACAGGTGAAGGACCAAGTTCGGTGCTTCACTCTGTCCGAAGGCGGTGCTCCGGCTCCGTCCTTTGATCGCGAATCGTCATTTCCGCGACCGATTCTTCGGGCGCCCTCGGTCTTCCACCCACCGCGACTCGGCTGAACTCGTCAACTGCGCCCGTGTTGCGCGCTCCCACGCCCACTGCACGGTGTGGCGCTTTTGACGGTCGGTGTTGGCACGCATTTGGTGCCGAAGCGTAGCCAACCTCGGCGCGCCCGTTGGGGCGCGCCCAATCGCTGTTGGTGTCTTGTACTCATTCTTCCCAAGACCGAGCCCTCATCATGGATCGTTCATTCGCCCGCAGAGCGGGCTTTACGCTGATCGAACTCCTCGTCGTTATGGCCATTATTGCGATTCTCATTGGGCTATTGCTCCCGGCCGTTCAGAAGGTGCGCGAGGCGGCGGCCCGGATGAAGTGCCAGAACAATCTCAAGCAGATCGGGCTCGCGCTGCACAACTTCCACGACACCGCCGGCAAGTTCCCGAGCGGCGGGCTCGCGCCGACCGTGACGCCCGGCTCGCAGTTCTCCGCGCTGACCCAGATCCTGCCGCAAATGGAACAGGACAACGTGTACAAGCTGATCGATTTCCGCGCGCCGCCGACGGACGCCGCGAACACCACCGCGCGCAACACGGTGATCGGCGGGTTCCGGTGCCCGTCGGACCGCGACAACCCGATCCCCGCGTCCGGGGCCGCGACCAACTACATGGCCAACACGGGCACCATGCCGTTTTTCGTGATCCCCAACCCCGCACTCTACAACGGCGTGTTTTACGTGAACACGGCCGTCGGGTTCGGGGACATCACCGACGGAACGAGCAACACCGCGTTCTTCAGCGAGCGGCTACTGGCCGACGGCAGCAACGGGATCATCAGCCCGATCGAGGACGTGTTCTTCAACCCCAGCGACCCGGCGAACGCGGACGCGGCCCACGCCACGTGTTTGGGCGTGGACACGGCGAACCTCGCCAACCAGTTCCCGCTGTTCATGGGGGCGCCGTGGATGCACCACCAGCACCGGTACCAGCACATCTCGCCGCCCAACGGCCGCTCGTGCGGGTTCTTCGTGGTCGGCAAGTCGACCATGCCGCCGAGCAGCCGGCACACCGGCGGGGTGAACGTATTGATGGGCGACGGCGGGGTGCGGTTCGTTCGCGACAGCATCGATCTGCAAACGTGGCGCGGACTCGGCACGCGCGCGAACGGGGAGGTGCTCGGTGATTTCTAAACTCGCGCGCTGCGCGGTATTCGTGCTCGCGTGCTGGGCCGCGGTCGGGTGCTCGAACGGCCCGCGGCGCGCTGCGCCCGTGGAGTCGGACAAGGCGCTCGCCGCCCTCCGCACCGCGCTCGACGCCTGGAAAGCGGGGCAGAAGATCGAGTCCCTGGGCCAGTCGACGCCGCCCATTGTCGCCCAGGACTTCGACTGGATGGCCGGGGCGAAGCTCACGGAGTACAAGCTCCTGAGCGACGGAACGCCCGAGGACGCGAACCTGCGCGTGCAGGCCCAAATCACCGTTCGCGACGCGCAGGGGCGCGCCGCGACCAAGACCGTTACCTACATCGTCGGCACGGACCCCAAACTGACGGTGTTCCGCGCGATGGAATGACCGCGCCCGTTCGTCTCGATCACCCGGAGGTTCATCCCATGCGGACTCGATTCTTCGCAGCGCCGGTTCTGGCCGCGCTGCTCATCGCACCGGGGCCGGCCGCGGACGCGCCGAAACCGGTGGTACTGCCGAAACTCGACCCGGACAAACTCGGTGACGCGAAAGAGGCCGCGGCCGCGGTGGAACTCGTCGAGAAGCACTTCGCGGGCGCGCCGCAACCCGAAGCGGCGCGGATGCTCGTCGCGATCCTGAAGGGGTCGCAGTTGAACGGTACCGACGGCTGGTTCGGCCCGTCCGAGTCGCGGTACACCTGGAAATGGCTGGTCGAACACAGCGGGCTCGACGCGAAGATTACTGCGATCCCGCGGGACAAGTTCCGCGGATCGGCGGCACTGTTCGATGCGCTCGACCGCGACGGCGACGGGAAGATCGCCCCCTCCGACCTCGACTGGTCGGACCGCAGCCCCTACGTGCAACAGGCCAACATGCTCTCGCGCATGTTCCGCCGGTTCGATGTGTCCGGTGACGGGCGCCTCACGCGCGAGGAACTCGACGAGGTGTTCAAGCGGCTCGCGAGCGGGAAGGACCACTTCACCGCCGACGACTTCCGCCGCGCGATGATCCCGCGCGGGCCGGCCGGGTTCGCTCCGGGCGACGGCCCGACGGTTCCGGTACTGGTGAAGGGGCTGTACGCGGGCGAGATCGGGTCCATCCAGGAAGGGCCGAAGGTCGGCACTCTCGCGCCGGACTTCACGCTCAAGTCGGTGGACGGCAAGGAAACGGTGCAGCTCTCGAAGGAGACCGGCAAGCGCCCCGTCGTACTGGTGTTCGGGAACTTCACCTGCGGGCCGTTCCGCGCGCTCTACCCGGACGTGGACGCGCTCTTCGAGCGGTACAAGGACAAGGCCACGTTCATCATGGTCTACGTGCGCGAAGCGCACCCGACGGACGGCTGGAAGATGGAATCGAACGCCCGGCTCGGCGTCGCCGTGAAGCAGCCGACTACCACCGAAGAGCGGGCCGAAGTGTGCGCGCAGTTCCGCAAAAAGCTAAACCCGGGACTGCCCGTGTTCGTAGACGAGATCAGCGACCCGGTCGGTAATGCGTACAGCGGGATGCCGGCGCGCCTGTACGTGATCGACGCGGGCGGGAAGGTCGCGTACAAGAGCGGGCGCGGGCCGTTCGGCTTCAAACCGGGCGAAATGGAGCAGGCGCTTCTCATGAGCCTCATTGAATCCGCGCCCGTGAAGGCGCCGAAGACCGATGTCGGCGTGATTCCCCTGCCGAGTGATAAGGACACATGGGCGAAGCTGCCGAAGGTCGAAGCGGGAGGGGACGGACCGCTGCCGAACTGGGTGAAGGCGGTCGCCGGGCACTTACCGCGGACCGCGGCCGCGATGCTCGTACTCGACGAGGCGCACCGGACGAAAAGTCCGCTGGACCCGGCGCTCCGAGCGAAAATGCGCTGGGCCGTCGCCCGGGCGAACCGGTGCGAGTACACCGAACTGACCGCGCTCGCCGACCTCAAGCGAGTGGCCGGCGCCGAGGCCGTAACTGTGCTCACGGGCGCCCCGGCCAAGTGGCCGACCGAGGACCGGGAACCGCTCGAGTTCGCCCGGTTGTTGACGCTCGCCGCGCCGACGATCACGGACGAGCAATTTGCCACGCTGCGGAAGCGGTTCGGCGACAAGAAGGTCGCGGCGATGGTGCTGCTCGCGGCTTACGGCAACTTCCAGGACCGACTGATCCTCGGGCTGGGCATCCCGCTGGAGGCGGACGGGCCGGTGGCCCCGCTCGGCGTGAAGTTCGCCGCTGATGCACTGCAAGTCGCTCCGATTCTGCCCGAGCAGAAGGAACTTCCCGCGCTCCTCAAATCGGGCGAGACGGTCGTCCCGCGCGACCCGGAGTGGTCGAAGCTGACGTTCGACGACCTCCAGAAGCGCCTGGAAAAGCAGCGGGACCGGACCCCGCGGTTGCCCGTCCCGGAGTGGGAACAGGTGAAGGCCGCGCTGCCGCCCGGGTACGCGACGCGGCCGACGAAGATCGTCTGGAGCCTCGTTTGCAACGGCTACGTGCCCGAACTGGCCGTCCCGTGGAACGTCGCGACGCGGACCATGTGGGCCGAGTCGAAGCAGGACCGCGTGTTCGAGGAGAGCCTGTTCTGGGTTCAGACCCGGAGCATCCAGTGCAACTACTGCATGGGCCACTGCGAAATGCTCCTGGAAGTGGCCGGGCTGGACAAGAAGGCCGTCGCCGAGCGCACCCGGCGCCTGGCCGGGGACGACTGGTCCTGCTTCCCCCCCGCCGAGCAACACGCCTACGCCTACGCGCGGAAGCTCTCGCTCGCTCCGTGGGATCTGAACGCGGCCGATTACCGGACGCTGGAAAAGCAGCTCGGACCCGATAAGGCTCTGTTCACGTTCTGGTGGCTGTGCCGCGGACTGTATATGACCCGCATTTCCGACGGGTTCCAACTGCCGCTGGAGCGCGAAAACGTGTTCGCCAGCCCGCCGAAAAAGCCCGAGGAGAAATAGGAGTAACCGGGCGAACGATGTTTGAGTGTGATAGAGTGGGCGCGTTTCGCAGGGACGCGCCCACGCCCGAAGGTGGCGCAGCACTCGCACTGCGTGCCGTCGGTTCGGGTGCGAATCGAACACCGGCTCCCAACCCGGAGCGGGTCCGGGTCCGCGACATCCGCGGCCGACCCGCCGGGAGAGCATATTCACCAGGAGATTGGCAATGGCGAACGACGAAGTACTCGCGAACCAACGAACGATTCTGGGGAACCAGCAGCAGATCTTGACCAACCAGGCGAAGATCGAGGCCAACCAATCGGTGATCCTGGCTAACCAAGCGAAACTCGACAAGATGTTGGCGAACCAGGAAACGATCCTGGCGAACCAGGAAAAGATTCTCAAGAAGTGACCGCGCCCCGCCCGTCGGAACGGCTCCGGCGGGCGGTATCATGACACGGGTACTCAACGGCCGCACCACACGAGACTTCACGATGACCAGTACACCCGCGCCCCGCCGGCCGCGCACCCGGTTCCTTCTCGCGGCGCTGTTCGGCGCGGTGGGACTCGCGCTCCTTCCGGTCGGGTGCGGCAAGAGCGACTCGACCGGCGGCGACCCCGGCAAGATCAAGGTCGCGTACCTCGGGCTGACCTGCGAGGCGCCGATCTTCGTCGCCCAGGAAAAGGGGATGTTCACCGAACAGGGCGCCGACGTCGAGATCGTGAAGACGGACTGGGACGGGCTGCGCGAGGGGCTCGCCAGCGGCCAGTTCCACGCGAACCACACGCTCGTGATGTACATCCTCAAGGGCGTCGAGAAGGGGAGCGATTTCAAGATCACCGCGGGCGTCCACACCGGCTGCCTGCGGGTGCAGGTGCCCCCGAACTCTCCGATCAAGAGCGTCGCGGAACTGAAGGGCAAGCGGATCGGGGTGCCGTCGAACATCGGCAGCCCGCCGGCCATGTTCGCCAGTCGCACGCTCGCCGCCGTCGGCATCGACCCATCGGTCGAGGCCAAGGAGGTCACCTGGGTCGCGATGGAACCGGGGCTGCTCGGGCAGCGGCTCCAACAGGGCGAGCTCGACGCGATCGCCACGGCCGACCCGATCGGCACCATCCTGGAAGGGAACAAGATCGTCCGAACCATCGCCGATCAAGCGACGGACCAGCCGTATGCCGACGAGTATTGCTGTGCGGTGGTCGTGAACGGCGAGTTCGCGCGCAAGTACCCCGCGGCCGCGGCGAAGGTCACCAAAGCCATCCTGAAGGGCGCGAAGTGGGTGCAGGAGAACCCGAAAGCCGCGGCCGAATTGGGCGTCGAAAAGAAGTACATCGCGGCCAAGGTCGATATCAACACTCAGGCGCTGATGCAGTTGAAGTACATGCCGGGTGTGGCGAAGGGGAAACGGAGCGTCGAGCAGGCGGCCGAGGACATGAAGAAGGCCAAGCTGCTCGGGGCGTCGACGGACCCGGCGGCACTGGCGAAGCGGGCGTGGATCGATCTCGAAGGGGTCACCGACGAGTGGGTCAGCGCCCAGAATGTCGAGCACATCGAGGGCGCCCGCCCGCTGCGGCTCAGGCCCGATCTGTTCGCGGCGCTGTTCGACGGCGGGAAGGGGAGCTGCCTCTGCTGCACCCGCTGTTGCATTGAGTGACCGGTCCGACACGGTTTTGTTCTGGAGATTGCTTGATGGCTTCAAACCTCGCCGACCCTCAGGCGGGTGTCGCCGCGCCGGTAACCGACCGGCGCGGCGCCGGCACCATTGGCCCGACGCTCAGTGTTCTCTCCCCCGTCTTCGTCGTCGCCGCGGCCCTGGTCGTTCACCAGTTCCTACCCACCGAGCAGCTCCCGCCCCTCACGTGGTTGGACGCGCTCCCGGAGTGGCGCCACCCCTATCCCGTGGCCCTCGCCCTGGTCGCACTCGGCGCTCTGCTCGCCGCGCTCGCACACGCGGTGGTCCCGGCGCTGCGGGCGGTGGTGCGCCACAACGCGCCGCTCGTCGCGGGGGCGGTCGGCGTCGCGGCCGTATGGGAACTCGTGACGACGAAAATGAACTGGCTCCACCAGCCCTTTTTCCCGGGTCCGAACGAGGTGCTCGGGGCGATCATTGAGGACCGCGTGCTGCTGCTCGAAAGCGCGTGGCACTCGCTGCGGCTGCTCCTCGCCGGCTACGCGGTCGGGGCCACCGCGGGGCTGGTCACGGGGATCGTCGTCGGTTGGTTCCCGCGCGTGCGCTACTGGGCCATGCCCGCGCTGAAGTTCATCGGCCCGATTCCCGCTACGGCACTCATCCCGCTCGTGATGACCATCTGGAAGGACTCGTTCACCTGCGCGGTCGCGCTGATCGGGTTCGCGGTCTGGTTCCCGATGACCATTCTCACGTCGTCGGGCATCGCCAACGTGCGGTTGTCGTACCTCGACGTCGCGCGGACGCTCGGTGCCGGGCGGTTCTACCTGATCTTCCGCGTCGCCGTGCCCGCCGCGATGCCGAACATCTTCATCGGCCTGTTCATGGGGCTGGGCGCCTCGTTCCTGACCCTGATCGTCGCCGAAACCGCCGGCGTACCGGCCGGCCTCGGGTGGTACCTGAGCTGGCAAAAGGGGTACATGGAGTACGCGAAGATGTACGGCGCGCTGGTCCTCAGTGCGGTGTTCTTCTCCACCCTGATGACGCTCCTGTTTCAAGCGCGCGACCGGGTTCTGAAGTGGCAGAAGGGGGTCATCAAGTGGTGAGCGACGCGGTCGGAGCGGGGGAGGGTGCGGCCCTTCGTGCCCGTTCGCTGGGTAAGACGTTCGCCACCGCTGAGGGGGGGCACGTGGTCGCACTCGATAGCGTGGCGCTCGACGTCGGGGCCGGGGAACTGGTGTCGCTGGTCGGGCCGAGCGGGTGCGGGAAGTCCACGCTCCTGCGCCTGGTCGCGGGACTGGATCGACCGACCGGGGGCGAATTGTGGGTCGGCTCCGAACCGATTACGGGGCCGAGCGCCGACCGGGGCGTCGTGTTCCAGGACCCGAGCCTGTTCCCCTGGCTGACGATTCGGCGGAACATCGAGTCCGGGCTCGTGGCCCGCGGCGTGCTTCGGAGCAAGCGGCACGAAGTGGACGAGTACCTGCGGCTCGTCGGGCTCGAGGGGTTCGCGAACGCCTACCCGCACCAGCTCTCCGGCGGGATGGCGCAGCGGGCGGCGCTGGCCCGGGCACTGATTAATCACCCCCGGGTGCTGCTGCTCGACGAGCCGCTCGGCGCGCTCGATCAGTTCACCCGGATGCGGATGCAGGACGAGATCCTGCGGGTGTGGCAGGCGCGCGGGACGACGATGCTACTCGTCACCCACGACATTGATGAAGCGCTCTACCTCAGCGACCGGATCGCGGTCATGACCCCGCGCCCGGGGCGGATCGATCGGGTACTGGACGTGGACCTCCCGCGCCCGCGCCAGCGCAACGACCGCCGGTTCCTCGAGTACCGCGCCCGGCTCCTCGAGTTGCTCCAACTCACCGGCGGAATCGAGGCCCCGTTCGACCCGGGCGCGTAGTCCCGGTCCGGTTCGCCGCGATCACGTTTTCGTCAAAACGGCCGGTGCCATTGCCGGTACCGGTTCGGACACCTCTTCGGGCGCGGGTGCGACCGCGCGTTTGGCGCGCCGCTTCCGGGCGCGGTCGGCGTAAATCTCCACCAAATTGGCCGCCGGGCCGACGACGAACAGCGCGTGGTAGAGCGAGTGAACGTCCTTGAACACCAGTCGGAAGAACGTCTCGGCCGCGGCCACAAGGACCGCGACGAGAACCTGGGGCCCGCGCCCCCGGACGGTCGTCTTCGGGTCGGTAATCATGAAGAAGATGTAGAGCTGGAACATCGGGCTCGTGATCGGCGCGAGTTCCGCCTGCCATTTGTGGCCGGTGATTTCGCTCCGCAGGAACGCGAGCGGGACGAACGCGATGATGAAGGCCAGGGGGATGTGGAACCGGCCGAGCTTGTACATAATCATGCCGCCGAGCACCCAGATCGTCGCCACCGCCCAGCCGTTGTTCCCGGCCTGGACGCTGAGGCTCGCGACGTACTGCGGGGCCAGGAACAGCATCACCGTCATCCCGAGGTTCGTGGGGTTCCACAGGTGCCGGTTGCTCACCCGCAGAACGTACTTCGAGGTGATCGAGATCAGCCCGCACAGGACGAACGGCCACAGGAGCGACGACTTCACCAGGATGCCGGCGCTGATCCCGGAGATGTACGCGCTCGCGAGGTTCGGCCACTTGCCCCACATGAACCGCCCGAGGATCAGTTCGCACAGCACCGTGGCCGCCATCGTCAGGAACGTGGGGGAGTATTCCAGGACCATCCCGTCGGTCCACGACACGAGCCACGGCGGGGCGGGGTGGTTCTCCAGGAGCCCGAACGAGGCGTCGCTGAGCGCGAGGATGGCGGTAATCAGGATCGGGGCGTGGAACCGCGGGTCGCGCGACACGACCTGCCACCAGACCGCGAGCAGCGCGACGAGCAGGAGCGAGATCGCCGCCACGCGCGTGGTCGCCGGGTCGCCGGCCCCGGCGAAGTGCTCCAACAGTGCCCCGCGCGCGATGTAGAAAACGCCGACCAGGGCCGCGGTCGCGCCGGCGCGCCACGCCAAACCGGACCAGGATTGGGCCGGGCCGTGCGGGGGGCGGGGACTCACCGGGGGGAGAGGGGGAGTCATGATCCAGGTTCCTCGACGCGATGGATAATGCCGGCCTTCGGAGAATGAATCGTTTGAGTTCGGCCCGAGGGCCAGATGATGTCGGCCTTCTCGATCCTGGCGCCGGTGCCGAGCCCGAAGTGCAGGCGGAACATGTTCTGCGAGGCGTAACCGTCGCCGGCGGTGATGACCTGGAGCTGTTCCTGGAGCGGCCCGTCGCCCTGGCGCCACGCCAGGCGCACCTGGGCGCCGATGGCGCTGCGGTTGCTCCACCCCTTCTCGCGCCCGGGGCGGGCGCCGCCCGTGAGCGCGAACTGGACCCAGCCGCGGCCCGGGGCCACGGTGTTCTTGTAGAGCAGGAGCGGCCCGTTTTGGTTGGCGACCGCGACGTCCACGACCCCGCGGTTGAACAGATCCCCCAGCGCGACCGCCCGGCCGTCGAACGTGTCCGCGACGCCGACCGCGGCGCCCACATCCGTGAAGCTGCCGCCCTTATTGAGCCAGAGGCACTTCTGCTGGTAGCCGCTGAGACTCTGGTCGCCGATCGGGGGCCAGAATTGCGCTTCGCGGATCAGCCCCTTCAGCCCGCCCGCGATCTTGCCGTAGTCGTACCAGTAGCTCTTCCCCTTCGCCGCCGAAACGTAGCCGTTGGTCAGGTACAGGTCGAGTCGGCCGTCGTTGTTCAGGTCGCCGAACTTCGCCCCCCAACTCCACCCCCCCTGTTCGACGCTGAGGGTACCGGCCTGATTGAGGTAGCGGGGGCGCCCGGTCCGCGTTTTCCCGGTCGGCACCCACAAGTTGTTGCCCTGAACGAGGTTCCCGGCCTCGGTGATGTTCGAGATGTAGATCGCGAGCTGGCCCTTATTCAGCACGTCACCCAGGGTCGCGTTCATCCCGCTTTTCGGGGCTAGACCGATACCGGTTTCCTGCCCGACTTCCTCGAACCGCTCTCCGCCCTTATTGGCGAAGAACTCGGAGATGCCGTAGTCGTTCGCCAGCACGATGTCCGGGTACCCGGTGCCGCACAGATCGGCCGCGACTACGCCGAGCGTCCAACGGGTGCTCTTGATGCCCACTTTCGCCGTCACGTCCTCGAACGTGCCGTCCCCGCGGTTCCGCAACAGGTACTTGCGCCCGCCGTTCTCGGCGAACTCGAACGATTCGGGCATCACCTGGGTCGTTTTCAGGTTCCACAAGTCGATGCCCTCGGGCCAGTACCCGGCGATGAACAGGTCCGGTAACCCGTCCCGGTCGTAGTCGAGCCAGCACGCGGAGTTCGCGTTGACCCACGCCGGCAGCCCGGCCCGGTCGGTGACGCGCTCGAACCCCTTCCCCTGCTTGTTCCGAAAGAGTTCGGGCTTGCCCCACTTGTAGACGAACAGGTCCGGGAACCCGTCGTTATCGATGTCCGCCCAGATCGCGCCCATGCACGCGCCGGTTCCGGGGCGGTTCAGGTCGGCCACGCCCAGCGCGCCGGCCACGTCCTCGAACGTCCCGTCGCCGCGGTTGCGGTACAGGTGGTTCGGCTTCCCCTCTTTGCTGTTGACCGCGTACACGTCGAGCAAGTCGTCCCCGTCGAAGTCGACGAGCGAGACGCCCGCCCCCATCGCGGCCACGATGGGCATGATGTGTCCCAGCTTCGGGTCGAGGACCGGGGACTCGTGCCGGAAGGTGATCCCGGACCGTTCCGCGGACTCGGTCAGGTGGAACCCGTACCGCTTGAGTGATTCCTCCGCGGCGAGCTGCTCCTCCGAGGGCCGGTTGGTGCGGTTCAAGACGACCACCAGCCCCAGCATGCCGATGAACAGGACGGTCACAATGATTTGCTTGATCGCATTCATGGTTGTTCCCCCCGGCGCTTGAAGGCCCGCAGCCCGCGCTCGTAGGCGTCCGGGGTCACGTACCGGGTGTGGAAGTCGGTCCAGTCTTTGCGGTGCCGGCGGTACACCGGATCGTTCTCCAGTGTGGTCGGCGGGACGTCGTAGCCCGCCATGTTGTGCGCGGGGAGCGGCAGCACCGTCTTCCCGAACCGCGTGTTGAGGTCGCCGTCCTTCACCCAGCCGTCGCTGACCCAAACGAAGTCGCGTTTCCAGCCCTGGGGCGGGTCGGGCGGGGCGGTGAACCGCAGCACGATTTCGTCACCCGCTGTGAGGATTGCGTACCGGTCGTCTGTTTTCGTGAGCAGTTCTCGGACGTCCCCGAACCGCGTGTGGTACCCGATCAGATCCCGCCACGGCTGCCCTTGCGAAACGAGTCGGTCGTAGTGGGGCAACTCGGGCGAGCTGCGGTTGGCCTGCGTCATAGCCACGATACCACGGAACCGCAGGTCCGCGACAGTGGGGAGCAGCTCCTTCTCGGCGAGTTGCGCGTCACCGGCGCCGCGCGCGTAGTGCAGCGCGTCCCAGAAAATCTCCATGTTCGTGCGGAGCCGGAACCGCCGGGCGACGCCCGGGCCGTCCAGTCCGTCGAGGCGCAAGAGGACACTTTTATTCTTCCCGGCCGGGAAGCCGATTTTGTCGCGGGCCACCTTCCAGCCGCCCTTACCGTCGGGCACTTCCAGCGTCAACGCCCGCGGGCGCGTGTTCTTCCCCTGTTCGAGTGCGAAGTTCACCGAACTGTCGGTCGGGTGAATCCACCCGTGGGCGACGAGCCAGACCGGTCCCTCGGTCGGGGCGTCGGCCCCCAGATCCACCTCGACCCAGTGGTCGTTCGTGATGCCCTGGTACAGCCCGCGTCCGGCGCGGTCCAGGTACTCGCCGTCGACCGCGCGCACGATGCCGGTCACGTCCGCGCCGTGGTGGTCCCGCGCCTGGGCGACGGGTCGGGTCGGGTGCGTGAGGTGGAACGCGGGCTTGGACGGTTCCAGTGCGAACCGCTCGTCTACGTACAGATCCGTATTTTGTGGGTGATCGATAACACGCAAAGAAAGGTGGTCGAAGTAGTGCGTCTCCCAGAGGTTCGCGTTCACCCGGACCTCGTAGTGCCCGTCGCGCGGGACGAGCTGGTCGCCACGGATCTTCACCCACTCGGTCGTTTGCAGGAACCCGCCCTTGTCCTGGGCGTTGATGTACATGCCCAGCGGGGTGCTCCACATGAAGTCGGTCACGAAGACGAACCGCTCCCCGTTCCAGGTGAACAGAAACGGGCACGACCCTTTGAGGCGCTGTTCGGCGACCACGGTCTGGTCGATGCCGCGCGCGAATTCGAGTTGCGGGGTGCCGTTGGGCCACTGGATGCGGAGCACATCGCACTTGGTTCGGGTTCCCAACCCGAAGTGGATCCCGGGGCCGGTAATCGGGCGCTTCACGACGCAGGTGCCGGTGCGGAACTCGATCTCGCCCCCGACGCCGAAGGTGTTCATGCGGTTGTCGCCTTCGGTCGGCCCCGGTGCCGCACGGAACCGAACCGTTTGCCAGTGGTAATCCTTCTTGCCGACAATGCGGGTGCGGACGGGGTGCCCCTCCGCGTCGAGTGCGAGCAAATCGAGCCGCCCGGTGCCGGCGAGGTCCGCGACCGCGCACACACGCGGGGGAAGAGCCGCCGGCAAGCGCTCGAACTTTCCGCCCCCGGAACCCAACCACGCCGCACCGCCGGCCGACCCTGATACGATCAAGTCGGGCACCCCGTTGTTGTCGAGGTCCGCGGTAAGTACGTGGATGGTGCCGAGTTCCGCGCCGGCCACGTTGTCCCAGCGCCCGAGTTCGGCCACGTCCCAACTCGTCCGCTTGTTTCGGTCCGAGATGCGGAGGAGTGTTCCGTCCGCGCGGAGCGCGACGAGATCCAGCACCCCGTCATCATCGGCGTCCGAGATCGCGACCGCGCGGAACGATTCGGCCGGTGGTTTCACGGGCCACGGCTTGAACTGTCCCGAGCGCTCGCTGGCGAAGACGTGGAGCCGGCCGGCGGCGTCGAGGACCACGGCGTCCGGGGCGCCGTCGTGGTCGAGATCGGCCCAGGCGAACGCCCGTGCGTCGGCCACCTCCGGGAAGATCGGCACCACCGCGAACGTGCCATCGAGGTTGTTGCGCAGGAGGACCGGCGCGCCCGTTCGTCGGGCGAGGATGATGTCCAGGTCGCCGTCCAAGTCGACGTCGGCCGCCAGCGCCGCGGCGAAATCGCCCTTGAGTATTTCGGGCGGGAGCTTGGTCTTCGCGGTCACATCGGTGAAATTGCCGTCCGGCCCTTGTTCGTAGAACAGCACCCCTTTGGGGCCGACGAGGAGGAGATCGGTGCGGAAATCATTGTTCCAGTCGAGCGGTACGAGGCCATCCGGCGCGACCGGGATCGAGGGAAGGGTGGCCGGCGAACCGACGCGCCGCAACTCGCGCGCGTTGGCCACGAACACGACGGGCGCGCCCTCTCCCGTCAGCCAGACCGGGACCGCGACGTCCCAGTGCCCGGCGGGCGCATCTGTCAGAGGCTCGGGGGCGAATGTCAGTTCGGTATCCGGTGCGGCGGGGGAGTGGCGCGCGGGGGCGAGCCGGCGGAAGGTGTGGAGCGGGTTACCGCGGAACCCTCCCGGCGGGCTGACCTCGTTCGCGTCGCGGGCGTACCCCGGCTCGGCGCGGAAGAAGTTCGTGAAGACCTGAATGGAACCGAGCACGGCGTCGCCGAGCGGCCCGGCCGCGGCCTGTTCCAGTTCCCCGAAGAGGGTTCGGGTCTCCTCGCGCCCCCAACTCGGCGCGAAGGCCCGCAACCGAGCAAGCGTATCGTTGACGGCCGCGCGATCGTCCCGCCGCGCCGCGGTCCGCAACCGTTCGGTCAGCACGTGCCGGTTGGTGGGCCGGACGGCGAGGACGTCTTCCATCAGACGTTGGTACTCCGCGTCACTGTCCGGCTTCTGTTCCTTGTTGATGACCTGGGCGAGAAAGTAGAGCGTTTCCACGTCTTCGGGGTCTTTCGCGGTCCCCTTGCGGAGGCTCGCTACGGCCTCGGCGAACCGCCCGCGCCGCTCGTCCAGCACGCCGCGCAGTTTCGCGATGTCGGGGTCGTCCGGGGCGAGGCGCTCCGCTTCTTTCAGGTCGCGCTCGGCTTCCGGGAGCCGGGCCGTTCGGAGGTTCAGCAGCGCGCGGTTCGCCCACGCCGCGGGTTCTTGTGGGACCAGCCCGACCGCTTGATTGAGGTTCGTTTCCGCCACGTCCCAGACGTCCACGTCCAGGGCCGCGCTCCCGAGTTCAAAGGTTTCCACGAATTGTTCGTAGACCGGCTCGCCCGGAGCGGGCAGGCGCGACTGGCGCTTCCACGTGAAGAACGTCGCAACCGCGCCCGCCACGAGAAGAACGAGAACTGCGGCAATCAGTTTGGACCTGTGCCGGCGCAAAAATGAGGACATGACACTTCCGTTGACGGGTGAAACTCAACGAAGCGGGGAGAGGCTTCCGGTGTACGGGTACATGTTGCACCGGTCGGGATCGCACAACCCGCACGAATTGTACGGCGCGAGCAACTCCCGAACTTCGGCCGCGAACCGGTCCGCGTCCGCCGCGGGGAGCCCGGCGCCCTTACGGAATATGTGTTCGGCGACCGCACGGTACTCCGCGTGGTCGGTCAGCAGGAAGGCGTCGTCGGGGGTGGCGAGACCGGCCCGTTCGCGCTCCTCGCAGTAGATCGCGGCCACGAAGTACAGCGCCGCGACCGACACGAGTACGGGGAACCGATCGAAGCAGGCGAAGCACGTCCCGGTGATCTCGTCCACCCACGCGAGTTCCCGCAAAACCGTTCGGCCGTACTCGTTCAGGCGCTGTTCGCGCCCGGGGCCAGCGCGCTCTTCGGCCAAAATGCGCCCGAGCCGGTTGACCGCGAAGAGCGTTTGGGCGATGCCCGGGCTGAGCCAGGCGTCCAGAAACCCGGCGCCGTGTGGGAGCAACGCCCAGTCCGCGCCGGCCGCTTGCGAGAGCCTGCGCTGCAACCGGCCGGTGCGCACGAACGGGCGCACGGGAACGGCCCGCGCGAATTGCCGTGCGAGCGACGGGTACGTGTTCAGTAACCGCGTCCACTCGGCTTCGGGGGATTCGCCGGGAACCACCGGGTGCGCGCTGGGGTCGAGGGAGAACCCCGCGCTGGTGATGCCGTTCTCGAAGCGGAGCACCCACATCCAGCCGTTATCGATGATCTGGTGGAGCGCGGCGGCGTCGCACGGGAACGGGTGCCCGGCGGTCGCGGCCGGTCCGTACTGTTCTTCGAGCACGGATTGCCAGGGCGCGACGCCGGTGAAGTGCGAATACAACGCGCGCGATTTAGCCCGGAGGTTCGTGGGATCGACCGATTCGATCCCGAGCGCGCCGGCTATCACTTGCCCCGTCCCGGTCGCGTCGATCAGCATCCCGGCGCGGACCGCGACGGCCTCGGCGCCCCGGGTGCCGTCCAGTTCCCACCCGCCGGGGCCGTGGCGCACCGCGTGCGTTTCCAGGTTGTCGAGGTACGGAACTCCTGCTTCCACCGCGCGGTCGACGAGGTGCGAATCGAAGTCCGCTCGAAACCAGTGTGTATCAGCCGTCTCGTTGTTGGGGCTGGCCGCGACGATCAGTGTGTTCGCGTTGTCGTCCCGCGGGGTGAACGGCTGCCCGCGCTCGTGGCGGAAGAAACTGAACCCGCGCTTCAAACCGCACGGTAAGTGTGGGTTGGTCGCTTTCCAGGGGCCGTATTTGGCGAACGGTCGGAGCCAATCGAGTCCGAACCGGTTCGCGATGTCCGCGAGTTTGAAGTCGGCGAGCGGGGTCGAGGATTCCCCGATGGCGAACCGCGGGTGTTGGCCGCGCTCGAGCAGCGCGACCGAGTACCCGAGCTTCCGGGCGATGATGGCGAGGAGCGTGCCACCGAACCCGGAGCCGAGAATCGCGAGATCACAGTCGAATCGGGTCACGGTACCGGTTCCGGATCAAGGCTCGAGGCGCTGCGACACGTTCATTCGGGCGAGTCGGGCCACCCGCGCGGCGCGATCGGGCGCATCGGGAGAGACTTTGGCGATGTCCCACAAATCGAGGAACACGCGCCCCGCGCGCAGCGCGAGGCCGTACTCCAGGGCACGTTCCAGTGTTTCCAGGGCGGGCGGCGCAAAGTGCCCGGCCCGAGCGAGTTCTTCCATTGCCCCGTTGCCGTCGCGCGTAGGAATCAGGCTACAGCATTCCGCGCCGTGCGCGAACGCGAAATCGAGCGAGCGCTTGGCCCACTCCAGCCCCTCGTCCTCGGTAAGAAACGGCGGGCGTACCATAATGAAAGCCCGGACCGCGATCCCCTCGGTCCGCAACGCGCGGGCCGCCTGCGCGAAATCGTCCGTCGTCATTCTTTTGTTCAGTCGGAGCAGCACTTCGGGGTGGACCGTCTCCAATCCGAGCGCGACTTCCAACTTCACCCCTCGGTCCGCGAGCAGCGCGTTGAACGCCCAACACCGAGTACCCACGAGTTTGGGGTGGCACTCGACGATCACTCGCTCGAACGGGGCCGCGAGTCGTGCGATTGCGGGATAATCCTCCGGTGGAATCGCACGCGGATCGAAGAAGCTCCCCGCGTTGTAGAGCTTCAGGTGCTGCGCCGGCGGTAGTTGCGCGAGTGCCCAACGAATCTGTTCGGGTATCTGGCCAACAGCGACCGATTCCGGGAGCGTGTTCTTCCACAAATCGCACATCACGCAGCGGAACGGGCACTCGCGGTTGGTCAGGAACAGGGTCGCGACGTCCACGAGCCGCCCGGCGCCCGCCGGTTCGGGTTCGACGAGCCAGGCATACGGGCGGTCCGCAGGCAGCGAATTCCGGGCGGGCCGGTGGGCCAGCACCCAGTCATCCGTGAAGAGCGGCACCGGCGTCATAGACCCTCTGGAAGATCCGGCGGTACGCGGCCGGGCTCGTGGGGAACAGATCCTTGGGCTTGGTCGTTGCGCCGTGCTGGAACCGGCGCTTCGGGAACACCGGCATGTCCAGACCGGTCACAGCTTTAACGCCCGCCGCAACGACTTGGCCCTTCAGTGCGTAGAGCTTTTCGTGGTCCCAGTTCGTCAGTTCGATGAACGGAATCCCCTCCGCCACTTCAATCACCGAGGGGCACACAAAGGGACTGAGGCCCGTGAAGCCCGTGACCGCGAGCGGGGCGTAGGTCCGGGCGTACCCGCGGCTCTGCCCGCCCGAGTACGTCAGCGAGTGCTTGATCGCCTGGACGCCCCAGCCCTCCTGGTACAGCATCAGGTTGTTCAGCACGCTCCGAATGGTCAGTTCCGGGTTGTCCTCGATCGGGTAGTCCTTGAGGTTCTCGTCGCCCCCGTCGCCGTCGAGTAGGTACTTCCATTCCGGGTACCGTGCCCGGATGCCGCGGCACATCGCCAGGGCCATCGCCGCGGACTGCACGTCGAGCGGCTTGTAGTCCTCGATTACCCGGATCGCGTCTTCGATCTGTACGTCCGCTCCGCGGACCGAGATCGGTTCGAGGAAGAGGTCTAATCCGAGCCGGCCGAGGAACGCGCGGGCCTGTTCCAGGTCCGGGCTGGCGCCGTCCACTTCGAGCGTGAACGCTTTGAGGCGAGACGGGCTGTCGCCGCGCCGGAGCAGCGCGTGGTAGGTGAGCAGGAAGACCGAGCCGCTATCGATCCCGCCGGAGAAACAGACGCCGATCGGTTCCCGCGCCGGGACGCGATCGAGCCAGCGGACGATTTCGTTGTAGGCCGCGCCGATGTAGCGCTCGCCGATGGCGGTCGGGTCCGCGGGGAGCGAATTGCGTGTCGGGGCGAAGAAGCGGTCGCAGGTGGGGCTCGGGTCGGGGCACCCAACGAGTTCGAGCCGCATGAGGTGGTGCGCGGGCACCATCCGGGTGTAGGACGGGTGGAACTGGTCGCCGAGCCCCAGCTCGTTCAACTGGTCGCGAATGGCGTCGATCCGGTCGGCCACGATCAGGATCGGCCCGTCGTGCCATTTGGCGATGAAGTACCGCAGCAGGCGGCCGATGGTGCGGGCGAAGAACACCGTGCGCCCGCGGTGCCCGAAGAGGGCGAACTCGCCCTCGATGCGCCCGACCGCGGTGGCGTCGCCGCTGGCAACGAGTTCGCGCGCCTCGTCCACCGTCATGTTGTAGACGCGGTTTCCGTCGGCGCTGGTGAGGTCGATGATCCGCGAGAGGGGGAGAGTGCGGTGCATGCGTCCGGCCTTTGATGAGCCCGCAGATGAATCACAGTAGCCAATATAGCGGTACTGAGACGGTGACAAGAGTGCGAGATCGACCGCCGCTGCGGTTCGTGTCGGGTATCTGTATCGGCGACTTCGTTCGTAGTGGAATCAGCTCAGAACCTCTTTCACGACCCTGCCGTGAACGTCGGTGAGGCGGAAATCGCGGCCCTGGAACCGGAACGTCAGTTTCGTGTGGTCCAGGCCCATCTGGTTGAGGATCGTGGCCTGAAGATCGTGGACGTGGACCTCGTTCTCGACCACGTTGTAACCGATCTCGTCGGACTTGCCGTACAGCGTGCCGGGCTTGAACCCGCCCCCCGCGACCCACATCGTGTACGCATCAATGTGGTGGTCGCGCCCGATCGTCTCGCGGCTCTCGCCCATCGGCGTGCGGCCGAACTCGCCGCCCCACACCACGATCGTGCTGTCGAGCAGTCCGAGGCGCTTGAGATCCTTGATGAGCGCGGCGCACGGCTGATCGACTTCCTTGCAGATGGTGTCGAGTGGCTTGGTGAGGTCGAGGGGGCCGCCGTGGTGGTCCCAGTCGGTGTGGTACAGTTGGATGAACCGCACCCCGCGCTGCACGAGTCGGCGCGCGAGCAGGCAGTTCGCGGCGAAACTCGGTTTGCCTTTGACGGCGCCGTACAAATCGAGCGTCTTCTGGTCCTCTTTCGCGAGGTCCATCAGTTCCGGCGCGCTGGTCTGCATCCGGTAGGCCATTTCGTAGGCCGCGATCCGCGTTTGGATCTCGGGGTCACCGGTCTGTTCGTGCCGGAGCTTGTTCAGGTCGTTTACCGTATCGACGAATTCGCCCTGATCTTTCGCGCTTACTTTCGGTGGCGGGGCGAGGTCGAGTATCGGATTCGGGCCTTTGAGGAACGGAACGCCCTGGTACACACTGGGCAGGAACCCGGAGCCGTAGAGCGATGCGCCCCCGCGCGGACCGCGCGGACCGGACTGGAGCACCACGAACCCGGGCAGACTGTCGCTCTCGCTCCCGAGCCCGTAGGTGAGCCAGGCCCCCATGCTCGGTCGGCCGAATTGCGGCGACCCGGTGTTGATGAAGCACTTCGCCGGGCCGTGGTTGAACACGTCCGTCTTCATCCCGCGGAGCCAGCACACCTCGTCCGCGATCTCGCGGTGGTGCGGCAGCAGTTCGCTGATGTCCATGCCGCACGTACCGGCCTTCTCGAACTTGCGCGCGGACCCGAGCAATTTCGCGTCGCCCTTGATGAACGCGAACCGCTTGCCCTTCGTGAACGATTCGGGCACCTTCTGGCCGCTGAGCTTGTTCAGTTCGGGCTTCGGCTCGAACAGTTCGAGTTGGCTCGGCGCGCCGGCCATGAAAAGGTAGATGACGGCTTTCGCTTTGGCCGGGAAGTGTGGCTTCCGGGGCGCGAGCGGGTCGGTTCGCTCTTTGGCGTGCGTGTCGCGCGCGAGCAGCGAGCCGAGCGCCATCGCGCCGACCCCCAAGCCGCAATCACGGAAGAAGTGCCGCCGCGTGCGTGCGAGGGTTAGGGCACTGTCAAGGGTGTGTGGGGTCATTCAAAGCTCTCGCGTCCGGTACCAAGTTTGCAGTCGCCGAATGCGCGTTCCAACAACTCTGAAGTTAAGTCCGGGCCTTTGGTGCGCCACCAGTATGGCACGTCTTCGGTTGGCTGCATGTAGTCGCGAATCGCCACTAAACCAAGGAGTTCGATCGGGTTGTCTGCACAGAAGTAGAAGTCGTCTTTTTCGGCAATCCAATGGCAATCCGTGGGGTACTGCCCCTCTTCTATCACCTCGCCGGTTACTCGAAGTGTGTACCCACGCGCGTCCAGGATACGCAGGCAGGTGTTGTGAACGTTTGAGTGACTGGCGAGTCCCATAGCTCCCTCACTCCCGCGTGATGAACTCGTCCAAATTCATCAGCACGCGAGCGACGGTCGCCCATGCGGTTTTCGGGTCGGCTTTGCGCCTAGCGTCGAGGTATGTCTGCACGCGAGCCGCTTCGATGGTCGTCGGCGTGCGCGCGAAGCATACGCGGAACGCGAACGCGATTCGCCCCGCGTCGTCGGACGGGCCTTCCGATTCGATGCGCGTGCCGAGGGCGTTGGCGAACTCCACGAACACCGGGTCGTTCGCCATGTGCAGCGCTTGCAGCGGCGTGTTGCTGCGGTTCCGCTTCGTGCAAGCGACTTGAGCGTCGGCCGCATCGAACGTGGTGAGCAGCGGGTGCTGCGACTGCCGCCAGATGTACGTGTACATCCCGCGCCGGTAGCGGTCCGGTCCCTTGCTCTCCACCCACGGGTGGTTGCTCTGGGTGAACGCGAACACTTCCTTCGGTTGCGGCGGGAAGACGCCCGGTCCACCGAGCGTCGGGTTGAGCACCCCGCTCGCGGAGAGCGACACGTCGCGGATGATTTCGGCTTCGAGTCGCAGGCGCGATTGTCGGCCGAGGAGCAGGTTACGCGGGTCGCGCTCGGTGACGTCCTTGCGCATCGCGGAGGACTGCTTGTAGGTCTCCGCCGTCACGATGAGCTTGTGGAGGCGCTTGAGCGACCAAGAACCTAACCCCCCGGCCCCCTTCCCTAAGAAGGAAGGGGGAGCAGAACCAAATACCGAAGGTGGCGCAACGGCTTCGGTTTTAAGCCCCTCTCCGTTTAGGGGAGGGGTTGGGGAGGGGTTCACCCATTCCACCGCGAGCCAATCGAGCAGTTCCGGGTGGGTCGGGAAGTTCCCTTGCAGCCCGAAGTCGTTCTCGGTTTCGACCAGTCCGCGCCCGAAGAACTTTTGCCACTCCCGGTTCACCGTCACGCGGGCCGTGAGCGGGTTCTCCGCGCTCGTGAGCCACTTCGCGAGATCGAGTCGCGTCAGGCGCTTGGCCGCTGGTGCTGCGTTGATCGCGCTCGGGTACGCGGGCTGAACTTCGTCACCCTTGCGAAGAAAGTCGCCCCGAACCTGCACGAACGTTTGACGCGGTTTCGGCCGCTCGCGCATCACGAGCGTCGTCGGCGCTTGGCCCTGAACTTTCTTGAGTTCCGCGATGAGTTTCTTCGCGTCCTCGTCCGTACCCGCGAGTCGCGCCGCCGCTAACTTCGTCTGAACGTCCGCGATCTGCTTTTCCAGGTCGGGCGGGCCGCCGAGCGGGAGCGTCGGTTCGTCGCACGAGTCGAAGAAGGCGTACAGCCGGTAATAGTCCTTCTGCGAAACGGGATCGTACTTGTGGTCGTGGCACTGCGCGCACCCGGCCGTGAGCCCGAGCCACACCGCCGCGGTGGTGTTCGCGCGGTCCACCGTGCGCTCGACGCGGAACTGCTCCGCGTCGGTGCCGCCTTCCTCGTTGAACGAGGTGTTCCGGTGGAACCCGGTCGCCACCTTCTGTTGTGTCGTCGCATTCGGGAGGAGATCCCCCGCGAGCTGTTCGATCGTGAACTGGTCGAACGGCACGTCCGCGTTGAGCGCGCTAATGACCCAGTCGCGGTAGGCCCAGATTTGTCGCGGGCCGTCGATGGTGTAGCCGTTGCTGTCCGCGTAGCGCGCGAGGTCGAGCCAGTGTCGCGCCTGGCGCTCACCGTAGTGCGGGGACGCGAGCAATCGATCGACGACTTTCTCGTAAGCTTGAGGCGATTCATCCTTGAGGAAGTCGTCCAGTTCTTTGGGTGAAGGTAGAAGTCCCGTGAGGTCGAGCGTGACGCGCCGAATCAGCGTCGTCTTATCTGCCTGCGGTGACGGCGCGAGCCCTTCTTTCTCCAGTCGCGCGCGAATGAACGCATCAATCGGATTCGGAGCGGGTTGTTTTGCGCTTGGTGGGACCGGGCGCTTGGGAACCACGAAGGCCCAGTGCGGTGTGTACTCCGCGCCCTGATCGATCCACGCTTTCAGCTTCGCGATTTGGTCCGGCGAAAGTCGGTCCGCGACGCCCACCGGCGGCATCCGGCCCTTCTCGTCGTCCGCGAGCAGCACGCGCACGAGTAGTTCGCTGTCCGCGTGCTTACCGGGAGTGATCGTGCCCTTCTTGACGGCCGCGTCGCGCTCGTCGAGGCGCAGTTTCCCCTTCTGCACGGCCGGGCCGTGGCACTTGAAGCAACTGTTCGACAGGATCGGGCGGATGTCGCGCGCGAAATCGATCTTCTCCGCGGGCGGCGCGGCGCGGCCACTCTGCGGAACGAAGGCGGAGAGCGCGAAGATCGCAAACAGAGCGCGGGTCAATGGCATGACGGCTCCGGTGGCAGCCCGAAGCAGGAGAGCTTCTGAGGTGGTGTGATTGTCGCTGATTTAGCCGGAGAGGGCAAGCAAAAGGCGCGGGTTATCAGGCCCGTTTGATGTGCGAATGTAGGGTGGTTGCTCCACCCGCTCGTTGACACTCGCGGTTCGCCAAAAGACGCGGGCGAACCGCGAGTGTCAACGAGCGGGTGAGGCTTCCCACCGCGCAAAGGCTAACTCAGGGCGCACGCGGCACGAATGTCTCGTCGACACTCGGGCGGTTTTCCGCGCCGCGCTGGAGGCGCTCTTGTTCCCGAACGGCCTTGTCTTCGGGGTTCGATTTGAAGAGCTGTGCCCCGGGGATGAAGTCGGTCGCGTTCCTGAACACGTCCGCGGTGACGTGGCCCACGTCGTTGATCCGGTCCGCGATCGCCCCGCAAGTGGACTTCGTGCCCTCTTTGAACCGTTGCAGCCCTTCGGGGATACCGGTGCGCTGGACGAAACTCCGGGTCTCGGCTTTTGTGGAGGCGATCTTCTTGTGGGCAGTCTCGCCCGCGTTGGTGGATTGCGAGTACCGCACGCGCGGGTTCCCGCAGTGCCCGAAGACCAGCGTCACCGATTGCGGGCCGAAGTCGTAGCGGATCGAGTCGTCGGTGTACGTCACGCGCGGCGCGCCCGGCGGGAGCGTGACCGGGACGTACACGCGCTCCAGTGTCTTCGGGTGGTTGGTGGACACGATGACCGGTCCACCGGTGAGCATCGGCCCCTGGAACGTGCGGTTCCCTGTGTAGTAGAACTTGTGAACGAGTACGGTTGGCGGGACGTCGATTTGTTGCTGCGGCGCGGACGCGGGGAGCACGGCACACCCCGGCGCCGAGCCGAGCGGCGCGAACGAAGCCAATCGGACCGTGGGTTTACCGGTCGGGTCCACGTTGGGGTCGAGGATCTCGATTTCTTGCCCCGGCGGGACCGGCGCCGAGGCCGCGCGCAGGGCTTCGCCGGGCCGCCGCGTTTTCACGCTGGTGGCGTCGGTCTGCGTCGCGCACCCCGATACGGTCGCGACGAACAGTACCGCGAGCCCCCTCCACCCGCGCCCGTGCCTCCGCATGGCCGCTCCTTCGTCTCGCCGGGCTCGCGGGGCGCTGTTGGCCGACCAACAGAATCGCTACCCGCGGGCGCCGGAATTTACTTGTACGTGAACTCGACTTCGATCCGGTCGATCAGTGGGAAATACTTCGCCACTGCCGCCGCGTTGCCACTGAACGTCTTGCTCGCCGGTTCGCCCCGCTGGACCACGAACTCCATCGGCGGGAACTCCACGACCACCGGCGCGCCCGGGAACAGGTTCGGCCGGGCCTGGTTGATCGGCGCGGCCGCGAACCCGCGAACCTTCACAATGAACGTGTTCCGCTTCAACTGCGTCGTCTGGAGCGGCACGTCGAGCCGCTCGCCCGGTTTCAGCGGCGAGCGGATGTCGTCCCCCGGTTGCGGGTTCTGGTCCGCCCGGAAGCTGATCTGGAACTCGCCGTTCTCGTGGAACGCCACCGCCACCCGCGACAGGAAGCAGTGGTCCACCTGCATCCGCGCCTGAACCAACTGGTACGCCTGTGTCGCTAGCCGCGCCGGTTGACTGGGCGCGGGCGCCGGGGTCGCGTTCACCTTTTCCAAACTGACCGCGGTCGCCGTGGGCGCCGGGCGCACCTCGGCCGGTCGGTAGTCGTACCCGGGTATACCGGGCAGTGGCTTCGGCTTCGCCACGTGCCGCGGGAACTCCGCACGCCCCGCCGACGCGCACGCTCCCGCGCCCAGTGCCACCCACGCGAACGTTTTCAGTGCCCGCCACCTCATGGTTCGCCTCCGTTGCCGGGGTTCTCGTCCCGTCCGGCAACTTCGTCATCCGCGGCCCGGGGCGCCCGCTCTATATCCTCGAGTTCGCGCGCCCCGCGGGGCCTGGTGCTGGCAGTGATGCAAGATTCCCTACAGTCGTTACTTCCCCCCCGTTGGGGGCGGTGTGGGGGCCGGCAACTGGGGCAATGTTGGTGGTCGGGTCGGTGCGAGCGGCTGTTCTGGCGTCGGGGGCGCGAGCGGCATGGGGTACGTCGCCGGCGTGCCCAGGTTAATGACCGGCGGTTGGCTCGTGGCCGGGAGCTCGGTCGGGCGCGCCGCGGGCGTCGTTACCGGTGGCGTTGTGGGTTGCGTTATCGTCGGTATCGGCGCTGTGAGTGTCGGTGTTGGCGCAGCGGGTATTGGTGTCGGAGCTGCGGGTGTCGTCGTCGGGGGCGTTGTCGGGAACGACGGCGCGTACGGTACGGGTTTCCCAACGCCCACGGGTCCGAAACCCGGGACAACCATTGTGGACGGCCCCGGTCCCGACTTGATCGGCGTCGGGGCGCGAAGGCCGGGGGGGCGTGCGTTCCCTTGGTACGGCGTGCCCGGGGGCGGTTGCGGGATCGTGTGCGGCGGGTCGAAGGCCGGCGCGCCATACGGCGCGTTCGGGTTGTAGGGCTTGGAGCGCCCTTCCGGAGAGGTTCCGGGCGCGAACTGCGTTTCGGGGAACGCGACGGTCGGATCGTAGCCCTCTCGCAGAATGCCGTCGTGGAGCCGCAGACCCACGCCGCTGTAGCCGTTCGGGTGGCGCCACGGGAGTGTCATCGGCGGGTAGTACAGATCGTACCGGCGCTCGCCGGTGGGGGTCCGGAGCGCGTCATCCACGCGGGTGGCCCCGATGCCGTAGATCCGCTGTTCGACGTCGAGGCGCCGGTACCGGGCCGCGAACTCGGCCATCCGGTCCGCGAGCGGGTCCAGGTCCGCGACGGCGGGGGCGTACCGCAGGCCCATCAGGTCGAAGAGCGTCGGGAAGATCGTGGCCTGGGAGTAAATCAGGTTCTGCTGGAGCGACGCGCTGGCGCTCGGGAGCGGCCGGAACAGCACGCCGACGCCGGGGAGATCCTGAAGCAGTTGCACGCCGCGGCCGGTGCGCGCGACCTTGATCGACACCATGTACTTGCTGATTTCGCGTAGCTCGAAATTGCCGAGCTGCACGTCGGTGTGGAGGAAGTGCCGGCGGACGCGGCCGAGGTGCTTTTCGTCGGCCCGCACGGGTTCGCGCACGTCGGTCGTGTACAGGTAATCGAAGCCGAACACGACCGCCTGCCCGTCGGGGCTGAGAACGGGCCGGATCTCGTAGCCGGTGCCGGTCTCGAACTTGTAAATCGCCGGGTCCGGGATCAGCCCGTCGAGCGCGGTCCCGAACGGCTTCTGCCCCGGTCCCGCTTGCGTCATCATCCGCTCGTCGGGCGTGGTCCCGAGCCCGGGGAGCACGTTCCGCACCGCCGCCAAATCCCCGCCGCCGCCCTGCATCATGGACAGCGGGTTGCCGCTGTAGATCTTGGCCAGCGCGAGGAACGACGGGTCGTTCATCAGCGCGCCGTACTCGTCGAACAGGGCCTTCGCGGACCGGAACCCCTCGGTGAGGAGCACGTCGCGCTTGGGCAGGTCGAACTCGAACGACGCGGCCGGCGACACCTTGCCGAGCGCCCGGTTGTTGGTCAGCACGGACGTGGTTTCGATCTGCGCCAGGGTCACGTCCCAGAACCGGCTCGCCTCGCGCGCCCGGCGGAACGACGGCAGGTAGTACTGCGTGTTGAAGTCGTCGTCGAGCGCGGTCGTGACGCTCTTGAGGTAGTTGTCCACGTTCGAGGTGCGCGCCCGCATCCCCTCGAGGATCTCGACGTACTTGTCCTCCATCTCGTCCACGAGCAGGTCGAGCAGCTTCTTCTCGTCGAGCGGGCGCCGGGCGTCGCGGGCGTTCTTGAGCGCGACCTGGTGGTTGACGACCGCGGCGGCGAGGGTACCAAAGACCGGGTCCGTTTGACTGAACAGGGTGCTCGCCTTCGTTCGGTAGGGCTGCCCGACGCGCAGTTTACTCAGCAGGTCGTCGCGGAAACTCGTGTACAGGGCCTGGGCCCTTGCGGGGTCGGGTTGGGTGCCCGTTAGTTGGGTGTTGATCGCCTGGATTTGTGCTTTCGCCGCAGCGCCCTCGCGCTGAAGGATGGCTAGCAGGGCCGTAACGATCGCACGGAATTCCTTCCTGTCGTCGGTGGTCAGCACGGGGTTTTCGCGGAACTCGTCCATCAGTTTCTTGTATTCGTCGTAGACCGCCTTTGTCGCGGGGCTCAGGTAGTTGAACTCGTCCGCGATCCTCTCGACGCGGTCGAAGGTCTCGAACAACTCTTTGGGAATATCAATGTTCCCGCTCGGGCGCCGAACGAGTTTCCCGGACGTTTCGCGCAACGTAACGGTCACGTCGGGGACGCGAGCGTCCGCGAGCCGGTCCAGCGCGTCGAGTACCACAACGAGCTGCCCCGTGGACTCTTCCCACGCGCCCAGTGCCGCGAGGATCGTTTGGATCGCGAGCGTCGCCTGTGCGGAAGACTTTTGGAGCGTGTCTTGGACCTTCGCCAATTCGCCCTTAGCCATGTCCTCGAGGGCCTTCGCTTTGCGCAGCTCGTCGAGGTAGTTCGTGTTGATGCGCTCCTCCAGGAGCGAGCGCTCCATCACGCGCTGGCGCAACTGCATCTCGGTCACCATCTGCGCCTTGAAGATCTGCGCGAGGCGGATGAACTCGCGCTGGAGCGGGTTGAGCGTATCGGACCCGGTCACCTGGGCGTTGAAGAACCCGACGAGCGACTCGAAGGGCGAGTTGCTCGCCAGCAGGTACTCCCTTTTGTCCTTGCACGCATCGCAGTGCTTCGGTTGCGAGATCCCGATCGTGTAGTACCGGGCCTCCGCTTGGGGCAGGTCGCGCTGGACGGTCGCCAGGAACTCCTGGACGATCTCCGCCCGCACGTCGTTCTTCGCCAGGGCCATCAAGAACAGCGCCGACGACAGGCTCGTGCTGTCCATCGAGTTGAGCGCGAGGAGCTTGTTGCCCGTCTTGAGGAACTCCGAGTCGAGTTGCGTCAGTTCGTCGGTAAAGTCCTTGCCGAAGAAGGCGTACAGGTACTTCTGGTCGCGGTCCCACTGGGTGCAGCCGGGGGCCAGCGTCGCGGCGGCTTCCGCGGCCTTGCGCCCGGCGACCGACGTGACCGCGTTGCGGAGCATCTGGCTCGATTGGGCCGTGAGGAACCGCGAGTGGTCCAGGTACCGCTGGATGTTGGCGACGACCTTTTCCATGCGGTCGGCGCGCTCGCCGTTGACTTGCAGGGTGTGGACGGCCACGCGCACCTGGCCCACCGGCGCGTCGATCTGGTTCAGCATCGTGCGGATGACGTTCAGCCCCTTGACCGGCCCGCGGAGCTGGATCAGCCCCTCGCCGATGACCGCGACCGACACGCGCATCACCGGGTCGTCGGAATCGGGGCGCCCCGGCGCGTAAGTGTCGGGGTCCGCGGTGGACGCCGCGACCTCGACGCGGAACTGGTTCTCCCGGAGCCGCCGCTCCTCGAACTCCTTGACCATCCACGCTTCAACGGCTTTGGCTTCCATCTCGCGCTTCGCCGCGACGTTGCCCTGGGCGCGGGCGATGTCGGCCGGCCCCTGCCGGTCGATCGTGTCCGCCGCGGTCAGGGCGCGCTCGATGGTCTCCGCGTCGGCCTGGAGCCCGGCGATTTCGGCCGCCGGGCGTCCCAGCCGTTTGGCTTCTTCGATCTCGTTCCGCTTCTGAGCCAGGCTCCGCCGCGCTTGTTCCGCGGTGCCGCGTGCGGCCCCGACGCGGTTCTGAAGGTTGTTCAGTTCGGCTTCCGCGGTCCGGGCGTCCTGTGCGGCTTTAACGGAGAGGAACTCGAGGCGCTTCCGCTCGTCCTCGGCTTTGTTGGCGTCGTCGCGCCCCCGGTTCGCCGCGCGGCGCTGGACGTCCACGGCCGCCGAGTTGTACGACTTCACGGACCGGTTGATGAGCTGCGCGACGCGGTGGGCGTCGCGGTAGTAGTACAGCCGCGCGACCCGGGACTCGACCCGGTCCGACGGGTTGAACCCTTCGTCGTACACGGGCGGTTTGAGGAAGATGCGGAAGTCCACCGGCGGGCCGGTCTGGAGCGTCACGCCGGGCGTCTGGACCGGGACGGCTTTGTCCGCGCCCGCGCCCTGGGTCGAAACGACGGCCTCGAACGAGTTGGCCCCGTCCTGGACGTCCGGTGAATCGGGGAGCGCGTTCCCGAACACGTCGGTGATCTTGTTCTTCAGGATCGCGACCGTGTACGTGCCGGGCAGGATCTCGCTCACGTTGAGGGTGACGCTGTTGGTCAGCTTGTCGTACACGGGCGTGCCGATTTTCAGGGTGCCGCGCTGGGCCCGGTTCTCGTTATGGGACACCCGGAACGTGTCGGGTTTGAACGCGGAATCGAGCGGGCTCTTGTTGCTGAAGCGGACGACGATCTTTTCGGTCCCGACCCCGTTCGACTGACCGAACCCCGGTTGCGGGGCCACGCTCTCCACCACCGGCACCGCGGTCGAAACCATGAGCTTGACCTGCGCGGCGTCGCCGACGAACGCGCCGCGCGCCGCGGCGACGCGGATCACGTGGTCCCGCCCGCTCCCCACGTCGAGCTTCTGGAACGCGACCTTGCCGTCCCCGCCCGGCGCGGAGGGGGCACTCGCTCCGGGGAAAATCGGTGCGCTGTCGACGAAGGCGACCAGCACTTGCGCGTTCCGCGGGGGGACCGCTTTCAGATCGAACTTCGTTCCGTTCGAGTAGTACGCCGGGAGCCCGGGCGTGGCGAAATCGATCGCGGGGGAAATGACCTTCCCCTCGGACGACGCGGGCGCGTCGAGGGCCGGGGCCTCGATCGATTCGGGGATGTAGTTGAACCGGAGCGGGACCGGGGCCACGAAGTACAGGCGCGAGTTGCCGAACTCCACACGCACGAACAATTTGGCTTTCGCGAGATCATCGAGAACCGGCAACCGCACGCGCGCGTCCCAGGCGCCCGCGGCGTTGTGCCCGATGTCCGCGTCCACTTCGGTCGCGGTTCCGGCATCGGGCTGCAGCACGAACCGGAAGTTCGCCGTGCCCCTCAATTGGCCGAAGAGCCGCAAGTACGGTTCGTACTGGATTTTGCCGTAAACATCGGCCGGGGCCGATGCGGTGAGCCCGGAGACCGGGGACGGGCGCAGGTACGGCGACGTCGTGTACTCGGTCACCTGACCCGAAATGGTGTCCGAGGGCTCCGACGGGGGCAGGATCGTGAACTTGTACGGGTCGGACGTTTGGGGGCCGACACTTTTCACGCGCAACTCGAAGTTGATCGTGCCGTCGCGGGCCTTCATTTTTGTCAGGTCGAGGGCGACGACGGTCGCGCCGTTCTCGTCGGTCCGCTTCGCACCCAACACTTCTTCGATCGGCTTTTCCCGGAGGTCGTCGGTGCTCAGGAGGAGCTGGTCCGCAACGACGCGCTCCAACCGGACCTTCACGATGGTTCCGAGCGCCGCGATACCCGTGGGGGGGGCTTTACTCAGATCCCATACCACCCCCTGCGCGTCTTCGAGCCGGACGCCCCGGACCGCGTCGGGTTTCGTGTCGTCCGTGAGAGCGCTGGCTTGGCGCACGTTGCGGTCGCGGCGCGCGGGCTCCCCGGCGCGGGGCTTCGCGACGAGATCGGGGGGCAGTGCCCCCGGGGGCGCACTGGGCGCGCCGGTGCCCGTGGCTTTCGCGTCGGGGGCGGCCGGTTCCACGCGGATACGAAGATTCGTGCTGCCGTACATGACGACCGCACCCAGGGCCAGACACAGGAACATTACCCCGGCGTTGCGAACCATGCCCGTCGCCCCCGTGTCACTCGCGGCGCAATGCGCCCGGCGAGCGTGTACGGAACAATCTCTGTGCGAGTTATCGACGGGCCAATAATGCCGACTTTACCAGTTGCGCCATCTTTCCGGGTCAGCGCGAATTTGTGGAAATGACTCAACCGGATGAGAAAATGAGACGACCGCGGCGCACGGGGCCGCGGTCGGATGTGAGGGCGGGGCGCTCAGCGGTTCGGGTCTTCGATGGCCACCGGCGTTCCGAACCGAGCGGTCCCGGTGCGCGTGATGACCCACTTATCATCAATCTTCGCCTTGAGAGTCGCCGTCTGTCGGTCCCACTGCTTGGGGGGGATCGCTTGCTTCGGGTCGACGAACAGACTGGAGTACCCCCGGTGCGCGACGTGGAACGTCCGCGGGGCCGGGTCACCGGGTTTGGCGTCGCGGGGCGGTTCCATTCGGATCATCGGGAGCGTGAGCTTGTACTCCTCCTTCCCGTCCGAACTGGTGAGTGTCAGTTGCAGGCGCAACAAGACCGGCATCGCGGGAACGGTCGCGGTGAACGTCAGGTCGTAGTTCCCGCTCTTCGGGTCCACGTGGAACCGCATCCCTTCGTAGATCACCAGTCCGTCACCCTCGACGGGGCAGCCGTTCAGATCGTACCGCGGGTACGGGACGTGCGCCGCGGAGTGAAACTCCTTGACCCAGGTGAGGCCCTTCGTGGCCCCGCTGGCTTCCGAATCGCACGTGCAGACGGCCACCGGGCAGACTCGCGGCTGCTTCTGGAACGGCTGGAGCGCCGGTCCCGCGCAGTGGCCGGTGGGGAACATCCGGTCCCACGTCGAAGTGGCCGGGACGGGAGGGGTGAGCGGGCGCCCGGAGAAGTCGGGCGCACCAAGCGGCGGGCCGAACGGGTCGCTACCGGGAGCGGCGAGTAGCAAGAGAAGTGGAATCATGGCCGTCCTCCGTGACGCGGGTGCAATGACCAAGTGTTCCCGCGCCATTGTGAGCGTGCCCGACCGAAGCGATTCGCGGGGCGTTTCCCGCTTCGTCTCAGGGCATTCCACCCGCACAGGCGCTACGGCCGGCCGCCCGCCCAAAAATCTCCCGTAATATCTCCCGCGTAAGCGGTACACTTCATCTGTATCGCTGCACCGCGCCCGGAGCACACCGTGACCCTGCTCGCGTCGTTCAAGTTGGCCAAGCGCGTTCTGCTGGAAACCGACAAGCGGCTCCTGTGGAAGCTCGCTTACAACATGGGCTTTAAAGGGGCTTTGTCCGTTCACCGGCACAAGTTGCGCCTGAAGCGCGGGCAGGTGTTCCCGCCGTTTTTGTACGTCAGCATCATCAACACGTGCAACTTGCGGTGCCAGGGGTGCTGGGTCGATGTGAGCATGAAGCAGGAGACGATCAAGCCGGCCGCGTTCCACCAGCTCGTGCGCGAAGCGAAGCAGATGGGGAACGTGTTCTTCGGGATCGTCGGCGGCGAGCCGTTCATGCACCCGAATTTACTGGAGATGCTCGCGGAGCACCCGGACTGTTACTTCCAGATCTTCACGAACGGCCACTTCATTACGCCCAAACGCGCCAAACAGATGTGGCGCCTGGGGAACGTGACGCCGCTCATTTCGGTAGAAGGCACGGAGATCGTTTCGGACGAGCGCCGCGGGCGCGGGAACGTCCTGAGCAAGACGATGCAGGGGCTCCACAACGCGCTCGACGCGGGCGTGTTTACAGGCGTTTGCACCAGCCTCGCGCGAAGCAACATTGATGACTTGCTCCGCGAAGAGTGGATCGACCGGCTCGTGGAAATGGGCGTGCTTTACACGTGGTTTCACGTGTACCGACCGATGGGGCCGAACCCGAACCCGGCGCTGTGCCTGACGTCCGAGCAGGCGATTCGGGCACGGAAGTTCGTAGTGGAGATGCGCGCGAAGAAGCCGATTGTGATCGTTGATGCGTACCACGACGGCGAGGGCAAAGCGCTGTGCCCGGCCGCGACCGGGATCAGCCACCACATCAACCCGTGGGGCGACATCGAGCCGTGCCCGATCGTGCAGTTCTCCACGGAATCGATTCACTCCACGACCGACACGCGACCACTGAAACAGAAGTTCCTGCGGTCCGCGTTCCTGGCGGACTTCCGCAAGCTCGCCGCCGAAACGACGCGCGGGTGCATTGTGTTGGAGCGCCCCGACCTGCTGAAGAAACTGGTCGAAGCTCACGGGGCGAAGGACGCGACCGCCCGAAAGACCGCGCTCGCCGAACTCGACGCGATGACGGTCCGCACGTCGCAATACGCCCCGGGAACGGAGATCCCGGAGAAGAACGTGTTTTATCGGCTGGCGAAGCGGCTGTTCTTCAACGATTTCGGCGCCTACACCGGGCACGACGCCCGCCACGCGCAGGACTCGGCCCCCGCAGTGCTGGGAAGATAAGATCGAACTATCAAATTCGTAACTGTGGTTCCGAAATGACAGAGCTTGGGGCAGGCTTTTTGCGACAGCCTACCTCAATAAACCCACCGAGTCACCGCTTCACTCGTATCATCGTGCCGCTCCCACTGCTCCCGTTGTGCTGCCAGGTGAACACGAGATTGGCCCCCGAGAGTTTGACCGCGATGGTTGCCCCGCTGGGCCACGGTCGGGGCGGTTGTTTATCGAAGTTTTGAACGAACGTGAGGGTGCGGCCGGACATTTGTGTGTCCGAACCGACGAAAGTTCCGACCTCCTCCACGCCGTCGAATAACCGGCCCTCAATTTCCCATTTGCCGGCAACGGAGCGAATGGTCCACACGTCGATCAGGCCGTCAACTTGGCGGGTCCACTGGCCAACCAAACTGGCGCCGGATGGGGGCGGGGGCAGGTCCGGTGCATCGACAGCGGGCGGCACCGCACGCGGTGCGTCCGCTCCGTGATCGGCGCCGACGGGAGGCCGGACACCGGCTCCGCCTGGCGTGGTCCCTCTCGCCATCTGACGGCCGTGGTCACCGGTCTTCTGTTGTGCCGAATCCGCTCCTCTTCTGCTCCCGGTTACGATCAGTACCACGATTAAGGCACCAGCGATCAGCGTGCCGATCGCGCCCGCGATGATGGCAATGATCGGCCCGGTGTGGTCGTCCTTTCTCCTCGCGCTCCTGTACTGTCGCCTCGGCCGGTCAAAATATTCCACTTCGGGGGCTTCGTACTCCCTTGGCGGGTTCCTTTTACGGGGCTTCCTCCGTGGTTCCTCCCAGAGGGTGCCGGACGAAATAACCGTGCCGCCCGTGCCCGGCGCGCCGGCCGTTCGCGGCTCCTCGTCAGGTGGCTCGGCCGGCCTAACGGTGACGACCGGCATCGAGTGGAGTACCCGCGGTTCGCTTGGCGCGGTCGGTGGCACAGCCGGCGGCGCGGCACGGTACCCCCCGCGCGAACCGGGGCCTTTCAGCGCGCGGGTCACCCACGGATCGGAGGCTTCAACCCGCGCCCCGGAGGGAGGTGGCACGCTCGGCGGTGCGACCGAGGACAGTCCCGTGGGCAGTTCCAGGATTTCGTGCAAGTGGTTGGCGACTTCCGCCGCGGTCTGCGGCCGCTCCGCTGGCGACTTCGCAAGCAGCCAGTGGATCAGCTCCCACAGCGGCAGGGGCACGTTGGGATTCAGCACGTACACGGGCTTCGGCTCCTCGGTGCCCAGTGCCATCAGCACGGCCACAACGCTCGCCCCTTGGAAGGGGAGCTGGCCCGTACAGAGCCAGTAGAGGACCGAGCCCAGTGAGAAGAGGTCGGTGCGGTGGTCCACCCGCTCGCCGAGCGCTTGCTCCGGCGACATGAACGCCGGTGTGCCGATCACGGCGCCGCTTTTGGTGAGTTCGTTGTCCACACCGTCGGGCCGGGCCAGGCCGAAGTCGAGCAGCTTCACCCGGCCCTGGGGCGCCTCCAGCCACAGGTTCGCGGGCTTGATGTCGCGGTGTACAACGCCGAGCCGGTGCGCCGCGGCCAACCCCAGGGCCGCCTCCCGCGCGATCCGCACGGCGCTGCGCAGCGAGGGCGCGCCCTTGAGGGCAAGGAAGGCGTCCAGCGGGTACCCCCGGAGGAGCTGCATGGCGATGTACGGCGTGCCGTTGCGCTCGTCGGCCTCGTAGACCGTGACGACGTTGTCGTGGTCGATCCGGGCCGCGGCCTTTGCTTCACGGAGGAACCGTGCCCGCCCCTCCGCGTCGGCGGCGAACTCGGGCCGCATCACTTTCAGCGCGAGGCTACGGTCCAGGCGCGTGTCCAGCGCCTCGAAGACTGCGCCCATACTGCCTCGGCCCAGTTCTTGCACGACGCGGTAGGGGCCGAGCGTTCCCACTTCGCCTGCCACCGCGGGCGGGCCGAAATCGAGTGTATTTTTTGCGACGGAGGGGGAACTCGCGCCGAATGGCCCCCGCGCGGAAACCAGCAGGCTCCCCAGGCGCGGGTCGATAATCTGCGGCGGATCGTTCGGATCGGGCATGGGCGATTCCGGGGGCGGACCGAATCTGTAAGCCCAGCCCGCTCGTCGCGGGTAGGGGCGATTACCTTTTAATGTTTTCCCGCCTTTTTGGGAATGTCTAAATTTACAATGATACTGTTTGTCAACGCAGTAATGTCCCGCTTGTCACAAACTCGCACTTGTTAGTATCTTTTATTGGTACTGGCCACGCGGTCATAATGTGCCATATGCGGCGCAGTTAGAAGAGCGGAGAATTCAAACCGATAGGGCTGCCGATTTGACCACTCGGGTGGGGTACGGATCGTTTTAGGAGATGCTGCGCGAACAACGGTTTTATTCGTCGTTCGCGTCTTCAATGGTGCCGGAAGACGTGGCCTTACACGTCCAGCGTGAGCAGCGCCTTACTGGTGTGCGGGTCGAAGGGCACCGAGCAGTGCTCGTGGACGATGCGCCATTCGCCCTCGACCTTCCGATAGCACCCGGTCAGGCGCATCCAGTTCTGCAGCGCGGGGTGATCCTTGTCCGGGCCGGTGAAGCGGAACAGCCAGTGCGCGAACGCGGCGGTGCCGCTCACCGTCAGGTGCAGGTCGCGCGCTTCGATCGCGAACGTTTCTGGGAAGTGCGGCAAGCACGACGCCCACGTTTGGCGCCAGGCGTCCGCGCCCTTCGTCTGGAACGGCGGGATCGCGTCGAACGCGACGAACTCGGCCGCGTAGGGCCGCATCAACTGGTCGATGTTCTTCGCGCAGATGGCTTTCATCTGGTCCGCGATGAGTTGCCGAACCACGGCCTCGTCCGTGAGGGCCATCAGGTAGTCGTCCATGCAGTCGAAGCTGGAGTTCCACCCGCCCTCCACGCCCATCGCCGCGTGCTTGTTCTTGTCCTCGATGGTCGCGTGGCTGATCGTGAGCGTGAGCCGCGTTCGTGTGCCGAGCGCATCGAACACCGCGGTCGCGACGATACCGCTCGGCAGGTCGATCGGTTGCGGCGGCTTCCACCCCTCATCGAACTCGTCCGTTGTCACGATCCGCTGCGGCGGAATCACCTCGCGGAACACCCCGCGCACCGGGTACTCGGCCCCGTCCGGGCCGTGCATGACGTAGCGCCACTTACCGCCGGGTCGCAGGTCCATCTCGGTGACGGTCGTGTTGAACCCGCGCGGCCCCCACCACTGCGTGATGTGTTCGGGCTGCGTCCACACCTTCCATACTAACTCGCGCGGCGCAGCGAACTCGCGCGTGATGACGATTTCGCGGTCCGACGCCGAATCTTGATTCGTGGCCATGAGATCGGTTCCTGTGAAGTTGAAACGGAATGCCGGTTGAGGACTATCGCAGTGGGACGAGAGCCCGGAGGCGCGGCTTGCGCAGGTACAGCCCCAACCAAACCAGAACGCCGAAGCCGACCCCGAAGGCGATGGAGAACGCACTGCCGCCGACCCGAACGTGAGTGGCGACGGCCCCACCGAGGTAGCCCGTGAGCAGGATCGCGCCGAGGACCGCCGTCCGCGGAATCAGGTAGAGGACCGAGCACGCAGCCAGTGTGATCCCGAGCGGGACGATCACGTCCTCGGGGTACCCGAGTTTCACCGTGCCCTCGACGACCTGCACGGGCTTGAACAGTTTGGCGACGCCGTCCAGGAGCAGGAACGCACCGACTAATCCGCTCAGGACGTGCCCGGCCCAGCGCGCGCCCTTCGATGGCGGCGCGGGCGAGTGAGTTGACATCAGCTACTTCCTCCGTGTGGGGAACTGGAGCCCGGCGTGAGGACTCATCGCACTCGCGCCGACTACGAAATCACAGCGATGCGAGGTGCGCGGCGAGCCGGTCAAAGTTCTGCTCGTTCGCCGGGACGATGAAATCTTTGACTTTTGCGAACTCCGACGCGGACTCGAAGACCATGCGCCAGGTGAGCCGCGTTCGGTCACCTTCCGCGGCGAAGGTCATTTCCATTGTGAACCGGTGAACCGGCTCGCGGTGCTCGAACACGACGCGCTCCGGCACCGACACCTCGGTGAAGACGCTCTCGTTGTGGTAGTCCGCGCCGTCGGGTCCGTGCATGGTGAGGCGCCAGGTGCCGCCCGGGTACAGCTCGAACTTCTCGATCGTGTTCGCGAACCCGTTCGGTCCCCACCAGTATTTCAACTGGTCCGGGTTCGCGAATGCTTGGAACACGCGCTCTTGTGGCGCTTCGATGATGCGCGTACTGGTGATCGTGCGGTCCGAAACGGTTCCGGTTGATCCGGCGAGGTGCTCGGCGAGCCGCGCCAGTGTTTGCTGGCCGCCCTCGACGGCGCCGTACTCCCGCGCCACGCGGTCGCGCTCCTCGGCCGACGGGAACACCGCCCGCATCGTGACGCGCGTCTTGCCGTTCACTTCGGTGAAGGTCACGGTCGTGTGGAAATCGACGGGTTCGAGTTCCACTTCGCCGCCGTGCTTGTAGACGAGGCGCTCGGGCCGCGCGACTTCGAGGTACGAGATCCTGTTCGGGTAGTTGCGCCCGTCCGGGCCGTGCATGATGAACCGCCACTCGCCGCCCGGCCGCACGTCCATTACGTGTGTGGTCGTGGTGAAGCCGTTCGGCCCCCACCAGTTCGAGACGTGCTTCGCATCGGTCCACGCCGCGAACACCAGCTCGCGCGGCGCGTCAAAATCGCGCGTGGTGACGATCTCGCGGTCCGCGGTGTGTGCCGCGGGTTTGCTACTCGCCGTCATTCGGTTTCTCCTGTGACTGGAGTTCCTTGAGGTACTCGTCCAACCGGTCCAGGCGCTCGTTCCAGAGCCGCTCGTAAACCTTGACCCAATCGTGAATCGGTTTCAGCCCCGCGGCGTTCAGCGCGTAGAACCGCTGGCGCCCGGACCCGCGCACGTTCACCAGCCCCACTTCTCGCAACACGGCCAGGTGCTTGGACACCTGCGGTTGCGTGAGTTTGAGAGCCGCCACCAGGTCGTTCACCGACCGCTCGCCCCGCGCGAGCAGGTCGAGAATGTCCCGGCGCCGCGGTTCGGCGACCGCGTTGAACGCATCCGAGGTAGTGGGTGACCGGGCCATGAGGAATATATATTCCCATATCGGCATATCTCAAACTCAGTAGCTACTGCGAGTGCGCTTTTCTTGGCGTCGGGGGAAGGAGAATGCGATTCGTTCGCTACACGCGACCGGCGCGGGCGAGTTCCGACAAGAAATCCGTTCGCGGTTGGCTCACTGTTGCACTCGGTCCGCGGATCGGGTCGAATATGGCGACGCCAGCCTTCCGCCGAACTCGCCTCCTGTGACTCGTGCCCGCGAAGCACTCGCGTGAAGTGCTTTCCACCCGCCTGCTTTGACCGTTACGCGAGAAAATCCATGCCAGCCCCCACGCGCCGTCACGCGCTCGCGCACCTCAGCGCGGCAATCGCTCTCGGAGAGGCGACACTTTCGGCAGGTGCGAGTGACCCGAAGCCCGGAGGGACGCGCATCAAGATCGGGCAAATCGGCGTCGGGCACGCCCACGCGAGCAAGCTGTCGGTGTACCGTGCCTCGCCCGATTACGAAGTGGTCGGCGGCGTCGAGCCGGACGCGGAACTCCGCAAGCAAGCCGAGAATTCCCCGACCTATCGCGACCTGAAGTGGCTCACGCGCGAACAACTCCTCGAAACACCTGGGCTTCAAGCGGTGCTTGTGGAGACGCGCGTGCGCGACCTGCTCGACAACGCCGAAGCGTGCGTTTCTGCCGGGATGCACGTGCATATCGACAAGCCGGCCGGTGAATCGCTGCCGCAATTCAAACGCATCCTCAGCGCTGCAGCCAAGAAGAAGTTGCTCGTGCAAATGGGCTACATGTACCGCTACAGCCCGGCGGTCGTTCTGCTCCGCGAGTTCCTCAAGAAGGGCTGGCTCGGTGAGGTGTTCGAGGTCCACACCGTGATGAGCAAGGTTGTTGCGCCGGCCGAGCGGAAGCGGCTCGCCGAGTACCGCGGCGGGATCATGTTCGAGCTGGGCTGTCACGTCCTCGACTTGGTGATCGGCGTGTTGGGCAAACCGAAGGACGTCGCATCGTTCCCGCTGCACTCCTCAACGCTCGACGACAAACTTCTCGACAACACGCTCGCGGTACTGAGTTACCCGCGTGCGACCGCGAGCGTGAAGTCGAGCGCGATCGAGGTCGAGGGCGGCGACCGTCGGCACCTCGTGGTGTGCGGGACCGAGGGCACGTTCCACATTCAACCGCTCGACAACCCGGCCGCGCGCGTCTCGCTGTCGAAAGCACGCGGGGAGTACAAGAAGGGCACGCAGGACATCACGTTCCCGAAGTACACGCGGTACGTCGGTGACGCCGCGGACATGGCCCGCGTCATTCGCGGAGAGAAGGGCGCCGATTTCTCTTACGAACACGATTTGACCGTGCAGGAAACGCTCCTGCGCGCGAGCGGGCTCCCGCTGAAGGATTGACCGGCCCGGGTAGCGACTTCGTGAGTGGGAACAGCGTGCAGTCGGCTCGCCTTGGGTCATCAGTGAGGGTGCGGTCATGATGCGTCCGGTTCTGCTCCTGTACTTTGCGTTCGGCTTGCCCGGGTGCGGGGAACTGAAGCCGTCGACAAACTCCCCGGCCCCAATCGCACCTCCACCAACACTCCCAGAACCGGCCAAAGCTGGGGCGCTCTTCGCCGGGGTCGCGAAAGTCGAGATCACCAACAAGAAGATCCTTCCGCTCAACGATCCGCTATTCGTAAAGGCTCTCGTTCTCAAGAACGGCGCGACGACGGCGGTCCTCATCACCGTCGATGCCGTTGCCATCGGCGAGATTGGTCACATCGGCAACGACTACCTCGGTAACGTGCGCGCCCGGGTTCAGAAGGAACTGAAGATCGCGCCCGAATACGTAACGATTAACGCGAGTCACTGCCACGGGATCGTCTGCGCTGATGTCGGTGAGAAGACGTTCGAGGCCGTGAAGATCGCGACCGAGAACATGGTTCCGGTGAACGTCGGTGGGGGCGTGGGGAGCGAGTCCCGCGTGTCGGAGAACCGCCGACTCAAACTGAAGAGCGGCAAAGAAGTGGACGTTCGACACGCCTACGCACTTCCCCCTGATGAGGAGGTGGCGAGTGTCGGTCCCATCGATCCGCAGATCGGAATCCTGCGCCTGGACAAGAAGGACGGGCAGACGCTCGCGGTGGTGTACAACTTCGCGTGCCACCCGATCATGGGCGTTCTGGGGGATGGGAACACCGCGGACATTGTTGGTTTCGCGTCGAAGGTGATCGAGGACAATCTGCGTGCGGGCGCGGTCGCCCTGTTCGTCCAGGGGTGCGGCGGGGACATCAACCCGGTGCGGTACAAGGACGTCCACCAGCCGCGCCATGCCGAACCACTGGGCGACATGCTCGGTCTCAGCGCGCTCCAGGCGATCCGGAAGATCACGTGCCGCGCCGATGCGCCGTTGAAGGTACTCAACGAGACGATCCAGCTCCCGCGTGCGGACCATTCTGAGCGCATCGAAGCGCTGATCGCGGAACAAGCGCGCTTGGTGAAGTCGCTCCAGGGAACGAGCCTGAACTTCAAGACGTTCCTCGAACTGGCGGGGAAGTACAACCTGTCGAAGGAGTTCCCCTCATACTCCTCGCACCTCTACCTCACGGAGAAGGCCCAGGGGCGCTCCGACCTGCTCAAGCTCGACGACACGAACCGGAGGAACCTGCGCGCGTACCTCAGCAACATCGAAGTGATGGAGCAGATCACGCGCGTGCAAACCAACCTCGCGCTCCTTCAGAAGCACCAGGCTGCGAACCTCGCGGCCGGGCGCAAGCCGCTCGAAGTGGAAATGACCGCCTTGTGCGTCGGCGACTTCATACTCGTCACCTTCCCCGGCGAACTGACGGTCGAGATCGGGCTGAACGTCAAGAAAACCTCGCCGCACAAGTCGACGTTCGTGGCCGGTTACACGAACGGGTACATCTACTACACCCCCACGGCGCAACAGCTTCGGAACGTGGGCGGCGCCCAGGAAGACAGCGATTGTCGGCTCGCCCCCGAATGGGAACAGCTCTTCTACGCCAAAGTCACGGAACTGCTGAAGAAACTGTGACACGAGAAAGGACCACATGCTCACGCGACGAGATTTCCTGGGTGCGGTCGGGGCCAGTGCTCTCGGTGCCGGCGCCTTCAGTGCGGACCCGGGTCCGCGGAAGAAAATGGCGGTCGTCACGACCGAGTGGCGTGACCGGTCGCACGCCTGGCACATGGCGGAGCGGTTCCTGGCCGGTTACCCCATCAAGGGGAAGTGGCGCCGGCCGGCGATTGACGTGGTGGCCGCGTATGTCGATCAGTTCCCGAAGAACGACCTGAGCCGGGACCGCGCCCGCGAATCCGGGTTCACGATCTACAAGTCCGTCGCCGAAGCCCTGCGCTGCGGAACGGACAAGCTCGCGGTCGATGCGGTGCTGATTATCGGCGAGCACGGGGACTACCCGGACAACGAGTTCGGGCAGAAGAAGTACCCGCGCTACGAGTTCTTCAAGCAGGTCGCGGAGGTCTTCAAAAAGGACGGCCGCGCTGCGCCCGTGTTCAACGACAAGCACCTCTCGTGGAAGTTCGCGTGGGCGAAGGAGATGGTCGATACGGCGCGCGAACTCAAGTTCCCGTTCCTCGCCGGATCGTCGCTCCCGGTGACGTGGCGCATGCCGGCGGTCGATATGCCGCTCGGGGCCGAGGTCGAAGAAGTGATGTGCGTGGCGATGGGCGGCGTGGACAGTTACGACTTCCACGCGCTCGAGGTGATTCAGTGCATGGCCGAGCGGCGGAAGGGCGGCGAAACGGGTGTGGTTGCGCTCCAGGCGCTGCGCGGCGACTCGGTTTGGAACGCGCTGGAAGCCGGTTCGTGGAAGGCGGGCGGGTGGAACCCGCAACTGTTCGATGCCTGCCTCTGCCGCAGTCAGACGCTCGCGCAAGCGCCGACGTACAGTCACCGGTTCCCGACCGTGAAGCAGATGCGCGAGTGGGTGAAGGTGCCCGTCGCTTATCGTTTCGAGTACGCCGACGGACTGAAGGCCACGATGCTCCTGATGAACGGGCTCGTCGGCGATTTCACGTTCGCCGCGCGCGTGAGGGGAGAGGCCGAACCGCTCTCGACGCTGTTTTATCTTCCGCCGAACCCCAACGTCGTCTATTCGGCCGCGCTCATGTCGAAGGTCGAAGAGACGTTCCTGACCGGGCGGGCGCCGTACCCGGTCGAGCGGACGCTGCTCACATCGGGGCTGGTCGAAGCCGGCACGCACTCGCTTTCCAAGGGGCAGAAGCGCCTGGAAACGCCGCACCTCGCGGTGCGGTACCAGGCCCCGCGCGAATCCACGTTCTGGAAAGATTGAACCACGGAGGTCCGCCATGATCCGCAGCGCGAGCGCCAGAATGTTCGTGAGCCTGCTCGGTGGGATATTCACACTGACGCACTGCGTACCCGCACGCGGTGCGGAGCCCGCGGTTCCGCTCATCGGGTACACGGAGCTCAAAACGAACCTCCCCGGCGGTCGGCACGCGAACGTGCGCACGATGCGCGCCGCGGTCGTCAAAGCCGACGGCACGGGTCCGCGCCTGGTCGCTGAAGAACTGGCGAAGGAACCCGACACCTGGACCCAGTTCGCGGGCTGGGCGCCGGACGGTAAGGCCGCAATCATCGGCGCCGGCTGGCAGTCGCCCGAAAATGCGAAATGGGAAGACGAGAACAAACAATTCCGCATGGAAGAGGGCAAGTGGAAGCTCGATTCGTGCTTGCTCGATCTCGCTTCGGGGAAAGTCGCGAACGTGACGGGAGTGGATCGCGTCAGCCACTACAACGGCGGGCTGTTCTTCCTCCCGGACGGGCGCGGGCTCGGTTTCACGCCGCTCATTAAGGGCGTCTCAAAGCCCTATCTCATGGACCCGGACGGGCGCAACAAGCGCGACGTGTCGGGGAAGGGCGGTGGGTTCGCTTACGGGTACAGCGCGTCGCCCGACGGCAAGTTCATCTGCTACCACGAGAACTACCAGCTCCACGTTTCCGACGCGGACGGCGCGAACAAGAAGCACATCAAGACGGGCCACGCATTCGACTTCGCCCCGAAGTGGGCGCCGGACGGGAAGTGGCTGCTCTTCGTGAGCGGCGAGCACTACAACTGCCACCCGCACATTGTGCGGCCCGACGGCACCGGGCTGAAGAAGCTCGCCGATCGCGGTGGGTATCGGGGCGTGATCGAGTTCCTGGACGTGTTCGATTTCCACGGCGGCAGCAGCGATACGCCGGTGTGGTCCGTTGACGGCGCGCTGGTCTATTTCACGGCGAAGGTCGGCAAGAGCGTGGAGCTGTTCCAGACGACACTCGACGGCACGGCCACGCAACTCACCAAGTCCGCCGACGGTTCTTTACACTACCACCCGCAGCCGTCGCCGGACGGGAAGTGGATCATCTACGGCTCGATGCGGGACGGGGTTCGCAACATTTACGTCATGAACCTGTCCGATCGAACCGAAAAGCGGATCACAGGTTTGAAGGCCGGCGCCGGCGCCATGTGGCCCCACTGGCAACCGGTCGGCGCCGGGCGGTAAGCTCTCCCAGGTGAAACGATGTCGAATACCAGTTCCGAGATTCGGTACCAAGTTCGTGATCTGATCGAGTACGCCACCGCACTTTTTGCCGCGGCCGGCTGTGACGGCGACAAGCCGGCCGCCATCGCCGCGGGGCTGGTCGAGGCCGATTTACTCGGCCACACCACGCACGGGTTGCAACTGGCCCCCACTTACCTCGGCGAATTGGAATCCGGAGGGATGATCCCACGCGGCGAACCGGAGGTGGTCGCGGATCGCGGTGCAACCGTGACCTGGGACGGGCGCCGGCTCCCGGGTGTGTGGCTCACCGCGAAGGCCGTGGACCTCGCGGTGGAACGCGCGCCGACCTACGGGGTCGCGACGATCGTCATTCGGCGGAGTCACCACATCGGTTGTTTGGCCGCGTTCCTTCAGCGTGCGACCGATCGCGGGCTGATGATTACGATCGCCAGTTCCGACCCTGCCGTGGCCAGTGTCGCTCCATTTGGCGGGCGAAAAGCGGTGTTCACCCCGGATCCGTTCGCGGTCGGCATCCCGACCGATGCTGACCCGATCCTGATCGACATTAGTGCGTCGATCACCACGAACGGAATGGCGGGTCGGCTCCGGCGCGAGGGGAAGACGTTCCCCGGTGCGTGGGCGCTCGATGCCGCGGGCGCGCCGACCGATGACCCGAACGCCCTGTTCTCCGACCCGCCGGGTTCGCTTCTTCCGCTCGGGGGAGCCGAATACGGGCACAAGGGTTTCGGGCTGGCGCTGATGGTCGAGGCTCTCACGCAAGGGCTGAGCGGCTTCGGCCGGGCCGAGGCGCCGACGCAGTGGGGTGCATCGGTGTTCGTCCAGGTGATCGACCCCACCGCGTTCGGTGGACGTGATGCGTTTCAGCACGAAACCGGGTGGCTCGCGAATGCGTGCCGCGACAGCCCGCCGGTCCCCGGGGTCGATGCGGTCCGCGTACCGGGCCAGCGCGGTCTCGCGCACAAGAAACGCGCACTGGCAGAAGGCGTTGTGCTCTATCCCGGCATTGCGGACGCCCTCGCCCCGCACGCGACACGCCTCCGCGTAACGCCCCCGCGCCCAATTGGGGCGTAAATCGTGCCGTATTTGCGTTATTTGCGCGGGCACTTGTTTCGGCGGATACCAGCCTTCCAGCCCGATGCGCCCCACCAGTTTCGGAGCTGTTGACAGGCGGGCGGAGGGAAGTGGCGCGAGAACTTCAAACTGATGCGCCCGCCCTGGCGCACCACGGCCCAAACGGTCCCCGTGGCGATGCGGTGTTCGGACGCGACCTCTTGGACCCGCTGGAGGAACGGCGCGGTCACGGTTCCCGTAGCGGACCGTGCTTCACCGCGTGTAATGCGGACCGCGAAGTACGGGGCCGGCTGACCCGCACGCCAGAGGCCCCAAACGACCGCTCCGACGATAACGAGCACCAGACCCTGGGCGAACAGTTCCATGCGGCCCCCGAACGCGGCTCAACCGACCTCGGGTGTGAATGTTAAGCCGAATCGGACGGGAGTTCAACAGTTCGATGACTCGGGCGCTCGTGCGGTGCCCGGCCCGGCTCATATGCCGCCGTCGCCCATGTTGACGTCGGCGATGTAGCTCTCGTAGCGGTTGTACTCTTTCCGCCACGTGAGCGTGATTTCGCCCGTCGGTCCGTTGCGCTGCTTCGCGATAATCACCTCGAGGACGTTGTCTTCCTGGCCCTCGAACTTGCCCGGGCGGTGCAGCATCATACAGGTGTCGGCGTCCTGCTCGATCGAGCCCGATTCGCGGAGGTCCGAGAGCCGCGGCTTGTGGTCCTGGCGGTCCTCGGACGCCCGGTTCACCTGGGCGAGCGCGATCACCGGGATTTTCAGCTCGCGCGCGAGGAACTTCAGCCGGCGGCTGATCTGCGCGACCTGCTCCTGGCGCGGGTCGCGGCGGTTCTCCGGCTCGATGAGCTGCAGGTAGTCGATCACGATGAGCTTCAGCCCGCCGTCCCGTTCGTGCTTCTTCTGCAGCCGCCGGGCGCTGGCCGCGATCTGGATCATCGTGCGGCTCGGCGTGTCGTCGATGTAGAGCCGGCACCGGCGGAGGATGTCGCCCGCGTCCATCAGTTTCTGGAGGTCGTCCGAGTTGAGGTGTCCCTTGCGCACGTTGTGGCTGCCCACGCGCGACTGGCAGCACAAGAGGCGCTCGGCCAGTTCGATCCGGGCCATTTCGAGGCTGAAGAACATCACCACCGGCGACTGACCTGATGAGACCCCTTCGACGATGATGTTTCTGACGACGTTCAGTGCGAATGCCGTCTTACCGACGGACGGGCGCGCGGCGATGATGACGAGTTCGGTGTTGTGCAGGCCCGCGGTCATGTTGTCGAGGTCGACGTAGCCACTGGGCAGCCCGCTGATCGCGAGGTTGTCCTGGCCGATGCGCGAGTCGAGCCGGTCGAACGCTTCCTTGACCACGGTCGAGAGCACCGCCGTTTCGCCCACCATCCCCTGCTTCGCCACCTCCATGATCTTGCGCTCGGCCTGCGCCACCAGTTCGTCGCCCGACTGTGTGCGGTCGTAGGCGTCGCGCAGGATCTCGTTGCTGGCGTGGATCAGCCCCCGCACCATTGCGGTGTCCTTAACGAGTTTCGCGTGGTACTCGGCGTTGGCCCCGGTCGGCACCGCCTCCCACAACTCGACCAGGTACGCCTGTCCGCCCACGTCTTCGAGCTGCTTGTTCTTTCGGAGCCGGTCGTACAGCAGCACGAGGTCGATGGGTTGCGCGTCGGTCGCGAGGTCGCACAGCGCCTGATAGATCTTCTGGTGCGCGTCGAAGTAAAAGTTGTCCGTGACGATGTGCTGTTGCACGGTCGGCAGCGTGTCGGGGTCGCGCAGGATGCCGCCGAGGACGCCGCGTTCGGCGTCGCGGTTCTGGGGCGGGAGGCGGTCGGTCAATTGTTGATCGTTGGACATTGCGAGTAGCTCACGACTTACGGCGAATCAGGCGCGCGGGCTCGGGAGCACGCACTCGGGGTCAGCGCGATTGATAACGGACGGCGCGGAAAAATGGAAGGCCGCCGCCGCTGGGTTGGGAAAGGGATGGTCGCGGCGCGGAATGGGTCGTCGGGGCGGGGCCGGAAAGTACGGGAAGGGCGCTTCCGCGGGTGCGCGATTACTCGGCACCCAGTGCTTCGATCCGCGCCCACAGATCATCCGGCACGGGCATCACGGAGAGTCGCGCCTGCTTCACGAGTTCCCACGAGGCAAACGCCTTGTCCGCTTTGATCGTGGCGAGCGTAACGGGTGAAGCGAGCTTGCGAAGTGGTTTGACCGTCACCGCGACGCACTTCCCGGCGGGGTCGGCCGGGTCCGGGGTCGGGTCGGCGGTCACCTCCATCACGCCCACAACCGACTTCAACTTGCCGGTCGCGTAGAAGAACACGTGATCGCCCTTCTTCACCGCGCGCAAGTGCTTCTGCGCGAGCGCGTTGGCCACGCCGCTCCAGGTGGTGGAGCCGTCGCGCGCGAGGTCCGCGAAGCTGTACGCCTCCGGTTCTTCCTTGAACAGCCAGCGTGCCATGAATTGAGCGCCTCGCGGAGCAAGAACGGGTGTCCGGTTGCGTAGAATTGGGTGGCGTGGTCCCGGCTGTTCGCTTCTGTGCTTTCACACCATGAGGGCCGGGGCCACGTCGCAAATCAGGTCAAGCGGAAAAACCCCCAGAGCCTTGTAAACGTAGTGTTTACAGCGCCCCGGGGTCCGTTGCAAGCAATTACTTTCTCCGCATCCGTGCGTAGGCAATTCGGGAGTCCGGTGGGGTTAACGGGAGTAAACGGGAGGGCGACTGGTGTCCATACTGTGGACACCAGTCAGAGTAGAGTCAGCTCTTCTTCTTGCGGGGGATTTTGGCCATGTTGAACGGCTCGACTTTCAGGAACTCGGGCACGTGGTTCGGGCGACAGTTCACCATCAGGTCAACGATGTCGTAGAGGGCACTGCTGACCGATATGCGTTCGTCCTCGGCGAGCGCGCGGGCGAGTTCGGAGTCTTGGTTGTTGAGTTGCGCCTCGACGTGTTCGATCTCTCCGAGCGTGCGCGCCAGCCAGCCCGTGAGCCGGTCGCGGAGCCAGGCGCTCTCCTTCTCCTGGTGCTTCTCGATCGCGAGGTTCTTCCAGTAGCTGAGATCGCTCAGGATGTCGTCGGCGTCAACGACGTCCGGTGCGCGGAGCTTCTTGAGCTTGGTCTTCCGTGTGTCAGCCATGCTTGTCCCTCAACATGCGTGGTGATGGGAGAGTGAACTTAACCGCAACGTCGCGGTCGAGTTCGCCGTCAATGAATCAAGCCAGTTCGATGACGAGAGGTCCGACCTGCAGCACGCGCAGGGCCGCCTCGTTGCTGTGGTGGAAGCACCAGCCGGCGCGCTTCAGAGTGACCGTGAACCATTCCGAGCGGATGAGCGCAAGCACGTGAAAGCCTCCGGGAGCAAGCGGCCAATTGGCCGCTTGCTCGGTCCTGGGAACCTTCTGCAAATTTGCGGAAGGTTTAGATGCGGTTGGCTTTGACCAATTCGTGAATGCTGGCGAGGTGTTTACAGCGGCCCGTCGAGTAGAACCCTTTACACTCACAGTGGCCGACGCCGTCACTGCCGATGAAGCAGGCGTAGCGGTCCTCGGTGACGTCGGTGCCCGGGGTCTTCTTGAACAGCATGAACCCGCGGCCACAGTCGCAGGGGAATTCCTCGACGTCGTAGATGGCGAACGACCGGGTGCCCATGATGGTGAGCGTGCCGGATGAGTTGGTGAAGTCCGTGCTCCCGGACGTGAAGATGAAACTGCCGTGCTTTTCGCTCTTGGTCGGCTCGAGAAGTTCTGTAAAAGTGGTCATTGCTCAGCTCCTGGTCAAATCAGGGGTTGGGAAGCGACCTGCATCAAGGACAAGTTGATGCAGGTCGCGTCATTTACTCACGCCAGTTTCAGTTCGCCCGTCTCCGGCTCGGCCCCGATCTCCGCTTCCAACTCGACCGGCTGGGGCAGCGGCACCTTCACCGTGATCTTCACCAGCCGCGACGCCTGGCCCGCGGGGGCCTGCAGTTCCTCGGCGTCCTTCGACACCTCGAACTCACCGTCACCGTTCACCATCACCCACACCTCGATGTCGATCAGTTCCATTTCCGTCTCCCGTTGGTGTCTCGTTCGCGTCACACCGGCATCTTACCATACGCGTCATACGTGTCAACTAAATCTTTTCAGAAATACGAGTCATCAATACTTGGCACGTAGAGAGGCGTGGGGCATACTGAGGTAGTTCCAAAAGCGGAAGGGATTTACAATGCTCGGCATGGCGACAAAGAAAGATGCGGCCAGCGCTGACGATGACGCGAAGCCAATCAGTTACCGCCCCTCCGCGGATGTGGGTGCGGCAATGCGGAAATACCGCGACCAGTTCAAAGCGAAGCCCACGAAGACCGCGGTGATTGAGAGGGCCCTTCGCGAGTTTTTCAAGGCGGAAGGGATCGAGATCGACCTCGAGCAGAGTGACGATTAAACCCGGCCGTCGAGAGGATGAAATGATGACGCCTTTTCAGGAAGCGGCAGCCCGTGTTTACGGCCATGCCACGCGAGTGGAGTCCGCAATTCAAGCGAGCCCGGCGCGTACCGACGCCGAAATAGCGTCGGAGACTGGTCTCAAGCCCGGTTTCGTCCGTATGATCCGGTCCGACAAATGGAAGTCGGTCGTGAAGAAGAAGTTCAAGGCGTAACCGAACTCCCACGTGGCGAGCGGCCCTAGCGCTTCGCTAAGATGCCTGCGAGTGATCCTCGCGGGCTCTTTCACGTTGGAGCGGTCTCATGCGCGCTGTCGTCGTCCTGACGCTGTTTCTGAGCCTGTCCACGGGGTGCAACAAAGAGGGCGGCCCGACGGTGTATCGCGACCCGGTACTGCCCGGCAAGGGGCCCGCGGCAGTTGAGCCCCACTCCGATGGCAAGGTTCCTCCTCCCCACGAACCCTCGAAGAAACTCACTCTGAAGGAGGCTCGCGAGAAGATCGTTCAGAGTGCCGGCAACGAGGGGCTGAAGCGCGACGAGGTGAAGAAACTCCTGGGCGCACCCGACGAGACGCAGGAGAGTAAGTTCGGTCCCAACAAGTTCTTCTCGGACGTGTGGATCTACCGCAACCAGACGGTGATTTGGGACGGTGCCTCAGAGAAGTTCTACCCCCTCATCCGCATCACGTTCATTCGCAACGTGGACCGCCCCGCCCAGGAACTGCGCATCGACTGACGCACATCACGCGGGCAGTCTCACGGGCGTGAGCACCTGGAGTTGCCCGCCCGCCAGTCGCACGTTGAACCCGGAATCCGCCCTCCAGAGGTCGAGCCGGTACGTGCTGAAGGCGAGGGCGCTGGTCTGCGCGCGGGTGAGCGCGACCGTCAGCGTGTACGCCCCGTCCGTGTCGGGACCGCCCACGGTGACGTTCGTGGTGGAGATGAGAGGCGGGTCCTGTTCCACGTACTGCGAAACCGTAACGACGAGTGCCCAGCCCGTGGGGTCGGTCGTGCCCGCGCCCGTGAGGACGATGGGCGCATCCTCGCCGCGGTAGATGGACCAACTCTGGCTCTGTGCTCCACACATGTTCTGACACCTCACGACAGCTTGCGGTAGCCCATCCAAGTGGCGGTTTGGTTCCCGCTCACGAGATCTTCCAGTACCGCAACCGGGTGACAGACGAGTTGCTGTACCCGTCGATGATCGACGTTCCAAAGTTCGGCCCGCGGAACACTTCGAGGCGGATCGTCTTGGCGCCGGCTGCCGTGTGGTTGAAGCCGAACGTTGTGGTGGCGCGAACAACGGCAACGGTGGTTTGGGGCTGAATCAGGAAGGCGATCGACGGGTCGGCCGGGTTCAGGTCGGAGTTATTGGTCACGTCCCACAGGCGCGCGGCGATGTAACTCGTGGCGCCGACCACGGACACGCCGCCGCGAGCCGTGGCCGTGCATTCCAGCGAGTACGTGCCGGCGCTCGGTAGCGAGATGCTGAGCGTCGAATCGAACCACGTGAAGTCCGCGGTGATGGTGTAAAGGGAGAGAGTCGACTCGCCGTACACCGGCGTGGGCGCGCTGCCCCCCGGCTCGTACTGGAACTCGTAACACACTTGGCCGCCCACCGACCCCGCCTGCCGCGCGAGCACGATCGTACCCGTGGGCACGTCGGCGTTGTTCACCTCGCGGGCCGGCGCCACGGTTGTCGTGCCCCGGAGCGGCGAGATCGGCGCCTGGAAATCCCCCGTGGTGTAGTTCCGCTCGCGCTGTTCCCAGGCGTAGTAGATGCGCCCGCTCACCGTGGCCTTCGCGGTGAGTTCGATGGGCATCAGGGCTTGTAGCGCGGCGATCGGTCCCAACGGGTTCATATCGGCCCTGCCGGTTGCGAGAGCATCGGGTCGGTGAAAAACAACTGGAACGGGAACGACTCGAACGTGGCCTTCTTCACGGGCTCCGTCGCGCCCTCGCCCACCGCGTAGTAGAACTTCCGGTCCGCGAAGTTCGGCAAGCAGTTATGGCCCGCCGCGACGTTGTTCTTGTTCGTCAGGAGCGCGTGCGAGGATTGCGGCACGTCGGTGCCCACTCGCGCCGTGTGGAGGAACCGCAGCTTTACGTTACAGAGCAGGTTCTGGTCCAGCCCCACCGCGAGCGCGTTCAACAGTTTCTGGATCTTCGGCGACGCGGGGAGGTAGCTCGTGGGCGTCGCGCCGAGGTACAGGAGCGAGCCCGCCGCGTAGCCGTTCCAGTCGCTCTGGTTCACGGTGCTGACGAAGCGCGTGAGGTAGCTGCGCTGGGTCCCGAAGTCGAGCAGGTAGCGGTACGGCACCTGGTACCACGTGATTTCGATGACGCTGTTCTGCAGGCTCATGAACACGGTGTTCGGGTACGGGAACGAGTCGGGATCGGCTGCGGTGTCTGTCCGGAACGTCATCATCCCCGTCGTCGCGTTCGCGAAGTCGTTGGATGGCACCCGGGTCGTGCTCGTGAACCGCCGCCACTCGTCGGCGTACAGGTAGCTCACGCTCGTCCCGTCGGGCTTGAAGTACGTGCCGTTGGTGACGTTGATCTTCTCGTTGGGGAGCAGGAAGTACGGGCGCTTGGCGAACCGCACCTTGTAGTCGTACTGGGCGTACAGCGGGAACTGGTCCGTCACAGGCGGCAACCCGAACACCTGCACCGAGGTGCCCGGGAACTGCTGGCCCACGCCCACCATGCCCGTGACGCCGGCGGCGCTCAGCTCAGGGCGGAACGGGTGAACCGGCGGGAGTGTGCGGTCGATCTTGCCCGCGTTGTTCGTCCCGCTGCCGACGACCTTGGGTTCCAGGTTGTTCACCCCGCCCGTGAAGTAGTCGAACACGGAGGAGATTGCCGCCACGGTTGGGGGGGTGTCGCTCGCCGCCGGCGGGTACCGGTACGGGACCTCCGCGCCGCCCTCCTCCTGGGTGATGGCGGTGACCATCCCGCCGCCGCCGTTGTCCGTCAGTTCCAGCAGGTTCAGAGCCATCAGTTGCCCCCTAATGCGGTGTGGGTGCGCCGGTTGAACCAGGCGCGCCCGTCGCGGTACAGGTCGCCCACCGCGGTGAGCGCCTTATCGCCCAGTCCCGCAGACTCGTCGCGCACGAATGCCAGTCCCTGACCCGCGGGGCTGCGCTGGAACTCCGCGGCCGCGGCCGCCCGGATGCCGTCCCGGACGCCGTCGGAAATGATCTGGGGCAGGTTCTTGATCGGCTCCTTCTGGATCTCGCCCACGGTCTTGAAGATGTCTTCCAGGAACTCGGTTTCGCTCTTCTGCGTGTTCCCGGCCCCGGCGGTCGCGGCGAAGGCGCGCTCGCTCATCTTCCGGGCGATGTCCTCGATACCGCTGACCCCCGCATCCGTGGGTGCCGCCAGGAGCCCGCGCTTCGGGTTCTTGCGGCTCTCGATGGCGTCCCCGAGCGAGTCCCGGAACTTCTTCAAGGCGTCGGCCCCGCCCAGCGCCCCGATGAGGCGCGCGGTGAGGATGGTGACCGCGGTGATGAGGCGTTTGAGCCCGTCCGCGTAGCTATTCGACAACGTGACCCACAGTTGAATCGCCCCGCCGAACTCGACGGCGACGGCGACCACGGACGCGATCACTTCCAGGAGCGCCCCCCAGGCAGCCATGTTACTTTCGATCGTCCCGACGAGCGGGGTCAGTACCTTCGCGAACCCTTCCATCACTCGCGCCACGGTCCGCACCGCGCCGAGGAACACGCCGGACACCGCGGCGCTGATGCGCTCCACGAGGGGGCGCAGCATCTGGATGGACGGCAGAAGAATCCCCGCCCAGTCGCGGACCGCCTTGGTCGCGTACTGGACGATCGGCACCAGCCCGTACCCGATCGTGGCGCGCAGGTTCTGTACCTCGCGCTCGTACTGTTCGACGAGGTACGGGTTCAGTGCCCGGACGAACGAGGCGGCGACTTTGACGATGCTCGCCAGCGCGAGGGGCAGCGCCGTGACCGCCCCGATGATGCCGGCCACGACGGCGCTGATGGTCCCGATCGCCTTGAGCGTGCTCTTGAGCCCGTACTGGAGTTGCGAGAAGAAACTGGGGGCGCGCTTCTTCGGTCCCGGGGGCGCGCCCGGCCCGCCCGCCTTCATGTCCTTCAGTTGCCCGGAGATGCGGCCGACCAGCGGCGTGAGCGTGCGCAGGATGCCCCGCACGTCGCCCACCTGCCGGTTCAAGATCACGAGCAGGTCATTGGTGCTGTACGCCACTGTTGAGGGCCTCCAGGCGCTGTTTGACCCGCTCCACGTCCTCGGGCTTCATGTGGAAGATCTGCGACATCGCGAGCAGCTGGGTCAGTTTCGTGCGATCGTCCGCCGGAGCGCTCACGGGTGCCGGACCCTGAATCACCCCGTCCTTGTCGCGCGGGTGGAAGTACACGCTGTGGATCTGGCGCGCGGTGAGGTCGTAGATCTCGGGGAGGGTGAGTTCAAACTCACTCACCAGGACCGCGAACTGCGCGGTGAGTACGCCCTGCGTTACGACCTGCCCCGGTTGCGGCGCGCCAGGTTCGGCGCCGGGGCTTTGGCTTTTGGGCGTTTGTCCACCGGGAACGAGTCCTCCATTGCCTCGTTCAGAATCTCCTTCACCTGCTGTGATTTGTGCGTGAGCAGGTCCATGATCTCGCCGCTGTCGGCGGACATCATGCACGAGAGCAGGACTACGGTGCCTTGCGTGGTCTGCAGGAACTCCATCGTGCGCTCGGACTCGAACGAGTAGTATCCGTCCTCGCGCTGCTTACGCAATTCATCGGCACGCTTCACGTACTCCGCTTCCGGGTACACGTCGCGCAACTCGAGTAGCGCCGCCTTCGCGCGGTCGTACAGTTTCTGTTCCACCGCGAGCATGGTGCCCTGCGTGAGCACCGGTGCCACGGTGAAGGTCTTGCCGTTGTGCTCGATGGTCTTGGGCGGCCCTTTGATGCCCAGGGCCGCGCTTCGCTCGCTCATGTGGTCCCGCCTGTTACGTGAAGATGATGCTGAACTCGCCATCGCTCTCGAAGGTGCAGGACACCATTCCGGGGTCGCCGCCGGCGCTGATCTCGGCGGAGTATTCCACGCTCGAGAGGCGCGCGTTCAGGGCGAGCTCGATGCCCGCCGCGAACCCCAGGTGAAGCTCGTACAGCGCGTTCACGGTCAGGGGCATGTTGCCGGCGTTGTAGGCGCCATCGACCACGGGTGTGGCCGCGACCCCGCCCGCGGTGGTGCGCTGGAAGTTGTGGCCGAACGCGAAGAACTTCTTCACCCCGCCCTCGACCGGCAGCCGCCACTTGCCGAACTCGTAAGACTGAGCGCCGAGCCTCACGTAGCTGTTGTTCCCGCTGATCCAGTTGTCTGCCACGGCTGTTACCTCACAAGGTGCTGCCGACGATCACAACCGTGACGTCGATGGATGTTGCCCCGGTGTTCGCGAACGTCATCGTCTTGTGGGTCGCGTCCACGGTGATGCCGCTGCCCGCGGGGTCGCCCGCCTGACAGAACGACTCGCCCGCGCGGAGCACGTGGCCGTCGGTCGCGCCCGCGAACCACACGAGCCCGTTGCTCGCGCCCGGGGTGATCTTGAGCACGCCCGACGTCCCCTCGACCTTCACCACGATCCCGAGCGCCTTGGTCAGCGCCACGGACTCGCCCGCGAGGTTGGTGAAGCTCTTCAGGTCGACGGTGGTCGAACCCGCGGACGCGATCGTGAGCACCGCGGCATACGCCTGGTTCCACGCGGCGACGTCCAGCCCCGAGAGGTTGAACGTGACCTGGTTGTCGCCCTGCGCGAGATCCGCCCAGTCGGTGACGGTCTTCGTGAAGGCGAACGTGTTGTTCGCGAGCAGGTTGAACGACGAGAGCGGCATTACAGGTCCAGGAGTACGCGGATTTCGATGTTGGTCGCCGCCGTGGTCGTGACGAACGCCGTAGTCACAGCGCCCGCGGTTCCGGTGAACGGGTACGGCACGCCGGAACCCTTGAGCCACACGAACGGCACCCCGGCCGCGAGGGTGATGGTGTCCGTGGGACTCCCGGAACTGTTGATTTTCAGCGTGCAGTCGAGGTCCGTTTTGATGAAGACGGACAGCAGTTTCGCCTGCGCCCACTGCAGGTCCACCGCCTGGTTGGTGACGGTTCCCAGGGTGAGCGACGAGTTCTGTTCCACGCTCCCCGTCTTCGTGCTCTGAACGGCGACCTGGCTCGAGCCGGCGCCCCAAACCTGACTGACCGTGTGCGTGATGCTCATGAGCGCCTCTCGAAGGTGTAAATCTGTAGCGCGATCTGGTCGAAGTCGTAGCCGTCGGCGAGCGTCGAGCGGTCCAGGAACAGGCTGTCGATGATCTCCACCTGCTTCACCGCGCTCACCGCGATCGGGTTCGGCTTCATGTACCGCGCGCGGGTGGCCTCGCGCCAGGCCGCGATGGTGTCGATGTTCGTCAACTGGTCTCGGTCGTTCGGGGTGATGAGAGTCATCTCCACCCGGTACCCGACCTTGAACACGTTCCCGAACGCGATGCGGACGATCTGGTCCGCCTGCTCCGCGGCGCTGATCGTCACCTGGAAGTGATCGTCGACGCCCTCTTCTTTCTTCGGGAGCTTGCGCTTCACCACGCGGAGGCACTCGGTGCCGATCTTGAGTTTCGCCGCCTTGTGATCGGCAACGACCGCGTCGAGGATGTCGTTGAGCACACTCACAGGATCTGCGCTCCGTGGCGTTTGATCGCGACGACCCGGTACCGCTGCGGCCCGTTCGCGTCCCGGTCCACGACCCGGACCGAGTCTACAACCCACACGGAGAACTCGTCGTAGCCCGCGTCGGCGTAGGTCGCGGGGACCGCCGGCGAGCCGTCGGGTGGCTCGAACCAGGTCAGCACTCCGTCAGTGATCTTGTCCCCGATCTTCGGCACCAGCACGCCCGACGGAGCGACCGAGGCGGGAGCGATTCCCCGGAGCTGAGCCGTCCACATGTGGAAGACGGTCGCGTCCTTCTGGAGCAGGTTCGGGTTGTTGTCCTGCGCGCGCCGGAGGTCCTCTTTCGTCATCTCGTTGCGTTGCACGTACTGCACGCGCGACACGTCCGCCCAACACGACTCGCCCTTCTTCGAGGCGATGCCCAGCGTGAGCGGGTCGTCGATGAGCAGGTAGTCACGGGACAGGTCCAGTGCCATCAGAGCACCATCTTCGTGGACACCACGTAGGGGGACTGAGCGTTGACGGTCTTCTGCAGCGCGGTGATGAGCCGGGCGAGCCCCTCTCGCCACTCGTTGCGGCTCACGGTCTTGCCGTCGAGCGTGTACGTGGGCTGCGGGTTGACCGAGTCGGCCGCGAGCGCCGTGGCGTACCCCGCGATGGTGGTGTTCAGGTTCTCGGCGACGGTCGGCATAGTGCGGCTCCGCGCCGGTGGTGGCAGATCTGCCATGTCCGGCGAATTCGGCTTACGGGTCGTTAGTGACTGTCCCATATGCCTCGAAATCGCCGTATTTTCGAGTTGTCACCCACGATTTCTCAGGCTTTTTCGCACATATGGGACAGTCACTTACTCCTTCGTGCCGCGGTACACGAATCGCGGCTCCTTCACGAAGGGGACGCCGTGCTCCCGGGCGACCCAGATGCCGACGATGTCGCGCCGCGCGTCCTCGCTCGAGAGCGGGGCGCTGTTGACCTGGAAGGGGATGATCTGCCGGTAGCGGAAGGCGCGCTTGAAGTCGCCCATGTGCCAGCGCTCGGGCGCGTTCGTCGTGTTGACGGAAGCCGCGATGAGCCGGTTGTACCAGATGCGCGACACGACGATGGGCGCGATGGGCCGCACCAAACTGCGGGGCGTTTGCGTGAGCGTGTTCCCGGTGTCCGTCGCCCGGCGGATGAACTCGGGGTACAGCACGCTCTCGAGGTTCATCTGGCGCTGCGGCATCACGAGCAGTTGCGGCGCGGCGACGGTGATCTCGAACCCGGTGCCGGGATCGGTGTTGCCTTCGAGGATCTGGAACGCGCTGTCGATGCTGGCGTAGTTGGTGAGCTGGTTCGTGCTCGAGTTCGTGTAGTTGTTCGGGATCTCGCCGTTCGTCGTCAGGTACGTGTTCGCGGCGTTCCCGTCGCGGCTGTACGTGTTCGTGATCCCGAGCACGCAGTCCGCCTGGCGCTGTTCCTTCTTGTACGCGACCGCGGTTCCAGCGCTCTTGCACGCGCTCTCGATCATGTCGGTGCGGTCGTAGATGAACACCTTTTCGTTGAGCTGGATCACGTTCCCGAATCGCTGGTTATCGGGCACCTCGACGTAGGTTTCCTTTAGCCCCACGGTCGGGTACGGCTCGGCGTCGTTCAGGTTGTCGCTCACACCGCCGTCGTTCATGACGCCGATCATCTTCCCGCCGTTCACCCGCTCCTGCTTCACTTCCATGAGCGAGTCGCCGATGAACTCGGGCGCGGTGTACGCCTCCATCGTGAGCGCATCGACCAGCCCGGCTACAGTGTCCGTGAACGCGCTGATCTTGGCGAAGTGCGAGGGCAGCACGACCGCGCCTTCCGCCTCCTGGAAGCTGCCGTACTGCTCGCGGAGCGCGAACGCCCGGCGCACGTCGGACGGCCCGGCGTTGCGCCCCAGGAACGTCACTGCGATCTCGCGCGCGTCCAGGTGGCGCGGGTCGATGAGCCGCTCGCCTCGGTTCACGAGCGGCAGCCCGTCGTCGTCTTCGGAGATGCCGAACATCTCGCGCAACTGCCCGCGGTACCCCGCCAGGCCGCGCCCCTCGTTCATGTTCTGCTCGAGAATCTTCTTGAGCTTATCGGCCAGGAACGCCATCGGAGGTACCTCGGAACAGTGTGTTGGGGTGGGCAGTCATCAACTTCTGGTTGACAACTGGGTGAGCGGTTTACGCCATCGCCTGCGGACCGGCTTGCGTGGTGGTGAGGTTGCCGGCGAGCTCGAAGTACAGGAACGTGTCACCGGTCACGGCTGCGCGCGACAGGCGGCCGAACGCCAGGTTTGGCGTTGCGACGATGGCCACGATCTGGTCGGCCACGCCCACGAGACCGCCGGACCCGGTGCCCGCCGGACCGACGTAAGCGCCGATGTCCGAGCCCGAGCCGAGCGCGGCGCACGGGTACTTGCACTCGCCCGCGCTGGCAATCAGGATGTCTCGCGTGTCGCCCGCGAGTTTGGCGTCGAGCGCCACACCCAAGAACACGTCGTGTGCCTGTTCCTGGTTCTGGGCCAGCGTGCCCGCGTCGCCCAGCGCGCTGATGGGGCTCGCCTTCGAGGACACGAGCGCCACGAAGTCACCGGCGTAGATGGCACTGGCGACGGTACCCGCGACGCGCTTCGCGCGAGCGTTGCCGCCGATCAGTCGCCCGGCGTTGCTGTAGAGTGCGTCTGCCACGGGTTCGGCTCCTTGTGCATGAACGGGTGATTGTCACGGCGCCGTGACAGTTGGTTAACTGCGGAGCCACTTCTTGAGAGCGGCTTTGTCCTTGGGCGGCGCGTCCACGGGTGTGGCGTCCGTTTGTTCGGTGAGCGTGGTTGCGGTGCTGCTCGCCGCGGTGACATACTTCTTCGGCTTCTGCAGCGCCGCGACGGTCTTGGTCAGGCTCGCGACCTGTTCCGTGAGCGACTTGACCGGGTCCGCGTCCGTCTGCTCCTTCACGGGTGCCGTCGACGAGACGAGCGTTTGCAGCTTCGCCTTCTTGCCGGCGTTGTCGAGCGACTCATCGTTGAGGACCGCGAGCACGGACTCGCAGAAGGTGTCAGTCGCGGACGACATGTCCACCACAATGGTGTCGGCTTGCTCCATAAGCCCCGTGACGGTCGCCGGGCCGCTTACGACGTCCACGGAGGTGACCTTGCTGATGTTGGTGACCATCTTCACGCCGTCCTTCATGTAGAAATCGCCGTCGGCAACGTGCGACAGCCCGAAGAAGTTGAGTTTGCGCTCGATGTCCTCTTTGAGCATCGAGGTGAGTTGGGCCTGCGACTTCAGGTACACGAGGTCGCCGCGGACCTTCTTTTCCGACTCGACGAACCGCACGTTGCGGAGCCGGCCGTAGCGCTCCCGTGTGGCGCGGCTCTCGCCCTTCTTGCCGTGGTTGTCGTAAACCTCGGCGCCCTCGTAGAGCGGCACGGCCGAACGCATCGCGGTGTCCGTGTAAACCCGTTTGTTCTTGCTGCGCTGACCCAAGATCACGACGTTACGCAGGACGCCGTCCTCGTTGAAGTCGGTGCCTTCCCACAGCGTCGTTTCGATGAGCTGAGCCATTACGAATCGCCCCCCTGGTCGCGCTTCATCTGCCCGCCCGCGGTCTGCGGTTGCTTGGCAGCGAGCTCGGCAGCCTGTTCTTCCGGCGACGGCCCGGCCGCGGTGAAGTTGGCCTGTTCCTTTTCGTAGTCGAGGCCCTCTTCCGCGCTGATCGTCTGCGGGCTCTTGATCTTGGCAAGCCGCAGGATCTCGTTGCGCTGAGCCTCTTCGAGCTTCTGGCGCACCACCGGCACGGTGTAGTTCACGTGCAGGTCGATCTGGTCGAGCACGTCCATCGGGATGTTGTCCCGCTCCTGCTCCGCCGCGATCTCGATGACCGCTGTGAGGACCGCATCGACGTACTCCGCCAGCACGCCCTGCTCACCCTCCACGAGCTTGATGAACGGACTCTCCGCCGTGAGCGACGATGCGTAGCTGGACGCGGTGGAGTCGCCGGAGATGAGCCAGTACGGGCACTCCAGTGCTGCCGCGGTCGCCTCGAGCGAGAGGCGCACCGACATCGCGGCCGCTTCGGAGTTGGGCGACGGGGGAGGCGGTTGGTACTCCAGCCCCTCGGGAATGTCTTGAACGGTGCCCGGTTCGATGAGCTGGTACGTGATGTCGTGCGTGCCGTTCTGCGTGGCGACGGAGTACGTACCGGCGGCGTTGGCGCTCTGCAGCGACTGGATCGCGCCCACGGGTGCTTGTGCGTGCTGGCGGACGTAGGCGATGGACGCCCGGATCTTCTCGCCTTCACGGGAAGCGTGGCGCAGCTTCTGCCCGCCCTGTAGTTCGTCGATGCACGCGGTGAGCGCCGGCAGCCCGCGCTTCTGGTTGAGGTTCGAGCCGCGCTTGAGGTGATGCACAAATTGTGCTGGTACCCGACGCTCGGTATTCGTGCTATAGTCGCGGACGTTGTAGGCGACGGGTACGCCCGGACGGTCGCGGTCGGTGAGGATGCCCCACGACCACGGACCCTCGAACGACTCACCGGACGGGGGTACGATCGCGTCGGGTTCGATGAACCGCATCGCGGTGATGCCGTCGTCCATCGGGGTGAGCTGGATGAAGCACTCGCCGTCCGTCAAGTACCGGCGGTAGATCTCCCGCTCCACGATCCGCCAGCAGCACGCCTTCTTGAACTCGTCGAGCAGCGCGAGGATGGCTTTGGACAGGCTCTCTGGGGCTTCGGCGTCCGGGTCGGTGGACTGCACTTCCTGCGCGCTACCGGTGCCGATCGTGTACCGGCCCATGCCGTTGATGCCGCCCGAAGCGTTGGGGTTGCGCTCGTACAGGAACCGGCTGACGTGGCGAAGGCGGTTGAGCTCTTGAAGGGTGCGGACGGTCTGCAGCTTGTCCTGGAAGAGTTCCGGCCCCCAGATGGGCGTCAGGGGGCGGTTGTTCCAGTAGTTGAATTCAGCGTCGCTGACCGGCGTGCCGTAGATGTCCTGCGCGGTCGCTTCGGTCAGCGGACCGCGGAACCAGTTGCGGGGGTTCAGGCGCGAAAAGAACGACATATGACATAATCATACCTCGTTATGTAACCGCGCGCAATTGAGGTGCGCTCATATTCGTAGGACTTTCTGCTGTTGTGGGCGCTTTGTACCGGTGAGCAGTACGTTCAGCGCCTGTGTCGCCAGCTCCACCGCGTCAGGTCCGTCATCGTGACTTCCGTTTGGTAGCTCTCGCGTCTGCTGCACCGTGAGCTTGTTCGCCCGCGTCTGCCCCACGAAATGCAGTCGCTTTTGCGCGAGGAACGGGGCGAGCGATACCTGAATGCGTGCGTGCTTCGACTGGTCGGAAGGCGTCTGGTGCAGATCAATCGGGATGTCGAGACCGGCCGCACGTAGGTGCTCCTGGATAGCGAGTCCGACCGCTTCTTGGAACATCGTCGCTTCGCAGATAAGGCGGTGGAACGGTCGCCCCTCACGCTTCGCGTTGCCCACGATCGCGACCGCGCGGGCGTATAAGGCGGGCAGCGGCTCGCGCTCGAGGTGCATCGTGGCGTAGAGGTGCCTGTCGCTTAATAACGTCATGTCACAAAAGGCAGCGAAATCAGACGACGAGGCGCCGGTCTTGCTCTTGCTGGGGTCGAGCGCTAGCACCCGGAACTGCTCGGGGTTGCGGTGGCCGATGGGCAGTTCATCGACCCACAACCACGGGCCGAAGTAGTCGTCTGGGAACGCGCGTAGCGAACCGTCACCGGTCGGGTTGCACTGGTACAGGGCGTCCCAGAGGTACGAGAGCCCGCGCTGCTCGAACTTGTCCCGCGTCTGCTCGTACCACCCATCGCTATACCGCTCCGGAAACAGCGGCTCGCCGGGTGCGCGACCGAGCACGTCGTTCTCTTCCGCCAGCGCGGGGAAGCGTAGCACTATCCAGTCATCTGCCTCGGTCTCGAGGAGCCGCCCGCGGAGGTCGTCAATGCTCCACGGCGTCCCCACGAGCGCGACCCATCCGTCTGGGGCGAGACGTGTTTCGGCAACGCTGGTGTATGTAGTCCATACACGGTCCTTGATGGTCGGCGAACTGCTATCCTCGCTGCCCTTGAACGGGTCGTCGATTATCACGCCGTCGGCCGCGAGTCTGGTAACGCTGCCCTGGATGGACGCGGCCCGCATGTAGCCGCCGTGATTGGTGTACCACGCATTACGCGCCTTCGCATCCTTCTTCAGTTCGAGCGAACCATTCGGACACAGGTGCGCGCCGAACTCCAACACGCGGTCACGAGCGACCTGGGAGTGAGCGGCGGCGAGGTCCGCGGAGTACGAGAGCAAAATGAGCTTGATGGCGGGGTTGTACGCCATCGCGCACGCGGGGAAGAGCTGGCTCACGATGGTGGATTTTCCGTGCTGCGGCCCGACGCACACCATCAGCCGCTTACACAGCTTGCCCGCTTTCGGGTGCCCGGGTGGGAACCGCAGCTGCTTCGTCAGCAGCCGCATCAAGTGGCTTTGCAAGACCTGATGGAACCTCCCCCAGATGTGGTACGGGTGGGCGAGCCGTCCCAGCGCGATGGGTGTGAGTACCGGCAACTGCGGCATCGAAGGCGAGCGCGGCGTCGAGCACGTTGGGGTCATTGATGGGCTGCGTGTGCGGTTGGGGCGCCGGGCGGTTCAGGTCGATGGACGTGGGCAGGAGCTTCAGCCACATCTTCTCGTAAAAGAGCGAAAAGTTATCATTGGATGACTGCGCCCACGCGATGAGGGCCGGCACGCCACCGAGCCCGTGGAACGCCATTTCGAGCGCTTCCTTGACGACCACAGTGGTGCGGTTCTTCGATCCCTTCTTGCGCCCAGAACCCGCTGCAGGGGGCTTTTTCACAACAGACTCCAACAGAATAGTGCGGTCACGCCGCTTGTAGCTGATGCCGAGCGCGGACGATGGCGAGAGCCTCGTTGCGCGTGCGCCGGACCCAGTCACGGTTACGGCAGTACTTCACCGCGAGCTCCTTGTCGTTCATCGGCGGTAGGGGCTGGCCATCCACCTCACGGGGGGTGAATGGAGCGAGCAGGATATCGCGCTGCAGTGGGGTGAGGTCGCCAAGTAGCCGCTCGACTCGCTCTCTCGTCTCGAGCGCGTCATCAGGTGCCGGCTCGCGGGACGGCGGATCGGCCAAATCGAAGTGGCTGCTCTCAGACCGCAGGTGAGTAAACCCCGAGAGGGAAGGGGCGAACCAGTCGCCAGTTTCCGTGTAGCTCCAGTTCGGCAGGGCACGCGAGCTACGAACTTTTTTGCTGATGCAGGTGTAAGCGTAGGTGGCGAACTTGACCCCCATCGCGGTGTCGTAGCCACGCGCCGCATAAATGAGCCCCAGGAACGCATCGGAGAGGATCGAATCACGGTCGATGTGGTAGACGCACGCCCGAATCAGGCGCGACGTGTACTCCCCGGCAATGCGGTGCGCCATCGGGATACACGATTCGGCCAGCTCGCGCTGCTCGTCGGTCAACCGGGCCTGCTCGAAGGTCAGACCTTTCACGAAACACCTCCGGTCGGGACCAGGCGCCTCGCGGGTACGAGTACCTCGCGCCACGAGTCGCCGTACCGCTCCTGGTACCACGCCACAACCTTTCGGGCGCACTCGGTCGGTGTGGGGCTAGACCCGGGCAACCGGATCAGCACGCCGTTGAGCCTAATCTTGGCGATGAACAGCCGCCGGCGACCGCGGCATTTGTGCCCGCTGTCGAAAACGCCCATCGCTTCTTCATCACGATGCGATTCATAAACGTGACGGTACCCGGTCGGGTTGCGCAGAGACTTCAGCAGTTCGACGTCCGCAATGGTGATTGCTGCAGCCACGGTTCCTTCCCCCGAGTGGTTGCACAGGTTATCACACGATTATACCTCGCTGAACGCCCGCGCGCAATTGAAGGCTAAACGAACAAGGAAGGTTGTGCGAGTTTGGGGTTGCGCAATTCGGCCAGCCAGAAAGAACCATTGCCTTGGATTCGGTGTATGGCTTCGGCATGCGAACACGGTTCGCCAACCTTCCGCCACTTCGCTGCCTTCTCGATCGGCTTAAACCACAGTTGGAACAGGATGCGGGCAGGCTGTTCGTCGTTCGGGCTCATGGGGGTGACTCTTGGGGTGGAAACTGGAACGGGTTGGCACGCGTTCCAAAGCAGTGCGGCTCGCACTATAGCGCTACTAATGCTCTAACACATCAGATAATAAATCCTTCTCAATACTAGACTGCGCTGGAGTGGTACACGTTCCAGCCCGTTCCACGGGCTCTTCGGCGTCGCCCCAATCGGCACGAGCGCGGATACCGATACCATTGTAAAACCGAACACGCTTGCCACTCACACGCGGTTGCGAAGTCGTGATGTGGGGGAACGCAGCGCGAAGATCGCGACCGAAGACATTGTCATCGCTACATTTTTTGTTGCACGACTCGTTCCAGTCCTGCCACTCGTGACAGAGTTGGTGAATTGCCACATCGTACTGAGGGCCGATGCTGCAGCGCTCCCTGACGAACGCTTTGACGGGGGAGGACAGGTCTTCCACTTCGCGATGGAAACGAGTCGCCGCTTCGTTCTGGGTAAACGCCATCCGGTTGGTACAGAGGCGAACGAACCCACGAGCGGCCCACGCGAGGATGGCGGGGAGTTCGCGCGTGAGTTTCTGGTCGAGGTCGGGATCTTCGCGACCGAGGAACGAATTCGGAAAGCTCAGAATGTGGAACCGCGAAGCGAGCGCTCCGGAAGCATCAGGGAGTTGCGGAACTTCGTTCGTCGCGATAACGAACCGCACCTTAAGGAAAGTGCTAATGCAGGGCCTGCCCTTACGATTCACGCTCTGCTGGTCGTTACCGCTGATGCTGAGCAAGCGCTCGACCACGGCGGGCAGGTCGGCGCGGCCGGCGAGGCGCGCATCAGGGATCGTCGCGATGCGCTTACCGAGCAGCGGGGCGAGCCCGAAACTTTCACCTAACCGGCTGAACGTAGTCGATGCAATGTTCGCCTCGCCGATGAGCTGCGCCATGAGACGGAGCACGGTCCCTTTGCCGCTACGAGGCGGACCAATCAGCATGAGAATTTTGTTCGCCGCTGTGCTCGCGCTGAGCATGTAGCCGAGCCATTCCTGAAGACCGAGGATGGATCGGGAGTCACCGTTGAACCATTGCTCCAGAGCGCCCAACCAGACTGTGGGCAACTCAGGTTCGCCGACAGGAACCTCGAAGGGCAGCGCGTTGAACGAGAACAGTCGCGGCGTCGGCGGCTCGAACGGCGGGCGCCCGGTCGCGATGTCGGCAAGCGTGAACAGCCCGTTGGGTGCCGCGATCACGTGGGCTGGATCATGGGTCACATTGCCCCACAACCAGAACGGAGCATCCGCCCCGGTGTCTGGTTGATTGACCATGCCCGACAGGTTGACCTTCACGTCGCTCTTCGTCTTGGTCGTGACCGGGAACAGAGTAGGTGGCTTGCCCTTCTTGTCTTCGAGCGCGACGGCCTGGGCATGGACCGCGAGGCGAACGGGGAAGTCAATCTCGAAGACGTGCCGCGCGTGGCGCGCAACATGAGCGTCCAAGTCCGAGTCTGGGACCGGGCGCCAAGCAGTTTGCCACCTGTGGTAGTCGTCTCGCCATTGGAGAAAGGTGGAGTGCCCCTCGAGCGTGCGAGTCTCATCAACCAGCAGGCGCGCGAGACGGTGCGGGTCGTTCCACGCCTCGCCCGGATTGGGGCACGGGAAGCGCGGTGGGGCGTCGGGTGGGGGAGTCGGGAGAATCCGCGGCGGGCGGGCGGGACGCGATGCCCCGTCGATCAGCGTTCGCAGCGCGTCCACACCATGAGTCACAAGAAAATCATCGAGTCCGAGCTTGGAACCGTCCGCCGCGCATGGGAGGCGCGCAACGCGAATGGTAGCGCCCGCCTGGTGCAACGTAACCGCCAAGTGCCATTCAGCCAGCCTGACGTTCGGGTTCGTCGCGGCATCGGAGTCGTAGATAATTGTGACGGGGCGGGACTGCCACGATATGGCGGCCAGCTCGTCAATCAGAACCCGCGGACCAGTCGGTTTGCCGCCCACTTTCGGGCGCGCCTTCTGGAACGAGTACACGCCACTGAGACCAATCGTAGCGATGCCGTCCTGATCCGCAGCGAGACACTTTTTGATGCCCTCGGTGATGACGAGCGGCGCGAGCGGGTCCGCGATCGCCGCGATGGTGCGCGGAGGGAAATAAGCCCCGCACGGCCGCCCTTTCGGGCACTCATATTTTCGCGCCTTACCCTTCGCGTTAACGAGTGGTGCGTCGGGCTTGAGGGTCGCGTAATCGCGCGGCTGCCCATCAATGCCGACATGTGGGAACACCAGACACGGACCGAGGCGGTCGGCGCGCCTCCAATTAATAAGACGAGCCACGGCGACGGGATCGGACTCGGTGTGGATCGCCGCGGCTACGATCGTCTCATCGCGGAGCCCGGAAGCGCGGAGGTCCGCCAGATGTCGCGCGCTGAGAGGTGATTGCGCGTCGGCGGAGGATGGCACAGCGGACATGTGGTGCGAAACCTGGGGGTGGGGGGGGGGGGGACAGGAGGAACCTTCCCGCAGTTGCGGGAAGGTGGTTGGAAACAACGGGGCACTACGAGGAGATCGCGAAGCCGCCGCCCTTGGGCTGGAGTCGCGAGAGGAGTTCTTTCACTTTGTCTGCGCTGACCTGGACATCCACCAACTGCTTGCCGCTTGTGAGCGTGAAAGTCACCATCTGAGACCCATCTCCACTGACGGAAGAAATCGACGCCGCCGCGATCTGGTCGAACCGCAAGAAGTGTTCGATACCGTCGGATTGGAAGGCGAAAAACATCGGCGGAACTCCAACTAGGGAAAAAGGGTGAACATCCCGGTGACGTCACCGGGATGTCCGGGAACAGCTACACTTTTGCGTTACGAATCAGACTAGCGGCCATACGAATACCGCTGGCGAAGCCGTAGCTGTAATCGTTCTTGCCGTAAGTGCGCTCGTAATATTCGGCGGACTTATCGAGCGACTCAACCACAGCGCCGAAGATGCCCTCGACGACTGGCTTTACGACGCGGTCCCATTTGTCCTGACCGGGTTCGCGTCCGTGAATCGAACTCGGAGGAGTGGCGGCCGTGAAGAGCCGCTCGCAATTGTCGCATCCATACTTGATGATGGGCGACGAGACATTGTCAAAAATGAAACACTCACCCGCCCGCCCGCAGAGTGGACAGGTGATATGCACGATGTAGTCGCCGGGGTCAGACGCGGGCTTCCATCCGATCGTCCCGGTCTTGGGGCGAGCTTTGGTCTTGGTCGGCTTCTTCGCCTTGATCACGGTCTTCGGTTTCGTCGGCATCAGCTGATCGTCCTTAACGTCCGGGGAGTGAAGTTAGGTACGTAGCCGCCCGGCCGGTACGCACCTTCTACGAGGACCCGCAACGAAGCGCGTCAGAGTATGTTGGGTTTGAGATTGGTCGTTAGCCGGCAGCCAGTAGCGCGCCCAGTTCGGAGTGCGCGCGGGCTGCTTCACGCGAAGCCTTCGCGGGACTGGCGGGTGCAGGAGAGTCGGAGGCGGGAGCGCTGAGCTTGGCTAAGAACCTGGTTATTGCCTGCTTGGTCGTCAAAAGGCGAGCACCTGAACGGATGTGCTCAAGCCGCACGGTCTGCCCGTTCTGGTCCTTGGCGCCGCGGAGGGCGTGACGAGTCGGAGTCGCAGGCGATTTCGCGCCGGTGATCTCCGCAGCCTGAGTCATTGTTAACAGGGGCGGCTCGCCAAGAAGCCGTTCGACGACGCCAGTAGCGTCCAGTTCTGTATCCGTGGACATGCGCGACCCTTCTTAATGAGGGGCGCGAAACGGCTTGACCTGCTTACGCATCTCGCGTAAATAGAGCAGCGTTCCGGCCCCGCCTCACGGTGGGACAGTTACACGGGGTGCGGGGGTACTTTCTCACGGTGGCCCCCGCCCTCGTCCTTCTTCGTCCAGCGCATTTACCCGAGCTTATTGTTCGGTGTAAATAGCAACATTGCACTTTTAACCGGTCATTTTTTCACATCGAGAACAAATTACATATCGGCACGTCAGCCGAGTGATTCGCGTTCTGAAGCCAAAATTCGTTTTTCCTGAACTTTCTACAACACCCACGACATCGCCAATTAAACAACTCTCCGGGGGAACTCGGGGAAATTTTATCCACTTTTTTAAGTCGTTGGCGCGAAACAATTTGCGACTTCCAATATCGTGTCAAGCTCACTTTCGATAGTTATCGGACGTGACGAGGCTCTGGCAGTGAAGTTGCTCGTCACGTCCGGCTTAAACGTCAATCGCGCTCATCCCACCTCACGGGCGACTTTCAGCGCGAGGGAGGTGTCGCGTTCGGCGTAGATCTCGGTGACGCTGAGTTTGCTGTGGCCGAGGATCGCGCCCGCCGCCTCGATCCCGAACTGCCTGCGGACGTCTGTCGCTTTCGTGTGCCTTAGTTGATTAGGAGCCCAGCTCGCGACGCCGGCACGCTTCGCGGCCCGACGCACGTTCGAGTCGTAGACGACGACGGAATACCGATCGCGGGTGGCGCCGCGCTTCCGCTTCTTGGCCTTCTCGCGCATGGGCCAGTCGCATTTTGCCTTGGCGCGTGCCGTCGCGAACCGCTCCTTCTCTGCCTGCGCCGGGCTGAACAATGGGGCGGTCGCGGACCAGTCGCGGTCTTTCATGAAGGCTTCGAGCACTTGGCGCGCTTTGGGACCGATCGGGATGACGCGCGACTTCCCGCGGTGCTTGGTCTTGTGCTGGCGCGGCTTGTAGAGCCACAACTCGCCGTCGGTGACGACCTGGTCCATGCTGAAGGCGCAGGCCTCGCCCGGCCGCATCCCCGTGTAGAGTTGCAGTTCGACCATCGCGCGGACCTGCGCGCACATGTGGGGGAGTGAGGCTTGGATGACTTCGAGCGGGACTGGTTTCACGGGTTCCGATTCGCGCGCGGTGGTGCGCCCCTCCTGCAGCCCGGTGAGCGTGCGGAGCGCTTCGTACACAGAGACCGGGATCAGTTCCTGACTCGTCGCCCACTTGAAGGCGCGCTTGAGCCGATCGACCCGGCGGTTAATGAGGGTTCGGCACCAGTTCGCGGAAATCATCTCCTGACGGATCGCGGCGAGCGCGAGGGGGCCGAACTCGCGGGCCGCAGTGTGGCCGTAAGTTTTGTGCAGGAAGACCATCGATCGTTTTATTTCCCGCACCTCATCGGTTTGTTTGCCGTCGGGGGTACGGTAATGGACTTTCGCGTGTTCGAGGTACCGGAGGCAGAGCTGGTCAACGGTGAGGCGCGGTTCCGTAACCTGCGGGCCGGATGGTTTGGGTATTAGGCCGGCCGCGTGTTCCGCACAGACGCGCGCGAACTCGTTACGACTCTCCGGGGAGCCGTATTTTCCGAGTGTGATCCACTTTCCGTTGACCCAGCAGCGGGCCAGCCCGGTAGTCTTGTGGAGCTTGTAGACGGGTGCTTGGTTCTTCGGACGAGCCACGAGAGCGCTCCCACGAGGATTTACGGGAGTAGTCCCGTAAACTCGACTCTGGAGGTTGCTCTCCGGAACGCCCGGAGGTTAGCCGATCTGCTTCAACCGTAATGGTTTATATCGCACGCCCCGCCCGGGCGCAAGCCATAAAGCGGGCGGGGCCACGTCACTCGTTATTTTGCCTGGCGCTTTAAGAAGTTCGAGCGGGCGGGGGCGGGCGGTTCACCGAACAGGATCTTTCGTGCTGTGTCCACGTCCTCCGTTGACCAGCGGGTGAGCTTCCCTTTCGCCAGTTCGAGGATCGTCTTCGCGGTCGCGGCGTTTTCCATCGCGTCGAAGTGACTGACCTGCGCGATTACGGCCGGCACGCCGAGCTGCTGAAGGTCTTCGGGCCACTGGCTGCGAACGAGTACGAGACCGTCCGTGTCCCCGCGCTTCAGTCGGCACACCACGCACGCGAACTCGGCGTCCGGGCTCAGAGCGAACTTGCTGCCCCGCATCGCTTCTTTCCGAGCTTCGGGGGCGAGTGACTTCACAAAGGGCGCCTGGACCTTCGGGTAGCCGATGTTGAGCGTGGCCGCTTCCGCACCTGCGAACGGCGCTGCGATCGCGATCACACGCGACACCCCCGCGTCCGGGTTCTGCTCCACGAAATGACGACTGATGACGCCGCCGGCGGAGTGGCCGACGAGGACGATTTCGGTGTAGCCGGACTTGCGGAGGTTCGCGACCGCGTCGCGCAGCCCGGGGCCTTGAGCCACTTCATCGGCACTCACCGTTTGCGAGTACCCGAAGGCGAAGACGTCGAAGTCTTTCGCCAGCGTCTTCACGAGTTCGCTTTTGGGTTGCTGCCAGTCGCGGAGTTCCGGCTTGGTCGCTTTGGCCGGGCGCAGCGGGTGAACGTGCAACCCGGGAATCAGCACCAGTGCCCGCTTCTTCTCGCTCGGTTTGTCGGTCGCGGTCCACACCTTCGCGCTCGTGCCCGGCGCGACCTGCCAGATTTCCGTGGACAGTTCGGGGACGAGTGCGGGCGCGGCAGTGGCAAGGGCGATCACGAACAGGGTGGACGTCATCGCGGTCCTCGCTGTCGACGGTCGTGAGTGTGTGCTTGTTGTATCGGTTCGGTCGACCACACCGCTACCGCAGTTTTGAACAGATCGGACCGGCCGGGAGGTTCTTGCGCGTTTGCTTATATCCCGACCGCGAAAGTAGCCGATAATCGATTGGACCCGTTGTGGAGGAAGGGATGGGCGTGCTACCCGACTGGATGATCGAGCGCGACGTGAAGATCGTGCCCTTCGCTCCACAGCAACACCGACCCGGTATCATCTCTTACGGCGTAACGAGTTACGGTTACGACGTGCGCGTGGACCGGCACTTCAAGGTGTTCACCAACGTGTGGGGGAGCACGGTCGATCCCAAGAACTTCGACCCGAAATCGTTCGTCGATGTCGAAGCGGACTTCTGCATCATCCCGCCGAACAGCTTCGCCCTCGCGGAGACGGTGGAGTACCTCGAAATCCCGCGCGACATTCTGTGCGTGTGCTTGGGCAAAAGCACTTACGCGCGGTGCGGGATCATCGTGAACGTGACGCCGTTGGAACCCGAGTGGCGGGGCCGGATCACGATCGAGATCAGCAACACAACTCCGCTCCCGGCCAAGATCTACGCGAACGAGGGCATCGCGCAGATCCTCTTCTACAAGGGCGAAGCCGTCTGCCACACGAGCTACGCGGACAAGAAGGGCAAGTACCAGGACCAAGCCGGGTTAACGCTGCCCTTTGTGCCGGGCACGGGCACCTGAGATCGCGAAATTTCCACGAACGCGGCGAGTACCCGTCGGGGTGCTCGTCGCGTTCTTTTGCGCGCGTTTCGCGGTTTATTTGGAACGCACCAATCTTGACAGCGTAGTGAATAGTGGAATAGTGTTCACAATCGGCGTAGAATGAATTTGGGGGTCTGTGCCGATTATTCTGGAGGCGCACGAGGCGCCTCGGTAGCCCCCCCAATCTTGGTCGTGACTCGGTGACTTCGTCTGCCGATCAAGTCCAGGCGACGCGATCATGAAGACCGGTTCACGGACGGGCCGATCTTCCTCGCTCAATAATCTTGCCGGACCCCGCTATGCAGATCACCCGCAAATTTACCCGAGAGGGTCAGGACCCGTTCGCCGGCATCGAGTTCGCGCCGCGTACCTCCACGATCCGCAATCCCAACGGCTCGGTCGTGTTCGAGATGACCGACGTGATGGTCCCCGCGAAGTGGTCGCAGGTCGCGGTCGACATCCTCGCGCAAAAATATTTCCGCCGGGCCGGGGTGCCCGAGCGCCTCGCGCACGTTGCCGAAGAAAACGTCCCCGCGTGGATTCAGCGCAGCGCGCCCGACGCTCCGAGCACCCCGACGGGCGGCGAATCGGACTCGCGCCAGGTGTTTCACCGGCTCGCGGGCTGCTGGACGTACTGGGGGTGGAAGGGCGGGTACTTCACCTCCGAGCGTGATGCGCGTGCGTTCTACGACGAAACGTGCTTCATGCTCGCCATGCAGATGGCGGCCCCGAACAGTCCGCAGTGGTTCAACACCGGCCTGCACTGGGCCTATGGCATCGAAGGCCCGCCCCAGGGCCACCACTTCGTCAACCCGCTCACGGCGCAACTTGAACGCTCTACAAGCGCTTACGAGCGACCAGCGCCCCATGCGTGTTTTATCCAGCATGTGTCAGATGATTTGGTGAACGACGGCGGCATCATGGACTTGTGGGTGCGTGAAGCCCGCATCTTCAAGTACGGCAGCGGCACGGGATCGAACTTCTCGTCGCTGCGCGGTGAGGGCGAGCCCCTTTCGGGTGGTGGCAAGTCGTCCGGGCTGATGAGCTTCCTAAAAATCGGCGATCGGGCGGCCGGGGCGATCAAGAGCGGTGGGACGACGCGCCGAGCCGCGAAGATGGTCGTGCTCGACCTCGACCACCCGGACATCGAAGAGTTCGTCAACTGGAAGGTGACCGAGGAGCTGAAGGTCGCGGACCTCGTGACCGGCTCGAAGTTGCTGAACAAGCACCTGAACGCGGTGATGAAGGCCATTCACGGCCACGCGGTCGCCGAAGAGCGGTACGACCCGGCGAAGAACGCGGGGCTGCGCAAAGCCGTACTCGAGGCGCGCGCCGCGATCGTGCCGGAAAACTACATCGCCCGCGTGCTGCAACTCGCGCGTCAGGGGTGGAAGAGCATCGAGATTGATGAGTACGACACCGACTGGACGTCGAAGGCGTACTACACCGTTTCGGGGCAGAACAGCAACAACTCGGTGCGCATCCCCAACGACTTCATGAAGGCCGTTGAGACGAACGGCCCGTGGCACCTGTACTGGCGCACGGAACTGGAAAAGGCCAAGAAGGAGAACCGCGCGCCGAAGGCCAAGCGGACGATCCCGGCCCGCGACTTGTGGGAGCAAATCTCCTACGCCGCGTGGAGCTGCGCCGACCCCGGCGTGCAGTTCCACACCACCATCAATGAGTGGCACACGTGCCCGCTCGACGGTGAGATTCGCGCGAGTAACCCGTGCTCCGAGTACCTCTTCCTCGATGACACGGCGTGCAACCTCGCGTCGCTGAATCTCACGACGTTCTTCGACGTGAAGACCAACAAGTTCGACATCGAAGCGTACCGGCACGCGGTCCGCATCTGGACGATGATTCTGGAAGTCAGCGTGTACATGGCGCAGTTCCCGAGCCCGTCCGTCGCGCAGAAGTCCTACGACTTCCGCACGCTCGGCCTCGGCTACGCGAATCTGGGCGCGCTGCTGATGGTGCAGGGCATCCCCTACGACTCCCCCGAGGGCCGCGCCCAGTGCGGGGCGCTCACCGCGATCATGCACGCGGGCGCTTACGCCGCCAGCGCGGAAATGGCCGCGGAGGTCGGGCCGTTCGTGCGGTACGCGGCGAACCGCGACCACATGCTGCGCGTGATCCGCAACCACCGCCGCGCCGCGTACAATGCCGCGCCCGCGGAGTACGAGGGGCTGGCCGTGTTCCCGGTCGGCATCGACGCCCGGTACTGCCCGGCGGACCTGCTCGCCACCGCGCGGCGCGAGTCCGACCGGATGCTCGAACTCGGCGAGCGCCACGGGTACCGGAACGCGCAGGTCACGGTCATCGCGCCGACCGGAACCATTGGCTTGGTAATGGATTGCGACACCACCGGCATCGAGCCGGACTTCGCACTGGTGAAGTTCAAGAAGCTCGCCGGCGGGGGGTACTTCAAGATCATCAACCAGTCGGTGCCGCCCGCGCTCGCGAAGATGGGGTACGCCCCGTGGCAGGTCGAGGACATCGTGCGGTACAGCCGCGGCGCCGGCACGCTCAACGGGTGCCCGCACATAAACTCCGCGGTGCTCAAGGCGAAGGGGTTCACGGACGAAGCGCTCAAGAAGATCGAAGTGCAACTCCCCGGAACGTTCGAGCTGCCGTTCGTGTTCAACTTGTGGACGCTGGGCGAGGAGTTCGTCAAGAACACGCTGAAGGTTCCGGCCGAGGCGCTCGCGAACCCGACGTTCGACCTGCTCGCGCACCTGGGTTTCAGCAAGCAGCAGGTCACGGAGGCGAACTCCTACGTCTGCGGCACGATGACCATCGAGGGCGCCCCGCACCTGAAGGCCGAGCACTACCCGGTGTTCGATTGTGCCAACAAGTGCGGCAAGATCGGCAAGCGGTTCCTGTCGTGGGAGGCGCACATCCGCATGATGGCCGCGGCGCAGCCGTACATCAGCGGGGCCATCTCGAAGACCATCAACATGCCCTACGACGCGACCGTCGAGGACGTGAAGAAGGCGTACCTGCTCTCGTGGCAACTGATGACCAAGGCCAACGCGCTCTACCGCGACGGCTCGAAGCTCAGCCAGCCGCTCAACTCGGTGGCCGATTCGCCCGAGGCCGCGCTGCTCGCGTCGGTCACCCCGGAAGCGGAGAAGGCCGAGCCGAAGGCGGTCCCGGTGCAGATCGCGGAGCGGATCACGGAGCGGATCGTTCACCGGTACATCGCGAAGCGGCGCCGGCTCCCGGACCGCCGGGCGGGGTACACGCAGAAGGCCCGCATCGGCAGCCACAAGATGTACATCCGCACGGGCGAGTACGAGGACGGCACGCTCGGCGAGATCTTCATCGACATGCACAAGGAGGGCGCCGCGTTCCGCAGCATGACGAACTGCTTCGCCATCGCGGTGTCGCTCGGGCTCCAGCACGGGGTGCCGCTCGAAGAGTACATTGATGCGTTCCTGTTCACGCGCTTCGAGCCGAACGGGGTGGTGCAGGGGAACCCGTACATCAAGATGTCCACGTCGATCATCGACTACATCTTCCGGGAACTGGCGATCACGTACCTGGACCGCAAGGACCTGGCCCACGTGCTGCCGGAAGACCTCCGCGGGGACTCGCTGCACGACGAGGAGGACGACTTCGAGGGCGAGGAAGTGGTGAGCACGCGGACGGTGGACCCGAAGGCGCCCGCGAAGTCCGAAATCGCGCACCCGCGCTCCGCCCATTTGAAGCCGAACGGCAACGGGGGCCAAAAGCCCGGCAGCGACGCCGTGCAATCGCCCCCGCCGCGCGATACGAACGGCAACGGGCACGCGAACGGAAATGGGAACGGGAACGGCCATGCGAAGGCGACCAACGGAGCCGCCGTGCTCCCGCCGCGGAACAGTTACACGCCGGTGGCCGGGTCGCAGTCCGATCGGATTCGGGCCGCACGCCTCAAGGGTTACGAGGGCGACCCGTGCTCGAACTGCCAGCAGATGACGCTCGTGCGCAGCGGCGCCTGCATGAAGTGCGACACCTGCGGTGAAACCACCGGCTGCGGGTGATCGGGGATAGGTAGAGTGAAGAACGGCAACGAGCCGCAGGTATTCCTGCGGCTCGTTGCCGTTTCAATGGTCAAATGTTACCGGGGTATCGGCGCCCGGTCGGGCGCAGCGCGGACCAAACACCGCTGCGGCACTACACGCCCGTGCCCAAACGTAAGTTGGGCTGCTCCTCGCCGGAACCGCGGCGCGTTGCAGTCCGGCCGAAGGTCGCGGATAATCACCGCCGACCTCTCCGCGCCATAACCGAGGTTCCGAGAATGTTGCGTTCGGCTTTGTTGCTGGTCGGCCTTTTAGTAATCGGGTGCGGGAAGAAGAACCGGGACGCCGAGGTGCCCGCGGCCCCACCGGGACCGCGGGTGGTGGCCCCGCCGCCGCAAGACAGCGGAGCGGACAACGCGCCGGGGGCCATGCGCCCGGGCGAGGAGAACGGGGAGGGGCGCGGGTACCCGAACCGGCTCCTGGCCAAGTTTTGGCGCGCCGTGCGGGACGACGTCGTGGTCTCGGCCGAACCGTTCGGCAGCACGGACGGAGAGCGGTTCATGGTCATGGTTTGGGTCAAGAACCGGAACAAAAACAAGCCGCTCCAGTTCGCGAACTGGACCCAACCGGGGCAGGTGACACTGAAGGACCAGACGGGCAAGAGGTACCCCCTGGTTCCGATCCCCGAAAACCTCGAACAGGTCATGCGCAAGTCGAAGGCGCCCGAACCGAACTCGGCCTACGGCTCCGGGCCGGTCACCACCGATCTGAAGCGGTTCGGGTTACTCGAATTCGACCGGGCGGCGCTAACCGCCGAGTACCTGGACCTGGACCTGGACGGCGCGCCCGTTGGGTTCGCGGACCCAATCCTGTTCCGCATCCCCAAAGACATGATGACGCAACCGAAGAAGTAGCGGCCACACGTGGTCGGCCCGCGCCGCGAGCTTCTACCCGGTGCCCCAAAGGGTGCGACCGGGCATTTCGCGCTTCACGGCTCGTATTTTTTAATGTGGCATCATTCGTGCAATGCTGATTTCAAGGCGTCACCGGTGGTAAAACGCCTATCTTTGCCGGCCAAATGATCGCCGGTGGCCCGCGCCCAATTGGTGTTGATCGAAAAACGCTCGAACTGTACCGTCTGTGGACTGAGAGGCTATTGAACCCGCTGACCGAGTAATTTGAGCGTTGACCGTGTCCGGTCGCCGTCGACCGGTCGGGCCGTGCCCGAGACCCTCCACGCAACGCACCGTCTCGCGGAACCTTCCGCACCCGCTTTGCCCGCAGGACTCGCGACGGATCGGTCGTTCCTTCATCAACTCACGCGCGCAATCGCCGCTTGACGTTTGCCACCGGAGTGCTGCCGTGCTCGCACAGTTGGAGAGCAAGTTTCACGATTTGTACCTGGAATATTTCCACAAAGCGGAAGCGCACCGGCGCTGGAACGTTTTGAACGACGTGCCGTGGGAGCAAATCACCACCACCCCGAACCCGGAAATCGCGTCGGTCATTCAGACGTTCATGGCCGTGGAGATGTTCCTGCCGGACTACACCTCCAAGATCATGCACCTCGTCCGGTCGAGCCGCGGGCGCGCGTGGTTCCAGGCGAATTGGGGGTACGAGGAATCGAAGCACTCGCTCGTGCTCGAAATGTGGATCACGAAATCCGGGGCGCGCTCGGTGGAGCAGGTCCACGCATTCCAGGACGACGTTCTCAGCCGCGAGTGGGACCTGCCCTACGAAACGCCCCTGGAGATGATCCTTTACACGACGCTCCAGGAGTTCGCCACCTCGGTGAACTACCGCGGGCTGCGCCGGGTCGCGCAGGCGTCCGGCGACGGCGCGCTCCACAAGGCCCTGACGCTGCTCGCACGCGACGAGACCGGGCACTTCGAGTTCTTCAAGAACGGCGCCAAGCTGTTCATGGACCGGGACCGGGATCACGTGCTCGAAGCACTCAACAAGGTGATTCACACGTTCAAGATGCCCGCGCAAACGCTGATCCCGGATTTCGGCCCGCACGGGAAGTTGCTGCAAGAGCTGGGCATTTTCGACGACCGCATCTACATCCGCGACGTGGTGCGGCCCGTCCTGAAAGCGCTGGGCGTCGAACCCGAAGAGATGCGCGAGGCCCGTCAACGACTGAGGGCCGCGGCCTGACGCACAGCGCGTTTCCTCCGCCGGTCACCGGTGCCGGCGGAACGGGCGAATCACCACTTGGCGTCGTCGTCGAAGGCGCCCCACCGCGGCCCCTCGGGTTCGCCGGCCGATTTCGCAGCGGTGCGAGCTTTTAGCACCGCGTCGGCGAGTTCCATGTCGTCTTTTGTTGTGATTTTGAAGTTCACCGGCGCGCTGGGCACGACCACGACCGAGTGCCCGAGCGCTTCGATCAGTTGGGCGTCGTCCGTAATCGGGACGCTCAATGACGCGCGGCGCGCGTAAGCCTCGACGAGCCAGTCGCGCCGGAACACTTGGGGCGTCTGGGCCTGCCAAACGCCCGCTCGGGGCACGGTTCCCGTGATGCGGTTGCTTTCGGGGTCGACCTGTTTCAGCGTGTCCGCGACCGGAACCGCGAGCATCGCGGCGCCCTGCTCCGTGGCCGCGCCAAACACCGAATCAATCAGTGCGGGTGTGATAAGTGGTCGGACCGCGTCGTGGACCGCGACCAGCGAGACGCTTTCCGGTACGCGGGCCAGTGCGTTCGCGACCGACTCGAAGCGCTCGGTACCGCCCTCAACGATCTCCACATTTTCGACGAACAAGAGCCGGGATTGGAACCGCGCGCGGAAGTCGTCGCGGTCCTCGGGCGCGATCACCAGGTAGACCTTGCTCACATCGGGCCGCGACCGGAAGGCGTCCACCGTGCGCAGCCACACCGGGCGCCCGTCGAGCGACACGAACGGCTTTTTCTCCATCCCGCCGAACCGCGACGACCGACCCGCCGCCGGGATAATTACCGCGCACTGAGGCATGGCGCACTCTTCGAGCTAAAGGGAGTTCGGGACGCGACCGCTGGAGCGATTTCGTGCTCATCGTAGTAGCTCGAACGAGCCGCTCCCTTGCCAGTAGTTTCAAGTGATTTGGCAGTGCCGCATGGGAGTTCCTAAGTTCAAGGTTCTCAGGCACTTGAACGGGAGCCTCCCATGCGACGTGGTTACTCTACGATCACCCCGGCGGTGGTCCACGCACTGACGCGCCGAACGTTGGAACGGGCCCTGGGTTGGACCGACTACAAGCGGTCGGTCACGCGCACCCAGTTGCTCGACCTGGTGCTGTTGATCGCGGGCACCACCCGCACGTTGTTCGCGGTAGTGACCCGGTACTTCGGGTTCTCCCACGAGACCGCGCGACAGGCGATGCACGCCAACCGGGGTTCCCGGGACCAACTCACGGCCCGGTTGGTGGATGCCCTTCACCAGGTGGCGGGGTTCACGCGCCGGGACCGGAGGCGCCGGTGGACGTGTGCCATCGATGTGCATTACGTCCCCTTTTATGGGGATCGCAGCACCCCGGGGATCATCGGCGGACCCAAGAAGGCCGGGACCTCGTTCTTTCACGCGTACGCCACCGGGGTACTGATTCACAAGCACCGGCGGTACACCGTGGGGCTGATGAGCGTGACGAAAGGAACCAAGCCGCACCAGCAGGTGCAGACCCTTCTGGACCAGGTGGCGGCCCGCGGGCTCACGGTCCGCGGGGTGGTTCTGGACGCCGGGTTCGACAGCGGGGAGACCCTGTTGCTGTTGCAGGAACGGAACCTGAGCTACACGGTCCCGATGCGCAAGAAGGGCACCGGTACCAACCGCCGCAACGCCAGCTACACCCAACCCCACGGCACCATCACCACCATGGAGTGGGTCACCGAGAAGAGCCGCAAGGCGGTATCGACTCGGGTGCTCGTGTGGCAACGGAAGGGCGAATCGCACGCCCGGGTGTACGCGTTCCGCGGGTGGGGCGATGCGACCGCCGTGTCGGAGGCGAACCGGGCTCGGTTGGGGCGCCGGCGGTACCGAGAGCGGTTCGGGATCGAGACCAGCTATCGGCAGAAGAACCAGGCCCGCGGGTGGACCACCAGCACCAACCCCGAGTACCGGTTGCTGCTCGAGGGCGTGGCCCTGCTGTTGCGCCAGGTGTGGGTGTACCTGACGCTCCGGATCGCTCGGGCACGCGGGCTCGCGCCGACCGCCTGGGTCGCCCAGTTCCCGTTGGCCGAGATGCTCGACTGGCTCACGCAACGGATCCGCTCACGATACCCACGCACACGATGTATTACCCTGCCACACAATACACTTACAACCAACGCAACGCCTTGAAACTACTGTTGCGGTCGCGGTTCGTCATACCTTGCGCCCGCTCTTTGGCGGTCGCGGCCCACGACAAAGAACCGAAACGAGGCTAATCTCGTTTTAGCAGCCGCTCCCATTCCGCGAACAGCACGCGCCATCGCGCCACGGCCGACGCGCGCTCCGCCAACTCGCGCTCGACGGACGCGGTCAACTCGTCCGCGGCGCGCAGGCGCGCGTGCCAGTCCTCCAACCGCCCGTCGATCCGGTTCAGCGCCGGGGGCAGTTCGCCCTCCCCGGCCGACGGCGCAACGGCGCGCTCCCAGCGCTCCTCGCGCCGGTCGAGCGCGCGCGTCGCGGAGAGGAGGGACGCCTCCATTCGGTCGAGCGCGTCGTTCCACGGAACAATCGGGAGCGGCCCCATCGGTACCCTTTCGCGCGAGTGCGCAAGCTGGGTAGCCCGTACCCCCGTGCCCGTGCGACCGCAAGCCGAGTTTGAGGACTTTTTTGCTTGCATAGCGCGCACGCGGTTGTTATTGCCCCCTCTCGGAGTGTGGGGAGCTCCACCGCGCGGATTCCGACGGGGGTCGGGGTGCGCCGGGAGAACAATTCGGGGGGGACGCGCTCGGACCCGTTGGGGTGCTGCGCGTGGGGAGGATTCACCGTGTACGTTGCCTGCTCGACGCTTAGCTTCAGCAAGGTGTCGCTGGAGGACGCCCTTCGCACCGTTCGCGAGATGCGGTTCACGAAGGCCGATCTCGCGATCCATGATGGCAGTCCGCAGCTCACGCCCGCGGAAGTGGCGGCCGATATCGGGCGGGTGGCTCAGCGCCTCAAGGCCGCGAACCTCCCGCTCGCGGCGATCCACCTCGTGATCGGGACGCCCGACCCGGTCGAGGCCCGCACGCAGTTCCGCGCCGTGTGCCGGCTGGCGCGCGTTTCGACCGTGCCGCTGATTACGATCCCGGCCGCGCCCCTGGGCAGCGACCTGGACGCCGAAGTCGCGCGGTTACAGGAGTGGGTCCGCATCGGTGAGACCGAGGGCGTGATCCTGTCCGTCGAAACGCACTCCGCAACGGTCACCGCGGACCCGCTCGGCGCGGCGGAACTGTGCCGCCGCGTGCCCGGCTTGGCGCTCACGCTCGACCCGAGCCACTACCACGTCGGCCCGCACGCAAAGGCTGGATACGACAGCCTTTATAAGTACGTGCGCCACGTCCGGGTGCGAGACACCGGCAGCATGCCCGACCAGTTCCAGGTGCGCATCGGGCAGGGCGAACTCGAGTACGGTAAGGTGATCTCGCAACTCGATCGGTGCCGCTACGACCGGGCGCTGACGGTCGACATTCGCGACGTGCCCGAGAGCTCGTTCCCCGTTGAACCGGAAGTGCGCAAGTTGAAGTACCTCCTCGAATCGCTCGTGTGACCTGCTGTGTCGGGCGCTGCGAGGAGTCGATACTTCGAGGCCGGATATTTTAAGGCACGGGCAGAGCGCCCGTGCCTTACTGCTTTGAATGCCGTGGCTGTTCTGGTCCGCACTGAGCGGCGATGTCTTATGTACTTAGTCTTCTCATAGCTTGCGTCGGACCACTCGTCCGTCCGGCCCCACGATCACCGACAACCACTCGCTATCCATCGCCGGGTTAGCCGAGCTCAGTGCGGGAACGATCACGACCAATCAGGTTCACGAAGTGAGCCATCCGCCTCCTCCGGCGATACATTGTCGGGACCGGGCTTTGGGAGCGGACATGCAGACGTGTGATTTGGTCGTGGTTGGGGGCGGGATCGTCGGGCTGGCAACGGCCTACCAGTTCACCAAACGGTGCCCCGGCAAGCGGGTCGTGGTGCTGGAAAAAGAGGACCGGGTCGCGGTTCACCAGACCGGCCACAACTCGGGCGTCCTCCACTCGGGCATTTACTACAAGCCCGGTTCACTCAAAGCGATCAACTGCCGCGCGGGCAAGAAGGCGATGGAGGCCTTCTGCGTCGAAGAGGGCATCGCCCACGAGATTTGCGGCAAAGTCATCGTCGCGGTGTCCGATGCGGACATGCCCGCGCTCAACCGCATCCACGAGCGCGGCCTCGCTAACGGCATCAACTGTTTGCTCATCGACAAGGCCCGGCTCGCGGAACTGGAACCGCACGCGAACGGGATCGCGGCGCTTCACGTTCCCGAAGCCGGCATCGTCAACTACCGCCAAGTGTGCGAGCGCCTCGCCGAGAAGGTGCGTCAGGCCGGCGGTGCGGTGGTGTTCGGCGCGAAGGTCACCACCGTGCATCGCAAGTCGGACGCTGTGACGGTCGTGAGCAGCGCGGGCGAGTTCACCGCGCTCCAACTGGTGAACTGTGCCGGGTTGCACTCGGACCGCGTGGCGCGGCTCACGGGTCAAAATCCCGGCGCACAGATCGTGCCGTTCCGCGGCGAATACTTCGCGCTCAAGCCGTCCGCGCACCGGTTGTGCCGCAACCTGATTTACCCGACGCCGGACCCGCAGTTCCCGTTCCTCGGCGTCCACTTCACGCGGATGATCGACGGGTCCGTCGAGTGCGGTCCCAACGCGGTGCTCGCGTTCGGGCGCGAGGCGTACTCGTTCTTCCGGCTGAACCCGCGCGACCTATTTGAAACGCTCACGTACCGCGGCTTCGCCCGGATGGGCCTGAAGCACTGGAAGATGGGTCTGGGCGAGATGTGGCGGTCGCTGAACAAGGCCGCGTTCGTCCGCGCGCTCCAGCGATTGGTGCCGGACATCACGGCCGCGGACATGGAGCCGGCGCCGGCCGGCATCCGCGCCCAAGCCGTCGCCCCGGACGGCGGGCTGGTGGACGACTTCCTCATTCAAGAAGCCGAGCGCGTGGTGAACGTGTGCAACGCGCCCTCTCCGGCGGCCACGGCGTCGCTCCAGATCGGCGAAACGATCGTGGACCGGCTCGCCCCGCGCTTCGCGTAAACGGGTACCGATGATGAGCGATGAAGCAGTAACGTATTTCCCGATTGAGCGCCTACGAGAGTTCAGCTCGCGCACGTTTCGGCACTTCGGCGTTCCCGATGCTGATGCGGACCGGGCGGCGGAAGTGCTCGCGGCCAGCGACCTGCGCGGGGTGGACTCGCACGGCGTCGCCCGGTTGCACACGTACTTCGACATGCTCACGCTGGGGCGCATCAACCCCCGCGCGAACGTAAAAATCGTCCGCGAACTGCCCGCCACGGCCACCGTGGACGGTGACAACGGGCTGGGATTGGTTGTCGGCCCGAAGGCGAACGCGATCGCGCTCGAAAAGGCCGAGGCAGTCGGCAGTGCGGTCGTGAGCGTGTGCAACACGAACCACTTCGGCATGGCCGGGTACTACCCGCTCAAGGCCCTCGAGCGCGGGCTCATCGGGTGGGCCATGTGCAACTCGACCAAGCTCGTCGCGCCGCTGTGGGGCGCGGAGCGGATGCTCGGCACGAACCCGATCGCGATCGCGTTCCCGTGCGCGACCGAACCGCCCGTGGTGATCGATCTGGCCTCGAGCGCCACCGCTTACGGCAAGATCGAGATCGCCAAGCGGAAGGGCGCGCCGATCCCGGAGGGGTGGGCCATCGATAAGGACGGCAACCCCGCGACGCGGCCCGAGCAGATGATCGAGGGCGGCGCGCTGCTGCCGCTCGGTAGCACGCGCGAGGCCGGCGGGCACAAGGGGTACGGGCTCGCCGCGATGGTGGACATCCTCAGTTGCGTTCTGAGTGGCGCGAACTGGGGGCCGTTCGCGCCGCCGTTCGCGCTGCGCCAGGAGATCCCGGCGCGGAGCGTGGGCAAAGGTATCGGCCACGCTTTCGGGGCGATGCGGATCGACGGGTTCATCGACCCCGCCGAGTTCGGCCGGCAGATGGACGACTGGGTGCGGACGTTCCGCGCGACGAAGCCCGCACCGGGCACCCCGGGCGTCGTCATCCCCGGCGATCCGGAACGCATCGCCGAGGCCGAGCGCCGAAAGACCGGCATCCCGCTGTTGGCCGCGGTCGTGGCGGACCTGCGAGACATTTCCCAGAAGACCGGCATCCCGTTCGAGTGATGGGGACTCGGTACGTGGGTTCGCACGCGCGGCCAACCCACTGCGATCAGGAGCCCGATGTCTGCCGACCGCGACCCCACCCCGTGTCCCACCTGCCGCCTTCACAAATGGCTGTGCCTGTGCGCGCAGGCCCCGCAGGTCACGACCCGCACCTCGCTCCTTCTGGTCGTCCACGTCCACGAGTTGGGCCGGACGAGCAACACGGCCCGCCTCCTCGCCCTGGCGGTTCGCGGCGCCGCGCTCGTCGGTCACGGGGGGCGGGAACCTCCGGCCGACCTGCTGTCCCACGTGCCCGCGGGCGCGACCCCGGTCGTGCTCTACCCCGGCCGCGGGGCGCGGACGCTGACGCCGGAACTCGTCGCCACACTTCCGTCGCCGCTGGCACTCATCGTCCCGGACGGCAACTGGAAGCAGGCGGGCCGCATGGTGAAGCGGATACCGGTCCTCGACGGCGCCATGAAGGTCGCGCTCCCGACCCGCGCCTTTGAAGGCTCGGCCTTGCGCCGCAACCGCCCGGGGCACCGCATGTCGACCTACGAGGCCGTGGCCCAGGCGCTCGGCGTCCTGGAGGGCGAGGCGGTCGCCGGGCCGCTCCTCGATTTTTACCGGCGGGCCACCGACCGCATGCTGCTCGTCCGAGGTAAACTCAAGATCGGTGATGTGTACGGCGGTGTCGTGGACTCGCCTCCAGGGAGCGTTCCCCCATCCCGCTCACCGGACCCCGGCCCGGGTTGAATCGGGTTACCCTCGGTTGAGTGACAGCGGCCTTGACTGTAGAGGGGCAGGGGGTAAGATTCGGGACGTTCAGCCACCCTTGTTCGCAATGGCGGGTGTTGCCAGCAGGCAGCCCCGTAGCGGACAAACAGGGTGGCTTTTTTCGTTTTTATGCCCGAACCGGAGCCGCGCGTGCCGACGAAATCGGACTACCTGCACACCACCGTCGAACACATCGACGTCACGAAGTTCAACCCGGTGCCGCTGGTCGAAGCGATGAGCAAGACCGCGTTCACCGCGCGCGATTTGGCCCGCGCTGCCGACATCACGCATCGGATGGTGGAAGACAAAGATTGCGGCGTGATCCTGTGCCTGGCCGGGTCGCTCGTGAGCGCCGGGTTGAAGAAGGTGTTCGTTGATGCGATCCGGTGCAACATGGTGGACGCGATCGTCTCCACCGGCGCGAACATCGTGGACCAGGACTTCTTCGAGGCGCTCGGGTTCCGGCACTGGGTCGGTGAGGAGAAGCTGCGTTCGGGGATGTTCGACGCAGAACTGCGCGACCTGCACATCGACCGGATCTACGACACGCTCATCGACGAAGATCAACTGCGCATCTGCGACGACACCACGCGCGTGATCGCGGACGAACTGGAGCCGCGCCCGCACTCGTCGCGCGAGTACATCCGGGCGATGGGCGCGTACCTGGAGAAGAACGGGTGCAAGACCCCGGACAGCATCGTGTTCGAGGCGTACAAGGCGGACGTGCCGATCTTCTGCCCGGCGTTCTCGGACTGCTCCGCGGGGTTCGGATTGGTCGCGCACCAGCACGCGCGGGGCGACGGCCCGAAGCTCTCGCTGGACAGCGCGAAGGACTTCTACGAACTGACCCAGTTGAAAATCGCGAACCCAACGACGGGCCTGTTCATGGTGGGCGGCGGGGTGCCCAAGAACTTCGCGCAAGACATCGTGGTCGCGGCCGACGTGATGGGCCAGGAAGTGCCGATGCACAAGTACGCGGTGCAGGTGACGGTAGCGGACGTCCGCGACGGCGCGCTCTCCGGGAGCACGCTGAAGGAAGCATCAAGTTGGGGGAAGGTCGATCTCGCGTTCGAGCAGATGGTCTACAGCGAAGCAACGCTGGCGGTCCCGCTGATCTTCGGGTATGCGTACCACAAGGGTTCGTGGAAGGCCCGCACCGGTCGCAAGTGGAACCGGTTACTCGAACCCGCCGCCGTTTCGTGACCCGAAGGAGTTGTCGTGCCCGTTCGACCCCTGGACCTGAGCCAACTGAAGGTATTCCCGCTCGCCCAGCGCGAAAGCCTGACCCGCGCCGATGACATCCTCATTAACCCGGACGCGGAGCCGAAGCCGTGTTCCGAGGAGAACGCGGTTCTCGTTCGCGAATGCGCGGAACGAATCAAAGCGGCTCGCGCTCGCGGCGCGAGTGTGATGCTCATTTACGGGGCGCACCTGCTCCGTAACGGGGCCGCGAGCATTCTCGAACGAATGATGGCTGCGGGGTGGATCACGCATCTGGCGACGAACGGCGCGGGTACGATTCACGACTGGGAGTATGCGTGGTTCGGCGCGAGCACCGAGAGCGTCGAAATGGGCGTCGCGGGCGGGCACTTCGGGACGTGGCACGAGACCGCTTCGACCATCCACCTCGCGATCATGGCCGGCGCGCTCGATGGGCTCGGCTACGGCGTATCGCTTGGCAAGCTGATCCACGAGGACGGTGTTACGCTCCCCACGACCGAGGAGTTGACGCGACTCATCGCGGCGGACCCCGCGCACCCGCTCACCGCGGCGCGGGCGGACTTGCTGCGTGCGATGCGCGAGCAGAATTGGGCGCCGGGGCGCGTGCAGATCGACCACAAGTGGAAGCACGCATCGATTTTGGCTCAAGCGTACCGTCACAGCGTTCCGGTCACGGTTCACCCCGGTATCGGGTACGACATCATCTCGAACCACCCGGTGTTTAGCGGCTCGGCGATCGGGCGCGCCGCGGAGTGGGATTTCAAGCTGTTCGGCGGCTCGGTGGACGGGCTCGATGGGGGCGTGGTGCTCTCGGTGGGTTCGGCGATCATGGGGCCACAGGTGTTCGAGAAGAGCATCAGTTGCGTGAACAACTTGCGGCTCCAGAGCGGGCGCGACGTGGTGAAGGGCCACGCGATCTTCGTGGTCGATCTCCAAGACGGCGGAAACTGGGACTGGACAAAGGGCGAACCGCCGAAGACCAACCCCGCGTATTACCTGCGATTCTGTAAGAGTTACTCGCGCATGGGCGGTGCCATGCACTACCTCCAGAACGACAACGCCGGTTTCATTCACACCCTTTACCGCGAGCTGCGTTCAGCGAATTGAGCGCGGCGTTCACGCCAGTTTCACCCGAACTTCGCGGTTACCACAGCGCGGCCTCATAGCCTTTCGGTACTCGTTCCCTTCGCCCGAGATGCTGCCATGCTGGACCTGTCGAACCTGCGCGCCGCGGTGCGTTCCGAGGGCGGTGTTTCGCGCCGCCTGTTCCTCGCTTACGGCGCAGCACTGGCCGCGCTCCCAACAGTCGGTGCGCGTGCGTTCGGGCGCGTCGCCCGGCAGCCGAAGTTCACCGCGGACCCGTTCACGCTCGGGATCGCATCCGGCGATCCGACCGACACGGGCGTGGTGCTCTGGACGCGGCTCGCCCCGAAGCCGTTGGACGAATTTGGCGGGATGACCGGCGAGAACGTCGAGGTGCGGTGGGAACTGGCCGACGATGAGGGGATGAAGACCGTACTGAAGACCGGCACCGCGGTCGCGACCCCGCAACTGGGGCACTCGGTTCACGTCGAGGTCGAGGGGCTGAAGCCGGACCGCTGGTACTTCTACCGGTTTCAGTGTGGCGGCGCGACCAGCCCCGTCGGGCGCACCCGCACCACGCCGGAACGGTCGAGTACGCCCGAGAAACTGAAGTTCGCGTTCGCCTCGTGCCAGCACTACGAGCAGGGGTTGTTCACGGCCTACGAGCACATGGCGAAGGACGACCTGGACCTCGTGTTCCACCTGGGCGACTACATCTACGAGTACCCGAACCGCGAAACCGCGAAGGTGGTGCGCAAGCACGTCGGGCCGAAGGACGGCAAGATCAAGACGCTCGAGGACTACCGCAACCGGCACGCCCAGTACCGGACCGACCCGCACCTCCAGAAGACGCACAACCGGTTCCCGTGGGTCGTGACCTGGGACGACCACGAGTTCGACAACAACTACGCCAACGACATCCAGGAAGAACAGCCGAAGGGGAAAATGAAGGCGGACCCGGCCACGTTCCTCGAACAGCGGGCGAATGCGTACCAGGCGTACTACGAGATGATGCCGCTGCGCAAGGGGTGCGTGCCGAACGGCCCGGACCTGAAACTGTACCGCTCGATCGCGTTCGGGCGGCTCGCGGAGTTCCAGGTGCTCGACACACGGCAGTACCGCACGGACCAGCCCAACGGGGACAAGTCTTCGGAACTCAACGAGGACGCGCTCAACCCGAAGAACACGATCCTCGGCACCAAACAGGCCGGGTGGCTCCGGTCCGCGCTGCTGAAGTCTTCGAGCACCTGGAACGTGCTCGCGCAGCAAGTCATGATGGGCATGGCGGATCTCGCGGCCGGCGAACCGAAGAAGTATTCGATGGACCAGTGGCCCGGGTACGCCCACGAGCGCATGAAACTCATGCAGTGGATCGCGGACCGAAAAGTCTCGAACCCGGTGGTGCTGACCGGGGATATTCACTCTAACTGGGTCAACGACCTGCGCGTGGACGACCGCAAACTCGACACCCCGGTGGTCGCGGCCGAGTTCGTCGGCACGTCGATTACCAGTGGCGGGAACGGGGTGAAGGAGCCGAAGGGCCTCGACACGCTCTTGGCCGAGAACCCGTTCATCAAGTTCCACAACCGCCAGCGCGGGTACGTGCGCTGCGCGGTCACGCCCAAGGAGTGGCGCAGCGACTACGTCATCGTGGAGGACGTGCTGAAGCCCAGCGCCCCCGCGGACGTGCGCGCGTCGTTCGTCGTCGAAGCCGGGAAAGCCGGTGTCACGAAAGCGTGATGAAAAGCGATGGGGCCGGCGCGATTCGGAGTAAATCGTTACGACGCGCCGGCGCCTTTGTGTTCGGCGCGTCGGCCGTTTTTGATAGGCACGATTCTCATTTTCGAGATCCACGTAACGATCACACGAGCCGCGACCGCAAGGGAGCGGGGCTTCCTGTGCGTTGAACCGTGACGACAAACGGGCGCGCCTCCCGCTCCCTTGCCAGTAGTTTCAAGTGATTTGGCAGTGCCGCATGGGAGTTCCTAAGTTCAAGGTTCTCAGGCACTTGAACGGGAGCCTCCCATGCGACGTGGTTACTCTACGATCACCCCGGCGGTGGTCCACGCACTGACGCGCCGAACGTTGGAACGGGCCCTGGGTTGGACCGACTACAAGCGGTCGGTCACGCGCACCCAGTTGCTCGACCTGGTGCTGTTGATCGCGGGCACCACCCGCACGTTGTTCGCGGTAGTGACCCGGTACTTCGGGTTCTCCCACGAGACCGCGCGACAGGCGATGCACGCCAACCGGGGTTCCCGGGACCAACTCACGGCCCGGTTGGTGGATGCCCTTCACCAGGTGGCGGGGTTCACGCGCCGGGACCGGAGGCGCCGGTGGACGTGTGCCATCGATGTGCATTACGTCCCCTTTTATGGGGATCGCAGCACCCCGGGGATCATCGGCGGACCCAAGAAGGCCGGGACCTCGTTCTTTCACGCGTACGCCACCGGGGTACTGATTCACAAGCACCGGCGGTACACCGTGGGGCTGATGAGCGTGACGAAAGGAACCAAGCCGCACCAGCAGGTGCAGACCCTTCTGGACCAGGTGGCGGCCCGCGGGCTCACGGTCCGCGGGGTGGTTCTGGACGCCGGGTTCGACAGCGGGGAGACCCTGTTGCTGTTGCAGGAACGGAACCTGAGCTACACGGTCCCGATGCGCAAGAAGGGCACCGGTACCAACCGCCGCAACGCCAGCTACACCCAACCCCACGGCACCATCACCACCATGGAGTGGGTCACCGAGAAGAGCCGCAAGGCGGTATCGACTCGGGTGCTCGTGTGGCAACGGAAGGGCGAATCGCACGCCCGGGTGTACGCGTTCCGCGGGTGGGGCGATGCGACCGCCGTGTCGGAGGCGAACCGGGCTCGGTTGGGGCGCCGGCGGTACCGAGAGCGGTTCGGGATCGAGACCAGCTATCGGCAGAAGAACCAGGCCCGCGGGTGGACCACCAGCACCAACCCCGAGTACCGGTTGCTGCTCGAGGGCGTGGCCCTGCTGTTGCGCCAGGTGTGGGTGTACCTGACGCTCCGGATCGCTCGGGCACGCGGGCTCGCGCCGACCGCCTGGGTCGCCCAGTTCCCGTTGGCCGAGATGCTCGACTGGCTCACGCAACGGATCCGCTCACGATACCCACGCACACGATGTATTACCCTGCCACACAATACACTTACAACCAACGCAACGCCTTGAAACTACTGTTGCGGTCGCGGCTCGTTCGACCCATGACACGGATCTCGAGTGCCAACGAGCGGGTGGTACCTTCTGGCCGCATCTTGCACCCGCCCGCTCCTCGTGTCAAACTGCCATTCTGCCCGTGCGACAAACGGCCGCGTGCTGTTTGTTGTCCCCGCACTCCCCCACTGGTCTCCACGATGACGCGCGCTGTTGCTCTCCTATTTCTCGTATTTGCTCCCTCTGCGCTGTTCGCTGCTGATCCACCGAAGACCGGGCCGTGGGACGTGGCCGCGCTCGGTCGAGCCGAGGTGAAGCCGGAGTGGGGCAAGGAAGTCGGGAAGGCGCGCGAGGTGTATTATCCCGGTGAACCGTATCGGGGAAAGCCGACGCGCGTGTTCGCGTACTATGCCCGCCCCGCGAAGGGCGACGGGCCGTTCCCCGCGGTGCTGCTCGTTCACGGTGGGGGCGGGAAGGCGTTCCAGGCGTGGGCCGAGCACTGGGCCGCACGCGGGTACTGCGCGCTCGCGATGGACCTGGCCGGCAACGGGCCGAACGGGCGGCTCGCGGACGGCGGACCGGACCAATCCGACGACGCGAAGTTCCGCGCCTTCGACGACAAAACCGTTGGCGACATGTGGACGTACCACGCAATCGCGGCTGTGATCCGCGGGCACAATCTGTTGCGCTCGTTCGCGGAAGTGGACAAGGATCGGGTCGCGGTGACCGGCATCAGTTGGGGCGGGTACCTCACGTGCATCGTCGCGGGGGTCGATGACCGGTTCAAAGCCGCCGCGCCGGTCTACGGGTGCGGGTTCTTGCACGAGAACAGCGCGTGGAAGGAGGCGCGTTTCGACAAAGTCGATGCGGACCGGCGCAAGCGCTGGGTGGACACGTTCGACCCGTCGAAGTACCTGCCGAACGTGAAGTGCCCGATCCTGTTCCTGAACGGCACGAACGACTTCGCGTACCCGATGGACAGTTACCAGAAGTGCTACGAACTGGTCAAAGGGCCGCGCACGCTGTCCGTCCGCGTGCGGTTGCCGCACGGTCACATCTGGACGTTCGGCGAAGTGGATGCGTTCATCGACACGCACCTGAAGAAAGGCGACCCGCTTCCGTCTATCAGCGGCGTGATGCGCGCCGGTGATACCGTGAGCGCGAAGGTGTCGAGCAAGGTGAAACTGAAGTCCGCACATCTACACTACGCGGTCGCGGAAGGGCCGTGGCAGACGCGCGACTGGAAATCGATCGACGCGGAAATCAAAGACGGGGTGGTGACTGCGAAATTACCCGCGGACCGGCCGCTGGTGTACGAACTCGCGGTGACCGACGAGCGCGGGCTGGAAGTCACCGCGCCGCACGCGGTTCTTGCCGCCGATCCGCGGCCCGTGGCGCCCGCTCCGGCCATCGCGCGCACGGCGGCGAACGTCGCATACGGCACGCACGAGCGCCAGGTGCTCGATTTCTGGAAGGCCGAGTCGAAGTCGCCCACACCGGTCGTGTTGCTCATTCACGGCGGCGGGTGGGTGAACGGTGATAAGAGCGGCTACCGTAACGGCGTAAAACGCTACCTTGATGCGGGTATTTCGGTGGTCGCGATCAACTACCGGCTGGTCACGCAAGCGGACGCGGCCGGCATCAAACCGCCCGTTAAGTGGCCGCTCGAAGACGCAGCCCGGGCGCTGCAATTCGTGCGCGCGAAGGCGGCGGAATGGAACCTCGACAAAACGCGCATCGGCGCGACCGGCGGATCGGCCGGCGCGTGCTCGTCGCTGTGGCTCGCGTTCCACAACGACCGCGCCGACCCCAAGAGCGCTGATCCCATCAGCCGCGAATCGACGCGCCTGTCGTGTGTTGCCGTCAATGGCGCGCAAACGACGCTCGACCCCAAAGTGCTGCGAGAGTGGATGCCGAACGCCCGCTACGGCGGTCACGCATTCGGCGTGCGCACCCCCACCAACCGCGACGGCGCGTTTCAGGCGTTCTTCGAGCAGCGCGAAAAGTTACTCCCGTGGATCGAGGAGTATTCGCCGATCACGCACGTCACGAAGGATGATCCGCCGGTCTTCATGGAGTACCCGTCGCAAAAGAAGTTGCCGGTGAAGGGCGAGAACCAGGACGATCCGACGCACTCCGCTCTGCTCGGCATGATCCTCGAAGAGAAGCTGAAGGCAGAGGGAATGGAGTGCGTGTTGGTCTATCCCGGCAAGGCGCACCCGAAGTACAAGACCTCCGCCGACTTCCTCATCGAGCGCCTCAAATCGAAGTGATGGTTGGAGCCGGATTTGTGGCCGGGCGATCCCCTCACCGCGGTGGCTACCGCGGGTGCGCGGGGCCGGCCGTTCGTTCGGGCGCATCATTCTGCTAAAGTAACGGCTCCCAGAGAGGCCCGGCGAATGAGTGCGTCTGATATTCGGTCCGATCTCGCGTCCAAGTACATCGAGCAGCTCCCGTACCCGCCGTACCCGGTGCAGGAGGAGGCCCTGCTCGCGTGGTTCACGGCGGAGCAGGGGGTGATGGTCTGCGCGCCGACCGGGACCGGTAAGACGCTCATCGCGCACGCGGCGCTGTACGAGGCGCTCCACACGAACACCGTTGCGTACTACACCACGCCGCTCATCGCGCTCACCGAGCAGAAGTTCGCCGAAATGCAGGCCGCGGCCGTTCGGTGGGGGTTCAAGGCCGAGGACGTGGGGCTGGTGACGGGCAACCGCCGCGTGAACCCGAACGCGCGCGTGCTCATCGTCGTGGCCGAGATCCTGCTGAACCGGTTACTGCACGCAGAGGGGTTCGATTTTCAGCACACGTCCGCGGTGGTGATGGACGAGTTCCACAGTTTCGCAGACCCCGAGCGCGGGATCGTGTGGGAACTGTCGCTCAACATGCTGCCCAAACACATTCGGCTGCTGTTGCTCTCCGCGACCGTCGGCAACGCGGTCGAGTTCACGAACTGGCTCGACCGGTGCCACGGGCGGCAACTCGAACTCGTCGAGGGGCGCGAACGGAAGATCCCGCTGACGTATCGGTGGGTGCCGGACCAGTTCCTCAACGAACTGCTCGTGGACATCGCGAAGGGCGACGACGCCACGCGGAAAACCCCCGCCCTGGTGTTCGCGTTCAACCGCGACGAGTGCTGGAACGTGGCCGAGCAGTTGAAGGGGTTGGACCTGATGAACGCGGCGCAGAAGACCGCGCTGAACAAGGAGTGTGACAAGCTCGAATGGCCCAACGGCGTCGGGCCGAAGCTCAAGCAGATGCTCCGGCGCGGGGTCGGCGTTCACCACGCCGGGCTGCTGCCCAAGTACCGGCGCGTGGTGGAGGAACTCTTCGAGAAGAAGCTACTGTCGGTTGCTCTTTGCACGGAAACGCTCGCGGCGGGTATCAATCTTCCCGCGCGGTCGGTGGTACTCACGTCGCTCGTGAAGGGGCCGTTCGGCAAAGAGAAACTGATCGACCCGAGCACCGCACACCAGATCTTCGGCCGCGCCGGGCGCCCGCAGTACGACACGGAGGGGTACGTCTTCGCCTACCCGGAAGAGGACGACGTGCGCATCCTCCGCTGGAAGCAGCAGTACGACCAGATCCCCGAGAACACGAAGGACCCGGGCCTGCTCAAAGCGAAGAAGGCGCTGCTCAAAAAGAAGCCGACGCGGAACTCGCAAAAGAAATACTGGACCGAGACGGACTTCGAGCGCCTGAAGAGCGCCCCGGCGGGCCGGCTCTACAGCAAGGGGCCGCTCCCGTGGCGGCTGCTCGCGTACCTGCTGAAAGTGTCGCCGGACGTCGAGAAGATTCGCAGCGTGGTCCGCAAGCGGCTGCTCGATCAACCGCGCATCGAAGCCGGGATGAAGCAACTCACGCGGATGTTGACCACGCTGCACGAGAACGGGTTCGTGAAGCTCGATCCAGAACCGCCGTCAAAAGAGGAACTTACCCCTCCGTCCCCTCTCCCCGAAGGGAAGCGGGAGAAGGCGGTACTTGATCTCACGATTTCTAACAAGGGAGGAGCCGCGCCGCTTGCTCGTCCCGAACCGCCTCTCTATACGCCGCTCACCGCGACGCCCACGCTCGAACTCGACAAGCTGCTCGTGTTCCGCGCGTGCCACCCGCTGTACGGGGCGTTCTTGATTGATTTGCTCGGCGTCGCGAACCGCGAAGAGCGCCTGCAGTTGCTCGAAAGCGTCCTCGAACTCCCGCGCCCGCTGCTGAAATTCGTCCGCGTGCCCTTTGATCTTTCTCCCGGTCCGCTGCAAACGGAGAAGCTCGACCCGGAGTTGATCGCGAAGGGGCTGATCGTTGCCAAGGCGCCGAAGGTGGAGGGCGAGGAAGAGGAAGAAGAGGAGTGGGTGCCGTGGGACGAGCGCCCGCCGGTGCTGGCGGACAAGGCGCGGATGCTCTTCGACTCGAAGTACCCCGAAGTGGGCGACTTCATCACGCAGGGCGTGTGGGCCGCGAACGAGGTCGTGAATTACGGCAACTTCAACACCTACGTCACGACCAAGGATCTCACGAAGCAGGAAGGCTTGATTTTCCGCCACCTTCTGCGGCTCATTCTGCTGACGCAGGAGTTCGAGCAACTCACGCCGCCGGGTCTCACGGCCGAGGATTGGAAGAAGGAGCTGTCCGAGATTTCCGACAAGCTCACCGACATTTGCCGCGTGGTGGACCCGACGAGCACGGAAGAGGCCATCAAGCGCGCGCACGGGGCCGACGTCGTTGAGGGCGAGGAGCACGCAAAGGTCGTCACCGCGAAGGCCCCCGAACCGGCCCCGCCGACCGGCATGACCGCGGAGGAAGAAGAGGACTTCAGTTCGGGACTCGCGGAATGACTCGTGCCCGGAACTGAGTCTGTAGGGGTTTCCGGGACGCCTGTGCGGTCCCGGCTTGATAGATTGCCGACTGAAAACTGAGCACGGAACACGGCTTGCGAAACCTATGAAGAACACTGCCGTACTGCTGATTACCTGTCCCGACCGCAAGGGGATCGTCGCCGCGGTCGCGGAGTTCCTCTACAAGTTCGATGCGAACATTCTGCACGCGGACCAGCACCAGGACGCGCAGGGGAAACTGTTCCTGATGCGCGTCGAGTGGGATCTCACGGGGTTCGCGCTCGACCTCGCGGAGTTCTCCCGGCGCTTCTCCCCGCTCGCCGATCGCTTCGAGATGCGCTGGCGGCTCGAGGACTCGCGCCACCCGCTGCGGGTCGCGCTGTTCGTCTCGAAGTACGACCACTGCTTGATGGACCTGCTCTATCGCCACAAGACGGGCGAACTGCCCTGCGACATCCCGCTCATCGTCGCGAACCACCCGGACGCACAGAAGTGGAGCGACTTTTACGGCGTACCCCTTCACCTGATCCCGGTCCCGGCCGGCGCGAAAGACGAGGCCGAAAAACAGCAACTGGACCTGCTCGCCGCCGAGAAGATCGACCTCGTGGTGATGGCGCGGTACATGCAGGTGCTGTCGAAGAACTTCGTCTCGAAGTACCCGCACCGGGTCATCAACGTTCACCACTCGTTCCTGCCCGCGTTCGTGGGGGCGAAGCCGTACCACCGGGCGTTCGAGCGCGGGGTGAAGCTGATCGGCGCCACCAGCCACTACGCGACGGAAGATTTGGACGAGGGGCCGATCATCGAGCAGGACGTGGTGCGCATCTCGCACCGCGACGGCCTCGAAGACCTGCTGGAGAAGGGCCGCGACCTGGAAAAGATGGTGCTGTCGCGCGCGGTGCGGTGGCACATCGACCACCGGATCCTCGTCTACGACCGCAAGACGGTCATTTTCGACTGATGCGCCCGGTTATTCCTGCGACAATACGGCCGAACCGCGAACCGAACTCGTGACGCGGCGCGTCCCGTCGCGTATCATCGTCCGCCATGCAGCACACACAACCGCAGTCACTGCCGCGCGTGATCGGCCCGTGGATCGCGACCGCGATCATCGTCGGCACCGTCATCGGGTCCGGGGTGTTCGTCAAGGGCCGCAAGGTCGCGGACAACGTGCCCGAGTTCGGGCTCGCGATGTCCGTTTGGGTACTCGGCGGGGTGCTCGCGCTGCTCGGCGCGCTCGCGCTCGCCGAGATCGCGGTCCTGTTCCCGAGGGCCGGCGGGAACTACGTGTTCTTGCGCGAGGGGTACGGCCGAATGGCCGGGTTCCTGTGGGGGTGGGTCGAGTTCTGGATCATCCGCGCGGCGTCGGCCGCCGCACTCGCCACCATGTTCACCGAGTCGTTCCATGACGTACTGCGCCAGACACTTTACCCGGGGCAGACGGTCGAAGTTTTGTCGTTCTGGATACGCCAACTGCTGACCGCGTCCGTCATTATGGGGCTCGCGTTCGTGAACGCCCGCGGGACGCTGCTCGGCGGGCGCGTACAGTTCGCGATCACGGTTCTGAAAGTCACTTCGCTGCTGTTTATCATTGTGCTGCCGTTCGCGGTGTACGCGATGGTCGCCGAGCCGACACACCCGCCCAAAGTCTCGCACCTCAGCCCCACGTGGCCGCCCGGTGTGTTCGGGATCAACTGGAGCGGGTTCGGGGTCGCGCTGGTCGGCGTGCTGTGGGCGTACAACGGCTGGATGAACATCGCCCCGGTTGCCGGGGAAGTAAAAGAACCGCACCGGAACATCCCGATCGCGCTCCTGGCCGGGGTGTTCATCCTGATCGCGCTCTACTGCGGGGCGAATTTCGCGTACCACCTCGTGTTGCCGCGCGACGAGATCATCGCGAAGAACGCGGCCGGCGAACTGTCGAAAACGCCGCTCGCCACCGAATTTTGTGCGGTCCTGCTCGGACCGTTCGGGGTACTCCTCGCGTCCGCGATCGTGATGACGTCCGTTCTCGGCGCGCTCAACGGGAACCTGCTCGTCGGCCCGCGCCTGCTCTACGCGATGGGCGAGGACCGGCTCGCGCCCGCGAAACTCGCCGCGATCCACCCGCGGTACAAGACGCCCGCGCTCGCGACAATCGTCGTGGCGACCTGGTCGGCGCTGCTCGTGCTGTGCGTCGGCGCACTCACGCAGTACCGCGTTCCCGTGGTGCCCCTCGGGTTTACCGAACTGGACCTCAACGTGCCGCCCGGGAAGTCGCCGTTCGACATCATGACGGACTTCGTGATCTTCGGCTCGGTCACGTTCGAGACGCTGGCGGTGGCGACGATCTTCACGTTCCGGCAGCGCATCCCGGTCACGCCCGAGAACCGGCCGTACCGCTGCTGGGGCTACCCATTCGTGCCGGCGCTGTACATCGCGATCATGGGGTTGGTTCTCCTGAACTTCTTCGTGAACCCGGAATCGCGAACGGAAGCGTTCGTCGGGATGGGCTTCATCGCGAGCGGCGCGGCGGTGTACGGTCTGTTCTTTCGGAGCCCGAAACCGTGACGTGGCGCGAGCCCCTCGAACGTGATGGCTTCACGTTTCTCCGTAATGTGTTCGCCCCCGAAGCCGTCGCCGCCGCGCTCGCGGAATGGGAAGAGATCACCCGCCGGCACGCGGACGACGGTGCCGTTCTCACGGGGGAATCCGGGCCGGCGTATGGCGCGCGCAACTTGCTCGATCTGTGGCCGGGTGTGGTGGGCCTCCTTCGCGTCGAACCGCTGCTCGGCGCGTTACTCGATGTGCTCGGGGCGCACGCGGGCGTGGTGCGGGTGCTGTACTTCGACAAGCCGCCCGGCCACTCGTGGGCGCTGCCGTGGCACAAGGATTACAGCATCGCCGTGCGGGCACCAGGCGGACCGGCGCTGTTCACCAAGCCCACGGTCAAGGCCGGAGTGCCGCACGTGATCGCGCCGCAAAGTGTGCTCGATCGGGCGCTCACGGTTCGCATCCACCTCGACGACATGACGCCCGATAACGGGCCGCTCCGGGTGATTCCCGGTTCGCACCGCTTCTACAACCAAACCAACGACGAACCCCGCGATCCGGTGACACTCGAATGTCGCGCGGGGGACGCGCTGCTGATGCGCCCGCTCGTCACGCACGCGAGCGGCCACAGTAAGACCGATGCCGGATTACACCGGCGCATCGTGCATCTCGAATGCGCCGCGGACGCGACGTTACCGGACGGGTACGAGTGGAAGTGGTACGCGCGGTTAAATGACCGGGGACTGGGTGGTTAATCTGTGGACTGAACGAGCCGCGACCGCAAGGGCGCGGGCTTCCAGTGTGTTGGACCGCGACGACAAACTGGGCGCGCTCGTTACAAGCCGAACCCCGCGTTCGTCGTAGTGTGTCGAACGAGCCGCGACCGCGAGGGCGCGGGCTCCCAGTGTGTTGGACCGCGACGACAAACTGGGCGCGCAACCCGCTCCCTTGCGGTCGCGGCTCGTTAAAAGCTGGGCGCGCCTCCCGCTCCCTCGCGGTCGCGGCTCGTTACGAGTCCAAGCTGCGTTCGGGCGGGTATTGGCACAGTCACTTCTTCTTTTTCTTCGGTGACTTCTCTTCGGGTTTCTCGGTCTTGGCGTCGGGCTTTTCTTTCACGATGGGCCGGATCTTCGCGGGCGGCGGCGCGGTCGTGGACGGGGTGACCACGAACCCGGCGTCTTTCAGCGGGGCGACGAGCTTCTCGGCCTCCGCGCGGGCTTCGGGGCCGTCCACGCGCGCCAGCGCGATCACGGCGTACCAGTAGCGCTCGCGGTCCCGGGGCGAGAGCGTGTCCGGGTCGGCGCCCGCCTCGCGCCCGAGTTCGGGATCGTAGCGGAGCGTTTTGAGGAGCGAAGCGAGCGCGCGCCAGGTGACGCCGGTGGAGAGCTTCGTCCCGTCCGGCTTGCTGATGGTGCGCCCGATGGCGATGTGAAGCAGCCCGCGGAACCGGCCGGTTGTGAGCCCGGCCGCGCGCGCCGCTTCCAGCAACTCTCGGATGCCGTCCATTCCGTGACCCCGTACCCGGTCGGCGACCCGATCCCGCTCTGAACCGGGTGTGATGATCCGGGCCGCTCCCGGTATTACACTCGGCGGTACAGTCGGATGCAGATCGCCCATTTTACCAACTCACCGAGTTTATACCCAAAGGTGCTATCCCGCCGCATCTTTTCGTCTCGGTGAGGGGGAATGTTGCAGTCCGGCTCGGTGATCCTGCCGCTTTTTCTCGTCCACCCGCGTTACAACCCGCGGCGCGATAGAGAGTTAATCCGGAAGTGCCGCTTTCAACAACCGGGCCGCTTGTTCCGGGTCTTCGGCCGTCGAAATCGCCGAACTCACCGCGACCCGATTCGCGCCCGCCGCGATTACCTCGGCAATGTTTGTGGAACTGATCCCCCCCAGCGCGAACGCGGGTATCGAAGACTCCGCGCACGCGGCCCGAACAAACTCTAAACCCGGGAAGTGCTCGAACGTTTTGGTGCGCGACGGGAACGTCGGTCCGGTGCCGATGTAGTCCGCGCCGTCCAGGACCGCGCGCCGCAATTGGTCGATCGAGTGCGTACTCACACCAATGAGTGCGTCCGGGCCGAGGATTCGGCGCGCGTCCTTCACGCTCAGGTCGTCTTGCCCCAAGTGAACGCCGTCGGCCTCGCACAGTTTCGCGATGTCGGGGCGGTCGTTGATGATGAAGAGCGTGTTGGTTTCGCGCGTCCACTGGCGGACGTTGCGGGCACACGCGATCAATTCGCGATCGGGCAGTGCTTTTTCGCGGAGCTGGAACACGTCCGCCCCCCCGCGTGCGGCCTCGCGAATGGTCCAGTCGAGTGCGCAAACGCACTGCGCGCGCGTGAGAAGCACGTACAGGCGCGCTGATGCGAGGCGTTCTCGACTCGCGGCGCCGAGCGAAATGGCCCGCTCGAGCGTGTACGTGCGGTAGCGGAGCGCTTCGAGATCGCGCCCGAGTTCGGGGCCGAACACTTTGCCGAACTCTTCGAGGCTGCGGAGCGATTCCTGGAGCCGCTTCAGGTTCACGAACGCGACGTGTGCGGGTGATGTGCGCTCGTACTCGCTCCCGGCGGTCGCGGTCGTGCCCACGTCGCGCAGCGTTTCGCGTGCGGCGAGCAGCGTTCGTTGCGGTAGTTTCTGGGACGCGGACGCCAGACCGTGTCGGAGTTCCTTTACTTGTTGCGTGAGGAACCGGTCGTCGAGTACGAACCGGCAGTAGTCTTCCAGTACACGGGCGGCTTCGCGCGCGCGGTTGAAGCTCGCGTCCAGGACGCGCCCCGCGTCTATTTCGGCCGTCGCGTTAGGCACCTCGAACACGGCCAGTTGTGCGTCCGGTTCCTGTGTGGAGGGGGCCGTTTTGGTCAGGATTCGCTCAAGTAACTCCGGCCCGAAGCCGGCGGCGGTCGCCTCCGCACGGAACGCGGGGTGCGCGTTCAGTACCGCGATCAGAAACGCATCGGTCAGGAACTCGGGATCGTGTCGGTAGGCGATCGACCACGCCCGCGCCGCGTTGAAAAAGACGGAAATCTCGGGCGCAACGGGACTTTCGGTCCGTTCGAGGCGCTCGCGCACGTGCGGAACGGACAGCCCGATGTGCTCGAGGAGCACCGCCGGGCGCCCCTCGTCCTCATCGAGCAGTGCCAACACGTAGTGCGCCAGGCGCACCCGTTCCGAACCGAGCCGATCGGCCCACACGCGCGCCCCCGCGACTGCTCGTTCCACGCCCGGACTGGTCTGGTGCATAGCTCCGTTCTCTGGTGCGATACCCTCATTGTACCACTCCAGGCGTTACAGCCGGAGCGACCCGTATCGCGGGGGCGGATCGTGTCGGTTCGTGGGCCATACCGGTCCAGCCCGGTTGAGCCAGGGACGATGAAAGTGGGGACGAACGGACTCGTCATCTTTGAAGGTGCCAGGGGACGGACATGCAACTGCCAGCACGAACTCCCAAACTCGCCGTCCGGCTCCTGGCCGGTCTCGCCCCTCTGTCGTTCATGGTCGGGGCCACTCTCAACGCTCAGCCCAAGCAGAACCCGTTGCCCGCGCCCGCCCCGGTCCCGGTTCAACCGGACGCCGGTAAGAACGGGGCCGACAAGTACGCCGACGTCGGACCGGAACTGTCGCTCGCCGAGTGCATCGCGATCGCACTGGAGCGCCAGCCGTCGCTCAAGGCCGTCAAGGAGAGTGCCGCGGCGACCGAAGCGGGGTACCGCGCGCTGAGCAACTTCGGCACCGCGAGCACCCTCATCAGCCCCGACGTGGAGATCCGCAAGCAACAAGCGAAGCGCGGGCTGATGGCCACCTCCGCGGAGTACCAGAAGCTCCACAACGAGGTCGTGCAGGATGTCACCCGGCTCTATTACAACTCGGTCTACGCCAAGCAGCAATTGCAGCTCGCGGACCGGGTCGTGTTCCGCATCGCCACGCTGGTCGCGGTCGCCGAGGCGTTCCTGAAGGAGACCCCGGCGAAGGACCTCGGCGATTTCAACCTCGGCAAACTCCAGTTCATGCAGAGCGGGCTGCTGGACGCGAAGAAGCTGCAGGCGTCCGCGCGGATCGGTCGGCAGAAGGCGCTCGCGGGGTTGCGCGAGGTGATGTCCGTGGACGCCCGCACGTTCCCGTTCCAGGTGAAGGATAAAGAACTGCCGATCATGAGTCAGAAGGAGCCGCTCACGTCGGACCGCGTGGTGGAACTCGCGCTGGAGCGGCGCCCGGAACTCGTGCTGGCCGCGGCGGGCGTGGATGCGTTCCGGCTCGAAGTGTACGCGCAGGGCAAAATCCCCTTCAAGCGGGTGGTCCCGACGCTCGCCTCGGGCGCGGACATCAAAGCGAAGGAGATCCCGCAAGCGAACCGCGGGACGGACTACCGCCCCGGTGGGATCATCCCCGAGATGCCGGCGCAGTTGGTCGGGAGCAAGTTCGATCGCGTGTGCCGGGCGATGGCCTTCGCCCGGCGCGCGGAATCGGTTTACGAGAAGGCGTACTATCTCATCAAGCTCGAGGCCCAGATCGCGTACTTCGACTTTGAAGTCGCGTCCGAGCGCCTCGCGTATTCGATCTTGCAGTTCAAACTGAGCAAAGAGATTCAGGAGAACGCACGGGCGTCCGCGGAGATCGTCAAGTCGAAGGATCAGCTCGTTCAGGCCGAAGTGATCGCGGCGCGGGCACAGTCGGAGTACGTCGAAGCGGTGTACCAGTACCTCCTCGCGCTCGCGGCGCTGGAGCGGGTCACCGCGGGCGGCATCCACCCGGAGTTCCCGGACCGCTAGCCTCGTAGCGGGTTTCACGAGCCGCGCCGGTTTTTACGAGCCGCGACCGCAAGGGAGCGGGCTCCCAGTGTGTTGAACCGTGAGGACAAACGGGGGCGCCTCAGTGCGTTGAACGAGCCGCGACCGCAAGGGAGCGGGCTCCCAGTGCGTGGAACCGCGACGATAAAAGGGGGCCTCCCGCTCCCTTGCGGTCGCGGCTCGTAAAAAGCCGGTTGCGCCTCGTGAAAAGAAAACCGAAGTCGGATTAACGCACACGTTCTGGTTCCACCTCGAGCGAAGACACCACGTGCGGAACGAACCCGCGCCGGCAATCGGTGCGGGCGGGATTTGGTTCTGGATCAGAAACACTGAGACCGGGAATTGGGCGGTCGGGGCTCGGGACTCGAAACTTCCGAAATAAGGGGTGTCACGTGGGGCGCGTTTACGGGTCGTTACTCGGTTTCCTGCTCCCGATCGCGGTGGCGGTGGTCCCCGCCGCGCCGCTCGTGGGCGCGGCGGAGCCGGCGCCGCTGAAGATCGGGTTGCCGGAGAGCATGTTCAGCGGGCTCCCGCAGGCGGTGGTGCAGCGGGCCTCCCGGCCGTTCCAGGTCATGTTCGAGAAGCAGTCCGGGCTCAAGGGCGAGATCGCCGTGGGCCGCGACTACGCGGACCTCGCCGACCAACTGCGGGGCAACAAGATCGACGTCGCGGTGCTCCACGGGTTCGAGTACGCCTGGGTCAAGCAGCACCCGGAACTCGTGCCGCTCGTTGTCACCGTGCCGGGCAACAAGATCCAGGCGGTGCTCGTGGTGAACGCGAACTCGAAGGTGGAATCCGCCGCGGGGCTGAAGGGCGATTCGGTCGCGATCCCCAACGGCACGAAGGCGCACTGCCGGCTCTACTTCGAGCGCCTCAAAGAGGCGCTGCCGGACGGCACCTGCGGCGTGGCCGCGCTCAAGGGCAAGTCGGTCGAGGACGCGCTCGACGCGGTTTCCGACGACACGTGCCCGGCCGCGCTGGTAGACGCGGCGGCCCTCGTCACGTATCAGAAGCTGAAGCCGGGCGCGGGGGCACAGTTGAAAGTCCTCGCCCAGTCCGAAGCGTTCCCGTCGGGCGTGGTGCTGTACCGGAAGGACGCCTTCACCGCCGCGACTGCCAAAAAGGTCCGCGACGGGCTGATTAAGGGTGTGGACACCGCCGAGGGGCAACTACTCACGAGCCTGTGGCGGCTCAAGGGGTTCGAGGAAGCGACCCCGCAATACCAGGCGGAGCTGGAGAAGTGCCTGAAGGCGTACCCCGCGCCGAAGCAGAAGTAGCCCTCTCCCCGACCGTAACCGCGCACAATTCGCCAAGCCCCACGTGCGCCGCGACCGCTACACCAGGCGCCCCCTTTCAACCCTCGCACCCGCGGGGGTTGTTCGCGCTTCCGGGGAACCTTCCAACCTTCCGCTTTTTGCCGGATCGGGTATATTGTGTTAAAGTGGTCGGGCGTTCAGTTTGATTGAAGAGCCGACCCAACCCCCATTCCCTTCTCCTAAAAAGAAGGGGAGCAGGACCAGAAGGCCAATCCCCAAACGAGTTTCCGTTTTAGCCTCCTATTTTGAAGGAGGGCGTTGGGAGAGGTCTCGGAGAGCGCTATGGCCGAGTCGATCGAAACTGTTTCCATTGCGAGTGAAGTGCGGACCCGGTTCCTCACCTACGCGATGTCCGTGGTGAGCGGGCGCGCGCTGCCGGACGTGCGCGACGGCCTCAAACCCGTTCAGCGCCGCATCCTCTATGCGATGTCGAACGACCTGAACCTGAGTTTCGATCGCAAGGCGCTGAAGTGCGCCAAGATCGTCGGCGAGGTGATGGGCAACTACCACCCGCACGGCGACGGCGCGCTCTACGAGGCGCTCGTCCGCATGTCGCAGAGCTGGGTGCTGCGGGTGCCGCTCGTGTTCGGGCAGGGGAACTTCGGCTCGGTCGACGGCGACCCGCCCGCGGCGTACCGGTACACGGAAGCGAAGCTCACGCGGCACGCCGAGATGCTGCTCGACGAACTCGGGCAGCAAACGGTCGATTTCAACCCGAGCTACGACGGCACCCGCCAGGAACCGAGCGTGCTCCCCGCGCAGTTCCCGAACCTGCTGGTGAACGGCACCGCGGGCATCGCGGTGGGCATGGCGACGCAGATCCCGCCGCACAACCTCGGCGAAGTGCTCCGCGGGTGCGTGCTCCTGATCGACAACCCGGACGCGAGCGTCGCGAACCTGCTCGACAAGATCAAGGGGCCGGACTTCCCGCTCGGCGGCAAGATCCTCGCGGACCGCGCCGCCCTGCGCAAGATCTACGAAGAAGGCACGGGCACGATCAAGGTCCAGGCCGAGTGGAAGGAAGAGGAGTACGAGCGGGGCAAGTCGCAGATCGTCGTCACGTCCATCCCCTACGGCGTGAACAAGGGCGACCTGGAAAACACCATCGGCTCGATCATCGATCAGCGCAAGTTGCCGCAACTGACGGGGCAGGCGAACGAGTCCAACGAGAAGGACGGGTTGCGGCTCGTACTGGAAGTGAAGGCCGGCACCGATCCCAACCTGGTGATGGCGTACCTGTACAAGCACACCGAGTTGCAGAAGTCGTTCTCGTACAACATGACCGCGCTCGTGCCCAACTCGGACGGCACGCGGATGGTGCCGAAGGACGGTTTGAGCCTCCGGGAACTGTTGAAGCACTTCCTCGACTTCCGGCTCGCGACCGTGCGCCGGCGGTTCGAGTACCAGTTGCGGCAGCTCCGCAAGCGGATTCACATTCTCGAAGGGTTCGCGATCATCTTCAACGCGCTCGACCGCGCGATCAAGATCATCCGCGAATCGAGCGGCAAGTCGGACGCCGCCGAGAAACTGAAAGCGGCGTTCAAGCTCGACGACGAGCAGGTGACCGCGATCCTGGACTCGCAGCTCTACAAGATCGCGCAGATGGAGATCCAGAAGATCCTGGACGAACTCGCGGAGAAAAAGAAGCAGGCGAAGGAGATCGAAATCATCCTCGCGTCGGAAAAGAAACTGTGGGGCGTCATTCGGGGCGAGTTGGAAGCGCTGATCGAAAAGTTCCCCGAGCGCCGGAAGACGCGGATGGCGTCCGACGAGGACGTGCTCACGTTCGACGAAGAAGCGTACATCGTGCGCGAGAATACCAACGTCGTGCTCACGCGCAACGGGCGCATCAAGCGCGTCGGCCGGTTGGCCGCGGTCGAGAGCACGCGCGTCGAGGAGGGCGACGAGGTCGTCGCGGTCATCCCCGGGAGCACGCTCGATCACGTCGCGTTCTTCGCGGACGACGGCGCCGCGTACTCGATGCGGATCAACGAGGTGCCCGCGACCGCGGGGTACGGCGAGCCGATCACCAAGTTCTTCAAGCTCAGCGACGGCGTGAAAGTGGTGGCCGCGGTGACCACCGACCCGCGCTTCACGCCCGCGGACGCGGCGCCCAAGGGCGACACCCCCGGCGGCCCGTTCCTGGTCGTCTGCACGCGCAACGGGTTCGTGCTGCGGCTCCCGCTGACCACGTTCCGCACGGAGTCCACGAAGGTCGGTCGGCGCTTCGTGAAACTCGAAGCCGGTGATAAGGTGGTGATGGTGCGGCTCGCCGGCGCGGAAGAGAGTTTGATGCTCGCGACCGCCGGCGGGTACGTGACGCACTTCCCGCTGGACCAAGTTTCGATCCTCTCCGGCGCGGGCAAGGGCGTGATCGGGATCGAACTGGACCCGAAGGACGACTGCTTGGGCGGCGTGTTGGTCGGCGGCCGGTTCGATAAGCTCGTCGTCGAGACCGAGAACGGGAAGAGCCAGGACTTCGGCCCGGGGGCGATCAAGGTCCGGAAGCGCGGGGCGAAGGGCGAGAAGCCCGGTCTGCGGACCAAGTTCGCGCGCGTAACCCCGCCACCAATTGAGTTGGCCGACTGGGACGCGGTCGAGGGCAAGAAGTCCTAGGACGAAACGAAATCGGATCGGGGTGAATTCATCCGGCGGGTCGTGCCCGCTGCGTAATATAGTGGGCCGCGCCCACTCACCGGGACACGCAACAGACAGAGTGGGGATCGAATCACAATGAGCGCACTTACCGTTGGCCGGTCGGCGTACACCACGGCCGAATCCATTCAGGTGCTCGAAGGGCTGGAGCCGGTCCGCAAGCGCCCCGCGATGTACATCGGCGGCGTCGACGGGAAGGGGCTGCACCACCTCGCGTGGGAAATCCTCGACAACGCCGTGGACGAGTACATCAACGGGTTCGCGGACCACATCACGCTCACGCTTCACAAGTCCGGGCACGCGATCACCGTTACCGACAACGGCCGCGGCATCCCGGTGGATACGCACCCGAAGCACAAGAAGACCGGGCTGGAACTCGTGTTGACGGTGCTGCACGCGGGCGGCAAGTTCGGCGAGTCCGACAGCGGGTACATCAACTCCGGTGGGTTGCACGGCGTCGGCGCGTCGGTCGTGAACGCGCTCTCGAAAAAGCTCGTCGCCACCGTGCGGCGCGACGGGTTCGAGTACCGCCAGGAGTACGCGAAGGGCACGCCGCTCGCGAAACTGGAAAAGGTCGGGCCGTTCCGCGGGCACGGCACGAGCATTTATTTCGAGCCGGACGACACCATCTTCAAGACGGTGCGCTTCGACCCGGACACCATCAAGGCGCGCCTGGAAGACACGTCGTTCGTCCACAGCGGGTTGAAGATCACGTACAAGAACGAGGTGAGCGGTGAGACGCTCGAACTCGCGAACCCCGGCGGGTTGCCCGCGTTCCTCACGAAACTCGTGACGGACGGGCAGAAACCGTCGGTAACCGAAGCCGGTTTCTCGGCCGCGCGCGAAACCGGCGACCGGGTCGAGGTCGCGCTCCAGTGGACCGAATCGACCGAAGAAACGTACCGCTCCTACGCGAACGGCATTCGCACGCCCAGCGGCGGTACCCACGAGAACGGTCTGAAGAGTGCGCTCCGCAAAGCGATCAACGGCTACATCGAAACGCACGACGTGAAGGTGAAGGGGCTGAAGATCACGGCCGACGACATCCGCGAGGGCGTGGTCGCGGTGCTCTCGGTGTTCGTCCGGGAACCGCAGTTCGAGGGCCAGACGAAGCAGAAACTCAACAACCCGGAGATCGAAAGCACCGTCGACAACTTCGTGCGCCCGGCGCTCGAAGCGTGGTTGAACAACAACAAGACCGCGGCCGACTCGATCGTCGCCCGCATCGTGATCGCGGCGCGCATGCGCGATGCGTCGCGCGCCGCGAAGGAAGAGGTGAAGCGCAAGACGCCCGGCAGTAAGCGCCTGAGCCTTCCCGGGAAACTCGCGGACTGCAAATCGACCGACCGCGACAAGACCGAACTGTTTATCGTCGAGGGCGATTCGGCCGGCGGATCGGCGAAGCAGGGGCGCAACAACGACACGCAGGCCGTTCTGCCGCTCCGCGGGAAGATCCTGAACTGTGAGGACCTGGTGACCTCGAAGGCGCTCGGGAACCAGGAGATTTCCGATCTCGTGACCGCGATCGGCACCGGGGCGGGCGAGAAGTTCAACATCGACGGCCTCCGCTACGGCAAAATCATCCTGCTCATGGACGCCGACGCCGACGGGTGCCACATCAGCACGCTGATGCTCGATTTCTTCTTCCGCCACATGCGGAAACTGATCGAGCAGGAGCACGTTTTCATCGGGCAGCCGCCGCTGTACCGGGTAAATGTCGGGAAGGAAATTCACTGGGTTCAGGACGATAACGCGAAGGAAGAACTGGTCGAGAAACTGCAGAAAGCCAACCGCAAGTTCGAGGTGACGCGGTTCAAGGGATTGGGCGAAATGGACGCGAAAGACCTCGCCAGCACGACTCTCGATCGGAAGACGCGGACGCTTCTGAAGGTGAAGATCGAGAACGCCCTGGATGTGGACCGTGTGTTCGTGGAACTGCTCGGTAAGGACGCGGGCTACCGGTACGATTTCATCATGGAGAAGGCGGAGCAGACCGTCGCCGAAGATCTCGACGTGTGACGCGCGGGACGAGGGCTCACTTCGCGCGAACGCTCGACAGGCCGCCGTCGACACTGAGCACCTGACCGGTAACCCATGTCGTTGCCGGGTCGAGCAGCCACGCCAGCACGGAAGCCACGTCGCCGGGTTCGCCGATTCGACCCAGGGGGTGCATCGCGGTGGACGCTTTCAGGGTGGCTTCGCTCGATGTCAGCCGCTCCGCGAGTGGCGTGCGAACCAGCCCCGGGGCGACCGCGTTCACGCGAATGTTGCGGGCCGCGTAGGTCGCCGCGGCGGAGATTACCAGCCCGTTGATCCCGCCCTTCGCTGCGGCGATGGCTTCGTGGTTCGCCAGGCCGATCTTCGTAGCGACGGTGGACATCAGGACCACCGACCCGCCGCCCGTCAGCGCTTTCGCTGCGGCGCGCAAGACGTGAAACGCCGTGAGGAGGTTCACCGCGAGCGTGTCGCCGAACTCCTTGTCTGATGTCAGGTGGGCCGGCTTCAGCAGGATCGACCCGCAGAGGTTCGTTACGCCGTGGATCGTGCCGAAAGTGGCCGACGCGGCGGCAAAGAGGGCATCGACGGCGCCGGAATCGGTCGCGTCCGTGACGCGGGTGACGATTTCCGCGTCCCCGTTGATCGCGCGAAGTTCGTCCGCCAGGCGTTCCAACTTATTGGGATCGCGGGCGGCGAGTACGATTTTACACGGCCCGCGCGACACGAGCCGCCGGCACAGATCGGACCCGATTCCGCCGGACGCGCCGACGATGACGTAAGCGGGAGCGTCGGACATGGTGTTACTTCGCCTCGCGTGAAGTTAAGTTCGCCGGGTGCGTGCGGCCCTTCCACGCGACCGGCTTGCCGGCCAGCGCGCGGAAGACGGCGTACCACTGAACCGCGAGCAGCAACACGATGGCAACGGGGTGGATGAGCCATCCGAGCCACGATTGCCGGAACCGCACGGCAGTGTGCAGGCGCGGTAGCAGGGACAGCAGACACGCCGCACCCAGCAGTGTCAACACGAACGGCCGTGTGGTACGTTCAATCGCACGCCCGAGTGGATCATAGCCGAACTCAACGTCGCACGCCGCGGTCGCAACCACCAGGACGAGCAGCAGCACCGGCAGCACTTGGCCACACAGTAGCACCACGGTCCAGAACCCAATCTGCCCGGTCGCGGCCATCCCCTCGCGAGCGTTCTTCGCGAGCCCGAACCACACCCCACTGGCCGAACGATACATCCGGCACGCGGCGAGATCGGTCGCGTCACACACATCGGTCCAGAACCCTGCTTTACGGTACGCACGCGGCAACGTGAGCCCGTCGTGGAACGAGGTCTTCACCGCCGCATGTCCGCCAACCTTTTCGTAAGCCGCGCGGGTCGTCATGAACCACTGCCCGCACCCGGCGCCGAACGCCGGCCAACGGAAGTGCCGCATCCCCCACAGTGGCAGGAAGCACAGCAACAGCCAGTTGATGAGCGGGATGAGCAGCTTTTCGAGGAGAGTGCCGGTTTCCTGTTTGGGGAACCCGCTGACCAGATCCGCGCCGTTCGCGCGAAGGAACAGCGACATTCGCGCGAGTGCGTCCGGGCTGAGCCGCACATCGGCATCGAGAAACGTGAGCGTGTCGAAGCTCGCCAGCTTCGAGAGCACGAAACAGGCGTGCTGTTTGCCCGACCAGCCGTCGAGGAGCGGCGGCGCGGCTTCGACCCGCACGCGCGCGTCGGTCGTTGCGATCGCGCGAACGATTTCGGCAGTACGATCGGTGCTGGCGTCATCGAGTACGATCACTTCGAGTTCGATGTATTGGGACGCCAGCACGGATCGCACGCAGGCTTCGATCCCGAGTTCTTCGTTTCGGGCCGGAATGAGAATGGAGATCGGCGTCAGTGGCACCGTGTTGTCAATGACGGGCGGCGCGCGGAAGAGGAATGCGTTCTGCAAATAGAGCAGGGCGGGGACCGCCGCGCAAACGAGCCCGACCCACGTGAGCGCGAGCAGCGTCATCACGACTTTGCTCCCGGTTGAGCTTCCCGTGCGGATTGATCGTGTGCCGGGTCGAACTTCCGTCCGCGTGCCCACGACTTCAATCGGCGCCACGAATCGTACACGCCGCCCACGCCGGTTTCCCCTGTGAGCAACTCCGTGAATGCGGCTGGGTCGCGTCGCATCGTTTCGGCGTTCAGAGCGTCCAGATTGTGCGTGAGTGCTGTTTCAATAAGCGCGGTCCACTCTTTGCCGCTCAAGCCCGGGTGCTCCGCGACTTTGAGCGGCTCACCGACGCGCACGAGTGCCTCCGGCGTGCGCTCGGTCCAGAAGGCGTACTCGATCGCGATCGGGAGCACGGTGGCCGCGTTCAAGCGCGCGGCGAGGTGCCCAACCCCCGACTGCAACCCGAGCGGGCGCTCGCGTGCATCGGTGAATCGGCCCTGGGCCGTGACCCAGAACACGCGACGCGGCTGCGAGAGAATCGCAGCGCCTGCGCGGAGGAACTCGACGGCGCCGCGCAGCGACTTGGTATCCACTCCCACGAACCCGAGGCGCTGGAAGAACCGGTACTGCTGCACCGCGACGGCGTCGATGGCCGCGAACTGGTCGCGGTCGATAAACGCGCGGCTCAGCACGATCCCGATGAGCGGGTCCCACCACGAGGGGTGGTTCAGCACGACGAGCAGCGGGGCGTCGCCGGCTTCCAGCGAGTGTCCAGACTTCGACAGGCGCACCGCGTGGAAGTTCTTGCGCACGTAGCGGCAGGCGTACCGGCGGAACCCACGGATGAGCCACGGCCAGCGGTGGGGAAGGTCCGCTCCGCGTTCGGCGATCCCTCGACGCATGTCACACCCGGGCCGGCTCGGGTTGCTGCGTTGGGGGGACGGTTTGCGGGCTTCCCTTTGGTGCAACGGCGTCCTGGTCGAGCACATCGGCTGCGATCCAACCGGACATCAGTACCATCGGCATTCCGGGGCCGGGGTGTGCTGCGCCTCCTGCGAGGTACAATCCCTTCACGTCAGGTGAGCGATTCGCGGGCTTGAACGCGCCGTTCCACTTCCCGTGACTCGCGAGGCCGTAAATCGCGCCGTTCAGCACGCGGTACCGGTCGTGGATGTCCTGCGGTGTGAGCGCGGATTCGTAGACGATGCGGTCTTCGATGTCCGGCATTTGCCCGGTCGTCTTCAGCTTGTTGATGATGACGTTGCGGTACTCCGGGAGCATCCGCTTCCAGTCGTGGTGCGGGCGCAGGTACGGCGTGTGAACCAGCACGTACAGCGCGTCGCCGCCGGGCGGGGCCGTTTCGGGCTCGGTGCGGGCCGTGGACGCGATGTAGCACGTCGGGTCCGCGGCCGGTTCGCCTCGACGGTAGATGTCATCGAACTCCTGGTGCGGGTCCGCGGAGAACACGAAGTCGTGGTGAAGCAGGTGGTCGTAAGCCTTGTTTAGCCCCAAATAGAGCACGACGCCGGAGCACGCCGGCTCGTAGGTCCGGCGCTTCTCGAAGCGCTTTGCGGCGCGCGGTGCAGTTTCAGGAAGGAGTTCGCGGTGCGTTCGCGCACTGTCCGCATTCGAGACCACGGCCGCGAGTTCGATCACCTCGCCGCTCTCGGTTTCCACCCCACAAACGCGCGTCCCGTTCTCGTCGGTCAACACGCGCCGAATGCCGGTTTCCGTGCGGAACTCGACCCCCAACTCTTCCCCGAGTTGTACCAGCGCCTCGGGCACCGCGCGCGTTCCGCCCTTCGGGTACCAGATGCCCTCGGTCGTCTGCATGTGCGCGATGCCGCACAGCACCGCGGGCGACGACTCGGGGCACGACCCGACGTACTGCGTGAAGTGGTCGAGCATCTGCGCGACGCGCGGGTCCGGCACGAACTTCCGCACGGTGCCCGCGACCGATCGGCCCATCCGCATGTTAAACACGTCGCCCATCAACTGCGCCGAGAACCCGGCGCGCCAGTCGATCATGTCGCGGACGCCGCCAATGGACTTCCAAAAATAGTGGCGGTTGGAAACCTGGTGCAACCGGTCCGAGAGCGCGTGGAACCGACGGTAGCCGTCCGCGGAGTTGGTGCCCGGCGCGTAGGCGTCGAGCTTCGCGGCCATCGCGTCCACGTCTTCGATCAGGTCGAGCGACGTGCCGTCGGTGAAGAAGCACCGCCATTGCGGATCGAGGCGGACCAGATCGAGGTAGTCTTCCATCTGCCGGTCGGCTTCGCGGAAGATGCGGCGCAGCACCGACGGGATGGTGAGGATCGTCGGACCCATATCGAAGCGGAACCCGGCTTCGTTCAGAACGGCCGCCTTACCACCGAGCCAGGGGCTTTTCTCGAACAGCGTGACCGCGTAGCCGCGCGCGGCCAGCACGCACGCTGCGGCCAGTCCACCCAGCCCACCGCCGATCACCCCCACGCGATTCCGTTCGGTGTTCCGTGTCATAGCTTCCCGTTGGTGTGGTTCAGTGTCTTCTTGTAGGGTGGGTCCAGGCTTTGCGCAGGCCCACCATTTCCCCCGCGAGCGCGAACGGAAGCCGCGCCCGGATCATCCAGCCAGCCAAAGACCCGACTACAAGAGCGCGGACCCGCTAATGCGCGACCGCGGCGGGCTGCTCTGTGGCCCCCGGCGCGCCGAGCCATTCCGTGTCGTGGGCGAAGTCTTCGAGCAGCAAGCGACTGGTGATGCGGGCGGATTCGTAGATCACCGGCAGCCCGCTGCCGGGGTGCGTTCCGCCGCCCACGAGGTACACGCTTTCGAGTTCGTCGAACCGGTTCCGCGGGCGCAGGTGGAGCATCTGCCCCCACGAGTGCGCGAGGCTGAACGTGGCGCCGCGGTACACGTTGTATGTGTGCTCCCAGTCCGCTGGCGTGACGATCTTCTCGAAGCGAATGCGCTTCTCCACCCCCGTCAGCCCGACCTTCTCCAACTGCTTCAACAGCTTCGCGCGGAACGCGGGCGTTTCCTTCGCCCAATCGACGTTCGGGTGCTGGTGCGTGACCGGCGCGAGCACGTAGAGCGTACTCATTCCGGGCGGCGCGAGGCTCGGGTCGGTGGGCGTCGCGTTTTGCACATAGAAGGAAGGGTCGTCGGAAAGCACGTGCCGCTGTTCGATGTCCGCGAGGTTCTTCACGTAGTCCGCGGCGGTGTGAATCGTGTGGTGCGGGACGTCGTCGAAACGGCCCTCAATCCCGAGGTACATCATGAACGTCGAGCACGAGAACTTCTTCTTCTCGATCTTCTCGTCGGTCCACTTCCGGCGGAGGTGGTTCGGCACGAGCTTCGTCATCGCGTGGGCAAAGTCCGCGTTGATGACGAGGGCGTCCGCTCGGTGCTCGCCGCTCGGGGTGCGGATGCCGACGGCCTTTCGGCCATCGAACAGCACCTCTTTCACGTCTTCGTTCAGCGTGATCCGCACGCCCATTTCGCGCGCGACGCGGGCCATCCCCTCGGACACCGCGGCGCACCCGCCCATCGGGTGCCACACGCCGTACTCGTACTCGAGGAACGAGAGGATCGAGAACAGGCTCGGGCAGTTGAACGGCGACATGCCCAGGTATTTGGACTGGAACGAGAACGCGAGCCGGATGCGCTCGTCCTTGAAGTACCGGCCCAGTTCCGCATCAAGCGAGGCCCACGGGCGCAGCGTCGGGAACAGCTTGATGAGCTGCCAGCGGACGAGATCGCGCCAGCCCGAGAAGGGCCGCTCCAGGCACGGCCGGAACTGCTCCATCTTCACGCGGTTGTCGTCCAGGAACCGGCGCACGTTCTGCGCGTCGCCGGGGCTGAGGCGCGCGACTTCGGTTTCGAGTTGCTCCAGGTTCGGGGTGCAGTTCAACTCCCCGCCACCGCCGAACGCGATGCGGTACTGCGGGTCGAGCCGGACCATCGGAATTTCGGTCCGCAGGTCGCGCCCGATCAGCTTGAAGATGCGCTCCAGAACGCGGGGGTAGAGGAAGAACGTGGGGCCGAGATCGAACCGGAAGCCCTGCTCTTCGATTGCGGAACACCGCCCGCCGACGCGCGGCATGCGCTCGACGACGTGGACATCCAGCCCGGCCTTTGCCAGTAGGAGTGCGGCCGCCAACCCGCCCGGACCCGCGCCGACGATCAGGACCGTGTTCGGGCGGGGGGCACGATTCGAGTGGCGCGTGCGGGTCGGGGCCGTATCAGAAACCGTCGAGGTCATGCGCGAATCCTTGCGGTGTGCCGGCCGATCCGGTGGCGCGTCGGTGACAGTGTACCGGATCGGAAGTGTCCGCCAAACAAATAGCCGGACGGGACGCTCGCGCGCCTTCTCCGGCTATACGTTCGACCGCATTCTACGCGCGGATTCAACACCCTCTCTCAATTTCGGGGCGGCGAATGTAGCCCGGGGCAAAGAATGCACCGGGCTTCCGCCCGGTGCTACGAACGACGGCCCCTCCGGGGCGAAGACCGGGAACCGTCTTCCGCCGCGGAGCAACATGCGCAGGCCGCCACCCAATTTCGGGCCAGTGCGGTTCCGCGGGCTTACCATGACACCACACCTTCTGGCTCGCGGAGACGTGACCATGCCCGATCCGATACTCACGCCGGCGGACGTGCGCGCGGCGGTGGCGCAATTGCCCCGCGAACGGCTCGCCCACTTGCCCACGCCGCTCGAAGAGATGCCGCGCTTCGCCGCGAAGATCGGCGGGGGCGTGCGCGTCTTCATCAAGCGCGACGACTGCACCGGACTCGTGCTCGGCGGGAACAAGGCGCGCCACAACGAGTTCCTGCTCGGCGACGCACTCGCGAGCGGCGCGGACATGTTCGTGTGGGGCGCGCTGGTCCAGTCGAACAACTGCCGGCAAACCGCTGCGAGCTGCGCGAAACTCGGATTGGAGTGCCGGCTCTATCTCTCGAAGGCCCATCAGAAGACGGAGCCGCAGGGCAACTTGCTGCTCGATTACCTCGTCGGCGCGCACGTCGAGTTCACAGATGCGAAGATCGGGCCGGAACTGAACGCGCTCCTCGCGTCGAAGGCCGAAGAGTTCCGCAGCGCCGGGCGGAACCCGTACTTCTGGAACCCGCCCCGCGTGGTGCCGCTCGCGGCCGTCAGTTACGCGCTGTGCATGGCCGAGATCGCGGAGCAACTGACCGCGCTGAACGTCGCGCCGGCGGCGTTCTACGTGTCGTCCGCGGGGGCGACCGGGGCCGGAGTCGCGCTGGGGAAGGCGCTGCTCGGGTTCCAGTGCCCGGCCCGGCTCATCTGCCCGATGCCCTGGCCCTGGCACATCCCGACACAGATGGCCAGTGACGCGAACGCCGCTGCCGAGCGATTGGGGCTCCCGCACCGACTGAAGCCCGAAGATTTGGACGCCGACGAGTCGTTTATCGCGCCGGGCTACGGGCTCCCGTCTCGGGCGGGACAGGAGGCCATGCACCTCCTCGCCACGTCGGAAGCGATCCTGACCGATCACGTGTACACGGCGAAAGCGCTCGCGGCGCTCATCGCCGATGTGCGCGCGGGCAAATACCCGCGCGGGTCGTCGGTGGTGTTTATTCACACGGGCGGCGTGCCCGCAATTTTCGCCGAGCCGGATAAGGTGTTGCCCGGGATGTGACCGGTCGCGTAGGCTTGAAGCCGTCTCGCAATGCGGAGTGGTGCCATGATTCGCCGAGCCGTGCCGGTCGCGCTGTTACTGCTGTTGCTCGCGGTCTCGAACCGCGCGACGGCGCAGCGGAAGTACGCGGACCCCGAACTGAAGGCGCAGGACCGGGCGCACTGGTCCTTCGTGCCCCCCAAGCGCCCACCGGTTCCCGAACCGCGAACTCTGAAGAACGAATCGCGGAACCCGATCGATGCCTTCATTCTCGCGCGACTGGAGAAGGAGGGGCTGAAACCCTCTGCACCGGCCGACAAACTCACGCTCTTGCGCCGGGTGACGCTCGACCTGACGGGCCTCCCGCCCACGCCCGCGGAAGTCGATGCGTTCCTGAAAGATGATGCGCCCGATGCTTACGAGAAGGTCGTCGATCGGTTGCTCGCGTCCCCGCACTTCGGCGAGCGCTGGGCGACGCACTGGCTCGACGTCGTTCGCTTCGCGGAGAGCAACGGTTACGAACTCGATGCGGAGCGCCCGCACTCCTGGCGCTACCGCGACTTCGTGGTGAGCAGCTTCAACGCGGACAAGCCCTACGACCAATTCGTCAAAGAGCAGATCGCCGGCGACCTCATTTGGAAGGACGAGCAGCAGCGAAAGGTGGCCCGATCGTCCGGGTGGTCCAAGCTCTCGGCGCTCTTCGCGCACCCGTCCTCCCACGACACCCTGATCGCGACCGGTGTTCACCGCTGCGGGCCGGTTCACGTGGTGAGTGGGAACCTCGATGCGGACGTGCTCCGGCAGGAAACGCTCACTGAGATGGTGAACGGTGTGGGGGCCGCGTTCCTGGGGCTCACGTTCGCCTGCACGCGCTGTCACGACCACAAGTTCGATCCTCTCTCGGCCGGGGATTATTACCGGCTCCAGGCGTTCTTCGCCAGCGCCAAGTACGCCGATGTGAATTTCGCCACACCCGCGGAGCGCGAAACGCACACCAAGCGAATGGGCGAGATCAACACGAAGACGGCGCCGATCAAGAAGCAGATCGCGGAGTTGGACAACCCGGTTCGCACGAAGGTGAACCAGGAGAAGCGCGACAAATTGGAGCCGAAGTACCGCAAGGCCCTCGATACGCCGGCCGACAAGCGGACCGAGGAGCAGAAGACGCTCGCAGCGCAGGCCGGGACGCTCATCCACGTGAGCTGGGACGAGGTTCTCGCCGCAATGTCCCCTGCGGACCTCGCGAAGCGGGCGCAACTCCGCGAACAGTTGCACGCGATCGACGCGCGAACCCCGCCGCCCGCGCCCGCTGCGTGGGCCATTGAGAACGCGGGCGACGAAAAGACGTTTGTTCTGAATCGCGGCGAGGTGAGCCAGAAAACACTGGAGGTGCAGCCCGCGTTCCCGCGCGTCCTGGTGCGCGAAGGAACGCCCGTGCCCACCTCGCGACGCGAACTCGCGGACTGGCTCACCAAGCCCGATCACCCGCTCACGGCGCGCGTGATCGTGAACCGCGTGTGGCAGCACCATTTCGGGCGCGGGATCGTCAACACGCCGAACGACTTCGGTACCCGTGGCGACCTGCCCACGAACCCGGAGTTGTTGGACTGGCTGGCGTGCGAGTTGGCGACCCCGTCCGTAGGGGCGGGTTCCCCCTGGGCGCTGAAACGCATCCACCGGCTGATCGTGACGAGCGCCACGTACCGCCAGTCCGCAACGACCGCACACGGCGCGAAGGCGGACCCCGACAACAAGCTCCTGTGGAAGATGAGCCGTCGGCGCCTCGAGGCCGAAGCGGTCCGCGATTCCGTACTCACCGCAGCGGGTACGCTGAACCGGCAAGTCGGCGGGCTGTCGGTGAAGGTGCCGCTCGAACCCGAAGTGTACGACCTGATTTTCACCGAGGGCGAACCGGACGGGCTTTGGCCGGTCACGCCCGATGTGAAGCAGCACACGCGCCGGTCCGTGTACCTCTTCAACAAGCGCAACGTGCGCCAGCCGATCCTCGAAGCGTTCGACCAGCCCGATACGCTCAACGCCTGTGCCGTGCGCCCGGTGAGTACGTTCGCGCCGCAAGCGCTCATCCTGATGAACAGCCCGTTCGTTCACGAGCAGGCCAAAGCAATGGCAGTGTCACTGCTAACTGAAGCAGGCACCGATACCGAGAAGCAACTGAACGCGCTGTATCGCAGGGCGACCGGCCGAGTACCGAACGCGACCGAGCGCAAGCTCGCGACCGAGTTCTTGAAGGACCAAACCGCCATCGTCCGTGACCGCGTTCGTGCGAAACAAGACATCGGTATTGATGCGACTTCGCTACCCGCTGGCACGGACGCGGCACACGCCCGCGCGCTGGCCGACCTGTGTGTGGTGCTGTTCAACACGCACGAGTTCGTCTACATCCCGTGATGTTTTACTCTCGCTTTGGGTCAACGAGCCGCGACCGCAAGGGAGCGGGGCTTCCTGCATTAAATCGCGATCGCGAGGCACTCGTTGCGCCTCCCGCTCCCTGGCGGTCGCGGCTCGTTCGGTCGCGACTGATCTCGAAGCGAAACTAACTCGCGGGGCAGAATGCGGCTCGGATGAGCCGCGACCGCGAGGGAGCGGGGCAACGGCTTCCTGTGGGTTGGATTGTCGCTGAGCGCGTGTTGCGCCTCCCGCTCCCTTGCGGTCGCGGCTCGTCCTGGAAGGTGAACCCCGCCCGCCAGGGCAGTGGGTGGCATCGTCACTGCGCGCACCCCACCGCCCTGGCGGGCGGGGTTCGCCTACTCGATCACGAACGTGGCGAGCTTGTCCAGGTTCACCTGATCGGGCGGGTAGTCCTTGCGGGTCGGCATTCGGGGGTACACTTCGGGGAAGGCGTAGCGCCCCGCGGGCCATTCCAGCGGCCAATCGTCCGGTAGCTCTGATGCGGTAAAACGCTGTTCGCCAGATGGTGGCACCTTTCGGCCGTCCGCGCCACGAAGGGGCGTGCCGACGAGCACGCGCCCCGCGCCGGGTTCGGTGGGCAGTGCCTTCGTGGACACCACCGAGGACACGTTGAAGAACTGGTGCTGCAACCCGTCGCGGTCCGTGGCAAAGCGCTCGACCATTCGGCGCGTGAGCAACTGCATCCGGTCGCGGTCGAGCGGGTGAACGAGGTCCAGTTTGGGCGCCACGAACGCGAGTCGCGTGATCCACCCCGGGCGCCACTGGTGCGGCAGGAACACCTTGCTCAGCCCGCGTGCGACCGGTCCGAACAGCTTGTTTTCGCCGGGCGCGAGCACGTCGAAGAGGTCGCGCACGATTTGCCGGTTGTCGTCGTACATGCCCACACCGCCCGCCAGCAGCATCGTCACATCGACCAGCACGATGAGGGACGTACACGAGCGGTACGCCGCGATCGTGGGCACCACCACTTGCTCGACGTACAGGTTGTAGCGCGACGAAAACGACTCGAACAACTCGGTCCCGTTGCGCCGTAATTCGGCGGGCAGCGGGCAGAACTGGTTCTGCTCATCGACGCCGCAGTGTCGGGCGGCCGCGAGTTCCTCGGGCGCCGCGGGGCGCGCCGGCTGGCCCTTCAGATCGAGCAGGAACGTGGAGGGCGAAATGAGCGGCTTGAAGTTCAGGATGAGGTTCGCGAGCGACACGCGGTACGCCGTCAGTAGCTCGGTTTCGGTCGCGCCGGGCTTCTTGATCGCGTCCAAAAACGGGGCCGAACAGGTGCGGTACGTGGAGTCGTTCACGAACAGGCTCAGCATGCGCTCGGACCACGCGGTGAAGTCGCGCCCGAGCATCCCGGCGTCGGCGATGCGCTCCCCCGGCAGGTCGTACAGCTTCAGGAGGCAGTCGCTGAAGGTCCAGTCGGAGCGCTCGAACTGACAGACGAACTGCGCGCGGTCGGTCGTCTTGGACGGCCACCGACCGTAGTTCACCAGCGCGTCGCGATGCCCGGAATAGTTGAACGGTGCCCACCCGCGATCGGGTTCCTTCACGGTGAATTTGCGCAGGTGCGTACCGGGCTTCCCGAGCGGGAACCGGTCCGAGTCGTGGTCCTGAAGGTGATTGATGAGCGAGGTGAGCAGCACGGTTTTGCCGGCACTGTAAAGCCCGACCACGCCGACGCGGGCCTCGGTCGTCTTCACGCGGAACACGCTCATGTGACTCGACCCTCAGCGACACGCAGAAGCCCGCCTCCCTCATTTTTAGGGAAGGGCGCCGGTTCTTCATTCGGGACTTCCCGTGAGTGGTATTCGCTGCACCCCCGGCGCACATTGTGATGTTTTCACTGCTCGGCTCAGCAACGCGCTGCGCGGCGCGCCCGCACAATGCGCGTGCGCCGCGCAGTCGGGACAGTGTTTGTATTCTTGTGTCCACTTGCGTATAATTGGCAGTGTCCAGGTATTGCGGGTGTGCTCGGGGTACGAGTGCGAGCGGGCTCGAAGTGTTAGCCCGAAACGGCCAGAAATTGCGGCGATGTTAGCGGTTGTTACCTGCCGGCGAGGGTGAGTCGGAACGATGATTGTGTCTTAACTACCTGTAGTGTCAGTAGTTGAGTCGCTAGTTGCTTGGCGATTTGCCCCGGTGACGGCCCGAACCCCGAAAATGTTAGCAATTGTTAGCCGGCCGGGGTTTGGGCGGGTCAACGGAGCGGCTGTGGTATCGCGCGGTGTGAGCGCAACTTCATCGCCATGGGAGAGATGCGATGGCGGGATTGAACGTGACTCACCTCGACCACTGTTCCGTGCTCATTACGGACGTGGCGCAGGCGCGGGCGTTCTACGCGGGCGTGTTGGGGTTGAAGGAGATCCCGAAGCCGAAGACGTTTGATTTCGTCGCACTGTGGTTCCAACTGGGTGACGGGCAAACGCTGCACCTGCTCCAGAAACCGCAGCCCGATTCGCGGAGCCCGCGGCACTTCGCCCTTCGTGTGCCGGATGTCGCGCAGGCGCGTGAGCACTTCCGCACACAGCGCATCGAGATTCAGGAAACTGGGCCGATCCCCCACTGCGACCGGTTCTTCGTGAGCGACCCGGACGGCAACCGGATCGAAATCATTCAGTGGCTTGAACCTTACGATCCCGCAGCAAGCGGCGCCGGACAACTCGACACTTAATCTTCGCTCTGGTAAGTTCCCGCGGATTGCGTGGCGGGTCGGTACTCACGCCCCCTTTGTTTTTGTGTCGAGGGCATACAGTTTGCATTTTTCTCACGAGCGCCCCGCTCACATGAGTGAATCCGACAAAAGATTCCGAACGATAGCTGAATTCTTTACCCGGTAAGGAATTTCGCGATCGCGGTTGGGAAGGGAACTGCGCAATGGTGGCACCATTCGTGCGCGATCGCATGGCCGAAGATACCAAAATGACGTGCGTCTGCTGTCACTGCCGGCGCGAGAGGACGGCCGCGGACGAGTGGCGCGACCGCACTCCCGTGGCCGGCGAACGGCTCACGCACGGCATCTGCCCGGTCTGCTTGTACGAACTTTATCCCGATCTCGCGCCCCTCATCCGCCCGCGCTCGTAACTCCCTCCAATAGCGTGGGAAGATTTGCCGCCAACGGGTACAATGCGTGTACCCCTGTTCCGGTGGATGCTTCCCATGATCGAAGATCCGATTCCCCCCGTCAGCGAGCAAACACCCGATCCGCGCGACCCGGCCGCGAAGGTCCGCGAGTTCCCCACCACGTCCGGCGTGTACCTGATGAAGGACGCCGGCGGGAACGTCATTTACGTCGGCAAGGCGAAGAACTTGCGCGGCCGGGCCTCGTCGTACTTCAGCAAAGAAGCCCTGAACGATGCCCGCATCCGTGACTGGATGCCGCTCGTCAAGGACGTGGACTTCATCGAGACGACCGACGCGATCCAGGCCGTGTTTACCGAAGCGCGGATGATTAAAGACCTGCGCCCGAAGTTCAACAAGGATCTCAAGGACGACAAGACGTTCCCGTACCTGCAGATCCGCACGCGCGAAGAGTTCCCGCGGGTCGAGATCACGCGCAAACCGCGGCGCAAGGGCGTCCGGCTCTACGGGCCGTTCACGAGCACGAAGCCGCTGCGGATCGCGATGGACGTGCTCCAGCGGTTGCTCCAGTTCCGTACTTGCACGCTCGACATCAAGACCGGCGAGGACCGGTGGAAGTGGTTCCGCCCCTGTCTGTTGCACAGCATCCGGCGCTGCACCGCGCCGTGCAACCTGCGCGTGTCGCGCGAGGACTACCGCGCGCAGATCAAGAAGCTCATTTTCATTCTCGAAGGCAAGACCGCGAAGCTCGTGCGCCGCATGGAGCGCGAGATGACCGCCGCGAGCGAGGAGCTGAATTTCGAGAAGGCCCGGCGCATCCGCGACGAGATCGCGGCCATCCAAAAACTCGACATGCGCGGGGACGCGAACAAAGACGTGCAGCCGGAAGTGTTCCCCATCGACCCGAAGAAGGGCCTGATCGGGCTGAAGAAGGTGTTGGGCCTCGCGAACACCCCGCGCACGATCGAGGGCATGGACATCGCGCACCTCAGCGGGCAGGACACGGTCGCGTCGCTGGTGTCGTTCCTGGACGGGGTGCCGTTCAAGCCCGGCTACCGGCGGTTCAAAATCAAGTCCGTAGAGGGTGTGGACGACTTCGCGAGTATGCGCGAGGTCGTCACTCGGCGATTCCGGCGGTTGCGCGACGAGGACGAGGTGTTCCCCGACATCCTGCTCATCGACGGCGGGAAGGGGCAACTCAACGCGGCGCTCGATGCGTTTCAGACGCTCGGAATCACCCCGCCGTGCCTGATTTCTCTCGCGAAACAGGAGGAGGAGATTTTTCGCCCCGGCGCGGACGAGTCCATCAAACTCAGCAAGCACTCGGCCGCGCTGCGACTGCTCCAGTACGTCCGCGACGAATCGCACCGCTTCGCGCAGCACTACCACCACATGCTCCGGCGGAAGCGGTTCACGGAGGATTGAGGGCGGGGCGTGTCGAAATTGAACTGCCCACGAAGATCGGCGTGATTGCCCGGCGGCGCGTTGTTCGGCCGCGCCGCTGCCATCAATCGTTGTGACATCTTTGTGCTATTACTTCATTCACATCACCAGCGTCGGGCGGGCGCACCCGGGCACTGTGAAAATTCGTGCCACAAGGCCACGTGCGCTTACATTCGATGATCGGTCGGCACCACACCCGCGGCTGACGCGCGCGTCGTTCGGCCCTGGTGGGGAAATCGGCTCCCACGCGGAGGCGGGTCACTTCGTGTAGAACATCACGAACACAGGTCGGGTGTCGAGGGAGCTATTCGTGGTCATCGTTCTCTTTCTGCAGCTACTCCCTTTACTCGCGCCCGCGCAGAAGGCTAACGACCGCGAGCCGCTGACGACCGCGGCCGCCGTCCGCGCGTTGACCCCGGATGAGGCGAAAGCGCCCCGCTTCATCCAGATCACCGGGGTCGTGACCCTCTCCCACGCGCGCGGTTCAGAGCTGTTCGTTCAAGACGGGACCTCGGGCATCTACGTGCAAGCACGCGCGCTGCCGGCCGGGGTGAGGCCGGGAACGCGCGTTCGTGTAACGGGCCAGTCGCGCGCGGGGTGGTTCTCACCGTTCGTGGTGGGCGTCACCGTCGAGGCACTGGGAACCGAGCCACTACCGACCGCGCTGCCGTTCAATTTCTCGCAACCCGAGGCCCGGTGGCTCGACGCCCAGTTCGTCCAAGTGTACTGCCTGGTCCGGGACGTGAGGGCGGTGAAGGGCGGCGCGGGGCTCCTTGTTGAAGGGACCGCGGGGCTGGGAATACTCGCGTTCCGTGAACCCGTTCCAGAAGAGGACCTGCGCCGCCGGGTCGGGTCGGTCGTCCGCGCGCGCGGGGTGTGCGTGCCCGAATTCGATCCCGCCGGGCGGGTCACCGGGAACGTCCGCGTGCTGCTCCAGTCGTTGAACGAAGTGACCGCGGTTGAATCGGCCACGCCCGTTCGCACGATCCAGTACCTCCGGCGGTTCCTGCCGGGCGTGTCGCCGATCCCGTTGGTGCGGACGACCGGGGTAGTTACCGGACGGTTCGCCGACGACGTGCTGCTCGTCCAGGACGATACCGGCGGGTACACGGTCCGGCTCCGAACGGAGGCGCCCGCGGACATCGGTCCGGGCACGCGCGTGGAAGTGAGCGGCTTTTTAGCCTGGAACGGCGACCGCATCGCCGTGCGGAGCGCCGACGTGACCGCGCTCGGCACGGCCCCGCTGCCCGAACCGCGGGACATCGCGTCCGAGCCGGATCTCGCGGCGGCGGACGCCTGTCGCGTGCGCTTTCAGGGGCGCGTGACCGAGGCGAGCGCGGGCCGACTCACGCTCGTGCGGGACGGCATGACCGTGTCGGTGCGGGTGCCCGCCGATTGGGGGCCGGGGGCGGAAGTGGAGAGCGTTGTGACGGTAACCGGCGCGCTCGCCAGCCGGTTCGACGTGTCCACGGGCCTGATTATTCTGCCCCTCGCGCCGGCCGACGTGGTCGTGGTCGCGCCCCCCGATCGCCCCCGAATCACCCGGGGCCAGGTGGCGGTGGCGCTCGCCGCCGGAACGGGCGTCGCGCTGGTGGGCACGGTGTGGGTGCTCGCCCTCCGGCGCGCCGTCCGCACGCGCACCCACCAGCTCCGGGAATCCGAACAGAAGTTCGCGACGGCCTTTCACGCGAGCCCGGACGCGGCCGTGCTCGCGCGGGTCGCCGACGGGAAATTCTTGGAGGTGAACGACGGGTTCTGTCGGCTCATCGGCTACAGCCGGGAACAGGTGCTCGGCCGGTCCGTCACCGAGGAGAACTGGTTCGACCCCGAGTCCCGTACCCGGGTGCTCGACGCGGCCCGCTCGGGTGAGATCGTCCGGGACCAACCGGCAACCGTGCGCGACGCGACCGGGCGCGCGCACGAGGTGGCGATCTCGTCCATTCCCGTGACCGTCGGCGGCGACCGGTGCCGCCTCGACATCATCCGGGACGTGACCGAGCAGAACCGGGCGGAGCGGGCCGCGCGCAACGAGAAGCTGTTCACCGACACCATCATCGAGAGCATGCCCGGCATCCTCTACTTCTACGATGCCCAGGGGCGGTTCCTGCGCTGGAACCGGAACTTCGAGACGGTCTCCGGCTACTCGGCCGCGGAGGTCGCGCACATGCACCCGCTCGACTTCTTCTCCGATCAGGATAAGGCGCTCGTGGCCCAGCGGATCGCGGCGGTTTTCGAGACCGGGGAGGCGTTCATCGAGGCCCCGTTCCTGTCCAAGGACGGGCGCACCGTGCCCTTTTATCTCACCGGTCGGCGCGTCACATTCGAGGGGCAGGCGTGTCTGGTCGGGATCGGTATCGACGTCTCCGCGCGCCAGGCCGCCGAGACGCGCCTGGCGGAGAGCGAGCGCGAGTACCGTGAACTGGTGGAACTCGCCAACAGCATCATCCTGCGCTGGAACCCGGAGGGGCGGGTCACGCTGCTCAACGAGTTCGGCTTGCGCTTTTTTGGCTACGCGGCCGAGGAGATCGTCGGGCGCCACGTGATGGACACGATCGTGCCGTCCACCGAGAGCACCGGGCGCGACCTGCGGGACCTGATGGCCCACGTGTGCGCGGACCCGAAATCGTTCGAGCAGAACGTCAACGAGAACGTGCGCAAAAACGGCGCGCGCGCGTGGATCGCGTGGACCAATCGCATCATATTCGACGCCCAGGGGCGGGTCGTCGAGATCCTGAGCATCGGCACGGACGTCACCGCCCAGCGGCGCGCGGAGCAGGCCCTGGCCGCCTCCGAGCGGAAGTTCGCCGCGCTCTTTCACATGGCCCCGATGGCCCTGTCGCTCTCGACGGGGGCCGGGGAACTGGTGGACGTGAACCAGGCGTTTACCGACCTGTACGGCGTGCCGCGCGAGCACGTGGTCGGGCGCCGGGCGGTCGACGTGCCCGGGCTTTACACCTCACCAGATGACCGGGCCGAATTGTACGAGGTGCTGCGCCGCGACGGGCGCATCCGGAACCTCGTGCGGACGCGCCCGCGCGCCGACGGGACGCCGGTAACCACCATCGCCTCGGTCGAGTTGATCGATCTCGACGGGAGCCCGCACGTCCTCACGGCCATCGCCGACATCTCGTCCCAGAAGCAGGCCCAGGAAGCGCTCCGCGAGGCGAACGCGACACTCGAGCGGCGCGTCGCCGAGCGCACGGACGAACTGGTTGCCGCGAACAACGAACTCGAGGCGTTTTGTTATTCGGTTTCTCACGACCTCCGCGCCCCGCTCCGCTCCATCGACGGGTTCAGCCAGGCCGTGCTGGAGGACTACCAGGACCGATTGGACCCCGAGGGCGCGAGCTTCCTGCGGCGGATCCGCGCCGCGGCCGGGCGGATGGGCGAACTCATTGACGATTTGCTGACCCTCTCACAGGTGACACGGGCCGACTTGCGCCGCGAGCGCGTGGACCTGTCCGCGATGGCGTCCGAGGTCGTCCGCGCGCTGCAGCACGCGAGCCCCGAGCGCGCGGTCGACGTGTCCGTCGCCCCGGGGCTGGGCGCCGACGGGGACCGGAACCTGTTCCGCATCCTGCTCGACAACCTGATCGGGAACGCCTGGAAGTACACGGGTAAAACGCCCCGCGCGCGGATCGAGGTCGGGTGCGAAGAGCGCGACGGCGCGCCCGCGTTCTTCGTCCGCGACAACGGGGCGGGGTTCGACCCGGCCTACGCGCACAAACTGTTCCAGCCGTTCCAGCGGCTGCACCGGGCGGACGAGTTCCCGGGCCACGGCATCGGGCTGGCCACGGTCCTCCGGATCGTCCGGCGGCACGGCGGAACCGTTTCCGCGTCGGGTTCCGTTGGAACCGGCGCCCGCTTTTGGTTTACAATGACGAAACACGATTCCGGGACGGCACTATGAGCACCGCGAGCATCCTCCTCGTCGAGGACAACGAAGACGATATTGCCCTGACGCTCAGGGCGTTCCGTAAGGCGAACATTGCCAACTCCGTCGTCGTGGCCCGCGACGGGGTGGAGGCGCTCGACTACTTGTTCGGAACGGGGACGCACGCGGGGCGGGACGCGACTCAACTGCCCGCCGTCATTCTCCTGGATTTGAAGCTGCCGCGCGTGGACGGGCTGGAGGTGCTCCGGCGGCTGCGGAGTACGCCCGCCACGCGGATGATCCGCACGGTCATCCTCACGTCCTCCAAGGAGGAACAGGACGTGTCCCAGAGCTACGAACTCGGGGCTTGCAGCTACATCCGCAAGCCGGTCGATTTCGATAAGTTCCTCCACGCCGTGAGTACCCTCGGCGTGTACTGGTTGCTGCTCAACGAGACCCCCCCCATTCCCCGACCCACTCTATGAATTCGCCCCGTTCGTTGAACGTTCTGCTCGTTGAAGACAACCCGGACGACGAGCTCCTCATCTCCCGCGAGTTGCGGAAGGGCGGGCTGGCGTTCGGGGCCGAGCGGATCGCCACCCGCGACCAGTTCCACGCCGCCCTCGACCGCGGCGGCTGGGACATCATCCTCGCGGACTACGCCCTGCCCGGGTTCAGCGGGCTGGAGGCCCTGTCCATTTTGCGGGCGCGGGAGTCGCGAGTGCCGTTCATCCTCGTGTCCGGTACCGTCGGCGAGGAAATTGCGGTCGACGCGATCCGGGCCGGGGCGCACGACTACCTGCTGAAACAGAACCTGATCCGACTGGTGCCCGCGGTCACCCGCGCGATCCGGGAGGCGCACGAGCGCCGGCAGCGGGAGGCGACCGAGCACGCCCTTCAGGAACACCGCGAGCGCCTGGAACTGATCTACAACAGCGTGTCCGGGTTCCTCGCCTTCCTGACCCGTACCCCGGAGGGCCGGTGGTTGTACACGAGCGTCAACCGGGCGTTCGTGCTGAAACTGGGAGAAACCGGCCAAGCCATTCCGGTCGACCGGCTGTTGGGGCGCGAGGTCGAGGACGTTGAAGCGAACGAGTTCCGCCTGGACGCCGAGACGATCCGCTGGTTCGCCGAACTCCGGCACCGGGCGATCGGTGCCGGCCGCCCGGTTACGGCCGAACGGGAACTGCGACTGGTGGCGGGCGTGTTCGTCGGGGAGTTCACGTTCATCCCCGTCGTCGGCCCGGACGGGGCGTGCCGCCACCTGTTGATCGACGGGCGGGACGTGACGGCCCAGCGGCGCGCGGAAGAGCAGGACCGCCGGATCCGCGACCACATGATTCAGGCCCACAAACTCGAAGCCCTCGGTACCCTCGCGGGCGGGATCGCTCACGATTTTAATAACATTTTGACCGGGATCTTCGGGTTCGCCGAACTCGCGAAAATGGCCCCCGACCTGACCAGCGCCCGGCGCCAATCCGAGGAGATCATTCGGGCCGCGCACCGGGCCAAGGAACTGGTCGGGCGGATCCTCACGTTCTCCCGCCAGCAGCCGACCAACCGGCAACCGGTTCCCCTGACCGACGTGGTGCGGGAACTCGTTCCCCTGATGCGGGCGTCCTTTCCGAAGTCCGTCGAACTCGCCGTTCGGCTCCCGGAACCGGGGGCCGGGCCGGGGGTGCTGGCCGACAGCGGGCAGCTCCAACAGGTGGTTCTGAACCTGTGTACGAACGCGACCCACGCCATGCCCGCCGGCGGGCACCTGGTACTCGCGGTCGAAGCCGCCGCCCTGACGGACCCGGTTCCCACCGATCTCGCGCCACTCGTCGCCGGCCCCCACGCCAAACTCACCGTCTCGGACACCGGTGCGGGCATGGCGCCCGATACGCTCCGCCGGGTGTTTGAACCGTTCTTCACCACCAAACCGGTCGGCCAGGGCACGGGGCTCGGCTTGTCCGTCGTTCACGGTATCGTCCGGGATCACCGGGGGGCGATCCGGGTGACGAGTGCCGTCGGCCGGGGGACGACGTTCGAGATCTTCTTGCCGGTGGTGGCGGGGTCGAGGGCCGAGGACACCCCGGCGCCGCCGGTCCCCACCGGCCGGGGCGAGCGGGTGCTGTGCGTGGACGACGACCCGGTCCTGGTGGCCGTGACCGCTCACCTGCTTACGGAACTGGGTTACGAACCGGTACCGTTCACCGATCCGGTGGCCGCGTTCGCCGAGTTCTCTGCCGGGCCGGCCGCATTTGCCGCGGTCCTCACGGACAACCGGATGCCGACGTGGTCCGGTGTGGAGCTCGCGCGCCGGGTGTCTCAACTGCGGACCGAGCTGCCCATCGTTCTCGTTTCCGGGGCAGTCGATCCAGAGGCCCTCTCGTCCTTTCAGGCGCTACGGTACCGGCACCTGTTGGCCAAGCCGTACACGCTCGCGCAACTGGCGCAAGTGATGAGCCACGCGGTCGGGCGCGGCGGTTGATGGCCCGGGTCGTTCACCCGCGCATCATCACCTGTGCGGGATTGATGGCCTTGTACTTCCCCTTTTGCGCGGTGATCTCGAACGCTCGCGGGACCGCGCCGATGCCGGACAGAACGTGCGTGATGGTCGGTTTGAGGCGCACGCGCCCGGACGCGACCAGCCGCACGGTGTGTTCGAGGTGGCCGAGCGTGCTGATGTCCGGGAACAGGTAACGCAAGCTGCGCTCCCGGAGGTAGTCGATGTTCACTTCGAGCGGGCCGCCGAACCACGATACGCCGATGACCTTCCCGCCAGAGCGGACCGCGTCGAGTGCGTTCAGGAGCGACCGGTTCCCCGCGAGTCCCTGTTTCGGGCTTCCCCCCGCACACTCAAAAACTACGTCCGCTCCGTTGCCTTCGGTCAGGTCGCGTATGGCCGCGACCACGTCGCCCGCGTTCGCGTTGAGCGCGTGATCCGCACCGAGTTCGCGCGAGACCGCGAGCGCTTCGTCCCGCACGTCCACGGTAATGATGCGCCCCGCGCCGCTGATGCGGGCGATCTGCAAGCACTCCAACCCCATGCTCCCCTGACCGAAGATCACGACCGTGTCCGCCACTTGGAGCCCGGCCGTCTCGACGGCCGCGACGCTATCGCTCAGCGATTGCAGGCACGCGGCTTCGCTGTCGGAAATGCGCTCGTCCACGAGTGTCAGCGCGATTTCCGGGATGAGCGCCCGTTCCGCGAAGCACCCGGGGAGATCGAACCCGATGACCGGCCCCTTTCGGCACAGTGTGCTGCGTTCGGAGAGGCAGAGCGGACACTGGCCGCACGGTAGTTTCGCGCGCGCCGCGACGCGGTCACCCGGCTTCACGCGCGTCACGCCGGGGCCGACTTCGAGCACCCGCGCGCAGAACTCGTGGCCGAACAACTGGAGCGGGGCTTCGGTTTCGAGCCGCCGCTTGACGCGATCGTAGGCGAGCGTGGGAATGCCCTGCGCGAGCTGCGCTTCGGTGACACTCGGCTGCACGCAGATCGGCTCAACGAGGACGTGCCCCGCGGCGGCCGTGGGTTCGGGTACGTCGTCGAGGCGCAGGTCGCCGAATGCGTGGAATCGCCAGGCTTTCATGGGTGCTCCTGTGTACGCGGACCCCGCCCGCAGGGGCGGGTGACTGGTCCGCAAGGGCGAGGTGCCTCGGCTGTCAAACGACCCGCTGCCCTTGCGGGCAGGGTTCACCGAATCTCTGGAGCGCGTGACAGTCCGGCGACACGAGCCCGCGGTTGCCACCCGCGGACCAGGCGACTTCCGTCACGTACACGGCGCCGCGCGAATCCACGCAGATGTCGTGCGGGGCGAAGAAGTCGCCCGGCGCGGTCGGGTTGTCCCCGCCGCCCCAGCGCGCGATCAGGTTGCGGTTGGCGTCGAAGACGCTCGCGCGGCCCCCGGTCGCGTCGGGTGTCGGGGCGGTGGTGCCGAGCCACATCCCGGCGCGGTAGCCCAGTTCCGCGACGAAGTACCGTCCGGCGCGGTCGATGAAGATCTGCGACGGGCGCGCGAGGTCGGTCCATTGCGAGATGAACGCGCCGGTCGACGCGAAGGACTGGATGCGGCTGTTTTCGCGATCGGCGACGTGGACCACACCGTCGCGATCGACCGCGATTCCGTGCGGTACATGGAACTGGCCCGGTCCGCTCCCCGGTTCGCCCCACGAGAAGAGTAGCGTGCCGTCGGGACCGAACTTGTGAACGCGGGCGTTACCGTACCCGTCGGTGACGTAGAACTCGCCGGTGGGCGCGAGCGCGAGGTTGGTCGGGTAGTGGAACGGCGGCCCTGCGAACTTGATCGTGCGGAAGTCGATGCTGGTCGCGCCGGTGTCGGACGGTTGGGCGTGCGTGCCGAGCGTGAACAGGAGCGTGCCGTCCGGCGCGAACTTCCGAACGGTGTGCCCCATGTCGTCGGTGCAATAGACGGCGTCATCGGGGCCGATGGTGATGCCGTGCGGCCGCACGAACATCGTCGCGTCCCACTCTTCGAGGAACGTGCCGTCGGGCGCGAACACCATGAGCGGGTGCTCGCCTCGACTAAACACGAACACGCGGTCGCGCGAATCGGTCGCGACCGCAGCCACTTCCTTCCAGTCGAAACCGGGCGGGAGCTTCGCCCACTGGTCATCGGGCGCGTAACCGAACTCGCGGCAATCGGTGGACATGGGAGAGGTCCGATTGGGGTTTCGTAACACCCGCTTGTGGCCCGTGCAACAGACGGTGCTGTGTAGGGTGGGTCAAGGCTTTGCGCAGGCCCACCAGCCCGTCTTCGGCAGAAAACGAAACCCGCGGCGGAATCGGGGTGGTCTTCGCACGACGTGGTGGGCCTGTGCCGAGCCTGGACCCACCCGGCGAGCGACTAAACTTCGTCCGGCGGCTCGGGCAGCAGCAGCGCGACGGCTGCCGCGGGGATGAACAGGAAGCCCGCCGCGAGCAGCGCGAGGCGGTAGTCGCCGACCGGCGCGAACAGCCCGAATAGCACCGTTCCGATCCCCGCCGCGATGCGGCCGAAGTTGTAGCAGAAGCCCGCGCCCGTCGTGCGCAACAGCGTCGGGAATAGAGGCGGCATGTACATCGTGAACAGCCCGAACAAGCCCTGGCTCAACCCGATCGCGATGAACCCGAGCCACAACGAATTGTGGTCGCGCGGCACACCGTAGGTCGCGGTCATCGCCGCGCAGTACGCGAGGCACAGCGTCACAATGGCCCACCGGTAGCGGACCCAGTTCGCGAGCGCACCGGCCATGAAGTTCCCGACGATCGACGTGCCGATCACGACCCACATCGCGGTCGCGGCCAGTTCGCTCCGCGCGCCCGCGGTCCACTCGGCGAGTTCGGGCATGTTGCGGAGGTGCTGCAGGTACCAGAACAGGAACGCCCAGTGCGCGGTGAGCGCGCAGGAGCACACGAGCAGCGTGAGCACGGTGATTCGGCGCACCGGCGGGCGGAACAGGTCGGAGAACCGCGGTAGGTTCGCGGCTGCAGCCTGCTTCGCCCCGGCCCACTCCTCCGGTTCCGGTACCGCGCGGCGAATCCACAACACAATGAGCGCGGGGGCCACACCGATCAGGAACACGTAGCGCGGCGGGAGGTCGGCCATCAGGAAGACGGCCGCCGCCGCGATCATCACCCCGATGTTCACGGCACTTTGGAGCACGGCCGCGATCCACGGGCGCCACTTCTTCGGCCAGGTTTCGGAAAGTAGTGATGCGCCAATGGCCCACTCGCCGCCGATGCCCAGCGCCGCGAGGAACCGGAAGATCATCAACTGCCACCACGTTTGCGCCGCGGCCCCCAGGCCCGTGAACGCCGCGTACATGAGAATGGTGAGGACGAGCGCGCGGCTGCGCCCGATGCGGTCCGCGATGCGGCCGAAGAACGCGCCGCCGAGCGCCCACCCGAACAGGAACGCGGCCTGGATCCACGATCCGTAGAACCCGACGTCCGGGTGCTTCGGGTCCGGCTGCATGATGAGTTCGGCGACGAACGGCGTGGCCACGAGCACGTACAGGTGCATGTCGAGGCCGTCGAACATCCAGCCCAGCCACGCGGCGGCGCCGGACTTCCACTGCTGCGGGGAGATGTCGCGCAGGCTGGTCGCGTCCTTCGTTGCCACCGGTGCAGGAAGGTTTTCGGGGGAGGGTTCTGGTGTTCCCATGCGGTCACGTTCCGATCGTCAGCATTTACCGAGGAGAAGATCAACGACCCAGCACCCGCGGACGTGCGGGGTGGTACTATCGCGGCAATGGTTCAGGATATCGGTGTTTTCGCAACCGGCGTCCTGAAGTGCGTCGGCGAGGATCGGCATCGCGCTGAACTCGCGCGATTCGTACATCTGTGCGGCGAGCGCGCGAGCCGTTTCCGTGCGCCACTCCGGGGCGAGCACGACCGGCCGAAACGGGTTCCCGAAGATGTCGCGGAGCAGAGCGGCTTGTGTAACATTGAACGCGCCTGTTGCTGCTTCAATATCTGCGAAGAGCGCTTCGAGATTGAATTCAGCTTCATAGCTGCGAATGAAGATTGCCCTGCGTATCAGTCTTGTGAGTGCGACCCAGGTACCCCACGCGGCGGTGTACGCATTCTCGTGGATTAGGATGCTGGGTAGGTCGCCGTTCTCGGGATCGACTATCAGGTCTTCGTATCGGGTGCCGTCTTCACTGGAATGTTTCGCGCTCTCGAGTGTGCCGGGAGTCATTTCGCCCCAAGGTAGCCAGGGCGAAAATGGACGGATGTAATTCAGGCAAAACTGCCCCGACGCGAACCGTAGCTTCCTATCGCTTGCTTTGTCCCGCAGAACCTCGAGCATGGTTTCTGGATCGGAGCATTCCAGCCACTTATCCTCCGTCATGCCAGAATCCCCTTCACGACGTGCGCGTCCTCGACGCCGGTGAGCTTCTCCTTTAGTCCGTTTTGCTCGATGAAGAGCTGCTCGTGGTTCATTCCGAGCAGGTGCAGGATGGTCGCGTGCCAGTCACGGACACTCACGCGGTTCTCCACCGCGTTGAGCCCGAGTTCGTCTGTGGCGCCGTAAGTGAGGCCCGGTTTCGTTCCCCCGCCGGCCATCCACGAACAGAAGGCGTTCTTGTTGTGATCGCGCCCGGCCTTGCGTTCGTCCTTGTCGGGCGGAAGTTGCGCGATTGGCAACCGCCCGAACTCGCCGCCCCAAACCACGAGCGTGCTGTCGAGCAACCCGCGGTCCTTGAGGTCGCGGAGCAGCGCTGCGGTGGGCTTGTCGGTGCGGTCGCACGCGGACTTCAGTTCGGCCGCGATGTTGCTGTGCGTGTCCCAAATGTGGCTGTTGATGTAAAGCTGCACGAACCGCACGCCGCGCTCGATCAGGCGCCGGGCGATGAGGCACCGGCGCCCGTAAGAGTCCGTCGGCTCCTTCCCGATGCCGTACATCTCCTGCACGCGGAGCGGTTCTTTCGAGATGTCGAGCGCGTCCGTGGCTTCGAGCTGCATCCGCCCGGCCAGTTCGTAAGAGGCGATCCGCGCATCGAGCGTCGGCTGGTTCGGGCGGTCGCGCTTGTGCATCGCGTCGAGCTTGGCGAGCAGCTCACTTTCGGCCCGCGCAACGGGCACGGGGCGCTCGGTGTCGGGCTTCAGGTTCAGCACGGGCGAACCGGTCGAGCGGAACCGCGTACCCTGGAACATCGGCGGCAGGAACCCGGACTGCCAGTTCTCCACGCCGTTTACGGGCAGGCCCTTGGGGTCGTCGAGCACCACATACGCGGGGAGGTTCTGGTTCTCGCTGCCGAGCCCGTAAGTCACCCAGGCGCCGAGGGTCGGTCGACCCGGAGTGATCTTGCCCGATTGAATCATGTACACGGCGGGCTCGTGCGTGATGCTCGTCGTGTGCATCGATCGGATGAACGTAACGTCATCGACCGCCCCGGCGAAGTGCGGCATCGCGTCGGAGACCGGCGCCCCGCACTTGCCGTGCTTCGCGAACTTGAACGGGCTGCGCATGATCGCGCCCGCGCTCTTCACGAACTCGATTTCGCCCGCGAGTTTGTCTGCGTAGGACTTCCCGTGGAGCCGGTCGAGTTCCGGCTTCGGGTCGAACAGGTCCATCTGGCTCGGCCCGCCGTTCTGGAACAGGTGAATGACGGCCTTCGCCTTTCCCACGAAGTGTGGTTTCCGGGGCTTGAGGTCCGCGAACGGCGCGGAGTCTTCCGCGCGTGCGTCATCGGCGCCGAGGAGCGATGCGAGTGCAGCGCCAAAGATCCCGCCAGGGATGCTGTGGAACAGATCGCGCCTGTGGAGCAGTGAAGCACGCATCGGGTGGCCCCGTGTTGTCTGACAAACTGCGACGGCAAGGGCGGGTTCTTGATCCTGGGACCGCTGAGGCACCTTCCATTCGTTCCGGTCCCATCTCGTTTTAGCGCTGTCGGTCTCATCGTAACGGATCGAACGAGCCGCGACCGCAAGGGAGTGGTGCCGCGGCTCCCCGGTGTGTCGAACCGCGCCGGCTGGGGCTATTGCGCCTCCCGCTCCCTTGCGGTCGCGGCTCGTAAACCCCCGGTCGCAGCGGATCGAACGAGCCGCGACCGCAAGGGAGCGGTGCTGTGGCTCCCCGTGTGTCGAACCGCGACGGCCGGGGCTATTGCGCCTCCCGCTCCCTTGCCAGTAGTTTCAAGTGATTTGGCAGTGCCGCATGGGAGTTCCTAAGTTCAAGGTTCTCAGGCACTTGAACGGGAGCCTCCCATGCGACGTGGTTACTCTACGATCACCCCGGCGGTGGTCCACGCACTGACGCGCCGAACGTTGGAACGGGCCCTGGGTTGGACCGACTACAAGCGGTCGGTCACGCGCACCCAGTTGCTCGACCTGGTGCTGTTGATCGCGGGCACCACCCGCACGTTGTTCGCGGTAGTGACCCGGTACTTCGGGTTCTCCCACGAGACCGCGCGACAGGCGATGCACGCCAACCGGGGTTCCCGGGACCAACTCACGGCCCGGTTGGTGGATGCCCTTCACCAGGTGGCGGGGTTCACGCGCCGGGACCGGAGGCGCCGGTGGACGTGTGCCATCGATGTGCATTACGTCCCCTTTTATGGGGATCGCAGCACCCCGGGGATCATCGGCGGACCCAAGAAGGCCGGGACCTCGTTCTTTCACGCGTACGCCACCGGGGTACTGATTCACAAGCACCGGCGGTACACCGTGGGGCTGATGAGCGTGACGAAAGGAACCAAGCCGCACCAGCAGGTGCAGACCCTTCTGGACCAGGTGGCGGCCCGCGGGCTCACGGTCCGCGGGGTGGTTCTGGACGCCGGGTTCGACAGCGGGGAGACCCTGTTGCTGTTGCAGGAACGGAACCTGAGCTACACGGTCCCGATGCGCAAGAAGGGCACCGGTACCAACCGCCGCAACGCCAGCTACACCCAACCCCACGGCACCATCACCACCATGGAGTGGGTCACCGAGAAGAGCCGCAAGGCGGTATCGACTCGGGTGCTCGTGTGGCAACGGAAGGGCGAATCGCACGCCCGGGTGTACGCGTTCCGCGGGTGGGGCGATGCGACCGCCGTGTCGGAGGCGAACCGGGCTCGGTTGGGGCGCCGGCGGTACCGAGAGCGGTTCGGGATCGAGACCAGCTATCGGCAGAAGAACCAGGCCCGCGGGTGGACCACCAGCACCAACCCCGAGTACCGGTTGCTGCTCGAGGGCGTGGCCCTGCTGTTGCGCCAGGTGTGGGTGTACCTGACGCTCCGGATCGCTCGGGCACGCGGGCTCGCGCCGACCGCCTGGGTCGCCCAGTTCCCGTTGGCCGAGATGCTCGACTGGCTCACGCAACGGATCCGCTCACGATACCCACGCACACGATGTATTACCCTGCCACACAATACACTTACAACCAACGCAACGCCTTGAAACTACTGTTGCGGTCGCGGCTCGTAAACGGCTAATCCACGAACAGGAACGCGGCGGAATTCAGTACCGTGTGGCAGTAGGTCGCCAGTGCCTTGAGTTCGACGGTATCGCTGGCGGGTTTGCTCGCGGCGAGTTGTTTGCTCCAGGTATTGGCCAACTCGCGGATCGCGTCGCGGCCGAGCTGCTTCTCCTCGTCGGTCGGCAACCGGCTCAGCGCGATCAGGTACACGGCTTCGACCTGCTTCCCGCGATCGTCACCCGCGACCCGGCGCACGCGCTTGGCGAACTCGGTCGCGAGTTGCTCCACCATCCCGTTGTTCATCAGGTGGAGGGCTTGCGGAGCAACGGTCGAGTCGCGGCGCTCGATGCAGTTCGGGTTCATTTGCGGGAAGTCGAACGTTTCGGCGTGCGTGGCCGGCTGCTTGCGCGTTTGCTGCACGTAGACGAGTCGGCGCCAGCCCTTCGCGTTCCCGCCGGGGGTCACGAGGCCGTCTTTGCGCACTTGCACCGCGTCCGCAGGGCCGCCGCGGGTTTCGTCCAGTTTGCCCGCGACCAACAGGAGCGAATCGTAAAGCGCTTCTGCGTCGAGCCGGACGAGCGGCATGCGCGAGTAGAGCGCGTTCGCGGGGTCGAGCTTTTTCGCTTCGGGCACGATCGCGGATGATTGCCGGTAGGTGGTGCTCGTCATGATGAGCCGGTGCATCGCTTTGATGCTCCAAGGGGGAGAACCTACCCCCCCGGCCCCCCTCCCTGAAGGGAAGGGGGAGGAAGAACCAGCAGTTGTTTTAAGCCCCTCTCCGTTTAGGGGAGGGGTTGGGGAGGGGTTAACAAACTCGCGCGCGAGCCAATCGAGCAATTCGGGGTGCGTGGGCGGGGCGCCGGCTTTGCCGAAATTCGCGAGCGTGGGCACGATTCCGGTGCCGAAATGGTGCTTCCAGATGCGGTTCACCATCACGCGGGCCGTGAGCGGGTGATCGGGTCGCGTGAGCCACTTCGCGAACGCGAGCCGCCGACCGGTCTGCTTCGCGCCCGGCCACGGCGGTTTCACCTCGAACGGCGTCTTACCGTCCGTGAGGACGGACGGCACACCCGGCCCGACGAGCGCGCCGGGCATCAGGTAATCGCCGCGCCGGTAGATGTACGTCGGTGACGGTTCCCCGCGGTCCCAGATCGCCTGGACCTTCGGTTCCGGTGTCGGCTTCGCGCCGGGCTTGCCGTTCTTTGCTTCCCACACCTTGCGCTCGGCCGTGGTTACAAGGGAGAGCAGGCGCGGGGGAGCAACGTCGATGCTCTCGGGGCCGATACCGGGGCGAATTTCCGGCTTGAGCCAGTCGTATTCGTCGAGCGCACCTTTAAACACCGCGACGAGCCGGTAATAGTCGCGGTGCGGGATCGGGTCGAACTTGTGGGTGTGGCACCGGGCGCACTTCATCGTGAGGCCCATCAGCGCGGAGCCGAGAACGTCGATCTGGTCGGCCATCACCTCGATGCGGTCCGGGACGAACCCGGTGATGTTCGCCCAGGTCGCGTCCGGCGTCATTCGGAGGAACCCCGTGGCGACGAGATTGTCATAAATCTGCGGCGTGATCTCCTTCGTGCTCATGTAGTCCGCGAGTTCGTCCCCCGCGAGCTGTTCCTTCAAGAACTGGTCGTAGGGCTTGTCCGCGTTGAAGCTCTTGATGACGTAATCGCGGTAGCGCCAGGCGTGCGGGCGCGGGAGGTCTTGTTCGCGTTTACCTTCGGAGTCCGCGTAGCCCGCGAGGTCGAGCCAATAGCGCCCCCAGCGCTCGCCGTAGCGCGGCGAAGCGAGAAGCTTGTCGACCAACTTCTCGTAAGCGTCCGGCGCTTTGTCTTCGAGAAATGCCTTCACTTCGGCCGGTTCGGGTGGCAGACCGATGAGGTCGAAGTACGCCCGGCGCACGAGCGCTGCGCGATCGGCATCTGGCGCGAGCGAAAGACCCTTTGCTTCAAGCTTCTGAAGGACGAACGCATCGATCGGGCTGCGGACGCGGGTGCCGTTTCGCACCGCGGGCACCTTCACCGGTTGCGGCGGGCGGAACGCCCAGAAGTCCCGGTCCTTATCGGTGACGAGCGCGTCGGGCGTCGTGGTTGCGGTGTCCGGTTGCACGTCCACGACCGGCGCGCCGGCGGCGATCCACTTCGTGAGCGTCTCCAGTTCGGTCTTGTCCACCGGCTTCACGCACGCTTCGACGAGCTTCGTTGGGGGGGGCATCTGATCGGCCGCGATCCGCTTGATAATCAGGCTCTCGGCCGGTTTGCCCGGTACGAATGCGGGGCCGGATTTCCCGCCCTTCAGCATCGCTGCCGGGGTCCGCAAGTCGAGGCGCGCTTCTTGCAAGTGCCGACCGTGGCACGCCGTGCAGTGTCGCAGCATGATCGGGATCACGTCGTGCTGAGTCAGCTTCGCTTCCGCGATGCCGTCGGGCACCTTTGCGCCGGCCGCGATCCACCGTCGGAGCGTGTCAACTTCGGTCACCGCGAGCGTGTCTTTCTTGCCTGGAGGCATCGCGCCCTTGTGGACCATCTCGTAGAGCGGGCTTTTCTCCGGCTTGCCGGACACCACCGTGGGGCCGGATTCGCCGCCCTTCAGTACCCCGGCGGGTGTGCTCAGATCGAGATCGCCTTTCTTCACTTTCTCGCCGTGGCAGCGCACGCACTTCGCGCTCAGGAGTGGGGCCACGTCGGTCGCGAACGACGGGGTGGGGGGATCGGCCGCGAACGCGGGGCCGCCACCGGTCAGGAGGACCGAGCTGACGAGCCAGACCGGGAATCGCGTGTGGCGCATGAAACCCTCGACGCGAGCGCGGTGGGAGAAGGTAGGCGAGGACTGCCTCCAGTGTACCGAGCGAAGTGGCGGGAATCGAACTCTATAAGTTGCCGGGACGTGCGAATGCGCGTGTCGCAGGCCGTCCGGGGATGGATTCTGCGGTTGGTGCGGTGTTCGTAGTACGAACACCGGTCTGGTTCCGCGCCGGCAACAGATCAGGGCGCGTGCTGAGAAGCACCCTCATTCGGGGACCGCGAGCGCCCTGTCCGCGGTCCCCGAATGAGGGCACTGTGGGATTTCTAATGTTGCCCCGTGCGGGCCGACTTACCCACCGACACACCCGAAGGCTGGCCCTGGACCGGCGCGGGTTCAGCCGAGATGAGCTCGTCGTAGAGCTTCTCTCCGCGGCGCGGAACCAGCAGCTTCGCCACGAGCGCCGTCCAACCGGTCTGGTGGCTCGCGCCCAGGCCCGCACCGTGGTCGCCGTGGAAGAACTCGTGGAACAGCAGGTAGTCGCGGAAGTGCGGGTCGCTCTGCATCTTCGCGTACTTGCCGAAACACGGGCGCAGGCCGTTCGCGTCGCGCAGGAACAGGCGGGTGAGGCGCCGGGTGATTTCCACTCCCGCTTCCAGTACCGTGATCTGCTTCTCACTGCCCAGCGGGAACTCGATCTTGAAATCGGTGCCGTAGTAGTGGTGGAACTTCTGCAAGCTCTCGATGATGAGGAAGTTGACCGGGAACCACACCGGCCCGCGCCAGTTCGAGTTGCCGCCGAACATCCCGGTGTCCGAGTCGCCCGGCACGTACCCCACCGAAACCGTGTGGTCGCCCATGCGGAACGTGTAGGGGTGGTCGCGGTGGTAGCGCGAGAGCCCGCGCACCCCGAACGCGCTGAGGAACTCGTTCTCGTCCATCACGCGCGAGAGCAGCTTTTTGATGCGGTGCCCGCGGAGCAGCGAGAGCAACCGCCGCTCGCCGCGCCCCGGCTCGAACCAGCGCGACACCAGCCCGGCCATGTCCGCGCGGTTCTCCAGCACCCACCGCAAGCGCGCCGCGAACTCGGGCATTTTTGCGAGCAGCTCCGGCTCCAGAACTTCCACCGCGAACAGCGGGATCAGCCCCACCATCGAGCGCACCTTCAGCGGTTCGACGCGGCCGTCCGGGAGCGTGAGTTCGTCGTAGTAGAACCCGTCGTCCTCGTTCCACAGCCCGACGCCCTTGCCGGCCATGTCGGTCATGGCCTTCGCGATGCCCAGGAAGTGCTCGAAGAACTTGATCGCGATGTCTTCGTACACGGGGTTGCGCGTCGCTAATTCGAGCGCGATGCGCATGAGGTTCAGCGCGTACATCGCCATCCACGCGGTGCCGTCCGCCTGGTTGATGAACCCGCCGGTCGGGAGCGGGTGGCTCCGGTCGAACACCCCGATGTTATCCAACCCCAGGAACCCGCCCTGGAACACGTTCCGCCCCTGTGCGTCCTTCCGGTTCACCCACCAGGTGAAGTTAATCATCAGTTTGTGGAACACGCGCTCCAGGAAGCCCCAGTCCGCGTCCGCTTCGCACTCCTCGGGTTTGCCGTGCGATTCGTGTCCCCCGGTGCGGAGCGTGTGGCGGTGCTTGCGGTCGATCTGGAACACGCGCCACGCGGCCCAGGCGTGAACCGGCGGGTTCGCGTCGGAGAAGTTCCACTCGTAAGCGGGCAACTGGCCGTTCGGGTGGGTGTACCACTCGCGGCACAGCAGCAGGAGTTGGTCCTTGGCGAACTCCGGGTCGAACGGCGCGAACGCGACCGCGTGGAACGCGGTGTCCCACGCGCAGAAGTACGGGTACTCCCATTTGTCCGGCATCGAGAGGATATCGGCCGCCTTGAAGTGCTGCCAGTCGCTGTTGCGCGCGTACCAGCGCTGTTCGGGCGGCGTGATGGTGGCCGAGTCGCCCTTCAGCCAGCGGTACGTGTCGTACTGGTAGAACTGCTTCGTCCAGATCAGCCCCGCCACGGCCTGGCGCTGCACGCGGCGCGCGTCCGCGTCCGGGATGTCCTGCTGGAAGGTCTCGAAATACTGGTCCGCTTCGGCGATGCGGTCCGCGAACACCTGATCGAACGCGACGAACGGGTTGTCGGGGCCGTCGGAGGCGTGTCGGAGCCGGCACCGGACCGTGACCGACCCGCCCGCCGGAACGGTGAACGTATAGTGCGCCGCGGTCTTGGTGCCCGAGCCCTCCGGGTTCACTGCGGCCCGGTTGCCGTTGATAACGTACTCGTTAAACCCGTCCTTGAAATACCCCTCGCCCGGCGTGTTGAAGAGCGCGGGCGCGTTCGTTTCGTTGTCGGTGAACAGGTACCCGACGCGATCGAGCGGCGGGACGCTCTCGTTGAACGTTTCGCCGGACTGCTGCGCGTCGCCGGCCCAGAACCGGTACGCATCCCATTCCGGGTGGAAGACCTTGAGCCCGCCGTGCGATGAGGGCAGGAACGCGGGGCGCGGTTGATCGGGCTTCCAGGCCCAGGTGTTGCGGAACCAGAGCGTCGGCAGGATGTGGAGGTCGGCCGCGTCCGGCCCGCGGTTGTGCGCGGTGACGCGCATCAGGATGTCGCGCGGCCCGGCCTTCGCGTACTCCACGAACACGTCGAAGTACCGGTTGTCGTCGAAGGTTCCGGTGTCGAGGATCTCGTACTCGGGGTCGTGGCGCCCGCGGCGCTTGCTCTCGTCGTGCAGTTGCTCGTAGGGGAAGCGCGCCTGCGGGTACTTGTAGAGCATCTTCAAGTACGAGTGCGTCGGCGTGGCGTCGAGGTAGTAGTACAGCTCCTTCACGTCCTCGCCGTGGTTGCCGTCCTCGTTCGGCAGCCCGAACAGGCGCTCTTTCAGGATCGGGTCCGCGCCGTTCCACAGCGCGAGCGCCAGGCACAGGTACTGGCTGTCGTCGCTGACGCCGGCGAGCCCGTCCTCGCCCCACCGGTACGCGCGCCGGTGCGCGTGCCAGAACGGGAAATAGCCCCACGGGTCGCCGGTGGGCGAGTAGTCCTCGCGCACGGTGCTCCACTGCCGGTCCGCGAGGTACGGCCCCCACCGCCGCCACGCGGGGAGCTCGTTGGTATCGTTCAGCCGATCGTGTTCGGGATTCGTTGTGGACATGAGAGGACTTTCCAGAAGAACCTACCCCAAACCCCCTTCCCTAAGAAGGAAGGGGGAGCCGGATGAAGCCCTCCCGAATTTCAGGGAGGGTTGGGGAGGGGGTGTCTCGTGCCCACAATGTACCTGCGCGCGGAGCGCTTGTCCGTTGTAACCCGCATATCTTCTGGGTAGTCTGAACGGGCTCACCCGCTCAACCGGAACCCTCCCCATGCGTACTCGTCTGCTGCTCGCTGCCTTCAGCCTCTTCACTTGCCCGCAACTTTATGGCGCGGATTCGTGGCCCGGGTTCCGCGGCCCCACCGCCGACGGACACGCCACAAGTAAGAACGCGCCCACAAAATGGAGCGAAAAGGAGAACGTCGCCTGGAAGACCGCGATCCACGGGAAGGGCTGGTCGTCGCCGGTCGTACTCGGGGATCAGGTGTGGGTGACGACGGCCGACGAGGTGCTCGACCCGAACCCGAAGCCGGTGAAGGGCGGCCCGCCGGCGAACCCCGTAAAGGAAGTGAATTATTTTGCGGTGTGCGTGGACCGCAAGAGCGGGAAGGTGTTGCACGACACCAAACTGCACACCGACCAGAAGCCCCAATACTGTCACCCGTTCAACAGCTTCGCGTCCCCGACGCCGTTCATCGAAGGGGACCGGCTGTACGCACACTTCGGCAGCCCCGGAACGTTCTGCGTCGACACCGGAACCGGTAAGGTGCTGTGGGAGCGGACCGACCTGAAGTGCGACCACTTCCGCGGCGCCGCGTCGTCGCCGGTCGTGTACGGCGACTTGCTGTACCTCGTCTTGGATGGGGCCGATTTTCAGTTCGTCACCGCGCTCGACAAGCGGACCGGCAAAACGGTGTGGACCACCGATCGGAAGATCAAGTATTCGACCGACAACGGCGACTACAAGAAGGCCTATGGCACGCCGGCACTGTTCGCCGTCGGTGGGCAGCCGTGGTTGGTGTGCCCGTCGGCCGAATGCACAATGGCCTACGACCCGAAGACCGGCGCGGAACTGTGGCGCCTCACGCACGGTGGGATGAACGGCGCGGCCCGGCCGGTGATGGCCAACGGGCTGATGTACCTGACCAGCGGGCACACGGGTAAGCTGTTGGCCGTGAAACCCGAGGGGCTGTCCGGCCCGGTGTCGAAGGACGCGGTCGCGTGGCAACTCGCGAAGAACGTGTCCACGCGCCCGTCGCTCCTGGTGGCCGGCGATCGGCTGTTCATGATTTCCGATAATGGCATCGCGTCGTGCGTTGAAACCGCGACCGGCAAGGTGGTGTGGAGCGAGCGGCTCGACGGCGAGTTCTCGTCGTCCCCCGTGCTGGCTGGAGGAAACGTGTACTTCTGCAACCAGATCGGCAAGACCTTCGTGGTGAGGGCCGACGCAGACTCGTACACGCTCGTTACGGAGAACCGGCTCGACGGCGGGTTCATGGCGTCGCCTGCAATGGCGGGCGATGAACTGTTCCTGCGAACGAAGACGCACCTCTACGCGATCGGCAAGAAGTGAGGTCTCTCTGGGACCGCGGGCGTCTTGCCCGCAGTCCCAGGGGAATGCCGCGCTGCGGAATTCACTTCACCTTTGACCCGTGGCCGCGCTCGCGCCACGCCCAGCGGTACAGGTTCCGCGCGTCCGCGTATCGGCTATCGTTGGACGTGCAGCCCAGAACGACCACGAGCAAGTGATCGGACTCGTACCGCCCGCTCGAAACGAGGCACGAACCGGCCGCAGTCGTGGTGCCCGTCTTCACGCCCTCGTACCCCTCGATGTCGAGCAGCTTGTTGGTGTTGCCCCAAGTCACCTCGCGCTTCTTGCCGTCCGCATCGATCACTTCGCACGTGTGGCGCCGGGTCCGCACGTACTTCGCGAACGTCGGGTTCTTGAGCGCGGCGAACGTCAGCGCCAGGAGGTCGCGCGCGCTGGCGACGTTCTTGCTCAGGCCGTGCGGGTCGAGGTACTTGGTGTCCCCCATCTTGAGGGCCTGCGCGGTGCGGTTCATCTCGGCGACGAACCGCGCCACCGCGTCGTCGGCCTTGCCGTCACCTTTGAAGCGCTTGCCGAAGTGCTCGGCGAACGCGGTCGCGGCGTCGTTGCCGGACGGCAGGAGCAGCCCGTAGAGCAGGTCGCGCACGGGCACCTTCTCCCCGGCCTTGAGGTCGGAAGAACTGCCCGGGGTTTTGTCCGCGGCCTCGGAGAACGTGACCACCTCGTCGAGCACCTTCGCGTCCTCGGCCGCGAGGCGCAGCACGATGTACGCGGTCATGATCTTCGTCGTGCTCGCGATCGCGAGCGGCTCGTGCTCCTTCGAGCCCCACAGCACCTTGCCCGTCTTGCCGTCGGCAACGGCCCACGCCTTCGCGCTCACGACCGGCGGGCCGTCGATGTTCTCCGCGGGCGCCTTCGCCGGGAGCGGCTTTTCCTGCACCGGGCGCGCGGGCGCGAGTGCGGCCGAGAGCGCAAGAATCACGAACGCGAACGAGCGAGACCGTCGGTGCATGGTCGTCTTCCAGAGGAACCGGGGGCGTGTAACAGCGCACGATGTTGGTGCAGGCGCGGGTGCCCGCGTGCCGTTATCATCGGGAGCGCGCTGCGAAACGACACTACCCGATCCCGGCCCCGCGGGGCACCCTTTTGGAGAGTTCCCATGAAGAAGTGGCTGTTGGTGGCTCCGGTCGCAGGCGCTTTGGGACTCGGAGCGGGTGTGGGCGCGGACAAACTCCTGAGCGCCGCGGGCGACGCGAAGCAAGACCTCAAACCCGCGACCACACTCCCGCTCACGCGGGTGGTGCTGTTCAACAGCGGCGTCGGGTACTTCTCCCGAAGCGGCGAGGTCGAGGGCGAAGCGCGAGTAGACCTCACGTTCCCCGAAAGTGACGTGAACGACCTGCTCAAGAGCATGGTCCTCGAAGACTTCGGCAACGGTCGCATCAGCGCCGTGTCCTACGACTCCCGCGAGCCCATCGCGCGCACGCTCGGTTCGTTCGCGATCAACCTGAACAACAACCCGACGTTCGCGGGGATCATCAGCCAGTTGCGCGGCGAGCGCATCGAAGTTGCGGTCAGCGCGACCGCCGCGAACCAGCCGGGCAAGCTCACCGGCACGATCGTCGGGGTCGAGAAACAGAAAGCCCCGGCCGGCACTCAAACGACCGAGATCGAGATTTTGAATATGTGGTGCGCGGAGGGTATGCGTGCCATCAAGATGACCGATGTCCAATCGCTGCGGTTCAGCAACCCGGTCATCGAGAGCGAGTTCCGTCGCGCCCTGGAAGTCCTAGCACTGAGCCATGATTCTCAGAAGAAGGCGGTTCAGTTGCACTTCGCGGGCGAGGGCAAGCGCAAGGTCCAGGTCAGGTACGTCATCGATGCTCCCATCTGGAAGACCAGTTACCGGCTGTTGATGAACGAGAAGGAGAAGCCGTACCTGCAGGGCTGGGCGATGGTCGAGAACCCGACCGACGAGGACTGGACCGGGGTCAAGATGGCACTCGTGTCGGGGCGCCCGATCTCGTTCAAGATGGACCTCTACAACCCGCTCTACATCAACCGGCCCACCGTTGAACCCGAATTGTTCGCATCGCTGCGCCCCGTGACGTATCGCGGAGATATGAGCGGGCGCGCCAAGGGGTTGCAACAGGCGAAGACCGATCGTGAAGAGTTCCTCCTCAAGAGCATGAATGACGCCGAGAAAATGGGGCGGCTCGTTACCAATGACGATCCTGTTGCGGTGCAATTGTGGGCGTCTCAGCGCGCAGGTGCGCGCGGATTGGTCCCGGATTCCAAAACCCTGGGTGGTTCGGGAATGGGGGGCGCGACCGGTGAATCGCTTCGGAGGTTCGCCGAACATTGGGGCGAACTGGACGCAGTCCAGCGGGCCGCGATCGTCCGCGATCTCAACAGTAGTTTGCCCGACAAGTACCGCCCGATGATTAACAACTATTTCGCGGCGCTGGACCGGTCACACGGGTACGTCAATCGGATCGATGCGGGCGCGGTTGCGAACGCCGCGACCGGGGCCGCGCTGGGTGACTTCTTCCAGTACACGATCGACCACCCGGTTTCGCTCCCGCGCCAGAAGAGCGCGCTGTTGCCCATTGTGGGCAAGGACATTGAGGGCACGCGGGTTTCGATCTACAACCCCGCGGTGCAGGCCAAGCACCCGCTGCTCGGGCTGCGGTTCAAGAACACGTCCGGCGCGCACTTGAACCAGGGGCCGATCACCGTGTTCGAGGGGAGCGTGTACGCGGGCGACACCCGCGTGCTGGACGTTCAGCCGAACGAAGAGCGCCTGCTGAGTTACGCCATCGACCTGGGGACCGAGGTCGATCCCAAGGCCGGCGCCGGCGCGCAGAAGATCACCAGCGTGAAAGCCGTGAAGGGCATCGTCACCACCGCGACAAAGGTCACGGAGGAAACGACCTACAAGGCCGCCAACCGCTCGCAAACGGACCGCACGCTGTTGATCGAGCACCCGAACCGCACGGCCCAGCAGTTCAAGCTCATGGGCACCGATAAACCCGCGGAAGAGACGCCCGACGTGTTCCGGTTCCAAATTCAGATCAAAGCGGGCGAGACCAAATCGTTCACGGTCAAGGAAGAGAAGGACGTGACCCGAACCGTCGCGCTCACTAATGGCGCGGAAGACCAGATCCGCTACTTCATCTCGCTGAGTGAGGCCGGCCCCGCTCTCAAGCAGAAGCTTGAAGCCGCGCTGAAGCTGAAGGGCGAGTGGGACGTGGTGCAGCGCGAACTGAACCAAGTTGTGGCCGACCTTCAGCGGTTCACGGTCGACCAGGACCGTATTCGCAAAAACCTGCGCGAGACGCCTAAAGAGGCCGAAGTTTACGCCACCTACCTCAAGAAGCTCTCCGACCAAGAGAAGGAGATCGACACCCTCACCACGAAGCAGAAGACGTTGACCGCCGACGAGTTCAACGCGCGCAAGAAGTACGAAGACTTCCTCGCCAACATCAACGACTAATTCCCGTGGCGAACGCACTAGCACCCGCAGGCGTACTCTGGTGAGAGCTGTGTTGTTTTGGCTCGTGGCGTGCCAGCGACATTCGGCGCGCCGCCACAAAGACCGCGCTTTCACCAATCGGTGCCGGCCGTTCGCTCTTGAGTGCGCGCCATGAAAATCTGGGAGAGTTCCGCATCTCTGTCGGATCGCTTCGCCGGGTGCTTGCTCGGGTTGGCCGTCGGGGACGCGGTCGGCGCGCCCTACGAGGGGCTCACGCACGCAGACATCTTCTTCCAGTTCGGCACGCCCGATAAGCTCGTCACGAACCCGTCCGGCGACGCGCTCTTTTACACCGACGACACCGAGATGATGATCGGCGTGGCGGAAACGCTCGCCGAGTGCGGGCACATCGACGAAGCGCGCCTGTGCCGCGCGTTCGCGGAGAACTACCACCCGGAACGCGGCTACGGCCAGGGCGCGCGGCGCGTCATCGAGACGATGGCGCGAGGGGCCGACTACCGCACACTCGCGGCGAACATTTTCCCCGGCGGTTCGTTCGGTAACGGGGCCGCGATGCGCGTCGCGCCGATCGGGTTGCTGTTCGCTGATGAGCTGGACGAGGGGTGGGAGCAAGCGCGACTCTCGGCACTCCCGACGCACACGCACCCGCTCGGGATCGAGGGCGCGCAAGTGCTCGCCCACGCGACCGCACTGGCTCTGCACGCGACCACATTCGACCGAAAACAGTTCTACCGCGAGCTGCTTTCGCGCGCAACCACCGAAGAATTCCGCTGGCACCTCTCGATAGCCGCGAAGCTGAAGTCGGGCGATTCGTTATCCGGGTTGGGGAGCACGCTGCACGCCCACCGGTCTGTTGTGACGGCGATCGCGTGTTTCGCGGCCACCCCGAGCGATTTCGAGATGGCAATCGCCCGCGCGATCGGTTTGGGCGACGACACGGACACGGTCGCGGCGATGGCCGGTTCGCTGGTCGGGGCGTTCGCGGGGGTGGGTGCGATTCCGCCCGCGCTCCTGGAGAAGCTTGAGGACGGCCCCGCGAAGGGCCGCACACACATCACGCAATTGGCCGCGGAGTTGGTCACTCGGTACGAGCTACGGCGCGCGACTACGACTTCCTGAGTATCTGGGGCCGGAGCGTAGTCCGCTCGCTCCGCGAGCGGTTCGGCTCCCGGCATAGTTGCGCCTTCTCGTATTCACAGGGAACCAAGCCTCCTCATCGCGGAGCGAGCGGACTGCACTCGGGCATTTCGAGTTGTGAAAGCCGGCGGCGCGGGCCGCGTCTTATCTGTGGGCACGAACCAACGAGTGGGTCGGTGTGTCGTTTCACGAGGAACGTGTTCGAGCCCATTTCAGAAAGAGCCCATTGTGTCCGAACTCACACGCGAAGTCAGCCCCGCGTTCGTGGCGTTCAAGGCGTTCGCCGCAGACGCGCTCGCGCGCGAACCTGGCTTGAGGCGCCTGGACTGTTTGAACCCCGTCAAAGCCATCGCCCACGACTTCGATTTCTCATTTCCGCCTGAAATTACGCTCGAACACGCCTGGCGCCAGTACCTCAGCGTGCGGTTCGCACACAGTTTCCGCTCCGCCGGGGTACGCGACTCGCTTTTCAAGCTTTTCGCCGGCCCGCTCAACGATCGCTTTCTTTCGATTCCCGCGGACGTGTACCCGGTCTACCTGATGATCGCGCAGAAGGCCGGCGCGCGCTTCGAGACGTACCCGACGCTACCCGCGTTCGACATCGAAGGCGCGCTCCGCACCGACACCGTGCTACTAACGGCTCCACTCACCCCACTCGGCCGCGACCTCACCGAGCACGAGCTATCGGTCCTGCTACGATGGCTGAGCGCGGACACGAACCGGCTCCTGGTGATTGACCGCGTTTACGACTACGCCAATACCGCACGTCTTCAGCCGCTCATCGACACGAACCAAGTCATCGTCTGTTACTCCCTGTCGAAGAGTCACCTGGCGCCGATCGTGTCCGGGTTCGTGATCGCTCCCGAGCGCTTTGCGGTCCCCTCCGCGGACACGCCCGATGTCGACAAAGCGAAGGTGCTACTCACCCGGTACCGGCACTTCCCGCGCACGCAGCGGTCGATTTTCCGCTCGCGCTGGGACCGGCTTGCTGGCAGCATCCGCGCACTCGATGCCACCTGGCTGCCACCCGAATCGGGGTACCTGTCCGTAGTCAAAGTCCCGCACGCGGAGTTGCTGAACCGCGGCGTGCTGGCCGTTCCGGGCGACGTGTACGGGACGAGCAACGACACCTCGCTCGTCACCTGTTTGCACGAAACCAACGCAGACACGGAACTGGACGTGGTGGACCGGTTCCACGTCACCGCGCTGTCGAACTTCGCCCGCGGGTACGACAAGTATTCGCGCACCTACAGTAAGGCGAACATCCCCGAATCCACGTACCCCGACCAGTTCTACCTGCTCGCAAACGATCAACTCGATATCGGCTTCGCTAAAGTGCGAAAGCTGCTCCAGAAAACGGCCGCACGCGACCGGGCGATCGTGCTCCACACGCGCGTCGCGCGGCACGAACTCCGCGCCAACGAGCGTACCGGGCTGGGCGCGTACATCGAGCAGAATCGCGTCCGCGTGGTGCGGCTCCTGGACGACACCCTGAACGAACTCCGCATCGAAGACGCACTGGCCGCGTCGCTGGAACTGAACGGGAACCTCCGCGCCTGGGCCGACGTCAACCCGCGCTCGCTCTCGGTGCTGCCGATCGCCCGCGCGTGTCAGGCGAAGTGCGACTTCTGTTTCTCGCATTCGTCGATTTCCGATGAACAGGACCAGGGGCGGCTCGTGTTGCCGCGCTTTGAGGCCGCGTGCGTTGACAGTCGCGCGCGAGGCGCCGAGCGGCTCGTGATTACGGGCGGCGGCGAACCGACGCTCCTCGCGCACCACAAGTTGCTGGAAATCATGCGGATCGGCGCGAAACACTTCCGCAAGATCGTGATGATTACCAACGGCTACAAGCTCGGCCACGCGGACCCCGCCGACCGGCTGCGCACCCTACGCGACTACCACGAGAGCGGGCTTACGGTGCTCGCGCTCTCGCGCCACAGTCACGATCGCAACGCCGACATCATGCACCTGGAAACCCACTCCGAGTTGGTCGCGCGGACCTGGCAAAGTCACCGCGACGTGTTGCCCGGGTTGACGCTCCGATGGGTCTGCGTGCTGCAAAAAGCGGGCGTTTCGGACGAGCGAACGTTGCGCGACTACCTCACTTGGGTCACCGAGACCGGTGGTGAAGAGGTCTGCTTCAAAGAGCTCTACGTCGCGGCGAGTAACGAATCGGTTTATCACGACAGTACCTATAACTCGTGGTCCGCGGATCAGCAGGTGCCGCTGAGTCTGGTGACGGAGTTCCTTCGCAACAACGGTGCGGAGCGGGTCGGCGAATTGCCGTGGGGTTCGCCCGTCTATCGGCTCCGCTGGCGCGGGAAGGAACTGACCGTCGCCGCGTACACGGAACCGAGCGTGTTCTGGGAGCGCGCGAACGGCGTCTGCCGCAGTTGGAACCTCATGGCGGACGGAACGTGCTACGCGAACCTGGAAACGACGAGTAGCCTCATCGAGATCGGCCGCAACACGCACCCACTTCCGCTGCTCGAAACCGCTGATACCGTTCACGCGCCGCGCTGAGTGAATACCCGACCGCGCATCGGTGCCACCATTCGAGACACCGGTTCCTCGGTTCGCTGAACCGCACATCCCACCTCTGCAGACCCGACTCTGTGGCGCGGGCATTCTTGCTCGTGTCTCCCAATTGCGCACCGGGTCGTTCCTCTCGAGTGCGTTAGTGGTTAGAATACCGCCACATTTGCGGGCTCTGACTTTATCTCGAATGGAGGCGTGCTCATGCGCTGGTGTTACCTTTTGGTGCTCCTCCTCGGGGCGCTGGGCGCCTCGATCGCACCCGCGGCCGATCCGAAAATCGAGGCCCGCGAAGCGCTCTGGGCCGCGGTCCGCGCGGGAGACGAGAAGGTGATCGCGGCCGCTCTCGATAAGGGGGGCGACGTCAACGCCAAGAACGAGTACGGCATCACCGCGATGTGGATCGCGGCGAGCAAGGGGAAGACCGAGGTCATCGAACTGCTCCTCGCACGCGGGGCCGATCCCAGCGCACGCGACGGCATCTGGTATCAGACGCCCCTCAGCCAGTCCCTCAACAAACTGGAGAACGTGAAGGTGCTCCTCAAGGCCGGCGCGAAGGACGTCGATGCCGCCGTCATTGCGGCCGCGGGGCGCGGGAACCTGCCGATCCTCCAAGCGGTCCTCGATGGCGCGAAGGCGAAACAGGAGACGCTCGACGCCGCGCTCTTCGCGACCGCGGAGACGCAGAAGGAGATCCGCGCCGCGCTCACCAAGGCCGGCGCGAAACCGCTGCCGGTGGTCGATCAGAAGGACCGCGACGCCTGGCAACAGTTTGCCGGCAGTTACGAGAGCGAGTACGGCGGGGTGCTGAAGGTCGAGGTCAAGGACACCGGGCTGGTGACCGTTTCGGGCACGAGTCGCGTCGCGTACAAGCCGACGGGTCCGGGGGCATTCGCCCCGCTCGGTGTGGAGGAGAGTTCGCTTACGTTCGAGCGCAAGAGTGAGAAGGTCGTGCGGGTCATTTCCAGGCGGTTCACGGCGGAAGCTGCGTACTTCCCGCAGGGATCGAAGCCGGTCCCGAAGGAACCAGTCGCGCCCAAAGAGATCGCCGGCGCGAAGGTCGTCACGCCGGCGAACTGGCCGCAGTTCCGCGGGATCGATTCGACCGGCGTGGCCGACGGGCAAGACCCGCCGCTGACGTGGGACGCCAAGACGGGCACGAACATCCTGTGGAAGACGCCGGTCCCCGGACTCGGCCACTCGTGCCCGGTGATCTGGGGCGATCGCGTGTTCCTCACCAGCGCCGTCGGCGGGAACACCGAACTGAAGACCGGTAACTACGGCGACCCGAACTCGGTGAAGGACGACAGCAAGCTCGCGTTCCAGGTCGTCTGCCTCGACCGAGTCACGGGCAAGATTTTGTGGACGAAGACCGCGTTCGAGGGCGTGCCGAAGATCAAGCGGCACCTGAAGGGCAGCCACGCGAACTGCACCGCCGCGACCGACGGCCGGCGCGTCGTCGCGTGCTTCGGCTCGGAAGGGCTGTACTGTTACGATTTCGACGGCAAGCTGTTGTGGACGCGCGACCTCGGCACCCTCGATTCCAGCTTCGCGCTGGAGCAGCAGTACGAGTGGGGCTTCGCCGCCTCGCCGATCATCCACGAGGACCGCGTGATCTTGCAGTGCGACCTGAGCCGGGACTCGTTCATCGCCGCGTACAGCCTCGCTGATGGGTCGCGCCTGTGGACGACCCCGCGCGACGAGATCCCGTCGTGGAGCAGCCCGGCCGTGTGGCGGAACGCCAAGCGCGTCGAGATCGTGACCAACGCTTCGCAGTTCGCCCGGGGGTACGACCCGGCGACCGGGAAGGAGTTGTGGCGCCTCGACAAGAAATCGGAGGCGACCGTCCCCACGCCCGTACTCACGCCCGAGTTGGCGTTCGTGGTGAGCGGTAACCGACCCATTCAACCGCTGTTCGCGATCAAGCCCGGCGCGACCGGTGACATCTCCCTGAAGGCCGACGAGTCGGCGAACACCCACGTGGCGTGGGGCAAGTTGCGCGGCGGGCCGTACATGCCCACGCCGATCGTGTACCAGAAGTACCTCTACACGATCGGGAACGGGGGCATGGTGACGTGCTACGAGGCCGCGACCGGCAAGGAACTGTACAAGGAGCGCGTCGGCGGCACGAGCTACACGGCCTCGCCGGTCGCGGCCGACGGGCGCCTGTATTTCACCTCGGAACAGGGTGAGATTCGGGTGGTGAAGGCCGGCCCGGAGTTCGAGTTGCTGGCGGTCAACAAGATGGGCGATGTGTGCATGGCCACGCCCGCCATTTGCGGCGGCGCACTGTTCGTGCGAACGAAAGACGCTCTCGTCGCCGTTTCTCGAAAATGAGTCAGCAGAACTCAGTTGGGCCATATGATCGCCCTGTGAAACAACTTAGCTCCGCGCTTTTGGGGCGCGGGTAACATTCGCTAACATTTCGGGCCGGTGGGGAAGGGGACGCGGCCCGAAATCGCCCAAGTGCTGTGATTTCAAGTGCAATCGCGCTACCCCGTGCTCTGTCATCCCGTGCCGTTGGCTAACGTTCGCTGACAATTTCGCCGCCCGTGTCCCGTTTTTGCGCGCAGGTCACCCGCCCACAAACACGCCGAAATACGGTCGTGAACGGACACTTGGCGGTAATGATATTTTAGTGTACGGAATGTCAGAAATCAACTTTCACACGAGGTTCCTGGGGCGCTCGGAATGCCCTGTGTGCGCGTGGGGTTCCCGGGGTTGGTGCCGGTGGCGGCCCGGGTGCGCACGGGGTTCCCAGGGTGCGCGTTCCGCGACCCTGGGCTGAGCAATCTAACCCCTTCGGGGTACAAACCAAGCGCAGAGGGGCGCGCGGAGATATGGGGTACCGACGGTCCCACGTGCGTGGGTGAACCCCGCCTGCCAGGGCGGTGGGTGATGTCCACACACAATCGGGTGCCGGTGCGTGCGATGGGCCTACCCCGAAGGGGTTAGACTCCTCAGCCCAGGGTCGCGGCGCAGACGCGCACCCTGGGAACCCCGTGCGCACCACCCTGGCTGCCACCGGCACCCGCCCTCGGGAACCCCACGCGCGCCACCCGGCCTCTACCCGGTCCCCGGCGCGCGCTCCCTGATTTCCACTGGCGCCCACCGGCCGGGGCCATCGGCGCGCCACGTCTCGTGTGTGGCATACGGATTGCCTCATTGCGCCATCGTTCGCGTTCCTGACGGGAATGTGGGCCGCACTGCGCACCGACGCACCCACTCGCGCGACCCCGCGTTCCCGTCGTCCCGGAGACCACGATGCGCACACTTTTCCTCTCGCTCGGCGCGCTGACCTTCAGCGCTGTCCCGGTGATCGCCGCCGATCCGCCCGCCCCGCCCGCGCTGCCGCCGCCGTTCGAGACCAAGTCCGTCGTCAAACACCCGAAGGTGATCGGCTGGCCCGCCGGGAAGACGCCCACTGCCCCTGCGGGCTTCGCGGTCACGCTGTTCGCCGAGAAGTTCGATAGCCCGCGCTGGCTCTACGTGCTGCCCAACGGCGACGTGCTCGTGGCCGAAGCGCGCACGCTCCCGAAGAAGGACGCGAAGCCCGAAATGAAAGCGGGCCTGAAGGAATCGAAGACCGTCACGGGTAGTTCCGCGAACCGCATCACGCTGCTCCGGGACGCCGACAAGGACGGTACCCCGGAAGTGCGCGAGACGTTCCTGAGCGACCTCAACCAGCCGTTCGGAATGGCCCTCATCGGTGACCAGCTCTTCGTCGCCAATACCGACGGCGTGCTCCGCTTCCCCTACAAGGCCGGCGACACGAAGATCACCGCGAAGGGCACGCCGATCCTGCACCTGCCCATCGGCGGGTACAACAACCACTGGACCCGGAACATCGTGGCCAGTGCCGACGGGTCGAAGCTGTACGTCACGGTCGGGTCGGCGAGCAACGTCGGCGAGAACGGGATGAAGGAAGAGGCGCTGCGCGCCAACATCCTCGAAGTGAACCCGGACGGTACCGGGCTGCGCGTGTTCGCCGCGGGGCTGCGCAACCCGGTCGGCACCGCGTGGGAGCCGAGCAGCAAGGCGCTGTGGACCGCGGTCAACGAGCGCGACGAACTCGGCGACGAACTGGTGCCCGATTACATCACGTCCGTGAAGGACGGCGGGTTCTACGGGTGGCCGTACTCGTACTTCGGCAAGAACGAAGACCCGCGGCGCAAGGGCGAGCGCCCGGACCTCGTGGCGAAGGCCACCGCGCCCGATCTGGCGATCGGCTCTCACACCGCATCGCTGGGGCTGTGCTTCTGCACCGGCGCGGCGTTCCCGGAGAAGTACCGGGGCGGGGCGTTCATCGGCCAGCGCGGGTCGTGGAACCGGTCGAAGTTCGCGGGGTACCGGGTCGCGTTCGTGCCGTTCAAGGACGGCAAGCCGGCGAGCGGCCCCGAAGACTTCCTCACCGGGTTCATCGCCAACGACGACGAAGTGTACGGCCGACCGGTGTGCGTGTGCGTGGCGCCCGACGGCGCGCTTCTGGTCACTGATGACGTCACCGACCGCATCTGGCGCGTCGCCCCGGTGAAGAAGTGACGCGCCCGCGCGTACCCCGGGCGTTCACACTGATCGAACTGTTGGTCGTGATCGCCATTATCGGGGTGCTGATCGGACTGCTGCTGCCGGCCGTGCAGAAGGTGCGCGCGGCCGCGGCCCGGCTCTCGTGCCAGAACAACCTGAAGCAGATCGGGCTGGCACTGCACAACCACCACTCCGCGCTCGGCCGGTTCCCGGCGGGGCGCGGAACGCCCACTCCGGCCATCTTCTCGCCTCACGCCTACCTGCTCCCGTATCTGGAGCAAGACAATCTGCGCGGGCTAATCGACTACACCGCACCGCCTGCGGCGTTCACGGTGCCGCCCGCGACCGTGTACGACGGCTCGCGCAACTACCCCGCGGCCACGACGCTGGTTCGCACGTTCGTGTGCCCCGCGGACCCTTCTGACGGGCGCGTGCCGGGGTCACCCTTTGGCGGCACGAGCTACGCCGCGAGCGCCAGCAGCGGCGCGAACTCCGGCGCACTGGCGAACGCGGACGGGGTGTTCTTCCTGGGTTCGGCGGTGCGCCTGGAGGACATCGCCGACGGCACCTCGAACACCGCGGCGTTCTCCGAACGGACGATCGGGCCGGGCGCATCAAACACGAGTGACGTCCAGCGCGTGATGCTGGAGCTTCCCGGCGCGGGCGACACGACCGCGGCGACGTGCGCGCCCGCGAACGGGTCGTGGAACGCGGAGCGCGGGGCGAAGTGGATCGTGGGGAACTACGGGAACACGCTGTACAACCACGCCGAGACTCCGAACCCGCCCGGATGTGACTGCCTGAACGCGACCCAACAGAAGGGCCGGCTCGCGGCCCGCAGCGCCCACACGGGCGGCGTGAACGTGGTGCTGTGCGACGGGAGCGTGCGCTTCGTGCGCAACGACATCCCGCTCGCGGCGTGGCGCGCCCTGGCGACCCGCGCGGGGGGCGAAGTGGCAGCGGGGGAGTAGCTCGGCACAGAGCCAGTAGCTTCGCGTTCGGCGCGGGGGTAGAATCGCGCAGCACTGATCCCGGTCTCTCTGGCATCGAATCTCGGGGAGATGAGATGACACTTCACTTCGCCGGGTGCTTCGCGCTCGTGACGGCCCTTTCGGGTCCCACCGCGGCCCCGGTGCCGAAGGGCGCGGGGGCGACGATCTACTTCCCGATCACCCCGGGGGCCAAGTGGGTCTACGAGAAGCACGGCGGCGGCGAAGAAGCGGTGGTGGTCTCCGGGGTGGAGAAGGTCGGCGACGATCTGGTGGTGTCGCGCGCCGGGGTGGACGGGAACGGGGTGAATTACACGAAGATGCTCGTGTCGACCGAAGGGTTACGGCAACCCCGAGAGGGCGCGGACGGTAAGCCCGCGTGGCTGCTCAAGAGCGGGCTCCGGTCGGGCGACGCCTGGGACGTCCCGGACGGGAGCAAGCGGACGGTGTACGGCCCGGAGCCGATCGAGGTGCCGGCCGGGAAGTTCACGGCCCTCCGGGTGGTGTGGGAGTACGAGGGCGGGCGGATCACCTCGTGGTACGTGGCCGGGGTCGGGGAGGTGAAGCGCGTGCAGAAACTGGCCGGCGGGAAAGAGACTGTGAACCGGTCGCTAAAATCCTTCCAGGTGAACGAGAAGAAATAGCCGGCGCCCTAAAACGAGCGGGGACCGAGGCACTGAAACACCTTCTGAAAGGGAACGTGATGCGCGCGATGCTGATGGGAACGCTGGCGGTGCTGGTGTGCCACCCGGCGCTGGCAGAAGACAAGAAGGACGAGAAGATCGACACCGCGAAACTGGTCGGCAAGTGGGAGGCGAAGGACAAGATGGAATCGAAGGTCGTGCTCGAGTTCGCGAAGGACGGCAAGGCCCTACTCACCGTGACCCGGAACGACATGGAGTTCAAGGGCGAGGGCAGTTACAAGCTCGACGGCAACAAGATCTCCCTGACGATGAAGCTGGGCGACCAGGAACAGAAATCGGTCCGCACCATTACCAAGCTGACCGACACGGACATGGTCACCACCGACGAGAAGGGCAAGGAGCGCGCGTTCGTCCGGCTCAAGGACAAGTAAGTCGCACGGCCGGGCGAGCCGGCATTTGGCGAACGGCGCGGCGTGAGCCCGCCGGTGGCGCATCACCCCGCGAGCGCGGCACTTGGCGAACGGCCGGTGTCAGCCGGCCGGTGGGTGCGGCGCCAACCCCGGATCACTCATCGTTGCCGGTGCTCGCCCCGCAACGGTGCAGGTGGCACCGTGTGTAGCTCTCACCGGCCGGCTGACACCGGCCGTTCGCCCGGGAGCGCCGCAGGGACGCAGAGATTCGCGAACGACATTTGTAATGGAGGGGCACGGGGTTCGCTATCTCCCTTTGCTAGACCAGTGTGTGACGCGACAAAAGCCCGTCCGCGCCTGCACTTCGAGCGAACGAGACAACTCCATGTCCACTTTGGCCACTTCCGCACCAGGCTTCTTCGACCGCCAGCGCACCATCGCCCCGCCGGGATTCAACCGGTGGCTCGTACCGCCCGCGGCGCTGGCGATCCACCTCGCCATCGGCGAAGCCTATGCGTTCAGCGTGTTCAAGCTCCCGCTCACGAAGCTCGTCGGGATCACGGACCCCGCGCCCGGCGACTGGAGCCAGCCGGACGTGGCGTGGGTGTTCAGCATCGCGATCGTGTTCCTCGGGCTCTCCGCCGCGCTGTTCGGCTCGTGGCTCGATCGGGTCGGGCCGCGCAAGGCGATGTTCGCGTCGGCGGTCTGTTTCGGCAGCGGGTTCCTGGTGTCCGCGGTCGGCGTGTGGATGCACCAGCTCTGGCTGCTGTACCTGGGGTACGGCGTGCTCGGCGGGATCGGCCTGGGGCTCGGGTACATCTCGCCCGTGTCCACGCTCATCAAGTGGTTCCCGGACCGGCCCGGAATGGCGACCGGGCTGGCGATCATGGGGTTCGGCGGCGGGTCCATGATCGGCGCGCCGCTGTCGCGCGTGCTGATGGCCCACTTCCGCACGCCGGAATCGATGGGCGTGCGGGAAACGTTCCTGGTGATGGGCGTCGTGTACTTCGCCTTCATGATGTTCGGCGCGCTGACGGTGCGCATCCCGGCGCCCGGCTGGAAGCCGCCCGGCGCGGTGAAGAAAACGGTCTCGAGTGTCCCGAGCGTGACGCCGAACGCCGCGATCCGCACGCGGTCGTTCTGGCTCCTGTGGGCCGTGCTGCTCCTGAACGTGACGGCCGGGATCGGCGTTCTGGAACAGGCGTCGCCGATGATTCAGGAGATGTTCCCCGGGCACGTGCTGGAGGCCGCGGCGACCGGGTTCGTGGGGCTGCTGAGCCTCTTCAACATGGCCGGGCGGTTCGCGTGGTCGTCCACGTCCGACGCGCTCGGCCGCAAGCCGACCTACGCGATCTTCTTCGCGCTCGGCACGGTCCTGTACGCGCTCACGCCGACGACCGGGCACCTGGGGAACGTGGCGCTGTTCGTGCTGTGTTACGGGGTCGTCATCAGCATGTACGGCGGCGGGTTCGCGACGATCCCCGCGTACCTCCGGGACCAGTTCGGCACGGCGCAGGTCGGCGCGATCCACGGCCGGCTATTGACCGCGTGGTCGCTGGCGGGCGTGGCGGGTCCGGTGCTGGTGAACTACATCCGCGAGCACCAGATCAACAGCGGCGTGCCGAAGGCGGACGCGTACACGCTGACGATGTACCTGATGGCGGGGTTGCTCATCGTCGGGTTCGCGTGCAACCTGTTCGTCCGCCGAGTCGTGCCCGCTCAGCCGGCCGCAGCGGGCACCACAACGCAAGCCGCGACCACCCCATCCGAAGCGACTGCCCCGGTCGCGTTCGACTGGCCCACGCTGGCGTTCCGGTGGGCGTGGGTCGGGGTGCCGCTCGCGTGGGGCGTATCGCAGACGGTGATTAGCTCGCTCGCGCTGTTCACCCGGACGGGGTCGTAGCGGGCACGGGGCGTTTATTTCTTGCCTAACAACCAGTCCAGGATCAAACAGCGCTGCGTGTGCCGGCGCTCGTGCCGGAAGTGATCGAGGACATCGCCGTCATCGCACCCGGCTTCTTCGAGGGCATCGGCCAGAATTGGCATCTGGTCGAACGCGCGGTTCGCGTCGATACTTTCGGCGATGGCGGTGACATTGGGAGTTAGCCACGCCGAACTTTCAGAAAACGGCACCCGGGCCTGACCGCAAAAATCGTAGGGGACGTGGCCATAGTCAGTGGCTGTCCACATTTGCCACTGATAGTCGCCGAGAACGCGTATATCGCCGAACGACATGTGTTCCCTGTGGCCATTGTAAAATCTATTCAGGTAATATGATAAATCATGAATAATATCAAATAAATGGCATAAGTTATAATTATCAATTCCTGCTTTGTCACCTGCAATGGTTGCGTTGACGTACCAAAATTCTGTGTTATCAAACGGCAATTCAGGAGGCAGCCAAAGCAGTGATAGGTCATCAGTATGGCCTTTGTATCCATTCCAGTCCTTACCTCGATAATAACTTGTCTCGTAGGAGTATCCATAAAATACAGTATTTTCCAACACGTCTCCGACCCAAGCGCCATACGTGATCGCGCTGTTCTGTTCCAATCGGCGCTCGAGCCACTGCCGCTCACCGAGGTACACGAAGCCCCATTGTTCCTCTGCGTTCCGCAACGTCGCTAGGCGCGCGTCGATTTCGGCGCGGGAAATGTCAGCGCGCTCGATCAGGCTCCCGTGAGACAGGTTCGCCTTGAGTGCCCGGTACTCCGGCCACGGCATGTATCGGCGGATCGCGGTCGAAAACGGATCACTCACGCCGCACCTCGTAACCCTTTCATGACATCCAGTCTGTTGTTCCCGCCGCTCCGACGGTCATTCAATTCAGATTTGGATTTTACCCCGAAGGAGTTGCACATCACAGCCCAGGGTCGCAACGCGCACCCTGGGAAACAATGGTTCAACGGCAATGCCGCAGCGTGCCGCTTGTTCCCCAGGGTGCGCTCGCCGAGCTCGCGACCCTGGGCTGAGGATGTACAATCCCTTCGGGGTACCGAACACGGAGGTGGAATGCTCCTCGCCCGGTCCCGACCGCGACTCGGCGCTGCGAACCACGAGAGGCGAACCGCCAGTAACGCTCGCGTAACAGTTCCCGTAGTCGGCGCCTCGAAGAGTTATCATGGCCTCACCGTCCACCGGAGGCCGACCCGATGCTCGCACTCGCCGCGCTCACCATTCTACTTGCCGCCGATCCGAAAGCGGACCAACCGGTCGTCGTAACCAAGGGAGACGCGTTCATCGTTCATGCGCTCGCGAATTCCGCCCGACAAATATTGTTCCGTGAGTACCCGCCCGCCGCTCCGCTCCTCATGCACACCGCCCTCCCGAGTGGGAAGTTGACGGTTCTCTTCAGGTCCGGCACGACGATCGGCATTCCCATCCCGATGGGGCTCAACCGTACCCCGTACTCCCAGACCCGTATCGTTGGCGTCACGGCCGATGCCGAGCGCCTGTACGTGCTGGTGTGGTCCGCGAGTTGGAAGGTCGAGGATTTTGGGGGCGCCCCGCCCATCAAACCGCCGGAGTCCGACTCCTACGCGGTGCGTGTGTTCTGGTTAGCGGACGGCTCGGAGGTGGGGAACGTCCCTCTTGGTGGGAGCAAGCGCCCAAAGAACATTCCCACGGAATCAATGGAAGCCGGCCCGTTGGCCTCGGAGAAACCCGGCAGCGTGAGCGTGTACGGCGAGACGCTCCGGTTTAGGGGGAAGGAACTGCAGAAGTAAGTGCTTCAACCTGGACACGGTGGTAGTGCCACCCACCCTCTTGCGGTCGCGGCTCGTTGGGTCGCTACGGAAGCGCGACACGTATCTCGTGGTCGCGATTGAGCACTGGAAGCCCCGCTCCCTTGCGGTCGCGGCTCGTTCAGTCGCTACACGGATCTCAATACGGACGATTCGTGTAAATTGGAGGCGCGCGGTTCCCGGTGACCCGAAATGTTAGCGACGCGGCCGCGAGAATCGGAGGTTCGGCTCGGGATGCTGCCGAAGGGGAATGCTCGAAGAAAACCACTGCCCGTTAGAGCAATAGTACCTCATGGTCGTGGGGTGGTATTCACCGGTGTTCGTTTTTTCGTTCCCCTTCCGCTCACTTCCGCATAAAGTTGGGAGCCTGCGTTCCCGAACTTCCCACAGGGTGCTGTCATGCGGATGATTCGATGCGTTCTGGCGGTGTCGCTCTTCGCCGGCGTCGTCCCGGCGGTTCCGGCCCAGCCAGCCGGTATCGCCTTCGGCAACGACATGAACGTCCTGTTGCCAACCAATGCCGCACTCCAGGCCGAGATCAAACTGACCGCCGAGCAAAAGGGGAAGCTCAAGCCCGCCGCCGATAAGCAGGCCGCGTTCAACAAGGAATTCACCGACGCATTCGGCCCGAACGCCGCGGGCGGCTTCAGCCCGGACAAATTCGACGAGATGCGCGAGAAACAGGCGAAGTTGGCCGAGGAGGTCAAGAAGGCGGTCGATGACGTGCTGACGGCCGACCAGCGGAAGCGGCTCAAACAGATCGCGATTCAGGCGATAGACTTCACGGTCTTCAACGACCCGGATGTGGCCCCCGGGGGTTTTGAGTATCCCGAGTCCCAGAAGGGGGCCATGAAGGAAATCGGCGCGGCCCTGAAACTGAGCGACGAACAGAAGAAGACCGTCAAGGACATTGCCGACGGGGTCCGAAAAGAGAGCCGAAAGATTCGCGAGGACGCGGGCCTCGGGGGGCTCGTCCCCGCCGGCACGGTACCGGACCCGGAGAAAGTGGTTGCCGCCAATGAGAAGATCGACGAGGTCCGCAAGGAGGCGTGGGTGAAGGTCGTGGCGGCCCTCGATGAGACCCAGAAGAAGACCTGGAAGGGGCTCGTCGGTGAGCCGTTTGACCTGGCCAAACTTCGCCCAACCCCGAAGAAGTGATGACTCGGGCGCTCTCAAAGAGCTGAAGCGTGCCGAGGGTAGGGGTTAGTCTCGTTCCGGGATCGCCGTAGCGGGTCGGACGAGCCGCGACCGCAAGGGAGCGGGACTCCCAGTGTGTTGAACCGCGACGATAAACGGGGTGCCTCCCGCTCCCTTGCCAGTAGTTTCAAGTGATTTGGCAGTGCCGCATGGGAGTTCCTAAGTTCAAGGTTCTCAGGCACTTGAACGGGAGCCTCCCATGCGACGTGGTTACTCTACGATCACCCCGGCGGTGGTCCACGCACTGACGCGCCGAACGTTGGAACGGGCCCTGGGTTGGACCGACTACAAGCGGTCGGTCACGCGCACCCAGTTGCTCGACCTGGTGCTGTTGATCGCGGGCACCACCCGCACGTTGTTCGCGGTAGTGACCCGGTACTTCGGGTTCTCCCACGAGACCGCGCGACAGGCGATGCACGCCAACCGGGGTTCCCGGGACCAACTCACGGCCCGGTTGGTGGATGCCCTTCACCAGGTGGCGGGGTTCACGCGCCGGGACCGGAGGCGCCGGTGGACGTGTGCCATCGATGTGCATTACGTCCCCTTTTATGGGGATCGCAGCACCCCGGGGATCATCGGCGGACCCAAGAAGGCCGGGACCTCGTTCTTTCACGCGTACGCCACCGGGGTACTGATTCACAAGCACCGGCGGTACACCGTGGGGCTGATGAGCGTGACGAAAGGAACCAAGCCGCACCAGCAGGTGCAGACCCTTCTGGACCAGGTGGCGGCCCGCGGGCTCACGGTCCGCGGGGTGGTTCTGGACGCCGGGTTCGACAGCGGGGAGACCCTGTTGCTGTTGCAGGAACGGAACCTGAGCTACACGGTCCCGATGCGCAAGAAGGGCACCGGTACCAACCGCCGCAACGCCAGCTACACCCAACCCCACGGCACCATCACCACCATGGAGTGGGTCACCGAGAAGAGCCGCAAGGCGGTATCGACTCGGGTGCTCGTGTGGCAACGGAAGGGCGAATCGCACGCCCGGGTGTACGCGTTCCGCGGGTGGGGCGATGCGACCGCCGTGTCGGAGGCGAACCGGGCTCGGTTGGGGCGCCGGCGGTACCGAGAGCGGTTCGGGATCGAGACCAGCTATCGGCAGAAGAACCAGGCCCGCGGGTGGACCACCAGCACCAACCCCGAGTACCGGTTGCTGCTCGAGGGCGTGGCCCTGCTGTTGCGCCAGGTGTGGGTGTACCTGACGCTCCGGATCGCTCGGGCACGCGGGCTCGCGCCGACCGCCTGGGTCGCCCAGTTCCCGTTGGCCGAGATGCTCGACTGGCTCACGCAACGGATCCGCTCACGATACCCACGCACACGATGTATTACCCTGCCACACAATACACTTACAACCAACGCAACGCCTTGAAACTACTGGCAAGGGAGCGGGGCCGAGGTTTCTCGGTGTTGCGCCGGGCTGTGAATCGCGGTAGCGCCTCCCACTCCCTTGCGGTCGCGGTTCGTTACAGAGAGCTGGAAACTGGAGTAGTGCTTCCGGGTCGTTGAACGTGTGGATGTGGTCAAGGGATGTTAGCGCCACCCGCGCGTTGACACGCGGGTGGGCGTTCCCATTCACAAACGGAGTTGGAGGGCCGGTGCCCTTACACCCCGGCGGCCTTGCGGAGCGCTTCGGCCTTGTCGGTCTTCTCCCACGAGAACTGCGGGAGTTCGCGGCCGAAGTGCCCGTGGCGGGCCGACTCGCGGTAGATCGGCCGGCGCAGGTCCAGCGACCCGATGATGCCCTTCGGGGTCAGCTCGAAGTGCGTGCGGATCAGGTCGATCAGCTTCGCTTCGGGGACCTTCGAGGTGCCGTTCGTGTTCACCCAAATGTTCAGCGGGTCCGGGTACCCGATCGCGTAGGAGAGCTGGACCTCGCACTCGCGGGCCAGCCCCGCCTTCACGATGTTCTTCGCGATGTACCGGCACACGTAGGCCGCGCTGCGGTCCACCTTGGTCGGGTCCTTGCCGCTGAACGCGCCGCCCCCGTGCCGCCCCCGGCCGCCGTAGGTGTCCACGATGATCTTGCGCCCGGTCAGCCCGCAGTCGCCGTGCGGCCCGCCCTGGAGGAAGCACCCGGTCGGGTTGATGTGGCACGCGATGTCGTTCTCGTCCAGCTTCGGCGCCTTCTTGCCGGGCTGGATCATCACCAGCTTGCCCTTGATGAGATCCTTTCGGTCCGCTTCGAGCGTGGGCCGGATGAGCTGGTCGATAATCATCTGGCGCGCGTCGTCGGTGAAGTAGTCGGCACCGTCCTGCGTCACCATCACTTCGCGGGTGTGCTGCGTGCTGAGCACGACCGTGTGGATGCGGTGCGGGGTGCCGTCGGTGTTGTACTCGACCGTGACCTGGCTCTTGGCGTCCGGGCGCAGCCACTTGAGGGGGCCGCTGCGGCGCATGTTCGCGTGCTTCTCGACGAGCCGGTGCGCGAGGTCGATCGGGAGCGGCATCAGGGTCGGCGTTTCGTCGCAGGCGAAGCCGAACATGAGCCCCTGGTCGCCGGCGCCGCCCACGTCCACGCCCTGGCTGATGTGCGGGCTCTGGGCGTGGATGCGGCAATCGATCTGGCAGGCGTCCGCGGTGAACCCGATCTCTTCGCGCTCGGCCTGGTCCTTCGCCACGTAGCCGATCTCGGTGATGACCTCGCGCACGAGCGCGTCAACGGCCTGGCGGGTGAGCGCGGCCTTCGTGGTGATCTCGCCGGCCACCACCGCGAGGTCGGTCGTTACCAAGGTTTCGCACGCCACGCGGCTCGCCGGGTCCGCCTTCAGGCAGAAGTCGAGCACGGCGTCGCTGATCTGATCGGCCACCTTGTCGGGGTGCCCCATCGATACGGATTCGCTGGTGAACAAGTAGCGGTTCGTGGACACGTTTATCCTCTCCGGGATCGGGGCAATTTCCGCGCGCACGTCCTGCGCAAAAGGGGTGAACGTGTTATACGTTAGAATGTGAATCGGGGCAATTCGAGTGCGCCGGTGTTCGCCCGCACCGCCCCTCCCTAAAACGCCGGTCTCGCCCGGTTCCACGTCCGTGAGGTTGCTCTCAAAATGCCCGACCCGCATTCTCTCCCCCCCGGCGCCCGTTCCCCGCGCGCCGGGTTCACGCTGATCGAATTGCTGGTGGTGATCGCGATCATCGCGGTCCTCATCGGCTTGCTCCTCCCCGCGGTGCAGAAGGTGCGCGAGGCCGCCGCGCGCATGAGTTGCCAGAACAACTTGAAACAGATCGCGCTAGCGTGCGCGAATTACGAGGTCCGCGTCGGGAAGTACCCGCCGTCCAACACACTCGCCGCGCCGTTCCACGGGTGGCCCGCGCTCGTCCTCCCGGACATCGAGCAAGAGAACGTCCGCAACATCTATGTGATGACCGCGAACTGGTACGATTCCGCGAACGAGGTGGCTCGCAACAGTCGCGTGAAGACGTTCCTGTGCCCGAGCGCGAACGGCCAGCGGATCGGGCAGGCGGCGGTCCCGGGCACGTCGGGGTCGCCGTTCTCGGGCGCCGCGTGGGACTACACGAACGTGGCGGTCGTGGCGCAAACGCTGCTCGCGTACCTCAACTACCCGGACCCGGCCAGCTACGGCACCGTCTGGCGCGGGGTGATGAGTTCGCAGGGCTCGACGGTCGCGCAAATCACCGACGGGCTGTCGAACACGATCCTCATCGCCGAGGACGCGAACCGCCCCGAATACTGGGTGAAGGGCAAGCGCGTGACGGGCCGCGAACCGCCGTTCGGCGGCGACGGGACCGGCACCGGGGGCGTGACCGGGGGCGTGTGGGCGGACCACCAGAAGGGGTTCGGCGTCGAGGGCACGTCGCCGGACGGCAACACGCTGGTCGGCGAGTGCGCGATCAACTGCAACAACTCGTTCGAGGTCTACGCCTTCCACACGGGCGGCGCGAACGCGGCGATGGCGGACGGCAGCGTCCGGTTCCTGCGCGAGAGCATGTCGATTCGCACGCTGGCCGCGCTCTGCACCCGCGCCGGCGGCGAAGTGATCGCGAACGACTGATACCAAATCGTATGGAAGAGTGGTCCTTCTGCAGCCGACCGCTGCCAACGAATTGCAAGCGTGGGCACCGATTCCGCTTTGGGCTGTGCCCTCTCCCCTTGCGGGAGAGGGGCGCCGCGCTTCGCGGCGGGGTGAGGGGTGCTTCCACATTCAGGAGGTTACCCCTCACCCGGTTCGCAAAGCCTCACCACCCTCTCCCGCAAGGGGAGAGGGCAAAACCAATACCCTGGCTCGCGGCCCGGCTCTTGGGTATGACGGATAGTAGCCAGGGGTGACGCGCCACACGAGTGCGACCCCTGGCGGACTCACGCCGGCCGGTCGCCCGCGGCGAACACGACTTGCGGCTTGAGCAGCCCGCGCTCGAAGACGCCAATTCCCACCAGCTCCGCCTGATCGCCGAGAATCGCCAGCTCCTCGCCCTCCGGGGGCACGCGGTCCGCGGGCAAGCTGATGAACTGACCGCAGCGGAGCCGCGCGACCTCGTCCGCGTTGAGCCGCACCTGCTTCATGCCCGTGAGCACGTCCATCATCGGGAGCAGCGTCACTCGCGCCGGGACCGCGTCCACGTTCACCCCTTGCTCCGCGCGGAACGGCCCGACCCGCGTGCGCCGGAGCGTCTGCACCAACCCGCCGCACCCGAGTGCAGCGCCGAGGTCGCGCGCGATGGAGCGAATGTACGTCCCCTTCCCGCAATCGACTTCCACGTCGAGGTACGGCCACGCGAAGCCCGTCACGCGGATCGCGTAGATCGACACGGCGCGGGCGCTCGGCTTCGGTTCCAGTCCCTTGCGCTCCAGCTTGTGAGCGCGGACGCCGTCGATCTTCAGCGCGGACACGGCCGGCGGAACTTGCTCCACGTTCCCGATGAACCCCGCGAGCGCGGCGTCGATCTGCGCGCGCGTGGGAACGGGCGCGTTCGGGGTCTCGGTCACTTCGCCGTCGGCGTCGTCGGAGTTACTCGTCGCGCCGAGCCGGACGCGCGCCGAGTAGCTCTTCCCCATCGCCTGGACGTAGTCCGCGAGCCGCGTCGCGGCGCCGATGCACACCACGAGTACCCCGGTCGCGAGCGGGTCGAGCGTACCGGTGTGCCCGATCTTCGTCTTCCGCGGGAACCAGCGCTGGACGCGGTTGACCGCGTCGCGCGAGGTCATTCCGCCCGGTTTGTCGATCACCAAAAGGCCGTTCATGTGCCACCACCGGCCGGCTCACACCGGCCGTTCGCCCAAAGTCATACGTTCGGGTTGTCGCCCAAAATGAGGGACACGATAACGAGGTCGGTGCGTTCGCGCCCGCCGACCCGATTCCAGAACGCGAGCCCCGCCGCGTTGTCCGCCTTCACCGAGAAGTTGATCTTCTCGATCCCCTCGGCCTTCAGCGCGGCCGCACAGCGCTCCACGAGTTCGCGGCCCAACCCCTGTTTGCGACAGTGGGGTGAAACCGCGACGTGGTGCAGATACCCGCGGCGCCCGTCGTGCCCCGCGAGGCTCACCCCGATCAGCGCGCCGGCTCCGTCGAGAGCGACGAAGCTGCACCCCGGGTTGCGCCGGAGGTACTTCGCCAGTGACGCGGGGTTGTCCGCGTCGCGCAGCCCGATTCCGGGCAGCCCTTGCCAAAGAGCGAGCGCCGCCGGTATGTCTTCCTCACCCATCGGACGAAGTGTGAACATCGCTGCGACCCGCGAGGCCGGATGCACGCCACCTGTGTGATTTACAACCCGGCCGCCGGTCGCGGAAGGGCCGAGCGCTTATTGAAAGCGCTGCCGCCCGCCCTCGCCGCGAGTGTGGAGTTACGACCCACTACCTGCGCCGGCCACGCGACCGAACTCGCGCGCGACGCGGCCAATGAGGGGTTCGCGAAGGTCGTCGCGGCCGGCGGGGACGGCACCGCTCACGAGGTCGCCAACGGCGTACTCCAAAGTGACCGGCGCGACACGGTCTTCAGCGTGTGGCCCGTCGGCTCGGCGAACGACTTCGCGTTCACGCTCGGCATGAATCGGTGGTGGGCACTACGCGAACGCACCGGCGCCACGGACGTGCTCGATATCGATGTCGGGCGCGTCACGACGGCGAACCGCGCGGTCTACTTCCTGTGCAACTTGGGCGTCGGTTTCAACGGAATGGTGAACGGCGAAGCCCGGCGCACGCGCTGGTTAAAGGGTTTACCGCTCTACGCTTGGGCGTTCCTCAAGTCTCTGGTGAAGCACTTCGACCGCCCGACGATGACGATCCGCTTCGATGAGCGCGAAGTCACGACCCCCACGCTCGCGCTCTCCGTGCTGAATGGCCAGCGCGAAGGGAACTTCCCACTGCGCCCGAACGCGAGCCTGACCGACGGCCTGTTCGACTACATGCACGCGACGCGCCTCACGCGCCTGCACCTGCTCCGCTATCTCCCCGCGATGGCGCGCGGGAGGCTCCCGGAGAACCACCGGCTGGTCGGACTCGGGCGGGCGCGGCGAATTGAGGTGCGGTGCGAAACGCCGCTCTGTGTTCATGCGGATGGTGAATTCGTGTGTGTGCCGAACGAGGGGGTCAGGGAGATTTCGTTAGAAGTGCTGCCGAAGCGTCTGCGCGTTGAGGTGTATCCGCCCGCGATTTATGGTGGCTGGAAATAACAAAACCCACCCGCAATGGGGTGGGTTCGAGATCGTGCCGGAGGGCGACTTAGTTGTGCGGGATCTCGACGCGGCACCAGCCGAGGTCGAGGAAGGTGGCCTTGGAGCTATCGTTGTGGAAAACTTTCGGGTGGAGCGAATAAATAACGAACCGACCATCTTTAATGTCTTCCACCAAACCTGCGAGCCGCAGGACGCCGAGGTGGTGTGACACGTTTACGATTTCAACGTCTAGCGCCTTCGCGAGTTGCGTCACGTTCATCGACCCGGTCCGCAGGCATTCGATGATCCGAATCCGGTTCGGTTCCGCGAGCGCCTGGAGCATGGTCGCGCATTCTTCAGCTTGCTTCTTTTCGGTCATGGTGATGCCCCTTGCAGCACATTGATGGAGGGAGTGGCACGGTCACCTCGGCGGAACTGAATACCCTGTAAGGACATGCGGGATTCTTAACAGAGTTATTCAATCATTGTATTTATACACCTAACCGCCCCAAAGACAAGTCCGTGCGGTGGAACATTCAGGAGTATACCACCGTAATTACGGACCTTTACGACCGCACCACGACGCACCGCACGGCGGGCCGTCCCCGCGGCAATTCGTCGCCGAACTGCCCTCCGTCACGCGCCCCGGCGCGGGCAAGCCGATGAGTTGGTCCAGGTCCGAACTCGCGCACTTCGGGCACGTCACCGCGACCGCGACGCGCGAGGACACGAGCGCTTCAAAGGTGTGCGCGCACTTTTGGCAGGTGTATTCGTAAAGCGGCATGAATTCCTCGGATACCGAAGTTAGACGCGGGCACCGTTCGCGCTCTTCACGAGCCGGCGAACTTTGCTCCGGTTTATGGGTGGGTCGGCGCTACTTCCGGCGCTTCTTGTACACTTCGCCCGCCCGGTAGAAGATCGCCCGCTCGTCGGGCGTGAGGCTGTCCGGGCCGTACTTGGTCACCTTCTCCAGCACCGCGTCGAGCTTCGCTTCGAGCTGCTCGTCGGGCGCGCCCGTTCGCGGCGCCGGGGCCTCGACCGCGGCGCTGACCGACTCGGACGGCTCCTCGATCGGCGGCACGATCACCCGGAGCCGCGGGCGCGCGCGGGTCTTGGGGGCTCCCGCGAACAGGTGGCTGAATTGCACCCCGCTCTGGAAGTAGAGCAATCCGAATGCCGCACCGCCCAGGTGCGCGAAGTACGCGATCCGCCCGCCCCCGCCCATTGCGGACAGGGCGTCGAACCCGACGAACAGGACCACCATCAACCAGACCGGCATCGGGATGAAGAAGTACAGCCGCACCTGCGTGTGCGGGAAGTGGAACGCGAACAGGACCAGCGTGGCCGTCACCGCACCACTCGCGCCGATGGCCCGGCCCGCCGGGGTCAAATCGGCCAACTGAGCGCCGAGGTAGAACAGGTGCGCGCCCACCGCACTCAAGAGGTAGAACAGCACGAACTCGCGCGGGCCGCGCACCGCCTCGACGCTCGACCCGGCCCAGTGCAGAACGAGCATGTTGAGGAACAGGTGCCACAGCCCCGCGTGCAGGAACGCGGACGTGATGAGGCGCCACACTTCCCCCCGGAGGATCGCCTGTGTGTCGAACGCCCCGTACTCCACGAGCGGGCTGATCCCCCCGCGCGGCCCCCCGGACAGGATCTGCCCGAAGAACACGCCCACCGTGATCGCGATCAGCCAGACGGTCGCCCCTTGCTGGCTCACGCGGTCCAGAAAGCTGGGGCCTTCGCGATAATAATCACGATCCTGAATGCCCATGAGCCGCACCCCGCGCGCCGCGATTCTGACGTATTCTCTTACATTACCAGACGGTACACGGAACGGGAACGAACAGCTTCACACTCTGTGACGAGCGAGACACCACCCGCATCGTAACCGTCGCAGTTCGCCAAGTGCCCCGGCGAACCGCGAGTGCCAACGAGCGGGTGGGCCTTCCCGCACTTGCGCAGTTCGCATTGACCCTTAACTCATCAGTCGTTAATCCCCGCCGTCCATCTACAGATATTCCCGGATGCCCACCGATGCCGCACCGCCGCGGGCCGTCTCTCCGTTTCCTGGCGCTGACGCTGTGTGCCCTCTCCGCACGCGCGGGCTCGGCTCAGGAACCACCGGCCCCTCTACCGTCTGTTGTGCCCGCGACCGGCGCCGTGCCCGCTGGGGGCGAAGCCGCTCCGCCGCCCCCGCTTCCCGCCGCGCCGAGTGACCCGCTCACCGACCTCATGAAGCGCGTCACGGACCTCGAGGGCGAACTCAAGAAGTCCAAGCAAAAAGCAGCCGACGCCGCGAAAAAGCCGACCCTGAACTGGATGCTCCAGATCCAGGCGGACTCGGTCTGGTCCGATCAGGACGCCGCGAACCGCGCCGCGGTGGGCAGCATCCCGGACGGCACCGCGTTCCGCCGCGCCCGGTTCGGGGCGTTCGGCGACTACGGCTCCATCGAGTACCGGCTCGCGATGGACTTCGCGCTCCCCGGTCGGCCGTCGTTCATCGACGTTTACGTCGGCCTCAACGACATCCCCGGGCTCGGCCGCGTGCGCGTGGGGCACTATTTCGAGCCGTTCAGCCTGGAACAGTACAGCCAGAACCGGTTCGTCACGTTCATGGAGCGCTCGCTCCCGACGGAACCGATCGCGCCGGGGCGCAACTTCGGCGTGATGGCGAACAACACCTTCGCCTCCGAGCGCGGAACCTGGGCACTCGGCGTGTTCCACACCGATAGCGACGTGTTCGGCGACGACAGCGGGAACGATTTTCGCGCCGCGATCACCGGGCGCGCGACGTTCCTCGCGTGGTACGACGATGAAACTGCGGGGCGCGACATGCTGCACCTCGGCGTCGGGTACTCGGCGCGGGCCACGAAGAACGACCAGGTGCAGTTCGCGGTGCGCCCGGAAATGCGCATCGGGTCGGCCACCCCGAACGTTCCGAACTTCGTGGACACGGGCCGCATCGCGGCGAGCTTCTACCAGCTCGTGGGCCTGGAAGCGCTGCTCGTGCGCGGGCCGCTCTCGGCGCAATCGGAGTACGTGCTCGTGCCCGTGGACACCAATAAGAGCGGCGCGGTCTACTTCCAGTCGTGGTACGCGACGGGGAGCTGGTTCCTCACCGGCGAGCACCGCCCGTACCGCAAGAGCACGGGCACCCTCGAGCGCATCGTCCCGCTCCGCGACTTCGTGCGCCCGGACGTGCGCGGGTTCGGGAGCGGGCCGGGCGCGTGGGAACTGGCCGTGCGCCTCTCGCACCTCGACCTTAATAATGGCGGCATCCGCGGCGGTCGGCTCACGGACCTGACCGTCGGCCTGAACTGGTACCTGAACGCCTACACCCGGTTTACAGCGAACTACATTCGGGCGTTCCAGACCGCGAAGACCGGTCGGGAAGGCACCGCCGACTTCTACGGCATCCGCGTCGGCTATGATTTCTGAACTCATGTGTCTGGCTGTAGTTAGGGCCTCTGGTTCACAGGGCTTCCGCCCTGTGCTACGGACGCCGGCCCCTCTGGGGCGAAGACAACAAACCATCCGCCACCCGGTCGCATTCTCTCATTCATATGGCAGTGAAGGCCAATGCGTTTCCGCCCCGGAGGGGCCGGCGTTCGTAGCACAGGGCGGGAGCCCTGTGTTCCCATCTCTCGGCCGCGCCCACAGCGCGCAGTCGCCGGGCGTGACCGCGCATCGGTTCGATTATTGCCCTTCAAACGCTGCACTTGAGCATAGTCCGCTGGACTACAGGACAGTATCTTCGCGCGCCCGTAAGAAAGCCCCGCGCCGGGAGTATAAAGGTAACTTGGGCGCAGCGCCCGGCGCGCCCGTTGTATCCCACCCCCGCTCCCGCCGAGGGACCACGCATGTACCACCGCCGAATCGGGCTGAGCGCCGTTCTCCTCGCGGCGGCGAGCGCCCTGGCCGGGTGCCAGCCCGCGAAGCCCGAGGCGCCGAAGTTCCCCCCGCCCGTGGTCACCGTCATTCGCCCCGCGGTCGTGCCCGTCCGCGACTACTGGGTCTACAACGGGTACCTCGATACCACCAAGGCCGTCGAAGTGCGGTCCAAGATCCGCGGGTTCCTTAAGGACGTCAAGTTCACCGAGGGGGCCGAGGTCGCGGTCAACACCCCGCTCTACACAATCGACAAGCTCGAGTACGAGACCTCCGTCAAGAAGGCGTCCGCGGAGCTCCTCAAGAGCGAGGCGCAGATCAAGAGTTGGGACGCGCAGATCATTCAAGCGCGGGCCGATTTGGAGCGCGTGAACCGGCTCGGGGCCACCGGGACCGAATCGAAGTTCAAGGAAGAGGAGGCGCGGGCCACGCTCGACGTGCGCATCGCCGAACTCAAGGCGGCGGAGGCCAACCGCGACGCCGCGAAAGCCGCGCTCCACTCCGCCGAGATCCTCCTGGGCTACACCGACATCCGGGCTAAGATCGGCGGGCGCATCAGCCGCACCCTCGTGGACGAGGGGAACCTCGTTCAGGCCGACACCACGCTTCTCACGACCATCGTGCAGGTGGACAAACTGTACGTGTACTACGACGCCCCGGAAACCGACTTCCTGGCGTACCAGAAGACGCTCATTAGATCGTCGAGCCCGAGCATGAGCACGCAACAGATCGGGCTCGAGGTCGGGGTCGGGGACGAAATGGACTTCCCGCACGAAGGGGCCATCGACTTCCGCGAGAACCGCGTGGAGACCGCGACCGGGACCATCCGCGTGCGCGGGCGCCTGGACAACCCGCTCCTCACGAACGGCGTCCGGTTGCTCTACCCCGGCATGTTCGCCCGCATCCGGGTGCCGAAGAGCGACAAGGTGCCGACGCCCGTGATCCCCGAGGACTGCCTCCTCAGCGGTCAGGAGGGGCGGTTCGTCTTCGTGGTGAACGCGGAGGGGATCGTCAAGAAGCGGCTCGTCACGGTCGGCGCGAACTTCTGGAAGGTTCCCGCCGCGGAACCGGGGGTGGCCGCGCCGAGTTGGGTCGCGGTGAACCCGAAGCCCGCGCCCCCGAAAGAGGGCCAGCCGCCCGCGGAGACGCGCAAGAACATCAAGTCCGTCGTCGCGATCACGGCCGGGCTGAAGCCCGACGACCGCGTAATTCTCGCCGGCCTGCACGCGGTCCGGCCCGATGCGCCGGCCGTGCCCGACGAGTGGGTGTTTAACCCGCCCGCGGACGGCGCGAAGAAGTAGTGCCGGATCGCCTGAATGACTTTCTGGAACTGACTCTGTCAACGGATTGCAAACGTGGGGTGCGCCAGCGGTTTTGTTTGTGCCCTCTCCCCTTGCGAGAGAGGACAAAGCACGAAAGGCACGCTGGTGCTTGGGTTTTGCCCTCTCCCCTTGCGGGAGAGGGTCGCCGCGCTTCGCGGCGGGGTGAGGGGTTGCTTCCCGATACAGGGGCCACCCCTCACCCGGCTCGCCGAGCCTCGCCACCCTCTCCCGCAAGGGGAGAGGGCAAAGCACGAAATCGGCTCCTACCAACGGTTGCGGCCGGCGGTGTGGAGCCGGCTACAGAAAGATGGCTCCTTCACGCGATTTGGTATGAGTCCGCCTCGCCTCAACCCTTGTGGTCCCGCGTTGAAACGATGCGTTTGAGTTTTGATTTCGTGACACGCGGTTCCAACATCGGTCCGCAGGCAGTAAGAACAGTCGCCCCGCAGAACTTAGCTTAACCGGCTCGCGCCTCGCCCCAACCCCCACGCGGTCGCCGCATGATTTCGCGCTTCTTCATCGATCGCCCGATTTTCGCCAACGTGCTCGCCGTCCTCACACTCGTGTTCGGGTTTGTGGCGCTGAAGCGGTTGCCGGTCGAGCGCTACCCACCGATCACCCCGCCCACGGTGCAGGTGAGCGCCAACTACCCCGGCGCGAACGCGAAGGTGGTGACCGACACGGTCGCCTCGCCGATCGAGCAGCAGATCAACGGCGTGGAGAACATGATGTACATGTCCTCCACCAGTTCCGCGGACGGCTCGTATGGGCTCACGATCACGTTCGAGATCGGGACCAACCTCGACGACGCGCAGGTTCTCGTGCAGAACCGGTTGAGCGTGGCCGAACCGCAGTTGCCCGAAGAGGTGCGCAGACAGGGCGTGACGGTCCGCAAGCAGTCGTCCGCCATCATTCTGGCGATCTCCCTGACCGCGCCGCCGCCCAAGGACCGCTACAACCTGACGCTCGACCCCGTGGCCCTCCGGGAAACCGGGGTGACACTCGAACAGGCGCTCGCGGCGATCGCGGCGGCCGGCGCGCGGGCCGAACCGCACGCGAACAAGCAGCCCCTGTGCTACCAGATCGTGGCGCCGGACGAGTTCGCCGACAACGGCCCCGCGGGGGCCGACAAGCTGCGCCAGATCGCCCTGGCCCCGGCCGGGCGCGCGACCGTCCCGCTCTCGGACGTGGGGCGCGTGGACGAGCTGCCCGGCGCCTACGATGGGCTGTTCCTCTCGAACTACGCGACCCTCCGGTTGCGCGACGACCTGAGCCGCGTGCCCGGGGTGGGCGACGTGATCGTGCGCGGGGTCGGCTCGTACTCGATGCGCGTCTGGCTGAACCCGGACAAGCTTGCGGCCCGCAAACTCACCACCGAGGACGTGCTCGGGGCGCTGCGGCGCCAGAACGTGCAGGTCGCGGCCGGGCAGGTGGGCCAGCCGCCGAACCCGTCGGGCCAGCGGTTCCAGTACACGGTCACCACGCTCGGGCGCCTGAGCGACCCGGACGAGTTCAAGAACATCATCGTCAAGTCCGGGGCGGCCGGGCAGCTCGTGTACCTGCGCGAAGTTGCGGACGTGGAACTCGGCGGGCAGTCCTACGACTCGTTCGCGTCGCGCAGCGCGTACCCGTCCGCCAACCTGCTCGTGTACCAGCTCCCCGGGTCCAACGCGCTCGACGTGGCGAAGGGCGTGCGGGCCGCGATGGAGAAGGTGAAGCCCTCGCTCCCGCCCGGGATGGAGTACAGCATCCCGTTCGACACCACGAAGTTCGTGGAGGCCGCGATCGACGAGGTGTACATCACGCTGTTCGAGGCCGGCGCGCTGGTGCTCATCGTGATCCTGGTGTTCCTCCAGAGCTGGCGCGCGCTGCTCGTGCCCGCCACCACGGTGCCCATCACCATCATCGGCGCGTTCGCGTTCATGCTGATGCTCGGGTTCTCGGTGAACCTGCTCACGCTGTTCGGGCTGATCCTGGCCATCGGGATCGTGGTGGACGACGCCATCGTGATCGTGGAGAACGCCTCGCACCACATCGAACAGGGCATGGCGCCGCGGAGCGCGACGATCCAGGCCATGAACGAGGTCACGGGGCCGGTCATCTCCATCACGCTCGTGCTGATGGCCGTGTTCCTCCCGACCGCGTTCCTCGGCGGGATCACGGGCCAGCTCTACAAACAGTTCGCGCTCACCATCGCCGCCACCGCCCTCATCAGCGCGGTGAACGCCCTCACGCTGAAACCCGCGCAGTGCGCGCTGTGGCTCAAGCCGGTGGCGAAGAAGGGGTGGTTCTCCAAACTGTTCGACGCGGTCTACAAGCCGATCGAGGGGGCCTACGCCTGGTCCATCAAGATCCTGCTCCGGGTGTGGTGGCTCGCGCTCGGGGCGTTCCTCGCGCTCGCGGTGGGGACCGGCGTGTGGTACCAGAAGACCCCGGCCGGGTTCCTCCCGGACGAGGACCAGGGGTACGTCATCATCGCGGTGCAGCTCCCGGACGCCGCGTCCATCGACCGGACGCGCGAGGTGGTGGACAAGATGAACGGCGTGTTCCGCAAGACGGAGGGCGTCGAGAACTGGTTCGTGCTGGGCGGGTTCTCGCTGCTCGACGGGACCGCGGCGCCGAACTCTGCGACCGCGTTCGCCGCGTGGAAGGACTGGAAGTACCGGGAGCGCCCGGACCTGGCGCAAGAGGCCCTGGTCGCGAAGCTCCAGCGCGAGTTCGGCGGGTTCCGCGACGCCCGCATCTTCGTGCTCGTGCCGCCCTCGATCCAGGGGCTCGGGTTCGTGGGGGGGTTCCAGATCCAGATCGAGGACCGCGAGGGCGTGGGGACCGATGTGCTCCAGGAGCGCGCGACCGCCGTCGCGACGGCCGCGGGCCGCAACCCCGAGATCGACGCGATGAAGACCGCGAGCACGTTCCGCGCGGGCGTGCCGCAGATTTATCTCGACATTGATCGCGAGAAGGCCGAGAAGATGGGCGTGAAGATGGACGACGTGTTCGCCACGCTCCAGGCGAACCTCGGGTCCGTGTACGTGAACGACTTCAACAAGTTCGGGCGCACGTACCAGCTCCGCATCCAGGCGGACAGCCGGTACCGGGGCGACACGAACGCGATCAAGCGCCTGGAGGTGCCCGGGCGCGACGGGGGCGTGAACCCGGACGGCTCGACGCGCGTGGGGCCGCGCCCGCGGGTGCCCCTGGGCACGCTGTTGAAGGACGAGATCCGCATCGGGCCGCAGTCCATCATCCGCTACAACCTGTACCCGACCGCGCAGATCCCGGGCCGGGCGAACCCGGGCGTCAGCTCCAGTGACGCGATCAAGGTGATGGAAGAGGTGGCGACGCGCGAGCTCCCGCCGACGATGGGGTTCGAGTGGACCGGCCTCTCGTACCAGGAGAAGCGCGTCGGCGGGGCGGCGTTCAACCTGTTCGGCAAGCCGATCACCGAATCGTACATCGTGTTCGCGCTGGCCGTGTTCATGGTGTACCTGGTGCTCGCGGCGCTGTACGAGAGCTGGCTGCTGCCGTTCGCGGTGATCCTGGTGGTCCCCCTCGGGCTGCTCGGGGTGGTCGCCGCGGTGAACGCGCGGATCTGGCTGCACGAGTTCTACGTGCGCGCTCAGGCGGCGATCGCGAAGGGGGAGGGGACGTGGTTGGACCAGCACTTCCCGAACGTGAGCACGATGGACAACAACATCTACACGCAGATCGGCGTGGTGCTCATCATCGCGCTGGCGTCGAAGAACGCGATCCTCATCGTGGAGTTCGCCCGCGAGCTGCGGTTCGCGGGGCGGAGCGTCCGGCAGGCGGCGCTGGAGGCCGCGCGCATGCGGTTCCGGCCGATCATCATGACGAGCTTCGCGTTCATTTTGGGCGTGGTGCCGCTCGTGTTCGCGACCGGGGCCGGGGCCGCGAGCCGGCAGTCGCTGGGCACCGCGGTGTTCGGCGGGATGTTGACCTCGACCGTGCTGGCGGTGTTCTTCGTGCCGGTCTTCTACATGGCGATTCAGGGGCTGATCGAGTTGAAGAACGGCCCGCCGAAACCGCCCCCGGGCGAAGAACTGCCCGTCGCCGGGGGCGAATCGCACGGCGGGCACGGCGCCCATGCGGTCCACGCGCCGGCCGCGAACCCACCGACAGCACAGGTGGCAGAGCCTCCAATGGCGGAGGCCATCGTGGAGGAACCGCACGAGAACGGTAAGCCCATCGCGGACGAAGGAGACCAGCCGGCCCAAGAAGCTCCCCCACCGGAAGCGAAGTAGGCACCGCGCCGATCCAGCCACCCCCGTGGCGCCGACCAGAGTGGTCGGTGCCACGGGGGTTTTGTGTTGGGGCGCTGGGGCTCCCGCCCTGTGCTACGAACGCCGGCCCCTCCGGGGCGGAAAGGCATTGGGGTATTAGGCGTCTTCGCACGTGGTTCACAGGGCTCCCGCCCTGTGCTACGAACGCCGGCCCCTCCGGGGCGGAAACGCATTGAGGTATTGGTCCACAGGGCTCCCGCCCTGTGCTACGAACGCCGGCCCCTCCGGGGCCAAGACAGAGAACCATCTGCTGCCCGGTCGCTTTCATCTCGTTCTCGACGCGGCAGTGCAAGCCAATGCGTTTCCGCCCCGGAGGGGCCGGCGTTCGTAGCACAGGGCGGAAGCCCTGTGGACCGGGGACGGTGGTTCCTAACTGACCAGTTTGGCAGTTCGGCGAACGCGCGTACACGAACAGACCACCGGACCAGAGATCGTTGCGCAGTTGGGTGCGCAGCTGGGTGCGCTCGTCTGCGGGGTCGGTACCGGGGAACGATCACGGGTGTCGGGCGGTATCTCAAAACTCACGCCTCGGGCGCAAAGTCATCTTAGCCGACCCTATCGGTTCCCGTTTGGCGCACCTCGTCGATCCCAATCAGCCGGACCATGACGCGAATTACAAAGTTGAAGGGATCGGCGGCAGTGAGCCGCCCGCGGTGCTCGATCTTCGCGTTATAGACGGGGCCGAACGGGTGAGCGACGAGGAGTCGTTCGCGATGGCGAAACGCTTGATTTGCGAGGAAGGGCTGCTCGTGGGCGGGTCGTCGGGGACGGCCGTTGTCGCGGCCCTTCGGGTCGCGGCGCGGGCGGACGTGCGGGGGCCGGTGGTAGCGATTTTGGCGGATTCGTGGGACCGGTACTTATCCACACCTTGGCTTCGTTCGAGAGACTAATGTAGCATAATCCGACAGTTGAGAAGTGCTCTTCCTAGTGTGGGAACCGAACTGCGCAATTCAGAAATATCGAAGGGGTGTTAGACGAGCCTAACCGAGTAAAAAGAGACGCAAGAGACGTGGAATTGACCAAGAAATGGACACGACGGTCAAGAAGTGAGCAAACCAGGCTGGAAAAGAAAACGGGCGGGATGAACCGCCGTGGATCGTCGCCCATTCAATCCACGTTAGTCATCCCGCCCACCAATGATTATGCAGTCGCCGTGCCAATCGCGAAATTCTTTATGCCGCGACCGCATTCCGCCACACAGTTAGTTTCGCTTCGAGATCAGTAGCGACCGAACGAGCCGCCGTTCGGACGAGCCGCGACTGCAAGGGGCGGAGGCTTCCCGTGTTAAATCGCGACCACGAGGCACTTGTTGCGCTTCCCGCCCCTTGCCAGTAGTTTCAAGGCGTTGCGTTGGTTGTAAGTGTATTGTGTGGCAGGGTAATACATCGTGTGCGTGGGTATCGTGAGCGGATCCGTTGCGTGAGCCAGTCGAGCATCTCGGCCAACGGGAACTGGGCGACCCAGGCGGTCGGCGCGAGCCCGCGTGCCCGAGCGATCCGGAGCGTCAGGTACACCCACACCTGGCGCGCAACAGCAGGGCCACGCCCTCGAGCAGCAACCGGTACTCGGGGTTGGTGCTGGTGGTCCACCCGCGGGCCTGGTTCTTCTGCCGATAGCTGGTCTCGATCCCGAACCGCTCTCGGTACCGCCGGCGCCCCAACCGAGCCCGGTTCGCCTCCGACACGGCGGTCCATCGCCCCACCCGCGGAACGCGTACACCCGGGCGTGCGATTCGCCCTTCCGTTGCCACACGAGCACCCGAGTCGATACCGCCTTGCGGCTCTTCTCGGTGACCCACCCATGGTGGTGATGGTGCCGTGGGGTTGGGTGTAGCTGGCGTTGCGGCGGTTGGTACCGGTGCCCTTCTTGCGCATCGGGACCGTGTAGCTCAGGTTCCGTTCCTGCAACAGCAACAGGGTCTCCCCGCTGTCGAACCCGGCGTCCAGAACCACCCCGCGGACCGTGAGCCCGCGGGCCGCCACCTGGTCCAGAAGGGTCTGCACCTGCTGGTGCGGCTTGGTTCCTTTCGTCACGCTCATCAGCCCCACGGTGTACCGCCGGTGCTTGTGAATCAGTACCCCGGTGGCGTGCGCGTGAAAGAACGAGGTCCCGGCCTTCTTGGGTCCGCCGATGATCCCCGGGTGCTGCGATCCCCATAAAGGGGACGTAATGCACATCGATGGCACACGTCCACCGGCGCCTCCGGTCCCGGCGTGAACCCCGCCACCTGGTGAAGGGCATCCACCAACCGGGCCGTGAGTTGGTCCTGGAACCCCGGTTGGCGTGCATCGCCTGTCGCGCGGTCTCGTGGGAGAACCCGAAGTACCGGGTCACTACCGCGAACAACGTGCGGGTGGTGCCCGCGATCAACAGCACCAGGTCGAGCAACTGGGTGCGTGCGTGACCGACCGCTTGTAGTCGGTCCAACCCAGGGCCCGTTCCAACGTTCGGCGCGTCAGTGCGTGGACCACCGCCGGGGTGATCGTAGAGTAACCACGTCGCATGGGAGGCTCCCGTTCAAGTGCCTGAGAACCTTGAACTTAGGAACTCCCATGCGGCACTGCCAAATCACTTGAAACTACTGGCAAGGGGCGGGAGGCACTTCCCGGGTACGTTGGCTTCTCGAATTCACCCTGGCGAAACGAGCCGCGACCGCAAGGGAGCGGGAAGCGCAACAAGTGCCTCGTGGTCGCGATTTAGCACAGGAAGCCTCCCGCTCCCTTGCGGTCGCGGCTCGTTTCGCACGCGACCACGATCACAAAGCACGTCGGTTTATCGCTCCACTTGCTCGTTAACACCGCAGTTCGCCCGGGTCTCTTGGCGAACCGCGCGTGTCAGCGAGCGGGTGGAGTTCCGCAATTGCGAGAACTAAACGGCCCTGAACCCGCACCTACTGACCTCGATTTTTCGGCCGTTCCTGCTTAGCCTTCCTCATCAAAAAACGATTGCTGCAACATACGGGGCGAGCGGCGTCGTTTCCGAGAGTAAGGCCGGGAAGGGGTGACACATGGAGCGGGTACTGGGTATCGGCGGCGTGTTCATCAAAGCGCGCGATCCGAAGGCGCTGGCGGAGTGGTACCGCGAACACCTCGGCGTGTCCGTCGAGACCGGACAGACGCACGGCGTGATGACCTCGAGCCGCCCCGGTGAGATGACCGTCTGGTCCGTGTTCCCCGCGGACACCGCGTACTTCGGTCCCGGGCCGGCCACGTTCATGGTCAACTACCGGGTGAAGAACCTCGATGCCACGCTGGGGCAACTCCGGACCGCCGGGGCGAACGTCGAGGAACGGGTCGAGGACTACGACTACGGCCGGTTCGGTTGGGCGACCGACCCCGAGGGCAACCGGTTCGAGCTTTGGGAACCCCGGTCGTAAATGAGCTCCCGTTTCACAGGCAAATCCATATTGCTTAGCACGCGCGGTTCGCCAAAAGACTCGGGCGAACCGCGCGTGTTAACGAGCGGGTGGGGCGCACTGTTCCCTGACCACATCACACATTAAACGACCCCGGAAGCGCCTCCCGCTCCCTTGCGGTCGCGGCTCGTTCCGCTCGCAACCACAATCACGAATTCGTCGGCTCGGCGCTCCATGCGAGCCTCACTTCGCGGGGCGCTCCAGGCGCTTGATGGCTTCGGCCGCGGCGCGCTTCACTTCGTTGTCCGGGTTGTCCAGCGCGGCCTTGAGTGCCGGCAGCGCGGTGCGGTCGCCGAGCAACCCGAGGGCCGTGGCCGCTTCGCGCTGCACCCCACCCCCGGTGTCCTTCTCCAGCGCCCGAATGAGGTCCGGGATGGCGGCCCGTGCCATTGGGCCGATCTTGCCCAGCGCGGCCGCGGCGTCGTACCGGACAGAATTGATTGGGTCGCGCTTCAGCACCTCGATCAGCGCGGGCACCGCAGCGGAGGCGTCCTCGCCGAGTTCCCCGAACTGGCGCGCGGCCTCTTCGCGCTTGTACCGGTCGTCACTCTGCAACTTCTCGAGGAGCCCCGGAACGGCCTTCTTGCCCCACCAGTCCAGTCGAATCTCCCCGATCTCGTGGACCGCACCCGGCTTCAGCGCGAAGATCTTGAGGTGCATACCGCGTTGATACCCGGGTGCCCGAACTTCCAGGGAATATGTCAGCCCGGGAACCAGGCCCGCGATCGTGTACTTTCCCGCCCCCGTGTGTTTGACGGGACCGTACTGGTCGGAAGGCTGTGATACAAAGTAGAAGGCAAGGGGCTGATCGGCGCCCTGCACCAAGTGGTGTGAGAGCACCAGTGTGGCGTCGGTAACCGGCTCGCCGTCCGGGTTCACGACGCGCACCCGCGCGCTCGCGGATTCGGCGAGCACGATTTTCAGCGGGTCCACCCGGTACTCCTTCTGGGGGCTGGTCTTCACACGCGCGACCCCCGCGAGCGTGCGATCCGGCCGGCGCGCGATCGCCATCAAATCCACGTCCTCGACTTTGCTGTCGGGGCGCGCCCCCACCATGTACCCCGCGAAGTTCCCCTCGGCATCACTCGTAAGAGAGATGTACTTGTCGAAATGGTCGGGGGCCTCGCCGGAGATTTGGACACCCGGTGGGACGATTGGTGTGCAGTGAATCTCAACGAGCACCTCTACCCCCTTGGCCGGCTTGCCGTCCGGCAGCAGAACCTGCCCCGTAAACTTCGGCGCGCTCGCGATCTCGAAGTCGATTCCCGTGACGTGTTTGCCGGCACTCGCATCGACCTTTTGGAGCCCTTCGCTCTTGTTGTACCTGACGGCCGTGCCGTTACAGTAGAGGTCCATCTTGCGCGGCGCCACGAACAGGCGGTACCGCCCGTTGTCGTCCACATTGAGGCTGTCGCGGTTCCCGTCGGCGGTGGGGAAGTTGATGCTCGCACCGGGTACGGGCTTCCCGGTGGCCGCGTCGGTGACCGTCCCGGAGACACTTTGCGGCAACTCGAGAAAGAGGTCCTCGGCGCGCCCCGGGCCGTCCTTGAAGCGGACCAGCCCCCACTCGCTCCAGGCGCCCTCTTCTTTTTTGGGGCGGGTCTCGATCCATACGCGGTAGTGCTCCCCGGGCCGGACGTTGGCAAAAGAGTACGCGCCCGCGTCGTCCGTTCGCGCGGTCCAGCGCGAGGGCTCGAGCCCCCACCCCTCACCGCTCCAGAGTGTTACCGTCACGCCCGCAACGCCCTTCCCGCCCGGCACGGCCAACACGCGCCCGGCCACCGTGGTTCGCGCGGGTTGTTCTTTGGGTTCTTCGCCGGTGCGGGGTGCCGTCGCCATTTTCTCCTCGGGAACAGGAGGATTCACCGTGCGCGGACCGGCGAGCACGGGAACCGCGAGCGCGACGGCGATCAACACGACCGCGGCGCGCTTGAACTTGGTCGCGAGCGCGGCGCGCAGCACCCCTTCGGCGATGTGGCGCGGCGCGTCCGGCACGGGACCGTTACGAGACGCGAAGTTGAGTGCGGCCCGCGCAGTGATCGCGCGCAGCCCCGGTGTCACGGTCGAGGCCATCGTGATCCGGGACACGCCCGCCAGTGCCAGCGCTGCGGCCGGCGCGAGTCCGCGTGCCGAGAGCCGGGTGCGCAAGCGCTCGCGCCCGCGCTCCAGGCGCCCGCGCAGCGCGCCGGTGGCGCACCCCAACCGCGCGGCCGCTTCTTCCAGCGTCAGCCCCTCCAGGCAACACAACACGACGGGCAAGCGGTAATCGGAAGGTAAGCGCCGAATCTCTTCGTCCAGAATCGCCAGCACTTCGCGCCCGGACAGTTCGGCCAGCGGGTCGCGTGCGTGGGCTTCGGCTTCGCGAGCCGGGAGCGGTTCGGGCGGCGCCGAGCGCGTCTTGAGGGCCACGCGCCGAGCGACGCCGTACAGCCACCCCGCGAGCGCCTCGGTTCGCGGGAGCGACGCGGCCCTTCGCGCGAGAACCAGGAACGCGGCCTGGAACGCATCTTCGGCCGCGTGGGGGTCGTAGAGGATACGCCGACAGGCGCCCATCACCATCGGCCCGTGGCGCTCCACCAGCGCCGCGAACGCGGCCTCGTCCCGGTGCCGGACGAAGCTCGTAAGGAGTTCGGTATCGGTTTCCGCGGGCACAGACGCGCGGGTCAGCGCGGACGCATAGCGTGCAAGCATGAGAAGCACTCCGGGCGGGACCACTATTCAGTAGTATCTGCCCGGATCGGGGCCAACGTGCGCGCGAGTTTCAAGAAGTGGCCGATTTCTTGGGTCGGGACGGATCGGGAACGTCGAGCATCACCCGCTCGGTTCGCCCGGTCTCCCGGAACCGAGAAGCCGCGAGCGCGTGGCTACTCGTCGCCGATCAGCAACCGCCGCGCGACGTCGCCGTTCACCGGGTACACGCGCTCGGGCGGGAGGTGGCGCTTGGCGCGGTCCGCGTGGCCCGATTGGAGGAAGTCGTAAATCTTGCGGACGCGCGGCGTGTAGTCCTCAATGCCCACGATCCACTCGTCGGTGAACGCGCGGATCAAGTGCCGACTCACGCCGATCTGAATACTGGAGTGCGGCAGACCGGCCCCGCGCAGCGAGCGCTCGGGGTCCCACTGCACGTGAACGTGGGCCTCCGCGAACCGTTCGGACCACTCGGCGGGCGACGCGAACACGCCCGGCGCGAAGGACGTGTGTACCGCCAGCGACAGCGCCTGCTCCCAGCCGGCGCGCGTGACGCGCACCGCGAGGACGCGCTCCTGTCCGCTCTTCTGGCCCCAGTTGCTGCGGTGCATGAGCCACAGGAACGAGGGCTTGATCCAGGTCATGCGGTGGAACGAGAACGGAGACACGAAGCGCTGCGCGTCCAGCGCGGGTTCGGCGATTTGTGGGGAATAGGCCTGATAGACGACGATCGTGTCGCGGTCGAAGTCCGCGCGGATCTCGCGTTGCGGGGGCACGAGTACACTCCGAGCAGCGGCGCGGGCGCGCGTTGAGATGCGCACTCATCCTGACAACGCGCTCGGAGGGAAGGTTCGGGGTTCCGGGGGTGCGGGGTATTGCGACCCGGGGAATGTTTCCCAGGGTGTGCCCGCGTTGCGGTCGACCCTGGGCTGAGATGTACAACCCCTTCGGGGTAGAAACCCAAACCACCGGGACGCGCGCCCGGTGAACCCCGCCCGCAAGGGCGGTGGGTGCGCCCACAAGCGACGTGCGCCCGCGCAACCGATGCCGGTACCCCGAAGGGGTTACACATTCCAGCCCAGGGTCGACCGCAACGCGGGCGCACCCTGGGAGCCAATCGCGCACCCCGGGGTCGCAACATCCCCAGGCACCCACGTCACCCGGCGACGACAGCTATCACTTCGATCTCGATCAGCCAGTCCGGGACCGCCAGCGCCGCGACGCCGACCAGCGAGCTCGCCGGCGGCGGCTCCTGGTTCAGGTACTTCTTCCGCACCTCGCGGATGTGCCCCAGGTGTTCGGGCTTCAGATCGACGACGAAGTACGTGACCTTCACCACGTCGTTGATCGTCGCGCCCGCGGCCGCGAGCGCGGACTTGAGGTTCTCGAACACGTGCTCCGTCTGGGCGCGCAGGTCGCCCTTGCCGACCACCTCGGCGCGCTCGTTCAGGCTCACCTGACCCGAAACGTAGATCGTCTTCCCGGCGGTCGCCGTGACGACGTGGGAGTAGCCGTTCGCGGGGTTCAGCGCGGGCGGGTTGATAAACTGCTTCTGCACGTTCGCGGTCCTTTCGGTTACGGGAGAGTTCCCGAAGCGATTGTACGGAACGTGCCCCGCCACTGTGAGTGCCCGAAGTTGCGCGCACCACCCCCACGCCGGCTCTCATTTTCTCATGAATTTGTACGGCCGTTCTTCGTCTCGCACATACATTTTCGCCCCACGCGAAATATTGCAATTCGCTGGTTTTTCCGGGCGATTACGCGGCAGCACTCGCGTTTAAGAGGAGGGACTCGCACCCAAGCGTCATGCACCTGTATCAAGGAACTCGCTCATGATTAGTTCGGTCGGTTTCAGCACGGCAACGCTTTCGGTCTCGTCCGTTCAACAGAAGACGAGCACCTCGTCCACCAGCGCCACGAGCAGTGTCGCCCCGAGCGGCGACTCGGCCGAGATCTCCGGGCCGGGCAAGCTGTTCGCGGAACTCAAGGAACTCGCGTCCTCGGACCCCGAGAAGTTTAAGACCGTGGCCGCGGACATCGCGGCGAAGATCCGCGCCGCGATCGGCGACACCACCTCGGCCGACAGCGCGGACAGCACCGACTCGGCCAGCAGCACGTCGGGCGCCGGCGGCGCGGCTTCGCGCCTGGCGGACCTGGCCGCGAAGTTTGAAGAGGCCGCCCAAACGGGCGACGTGTCCGTGCTCGCGCCGCCATCCGGTGGCGGCGGGCGCCCGCGCGGGGTGGGCGCGTACAACCAGCTCGGTCAACCGCAAGGCCCTCCCCCTCCCCCGCCCACGGACTCGGCCAACGGCGTGGACCTGAAGTCACTGTTCGAGTCGATCAACCAGGAAGTAACCGAAGCCCTCAGCGCGTAAGCGCCCGACCGCCGACCACGAACGAGCGGGCCGCCCCCCGGCCCGGTTCGCCCCGTGGACCCACGTCGCCCAACCTGCGCCAGCACCGGGAGCCGCGCGGACCGAATTCCCCTTGTCGCGCCGCGCTCCTGGCGGCATACGGTCCCCATTCCGGTTTGATCCATAAATACTCGGCCGCGGCCGGGAGCACGAGCGATGGTCCATCGCAGTTGGCGCGCGATCGCGCTCCTGGCCCTGGTTGCCGCCTGTGGGCCGGGCTGCCTCCACACCAATTTCGCGCGCTTCCTGAAGTCCGCCCCGCACCCGGGGCCGCTGACCATTGCCATCGACGACACCACGCTCCACCCGTGCCTCGGGCTCACCCTCGCGCTCGTACTGGACGTGCCGGCCGACCAGCGCCCGAGCGAAGCGGACGTCACGTTCGCGCTCGTCGATCCCGAGACGGGAACCGCAGCGCGAACGGTGCGCAAGACGGTCGCGTTCGGGCCGGCGGGCCGCTCGGAAGACGTCAAGGACGTGTTCGGCTCGCGCTGCGCGCTCGACCCCACCGGCGAACCGCTGCCGAAGGGGGAGTTCGTGCTCGTCGCGACGCTCCGCCTCGGCGCCACAGACCTCGAAGCGCGCCAGCGCGTCGAGGTGCGGGAGTTCGAGCGCGTCTACAAATCGGGAGTCGTGCCGCGCGGCTTCATCCCCCCGAAGTGAGCATGTCGGTACTTCGCCTCCATTCGCGCGCGATGCACAGGATTTGGTGTTTTGTAGTTTTGTAGGGTGGGTCCAGGCTTTGCGCAGGCCCACCAGCCTGTCTTTGACATGCCGGATGATCCGAGGTTTGGGAGCGCGTCGATTCCGTTCGCGCTCGCAGGGGAGATGGTGTTTTGTAGGGTGGGTCCAGGCCCTGCGCAGGCCCACCAGCCTGTCTTTGACATGCCGGATGATCCGAGGCGCGGCTCCCGTTCGTGCTCGCGGGCGAGATGGTGGGCCTGCGCAAAGCCTGGACCCACCCTACAAAACAAACCCGCCTTTGACATGCCGGGCGGTCCGGGCCGCGTCGCCCCTATTCGTGCTCGCGGGCGAGATGGTGGGCCTGCGCAAAGCTTGGACCCACCCTACAAAACAAACCCGAACCACCGGACCGTACACGTCACTCGGAACATCGCCCGAGCGCGATATAATACTGTTCGTGGCCGCGCGCCCCGGCGCCGACCGCGCAATTCTTCGTTACCGGTCGCCCGATTCTCCGGAGGCGCGCCATGAACTGGGTCCGTGAACTCCTGTGGTTCGCCGGCGTCGGCCTCGCGGTGGTCATTGCCCTCTATTTGGTCCCGGGCGGCGCGAACCGGAACCGGGTCGATTTGAACAGACCGATCGAAGACGTGCGGGCCGAGTTCGAGGAGAAGCGCGCACAGCGGTCCGAGAAGCTCGACAAGATCCAGAGCGACGGAACACTGGAAACACTGCGATCGATCGGCCGGGCGTACCGGCGCCACATCGCGCAGGTAAAAGCCCCGCCAACGGAAGCCGACTTCCGCGAGCTGACCGCGGTGTGGCACGGGCGCCGCGACGACAAGCCGTTCGTGATCCTGTGGGGCGTCGACCTCGGGGCCGTGGCGCACCCGACGGGCACCCTGTTGGCCTGGGAGAGCACCCCGGACGCGAAGGGCCAGCGCTGCGTGCTGATGGCCGACGCCGAAACCGCGAAGCTCGTCCCCGAGGCCGAGTTCGAGGCACTCCCCCGCGCGAAGTGAGCCTTTCACCTGGGGCCGCGGGCATCTTGCCCGCTCTTCCGTCTTTCACAGCGAATGCGGGCAAGGTGCCCGCGGTCCCAGGGGCAGATCAGAACTTGATGCGGAACGGAATTGCTGCTAACGATCGAGCGCCCGCGATGGTAATTCCGCCGGGGCTCCGTTCCGTTCGTGAGGCGCCATGTCCGCAATTCTCGTTTGTATGTTAGTGGCCGTAGCGCACGTCACGCACGCGGCCCCGGCGGGCGAGTGTACCCGCGTCGTACTTGTGGCCGCGACGTGGGAAGAGGCCGAAGCACTTCTCGGGATGAAGTCGAAGTCTCACGCCCTCATCATGATCGGCTCTCTCAAGGGGGGTGGCCTCACCAGATTCTACATGAGCGCCGGCGTGACGATGTGGCGCGATCCGGCATCGGACCTCATCATCGGCATTTCGACGCCAAAGCCGACACCCGCCGAGTCGGAACAGAACGAACGCGCCGCGGCCCGATTCAGAGAGGTGTTCGGGATGCCAGAGGGCGCGCACACCGCCCCGATGCCGCGCGAAGTGAACCGGTAGGCGCCAAAACCGAGTTCGAGAAGCTCCCCGCGTGAAGTGAGGAAGGAACGGATTTCACACGGGCACACAGAGCGGTGAACATCGCGGCTGAGTAGCGAGCACTTGAACAGCATTTTGATGCTGCGTCAGCCGGCGAATCGTGAAGCCGGTGGGTGTGATGTCGGCGACGACCGTGCCCGCGCACCCAACATCTTTACTGTTCCCCGCCGTGGTCCGAGATTTCACGACGGCCGAGCGCCCGGGCAGAATTAAAGGAATGAGTGCGGGCCTGCGTTTTTCTGTCGACTTGCAGCACTGCTTGGTAATTTGGGTGCAAATGACTATGGCCCCCGATCCTCGCAACTCTTCAATCACTTCCTTGCGCGGGTGCCCCTCGTCGTTACTCGTCCCGACCGAAACGATCGCGTGTTTGGGGCACACGGCATGAGTGTAGAGCCACTGCAGTTCGCCCCGGATCGTGGCATCGTCCCAGTGACTCGGCCACATCGTACCCGCGTGGTGAGGAACGGCGATGGCGTCGCACGGAAGCGCGGACCCGCGGAGGTCACGAATCGCGTGCCACTGGTCGAGGCTCGAATCACCGGGAAACACGACCCGGTGGTTCCCGACCTTGAGTACCAGCACGCCGCTCGCCACGTTCGAGTCTCTTGCGCGTATGGCGAGTTGATTCTGGCCGAACGTGGGGGAGAACAGCTTCAGTTCCGCGCTCACGCGCCCCCTGGAACTCCAGACCGTTTTGGGCGCCCCCTCGCATTCCAGCCGAACGAGTTGTTGTTCGGTGAGGTAGCCGCCTCTGATCTCGGAGTGGATCGCGTGCCACACCGGTGTCGTAACGGTCCGGTGGTCGTTGGGATAGCAAATTGTTTCGATGCGGTTCCGGAAGGCCGTCAAGATCGCGGGAGCGCCGCCCACGTGATCGGCATCCAAGTGCGAGAGGACCAAACAAGCCAGGGTATCAACAGACAAGTGATGGAGCAGTCGCTGCAACTCGGCGGCCCGGCGCCCGGTGTCGATAACGATGGCTCTCCGGTTCCCCAACAGAATGACGTTGCAAGTGCCTTGGCCGACGTCGAGGAAGTAAACTTCCATCCGGGCGCACTCGTGGGTGGGCGATCGAATCAGTCCCAGTCGGTATCGGGAAAATCACTCGACGTCCGGGTCGAGTTCCACAGTTTCTCGGTTTCTTCTCGTGTCACAGCCCCCTTCAGCACCCTCTTGACGTACTCGACGCGGACGATCTTGTACGTGATCGGGTTCCGGTGGACCAGCGCCTCAAAAGACTGACCCGCTTTGTACGCCGCGAACTCTCCGGGCATTCGCTCCGGGGAAACGCGCTCTTTCGTGCCGTCTTCCCACTCCACGATCTGGGGGTACGGCCGCGCGCGATGAACGACGCCGATCTGCAACAGAATCAGCGGTTGCTCGGCCCGGTACTTCTCAACGTCCACCAGATTCTCGATCGCGGCCCACGCTCGGCGCTCCGCGTCCGCCATCTCGAAAGGGCGCATGACGTACAACTGTTGAAAGGTGGCGTGGAACCGCCGGACCCAATCACGGTGGGCCTCATCGGGGCTATTTCCGGTTCCGACAATGGTGCGCGGGAATCCCTCTACGAGAAACTCTCCGCCCGCCCCGTTGGACCGTGCGGGCGCGAAAAAGCCCTGCGCGGGATGTCGCAAGCGGTACGTGGTTTGGCCACAGCGGATAGTGCTCATCTTGCGCCGGGTGACATCGAACGCAAGTGAAAGTCCACTTCCGTATTTCACCCCTTGGTAGCTGCTGAAAGCAACGACCTCGGAGCGGCTCAACTGGTAATCCGGCGGCAGAACTGCGAAGGCCATGATCGCTCTTAGTCTTCTGGATCAAATAATTTCCAAGTCGTCTCTGTGAATGCGGAACGAAAGCACCTTATTATCGATTCGTGTGCTCGTTTGAGGTCGGCAAGAATTCTGTCGGGGTCGATCTCGCCATCGTAGGGGCAGGACTTGTGCCAGTCCATCCGAAAGCGAAGCCTCTTACCGTCAGGGGCCAGGGACTCACTCTGTAACTGAATCTCCAGTGCCCCCGTGCCGTCCGCAGGGCGAACCGCCGTTCTCAAGAGGTAAGACAACTGGTCCCCGAACGGGTCCACCGGCAGATCGAGCCCGAGGGTGAAATAATCGGCGAGCTGGATCGCACGGTTCTCGGGCAACGGGATCTCGATCACATCGACATAGTGGATCGCCGCCTGCCGAATCTTGAGTGGTTGGCAGCGCTCGACGTAGCTCTTGAGTTTCGCGATCGCGTCCTCGCTCAGCGCACGGAACCCCGGGTAGCCCTCCCCCAACCTGAGAAAGTTACACACGAGGCGGTTGTGGGTAACGTGAATCCAGCGGGTGGCTTTCTCGTCACTCGCGCGCAGGTGCCGGATCTCGACTTTCCGCCCCACGACTTTCGGAAGCTGCTTCGGGGAGAACTGCTGAAACTCCAGCGTGTCTTCGTGGAGTATTTCCAACTTCGGGTACTGGTTTGTGAATTGCCCGAGGAACTCGAATTTGGGCTCAACACTTTCACTCGGATTCGGATCAAAAAGGAACTCCACCCACATTTCAACGATTGGCGGCTTATTTAGTTTCACGCTCGCCTCCGTTTTTTGAGTGGGTTAAAAATTGTAACTCCATTTTGAGGTAAAGAGTAGCTCCGCAGCCGCGCTCTTGCCAGGCCAACTCAGGAATCTCCCGACCGATGGCTGTGACGAGAAAGCGGCCGTCAGCAAACGCCTGATGTGGCACTGCCAATTAGCGTGCCCTCCGCCCACATCGCGCCCACTTCTGCCATCGGGTAGTATCGCTCGACCGCGCGACGCGCGGCCCCATCGGGCGGGGAGTCGGTGCGTTGCGTATTGAGGGGGCCGATTCATCAAAATTTCCGGGAGTTTCGCGCGGCGGGGGCCGAGCCCGTAGTATGCTTTATTCGCCCACTCTCCCCACTATTTTCGGCCGTCCGAGACCGCACATGCCCACCATCCCCCACGCGCTCTACGAGTTGGCACCCGTTACCCTCGCGAGTAACCGGTCCGAGCGGTTCGACGGGGCCGGGTACGAGGTGCCTACCGCGCGCTTCGCGCCCGCCGATCGCGAGCTGCTCGCGCGCGTGTACCGGGACGTCAACGGGCTCCCGCTTCTGTGGAACACGATGCGGCACGCGCCCGATTTCGCCGCCCTGGAAGCGTACATCCAGCGCGTCGGGGACGAGGGGCTGATGGGCGCCGCGCGCCAGCTCGGGGCCGCGACGCAGGCCGCCGGCGCGTGCGACCCGGCCGTGCGGAAGGCGATCCACGACATCCGCGGAGGCGGGCTCACCGTGTTCCTCGGCACGGCCGAAATGCTCGGGATGATGCCCGGCGACCACGCCCTCGTGCGCCGGTGCGTGGACGCGGCCCGGGACCACGCCAAGATCATGCGCAACCTGCTCCCGGACATCGACCCGGCGGTGCGCGCCGCGGACGAGGCGACCAAGGCCCACGGCATCGATCACTTCACCGACAAGTGGGACGGGATGGCCACCCAGGGGCCGGCCGGCCCGGTCTCGGTCGGCGTCCGGTGCGCGTTCACCGGGGCGATCTCGGCCCGGTGCCTGGAGACGTCGAGCATCGACCGCGTCGTGTACAACTACGTGAACAACGCGGTCCGGTTCGCGGCGGGCGGGGCGGTCACGCTGTGGGTGTTCCCGGTCGCGGCGGGGCTCACCCGGTGGGTGGTGCAGAACGCCATCGCGCCCGACCAGGCGGAGTTCCTGGCCGCGCGCGCCGGGGCGGATTTCGCGAACCTGTTCGCCGGGGGCGTGACCCGCGGGGGCACCGGCGTGGGGCTGGCCAACTGCGCCGAGATCGTGGCCGACTGCTTCGGGCTGCCCTCCCCGGCCGAGGCGGTGCGCCGGGGCTACCTGGGCGCGCGGACGAGCGGGGCCGAATACTACTCGTGGTTCCACTGGCCCGCGTACATGCCCGCGCCCGCACGGGACGGCCCGCGCGCGGTCGGCGGCCCATAAGGGACCGGCACGACCCGAAAATGTGAGCCGATGTGAGCCGATGTTAGCCGCGTACCCGCGAAATCACCGGCGTTTCGCGGTTCCCATTGGGGCGGCCCGAAACGTTAGCGAATGTTAGCCGCGCACGGGATGATGATGGGCGCGGTGGTCGCGGCCGCGCTCGGCTTCGCGCTGTTTTTGCGCCCCGCGCGGTGACGCACGCTTGCGCATCCACTTACCCGGTCCGGGTTCGCTCCTGCCGGGTACGAGCGCCGGGTGCGCGAAGATTTTGGCCGGTTCGCGCCGATTTCTGGATTCACGCTGTGTGCCCCGATTCCGCACTCGTGGAGAGTCCAATGTCGCGCACCGTTCGCATGTGGGCCACCGGCGCTGCTGTGGCCGCCCTTCTTGCCGTGGCGTCGCCGGCACGCGCCGGGTTCATCACGTACAGCTTCAAGACGGATTCGTCGGATAGCGGCGGGTCACTGACCGGCAGTTTCCAGGTCGATCAGGCGGACCTGCTCGACGGTGCGCTCTCGACGTCCGAGGTTCAGAACTACTCCTTCACCTTCAAGGATCAGGCCGGAGGAACGACGGTCTATGCGCTGAACGGGGTGTTCCCCGACCTCGCCGTGGACCCGCTGACCGGGATACCGACCGGGCTCGGCAGCTCGGTCCTCGGGGACCAAATCGGCGAGTCGGGGCTCGTTCAAACGTTCCTGGATTCCCAGGCACTGTCGCCGGGTGCCTCGCAGTGGTTCGCGATCACCCGCCCGACGGATGCAATCGGCAGCGGAACGGGACACTGGGAAATCGGGCCGTCCACCGTGACTCCGACGCCGGCGCCTCCGGGCATGGTGCTCGCGCTGAGTGGAATGGGGTGCCTCGCGGTCGCGCGCCGGTTCCGCTCGCGGCTCGCGGTGTAGACCGCGGAGCGCGGTTCCCAAGCGCGAACTTTTTTGGAATCGGGCATGTTGTGCGGCCCGCCGGCGGGGAGTTCTCGGGTAGAACACCCTCGGAGGCACTTGCATGACCGGTTCTGCGCGCTTGATTCAACTCGCACGGGACATCACTCCGCGCACCGAAGTCGCCCCGGCCGATACCGTGTTGCTCCAGCGCTACGCGGTGGAGCGCGACGAGGCCGCGTTCGCCGAACTGGTCCGGCGCAACGGACCGCTCGTCCTTCGCACGTGTCGGCACGTCCTCGGAGAGTCCGCCGCGGACGATGCGTTCCAGGCCGTGTTCCTGCTCCTGGTGCGCTCCGCCGGCCGATTGACGCGCCCTGGCGCGCTGGCCGGGTGGTTACACGCCGCGGCCGTCCGGATCGCCCACCGGGCGCGCCGCGGCGAGGACCGGCGCCGCAAGCGCGAATCCGCGCGCCGGGTCCCGGCCCCCACCTCGGACGACCTCACGTGGAAGGAAGTCCGTGAAGTGCTCGACGCCGAGATCGCAGCCCTCTCGGAGAATTACCGGCTCCCCCTCGTGTTGTGCTACCTCCAGGAATTGACGCACGAAGAAGCCGCGCGGCGAATCGGGTGCGAACCCGGGGTGCTGCGCGGGCGCCTCGATCGAGGGCGCGATCGGCTCCGCCTGCGCCTCGCGCGCTACGGCCTCCCGCTGGCCGCGCCCGCGCTCGTCTTCGGCGCCCCGCCGCCGGTATCGGCCGCACTCGTGGAGCGCACGGTCGCGGTCGTAATGGCAAGTGCCGGCTCGGGTGTTCCGCCCGCGCTCGCGGCACTTCTGGGGGGGAGCCCCCGGTGGCGCGCGGTGCTGCTCGCGCCGGCCGTTACGGTTCTGGCGTTCGTTCTGGCGGCGGCCGGCCAACCGGTCGAAGCCCCGCCCGCTCCCGCGCCGGCCGCGCACGCGACGCAACCCGTTGCGAAAGCCGCCCCCACACCAACAACGGACGTGTTCGGCGACCCGCTCCCGCCCGGCGCGGTCGCGCGCCTCGGGTCGATCCGGTTCCACCACGGCGAAACGATCGAGAGCATGATCGTCGGCGCGGACGGGAAGCTGGTCGCGTCCCGGGGGCGTGATGGGTACAAACTTTGGGACGGCGAGTCGGGGCGCCCGATCGCGCTCTGGGACGGGTTGACGAAACCGGGACCGCAACATATTCGGTTCACCCTCAGCTCTGCCGGCGCGAAGTTGGTTGCCATCGTGCGGGACCAGAACGAGAGTCGCCTGATCGATCCGGTGTCGGGGGAGACGATTCGGAAGCTGCCCCCAATCAGTGAGTTGTCCGTTGCCGGGCTCGCGCCGGACGGGAAGACCGTGGCGGTTCTTCAGCGGGACATTGGTGCTCAAGGGCTCGCGGCCTTCCGCATCTGGAACGCCGACAAAGAACGCTGGACCGATCTCGGCCCCTGCTCCGGGCAAGCGGTCTTTCACAACCCCATTCAATTCTCAACGGACTCGAAGCGCGTCGCGTACTGGTTGACCGACGGCTCGGTGTCGGTGTGGGATGCGGGTACCGCGAAGTCGCTGCTCCAACTTCCACCGACCGGGCAGCAATTCACAGAGGCGGTCTGCTTCTCTCCGGACGGCAAACTCCTGGCCCGCGAGGACCAGAAGACAACGAAGGTCCGAATGTGGGACGTAGACACGGGAAAGGAACTGCCCGAACTGGCCGATCAGCCCGAGCGCCTCGGTCAATTCCTGGCGTTCTCCCCGGACGGGAAGACCCTTGCGGGGGGCGCCAAGGCGACCACGATCCGGATCTGGGACTTGGGCACGCGGAAGAAACTCCGGGACATTCAGGTTCACGATTTCCAGGTGTTCCACGCCGCGTTCACGGGAGACGGTAAGCGGCTGTTCGCGGCGGACGGGCGCCGGGTGAGCGTCTGGGATGCCGCGACGGGGAAGCCGGTTGATGATACCGGCGGGCACCGGTACACGATCAGCGACGCGACGTGGTCGCGGGACGGAACGCGCGTGGTGTCCGGCGCTTCGTACACGGACAACGTCGCCCGGGTGTGGGACGCAACGACGGGCCGAAAGGTGCTCGAGTTCGTCGGGCACAAGTCCGGGATCGAGAGGATCGCGTACAGCCCGGACGGATCTCTGCTGGCGACCGGGAGCCAAGACGGAACGGTCCGGCTCTGGGAGCCGGTAACGGGCAAGGAGTTGCACTCGTTCGTGGCCAAAGACGGAATGGTGCGTGCCCTGACCTTCACCCCGGACGGGAAGTTCCTGGTGAGCGGGGGACAGAAGGCGCTACACGTGTGGGACGTGATCGGGCGAAAAGAAGTGCGAACGATTCCGCACACTGGTGGTGTCGTGAGTCGGCTCGTGTTCTTCCGAGACGGAAAACGGGTGCTGGTGCGTGACGGCGCGCCCGGTGCTCGCGTGATCGATTTTGCGACCGGCAAAGAGGAGTTCCGGCTGGCCGAGAAGTGGTCGGGCGCGGTGGCGGTCTCTCCCGATGAGCGCTATTTGGCGTTGGCCGATAAAGACGGAGCCGTGGGGCTCGCCGATGCGGGCACCGGGCGCGAGCTGCGCGTTTTGGTGGAACCGGTCGCGAAGGAGCCCGGTGATCGGGGCTCGCCGGCGCTGGAATTTTCCCCGGACGGGCGAACGCTCGCCGCCACTCACGGCGCGGACGTGCGCGTGTACGAGGTGGCGACCGGGTCGGAGCGGCTCCGTTTCACGGGACACGTTGGCAAGCCGTGGGGGGTGCGGTTCTCCCCGGACGGGACGCGCCTGTGTACGTTCGCAACCGACCGCACGCTCCTGATCTGGGACGCGACCGGGGGGCGACTGTCCCCGGCCCCCACGCCCCAAAACGCGGACGCGGCGTGGGCGGACCTGGCGGACCCGAGCGCCCGGAAGGGGTTCGCGGCGATCCGGTACCTGTCCACGGACCCGACCGCGGCGCTCAAGTTCATCACGGACCGGGTCGAACCACTGGCGCCCGCGGACCCCAAAATCGTCGCCGCGTTGATCGGGAAGCTGGGCAGTTCCGACTTCGCGGAACGAGAGGGCGCGTCGAAAGAACTGACCGCGCTCGCCCCGACCGCAGCCACCCAACTCCGCGCGGCGGCCGGGAAATCGGACGTGCCCGAAGTGCGCACGCGCCTCAACGCGATTCTCACGAACGTCAAGGAAACCAAGCTATCGGGAGAGCACTTGCGCGCGGTTCGGGCCGTGGAAGTGTTGGAGCGGATCGGCACCCCCGAGGCGCAGACGTTACTGGCGCGTCTGGCCACGGGTGGACCCGATCTCACGCTCACGCGCGATGCCGCGGGCGCGCTCGGGCGCCTGAAGGGGAAGAAGTAGCGTGCGGCGTTCTTGTAGGGTGGGTCAAGGCTCTGCGCAGGCCCACCATTTCCCCCGGCGAGCGCGAACGCAACCGACGCGCTCCCAAACCTCGGATCATCCGGCATGTCAAAGACGGGCTACAAGAACGCCACCATCGGCTCTTTGGCCCGCCGGGTCATCCGGGGCGAGCGGGTTCCGTTCGTACCCGGGGGGGGGTAATGGTGGGCCTGCGCAAAGCCTTGACCCGCCCTACAAGAAAGACCCACACAACAAGAAAGCACTGCGACCGCCTCACTGCTTCTTCGCCAGTTCCTCCAGCATCGTCACCACGGCGTCGACCATGCGCTCGCCGGTGTCGCGTTCGGCGAAACTGTGGAGCCCGGTCCACGTTTGGTAGCCGCCCAACTCGAACGCCTTCTTGTCCGGCAGGTAGCCGACGTAGTCGTTCGCCAGTTCCGCGACATACGTGTACCGGAACGGGGACCGGCGCTTGATGTCCTGGCCCAGCACCGTGAAGAACTCGGCCGGCACGCCCACAACGGCCACGTCGCCGATCAGCACTGCTTGAATCACCGTCGTCCGCTCCTCGCCCTGTTTCGGGGCCAGCACCTTGCGCTGCGCGCGGAACACGTCGGTGTAGGCCTCCGCTTGCTTCCCCGCGCGCGCCTTGCAGTACGCCGAGACTGCGGCCTCTTCCTTCGCCTCGTCGAACGCGCGCACCTTGAACGCGAACGGCTTCTTCACCGCGGTCACGCGTGCCACCGGGCGCGGGGCGGTCTTCTCCAGTGCGTCCTTCACGGCCTGCTTGATGCGAAGGGTGTTTTCCGTGGCCGTGGACCCGAGGTTGTGCGTGGAGCCGGACGCGCCCTCCAGGAACAGGAACGTGCCGCCGAGTTCGGCTTCGAGTTCCTGAGCCGCGAGGCCGTAGAACGACGGCGAGCGCCCGGACGTGCGCACCCCGATCGTGTGCGTGGAGTGGTTGAACAGCACCGCGAGCGGCTTGTCGTTCGCGCCGCGGAACGCGAGCACCGGGAGCTCCGGGTCGAACGGCCCGGTCGGGCGCACCGTGTCGTCGCGCGGGCCGATCCAGAAGATACTGTTGTCCTTCAGGAGCAGCCGGCTGTTCTGCCCGACGGACGATTCCTCGCCGAGCCGGAAGTGGAACGTCGCGTCGCCCGCGCTGAGCTTCGCGTCGGCGTCTTTGGCCCCCTTCACGATCGCCTTCTGCACCCGGCGGCAGAAGAGTTCGTCGCGCTCGTACCCGTGAATGGTGACGGTGGTCGGGGCGTGGTGCGTGTGCGTGCAGTTGATGAGGACGTGCGCTTCGGGGATCTTGAGCGCCTTCGCGACCTCCTCGGTCACCGGGTCGAGCAGGTCGCGGTTGAGCATGAGCACGTCGCACGCGACGACGCACACCTTGCCCGCGCCGGGCTTCTCGATCACGGTCGCGACCGCGCGGAGCTTCCCCTCCTGCCCCTTCACCTTGTAGGGGAGAATCCCCCCGCCAATGACCATGCCGTCATCGGCTTCGAGTTCGACGGTCGCGGACCCGACCCGCACCGCCGTGGGCTTGGGCGGTTGATCGGCCGCAGCACTGAGCGCGGAGACGACGAGCGCGATGGCGACAGCGAGGCAGGAGCGGGCGCGCATGTGGGGGTACCCGTGGTGAGGAGCGAGTGCGGCGATTCTAACCGACGCAACGGGTGGTGCGAGCCCCTTTTTAGGTGGCGCGGGTTTCCGCTCCGGGCGCGCAACTCGCCTGGGCGTAAGGCGCGGAATCGGTCATGCTGGAAGCATTCCCGTGAGGGCAAGCAATGACCGAAGCGGAATGGTTGGCGTGTACTCACCCGCGAGTGATGCTGAGGTGGCTCGGCGACCGAAGCCCGGAGCGGAAGCGTCGACTCTTCGCGTGCGCGTGCTGCTACAGAGTCCGTCGCCTGATGAGCGACGATGGAAGCTGGAACGCGGTACTCGCTGCCGAGCGCTATGCCGACGGGGCGGCGACCGCCGAGGAACTTACTGAAGCTGCCGATATAGCCAATGGTAACATGCTGGGCGCGGATAACCGAATCCAAAGCCGGGCCGACGAAGCCGCGTATCAGAGCGCTGCGATTCTGGCGGATGAGCTATTCCTACTCAATCTGACCTGGGCAAGCGCAGCGCTCGCACTCGAAGGCCACGCTCTCGAAACGTCGTCTGGGCTGAGTGCAGAAGATACCGAGGAAATGTTGAGCAGTTGGGCGGAGGCATGGGGTGGTTCCGGCGAACCAATGGGTTGGACAGATCCCGATCCTGCCGCAGAGATGGTCAACTTACTCCGCGATATCTTCGGGAACCCGTTCCGCCCCGTGCCCTTCTCCCCCTCGTGGCGCACGTCCACGGCAGTTGCACTCGCCGCACAGATGTACGAATCACGTGACTTCAGCGTGATGCCGATTCTCGCCGACGCGATCCAGGACGCGGGCTGTGACAACGCCGATGTCCTCGATCACTGCCGCAACGACGGGCCGCACGTCCGCGGGTGCTGGGTCGTAGACTTGGCGCTCGGCAAGGAGTAGCAAGGGTACGATGATGGTGGTTCGACAAGGCGGTATTCGTTGTGGACTTTTACAGAAACCAGCGGTTCGCAGTTGAGAGTGGCGCGAAATGGCAGGAATAGACTTGGACGCGGATTTGTACCCAGGGCTCTTTGCGGCCGGGTGGCGAATCGGGACGCCGCTTGCGGAGTGCGGCGAGTTACTCCGTGGCGCCACCCAAATTGAGTACCAGTCGGATTTTCCTTTGAGGGATGCGATCGATCAAAACACCGGAGTATTGGTCGTTCGGAACACCCTCCCGTTGGGGTCGGGGAACACGGTCATATTCTTCGGGGCGGACGTAGTTCGCTTCGACTTCAACGCGGCTGGCGACTTGTTCTGTATCTGGGCGTTTGAGGGATACCGCGGGCGGGCGTTAGGGCGGATCGGGATCGGTAGCCCTCTTCAAGAGGCTCTGTCGGAGTTCCCGCTCTTTTATGACAGCGGCGATGAGATGTACTATCCGAATCGGGAGCTGGCTCCCCACGCCCCAACGGGCATCGCGTTCGTCGCGCACGAAGACGAGCAACCGGGCCGTATGCCGGTGCTCGGCATCAGTATCCACAATTGGGACATCATGCGCCGCACGCGCTCGTAAGAGGAAAACACAGTCCGACAGAACCACTGCCCATCCTTGGCCGGCCCGCCCGACGACCGGGCGCAAAGGGCGTTCCAGTCGATTACTTCCGATGCAAAACACTGCGGGCCGGGGGACAATCCCCGGCCCGCGTGCGTTCCCGTGAAGTCTACTTCTGAACCTGGGACGCGGAACGCTCACGGCACCGCCGCGGCCGCGAACAACTTCGCGACGGCGGAACCGCGACCGGCGAGGTTGATCCAGTCCGCCGTCGCGAAGTTGTTCGCGGCCGCGAAAGCGGTGCTGGAACAGCGTTCCCCGAGACGCATGGCGTGGCAATCGCTCGGACGACGCAACATCGTCCTGGTGCAAAGCACCGAGCTAAACCGACCACGAGAACTTTGACCGGCCCGCCCAGCGGAGCGCATGCACCGCCAGGGCCGGTCGGGAAAGTGACAGCCTACACGAACCCACCACCAACGCAAGCACCCAGACTTGCGACCGGCGCCGAATCGGTCATGCTGAGAGCCGTTCCCAAGAGAGCAACCAATGACCGAAGCGGAATGGCTCGCGTGCGACGACCCGACGCCGCTAACGAAGTTTCTCGAAATCAAGACGACGATCCGAAAGAAGAGGCTATTCGGTTTCGCTTGTTGTTTGCGCGTATACCACTTGCTTGAATCAGATAGTTACGAACACATGCTGGCGTTACTGGAACGGCGCGCCGACGGCCGAACCAGCGGGAAAGAAGAGGACGACCTCATGCGGATGGCAGGGCGCCTCCTGAACCACCGTTGGGAAACGCCGCCGGGAAAATATTACGCGCGCGGGGCCGTATCCGCGTTCAATACGGGCAACATAACGATCACCACGGAATTTGCTGCGCGGGCACTCAATACGGACGACGAACCGGTTGACGAGGAATGGGCTGAGTGTGCATTCTCGCGGGCGAGTGCGGAAGTCGCGTTTCAGGCTCACGTTCTGCGCGACGTCTTCGGGAATCCCTTTCGCTCCGTGACGTTCTCCCCTTCGTGGCGCATTTCCACGGCGGTCGCGTTGGCCGCGCAAATGTACGAATCACGGGATTTCAGCGCGATGCCGATCCTCGCCGACGCGCTCCAGGACGCAGGGTGTGATAGCGCCGATGTCCTCGATCACTGCCGCAACGACGGGCCGCACGTGCGCGGGTGCTGGGTCATCGACCTCGTGCTCGGCAAGGAGTAGCGGAAGCGGAGCGCCGGCGGTAGGCTGTGTCGGGTTCGGTCGTGTGAGCTGATTCGGGAGGTGATCCGATGATTCCGGAGATGTGTTTTGCGGCCGTCGTTCTCGCCACTGTGGTTGGCGCCATCGTCGCAGCGAAACGAAGCAGCGACGCATTCAAGGAGCGCTTCCCCCCAATCTCAGACGCGGAGTTTCTGGCACGCTGCTCGCCCGGAACCAACCCGGAGGTGGCGCTGAAGGTGCGGCGGATCGTCGCCGACTACTTTGCCGTTGAGTACGAGCGCATCTACCCCTCGACCCGATTCATCAAGGATTTGGGCGTGGATTGATCGGCACCTCGCAGCTTCTTCCGATGCAAAACGCCACGGGCCGGGGATTGCTCCTCGGCCCGTGGTGCGTTCTCATGGCGTCTACTATTCGACCTGGGGCGCGGAGCGCTCGCGGCACCGCCGGAACTGTTCCTGAACGTTCAGGAGCGGAACCACGATCAGCGGGGATGATCCAGCCCGCTCCTGAACGTTCAGGAACAGTTCCGAAAGCGGTGCTGGAACAGCGGTCCCCGCGCAGGGTGTGGTGGAATGTGCTCGGACGACGCAACATCGTCCTGGTGTAGGGCACCGAGCTAAACCGACCACGAGAACGAAACACAGCGTACACGAACCCACCACCAACGCAAGCACCGAGACTTGCGACCGGCACGGGCGAGGCACAACTTCGTTGCGTGGAGGGGCCGCGAACCGTAAGAAAACTCCGATTGTTCGCGCCCCGATCCCCCGGAACGAATTATGTCGTTGTTGCTGTCCGCGCAAGAGCTGAGTAAGAGCTACGGCCCGCGCCCGCTGTTCGAGGGGCTCTCGGTCGAGCTCCGGGCGGGCGAGCGCGTCGGGCTGATCGGTCCCAACGGTGCCGGGAAGTCGACGCTCCTCAAAATCCTCGCCGGGATCGAAGCGGCCGATAGCGGGACGCGGACCGCGCGCCGGGGCGTGCGCGTCGGGTACCTCACGCAGGACGACATCTTCGAGCCGGGGCAGACCGCGCACGGCGTTCTGATGGCGGCCCTCGCGGGCGAGAACCTCGAGGACCACGAGCGCGAGACGCGCACCGCGATCACGCTCACGCAGGTCGGGTTCGAGGACTTCGACGTGCGCGCCGAGACGCTCTCCGGCGGCTGGCGCAAGCGCCTCGCTCTCGCGCGCGAGCTGGTGCGCGAGCCCGACCTGCTCCTCATGGACGAACCGACGAACCACCTCGACCTGCCCGGCGTGGTGTGGCTCGAGCGCCTGCTGCGGGCCGCGCCGTTCGCGTACCTCGTCGCCACCCACGACCGCGCGTTCCTCCGGGCCGTGTCCGACGAGATCCTGGAAGTGAGCCGCGTGTACCCGGGCGGGGCGTTCCGCGTGGCCGGCGCGTTCGACGACTTCGCCGAAAAGCGCGACGCCTTCCTCGAGGCCCAGGCGCGCCAGCGCGACGCGGTCGCCAACCAGGTGCGGCGCGAGACCGAGTGGCTCGGGCGCAAGGAGTCCGCCCAGCGGAAGAAGTCGCGCTCGCGCATCGGCGAGGCCGCGGCGCGCCGGGACGAACTGGCCGAACTGAACTACCGCACCGCGGCGGCGGGAACGGCCGCGATCGACTTCGCCGGAACCGGGCGCCAGACGAAGAAGCTCCTCACGGCCACCGGCATCGGCAAAGCGCTCGGCGGGCGCCCGCTCTTCCGCGGACTGGACCTGATCGTCAGCCCGGGCACGCGGCTCGGCCTCCTGGGGCCGAACGGGAGCGGCAAAAGTACGCTGCTGAAGGCACTCGCGGGGGACATCGAACCGGACCAGGGGGTCGTCACGCGCGCGGACGGGTTGCGCATCGTGACGTTCGAGCAGGGCCGGTCCACGCTCGACCTGACGGTGCCCCTTCGCACGGCCCTCAGCCCGAACAGCGACACGGTCACCTTCAACGGGCGGCAACTGCACGTCGGCGGGTGGGCGCAGCGGTTCCTGTTCCGCCCGGACCAGCTCGACGTGGAAATGAGCGCGCTCTCCGGGGGCGAGCGGGCGCGCGTGCGGATCGCGCAACTCATGCTCAAACCCGCGGACCTGCTCCTGCTCGACGAACCGACGAACGACCTCGACATCCCGTCGCTCGAAGCGCTGGAAGACAGCCTCGAAGAGTTCCCGGGCGCGGTGATCCTCGTGACCCACGACCGCGACCTGATGGACCGGCTGTGTACCGAGGTGATCGGCCTCGACGGGCTCGGCGACTCGGCGAAGTACGGGAGCGTCGGCCAGTGGCTCACGGCCTACGAGCGCGCCACCGAAGCGGCGAAGCCCGCGCCCGTCGCGCCCGCGAAGAAGTCTTCCGCGCCGGCCGCGAAGCCGAAGAAGCTGAGCTACAAGGAGCAGCAGGAGTGGGACGGGATCGAGGCCGCGATTCTCGCCGCCGAGGGCACGGTCGCGGCGCGCGAACAAGAGGTCGCGAACGCGGGCAGCAGCCACGTCGCGCTCACCGCGGCGTGCAAGGCGCTCGAAGAGGCGCAAGCGGTGGTCGAGAAGCTGTACACGCGGTGGCAGGAACTCGAAGCGAAGCGCGGGAGCGGGAGCTAGGCGGTCCGTTACAGCGAGCCGCAACCGCAAGGGAGTAAATTCGGACGAGCCGCTCCCTTGCCAGTAGTTTCAAGTGATTTGGCAGTGCCGCATGGGAGTTCCTAAGTTCAAGGTTCTCAGGCACTTGAACGGGAGCCTCCCATGCGACGTGGTTACTCTACGATCACCCCGGCGGTGGTCCACGCACTGACGCGCCGAACGTTGAACGGGCCCTGGGTTGGACCGACTACAAGCGGTCGGTCACGCGCACCCAGTTGCTCGACCTGGTGCTGTTGATCGCGGGCACCACCCGCACGTTGTTCGCGGTAGTGACCCGGTACTTCGGGTTCTCCCACGAGACCGCGCGACAGGCGATGCACGCCAACCGGGGTTCCCAGGACCAACTCACGGCCCGGTTGGTGGATGCCCTTCACCAGGTGGCGGGGTTCACGCGCCGGGACCGGAGGCGCCGGTGGACGTGTGCCATCGATGTGCATTACGTCCCCTTTATGGGGATCGCAGCACCCCGGGATCATCGGCGGACCCAAGAAGGCCGGGACCTCGTTCTTTCACGCGCACGCCACCGGGGTACTGATTCACAAGCACCGGCGGTACACCGTGGGGCTGATGAGCGTGACGAAAGGAACCAAGCCGCACCAGCAGGTGCAGACCCTTCTGGACCAGGTGGCGGCCCGCGGCTCACGGTCCGCGGGGTGGTTCTGGACGCCGGGTTCGACAGCGGGGAGACCCTGTTGTGCTGTTGCAGGAACGGAACCTGAGCTACACGGTCCCGATGCGCAAGAAGGGCACCGGTACCAACCGCCGCAACGCCAGCTACACCCAACCCCACGGCACCATCACCACCATGGGTGGGTCACCGAGAAGAGCCGCAAGGCGGTATCGACTCGGGTGCTCGTGTGGCAACGGAAGGCGAATCGCACGCCCGGGTGTACGCGTTCCGCGGGTGGGGCGATGCGACCGCCGTGTCGGAGGCGAACCGGGCTCGGTTGGGGCGCCGGCGGTACCGAGCGGTTCGGGATCGAGACCAGCTATCGGCAGAAGAACCAGGCCCGCGGGTGGACCACCAGCACCAACCCCGAGTACCGGTTGCTGCTCGAGGGCGTGGCCCTGCTGTTGCGCCAGGTGTGGGTGTACCTGACGCTCCGGATCGCTCGGGCACGCGGGCTCGCGCCGACCGCCTGGGTCGCCCAGTTCCCGTTGGCCGAGATGCTCGACTGGCTCACGCAACGGATCCGCTCACGATACCCACGCACACGATGTATTACCCTGCCACACAATACACTTACAACCAACGCAACGCCTTGAAACTACTGTTGCGGTCGCGGCTCGTTATCAATCGCCCCGCTACCCTACTTCTTTCGCTTGAAGAGGAATCGCGCGGCCCCGGTGCCGCCCTCGAAATGCGTCGGGCGCACGTCCTTGTCCGATTGGGCGTAAGCCACGCGGAGCGTGTCGCCCTTCACCTCATAGATACCCTTGAGGACCGCACCGCCGAACACGAGGTCGATCTGTTTCGGCTCCCGGGACACGTCGAGGGTGTACCGCACCGCCCGGTAGAACACGCCTTCATCCTTGTGCAGCCGGACCATGTTCGCCTCGAATTCCCAGTGCCCGCTGTTCGGGCGCGGTGTACGTTCCGTCCCCGAAGTTTGAAGCACCCAACTCCCCACAGCTCCGCGGCCCAGCTCCCGATCTTCACCTTGTCCGGGGTTACCGCCCAGACGTCGGGGTGGGTGTGGCCAGCGCGCTCGCCGTTCGGGGTGTACAGGTACTCGCCGCGCCACGGGTCGAGTAGGGTCGTACCGGGCGCACGAACCGTCGTCCCTCAGCGGCCAACGTCTTCGGGTACGTACCCGTCTTAGTGACTGTCCCATAAGGGCAGTTGGGGTGGGTAAAATGGTTCATGAGAACCCAATCCTACCCGAGCGATGTAAGCGACGAGCAGTGGAGGTTAATCGAGCCTCACATCCCGGTCTATCCGGGCGGTCGGCCCCGCACGACCGACCTGCGGGATGTCGTCGATGCCGTGTTCTACATCTTGCGCACCGGGTGCCAGTGGCGCTACTTGCCCAAGGACTTCCCGCCCAAGTCCACGGTCTGGCGGTACTTCGACGAGTGGCGTCACAACGGTACCCTCGACACCATACACGACCTGCTCCGCAAGAAGGTCCGCACCCAGGAGAAGCCGTATGCGCGCGCACCACGGCGAGCGTCGATAGCCAGTCGGTGGACACGACCTCCGGCGGCGAGCAGCGGGGCCGGGACAACGCCAAGAACGTCGACGGGCGGAGCGCCACATCGTCGTGGATTCCTTGGGGTTGCTGCTGGCCGTGCTGGTGACCGCCGCGAGCGTGGACGATGCCCAAGCCGCGCAGGAACTGTTCCCCCGCTTGGAGGGACAGCCGGTCGGCAAGGTGGTGCGGATGTACGCGGACAGCAAGTACCACAACTTCGCCCTCTACGCGTGGGTCGAGGACAACGCCCGGTGGGATCTGGTCATCGTGCGCGCCCGGAGGGGTCGAAGGGGTGGGTGAAGCTGCCGATCCGGTGGACCGTGGAGCGCACGTTCGCGTGGCTGGGCACGTGCCGGCGGCTCACCAAGGACCGGGAGGAAAGCGTGATGTCAGCGGAGGCGTTCATCAAACTGGCCATGATCCACCTCATGCTCAACCGACTCGAACCCAAATATGCCGACCCCGAATCCAATATCACAAAGCCGCGTGACAACCCCTTATGGGACAGTCACTTGGCCCGGTACGCTTCCACCGCGTTCGCGAGGTTCAGGACGTCCGCGCGGGCGCGCGCGAGTTTCGGGTCTTCGGGCGGCGGGGGCGTGGCAATCAGTTTCAGTAGCTCCTCGTGGTACTGCGTGCGGACGGCCTTCTCCTTCGCGGCGACCGCGCCCGCCATCACTGCCACCGTGATTCTCCCGTCGAGCGGTTGGGGCACGTCCTTCCAGTTCTCGATGTACGCCCGAATCAGGTGCTCGTAACCCATGTCGCTGGGGTCGCCGCCGTTCTGGATCACGTCCACGATCGTCGGGACCGCGATCGGGCCGAGCTTGATGAGTTCCCAGGGCGCTTCGGACGTGCTCCGGAGCATCTTGCGCAGCACCGGGACGGCCTTCTCCCCGCCCAGGCGCCCCACCGCCAGCGCGACCGCCGCGCGCACGCTCGAATCCCGGTCCGTAGCCAGGTCGTTCACGTGCTCGCGCTCCGCTTCCAGCTTCAGCAACCCGATCAGCCGCACCGCGACGCGCACCTCGTCGACCTGCTTGTTGAACGAGTTGCGCACGGTCCGCGTGGCCCACGGGACGAAGCGGGTTAAATCGATCGCGTACAGCGACTTGCCGATCGACTCGCCCAACTCTCCGCCGATGATATTGTCCAGGTCGCGGCGCGCTTCCACCATCGTGTTGAGAAGCCATTCCAGGCGGTAGAGCAGGAACTCCTGGTGTGCGATCGATTGGAAGAAGTGGAATACATTCCGATACCCCTCGGACACACCCGTTATTTTTAGAGTTCTCTTGATCGGAACGCGCCCGGTGTTGCGCTCGAGTGTGATCGTGTACTCGGCCGCGTGCAGGCGCGGTACCTCCTTCGCGTCCGCCTTGAGCCACTCCGTGTCCTTCAGTACCTGGTTCAGCGCGCGGAGCCGGTCGCGCGGAAGTTTGTGAACGAGCCGCGCGCCGGGCAAGGGGTTACCGCCCCCGGGGGGCACGCGCCCGGGAACCTCGTACAAGCACGATCCGTCCGACGAGATGCGGATCGTTCCGCCCGGCTCGTTGCTCAGCCCGGGCGGTTTGATGATGACGACGGTGATGCTCTCGAACTCGACGCGCGGCGCGGGGACCGGTGGCGGGGCCACGGGCAGGTCCGCGCGCACCACTTCGCGCGCCGCGGCTTCGGGCTCGTCGATCACCGGCGCGGCTTCTGCCACGGGCGGCTCCACGGCCGGCGCTTCGACGTCCCGGATGCCCGCGACCACGAGCCCGACGGCCCCGAAGGTGACGGCGAACAGCAGCCCGAACTTCAATCGCGTGGGTGTCATAGCGGCGACCGCTCCGTTGGCGAGTTCGACGGCGCGCGAGGGTTCCGCGAACCCGGCGGCGAACCGAACCGCGGACCTGGCTGTTACAAGAACCATTAATGGCGGTGTGGCGTTGGAACTGGACGCCGAAAAAGCAATCGCGGCGGCCGCCAGTCCGCGCCGCGCGAGGCGCTGACGGAGCCTTTCGCGCCCCCGGTCCAGCCGGTCGCGCAGCGTACCGCGGGGGAGTTCGAGGCGCGTGGCGGCCTCGTCGAGCGTGAGCCCTTCGAGGTGGCACAGGAGTATTGGTGCGCGGAGTGCTTCGGGGAGCCCCGCGAGTTCCGCGTGGATGAGCGCGCGGACTTCGGCCCATGTGAGTTCGTCGTCGGGCACGGGCGTGTCACGCGGAACCGCCTCGTGGCGCGCCCGCCTCGTGCGCGAGCGCAGCGCCCGCAGTGCGATTCGCCGCGCGACGCCGTGCAACCAGCACCCGATCGAGGCGCGCGTGCGGATCGTGTTGGCGTTTCGCGCGAGCACCAGGAACGATGCCTGGAACACGTCTTCGGCGTCCTGGGTGTGGCGCAACACGCTGCGCGCGACATCGAGTACGACCGGTCCGTGTCGTTCCACGAGTGCCGCGAACGCGAACTCGTCGCGCTCGGTGGCGAAGCGCGCGAGCAGCGCGTGGTCCGCGAGTTCGCTGTGGGCGAGTGCGGCGAGCCGGGCGATTGCGTGCATGTCCGCCATGATGGTTCCCGAGCGCCCCTTTCACCCCATAGTCCCCGGTCGGGTTCTGGGGTGCTGGACAATTCTCGGAATTCTGGCGCGTGGGTTCCCAGGGTGCGCGGTGCGACCCTGGGCTGAGATGTGCAACCCCTTCGGGGTAAAGAACCGAACCGCCCGCGCCCGGTGAACCCCGCCCGTCAGGGCGGTGGGTGCGCCCACACGCGCCGCGCGCCCGCACCACCAATTCCGATACCCCGAAGGGGTTACACATCCCAGCCCAGGGTCGCACCGCGCACCCTGGGGAACCCATCCGATGTACAACCCCTTCGGGGTACCAAATCAAAACGGGCCGCGCCGCGCCTACTTTCGGTCGGCGTGCCAGCGCGCCCAGTTCTTGCGGACGTCCTCCAGGCGCCCGAGTTCCTTCAGCTTCTCGCCGCCTTTGTACTGATCGTCGTGGAAAGTGTAATCCCGACGGCCCGCCCGGTCGGTACCGTCCACCGCGCGGGCCAGTTCGACCATGACCGTGGCCGCCTGGTGCCCGACGAACCCCCACCCCGTGTCCCCCTCACGCGGGAGCGCAGTCGGGTCGGCGACTGCCTCGATCACGTCCGGGATCAGCCTGATGGCTTGCAGGTCGCGGATCGTGGTCAGCGCCTGCCGTTTCTCCTCGGGCGTGCCGCTCCGGAGCTTCTTCCGCAACCCGTCGAGGTCGCCTGCAGCGGGCGCGGGTGCCGGTGCCGGTCCGGTGCCCTTGCGCTTGAGCACCCACAAGGTGTCGTCCGGCCCCCGGAGAGCGTTGAAGTCAGCCGGCCGGTTCTGACCTCCTCCTAAACAGATCATCAATGTGTCGTCTTTGACCGCGTAAATGCCCCGAGCGGTTTTTGCCCCCGTGGGGCGGGGCGAGAAGACGAAATCGATCTCTTTCGGGGACTTACTCGGGTCGATCGTGTAATTGACCTTCCACTCGGACTCCGTCAAAAATTTCCCGTTGGTCTCGAATCGGAGCGTGGAACCGGTCGCAACGAGGTCGAAGGGTGGAGGCTCCTGCTTTTTGCCGCCCTGCTCGGCTTTCACGAACTCCCACTCGCCCGCGATGGTCCCCCGATCGATGAGGACCGGCTGCTCGAACAGTTCGCCGGTGAGCTTCATGAGACTGGCCTTCACCGGCCAATCTCCTTTGCCTTGATTCCACTCCGTCCAGTTGCTGTACACCTTGATTAATTCGCCCTTTCTGTTCGTGAACTGGAAGGTGACTGCGGCCTTCCACGCCCCGGCCGTCGACGATGTCTTCCCGCTCCCCAGCTCCGGGAAGCAGGCCGCGAGCTTGGCGAGTGTCTCCTCGTCCGTGATCGCCTTCTTCATCACCTCGCCCGGTTTGCCCCCCAAGCCGTCGCGACCCAGGTAGAGTGTCGCTTCCGCGGAGACGTACTCCGCCGGCGCCTTTTCGGACTTCGCGGGCGGCCTGCGCCTGTAGGTACAAACGGTAGCCTTCGAGTCGGCGGTTACCTTGAATCCCGTCGGACGCACATCATTGCCCGAAAACGCGAGCGTTAGTGTGTCGCCGGTGAGGTCGTAGATACCCAACGTGATCGGCTTGAGATTCTTTTTCTCCGTCTCAACGTCGGGTGAATTGTCCGGGGGGGCGAACAGATCGAAAGATTTGGGGCTCGTATTGCTATAGACTCTGATATTCATCAATCGCACGCCAGATACCATGTCTTGACGGAACGTGTCGTTTGCGATTACCAACTCGCGCAAAAAGAGGCTTAAATTCGGTCCTGTTATCCGCGACCCCGGGGCTTCAAGGGCGATCGGGTCCCAGGTACCTTGAAGCTCCTCGAGCGGCGTTTTGGGCGCGGGGGCCTTTGCACCGGGCTTCTTGATCGGCAGGAGCCACTTCCGAATCGGTTCGGCGCGCACGAACTCGACGCGCTCCTTCGGGTAATCGGTACGCGACTTGGCCGTTCGCGCGTCCCAGTCGAGGTTGGTCGCGGGCGTGCCCGCGGGGACGCGGACGTTTACGTCGCTCTTTGTTCGGTAAGGTAGCCACTCATCGAGGGCCGTGCGCCCGTTGACGCGGAGTGCGGACACTTCCCAGACTTCGATCTGATCCACATCTTTCCAGCACTCGATCGGGTACCGGTCGAAGCGAACGGTCGCTTCGGGAGCGAGATAGAAGGCGTGGAACCCCCCGATGAAACTCACGCGAACGGCCTCGCCCATCCCGCCATCTTTGGTGCTCCTATAGCTGTCCCCGACGAACGCCTGCGGGGTGTCCTCGGTCGCGAGGAACTTCCCTGACTCCGCGAGCGGTTTGTCCCCCGAATACCGGGTGAGCAGCCAGACCGGTTCGTTCCGGGGGTTGGTCAGCTCCAGGGACACGAACACGGTGCGCATCGGCGGCTTGCCCTCGCGCTGGTCCAGGAAGATCGCTTTAGCGGGCGGCTCGCGTGTGAGGGTTAGTAGCGACGTGCGCCCCAGATCCTTCGAGAACAATTTCGGCCGCTCCGCGCCACCGGCCGCCATACAGAGCCTCAGTTCATTCCCCTCGAGCGAGTAAATACCTTTCTCGACGAACACGAGCGGACCATCGGTCCCCACCTGACACGTGAGGTCAATTGTTTTGGGATTCTGCTTGGGATCGAGCTTGTACCACGTGTTGACTTGATCCTCTGGCTTGGGCGCTTTCTTCTCCCCGGGCCTCTCGAGCCGGCCACTTATGAATGTCCACTTCTCACCCGCTTGTAGGAAGACGTCGTTGGTGATCGCCCATGCGCCCTGCAGTTTCTCTTCGTCGGTCATGGACTTGGCGGGTGGTTTCTCCTCGGGCTTAGCTGTGGGCGCTGGCGCGGATGGGAGTTCCGCTTTCTGTGGGCCGGTTCCCATCTGAGTACCCGCGACGACGAGCCCAACAGTGCTCAGCGTGGCCACGAGCAGCAGACCGAGTTTCATTCGCACAGCGGTCATGGCAGACATTGCTCCGTTAGCGAGTTCGACGGCGCGCGTGGGGTCCGCGAACCCGGCGGCGAACCGAACCGCGGACCGGGCCGTTCCGAGAACGACCTCCGGCGGAACCGCGTTGGAAATCGATGTCGGGAAGGCGATCGCGGCCACGGCCAGTCCGCGCCGCGCGAGGCGCACGCGCAGAACTTCGCGCGCCCGGTCCAGGTGCCTTCGCAGTGTGCTCCGCGAGAGTTCGAGGCGCGCGGCGGCCTCGTCGAGCGTGAGTCCTTCGAGGTGGCACAGAAGTATTGGGGCGCGGAGTGCTTCGGGTAGCCGCGCGAGTTCCGCGTGGATGAGCGCGCGGACTTCGGCCCACGTGAGTTCGTCGTCGGGGATCGGTGCGTCACGGGGGACCGCCTCGTAACGTGCCCGCCTCGTGCGTGCGCGCCGCGCCCGGAGCGCGAGCCGGCGCGCGACGCCGTGGAGCCAGCACCCGACCGAGGCGCGCGTGCGGATCGTGTTGGCGTTGCGCGCGAGCACCAGGAACGACGCCTGGAACACGTCTTCGGCGTCCTGGGTGTGGCGCAACACGGAGCGCGCGACATCGAGCACGACCGGTCCGTGTCGTTCCACGAGTGCGGCGAACGCGAACTCGTCGCGCTCGGAGGCGAAGCGCGCGAGCAGCGCGTGGTCCGCGAGCCCGGTGTGGGCCAGGGTCGCGAGTCGAGCGATCGAGTGCGCATCGGCCATGTGTGCTTCCGCCTCCTTCACCCCATAGTTCCCGGTCGCGTTCGGGCGTGCTCAGTTATTTTCGGGATTCTAGAACGGCACTACGAGCCGCGACCGCAAGGGAGCGGGAAGCGATGTGCCTTCCCAGCGAGTTGCACTCGGTTGAGAAGGGTTATGCCTCCCGCCCCTTGCCAGTAGTTTCAAGGCGTTGCGTTGGTTGTAAGTGTATTGTGTGGCAGGGTAATACATCGTGTGCGTGGGTATCGTGAGCGGATCCGTTGCGTGAGCCAGTCGAGCATCTCGGCCAACGGGAACTGGGCGACCCAGGCGGTCGGCGCGAGCCCGCGTGCCCGAGCGATCCGGAGCGTCAGGTACACCCACACCTGGCGCAACAGCAGGGCCACGCCCTCGAGCAGCAACCGGTACTCGGGGTTGGTGCTGGTGGTCCACCCGCGGGCCTGGTTCTTCTGCCGATAGCTGGTCTCGATCCCGAACCGCTCTCGGTACCGCCGGCGCCCCAACCGAGCCCGGTTCGCCTCCGACACGGCGGTCGCATCGCCCCACCCGCGGAACGCGTACACCCGGGCGTGCGATTCGCCCTTCCGTTGCCACACGAGCACCCGAGTCGATACCGCCTTGCGGCTCTTCTCGGTGACCCACCCATGGTGGTGATGGTGCCGTGGGGTTGGGTGTAGCTGGCGTTGCGGCGGTTGGTACCGGTGCCCTTCTTGCGCATCGGGACCGTGTAGCTCAGGTTCCGTTCCTGCAACAGCAACAGGGTCTCCCCGCTGTCGAACCCGGCGTCCAGAACCACCCCGCGGACCGTGAGCCCGCGGGCCGCCACCTGGTCCAGAAGGGTCTGCACCTGCTGGTGCGGCTTGGTTCCTTTCGTCACGCTCATCAGCCCCACGGTGTACCGCCGGTGCTTGTGAATCAGTACCCCGGTGGCGTGCGCGTGAAGAACGAGGTCCCGGCCTTCTTGGGTCCGCCGATGATCCCCGGGTGCTGCGATCCCCATAAAGGGGACGTAATGCACATCGATGGCACACGTCCACCGGCCTCCGGTCCCGGCGTGAACCCCGCCACCTGGTGAAGGGCATCCACCAACCGGGCCGTGAGTTGGTCCTGGAACCCCGGTTGGCGTGCATCGCCTGTCGCGCGGTCTCGTGGGAGAACCCGAAGTACCGGGTCACTACCGCGAACAACGTGCGGGTGGTGCCCGCGATCAACAGCACCAGGTCGAGCAACTGGGTGCGTGACCGACCGCTTGTAGTCGGTCCAACCCAGGGCCCGTTCCAACGTTCGGCGCGTCAGTGCGTGGACCACCGCCGGGGTGATCGTAGAGTAACCACGTCGCATGGGAGGCTCCCGTTCAAGTGCCTGAGAACCTTGAACTTAGGAACTCCCATGCGGCACTCCAAATCACTTGAAACTACTGTTGCGGTCGCGGCTCGTTTTTCTGTGCGGATTCGGTCCACAAAAGGGAAGCCGGCGACCGAAGTCGCCGGCTTTCGTGGATAGGTTGGGTGAAGTGCGATCAGGTGTGGGTTGGGCCGGGGAACTCGGCCCGACTGTGTTCGTCGACAAAGAGAAATGCACGCGGTGTGCCAAAGCCCGCATTTGATGCCAGGTAAGCGCGAATGGCTAGGATTCCTAGCGTTTTCGCACTTTGAAGATTCGGGACACGGGGCGCAGGAGTTGTAACCTTTACCTCGCAAATCCTGGTACGCTGCCGACCACGCTGGTTGGCACGCGGTTTCCTTTACCACTCTCGGCCCATTCGGATCGGCGGAGGAGAGCAATGCCAGACATCGTTGCGTTAGTTCGTGGTCACGGGTATTGGATACTCGGCCTCGTTGTACTCCTGGAGAACGCCGGGGTACCGGTGCCGGGCGAAACCGCGCTCCTGGCGGCCGGATACCTGACCAGCCCGGACGGGGCCAGCACCTCCACATTTGGGCGGTGGTGGCGGTCGCGTTCTGCGCGGCGATCGCGGGCGACAATTTGGGCTTCTGGCTGGGGCGCCGGGTCGCGCGCGCGCAGCGCCTCGACGCCGGGCGCCGGTTCCTGTTCCTCACGCCCGAGCATGAAGATCGCGGAGCGGTACTTCGCGAAGTACGCGCGCTCACGGTGTTCATCGCGCGGTTCATTACGGGCCTGCGCGTGATCGCGGGGCCGGCCGCGGGCGCGTCCGGGATGCGCTGGGGCGGTTCCTCCCGGCGAACGCGGCCGCGCGCGGTGTGGGCGGTGGCGATGGCGTTCATCGGTCACTTCGCGGGGCACGCCTGGGAAGCGATGCAGCACCGGCTCGGGCAGGCGGCGTGGATCGTGCTGGCGGTGGTCGCGGTCGGGTTCGTGACGTGGCGCGTGAGTACCTACCTCCGAAAAGGGAGCGTCCCCGAACCGCCGCCCGCGTGACGCCGAGTGCCGTAGCGGACCGGCCCCCGCGATATATTCTGGAGGCATGGATGAACACCAATGGCTGACCGGGACCGACCCGCAGGAGATGTTGAATTTCCTTTTCGGAAAGGCGAGCAAGCGGAAACAGCCTGTTCGCGTGCGCGTGCTGCCGGCGCGTGTGGAACGCCTTCGTACCACCGATCACGATCCGAATCGTAACGGCCGCGGAAGCGTTCGCGGACGGCGAACTGAGCGACGCGGACCTGGCCCGCGTCCACTCCACGGCACGCGCGGTCTGTCAAGAAGCACGGACCGAATCTACTGACACGTCGGGCTACCTCACCCACATCGAACTGGCCGCCGCCAACGTCACTTCAAAGTTCGTCACGGTCGCCGGCTACGCCCGACAAGCCGCCGTCAATGCCGCGGCCGATCTGCCGGCTTCAGGGCCGGAACCCGGCGACGAACAGCTTCCAGAGTACGTGGACGAACTCGCGGCGCAAGCGGACCTCGTGCGCGACGTATTCGGCAACCCGTTTCGCTCGCTCGAAATTCAGCTCGAGTGGCTCACGGAAACGGTACTCTCCCTGGCACGCGGCATCTACACGGACCGGGCCTTCGACCGAATGCCGATCCTGGCGGACGCGCCCAGGACGCCGGGTGCGACGACGAAGACATTCTGAGCCACTGCCGCTCACCGCGTGAGCACGCGCGCGGGTGCTGGGTCGTTGACCTGCTGTTGGGCAAGAGTTGAGTGCGTATACATGGGACGATATGCGATTCGAGTGCCCGATGACCGAAGCGGAATGGCTCACGTGCAGCGAACCCAAACCGCTACTTGAGTTCCTAACGGGGCGAGCAAGCGATCGGAAATTACGGCTGTTCGCGGTTGATTGTTGCCGCCGCGTGAAGCACCTGCTCCGCGACGGTTACCTCAAAACAGCCGCAAGGCAATTGGCGTGGTGGAGCGACACATTGAGGGGCAGCCACTTTCGAGCAGGTTCGGGCGGTACTTGCTGAGGTCGTTGGGGACGTGTACGAATCAGCGGCCATGATTCTTCACGCAGGAGAAGCGGAATCCTACGCTGCGGAATCTGCCGTAAGAGCGATCGACTGTTTGCGCGATTTTCGTGTTGTCGGGACCGCTTACTATTCCGCCTACGCAATTGCCTACGACGCACTCGCAACTCACGGCGATCCTGTCTTGGAGAGGATCGCAAGCGAGCACGCTGTGAGGGGCTGGAGAGGAGAGGCACAAGCGCGAGCCGATGAAGCCGAGGTGATTCGCTTGCCCGGTTACGTGCGGGCACTTGCCGGCGAGCGAGTAGGCCAGACCGCCCGGTTGCACGACATCTTCGGCAATCCGTTTCGCCCGATCATCTTCTCCCCATCCTGGCGCACGAGCACCGCGATTGCGATTGCGCGCAGATGTATGAGTCTCGCAACTTTGGTGCGATGCCGATTCTGGCGGACGCGCCCAGGACGCGGGGTGCGACGACGAAGACGTCCTGAGCCACTGCCGCGAACCGCGCGAGCACGTGCGCGGGTGCTGGGTCGTTGACCTACTATTGGGCAAGAGCTGAGCCGCACGCTCATCCCATCTGGTAACGAGCCGCGACCGCAAGGGAGCGGGAGACACTTCCGTTTTGCTTAATGCGTGAAGTGCTTTCGGAGCGGGGAAGTGCCTCCGCCCCTTGCCAGTAGTTTCAAGGCGTTGCGTTGGTTGTAAGTGTATTGTGTGGCAGGGTAATACATCGTGTGCGTGGGTATCGTGAGCGGATCCGTTGCGTGAGCCAGTCGAGCATCTCGGCCAACGGGAACTGGGCGACCCAGGCGGTCGGCGCGAGCCCGCGTGCCCGAGCGATCCGGAGCGTCAGGTACACCCACACCTGGGCGCAACAGCAGGGCCACGCCCTCGAGCAGCAACCGGTACTCGGGGTTGGTGCTGGTGGTCCACCCGCGGGCCTGGTTCTTCTGCCGATAGCTGGTCTCGATCCCGAACCGCTCTCGGTACCGCCGGCGCCCCAACTGCTCTTTGCGCAACTTCATCACCATTAAGCGGCCAAGTCGAGTAGTCGTTCGGCGGCGACTTGTAATTCGGCCTCGTTGATCCCGGGCCGCAGAACCGCCTGAATTTCGTTCCGCAGTAGCTCACGGCGCCAGGCGCGCGCTTATCCGCGTGACTCGGTCGCCGTTCCCCGTCGTCCCATGGACTTGCGGCCCGGTGCCCGGCCAACGCCTTGGCATCCCGATTCCAGGCCCAAGCTTCGGTCATCGTGAGCGCCCACAGGCACACGTGGAACGCCCCGACGTTGGCCCGCACGAGGCGCACCTGCTGCTGACCCGCCCCGACAACTTTTTCAGATCGCGGAACGCGATCTCCAGGCTGAAGCGACTCGCGACACTTCCGAGGATGTCGCCCACCGGCGCGGGCGGTGTCGGTGCAGAAGAACGCCACCCACCCGGTGGGCTCGTCCACCAGAACGACGCGAATCGCCCCACCGGCCGGGCGCCAGGTGGCCACGAACGTCTTGTACTTCTTCTCCGTCGGTTTCCCGTACAAGTCGAACGTCCCGGTGGCCCACCCGCGGGTCTGTCCGGCTCGCTTGGCCAACTCGATTCGCTGGTCCCCATAGGTCCGGTTCGGTCCGCGCTGGTGGGGCGCCCGCGGGCCGGGCACGGACCACAGGGCCGAGTCCTTCCTCAGTCGGCTCACCACCGTCACCCCGAGCTCCCGCAGGGGCTTGAGTACCGGGGCCTTGGCGTACGCCCCGTCGGCCACCACCCAGAGGGGCTTGCCCAGGTGCCCGAGCCACGAGGCGGCCCACCGCACCAACTCGACGGCCAGTTCCAGCTTGGTCCGGAACCCGGGCCGGGTCCTCGCCGGGATCCCCGGAAGGTCCTTGCGGCGCACGTACAACCGGGCCAGCAGCGGGAGCGCAACGATGCCCCAAGAGGGGTGCCGGGCCAGGAGCCCGAGGACCACCCACACGTGCCCGTACACGAACGGTCCGCCGGCCGGCCCGGGCGTCGGGTTGTGGTGCACCCCGGCCCCTTGTACCGTTGCCCCGTATCGTTCCGTTGGGGTGTCATCCAGGGCCAACGTGAGCCGTCTGGCCTCCGCCGCCAGGGGCCTCACGACTCCCGCAGCAGGTGTGACGCCGCGCGTCGGTCCGGCCCCAAGCGCGGCCACCGTGGTGTAGCACGGGCGATACTCATCGCTCAGCCCGGCGGACCGAATCCAGGTCGTAACGGTGCGCGGCCCCGAGCCAGAACGGCTCCGACCAGCAACCATGCCAGCCGCGGAGCCGATCGTGGGTCTAACGCCGCCGCGAGAACCGAAAACCAGTGGCACGACGAGGGTAGCGGATGCGATGATGGCATGGCCGCGTCCGTCCGGGGCGAGGGTGGTGTGGTAACCCCATCGTCTCGGACGGGCCGGCGCCTGTCTACACGCTAAGCCTCAGCCGCTCGAATACAGGAAGTCGCGCAAAGTACAGGCCCCAACCGAGCCCGGTTCGCCTCCGACACGGCGGTCGCATCGCCCCACCCGCGGAACGCGTACACCCGGGCGTGCGATTCGCCCTTCCGTTGCCACACGAGCACCCGAGTCGATACCGCCTTGCGGCTCTTCTCGGTGACCCACCCATGGTGGTGATGGTGCCGTGGGGTTGGGTGTAGCTGGCGTTGCGGCGGTTGGTACCGGTGCCCTTCTTGCGCATCGGGACCGTGTAGCTCAGGTTCCGTTCCTGCAACAGCAACAGGGTCTCCCGCTGTCGAACCCGGCGTCCAGAACCCCCGCGGACCGTGAGCCCGCGGCCGCCACCTGGTCCAGAAGGGTCTGCACCTGCTGGTGCGGCTTGGTTCCTTTCGTCACGCTCATCAGCCCCACGGTGTACCGCCGGTGCTTGTGAATCAGTACCCCGGTGGCGCACGCGTGAAAGAACGAGGTCCCGGCCTTCTTGGGTCCGCCGATGATCCCCGGGTGCTGCGATCCCCATAAAAGGGGACGTAATGCACATCGATGGCACACGTCCACCGGCGCCTCCGGTCCCGCGCGTGAACCCCGCCACCTGGTGAAGGGCATCCACCAACCGGGCCGTGAGTTGGTCCTGGAACCCCGGTTGGCGTGCATCGCCTGTCGCGCGGTCTCGTGGGAGAACCAAGTACCGGGTCACTACCGCGAACAACGTGCGGGTGGTGCCCGCGATCAACAGCACCAGGTCGAGCAACTGGGTGCGCGTGACCGACCGCTTGTAGTCGGTCCAACCCAGGGCCCGTTCCAACGTTCGGCGCGTCAGTGCGTGGACCACCGCCGGGGTGATCGTAGAGTAACCACGTCGCATGGGAGGCTCCCGTTCAAGTGCCTGAGAACCTTGAACTTAGGAACTCCCATGCGGCACTGCCAAATCACTTGAAACTACTGGCAAGGGAGCGGCTCGTTTGCGCCGTTACGCCAATCCCCGACTCGGTTCAAGCGGCCTTCGGTGCTCACGTAGTCGGTGGGCTGTACGCGCCTTCCGCTCGCGCTCACGTTACCCGGCGAGTTGGTGCGCCGGGGCCGGCCCCTGTGCCGCGCCGCCCGTGTTCGTCACCTTTTCTGTGGAAAGATCCCGTTTGGTCCCGAACCGCCACTTGGGTGTAGTGATCTCTTAGTATAATAGTGGTCGCGTATTCACATCCGGGATTGCCCCAATGCCGATTACTCCCAAACTGCTCGCCGCTCGTGCCGCCGTTCGGCCCGAGCCCCGGACCTGTTCGCGCGAACTGCGCATCGACGCCGGCGACCACATCGCCTGGGCGCGCGGGATCGCGCGCGGAGTGCGCGCCGATTTCGGGTTCGCGATCGGGTCCGAAGAGGAACTCGAACTCGAGGGCTGCGCGCTCGTCACGCTCACGATGCTCATGGGGCGCTTCGACGAGTCCCGGCTGCCCCCCACCGGCGACCTGTTCGGCGCGTTCCGCGGGTTCGCCGCGACCTGGCTCCGGTCGGAGTGCCGGCGCGAGGCCCAGCGCCTGCGCAACGGCGGGCTGTACCGGACCACGGCCGGCGCCGCGCTCACCATTGTGCCGCTGCCCACATCGGCCGAGGGCGAAGAAGAGGTCACGGACCCGATCTCGCTCGAAGAACCGGACCACGACGGCGGGATGATTCCCGGTCGCGTGGTCTTCCGCGCGAACAAGCGAAAGCCCGCTACGCCGAACGCCGCGGCCGACCCCGGGAATACCCGAGGGCGGTTCGCGGCGGTTCGCGCGAAACTGAACAAGGGGCCGGTTACTCGGGAATCAGGGACTTGAACAGTTCGAGCGCGAGATCGTCCAGCGGGGTGGCGGTCCACTTCACCACGAACGCGAGCGCGGGGCCATGAATCAACCGCCGGAGGAACGCGCTGCCGTCGGTGGCGGCGAGCTTACCTTCGGCCACCCGTGCGGCTACCTTCTCAATCAGGTCTAAAATGGCGCTATTCATTATTTTGTCCTTGCATTCGGTCTGAAGAGCAATTAGTATCTCATCGGTTCGCGGTTATGGGCGATCCGCGGATCGCGGCGCCGGTCGGGGAAACCCGCCGGCGTCGTTATTTTCACTTCCGCATTTCCGCGCCGCATCTCCGCGCCACATTTCAGCGCCGAGGGGCGGGGCACGTCCCACCCGGGCACTCACTCACCGTCCGCGGGTGCAACCAACCCGTCACGCTTGAAGTTGGCACCCCGGGCAGGGCCGTTTGATCGCCGCCAGGGTAGGGACAGCCGGGGTCACACGAGCCAATCGGCACAACCAGAACAATCGGTTGGAACCGCGGCGGCTTGGGCACGATCAGGCCCGGCCGGTGGTCGCGGACGAACTCGCGGACCGGGCCGGCCGGCGCACTTGCCGGCGCGCAGGCACCGTAAGCGATCACCGCCAGAAGCAGATAGACCCAGCGCATCACTTCTTCCTCCGAACAAAAGACATGCACCAAAACAGCGCGAACGCACCGAACCCGAGCGCGACCCCCAGGGGCGAAACGTGTAGCACCAGCGGCACCACTAGGGCTTCTGCCAGGTACAGTGGGGACGTTGCCAGGCCCGGATTCGGCCCCGTGAACCGCGCGCGTAGGCCGACGTGAGACAGGAGGGCATCACCAACGCGCGCCCCGACCAGCCCGCCGAGGAACACCTGCGACCCGCACAAATACCCCAGGACCGCCAGGCCGATCAAAATGAGCGCGAGCCACGAGAAGAGCAGGGCACCGGCCACATCGCTGATGCCGTGTTCGAAGTGCCGGCGGTAGTAGCACCAGAACGGCGCGTCTTCGCCAACCCATACCTCTTCCCAGGTGTGCAGAAGTGTGAAGACGACACTGGCCACGAAGCCGTACCACTCGACAGGGATCAACACAGCGATAGTGGTGATCGCAACCATGTGGGCCTTGCGAGAAGAGGGCGAGGGGTTGCGCCGGGCGTTCCGCCCTGGCGACGATCTGCCGCCCATTCGGGCGATATCGGGTATTGGCTTTTAGCCCCGAATGGGGCGTAGGCGCGTAGCCAGGGGTGGAACCCTGGCGAACTTCCCGTGCAACCCCGACCCCTTGCTCGAGTGGAGGCGCGCCAGGGTTCCACCCCTGGCTACACGCCTACGCCCCGGCCGGGGCTTGTCTTCACCTTTCGCCCTATGGCTTGGGCTCCAACTCCAGCACGATGCGCTTGACCTTGCGCCCACCGATGGTGATGGGCATGGTCGGATCGGGAGCGATCACGATCGCGTCGCCGGTGTCGGGTGGGTTCGGAACGGGGGGAATCGTTGGGTCGTCGGCCGGGAGCAGTTTCCCCGGCTGGACCAACCCGAAGCCGCTCGCGGTGTCGCGGCCCGCGGGCGGGAGATCCTTCGAGGTCTTGGCGATGGCCGCTGCAAAGTCGGACGGGGTCCACTTGATCCCCCGTGCCTTGCAGTGTGAGACGAAGAGAGCCGCGCACCCGGCCACGTAGGGCGTGGCCATCGAGGTGCCCGACATCGTGGCGAACCGGTCCCCGGGGTAGCACGAGCGGACGTTCACCCCGGGCGCGGCCACCTGCACGTTCTTGCCGCGCGACGAGAAACTGGCGACGGCCTGGTTGCTGTCTACCGCGGCCACGCACACGACTCCCTCGAAGCTCCCGGGCCAGCCCGCGGTGCCCTCGCGCGGACCACTGTTGCCCGCCGCGGCGATCACGATCACGTTCCTGGCCAGCGCGCGCTTGACCGCGGCCTCGATGCGCTGATCGGGTGCATCCGATCCCAGGCTCATGGAGATCACGTCCGCGCCGTTCTCGACGGCCCAATCGATCCCGGCCGCGATCCAGGTCGATAGGCCCGCGCCGTTGTCGCTGAGTACCTTCCCGGCCAACACCTTCGCTTGCGGGGCGACACCGACCACCCCCACGCCGTTTTCTTCGGCCGCAATGATTCCCGCGCAGTGGGTGCCGTGCCCGTTCACATCCGAATCACCCGAACGCGACCCGGTGAAATCCTTGGACGCGGTGACCTGGCTCTTGAGGTCGCGGTGCGAGTGATCGTATCCCGTATCCAGCACGGCAACGGTCGCCCCCTTACCCTTCGTGACCTTCCAGGCGTCACTCACGCCAATGGTCGCGTGGCCCCAGTCGGTCACATCGCCCGCTTCGGCCTGGATCACGATCTGATTGGGGGCCAGCTCGCCGGGCGGGAGCTTCCACTCGCGGTCGGGCTGATCTGGTGCGAGCAGCGCGTGTGAGTGCGGAGCGACAGGCGCGCGCGGTGCTTTGGGTGCCGGGGGCAGTGCGAACCCCACTGATATGCACGCGAGTGCGGTCAGAACGAGGGCGTAATACGCGCGCATTGTTACTCCGTTACGGGCGCTGGCGGCTCATGCCAGCGCCCGGCCAATGGCACAAAACGCAAAGGGCGCACGGAACTTCATTCCGTGCGCCCTTTGCGTTTTGTGCCATTGGCTCACAGTTAACCCAACAGACTTGGGGTAACTGTGAGCCAACTCGTCTCAACGAGTTGGACGCGCCCCACCGCGCCGCCCAATGCGACCACGTCTAGTGCGTAGCGCCGGTAGCCCACCTCGGCCGGGACCGTCACTGTGAACGCGACCGTTGGGCTGGCGGCGCCCACGTCTTCGGCACCCACGGAGGACGTCGCGACGGGCCAGCCATCGGCGCGCGGGTCGGCCGAATCGACTGCGGGGCGCGCGGGGCCGCTCCGGGGCCATTCCGGGTCTTCGCGCACTGTGAGTGTGATCGTGCCGTAGTTGCTCAGTGACAGCCCCGCGCGGAGGGTGCATTCCACGCGCACGGTCTGCGTTTGTAGCGCCGGCCAGCGATAGGCCGGGGTTTCCTTGATCGCGCTCGGCATGGCTAAGTGACTGTCCCATATGTGCGAAAAAGCCTGAGAAATCGTGGGTGACAACTCGAAAATACGGCGATTTCGAGGCATATGGGACAGTCACTAACAAAATGGCCGAGGGGCGCCCCCGGGAACGAACACCTTCACGGGCGCCGGAGTCAGTTCCGGGCGCCCGGCCTCGATGTTTTCCAGGCGCTGCTCGATGGGCACACATTCCCAGCAGTTCGACCCGCCGCAGTGGGGCCGCATGCAACTGGTGCAGAACCCGCGCACCTTACCCGAACCCTTCTGGAGCACCCAGGTGAACTGGCAGTGGCAGCACGAGAGCGTGGCGCCCTCGAACCGCTCCCCCCACGGTCCGGTCACGAACGCGGTGCCACTGGCTTTACGGTGATTCAACTCGCTCACGGGTTACTCCATCCACATCAACTGGCCCTGGACCACCGTGGCCGCCGCGACCGATTTGTTGAAAAGCCCGATCCCGTTACCGCTGGTGGCCGCGGACACGAACTCGAACCCGGGCACCGCGACCCAGCGGAACATGGCGCGCTGGTTCATCCACTGGTCCGCGAGCGCGCCGCCCGCCGTGTACGTGGGCTCCGCGGAGTGGGTCCAGCCCACCGTGGCAACGGCGGCCACGTCCCCGGGGTCTATGGACAGCGGCGTGGGCGCGGACCCAGCCGACGTACCGGCGGCGGTGAACCGCTGCACCGCGAAGTTGAGCTGCTGATCGGTCGCGTTCGGCGCGGTCGCGACGCCCACCGAGTACTCGAACAGGCGCGGCCGGACCGACGCCGATCCCACAACCGTGACGGCCGTCTTGTTTGCCGTGCCGCTCGCCGACGGTCCACTGGCAACGAATCCACGAGACATATCAGGATCTCCGTAGGGGTCAGTCGGGGTTCGGGGGTGCGGCCCCGACTCAGTGACTGTCCCATATGTGCGAAAAAGCCTGAGAAATCGTGGGTGACAACTCGAAAATACGGCGATTTCGAGGCATATGGGACAGTCACTCAGTAAGGAATCATCTGTCGGGCCTGGATGATGAGCCCGAGGTCACCACCGCCAGGGGCGGAGTTGCCGCCCGTACTAATCGAAGACGCGATCAGCCCCCAGTAGCACGGGAGCTTGCCGGGCGTGTCGGTCCACGATCCGGGGCTGCCCTGGGTCCACTGGTAGTCCTGCGCGACCGGCAGCAGTGTGCGGTAATCCACCGGCGAACTGGGCGCGGTGACGAAGTCCACGCGATCCACGTTGCCCGCGTCCGACAGTACCGCGCGGTAGGTCGCGCCTGCGGTGATCGCGACGGGACCGCCGTCGAACAGGAGCGCGACCGAGTGCCGCACGTTGCCGATGACCGCGATGAGCCCCGCAGTGAGGGGCGCGGTGCCAAGCAGGGTGTCGGCCGCGTCGTATAGTTTGACGGAAACGGTACCGATACCGGTGTTGGGTAGGTGTGAAATCTCTACCCCGGCCAGCGCCCCACTGAACGGCGCAACGAACTTCATTCCGACGCCGAAGCTACTCAGGGTCGCGAGGCCAGCCGTGTCGAATGGTTGCCCGATCTTGACCGTTCCGGCCGAATCCGACAGCACGAATATGGGCGCGTTGCGGTTCGCCCACACGGTGCCGTTATAACCGGCCGTGATCCACTGCGCGATACGGTCCAAACCGAGGGACGCGGGCGATTGGCCCGCTTGGTCGAGTACCGTGAAATTGTTGGATGCGGGCGTCCCGTGATCGTTCGCGGTCACGACGTGGTACAGCGTGCCACCGTTCACCGTTCCGCTGGCAACCAAAGATACTTCACCCGTCCATCCGGCCGACCCCATCGCCTGACCCGTGAACGTCGCGTTCGTCCAAGCGAGCGTACCGGACGGGCGCCCCGATGCGTCCGTTTCAATGCGGACCGCGAAGGTCGGGGAGCCGACCTTCGAGCCGAGGGCGATCGCCACTTTCGCGACCGTCATGGTCTCGGTCGGAACGAAGGAGATGGCGTGGCGCTTGGCGCTCGTGTCGAGCGCCAGTGCCAAGCCCATGTTGGCCCCGGGCGCGAACGGGACGCGCCCGAGGAATGACTTTTCCGCGTACATCAGGACACCGATACGGGGGTGACGGAAGAAGCGTCCCAGGTAGCCGTGCGCCCGATCACCAGATTGGGCGATGCGAACGCGGGATCGAGCGCCGCCCACCACGCCATCAGCACGAGCAGGAGCCCGTTTTCGCTGTTGACCGTGATCGAGCCATCAATTGCAGTTGAACGTCCGTGGCGGAGTTCCACCCGATGCCGTTGCCGCTCCCGGAATCCCCGCCGGTGTACGACACGCCGATCTGGTCGCCGGTTCCGGTCGTCACCTGGTCGATCGTCACAGTGATTGCCACGGGTCACCACCATTTCGGAATGGAGGGCACGTTCGGCCGCGGGATCACGCTTTCTTCCCGCGGTTCACCTTGAGTCTCATGTCGCGCTTCACGGGCGCGTCCCGGTCGACCAGCGGCGCGACCGGCGCCTCGACGAAGTCGCCGATCACCGGGTCGCGGCCCATCGCCCGTGCCGGGTCACGGACCCAGCCGAGGCCGCGTGCGATGCGAAGCACCTCGACGTAGCTCGGGAACTTCGTCCCGGTCTCGCGCTTGTACCGCTCGACGGCCTTCATGAACTCCAGCTCATCCTCGGAGTAGTCCGAGCCGAGTAGCACTTCCTCGAATTGCACGAGTCGGGCTCGCTGTGTGCCGTGTCGCTTGAAGGCTTGCATGCCCGGCCGATGGCACCCGGCTACTCCGCGCCGGCCACGGCTTCCCATTTCGGGTGGCGCCCTTTTTTCACCAGGCCGCAGGTCTCGGTTGCCAAGGGGAGCTTGGCCTCGAGCGGGCACCCGCACGCGGCGCAGGCGTCCAGGGCACGTTCCTCGCACGTCGCGCAGTGGCCCTGGCGCTCTTCCAGCACTTCGAGGCTCACCACCGGTGACCCCGCCGCCTTGTGCCGGATCATGGCCGCGGTGTAGTTCATTGCCTGGCGCCACAGCGACGGCAGCTCCTTTACGTCCTCCGGGCACTTCGACAGAACCATCAGGCCGTGGTTGTTTCTGTCGTGGCGCTTCACCACCCACTCGGGGTGCTTGAGGCAGAACGCGCGGAGCGCGTGCATCACGCCGGGGGCGTCGGGTTTGTCTCCCGCCTCGCCGAAGGTCACGGTGCAGTGAACGACGAGGTACCTGGCCACGCGCTCGTGATGCGCTTCCAGGAGCGGCATCAGAGCGCCCGCGGTGTGGTCCGTGTCGATGAACAGCAGGTCCGTGGGGGCCACGGGTGCGGACGCCGGGTCCGTAGCGGTACCGGTGAACCGCGCGCCCATGAGCCGGGTGAGTTCGGCCCATTGCGGCTTCGGGTGCGGGCACACACTGGTGAAGGTGCCGGTCGCACCAAGTCCATAAGCCATCGCTGCGTCGGCCGGCTTCATCCACAGGCTCAGTTCGGTGGCACTCGTACACTTCGCGGCCAGTTCTTGGAGCGTGGGCACGTGTTCGTGAAAGTCGGACGGGCGGGCCGCGGCCGCTTTTGCCCACGACTCCAGGGTCGCGTGCTTCGCGGCCTCGCACGAGGAACATCCCCCGCCCTTGAACTGGTCGGTCGCGACGTTCGCGAGAGTGGCCATGTCCCCCGGCCACCAGCGCCGGGCCTCGCCCCAGTGGGGGTGCCAGAGGGCGAACCCGCGGGGCTCGTAGCACACGTCCCCGTGCGCGGTAAAGCGCCCGACACCGTGGTTCACATGGACCGCGGGCATCCCGGTCGCGCCGGTCGGATCGATCGGGGGGACGCGAATCCAATCGGCCCGCGCCGTGCCGTGGTCGGGTTCGAGAACCACCGCGTCGGACCGCCGTGCGTCGCTCTTGGTGCGCTCCAGATTGGCCCGGAACACATCGGCCCGGAGGGTGAGCTGGTGCAGCGGTTCGTGCCGCGCCCGGACCGCCTGCCAGCCGGTCGCGTTCAGGCCGACGTAGTCGAGGTGCGAAACGACGGGCGCGGTCGGGTTCGCGGCCAGCGCGTCGCCGACCCGGTCGAAGTACCCGGGCGGGTAGAGTACGTCGTGCTCGCAGAACGCGATCGCGTCGAAGTCGCCCGGCGCGCCGGCCCGCTGGTACGCCTGTTCCATCTGCGCCAGGATGGTGCCGTAACCCCGTACCTGGGCGCCGCGGAACGATTCCCAGCTCGCCCCCGGGCGGTCGAACGGCGCGCCGGGTACGGGCGCCCACGAGCACGCGGACACGGTCACGTCGTGGCGCAGGGTCTGGGATTGGGCCGCGACCACCGAAGTGGCCGAGCGGTTCAGCAGGTCCGGGGGGGCGGTGTTGTCCGAGTACCAGAGGGCCAGGATCTTTTGCCGCTTCACCTGGTGGCGCGGGCCACCGAAAGGCTGGGCCTCGGCCGCGGCCCGTACCAGTGATTCCCACTCTTGCGCACCCAGCTTTTTCCCGTAGTGGGCGTGGATCTGCTCCGTCGCTTCGATGCCCAGTTCCCGGTGCCCCACCAGGAGGTTCCACACGTGGTCGCTCAGGCGCAGCGGGTACGGCGGGGGCGGGTTGTTGTGCCACCCGGACACGTCCCGGAACTTGTGGCGCCAGCGGAGGGCGGGGTGGCACAGGGTTCTCCCCCCGGCGCGGCGGACGACCTCGTGCAGGTACCCCTCCTCGCCCCCGAACCCCCGGAACAGTGGGTTGAACCCGGGCCACGCCGCCCGCCGCATCATCCACTGCCCCAGGCCCGTCATGGGGATGTCGAACGGCGCGCCCGCCGGGAACTGCCCGCGCGGGTCCGACTGCCACGTGCCCCAAAGTCCGGGCGGAGCGGTTATGCCCCAGTGGGTCGCGAACCAGCGCCCGTCGTCCCCGATGAGCGGACCCTGTACCAGGTCGTTCGAGTCCGGGTGCGCCGCCGCGAAACCGAGGGCCGCTTGTACTGCGCCCGTTTCCAGGATCACGTGCGAGTCGAGGCACATCACCCAGGGCGTCTCAGCGAACCGGAACACCGCGTCGCGGGGGGCGCTCGTGCCCGTCAGGTCCGGGCGGTGGTAGTAGGTTCCGCCCACGGCCCGGGTGATCGCTTCGACCCGCGAGTCGCGCTCGGGCGTGTTGTCCACCACGACGTACCGGCACCGCGGGTGGTTCGCGGCCAGGGCCGAGAGTGTGAACCACACGTGGTCCGGTTCGCCCCGCGTGGCCATCCCGATCGTTAACACGTCCGACATCATTCACCCTATTTGGAGCGCCCACGAACTTTCCGGGTACGCCCGGAGGTTCGTGGTGCTGTTGAGGAACCGGCGCGGGTCGCCGACGAGTCCCAGGTCGTGGCCCATGAGCCACCCGCCCGGCTTGATCTTCGGCGCCCACGCCCGGACGTCGGCCTCGAAGTTCGCCGGGTCGTGTGCGCCGTCCAAATACACCCCGTCCAGGGATGCGTCCGCGAACCCCGCCGCGACCTCGATCGAGAACCCCTGGCACTTTTTCACGTTGGCGAAGTGCTCCAGCACCCGATCGAAGCGGCGCGCCGCGTCCGCGATGTGCTGGGCCGGGATCTCGGTGTACCCGCGCGCCGGCCCGAGTTCCCACGGGTCTACAGCGAACACGGTGTGTGCAAAGTGCGCGAACACGGCGGTACTGACGCCCGCGAAGCACCCGACCTCGACCATGACCCAGTCGGGCCGGATCAGCTCGCGACACAACTGGATCAGGCCGCCCGTCACGTTTTCCGGGTTGTCGTTGTTCCAAACGCGCCGCGCTGTTGCGAGCGCGTCGAGCGTCAGGGGCGCGCGGCTCATGTGGGCGTGCCTAGTGTTCGGGGAGAAATCGTTCCGAGGGCGGCCGCTTACGGAGGGGACGCGGTCGTGATGCTCGTCGTGGGGATCGTCTGACAGTTCGCGACGCAGTCGATCATCGTGTAGTGCGCCCCGACCACGGTACACACGATCACGCCGCTGCAGAAGTACGGGGTTCCGTTCTCGCACGTCTGGCAGAAGTAGGACGGACCGCCGCCGGTGGTCGTGCCCCCGCCGCCCCCGGTGGTGGTGGTGGTGGTGGTCGTGCCCCCGCCGCCCCCAGTGGTGGTGGTCGTGGTTCCGCCCCCGGTGGTGGTCGTCCCGCCCCCGGTCGTGGTCGTAGTTGTAGTCGTGGTCGTCGGGCCGGCCGTCGTTGCCCCGGTCTGGCACGCGACCGCCCGGAAGCTCCCCGGGACGCAATTACCCACGGGCGCGATGTCCGGGCACCCGCACGACGCGCCACAGATCGAGCTGTAGTAGTTGAAACCGGTTCCGCTGCTGTTGCACTGGTACGTACAGCTCCCGCACGCCCCCGCGGTCGTAGTCGTTGTGGTGGGGGGCGCGGTTGTCGTCGTTGTGGTCACGAACGGGACGCACGGGGTCTCGGTCACGGCGGACGGGGATTGCGGCACCGCGGTCGGGGCGGCACAGTCGCACCCCGGGCAGAAGCGGTAGATGGTATCGAACTGCGTCCCGTTCGAGGTCAGCCACAGGCAGGTGCCCGAGCACCCCGGTCCGGCCGTGGTGGTCGTGGGCGGCGCGCACGGGTCGGCTCCCCCGTTGGGGCCGTGGACGTAGCACCCGGTCTGGGTCTCTTGGGCGCACACCGTACCCGCCCCGGTGGGCGCGTCGCAGAAGCAGTTCGACACCCCGTTCGACGAACAGCTATGGGATACCTGCTCCCACGCGGTGCCCGTCCAGACCCACCGACACCCGCCGCTGCAGTAGGCCGGGGTGGATACGCACCCCGTGTGAGCCGTGCCGCACCTGTTGCCGTCACCACAGGGGGTTGCCAGTGCGGAACACGGGCACGCGCTGGAGCACCCGTTCGCCGTGAGTTGCCACCCCCGGGCCGGGTGACAGTACCAGTCGCACCCGGTCACGCACGCCGAGTTGGTCGTGGTCGTACACGCCCCGCTCGTCGTCGTGGAGCCGCCGCAGTAGGTGGGCGTTTGGTCCGAGTTGAAGTGGCCGCACGCGGTCTGGGTGGTCGCGTCGGCGGGCGGGCAGAAGGTCGGCGCCAGGCACTTGCACCCGGTCTGGCACGAGGTGCTCGTTCTGGTCCACGTCTTCGTCGCGGCGGCGTAGGTCCATAGGCACGAGCCCGTACACGGGGCGGCCGTGGTGGTCGTGGTGGTGCGCGTGCCCCGGGCCACGAACTCGTAGTACACCTGGCCGTTGACAATCCCCTTCTGCCGCATGAACACGAACACGTCGCCGGCCAGATCGACTTCGAGGTTGTTCAGTTCGAGGGCCGGGCTGATCGGGGCGCCGCTCACGATGCCCCCGGAGCGCGCCGGGTTCGCGTCGGTGGGGAGGCCCGTGCCCGGGCCGAACGTCTGTTCGACCCAGTTGTAGTTCCACACCCCGGCGACGTCCGCTTTGGCGGTCAGCTTCGCGACGAAGAACCCGCGGTACGGGTCCGCCCCGGGCGCGGACGCGCTGCGGAACGCATCCAGGACCGCGTCGGCGAACGGGTTGTTATCGAGGGGACTCATGGGGCGTAGCCACACTCAGGAACGGGGCCGGGACTCGGCGCCACTCGGACGGGGACGCAGCGGCCCACTCGGTTAGGGCTCCATCTTCGGCGAGTTGCCCGCGTCCGGATCGGTGAAGAGCAGTTCAAACGGGAACGAGTTGTACGTGGGGTACCACTTCGCGTGGTCCGCCGGCGCCGCAGGGTCGTAAGTGGACACGTGGTAGAACTTGCGGGTCGTGAGCCAGGGCTGGAGGTTGTGCCCGGCCACGATCCAGTTCCGGTTCACGGCGCTGAAGTCCGGCGCGTAACCCGTGGGCGAACCGAGTGTCCGGGCCGTGTACAAGAAATTGAGTTCCAGGTCACACAGTTTCGAGCGCGCGAACCCGTCGCCGACGTTGAACGCCAACAGGCCCGGGTCCGGGATCGGGGGCGTGTACACGGCCGTCGGTGTCGCGCCCAGGTAGAGCAGTGACCCGGCGCGGTAGGGCTCGAGGCGGTTCTCCCCGTTGAGGTACCCGAAGTCGTTCTGGTTGATGTGCCCGATGAACTTGGTCAGGTACGAGTTCCCGGACGTCAGGTACCGGTACGGCACCTGGTACCAGCGGCACTTGACGATGGAGTCCGGGAGCCACAAGCGCGGGGCGTCCTGGTAGTTGACCTCGTTCGGCGGGAGCACTCCGCTAACCGTGTTCCCCACGCGGAACACCATCTGGCCCTGCTGGGCCGTGACGAACTGGTTCGCCGGTGTCTGCTCGAAGGTCGTGAAGCGCATCCACTCGGTGGCATAGGTGTAGGAGTACGCGGACCCGCCCTTGTCGAACCCGATCGCGGAGGTGACGATGACGTCGTGGTCCTGCCAGGAGTTGTACGGCCGGGGGCTGAACGACACGCGGTAGCGGTAATCGGTGTAGCGCGGGAAGTACGGGATGATCGGCGACCCGGGACCGGGCGACGGGGTCTCGACGGTGAACCGCGCGCCGACGCCCTGGGGCGAACACGAGTCCGCGAACATCCACTGGTAGAGCGGGTGCCGGGCCGGGAGTATGCGCTGGATGCGCCCGTCGGCCACCGCGGTGCCCGTGGACCCGAGCAGGTCGATGATCGAGTTGCGCAGGTCCGCGAGCGTGGGGGACCGGAGGATGTACGTGGCCGCGCACGACTGGCTCTGGTTGGTGAAACTCGCCGAGGCCGGCGAGACGTCGGCGACTTCTTCGAGGTACGTTAAGATCGGCACAATCGGACCTCTGTGGCACGCCCGGCGCTGCGGGGCGGTGCCCGCGCCTCCGGCCGATGTCACCGGGGGCGTGTGGTCGCTTGTTCACTTTAAGTGCCGGGGAGCTATGATACGCTTGGTGACTTGATCGCAGGAAAGACCTCAGCGCGCGGGCCGCTGGGGTTAGCACCACTGGCCCGCGCGGGGTGGGACATGCGCGCCGTTCTGTGCGGGGTGTTGTTGGTCGCGGTCGGGTGCAATGTGAAGCGAGAACCGGCCCCGGCTCCGGACCCGATTCCTGGAGCGAGTGAGCCGCCGGCGGCCCCAGTGGTCGCGCCCGCGGTCGACGTGCCCGTACCGGCGGCAGAACTGCTGCCATTTGCTACGTCGAAACTGCGAACTAGTTACGCTGATTTATTATATTCTTATTCAGGTGATAGCAAGAAAGACGAATTAGAAGGTAAGCGCGTGCATGTTAAGCTACAAGGTGGAATTTATGGAATTAAAATGGATAAGTACTCGCTGATTTTGATGAGCCAGGATCCAGGTTTCGTTCGCCCCTATATCGTTTGTGACTTGCGCGCCGACCGTGGTTTCAAAGCGGGGGCAATTAGGGACACCCCGATTGTTTACGTTGAAGGGGTGTTACGGGGCTTAATTCGCTTCGATTCACAGCCGTGGGCCGCTGATTGGTTATCGTTGCGCGAGCACAACTCACTACCAAACCATTTCATTCTGATTGACGACGCCATTCTCGTCATGCCGCCGAGAGAATTGCTCCCGTGAGCGATCGCGCGGGCGCCGGCTACCGAATTTTACTAGAGAGATAAGTGCCGGCTGCTCCAGCGCCCCCGAAAAGTAACCTGCCAATAAGTCCCCCAATAGCGGGGGTGGCTGCGTCTGTGGGATTGAGAAAGACGTTTAGAGCCCGCCCCAAAATGCCTTTCCCGAGACCACCAAGGACCTCTCTGTCCCACCAATCCGTTAGCATCTCGCGGAACCCCTTATTGGAATCGGCTGCGGCCCGGACCGAGATCGCGATCTCCCGCAACCACTCACTGTCACTCTTCTCGCGCTCGGTGCCCCCTGCCCCGGCCTTGCCTGCGGCTGTGAACGCGGCCGTCTGCGCCTGCTTGACCAGCGACGGGAGATCCTGGAACGCAGCGTTGGTACCCGCGGCCTTACGCGCCGCGGTCCGCTCCTCGCTCGCCTTGGCTTCTTTTTCGAGCGTGTCGGCGAACAGACGCAGCCCCGCGCGCGTCTCGGGTCCGAGGAACGACACCAGGGTGGCGTACAGGGAAATGAGGGCCTTGATGACCTGTTTGACGATGTCCACGATCCCTTTGAACACCTCGCGGAAGATGCCCACGTCGGTACCGAACACCGCCGAAATCATGGCCTGAAAGGTCTTGATGAGCGCGGCGACCACGCCCATTAGTTCCGCGATGAACCCGTAAAAAACGGCCAGCGCGTCCGTGACGATCTTGAGCACGGGCACGAACAACTGGAACACCGCGACCACGATCCGGATGACCCCGAGCAGATAGTTCCCGAGCGCGCTCGCGACGGACTGGATGATCGGCGCCAGTTGCCGCATCAGCGGCGCGAGCGTGTCACCGATCTCGCGCACGATGGAGCCGAAGACCTGGAACGCGCCGACGAAGGCGGTCCCGATGGTCGCCATCACGTGCTTGACGGCCTCGTCGAACGCGCGGATGGTTTCGGGCGACGCGGCCTCGACGAACGACTTGATCGTGGACACCAGATCGAGCAGGGTGCCCCCGACCTGGCCGAGTACGCCGGCCACGGCCCCGAGCGGCCCGGCGACCGCCCCGAGCGCGCCCCCGACCTGGCCGATCGCGCCCCCGATGTTACTTGCTTTCGCCACGGTTCACCTCGTCCCGGAGTTCTTGCGCTCGGGCCGGGCTAATGATTGTGGTGCCCTCGAGCAAGTTGATCGTCGCCAATTGGGACGCCTTGGTCGGCGCCGCGGGCGGTTGGGGCGGCCCCTCCGGGGCCACGAGCGCCCCGGTCTTGTCGCGCGCGTGGAAGTAAAGGGCGTCGATCTGGTAGTCCGTCAGCGCGCCGATCTGGGCGGGCGTGAGACGGAACTTCTCCACCAGCGCGGCCCACTTGAACGTGAGCACCCCGTAAGGGATCTCGTCACCCAAGCGGCACCTCGGGCGGCTGCGGGCGCGCCCTCACCTTCCGGAACGACTCGTCCATAACCGTTTTGAGCAGCGCGTTCACCTCGGGTCCGCGCTCGGACAGCACGGGCGTGAGGTCGTCCTCGGTCTCGCCGGTGATGACCTCCAGGAGCATGAGCGCGCCCTTGGGCGTCTGGAGGATCTCCGTGCATCGCGCGCCGAAGAACGCGTACTCGTTGCGCTCGTAGGCCTCGCGCACCTTGTCGAGCCGGGCCAGGTACTGGTCCTCGGTCATGTGGTCCCGGTCCACGTACACGGCCTCGCGCGCTTGCTGGTACAGGCGCTTTTCCAGCGCGTTCTTGCGGGCCTGGTTCAAGAGGTGGAAAACGTAGGCCCGGCCCTCGTGTACGAGCTGGTGCTCGGGGCCGGCGGTACCGAGCGCTTTGGATAACTCAGACACGTGGTCTCCGTTGTTGGATGGCGTCAACTGATCGAGGCCGTGAACGTGCCCGTGGACTCGGCGGTGATCGAGACGGCGGGGCTGCCCTCGACGTCGTTCTCGGGTTCGATCGCGCTCACCTGGGCGTTGACCACCAGCTCGACACCCGTGTCCAGCCCCAGGTGGAAGGCGTACACGCTGTTGAGCGTGACCGGGGTGCTCCCGAAGTTCCACGGGCCGGAACACGAGATCGTGGCGGCCACGACCCCGGGCACGACGGACTGGAACCCGTTGGTGGTCCAGTTGGTGACCTTGGGCGTCCCGGCCTTCATCGACAGTTTCCATTTCCCGAACGAGTACGTGGTGGAACCCAACTGCACGTACCCGGTTTTCCCGCTCAGGTATCCCATTAGACGTCACTCAGTAGGGCCACGACCTTGACGGTCAGGGGCGCGGAACCGTTGTTGGTGAGGAGCAGTTGCTTGTGGGTCGCGTCCACGGCGGTGCCGGCCGAGGTCGGCCCCTCACTGAACATGAGGAACCCGCCCCCGGGCACGTTCGTGCCCTCCGCCGTGCCCCCGAAGAACCACTGGAGCCCGTTGGTTCCGTGCGGTTTCACGTTCAGTTTGTCGGACACGGCACCGGTCACGAGTACGATGAGCGCCAGCGCCTTGTCCGCGGTCACGGCCGTTCCGGTCAGGTCCGTGAACGTGCGCAGGTCCACCGCCTGGGTGCCCGCCGCCGCGATCGCGTACTGGGTCGCGAAGACCTCGTTCCAGGTTCCCACGTTGAGCCCGTTGGAACTGAAACTCGCGGTGTCGCTCCCTTGGGTCACGTCGGCGAACCCGGAGACGCCCCGGGCGAGCTGCCAGGTCACACTGGCCGATAGTCCGATCTGGGTCAGGGGCACGGGGAACCTCGGTGGGGCAGGGGCGCGGCGTCACGGGCCAGAATACCGGGCACGGGTTCGGGGCGCTCGCGGTTGATATCACTGGTCGATCAACGAGCGGAACTCGACGTTGGCCACTGCGGACCCGGAGTTGGACCAGTAGGTGGTCGTCACGGTGCCCGCGGTCCCGGTGAACGGGTACGGGAGCCCGCAGCCCTTGATCCAGCAGAACGGGTAGCTCGCTTTGATCGTGATGGTGTCGGTCGGCGACGACGAACTGTTCACCTTCAGTACCACGTCCTGGTCGCTCAGGATGTAAACCGCGAGCAGCTTGGCTTGTGCCCACTGCACGTCGCGCTGCTGGTTCGTGGTCGGGGCCGCGAGCGTCGCGGAGAAGTTCTGCTCGTTGGCGTTCGTGCTGGTGACCCCGACGGAAGCCGACAGGCTTCCGGCCGAACCGCCCCAGCCCTGCGCGATCGTGTGTGTAATGGCCATGTCTCCAATTCCTCAGTGCGCGGGAACCGCAAGAAACGATCCCTTCGAGCTTCGGGCCGACCGCCTAACTCTGCCCCTGTCCCTACGGTTCGATCGTCGTCACCCGGATCACGACCTGTTGGTAGTCGTAGCCCTGGCTAATCATCCCGCGGTCCAGGAACTCGCCGCCCACGACGTCCAGGTCCACAACCGCCGCCGCGCCTACCAGGGGCGGCTTGCGGAACAACTGGCGCACCTGCTGGCGGAACGCCAGGTACTCCGGGAGGTTCTTCACCTGGTCGTTCTTGTTGCTCGTAACGAGCGTGACCTCGACCCGGTACCGCACCCGGAACACGTCCCCGAACGCGATCGGTGTCACGCTGTCCAGTTCCGCGGCCCCCGAGACCGTGACCTGCTCGGACGGGTCCACGGCCTCCTCGCGCTTCGGGAGCTTGCGCTTCACCACGGGCACGGACCCGGGGCCAGTCAGCTTGAAGTTCAGTTCCCGCACCGCAGTGACCACGGCGTCGAGGATCGTGTCCAGGTTCGATGGGGGGCCGGGCATCAGTTCTCCGCGGTGGTGGTGAGCCGGTAGCGCTGGTACCCGTTCGCGTCGCGGTCCGAGGGCTGGACGCGCGTCACGACCCACTTCACCTGGCGCGCGTCTTCCAGGGAATCCCCGACCTTCGGCACAATGTCGCCCAGCGGCCCGCGCCACAGGTTGAACACGCACGTGTCGTTTTCCAGCAGCGCCGGACTCGAACGGGCGTCGTCCTTGGTGATCTGCGTTACCTGCGCGTACTCGATCGTTTGTGCTGTCGCGTAAGTGCCTTCGCCGGTCTTCGAGTAATAGGTGACCGGCTCCGGGAAGTCGATCATCAGGTAATCGGCACTCAGATCGGGAAACATGGTGCGCTTCCGGGGCGGGTGTTAGCCTTTGGTTTCGCACCGGTTGCCGAGGAATCCGATCGCGCGGCTAACAAGTGCTAACAATTCCGGTTACCGGGCCACGCTGACGGCCGTGAACATCGGGCTCATGTCCGGGGCCACGTCGGGGATCTTGCCGAGTTTCTCCAACTGGGCCGACAGGTTGTTGAAGTGCTCGCCCCAACTCACGGAGCGCCCGTCGGTGCTGTACGTGGGCTTCGGGTTCGCGGTGATCTCGGCCAACTGCGCGCAGATGTTGGCGTAAGTAGCCTGCAAGTTCTGAAGCGGCGTGTTCGCCATCGCTGTCCCTCCCAGGTACCCGTCTCGTACTACCCAGATGGCACGGGGTCAGTCCGGCAGTTCCACTACGTTTACTTGGACCGGCTCGGTGCCCTCGGGTTGGGCTGCCAGGCCCTCGGTTTCCAGGTAGAGCGCCTCGGCCGCGGCGCGGTCCGGGGCCAGCACGTAGCGGTAGCCCCGCGACCCCGCGTTCGGCGCGCGCAACTTGAAGCGCTTCAGGTCGCCCTCGGCGCGCTCGTTCTGGTGGCACGTTCGAGGGGCACTCGCCTTCGGCTTGGACTTCGCGTCTTCGTCTTTGTTCTTGGCCATGACTCACACTTGGCTCGGGTTGATGGTTCCGACAGTACGACTTTGGACCTTGCGACCTTCGACCCGTCACTACGCGCACTTCACCATCGCGCGGGGCTGGCGCGTGCTGAACGTGGAGCGCTTCGACACCTTTGACTGGAAGATGATGTCGTTATCGAACTCGAGCTGGCTGCCCGCGCCGATCGCGGTGACCGTGAGGGGCCAGTTCTCGATCTGCTCGAAGGCCCGGCCGATGTCGCCCAGGAACCAGTTCGTGTCCGAGCCGCTGCGGGTGCGGAACAACTGGCTCGTGAGCACCTGCAGGTTGCCCACGATGTCGCCCACCGGGTTGCTGATCTCCGTGCCCGTGGTCGCGTAGCCCGGGGCGGTGCGCTTCACCATGCCCTTGAGCGCGAACGGCACCGTGAAGGCCAGCGCCGGGGGCACACAGATGTGCTTGATCGTCACGTTCTGCGGCTCGCCGGTGTAGGGGTCGGTGATCCCCACGAGCACCTGCCAGGCGGTGTTGATCGAGTTGAAGTCCGTGAGCGTGAGCGACCCGGCCAGGTTGTCCCAGGTGTGAGTGCCGCTGTTGTCCCCGTAGGTGGGGATGGACGTATTGCGCCACTTGTAGCGGTACTGGTTGTTCGCGGTTTCGCCCGCATCGATGATGCAGTCGATGGCGCGCTTCTCGTCATTAACGCCCAACCATTCGCCTAAAAAACTGAGCCGGTTCATGAACTCGCCGGTCTGGTCGAAGAACACGCACTCCTTCGTGGCCCGCGCGACCATCCCCCGCTTCTTGGTCTCCGGGGTATCGGTCCAGTCCTCGGACACGCCCACTTCCGGGTACGGCTTGCCCTCTTCCACCACGCCCGTCTCGTCCCCAATGTGGGAGATGCCGGGTAGCCGTTCGGACTTGAACTTACTGGGGCGCGAGGGGATCGCGTTCACGAAGACGCGCGACGGCACGTCGTAGGCATCGAGCACCGCGGAGTACGCGAACTGCTGCGTGATGTTGAGGAACGCGGCGGTGGAATTGGCACCGGCGGCTTCTTCCAGGCGGGCGCGGGTCATCACGTCGTGTGCGCGGCTGGCACAGTCGCCCAGGTGCTGGCGGCAGTGCGCGAAGTTGGAGTACCCGAAGCACTCGATGAAGAGCGCCCCCAGGTCCAGTTCGTGCGGCCGGAGGGCCTTGGCCCCCAGTGCCCCGTTCAGGCCCGCGAGCGCCTCGGGACCGTGGGCCTTCACGGATTCGACGAGCTTCTTGTGGTTCATTTTTGGGCCCTTCGGGCGTCGTAAAGTCGTAAGGTCAAAAGTCGTAAAGTCACTGTGATTCGATGTGATCCATAACGTTAAATGTCGTAAAGCTGCTGCAATAAATCGAAAGTCTAAAAGCCAATTGGATCAGTGTTTTTTTGACTTTACGACTTTTGACGTTATGACTTTCGACGCCGCCGTCGGCGGCTATCGTGTCTGCCAGCACCCGGCGTAATCCCACAGGGACGTTTCCAGGGTCGTGGAACCGTTCTTGCCGCCCACGAACAGGCTCGCCGCGGCGATGCTGGTGAGCAGGAGCTGGTGCTTGATCGGGAGCCCGCTGGTCGCGTCGCGGAGCGACTGGCCGTCCACCGTGGGGACGACGGTCGCGTAGGAGCCGAGCACGTCCACGACCTCGATGCCGAGCTGCTGGTACGCGGCCCCGCCCGCGGTGCGATCGGACACGCTGATGGTCACGTCGGAACCGTTGCGCGTGACGAACCGCCACACGGTCTCGCCGTCCACCTTGTAGATGGCGATCACGGTCCCGCTGGCGCGCATTCCGGCGCCGTTGTCCGCGATGAGGTCCGCGGCCACGGAACTCGCCAGCCCGAAGGCGACGTTGGCCGCGCTGGTGTTCGCTTCGCTGAACTGGAGGAGCGCTTCGGCGTACAGGGGCTTGTTGACCGCGGGCCTGAACATCGCCACGGTAGTGCCGACATAGGCCTCGTCGTTATCGGCGACGGTCCCATCGGAGTTGGTCAGAGTAAGCACGCCGCCCACGCCCCCGGCGACCGCGGTGCCGGAGTCGGTCAGGACGCTCGTCCACTGGTGCGGGCTAATGTACCAGCCGAACTCGTCGTAAACGCCGAAGGTGTCTTTGGCTTCTTTGAGCGCGTTGGCTTGGCGGAGGATGTTGGACACGTCTTCTCCTTGAGGCAGGATTCGGGGTTCAGGATTCGGGATTCAGTGAAGGCAGGTGTGCCCGCTCCCGAATCGCAAATGCCTTGTGCTTGATGCCGAATGCCCGTGTTATTGCTGAATTCTGTGCGCGTCTGTCTTTGCGGAATCCCGAACCCTGAGCCCCGAAGCCTGCTACCGGAGCCACTCGGCGAACGCCTTCGCGTCGGTGGGCGGCTTGCTCTCAGTGGTCCGGTGGGCGCCACTCACCGCACTGGTGATGCGCCCGCGCCCGGCGCTGGTGGGGCGCTCGTAGGCACTTTCCTTCAGGCGCTCGATGAGGACCGCGCGGCGCCCGGCCGGGACCGCGGCGATGAGATCCAGGTCGGCGCGGGTGTAGCCCGCGAACCCGTTCTTCTCGCACGCATCGATCACCCCCCAAATGGCGGCGCCCGTCTTCTGGCGCGACTCGGGCGTGGTCGGGTCGCCGTCGGTGTCCGGGGTGCCGTCGTCGTTGGTGGCGTCGGCGTGACTGTTGAGCAGCGTCTTGATCTTCGACAGCGCAGCCTTCGCGTCCATTCCGCCAGTCATCGCCTTGTCAATGACGGCCATGATCGCGGCCTTGAAGCTCGCGCCGATGGCGTCGTTGGTGTCGTCGGTATCAGTGTCGTCCGCGTCGTCCACGTCATCAAAATCGTCAACGGGCGCGAGGGGCATCGTGGCGTCGTCGGTGGGGGCGCTGGTATCCATGTCGGCCTCGGTGCGGCGCGCGGGGATGGGGAGCTTGGCGCCCCACGCGGCGATGTGTTGGGAACTGAATGGCACGGACCGGCCCTCGAAGAGCCCCTTGGTGGTGGCGGGCTGGGCGACGAGGTCGATGGACTCGACTTCGCGGATCGCCTCCACGACTTCGCGCCCGTTGGGGCCGCGCCGGGTGTCGCACATGGCGACGTGGCTGAACCCGAACAGGGCGGGGTTGCGCTCGGCGGCTTCCATCACCCGTTCATACATCGGGTGACTTTTGAGACAATTGAGTCGCCCGCGCGGGCGCCCGTCGGGTCCGGGGCGCACGCGGGTGAACCAGCCGAACCGCCGGTCCACGGTGCTCTCGCGCCCGTGGTCGCAGTTCACGGGCTTGCCCTCGTACTTGCTGAAGTCGCGCTTGAACACGCTGACGGGGTAGTCGCGCCCGTTGGCGCTGGCGGTGCCGCAGATGAGCACGTCGTCGATGGTGCCGGAGTCGCGGTCCACGCGCGCCCCGGTGAAGGGTGCGGCGGCGCGTTCGGTGAGTCGTTGGGTCGCCATGCCCGACCGATGGCAGGACGGGGGCGCGAATTCTTTCGGCGCTTGCTGCACTGGTGTCGGTTAGACTAAACTTGTCCCCACTTTCAGAATGGTTCGGTGAACGCGAGGCAGTGATGAGTGAACCGGCGATTCCAACCGAGGAAGAGATTGCAACGTTACCGCGCTGGGCGCGAGTGGCGCTTGCGGCGCGCTGTGCTCGGCGTGTCTTGCCGCTGTATCAGCATTTCTGGCTCGCAGCACCCGTTGAGTATGTTGCTGCTGTGGCTCGGGCAATCGAAGTTGCCGAGTGCGCCGCAGCGTTTCGGTTAGAGATAGATGACGGGGCCGAAGCAGGGGCTCAGGCTGCGGTCGGGCCTGCCGCTGATTTTCTGCCCGCTTATTACGTGGCCGAAGCTGCTGCTTATGCTGCTTGTGCCGCATTTACGCCGAATGCTTATTTTGTAGCACGCGCAGCGGTGGCTGCAGATGATGCCGTTGATGCTGCCTATCCAGTGGGAGGTGCCTCAATTCTTCGACGTGCGGTGTGCGTCGACTTGGAGCTTCTTACAAGTGCGGTGTTGAGCAGGCGGTGCAGCGACGAAACTCCTATAGCACCGACTTTCTTCGGCCCTCTTTGGCCCGACAGTCCGCCCCTAGGATGGCCCGCCGAGGACGCTCCCTCGGAACCAACGAACCCGCAAGACGACGCCCAGACGATTGTGCCGTCTCCGTCTCAAGCTCGGAGGATGCGTGAATTTGCTATGGGCGGGCCGGTGCTCGTGCCCGGCACTCGAGTACCGCACGCGGAGATGTGGATTTTAGTGGAATTAATCGGGAAGGGTGGGTTCGCGCAGGTGTGGCTCGCCCGGCACCACCAGTCGAAAGCATTTCGCGCCGTCAAATTTTGTACCCACGCGGTCGCTCGCGAGCGATTACCGGACGTGGCTCGGCACGAGTCGAACGTTGCATCGTATGTGCAACAGCACACCAGCACGCCGGCCGGGTGCCACCCGAACATCGTGCCCCTCTACGAGTGCAACCTGAAGGGCGAGACCCCGTGGTTGATGTACGAATTCGTCCCGGGTAAGCGCTCGGTCGCGAACGTAATCGAAGACTTGCAAGTGCTCCCGGTAGCGGACCGCGTGGCTCGCGCGGTTTCACTTTTGCACACAATCGCCTGTGCCGTCGGGCAGTTCCACCGGCTCGAACGCCAGATCGTTCACCGCGACCTGACACCAAAGAACGTGCTGATGCATGGAGACGTGCCGCGCATCACCGATTTCGGGATCGGCGGCGCGGCGGTAACCGCGGCCGTTGCCGACGCCACTGGTCACACCGAATTCACGGTGCGCGTGGACACCATGCTCCGGTCGGCGGGCACGCCCCCGCACGCCAGCGTCCAACAGCTTGCTGGCAACGACCCGGACCCCCGCGACGACGTATACGCACTCGGGGTGATGACGTATCAGATGCTAACCGGTGACTTGGGCGCTCCCGGAGCCGACGCACGCGACAAATTGGAAGAGATGGGCGTGCCCGTCGAGTTGATTCGATTGATCGTAAAGAGCGTCTCCGATCTGTCGCGCCGCCCTAAGGACGCTGTCGAGTGGGCCGAGATGCTGGCACCGCTGCTCCCAGACCGCCCCGCGATCTCCCCCCTCTTGAAGCGGAATGTGACCGTTCCGGGTGCGTGGTTTTCGCGCTTGGCGGGCGATTCAAGTGTGAAGTGGGAGCGTGTTGGACACAGCCCGTGTGAGATCACGTTCGCGCCGGATCGACGGTATCGGTTGAACGTCAGTAATCAAGTTGCCGATGTGGACCTCGAAGGCTTCCGTGCCCTGGCTGATGTGCCTTTTTTATCGGTGTTGACCATATCGATGTGCCCCGTTGTAACATCGATCGGCCTCACGTACCTGTCCGGCCTTACGGCCCTGACGTATTTGGAACTGCGCTACTGCAAGGGCGTGACGGATCTTACCCCACTGTCCAGTCTTGCGACCCTGACGAACTTAGACCTGAGCTTCTGCGACGGCGTGACGGATCTTACCCCACTGTCCGGCCTCGCGGCTCTAACGAACTTAGAACTGCGATACTGCAAAGGTTTGGCGGACCTCAGCCCGCTGTCCGATCTCGCGGCCCTGACGAACTTGGATCTGAGCAGTTGCGACAGTGTAACGGATCTTACTCCGTTGTCCGATCTCTCGACGCTAAAGAACCTGGCTCTGAGGTTTTGCACCGGCGTAACGGACCTCAGCCCGCTGTCCGGTCTCGCAGCCTTGACGACGCTGGATTTGAGTGGTTGCGCTCGCAAACTTGTCATTCCTGATAAATTACGAAAGCGCGTTAAGATTGTACGCTGAGGCGATTCGTGAGTTGCCGCGCCAGTGATAAGCACTTCATTGCGGCTATAGGGGTATTTCACTGCGGGCTACGCGGACACGCCACTTGTCAGTGACGTGCCCACCCGCACCACCGCCCGCGTTTCGCGCATCGCGCCGCCATGCGTGGAGTCGGGCGCCCAGAACGTGCCCGCGCTGCCGTTGATGTGACGGCACCAGAACACGTGCGTGCGGCCCGTGCGCTGAGAGCCGGCGCGACATGCCACCGCCTCGAACCCCAGCGCCGACCAGAACTGGTTCGCGTCCAGGTCGGAGGCGCACCACAAGCACACCTGGCGCACGTCCGCGGGTAAGCGACCCAGGAACTCGTTCACCAGCGCCGTTCCCATCTGGCGCCGGCGCGCGTCGAAACAGATCGCCGCCTGGAAGATGATCGCCACATCCGCGCGGCGCTGGTACGTCGCCTTCCCGTACAGGTACCCCGCCGGGGCGCCGTTCTCCAGCGCCAGTAGCACCCGGCGCCGGTCGATCGCTTCCTCCAGTGCCACGCGCGGCAAGTAGCCGATCGCGTCGTGGTGGCGGCGCTGGAGGTGGTCCAGGAACACCCAGTCGGACGGCTCCGCGCCACGCAGCGTGAGGGCGGTCGTCGGGCTGTGGGCCGGTGGGGTGGGGCCGAGGTCCATCGTCTGTGGTCACTTCGAGTGGTCCCCGCGCTCTGCCAGATTGGAGTCACGGCCGAGGACTACTGACTGATGACCACAGTGCGCGGACAAGGGCTACCAACAAACACGCCCCGGGTGTGCTCCGGGGCGTGAGGGCGGCGGGGTGTAGGGCTTCAACACAGGAACAGGCGGTACACGGGGTTCGCGGTTTCGTCCACGCACGGGTACCCGAGCGCGCCCGTGAACGCCTCGAACGCGGCCCGGTCGCCCGCGGGCACCTGGAGCCCGACCAGGATGCGCCCGTAGTCCGCGCCCTGGTTGCGGTAGTGGAACAGGCTGATGTTCCAGTCCGGGGGCATGGCCGTCAAGAACCGCACCAGTGCGCCGGGGCGCTCGGGGAATTGGAACCGGTACAGGCGCTCGTCGCGCGCCAGCCGGCTCGGGCCGCCCACCATGTGGCGGATGTGGTCCTTCGCCAGGTCGTCGTCCACCAGGTCCAGGGCCTCGAATCCCATGTCGGTGAACGCCCGGTGCAGCGCCCGCGCTTCCTCCCGGTCGCTCACCGCCAGACCCACAAAGACGTGCGCCACGCGCTCGTCGGAGATGCGGTAGTTGAACTCCGTCACGTTGCGCCGGCCGATCGCTTCGCACAGGTGACGGAAGCTCCCGCGCTCCTCCGGGATCGTGACCGCGAACAGCGCCTCGCGCCCCTCGCCCGCCTCGGCCCGCTCCGCCACGAACCGGAGCCGGTCGAAGTTCATGTTGGCGCCGCAGGTGATGGCCACCAGCCCCTGGTCGCGCAGCCCGTGTACTTCGGCGTACTGCTTCGCCGCGGCCACGCCCATCGCGCCCGCGGGTTCCAGGATGCTGCGAGTGTCCTCGAACACGTCCTTGATCGCCGCACACACCGCGTCGGTGTCCACGGTCACGAAGTCGTCCACGAGGTCGCGCGCGAGGCGATAGGTTTCCGCGCCCACCAGCTTCACCGCGGTGCCGTCGGAGAACAGCCCCACGTCGTCTAATTGGACCCGCTCGCCGGCGCGAATGGACCGGCGCATGGCGTCGGAATCGGCCATCTGCACGCCGATCACCTTGACCTCGGGGCGCACGGCCTTTACGTATGCGGCGACCCCCGCGATGAGCCCGCCGCCCCCGACCGCGACGAAGATCGCGTGGAGCGGCCCGGGGTGCTGGCGCAGGATCTCCATGCCGATGGTGCCCTGACCGGCGATCACGTCCGGGTCGTCGAACGGGTGGACGAACGTGAGCCCGGCGCGGGTGCCGAGGTCGGCGGCGTGGTGGTAGGCGTCGGTGTAGCTGTCCCCGTGGAGCACGACCTCGGCGCCGAGCGCGCGGACCGCGTCGGACTTCAGGCGCGGGGTGGTGACGGGCATCACCACGACGGCGCGGCACGCGAGGCGCCGGGCGCTGAGCGCGACGCCCTGGGCGTGGTTCCCGGCGGACGCGCAAATGACCCCGCGCGCGAGCACGTCCGGGGGCAGGCGCGACATCTTGTTGTACGCGCCGCGGAGCTTGAAGCTGAACACCGGCTGGGTGTCTTCGCGCTTGAGCCAGACGGGGGTGCCCACCCGGGCCGAGAGGCGCCCGGCGCGCTCCAGGGGCGTCTCGACGGCCACGTCGTACACGCGGGCGGTGAGGATTCGTTGCAGGTAATCTAACAGGCGCGCGTCCATCCGTTCCCTTGCTGTGAAGGCACTTGAGGCACGGGGGAATTGTACTGCAAGTGCCGGCGCGCGGGTCGGTGTGTGGGCGTGCGGGTGGCGCGGGGAAGGGTGGTTGGGGCGCGTGTCGTTCGCTCAAATTAATTGCCGGATTCCTGCGCGATCTCGATGCCGATCAGCCGGCCCGCCTCGAATCGTGCCGCCAAGTACGGCACGGAAAACTCGGCGTATCCCGGCGCCGATACTTCGTGGCGGAAGTCGCGCCGGGTCAGTTCGGCCACCAGCTCGTTCTCGCTCCAGTCGGTAAGCGGGCGGCCGAACAGGACGGCATCGGCCCGGCGGACCTCGGCCCCACACAGCCGCGATCGAGGTGACGGCCGCGCGCCGCACCGATCGAAGCGGAGTCGCACCCCGTCGTAGATCAGCGAGTCGTTCAGGTTGCCGTCGTCCCAGGCCTCGTAACCCAGGGACGGACCGAGTGCGTCTTCGACTTGATGGGGCGACGCGCCGAACTGCACCGGGCCGACCCCGACGCCGGGTTCGACCGCCACCCCTGTCAGTGGCCAGCGCGCCTCGATCCCTTCAGTGGTGTTGTGTGTGTGTCGGCGGTGCTGGTCGGTGCCCCGCCAAGCCACCCATCGTTTGGTGAGCCAGCGGGCGACGGGGCGCGCGATGAGACAGGGCAGGACCAGCAGCACGAAGCCGGTGAGGACCGCCGAGACGCCGATCAGCAAGATGTGGGCGACTTCCGCCACGTGCCGCTCCTCGACAGACGATGACCCCACTGGACGAAGGCGACCCGTCGGCCACGCGGGGAAGGGCGGCTAGCGCTTGGGCTTCTTCTTTTTGGGCTTCACCGCGGGCGCGGGTTCGGGGGCATCCTCGTCTTGATCGTCATCTTCGTCGATTGCTTTAAGGGCCGCGAGGGCCTGTTGAGCTGAGGCCTTATCCATTTGTTTTATGACCGCGAGAAGGTGCTCTATCTTTTCATCGCCATCAAGTGCGTCCACGATTCGTGCGGTTTGTCGTGCGACTTCACTTGGATCGGCGCCGTTTGCGATGTCGTTGGCGGCCGATTTGGATGCGCGTGCAATGGCTTGTCTAATTTGTTCGCGTGCCTCGTTCGCATCCATCGCTCGGGCTCCCGGTGGGTCGGGCTCGGTTTACTGTAGGGGCGTGGTATTGTGCTTCGCCAGCAATCGGGCGAGCTCTTGGCGCTGCTCGTCGCTCATCGCACTGATGAGCTGCTTCCCCAAGTCATTTAGGGACGCTTGTGGGGCAATGGCAATTGCGTGTGCGTAGTAGTCTAATTTCTCCTGGTCCGGCAATTCATTGATTAGGATTTGTAGTTCCTGAACGGTTTGGTTCGGATCGCCGCCTCGTGCTTCATGCTCGCTGATCGATTGTGCGACACGTGCAACGGCCTGCTTAACTTGTTCGAGTGCTTCGTTCGCGTCCATAGCTCGACCTCTTCGACCGCAACAGGTCAATTCGACGGCGCATCAGGATTTGATTGTTCGCCGGCCAGTGATTGGGCCTTGTGCTTCTCAAGAACGCGAAGAAATTCCGCAAGCGCTTCAGGATTTTGGAGGAGCCCGGTGACAAAGGCTCCCGCTTCTCCCGGGGTCGAGGTTTCGCCAAGTTGTTCGTGCCATGCGACGCGCCCTTCTTCGGTCATTTCGTCCCACGGTTTCATAATGGCGCTCGAGTGGGAGGCCAGTGTTTAGGGAATCCAGTGCATCCCTTTCCATACATCTCGGGCGCCCAGTACAGGAGCCGTGCTTTTCTAGGGCTTTTCGCTCCATTGGGCTCGGGAGATCCCCACGGTCCGTAATCGGAGCGCCGAACCGCCCTTTTCTCTTTCGGGAGCCTCCCCCTGAATTCCGAGGCCTTTCGCCATTGTGTACGCCCGTGATGTGTGGAAAGGGATGGCAATCCAGTGCCACGTAGTTCTCGGCTCTCGGTGCCATTCTCTCTTCGGTCAGGTGATGGAACATAGATGGGGGCACCGGTCGGCTACGCAGATAGAATCACCGCCTCTCGGCGGCACCTGGTGGCGCGTTCGGAATAGAGGGTTTGTCGGTGGGTGTAGAATTTGCGGGCAAGCCCGTTTTGGCTCGATGAGCTGCGAGTACACGCTCCACTTCTGCGAGCATCTCGGGGTTCTGCAATAACCCTTCGGCGAGTCCCACGGCTTCTTCCGGTGTCATTGTCGCACCGTGTTGCCGATTCCACTCAACCCGCTCTTCTTCGGTCATTTCGTCCCACGGTTTCATGGCGGCGCTCGGGTGCGGGGAAGGACCCTAGCGCTTGGGTTTCTTTTTTGGCTTTGCTGTAGGCGGGACCGACGGATTGCTATTACCGGTAGTTGCGGAAGCAGAAGAATCCGCACGCCCCGGCTGGAGCGCGGATGCGTCGTTCAGGATCTCCGCGAGTTGTTCTCTTGGCAATGCGCTGAGGAGTGCTACGAAATCTTCGGGTGCTATGTTTTTTAGGAATGCTTGAAGTACAGTGTTGTGATCCTTCGGGCCTCGCTTCCTGGCACGAGCTAGCGCGCGTAAGAATTCCTGGAAAGTGTCTGCAATCTCGGACGGATCGGCGGCCGTCGGATCGTCAGGATTGGCGTGTGTTTTTTTTGCCGGCGGCATTTAGCGTCCTTTGTTTACTCGGATTTTATGGGAATAGTTTCGATATAATTGAGTGTATTATAGGGTCTTTAATTGCGTCGCGCACCAGCTCTTTTAGATCGTTTGGGTTTGTTCGCGATCTAATTGTTCTTATTGTTTTGTTTAGGTGCTTTCGGCCGATTTTTCGAGCCCGTGCCAAATTGAGCGAGAGAGAATCTACTAAGCCACCGGCGTTGTTTGAGTCCGCGTCGTTCATATCCCTAAGCACCGCGGCCGGATCGACATTCTTGCGAAACGTTGCGTTGATAGCCTTTCTTACGCCTTGTGTACCATTCGGTTTGTCCAGTTGCTTATTAAGGTGGTTCTCCGAAAGTACCAAATACGGTGGGCCGCCGCCACTCTTTTGCGCGGAGTAAGCCTTCTGCTTAAAGCCGGGCAAAATGTACAGGCCGTTGTTCTTGTACGGGTCGCCGGGAATTGCAACGAGGGCCATGCGCGCGTAGGGTAGGTGCTCTTTGCCTTGAGCCGCGCGCGCGTTCATAATGATCGGTACGTCACTTCCCCTGAAATTGTCTTGGTTTTGACTTTCGCGACCCGTAATAAGCTTGCAATTGATCAGTGCTTTTGAGGTCTCAATATCCCAGCCGGGATTATTGCCGCCGTAGAGTTTACCACCCGCTAACCGGTGTTGGAATACCTCGTTGGCTGAAGTCGCCCAACTGTGTATCGCGCGTCCTTGACCGCCGGCCGCGAAATGGTGAATGAGCAATCTGAGGTCATCGGTGTGCAAGGTGTTAAGGTGGTTTAGCATCCACTCTTTGACCTTCCCTCCGGGCCTGGGTGTACTCGGTTGAAGGAGCTTCATCGCCGCTTTGTGGCGCTGACTGTCGGGCCATGTGCTCGCGCCCTTGGGTGCTTTACTCGGCCCCGGTTTGCCACCGCCCGGCGGTGCGGCCCCGGCGGGCGTGCCCTTCGTTGACTTCCCGCCACTCGTTTTGCGCGCGCCTCCTGGTGCGACGGCGTGTGCCAGATTCGGGCCGGTTGTTGGCTTCGCTCCCGGAGCTTTGGTCGGTACGACGTGTCCGTTCTTCAGTGTGAACCAGCGCCCGCTCGGTCCGTGCCACACGTCGCCTTCGTTCTTGCCCTTGTGCCCCTTGCCCTTCTTGTTCTTGCTGCCTCGAAAGAATCGCGCTTCGCCGAGCAACTCGCCGTCGTTGGGCGAGGTGCCGTCGCCTCCGGCGCTGCCTGGCGGGGCGGGTGCGAGGTCATCTTCGAGCGGGAGCGCGTCGGCTCCGGTGCCCGGTGGTGGGAACTTCTTGTGCCAGGCGGCGATGTTGGCCGCGACCACCTTCGGGTCGTCGCCGCGCTTGCGCATGAAGTCGATCGGGTCCGCACAGTTTTGCTGGTACAGGGCCAGGAACGTGCGTGCTTGCTTCTCTTCGTCCGCGATGACCACCGGGCGCGCGGTGGCGATGGGTCGGACGCGCTGGGTGGTGCCGCGCGGGAGCCGTCCGGTGCGCTCGCAGAACTCGAGCACCCGACGCGCCACCGCACGCGCGAACCCCTTGACCTTCTCCTGACGCGCTTCGGTGATGCGGACGAAGGGGGAGCCGGTGACGAGGACGCTGGCGAAGGTGGCGTCGGCGTCGCCGCTGAAGTAGCTCGGGCACCCCCACCGGAACCCGACCGCGCGCAGGAGCAGTGCTTCGACCTGTGCGTACCCGGCGACCCCGGTGGCGACGGGACCGGGCTGGACCTGTCGCCCGGCCTCGGTGCGGATGACGGAGCCGGGCTCGTAGTTCTGGACGTCGGTGGTGCGCGCGGGCGATCCGGGGGCGAGCTTGGGGCGCGAGTAGTCGGTGCCTGACTGGATCATGGCTCGGACCTGGGCCTCGGTCGCCGTGGGGTACTGCTCCCACCACGCGATGGCGGACTGGAGCCGTGCCACGTGTCCCATGTTGTCGAGTAGTCCCAGGACCTTGCGCAGGTGCTCGGCGACGGCGAAGAAATCGGACAGGCCGCGCTTGACGGTGCGGTCCACGTTGGCCTTGGCGCGCACGTACTCGGACGCGGCGACCTCGCGCCCGTCGTTGGGGTTGTCGGGCCGGCACAGCCAGAGCGCGTCCTCGCACTCGTCGTCGTCGTCGGCGCACTTGATGCCCCATCCCCAGGAACCGGTGGTGTCGTGTCCGGGGGGTGTGCGGATCAGTTCGGGCTCGACGTGTCGCACGTGTGGCAGGCCGTTGGAGTCGGCGTTACCCACGAAGAACCGGAGCGTGCATTCGCCCTCGACGATGAGTCGCGTGCGGCACTCGGCCTCTCGGTCGTGCTCGCCCTCGCCCCATTGTGCCAGCTCGCGCCACTCGTCCCAGGCTTGGGTCGCTTCTTTGACGATGGGGTCGAGGTCGGGCTCGCCGTCCCCGTCGGCGTCAATGGGTCCGCTGGCACTGGCGCCCGGGGCCTGTCCCTTGAGCACGAACGCGACGGTGACGGGTCCGACGAAGTTGGCGACGTGGTCTCGGAACCCGAGTGCGAGGTGGTTGCGGGTGACGAGGTCGCGTGCGAGTGCGACGTGCTGGCGCCATTCCTCTTCGTTGAGGTAGGAGAGTGGCGCGTGGGTGCGGTCCTGTGCGCGCGTGGCGGGGCGGTTCCAGCGCCAGGTGCCGAACCCGGGGAACCCGTCCCCGGCGTCGAGCCAGTCGGCGGGGGAGATGAGGTTGTCGAGGTTGAGGAGGGTCTCTCGGAGGCGCCGATTTTGTGCCGTGAGTTCGCGCCGCAGGGGCGCGAGTCCCTGGGGCTCGTGGGTCGGACCGGGGGTGCGGAGGCGTGTGTGTGTGGCCGGCATAGCCCGGCCGATGGCGTGGCCTGCGAGGGCTGCCGGGCGGAGGTGCGCCAGGGGGAATCAAACGTGGTGCGCAGTGATCAGAGGCGTACTACCGAAACGAGAACCGCCCCAGTGGTGAGCCGGGGCGGACTCGAGAAGAGCACAGAAGGTACGCAGTGGTCAGTTCGCAGGCGTTGAAGCGGATTAGCGGGCCATTAATTTGATAAGCCGTGCCTCGAGTTCGGGTGATTCGTCAAGGAGTGCGTGCCACTGTTCTTCCGGTATCGCCTTGATGAGCGCGGCCACATTCTCTGGGGATAAATTCGCCATCATCGCATGAATGAGGCACGTGTACTCTGGCGTATTGTGTACCCGGGTGCTCTCGAGGTAGAGGGCCAGCGCTGACAGTGCCGTGCTCGTGTCCACTTCGGCGTTTTGGGCGCCGATTTCTTCCGGTTCGTTGTTCTGTTCGATCACGTGTCGCTCCTCGTCTCGGAACCATTCTTCGCTTTGAGTTCCGCGAGTACGCGCTCCAACTCAGCGAGCATCTCGGGATTCTGCAGTAGCCCTTCGGCGAATCCCACGGCTTCTTCGGGCGTCATTGTCGCACCTAATTGTCGATTCCATGCGACGCGCTCTTCTTCGGTCATTTCGTCCCACGGCTTCATGGTGGCACTCAAGTGTGGTACGGATTCGCCCGTGGTGCTTGCATCGGTGTCGTCGGGATCGGGTTCGTCGCGGATGGACAGCACCTCGCCGCACAGATCTTTGGCGGCGCGGCGTGCTGCCCAAATGACCGGGTTGATTACGATGGTGTTGTTCGGCGGGTATCCCATATTTAGAGCTTTGACCCATTCCGGGTCGGGACCTGTCCACCCCTCGCGCGAAAGTGTGTAAACTGGGTCATCAAAGATCCGAACCTTAACGACGGTCATATGCTTCTCGACGCGCCGGCACCCGAGCGAAGCGTTCGGGATCGAGTTTTGGAATCCGGCCGCGTGTGGCTCCAGTATCCCACAGTTCTCGGTGCGAATCAAACGCGGTGTTGCGTGATCGGGTGAGCCGTAGTCGCCGAAACGAGAACCGCCCCGGTGGTGTGCCGGAGCGGGAAGGATCGCGGCCCGCGTCAGCGCTTGGGCTTCTTCTTTTTGGGCTTCGCCGCGGGAGTGGGTTTAGGGGCGTCCTCGCCTTCGTCATCTTCGTCGATTGCTTCAAGGGTCGCGATCATTTGGCGGACTTCGTCCTTGGTCATGCCTTGGGCAATGGCCACCAAGTGCTGTATCTTGTCTTCGCCGTCAAGGTCGCCAACGGTCAGCGCGGTTTGTCGCGCGATTTCTTTGGGGTCCGCGCCGTTGGCAATTTGCTCGGCCGCTGTTTTCGCGACGCGACGTGAGGCATGCTCTAATTTCTCCAGCGCTTCGTTTGCATCCATTGTCGTTTTGTCAGCAATGTCTTTCACTGCCTCAGCCCTCGGAATCCGTGGTGCTTGCATCGGTGTCGTCGGGATCGGGTTCGTCGCGGATGGACAGCACCTCGCCACACAAATCTTTGGCGGCGCGGTGTGCCGCCGAGATGACCGGGTCGGCTACAATAGTACTGTCGGGAGGGTATCCCATATTCAGGGCTTTGACCCATTCCGGATCGGGTCCGGTCCACCCCCGGCATGAGAGGGTATAAATGGGGTCATCAAAGATCCGAACCTTAGCGACGGTCATGCTCCCCTCGATGCGCTCGCACTCGAGCGAAGTGGTCGGGATCGGGGTTTTGGAATCCGGCCGCGTGTGGGTTCCCAGTATCGCACGGCACGCGGTGCGAATCAAACACGGTGCGATCGGGTGAGCGGTAGTCGCCGAAACGAGAACTGCCCCGGTGGTGTGCCGGGGCGGGTGCGAGAGCGGTAGTCAGTGTTTGAGTTTGTTTAAATCGGCCCGTTCGTTGTCCGGACCAAAATCGGGGTCCTTTTCGATCGACAGTACTTCGCCGCACCAGTCCTTAGCAACCTGATGTGCCGCTGATATGACCGGATCCCCGATGGTGCTGTTCGCTCGGTAGCACGTGTTTAGGAAGTCCACCCATTCCGGATCGGGACCGCTCCACGTCCGGTGCGAAAGGGTGTAAATCGGCCCGTCCAGAATGCGCACTTTTGCGACGGTCATGTGCTCCTCGACGCGCGCCGGCACCCGAGCGAAGTGCCCGGGATCGGGTTTCGGAATCCGGTCGCGTGTGGCTCCAGTATCCCACAGTTCTCGGTGCGAATCAAACGCGGTGTTGCGTGATCGGGTGAGCCCTGGTCGCCGAAATGAGAGCGCCCCGGTGGTGAGCCGGGGCGGGAAGGATCGCGGCCCGCGTTAGCGCTTGGGCTTTGGGGCGAGCGCGTCGGGAAGAGACTCTTCTCCTGGGTCGTTCGAGTCGGGAATGTCCCGCACCGCGATCACTTCGCCCTTCATTTGACTGGCGGCCAAATGCGCGGCCCACGTCACCACGTTCGACGCCAGAGTGTCGTTGCGGGGGTAGGCTAAGTTTAGATACTCTACAGCGTCCGGATCGGGACCGGTCCAGCCGTCTAAAGTGACCGTGTAAATCTCGTTCCCGAACAGGCGCACATCAACGGCGGTCATGTTCACCTCGAAGAACGCCGACGACCAAGTTAAAGTACCCCGGATCGGTCTCGGCAAAGAAAAGGGGATTGTTGTACAGTAGCTCCATCCCGGATGAAATGAGTTCGGTGCCGGTTCGGCTTTTCACCCGCTTTCCGATATACGCTGCGCGAGAAAGGTTATCTAGGTAGAGCCTTTGGATCTGGTTGGTCTTGTCCCAGCGTCCCTTCTCGTGCGTAGTGTACGGCTTGTCGGGGAATGCAGTTTTCATATTCACTTCCGCGGTGCCGTGAAATCGTTCAGTCCATAACCGGTTGGCGGCCGTAAGTACGCCAGGATCAATCTCTAAATGGTGACCGTATTCGTGGCAAATCGTTGGGGCATCCGACTTTCCTAGAATCAATAATCGCTTGCTATTTGGGTCGTACTCGGCTCTTGATGACCGGGCTTGTCCAATGTATACGGGGCCGGCGGGTGGTTCTCCGTTTTGCATTTTACCAAGGAAGGTCATTGCTTCGTCGACGGCGGGCTTAACTTTCCTGGCGAAGGCCGCGTCATAGATTGGTGCCGGGATCGGGGCGCCGCTAGGGTTGCCGAGGGTAGAAATGAGGTGCTCGCGCGAACGGCGCGAATATTCTTCCTGTGTGGCTATCTTTTCACTGAGCCTTGCTTGCGTGTGCCTCAACGCAGTGTTTCGGGCAAGTTTATCCGAATGTGGGACGGCGGCGAGCGCCGCATGAGCGGCTGCGAGAAGCGCTTCTCGGTCGGCCAACTGGCGCCGTAGCTCTATTATCGTTTCCGGTATATTCTCCAGTACCCTGTGCGCGTGTGGGGCCGGTGTTCCACCGGCGCTAGGGGGCGCACTTGGCGCGCGCGGAGGCGGGGGGCTTGCGGGGGCGTTGTTTGATTTGGCCGCGTTGATGGCGCCTGTGGCCTTGTCGCTCGGATTTGAACCCCCGGTCGGGGTGCTAAACATCCTCGACTTTAACGGAACGCGCGCTCCCGGTGCTTTGGCCGGTACGACGTGGCCGTTCTTCAGTGTGAACCAGCGCCCGCTCGGGCCGTGCCACACGTCGCCTTCGTTCTTGCCCTTGTGCCCCTTGCCCTTCTTGTTCTTGTTGCCTCGAAAGAATCGCGCTTCGCCGAGTGGTTGGCTGTCGTTCGGTGAGGTGCCGTCCCCTCCGGCGCTGCCGGGCGGTGATGGGTTGAGGTCGTCGCCGACCGGGAGCGCGTCGGCTCCGGTGCCCGGGGGCGGGAACTTCTTGTGCCAGGCGGCGATGTTGGCGGCGACCACCTTGGGGTCGTCGCCGCGCTTGCGCATGAAGTCGATCGGGTCCGCGCAGTTCTGCTGGTACAGGGCGAGGAACGTTCGCGCCTGCTTTTCTTCGTCCGCGATGACCACCGGGCGCGCGGTGGCGATGGGTCGCACGCGCTGGGTGGTGCCGCGCGGGAGTCGGCCCGTGCGCTCGCAGAACTCCAGCACGCGCCGGGCCACCGCACGCGCGAACCCCTTCACCTTCTCCTGGCGCGCTTCCGTGATGCGGACGAAGGGGGAGCCGGTGACGAGGACGCTGGCGAAACTAGCGTCGGCGTCTCCGGAGAAGTAGCTCGGGCACCCCCACCGGAACCCGACCGCGCGCAGGAGCAGTGCTTCGACCTGGGCGTACCCGGCGACCCCGGTGGCGACGGGACCGGGCTGGACCTGTCGCCCGGCCTCGGTGCGGATGACGGAGCCGGGCTCGTAGTTCTGGACGTCGGTGGTGCGCGCGGGTGCGCCGGGGGCGAGCTTGGGGCGCGAGTAGTCGGTGCCTGACTGGATCATGGCTCGGACCTGGGCCTCGGTCGCGTTGGGGTACTGCTCCCACCACGCGATGGCGGACTGGAGCCGGGCGACGTGCCCCATGTTATCCAGTAGTCCGAGGACTTTGCGCAGGTGCTCGGCGACGGAGAAGAAATCGGACAGCCCGCGCTTGACGGTGCGGTCCACGTTGGCCTTGGCGCGGACGTACTCGGACGCGGCGACCTCGCGCCCGTCGTTGGGGTTATCGGGTCGGCACAGCCAGAGCGCGTCCTCGCACTCGTCGTCGTCGTCGGCGCACTTGATGCCCCAGCCCCAGGAGCCGGTGGTGTCGTGTCCGGGGGGTGTGCGGATCAGTTCTGGTTCGACGTGGCGCACGTGTGGCAGGCCGTTGGAGTCGGCGTTGCCGGTGAAGAACCGGAGGGTGCATTCGCCCTCGACGATGAGTCGGGTGCGGCACTCGGCCTCGCGGTCGTGCTCGCCCTCGCCCCACTCGGCCAGCTCGCGCCACTCGTCCCACGCTTGGGTGGCTTCTTTGACGATGGGGTCGAGGTCGGGCTCGCCGTCCCCGTCGGCATCGATGGGTCCACTGGCGCTGGCGCCCGGGGCCTGTCCCTTGAGCACGAACGAGACACTGACGGGTCCGACGAAGTTGGCGACGTGGTCTCGGAACCCGAGTGCGAGGTGGTTGCGGGTGACGAGGTCGCGTGCGAGTGCGACGTGGTGGCGCCATTCCTCTTCGTTGAGGTAGGAGAGTGGCGCGTGGGTGCGGTCCTGTGCGCGCGTGGCGGGCCGGTTCCAGCGCCAGGTGCCGAACCCGGGGAACCCGTCCCCGGCGTCGAGCCAGTCGGCGGGTGAAATGAGGTTATCGAGGTTGAGGAGGGTCTCTCGGAGGCGCCGATTTTGTGCAACGAGTTCGCGTCTCAGGGGCGCGAGTCCCTGGGGCTCGTGGGTCGGACCGGGGGTGCGGAGGCGTGTGTGTGTGGCCGGCATAGCCCGGCCGATGGCACCCGGAACGGGCTTGTCTGGGCAAACGGCCGGTGTGAGCCAAGAGTGTCGGGCTAATCGAACCCGCGCTCGAACTCGATGCCCGGCCACTCGGCTCCCAGGAGGTGCGGCCAGACCGCGCTCTCGGTCGCGGCCGACGGCGCGGGTACCGCCAGGACGTGCATCGCGCGCCCCCGGAACCCGATCTGGCACTTGTGCCCGTTGCGCCACCCCTGGCGGACCCGGCCCAGGGCCGCGGACACGTCCGTGAGCCGGACGCGCGCGATCGGGTGCCGGGCCACGATCGCGTCCGCGTGGGTGAGCCAGTCGAGCGCGGAGCACTGGACCGCTTTGAGGAACCCGCGCTGCGTGAGCGACACCCACGCGAGGTTCCCCCCGCGCGCGTAGACGCACAGCTTGTGGAAGATGCTGTCGCACGTGGTCGCGGCGTGGTCCTGTGGGAGCGGCGCGAACGGGAACCACTCGCTGTACGTGGGCCAGATGCGCGCCTGGCGCGCGAGGAGCTCGAACAGCTCGGGGTAGCGCTTGCGCTCGCGCTCGGAGCACCCGACCGGCCGCCCCGTGGGGTACCCGCGCTCGATCCGGTGCAGCACGTCGGCCAGTGCCACCTGCACGCGGACGAACTCGGCGCGGACCGGTTGGTCGTGCTCCTGGAGCCAGTCGGCGAACATCAGTCGGGGCGTATCTTCATCGGGGTGGGCCAGAATCGCGGCGAGAAGGGCGGGTTCATCGGTCACGTTAACCCCGAGGGGTTAGGGCATATGCGCTACGCACCGGTCTGCGCTGCACACGGACCCATACATAACATGCTTGCGACGGAGGCGGAACAACCAAGACGAACTTTATCTGGAATTTAGAATCATCACGTGCGGGTTCATGTTACCAGCTCCTGCATGCGCAATACGGCGGTGGCCAGCGCGTCGGGGCCGTCGTCGTGGTCGCCGTGCGGAAAATCCCGCAGTTGGTCCGCGAGCATCCGTCCCCCGGGCGTGTTCTTGATGCGCAACTGCCCGCGCCGCAGGTAGTCGTTAATCGCGCGGATGCGCACGGATTTGGGCCGCGTGACGACCGTTTCGGTGTACTTCAGCGCGACCGGCCGGCCCCGCTCGCGGCGCTCCTTGAGGATCTGCTCCGCGGTCGGGGCGAACAGCCCCATCGTGTTGTTCACTTCCGCTATTAGCTCCTCCGGGCGCCAACTCGCGGCAATGTCGATGGCGCGCTCCACCCAGCCCGATTCCCGGCGCAGCTCGCAATCGGCGAACAGGGTTCCGAACTGCGACAGGGCGAGCATTACGTGCGCTTGATAGTCTGATTTTTCGCTCGTGCCCTTTGAAGGGTCGAGGCTCTGGATCTTGAACACCAGATCGGCGGGCCAGGTATCGAAAAAGAACCCGGGGCGGTCGAAGTATTCCGCGGGCCACTCGGCGCCTTCCAGCGTGCCGGGCACGCCCTGGTACTCGGACTCGAACGCGGTCGCGCCTACCTCGGCGCGCTTGAGCATCATCTCGACAATGGGGAACCGGTCCGGCCAGTACACGTCCGCACCGCGGTCCATCTCGGGCTGGTGCTGCAGATAGAACGCGCGCGCGGTGTCGAGCTTGTGGCCGTCGGCGAGGTTGGTCGTGAGGCGCTCGAACTCTTCCCATAGGTCCATGCGCTCGGGCCAGGCCCGGACCGCGCGATACGTGTGCCCGGTCCACCCCGCGAGCTGCCCCAGCTTCACGGCCACGGACTCGCGGTGCAGGGCGCTGCCCACGGCCAGGAAGTTGGTGCGCTCGTCGCCGGCCGGGAGCACGTCGCGCGTGGCCCAGTCCCAGGCGTGCTGGCGGAGTTCGGCGCTGCGAATGTCGGCGTTGGATTGCACGTCGTCGAAGATGATGAGCGACGGGCGCGCGGACCGGTTCCGGTGCCCGCGGATCTTCTTGCCCGTGCCGAACGCTTCGATCACCGCGCCGTTCTTCAGGCGCAGCTTGCTCTCGTTCCACTCGGCGCCGGGCGCGCACGCGGTCGGGTAAATGGCCGCGAGGCGCGCGTTGGTTTCCAGTTCCATGCGGATGTGGCGCAGTTGATTATTAGCCTGGGTGCTGCAGTCCGAGAGGATCGCGGTGTAGGGCTCCCAGCCCTCCAGGGCACAGCGCAGGGGGTACGCCAGGGTCTTCCAGGTGCTCTTCGCGGCGCCGCGCGGGGCGATGACGGAGCGTTTCGTGCCGCGCGCGAGGTGCAGGTTGTGGAGTTGGGCGTCGAAGTCGCGGTGCAGGTCCGCGGGCGGGTACGCGCCGAAGTAGTGCGGGAGGAACCGCGCGTTCCATTGGGCGGGCGTGAGGGTGGACGCCTCCCAGCGCTCCAGGTCGGGTTCCAGGAGGGCCAGATCCTCAGTCCGGAGGCCCAACGCCGCGAACAGCGCGGAGGCCAGCGAGGAGGGCACGTTTGAGGTCATCGGGGATCTTCGACAGGTCGATCGGGGCGCGGGCCGGGGCCGGACCCTGTTTGAACATGCCCAGGTACTTCATGACGAGCGCCAGGGCCGAGACGCGCGCCGCGTGGCTGGCCCCCTTGCCCTCGAACTCGGCTTCCCGCTTGAGGCGCTCCAGGACCCACTCCTGCGTGGTGCCGGTGTGCTCGGCCCGGGTGAGCTGCAGTTCGGCGACGCGCTCCCGGACGCTGACTTTGGCTAACAATTTGGCCGCTCCGGTGCGCGCCGCGTCGTCGGTCCTCACCTTCGGGAACGCGCGCCGGTACGCCGCCGACCCGTTCAGGTCGATCGCGTACTCGAGGCAGAAGGTTTCGTGGCGCACGGACAACATGCCCGGCCGATGTCACCGGGCGAGAGCTCGAGTGGGGGCTGAGGGGCGACATTCTAACCGGCGTGTGAAACGGGGGGTTCAGGGTGCGCGTTGGGTTTCCGAGAGCGCGTGCGGTTGATACCCAGGGTGCGCCCGCGTAGCGGTCGACCCTGGGCTGTGATGTACAACCCCTTCGGGGTAGAAATCCGAAACGATCCGGGTATGCGCGCCCTTGCTGGGTATTTACCCCGAAGGGGTTAGTGACTGTCCCATATGCCTCGAAATCGCCGTATTTTCGAGTTGTCACCCACGATTTCTCAGGCTTTTTCGCACATATGGGACAGTCACTTACACATTCCAGCCCGGGGTCGCGCCTGCGCACCCTGGGAAACACCCGCACGCGCTTTCGGAAACCCAACGCGCCCCCCCCGGGGAACAACCGCGACCGCGGCGCGCCGGGGCCGGCAGAAACTTAGCCATTGACCTAACCATTTGTCGCCGTATACTTAGGTCGATGCCTAAGCAAGTGGCCCAGCTCACCCTGGTGTTTCACGCCCTCACCGACCCGACCCGACGGGCCGTCGTGGAACGCTTGCGGGGCGGTCCCGTCGCGACGACGGAGCTGGCCGCGCGGTTCGACATGGCCCTCCCGTCGTTCCTCCAGCACCTCGGGGTGCTCCAGAAGTGCGGGCTGGTCCGGTCGTCCAAGAAGGGGCGCGTTCGCACTTACGAGCTCTCCACGGCGCCGCTCAAGGCCGCCGAGGACTGGATGGCGACGCAGCGCCTGCTCTGGGCGCGCCGCCTGGATCAGTTGGACACTTTCCTGAACGAACTGAAGGAGCCGCCGGAATGAACCCGAAACTGGATCTCGTGCTCGAGCGGACCATCGACGTGAAGCCGGAGCTCGTGTGGAAGGCGTGGACCACGCCCGAGTACCTGATGAAGTGGTTCACGCCGGCCCCGTGGAAAACCGTCGAGTGCAAGGTCGACCTGCGCCCCGGCGGTATGTTCCACACGGTTATGGAATCACCGGAGGGACAGAAGTTCCCGAACACCGGGTGCTTCCTGGAGGTCGTCACGAACCGGAAGCTGGTGTGGACCGACGCGCTGGAGCCCGGGTACCGGCCGACGGCCCGGAAGCTCGGCACAGACGCCCCGTTCTTCATGACGGCGGTCGTCACGATCGAGCCGCACGGGGCGATCGGTACGAAGTACACCGCGACCGCGATCCACGGGACCGAAGACGGGCGCGGGAAGCACGAAGCGATGGGCTTCTACCACGGCTGGGGCGCCGCCCTCGACCAGCTCGTCGCGCTGGCGAAGACGATGTAGACGTGTCGTTGCGTCTGTTCGCGTGCCCAGGTGCGCGCGGGAAACGCCGTTGGGCTCTCGGGTGGGCGCCCTGAGAACCCAACGCGCGCGACGGGAAGATAATTACGGCAGCGGGCGCACGCTGAGGTCGCCCACTTGGTCCGTGGCCCAGGTGTACCCGGGCGCCGGCCGCAGCTTCCCTTCGGTGTCCGACGACACGATGCCCGGGGTGTTGGGCCAGGGGAGCCCGGCTTTCCACTGCACGGTCGAGGCCATCGCGGACGCTTCCGGGAGCGGCTCTTGTGACCCGCTCGGCCACACGTACCCGGGGTCGGGCTCCCAGTGGCCCTCTTTTTTCGCCGCCCGGACGTGCCCGGGGATCAGGCTCTGTTCGCCCGGGTTCCAGCGCACTGTCAGGTCGATGGTTTCGGCGGGGCGGAACCCGCTGGTCCCGTCGCTCCAACAGTACCCCTTATCCGGCATCCACGGACCCGTTCCCAGGAGCTGGCGCACGTGCGGCTGGACCAACCGGAAGGCCGCCGAGCCCGGGAGCCGGGGCTGCCCGAAGAGGCTATTGGGCTTCGCCGGGTCCGGCGGCTTCGCACCCAGCGGCGTGAACGTCACCCGCCCGGCCTCGAGCTTGAGGCTCCCGCTCTCCGCCGGCAACTTCCCGAGCGACTTCGGCAGTTCCACTTTGGCGTCGTACACCAGGCGCCCCTTCATCACCGGGAGCTTCGCGGACAGCTCGCGCCCGAACCCGTCGGTCCGCGACCACTTCAGCGTCCGGTTCCCGATCTCGGCGCTCAGTTCCGTTCCGCTCAGGTCCGGGATGAACACGACCGATCCGTCCTTGCCCGAGAACTTGAAGATGGGCATCGTGACCCCGAACGCGCCGTGGCCGAACCCGGCCTCGAACGTGACTTCCCATTCGTCGTTGAAGGTGAACCCGACCTTCACGTTGCGGATGGTGGCGCCGAACCCGGTCGTCGGGAAGCGGACCGCGCTCTGTTGGGGCGGTTGCGCGAATGTCGAAAACGAGGGCATCGGGGGCGGTGCCGGTGTGGGCTCGGATTTGGCCCCGCAGCCGGCCAGCGCGACCGCGCCGATTGCAACGGCGCCGCAGCCGTACCGTGCGAACACGAGGGGAATTGCCATCAAACGACCTCCGGGGATGAGGACGGAGTTGGATGCCAACGGACCCGCGAAACTCTGTCCAGTGTAACGGAATTCGCCGGCGCCGAGCGGACATTTAGATTGATGAGAAACGATTATTGGTTGTGGGTGAAACGATGTGGGACGGGCTCTCGGGTGCCGCCCGCCCGTTCCCCAGGGTGCGCGTCTGCGCCGCGACCCGGGGCTGAGCAATCTAACCCCTGTCGGGGTGGAAAACCATCGGTTTCACGTGCTCGGTGAACCGTATTTAGATTAGAGTTCTTCCCGGGGCCGTTGGTTGTCTTGATTCACAGTCGACGGAAGGCTATCGCACGATTCGACCGCTATTGACGGCCTCAAACAAGGTTGCCCCATGTTCGCGATGTGCTTGTGTGTGCTTTCGTGTTGGACGCAGGTGGCCCCTCAACTGCTGAGCGAGGGGATGACGATCGCCCAGGTTCGTCGCATCCTCGGTGAACCGCTCGGAGCAAGTATTAACGGAGACGTAGACATTGCCGGTTGGGTCGAGTCCTATCCGCGGTACAAGCTCCATGTCTTCTACAATGTTAAGGACAAATTGGTCCGTACCGAATGGGAGAAATAGACTTGTACCCCGAAGGGGTTACATTTCTCAGCCCCGGGTCGCGGCGCAGACGCGCACCCTGGGAACCCCGCGCGCACCCTGAGAACAAACAGGCGGCCTCCCCGGAACCCAACGGACGCGCACCCTGGGACTATTCGCCCGCGAGCGAGAAATCGAACGCTTGGTACCGGTGGTCGCTGTTTCCATTCGTGCCACCGAGCCGGTAATGCGCGGGCACGATCCGCGGTCCGTGGAGGCAGTGGTCGAGGTCGTACACCGGGAGCGGAACGGGCCAGGTCGCGCCCCACCCGCCGCCGGCCGTGTGGTAGGCGTGGGCGTACCCGGCTGGCAGTTCGGCCAGTGCCCGGGACCGGCGCGGGGCGTTGAAGTCGCCGATCACGAGGTCCGGCTGGTGCCGCTCGATCAGGGCGTTCAGCTCGCGGAGCAGCGGGTTCCGAGCCACGAACACGTCGGACGGCAGATCGAGCACCAAGAACGTGATCGGCCGCGTGCCCGGCACCCAGGTCACCGCCTGGACCTCGAACCCGTCTCGGTCGACGAGCCACCCGTGCGCTTGCACGTCCCCGCGCCCGATCACTGATAAGTTCGCGAAGGTAATCGCCTGATAATCGGCGCCGAGGCGCTCGCGCAACACGCCGACGTGCGAAGCGTTCACCGCGTCCGTCAGAACGTACAGGTCGGCCCGTTCCGCCTCCAGGTGTTCGCTGATACCCGGTCGACCCGGGCGCCCGGCCACGTTCCAGTGAACGACGCGGAACTGGTGTGCGCACCCGCTCGGCCCGCGCTCGGGGTGGTTCTCGATTAGCGCGACGAACGCCAGCGGTGGCAGCGCGAACCCGATAGCCAGCAGTGCCGGCCGTTTGCGTCGGGCCACTGCGTGTAGCGCGCCGGTGGCGACCAGGACCGCGACCACGATGACCGATGGGATGTAGAAGCAGAGGCCCGTGACCCAGACGACATCTCGCGCGCACTGGCCGACGCCCCAGGCCGCGAGCAGGAGCCCCGACCTGACCGATATGGCGCCGCGGATTCGTGCGAAGAGGGACCGGGGATCGGGCGGAAGTGGCGCGGGAGCAGGCGAAGTGCGCATGACCTCAGCCCGCCTGTGGGTCGTTGAGGCGCTTGCCGGCGTCCGGGTGGGTGTGCTTTTCGGCGCGGGTCCGCAGCGTGGCCTTCCGGCTCGCGGACAGGAGCGACACGGCGGCCAGCTCCGCGGCCAGGGCGTAGTCCGACTTCAGGTGGTGCATCACCCGGTTGGCGCGCTCGACGCTCCAGTTCGGTTCCGGCCGTTCCACCAGTGCCAGCGGTTGGCCCGCCTCCACGACGCCCTCTTGAAGCACCCGGAAGTACCACCCGGTGAAGCCGGTTTGTTGGACGCGCAATGCGAGGTCCTTCACGCGCCACCGGCGGGCCAGCTTCCAGCACGGCTGGCGCGGCTGCGACACCTGAAACACCGCGCCGCCGACGGCCCACACGTCCCCGATGCACACGTCCGGCTCGGCCAGCCCGACGACGGTGAAGTTTTCACCGAACGCGCCGGGTACGAGATCGGGCAGTTCCAGGTCCGCGCGCCAGTGGGGGTAGTGGGCTTCGGGGTACACGCAGACGGCTTTGTCCGGCCCGCCGTGGTTCACGAGATCGGCCTGCCCGTCGCCACTCAGGTTGGTGCGCCCGACCGCGACCGGCCCGGCCACCGGTGCCTTGATGAAGCCGGTTACCCACGGGCGCTCGGCCGGGTCCGCGGCCCCCTCCGTGCCCAGCGTTTGCGGCCCCCCGACATGCACCGACACCAGAACCGACCCGGTCATTCCGGCCTCCGTTGGTTTGCTCTTCGCCTGCGAAATACGCGCTCTGGAATAGTTACCGCACATGCGCGGGGAGATTACCGGAATTCGGCGAAGTGGTGACACGGAACCGGACCTGCGGGAAGAGCAAGCCGTCCCGTTACGAGTGGCGGGGCGCTACTTCACGTCCCATTTCTCGGAAAAGTTGCCCCAATAGGAGGTGCAGAACCGGAACTGATTCTTCCCGGTCGTGAGGTCGAATCCTTCTGCGTACAAGCCCCATATCTCGGCACCAAACACGAACACCGTCTCGCCTTTCGTTGTCAGTTCGACCCGGTGAGCCGCGCCGGGACCGATTATTACGCGCCGGTCGACGGCCCAGACCGGCGCGTCCCAGACAAGTGTCCCGCTCTTTTTCTCGAACCCGGCAACCCTCGAACGGAACCCGCCCGAATGGACAGGGTACGTCGCGAGGCACGTTATTTTCTCTGCGGTGAGGTCCGTAAGCGCGTTGGGCCTCGAGTTGAGCAGGAACGCCTTCGGGAACAGCAGGGTTACATCGCTGAATTTGTATGACCAGGTGTCATCATTTAGCGCTAATGATGATCCCTCTCGAATGTACCACGTCCTGTCACTTATTTTTACTTCCTTTAGATCTGGTTTAATTCTGGAGTGGATGTACATATGGGCGCGGCCCTTCATGACATCGAGATCCAGAACCCCTTTGGCCCACCAGTCCGGGACGGGTGCTTTCGTCCGCTCTTTGAGGAACTCGAGGAACTTCTTCAGTTCGTTGGGATCGTAGGTCTCGTCTTCCTGAAACGGGACCGGCTTGGTGCGGTCGATGATCTTCTTGTGCGCCTCCCATGCGGCCTGGAGCGCGAGGCTCGTATCCTTGTCCTTCATGAGTGCCGGGAGGCCCGCGCGCCCGACCTTCTCGAACTGCTCGCGGTACGCGGCCGCCTGCTTTTGGGGCGGGCGCGCCTTCCACAGTTTCTCTTCTTCGGCCTCTTTGTCTTGCGCGAGTAGGGGCGCCCCGGTTACGGCCGTGCCCCACAAGATCGCGAATCCTGTGAACACGTGTGCCGCGTGCGTCTTCATGCCTGATCCCCAAGGCTGGCGCCGAACGTGCTGGTTGCGCTCCCCGCGCTCAGTATCCTCCGCGCTGTGGTTAAAGGCCAGCGCGATCGGGTACGATTGGCGTTCGTGATCGGCCGATGGGCTGGTATCGCGGGCATTGTTCACAATCGCGTTGAGGGTGCATCGAGAATGGGCACGCGCCTTTACCCGCCGGACCACGCGCTCGCGCTGGCCCGTGCGCTGCGCGTCGTTGATATTGTTGGGGCGCAACCATCGGTCTCGAACGACGAGATCGTGAGGCTACTGGTGAGCGAGGGCGTCGGCGCGGTGGACGCGGAGTTGCTCGTTCGATTGGTTCCGGAAGCTCTTGCCTGGCCACTTTTCAGACGATTGGGGCTCACCGAGTTTATCCCCTACTATGCCGTGAGCAACGCACGAGGAAGAATGGTGATTTTCACCTTGACGGAAGAGCACTACTTCACGGCCGCGGTCGCGTGGGCCGAGAGCGTCCTCAATATGCCACTTGAATTGCGCCCGGTTAGTCAGGAGACGTTCATGGCTACGGTGGCGCGCAGTTCGATCAATGCTGCTGCCACCAAGAAGATGGACCAGCACGGCCCGGATTCCTTGCGCGGGTGCTTCTTTACGACGGCGCTGGGTGGCATCACTGCGGAGCAAATCCGGGAGAGCCGGCGCGATCCCAACCGGCGCTGGTGGCAGTTCTGGAAGTGACTACTTCGGCGCGGGCCTCGGGCTCGTGCTCCAGCGCGTTGCGGAACGGGCCGGGCGCGGGAACCGAGGGGCGACAGCGCCGGGTCAGTCTTTGGCCGGTGTGAACGACTTCAGCACCCGCTCTCGCTTCCCGCACACCCACTTCACCTGCCCGACGTTGGGCGCGTACCAGCTCGTCAACTCGAGGTTGGTGTCCGGCAAGCCGGGTGCGAGGACCGCCCGCTTCTCGTCCACGCGGACCGCGGCGAACTTCCCGGCGGGTACTTCCACGGTTTCGGTCCCGGGCACCTTCATGGTGCCCTTCGCCCGTGCCAGCGCTGTGTTGGGACGGGACAAGGAATACGCCCAGGCGTCGCCCGGCTGCACCGGGCACCGGAGCAGGCACGCCGGGGTGTCGAACGCGATCCCGACCGTTTCGGTCCAGAGCAGGCCGCGCTCCGAGACCTCTACTTTCCGGTACGGCGTCGGTTCCCCGTTCTTCATCTGGGAGATGGTAACGACGGTGGTGCCGGACGCCGTCGGGTCCGCGGCCGTTAGCTCGTAGTGGTACTCCGCGCCGTTATCCAGGTACACCCAGCGCGTGCCCTTTTGCACGGGGTGGTAGAGCGGCCCGTCTTTGGGCAGCAGGTGCTTCGGTACGGGCGCGGCAGGTGCGAGGCCGATGAGCGCGACAACCGCCAGCAGTACAACGAGTAGGCGAACCATCCGTGATCTCCCAGAGCAGCGTGTGCGGGCACAGGAGGAGCGGATCAGTCTTTCCCGAGCGTGAACGACTTCAGGACGCAGCTCTTCTCGGCCTTCACCATGCCGATGCCGTTCGCGAGCCACCGCGCCCTCGTTTGTTTCCCTTGGCCATTGAAGCTCATTTCTACGTCGACGCGCACGGCACTGAATTCGCCCGCGGGCACTTTGATTTTTTCTACCGGACCTGCGGTCGTTTGTGTGCTGACTTTGAGCCCGGGACGGGCGAATGTGCTCTTCCACGAGTCCCCGGCGCGGTAGGGGAGCTTGAAGTAGAGGAGGGGCGGGTCGTATGCTTGGCCACTTTCGGCGTGAATGTAGACACCGTCTTTGGTAACGACGTGGACCGATTGGTCGGGCTTGCGCCCGGCGGGTGCGCTCCAGTCGATCGTCACGAATTTGGCCCCGTTCTTCTCTTCGACGCGAGTGATGACCCGGGTGTGTTCGCCCCCGCCTTCGATCACGTAGACCCACTTCGTCCCGAGAGCCGTGGGGTAGTTGAACTGTGGGCCTTTCGGCATCATGTGCTTGGGCACGGGCGCGGCGGGTGCGAGGCCGATGAGTGCGACAACCACCAGCAGCGCGGCGAGCGGGCGAACCATTGGTGACCTCCCGGAAAGTGTGCGGGTACAGGAGGAGCGGATCACCCGTTCCCCGGCTTGAACGACTTCAGCTCTTTCTTGAACCCCCCGGGGCTCGTCTGCTTCACGAGGCCGACGTCGGGCGCGTACCAGGACGTGTAGTCCTCGGTCCCGATCCACTGCTCGCCCATGTACGCAGCCATCCGCTCCGCGACGCGGACCGCCGGGAACTTCCCGGCGGGCACGGTCACGTCCTCGGTCCCCGTGACCTTCATTGTTCCCCGGTGAACGAACACCCCGCCGTTATTCAGGTGGAACGGCCATTCCTTATCGAGTTCCGCGGGGCACCGGAGCAGGCACATCGGCTGGCCGCGCGCGTTTCCGTTTACTTCGATCCGAAAGATCCCGCGCGGCGACACGTCCAGCTTCTGGTTCGGCGTCTTCTTCCCGTCGTGTACGAGTTCGATGGTCACGATCGATCCGCCCTGTTTGGTCGGCTTCACGTCCGTTGCTTCGTACACGGACTCGACGTTCTGATTCACGTACACCCAGCGCGTGCCCTTTTGGGTGGCGTAGTAGAGCGGCTCCTTGGGCATCAGGTGCGCGGGCACGGGCGCGGCGGGCGCGAGGCCGATGAGTGCGGTAACCACCAGCAGCGCGGCGAGCGAGCGAATCATCCGTGATCTCCCCGAAAGAATGTGCGGGCGCAACGGGAGTGGTATCAGTCTTTCCCCGGCGTGAACGACTTCAGCTCCTTCGTCCACCCCCGGCCCTCTTGCTTGACGACGCCGATGCCGGGCGCGTACCAAGTGGTGCTGTTAGATTCGTAAACGGGTTTATCCCCCGCGAACGCGCTGATCTTCGCCTCGACGCGGACCGCCGCGTACTTCCCGGCCGGTACGGTCACGTCCTCGGTGCCCGTGATCTTCAACGTGGCCCGGTAGATGTTGGTGTCGTTGGGGCGGCCGGTGTACTCGATCGACCATTTCGTGTCCGCCTGCACCGGGCACTGGAGCAGGCACGTCGGGGGCTTGCGAGTGCCCTCGGGCCCCTCGATCAGGAAGATCCCGCGCGGCGAGACGTCGAGCTTCTGGGCCAGCGTTTTCTTCCCGTTCTCCACGCGGTCGATGGTCACGACCGATCCGCCCCGCTTGTCCGGGCGCGCGTCCGTCGCCTCGAACACGACCTCGGCGCCCGTGTCCGCGTACACCCAGCGCGAGCCCTTCTGCACGCCGTGATAGAGCGTCTCTTTGGGGGTCAAGTGCTTCGGCACAGGTGCGGCGGGCGCGAGGCTAATGAGCGCGGCAACCACAAACAAAGCGACGAGCGAGCGAACCATCCGTGATCTCCCCAAGAGAGCGTGTGCAGGCGAAACGGAGCGAATCACCCTTTCCCCGGTGTGAATGACTTCAGCTCTCTCTTGAACCCCCCGGTGCTCGTGTACTTTACGGTGCCAACGTTGGGCGCGTACCAGGACGTGACGTTAATGTCACTAACGGGAGTGTCGCCCATAAATAGGGTCGCCTTCAATTCGACGCGGATTGCGGAGAATGTTCCGGCGGGCACGGTCACGTCCTCCGGCCCCGTGGCCGTCATGGTTCCCTGGATGTAGGGGCCGTTGGGGACGGCGCGATCGGTGCGGAACGGCCACTCCTTGTCGGCCTGCACCGGGCACCGGAGCAGGCGCACCGGGGAGGCGGCCGGCGCCCCCAGGTGCTCGAGCCGGACCAACCCGCGGGGCGAGACCTCCAGTTTCTCTTCCAGCACCCGGCCCGTATTGGTCACGGCTTCGACGGTCACGATCGAGCCGCCGTGCTTGGCCGGCTTCACGTCCGCGATCTCGTACACGCGCTCGATGTCGTTGTCCGTGTACACCCAGCGCGTGCCCTTCTTCACGGGGTGGTAGAGGGGTTCTTCGGGCATCAGGTGCTTGGGCACGGGCGCGGCGGGCGCGAGGCCGATGAGCGCGGTAACCACCAGCAGCGCGACGAGCGAACGAACCATCCGTTGGCCTCCGGTGAGAAACGCTACACAGCGTAACCGAGCGCGGCGCCGGAGTCGAGGGCGGGTGCGGTTCGCCGCGTGTCCCCGTGTTCCCCTGGGGTGTGCGTTCCGCGACCCGGGGGAACCCACGCGGGCCGGGAACTGCGGCGCGGAGGCTAACATTGCGCACCCTCGGGTAACATGACCCGCGCCCCGGGGGAACCCGCGCGGGCACAATTCCTGGGACGCTGCGGCGCGGGGGATAACATTTGCTAACATTTTGGTCCCCCGGCGATCCGTTGCCCGGGCCGCCCGCCGGCGCGATATCGGCCGATGACAGCGGGCGCTCGCGCGCACCTTACCCCGGGACCGCGGACGCCCGTCCGCTGGGCTGCCGGTGACGGCCGAACCCCGGGCGCGCGAACCCGCGCGGGTGTGGTAGAATCTCGGTACGGCCGCGCCCATCTGTCCCGGGTGCCGGAGCCTTCACAAACGGGCTATTGAACCCGCGGCCCGAACCCGGCCCGACAGCACACGGACCCCGCCGATGCCCGCTTCTCCGCCCACCATCCGCCTCCGCCCCGTCTTCGTCGTGATGGCCCTCGGGTGCTCCGCGCTGTTCCTCATCGGCCCGCTAGTCGTTGCCGTGTTTGTCGCCATCTTCGCTCCGCTGAACGTGAGCATGTACATGGCCCCGGGCGCGATCGGGTTCGCGGTCATCATGGCGTGGGCCATGTCATCGAGCGTTCAGTGGGTGGAACTGGACAACGGCGTGCTCCGCGCCCGCCGGCTCCTGACGCGGAAGATCGTCACGCACCGGGTCCGCGACATCGTGGCCGTGAAGCCGCTGAACTCGAACGCGATGGGGCCGCTCGAGAACGCGCTGGCGGACCGGATGATGGGGACGTCGAACCGGGGGTACGAGCTGCGGTTCCGGGACGGCTCGAAGCTCGGGCTGGTCCGCGGCGACATGGCGGGACTGGACGAGTTCCTGAAGGTGCTGGCCGCGGAGATCGCGTATTAAATCCCCTGGGTTTTCGTGCATTCCGCGAGAAAGTGGCTGTGTTACACGCGCTCTTCATGGCACCAACTGCGAAATGCTAGGGTTCCTAGCAAATTGATACGCGCTGGCCGTGGGAGCCGAGCCCGAGGAACTGGGGGCGGTAGAAGTCGGGTCGAGCTGAGTCGCGCGACGCAGTGAAACGTGATACGCAGAAGGGCCGTGGCCCGCTTGTATAAGCCCTACGCCATCGTTGGGGTGACGAACGGTTCGATCTGTTCCAGCGCGAGCGGAGAGGCGAACTCCATCCCGACGAAGTAATCCCCAGCCGCCACCTGCTTAACGTGAGCCACTTGAGCATTGACGGTCAGTACGCGCCACGCGGACGTCACCTCTACCGTCAGTGTCACCCCGAGCAGCGGGGGCGTATCGACCAGCATGCTCAGGCCCGTGGCGGAGATGTCCCACAGCACCCCCTCACCGCCGGACTCGGTGTAACAGGACGTAGAAGTGCCGGGCACGAAGCGAACAGACCCTCGCCGGTTCTGAACAGACACGCAGTGCGCCTCCGCGGAGTGACGGGCATGCAAACCGTAGAATACGACTCGTTCCGAGGACGGGCTAAAAATGAGCCCGGGGCGAAACTCGGCTTTTCGTGTCAGGAAAAATGCCCTGCATTGATGCGCGTGGGTTGAAAGCGATCAGTTACGTTTTCCTTTCCGTACCGGGCTGGGGCGTTGAACGAGCGCCCCTCGCACCTTCCGCCCGCACGTCAAGCGGAACTCGATTTCAATCCCCACACTCCGGCTCGATCCGTCTGCGAACGCCCGCTCCCGCCACTCCGGGAGAATCGCGTCGAGGTGAGACCGTAGGGCTTCGAGGTACTCGCGCGTCGGAGCTGTCGGTGGCAGAGGGTTCGCGTTGTTATGTGCGATGAAGCCAGAGATGGCTGAGTTTATGTCGTGCATAGGTGTTCTCCAAATGACACCCAAGATGTCTGTCCGAAAACACTTAATGCAAAACGGAGGCCAAACACAATCTCGGTAGACGGGAACCCGATGGGCAGAGAGCCGTTCTGCTCCGGTGCGAGTAATGAGAACGGTCGCCGGGTTCCCCAAGCGGCCGCATCGGGATTGTCAAATAAGGCGAATAAGGCCGCGATCGACTCGCGGCCCCAGCGGGCGGACTCTCAGCGCTGCGGCTTGGCCGGAATGGAGAACGGGTCCAGGGGCGAATTGGAGGTCGGAATACTGGAGGGCGGCGGTTCGCTCACCGCGTAAGGCGGTGCGACCGGCTGGCTCCCGGGCAAGCTGTCGATGCGCTGCTTCTGCAACGCCGCTTTGAGGTGCAGCACTTTAACGAAAGCCCGTTGCTTTTTCTCCAGCTCGGCCTTCTGCGATTCGAACTTTTCCACCGCGTCGAGCAACTGGTCGATGGTGAGGTCTTCGGGCTTGACCTCTTTGGCCGCTGAAGTTGTGGGCGCGGCAGGTGCGTTGACAACAGGGGGATTCGGGAACGGCAGGGTCGGTCCCACAGCGGTGGGCGCGGGCGCCGGCCGGTCCACCGGCACGAGGTCCGGCGGCGCAACCGGGCGGGTGCGGGTTTCCGGTTGGGCGATGGTGATCCCGACCGCGGCCAGCAGAACGGTACACGCGGCGATTAGGTAGCGGCTCTTCACGTCGGCCTCCGATGGGGGAGCGGATTCGACGCGGGCCGTGTAGATAGGATGCGGACTTTACGCAAGCCCGCTTTTATGGGCTGCGCGGCTGCTCCGTCGCGGCCGACGCCAGGGGCTCTGTTCAAGAGGGGTTCGGTGCCGCGCCGAGTTCGGCCCCGCTTTTTGATCGCAATGCGTCTCGAACTCGGGTGAATACAAAGTTGTTGAAGCAGTCGTAGTCCGGTGGGAAATATAGACCAAAGTGGTGACACACGGCCCTGGCGACACCCGCCGATCGAGATTGGCCGAATCGACAATGAACGGCCACGGTTTCGCAATTTTCGGGTAGTGAAAGGACAAAGGTCGCTATCTGCTGAATTTGCTCTTCTTGTATCTCTAGTAACCCTTCGTCGGGATCAACCGGGAATTCAATTGGGTTCACATCGTCGAAACTGATTCTCAGCTCGGCGCACCAGCCCCGATAGAGATCGGCCGGCGGTTTATCGCGGTCCGTTATGGATATGATCGCGTCCGTCGGCCTCGGGTCATAAGCTTCGGCCCGCGACTGGCTCATGAAGACGATTTCTTTTGGAGCGGCCATGATGCGCCGGGTTGTTTTGTTGTGGGGCTGACGCGTTCGATTCCGAAGCTCACCACCGGTAGAGCAAATCCGCCGCGCACTGCCATCGACTCTCGCGAATGCCTATCGAGGCAGCCAAGCTCGCTTCTGTACGGTCCCATCTTGATTATTGATAACGATGTACGGCGAACTCACCATATATCCGTTGATTAGTATCGTCCACGAACGCAATCCCTCCATTGCGATTGGATTGCCGACTCCGATGAGCCAACCCAATTGCCTTGCCTCTTGTGTCGCGATCTCGATAGCCTGTAACTGCGAAATGATCGGTTTCGGCAACAACAAGACAAAGCGTAGAAGTGATAGGGGTGACATTACATTCACTGGTGAGATAATGTTGCCATATTGAAATCATCCGATTCGACAGGGTTTCCGCGGGGGGATTCGGTGAATCTCCTGGGATTTCGGCATCTCTAATCGAATGGTTTCAACAGAGCATTGTGGGGCCTAACTCGGCACGCGCGCCGGTGAGAATCGCTTTCGTTGCGCGGCACCCGTCGGGCCTTGATCTGACTCTAACCCGCCGCCGGGCCGCAACTACGTTTTCCCCAAAATCGCATCGACGCAAAAACACCCGCGCACGTGCGGCCCCGGCCCCCGGCAGTGCGCCAGCATCGCTTCGTCTGCGCACCCGGCGCCTTCGAGGGCGTCCGCCAGGATCGGCATCGCGCTGAAGTCACGGGAGTCGTACATCTGCTGCGCGAGGGCGAGGACGGTGGAGGTGCGCCACTCGGGGTTAACAAAGACGGGGCGGAACGGGTTGCCGAAGATGTCGCGAACTAAGACACAATGGGCAGTGACCTCTTGATCCGGAGAGCCCGACACGCCGCCTCGATCCGCCGCAACCGTGAGGCGTCCAAGTTCGGAGAGTTCGAGAGCTCTTTCCGGATCGCCTGCCCCCCAGAGGAGAAAACCAGAAACCTCGTAAGCCAGATGGGCAGCTGCTTGGAGCGGTCCGAAGGGCGCATCTGGCGCCTCGTAGCAAGCATTCTCCGGGGCTGAGCGCGGATATGATCGAGGCCAGTGCCGATCGGTTCCTTCAGGGTCATCCGCAAGCGCCTCGGTGTATTCGACACCGACTCGGCTGCGATCATCGGCTAGAAGATGCCAGAGCCGGCGGCAGAAGGCGACAACGAGGAGTGCGCACTTCCGCCGACTGGCCCCGCGTCGGTCATCGAGACGGCCGACCAGTGCTGCCAGGTCCGTCGTATGGTGCAGCCATTCCGCTTCGGTCATCGGGTGCCCTCCGATAGCGATTCTATCGGCAATTCCGGCCCCCGGGCCATCCGCCCGCGTCGTCGCTCCGGCCTCTTCGTTGTTGGGCTCGCTTCCCCCCATCAAAATCGGACAATGCCGAAGAGCGCGCGGGGAGGAACCGAACACGAGGGCGGACATGAGAAGCGTGGTGTTCCGATCGCTGGGGCTTCTGGTGGGCGTGCCCATGCTGCTCGTCGCGGTGATGGTGGCGCGGGAGGGGCGTTACCAGGACGCCGTGCTGATGGGAGGTCTTGGGGCGCTGTTCACCATCTACGGGGCACTGGGTGAGTACAAGATGCTCCAGTTCTTCGGAGTGGAGCACGAGTCGCCCCAGAAGTCCGGGCGGGGGAAGTTCGGGGAGTGAGGACCGGCGCCGTGGTTCGTGCAGCTTCTGCTGCGCTGTGGTCGTCGCGTCTCTACAATCAGCGACAGCGGCCGGGCACGGTTCGCATCGAACGGCTCCCGTCCGCACTTCTCGGAGGCTCACATGAAGGCCATTCTTTCGGCAGCGATGGTGCTCGGGCTGTGTGGCGCGGCGGGCGCGCGGGACGAGAAGGCGAACCCGGTCGGGACGTGGCAGTGCGAGTACGAGATCGGCGGGATGAAGCGCACGTCCACCCTGACCATCAAGAAGGACGGGAACAAATTCGTCGGGACGATGAGCTGGCCGGACCAGAAGGACGAGAAGCTCAAGGACGTGAAGCTGAAGGACGGTACGCTCACGTTCGCCGCCGTGCGGAAGTTCATGGACATGGAGATCCCCCTCGATTTCAAGCTGACGATCGAGAAGGACAAGTTCAAGGGGAAGGCCGCGGCGGAAATCGGGGGCGAGAAGCAGGAATTCGATATCGAGGGCAAGCGCGAGAAGAAGGACAAGTAGCGCCGTAAGTCGGTCAAGAGCCCTTGCGTGGAAACGCGCAAGGGCTTTCTCGTCGCCGGGTGCCGCATCGCTCGCTCCGGTATGCCTCTCGACATTCACATTCTGCTTTTCCCTTTCCTTCGCTTCTTTGCTTTCGCCTTATTCTTAGTTTTTCCTTTTTCCTTTTTCCTTCTCCCACTACTCCCAGCCCTGGGCGGCTTCGGCGGCGAGGTCGCTGATAACGGCGACGAGTACCTCCAGTGCGGGCCACCGGTCTTCGACCAGGGGGACGCCGTGGCGCGCGGCGATCCGCGCCAAGTGCGGACCGAACGGACCGGCGAGCAGCTCGGGCAGCGCGCCGGCGAGTTGCGCCGCGCCGGACTTCGACGACTTGTTGAAGCACGCGATCTGGCGGAACGAGCGCTGCATCACTGCCAGGGGGCGCGCGGGGTCCGGCGCGATAACGTTCTGATGGTCGTGTGAAACGGGCGTTTCAGGCTCCGGTGCGACGATCTCTTCGGCGTCCGCCAGGTCGCGCCGGACCTGCGTTTGGCTCACGCCCTCGGACCGGGCGATCGCGCGCGTGCTCCGGCCCTCTTCTTTCGCCGCCACCACCCGCAGAATCCGCCCGGAGCGCGCCGCCTCCAGTTCCTCCACCGTGAGGTGCCGGCGCGCGAGGTTCAGGTCCAGGCACTCGGCGCGGGCGTCCTCGTCGGACATGGCCCCGCGGTGCTGCACGGGTACGTCCAGGTCCAGTTCCGCGGCGATCTGGAGCCGGTTCGCGCCGTCGATGACGCACCGCGTGCCCCAGGCGGCGCTGTCGTAGGTCACGGCGCGGTTCAGCACCTTGTTGTGCCGCGTGATGCTGGTCCGCAGTTCCGTCAGTTCCAGGGGGCTGAGGGGCCGGAGCAACCCGGCGAAGGGCAGGTGGTACGTCAGGTTCCCGAGTCGAACCGTTGGAACGGAGGCGTCTGGCACGGGTCGGGGGTCCTCTGGTGACAAGTATCGGGGCGGTGCATACAGTCGGATGGCAGAACGTGCCAACGGGTTCGGTTTCGTTTGCTTCTGGCGCTCGGCCCGCAGAGGTTGTCCACCCCTGGCCATAGCGCAAATATGCGCTATGGCCGGCGCAAGTCGTTGTGGCGCAACGACCGGTCACACCGGCCACCCCGGTCACACCCTTTTGGAAATCTCTGCTGCGCACCGACCACCATTCCGGGAAACCCACTGGTCTGCTGATCGCGGGGAGCAGATACTGGGCGCGTGGTTCCCGGCGTTGCCCTCAATACAAGAGGAAAATACATGATTCGCGCGTGCGCACTTCTGTTCCTGTTCGCAACGGTCACTTATGCGGACGACGCTCCGAAACAGCCAACACCCGCGGAACAACTCAAATTGCTGACGAAACAGCACGAAGACATCGAAGCAACATTCATGAAAGAGCTGCGCGCGGACCGCACGAATGAAGGGGTTCGCAAGGCGAACGAAAAGTACCGCGAGGCACGGCAGGCGTGGCGAAAGGAGGCCCTGGCCGCCCTGGACAAGTCCGGGGCGCTGCCGGAAGCGTTCGACGTGATTGCCGCGGTGCTGAGTGGCAGCAGTGTTGAAACGGTTGAGATGGGCGAACTACTACGGAAGCACCACCTCGCGCGCCCGGAACTCGGGAAGGTGTTCCTGGGCATGGTGCAGGACAGCCGGGACCACGGGCGCAAGTTCGTGGAGGAGATGAGCGAGAAGAGCCCGGTTCCCGCGGTGCGCGGGCAGGCGGCGCTGGCCCTCGGGTGGCAGGCCAAGTGGCGCATCACCCAGGACGGGGACGAGAGCCTCGGGTTCGGGAAGAAACTGACCGACGAGCAGCGCAAGGACATGGAGGCCCGCGCCGAGAAGTTTCTTACGACGGCCATGAAGTACATGGACGCCCCGGTGGTGGGCGGCACGGGCACCGTCGCGGCGCACGCCAAGGCGGAACTCGCCGGGCTGAAGAACGTCTCGTCCCTTCAGGTGGGTAAGGTGGCACCGGACATCGCGGGCGAGGCCATCGACGGCACCAAGTTCAAGCTCAGCGCTCGCGCGGGAAGGTGACGGTGGTGGTGTTCTGGGCGGCGTGGTGCGGGCCGTGCATGCGGATGGTGCCCCACGAGAAGAAGCTGGTGGAGCGGATGAAGGGCAAGCCGTTCGCGCTCGTCGGGATCAACGGGGACGAGAAGCGGGAGAAGGCGAAGGAAACGGTGCAGAAGAACGAGATGACCTGGCCCTCGTTCTGGGACGCGGCCGAGCGCCCGGACGGTCCGATCACCAAGTGCTGGAACGTTCAGGGGTGGCCCATGATCTACGTGCTGGACGCCGAGGGGGTGATCCGGTACGCGGGGCACAGCGACGAGAAACTGGACGCGCTGGTGGACGAGCTCGTCGGCAAACTGGAGAAAAAGTGACTCGAGTGGCCGGTTACCTATTTTCTATCGCGGTGTTTGCCGCCATAGAAAGGGTGTGACCGGGGTGGCCGGTGTGACCGGTCGTTGCGGCGTAAGGACTTGCGCTGGCCATAGCGCATATTTGCGCTATGGCCAGGGGTGGACAACCGCGGTCCCGGGGGCGGATGCTCTGGACGGGGCGCCGGTGCGAACGCTACCCTGTGGCCGCGCGCGTCGCATACCAGGGGAGGGCCGGCCGTGTCCCGAGTGCTCATGGTTCCCGCAGTCGTCGTTCTGATCCTCTCTGTTGGGTCGGCCGCACCGGTGCCCAAGCATCTGGTGCCGAAGGAGGCACTCTATCACGCCCACACGCCGGGAATCCGATTCGCATGGGACCACAAGTATGATCGCATGGAGCCGGAAGCGACGGTCATGGTCGTCACCGATGTCGACAGGCAGGCCGAGGGGCATGTGGTAAGCATGGGGTTCGTTATTAAAGAGCAGGTGGCCGTCATCCGGGAAAAGGTCCGCGTCTCGGACCGCGGGGTCGCGCTCGTCGAGTACGGCGGGTGTAAGGTCGATCCCCCCATGTGGCTCCTCAAGTTGCCACTGAAACCCGGTGAACAATGGGAAACAACGACCGTGATGCAGGAGGCGGAACAAAAGTTCCGGCACACGGTCGGGAAGCCCGAGTGGGTCGAGGTTCCCGCGGGCCGCTTCATGGCGGTCCCGGTTGTCCAGGAGTTTTTAGACGTCTTTGGCATGGACAACGGCGCCGAGATTAAGCGGGTACCGGAGAAACACTGGTACGCCCCCGGCATCGGTTGCATCAAGACCACGGTCTCCACCCATCGAACGAGCGTGCTGAAGTCCATATCCCTCGATAAGAAGTAACCGCCGTTCCCGAGACCATGCGCCCCCTATTAGAAAGGGGCGCGGGCCGAAGCCTATTTCTGCGTCGTCCGGGCGCTCTTCTTCTCCTTCACGAACGCGAGCAGCGCCTTCACCGGGGGCTCCTCGGCCCATTCCTGTTTCGATGTCACTTTCCCGAGGTGGCCGGGGGCGTACTCGGCGTCCGCGGCCTTGGGCTGGGCGCCCGGCCCGTGGATCTTCACCGTCAGCAGGGTACCGCCCGCGCCGCACATCCCGACCGAGATGGCCCGGCCGGTCCCAGCGGCCTTCGCCCATTGGGTCCACTCGGCCCGGCAGTCGTCACCCTGCATCTCGCTGAGACCCAGGCACACGACGCCCTCGACCGGCGCGCCGTACTCGTTCCCCTTGCCCTCCTTCAGCCGGATGAAGGTGCCGTGGATCGTCACGCGGTCCGCCTCCACGGTCACCTTGTCGGCCACCACGTACATCGGGGGCGGGCCGCCCCCGCACGCGGTCCCGACCCCGACCACCGCCGCCGCCACTGCGATCAGAAAACGAGTCATCGTAAGCCCTCCTCGGAGGTTTCCGGCGGGACCACCCCCGCCGTGCAATGAACAATACTCCTGTGTAGTAGCAAAAAGAAAATTGTTTAGGATTGAGTCAATAACCGAGATTGTTGTTTGGGATGCATCCCCAGAAGCGGGGCGCATAGTGGGAGCGCACAGGGCTTCCGCCCTGTGCTACAAACGCCGGCCCCTCCGGGGCGGAAAGGCGTTGCGGGTATTGGTCTTTGCTCCCTGGTACACAGGGCTCCCGCCCTGTGCTACGAACGACGGCCCCTCCGGGGCGAAGACCGAAAACCATCGACCGCCCGTATCGCCTATCTTGGTACGACGGCGAAGGCCAATGCCTTTCCGCCCCGGAGGGGCCGGCGTTCGTAGCACAGGGCGGAAGCCCTGTGTACCAGGGAGTGCCTCTAATCCCCCGCCTCCCCGCCCGGTGACCAGCCCGGGGTGTCGCGCCGGCGCCGGTCGTAATCCACGAGGAGCGAGTCCGGGCGCCCGTCGGCCCACGTCACCCCCTGGTACACGTTGTAGCGCTCGTTGCCCCCGCGCACGCGCACCTTCCCCACCGCGCGGAACACCTTGCGCAGTTCCAGGCCGAAGTTCCCGTCGGACAGGGCCATGTAGCGGCGCTGGCGGCACCACTCCACATAGGCCGCGAACAGCTCGGCCGTCTTCAGTTGCGCGCCGGGCGCGGCCCGCGCGTGCTCGTCGAGGAACTGGCGGTGCGGGTTGCACAGTTCGCGGTGCTCGGCCTTCGCCGCTTCGCACACCCGGGACGCCGTGAAGTGCCCCTGGCGGTGCAGCCGACACAGGCCCGCCAGAGCCCAGTTCAGGATGCCGGGCAACTCGCCGGACGCGACCCACCACTCCGGCTCGGTCATCCCGCGCACGCGCTCGGCCTCGGTAATCACCGCGGTGAACGGGATGAGCTGGTAGCGCCGCCAGACCCCCTCGGTGCGGTCCGAGAACCGGGGGAGGGTGTTCGTGGAGAGGAGCAGTCGGGCCGTGGGGCGCGCGTAGAGCGGCAGCTTGTTCTTGCGGTCGAAGCTCATGAGGTCGCCGGCCACGAAGCTCTTCAGTTTCGCCTCCGCGACCTTGTCCATTTCGCCCACCTCGGCCACCGCGTTCACCAGTTTTCCCAGCGTCCCGGCCAGCGCGAACCGCTCGCCGAACTCCTCCAGCGGAACAGAGGAGTAGTTCCAATCGCCCACCAGCGCCCGGAGCGCCGCCAGGAACGTGCTCTTGCCGTTGGCGCCCTCGCCGTTGAGCACGAAGAACGTCTGGAAGCGCGAATCGAAGCGCAACAGGTAGCCGGCCATTTCTTGCAGCACGGCTTGGCGCTCGGGGTCGCCGTCGGTGACGCGCGCGAGGAACGCATCGAACTTCGGGCACCGCGCGCCGGGCTCGAACGGGACCGGCAGCGCCGACGGCGTGTAGTACAGGGGCGTGGCCGGCGAAACGGTCGTGGTCCCGCTCGCGAGAAGTTCGGCCACGTCGATCAATCCGTTCGCGCAAGCGATATACTCGCGCTGGGTCGCGGCCGGGCGCAACCTGGGGATGCGCTCGGGCCGGGGTTCGTCGGGTACGAGCATCGTGGGCCAGGTGGCGTCCCCGGACAGGTGGCACATGGACGCCGCCGCGTGGACCGCGTTGCCCACCTTTCGGCTTTCCAGTTTCACCACCGTGGGGCGCGCGTTCTGGCGCCCGCCCGCTTCCCAACTGGTGACCGCGGCGCGGTGATCCGCCTCGAACTCCTCGCGCAAGAGCGTCCACGCGCGCTTGTCGAAATCGTCGTCGGTAATCGTGACGTAGCGCCCGTTCTTCCACGTCCACCACTCGGCCCGGTGGTAGACCAGCGTGGGCAGATCCCCCGCGCGCGGAACCAGCAACCGCCCCAACCGGTGCGGGTCGAGGAAGTCTTCGTTGACCGGGTCTTGTGAATCGGGTGCCGCGGGTTCGCCGGGCTCGGGCGGGTCCGTTCCTTCCGTGACACGTGCCTCGGGCCGGTGTTGTTCTCTCGCGCCGCCCGCCGCGCGCCGGAGGGGGGCGAATCCTTCGGCGCGGAGCTGGTCGGCGAGCGCGGCGAAGTTGTTGGCGTGCTCCAGTGCGGCGCGGAGCTGGCTCGGGTTCAGGCCCCGGTGGTCCGGGATGCCGGCCGCGTCGGTGAACCCGTAGAAGATCGGCACGCCCGACACGAGCATCAGGTTCCCGCTCTTGTCGCCGGTCTTGTTGGGCCGGCGGAAGTCCCAGCGCGGCCCGCGCCGGCCCGCCGGTTGCCAGTGGTGGCGCTGGAGCAGGTCGGCCAGCGATTCCATTGTCTGAGAACGGTTGTACGACGCGAACACGTTCCCGGTGGACACCTGGGTTCTGGGCCTCCCGGGGGCCGCCAGGTCCGGGATGTAGGTCCGGGCCTCAGTGGGGACGAGGGCAGGGGAGTCCCCCGCGAGCGCGAGCACGTGCTCGACGGCGGGGGCGCCTTCGAGCCAGGCGGCGCCGGACCAGACGCGCGGCCAGAAGTCGCGCGCGTGGTGCCGCCCGATGACCCGGAGCCAGTTCCCGAATTTGGTCGAATCATCAATTGTGGCCTGTTTGGGAAAGACTTCTGGTGGTTTGGTGAATCCGAACTCCCCGGCGCGGCGAATGAGCCAGCGCCCGAACGCGAACAGGACCGCCCCCTCCACCGGGTCCGCGAACAGCGCGCGCAGGTGGTACCCGCCCGTGCCGTTGGATTCGCAGAGGAGGGGGGCGAAGCCGAGGGCGCGCAAGTCTTCGTAGGTCGCCAGGGCGAACCGCTCGTTGGCCGCAGGGTCGGCGGGGTCGGTGGGGGCGCCGGGGTGGGCGTCGATGTCGATGCCGACCCACTTCCCGCGCCCGTCCGCGCCCAGCGCGTGCAGCCCGATGACGTGCTTGGTCTCGCTCGCGCGGAAGTGCCGGGCGAGCAGCTTGTGGCCCACGAACCCGGGCGTGGGGCCGGTCGCGGGGCGGGTGGTCCGGCGCACGGTTCCGTTATTGTCCCAGCACCCGCCGCAGCGGTCGGTACGGTTCACGAGGCGCAGCGCGGCCCAGCGCGCGAGGTCGTCCGCGCGCGCGTGCCAGGCGTTGGTAATCGCGGATGTCAAACTCCGGTTCTCCGTGAATCAGTTCCGGGTGCGCGGCGCGAGGTAGTCTTCGGGCACGTTCCAGGCGTCCCCGTGCTCGTCGCGCACCACCGCCCCGCCCGGTTTCTCGGACCGATAGGCGACGAACACGAGGGGGTCCGCGCAGGTGAGAAAAGTTGGGAGCGTGCTGGTTGCCAGCGCGTGCGTGCGGCCAGCGTGCGCGTAGACCGCGCCGGGGTCGGCGGGCCACGCCAGGAACCCGACCCGTAGGCGCACGCGCTGACCGGCCCGGAACTCGGGCGCGGACTGAGGGGCGACCATTCGTGATCCTCGTGCGGGGAATCGTGTGTGCGGCGCCTCGCCCGGGTCGGGCGCGGAGGTTTGCCGGGGATTGTGCGTTGTTGGATGGCCCGCTTGCGCGCGAACGCACCCCCGCGCCCCAACCGGCGGGCCGAAGACCCGATGGTGGGCCTTTTGTAGGGTGGGTCAAGGCTTTGCGCAGGCCCACCACACCCGCTTGCGCGCGAACGCACCCCCGCGCCCCAACCGGCGGGCCGAAGACCCGATGGTGGGCCTTTCGTAGGGTGGGTCAAGGCTTTGCGCAGGCCCACCACACCCGCTTTTCGCGCGAACGCACCCCGCGCCCCAACCGGCGGGCCGAAGACCCGATGGTGGGCCTGCGCAAAGCCTTGACCCACCCTACATAAAACCATGCCCCTGTGCCCTCACGCCGCGCGTGCCAGATCCCAGGGTTCGCGCGCTGCTGCTTCGGGACCAGCCGGCTCATGGGCTGGTCCACCGCCAGCGCGGTAGCCAGTTGGTAGGCCGCGGAGTGCCCGGACACGGCGGCGCTTTCAGCACGCCGCGCGTGAACGTGAGGGCCATCGCGTACCACCGCAGCTCGCCCGGGGCGTTCACCGGCTCCGCGCTCACGGGCAGCCGGATCGTGAGGTACACCACGCGCCCCAGCGCACCCAGCGCACGTCGTCGCACGCGGGTTCCCCCGGGGCCGGGCCCACGCACCACCGGGCACCACGCGGTCCACGTGCCGCGCCAGAACCGTCGGCACCAGCCGCATCCAGTTCCGCGCGCCCGGGCGCGTGCGCGTGTTCGGGCTCCGCGCCCAACCACTGGTAGGCCTGCCGGGGCATGAACCCCGACGCGGTGTTGCGCCCCAGGCACGAGACCCGGATGAACTCCGCGGTCGCGCGGTCGCGGTCGGTCTCGGCGTTTTCGTCCAGCCAGTCGGCGAACACCAGGCGCGGGTGTCGTCGCCGGGCTGCTCGCGGATCGCGGTCAGGAACGCGCGCGCTCGTTCACGGGTGTGCCCTCCCAACGCGGATTCGATCTCGGCCCGAACCGTTATTCGGTCCGGGGCTTCGGTGCATCGGACCGCCTATTAGCAGAACGCGAATTGCGGGTTCACTTGTGAGCGGTCAAAAGTCAGAATGTTGAAGTTTGTAACGTCGTTGGCCCGCGACTTGGCAGCTCGCATTCAGTCCTGGAACGCATCTTCGAGCGCGCGGACCGCGTTCTCGAACACCGGGTCGTCCTCGGAATCGTGGCACGGGCGCTCGCGGAACGACCTGCGCTGCCCGAACCGGGGCGGCACCCAGGGCGCGGGCTCGCGCCCGTGCAGATCGGGCAGCGCCAGATTTCTGTGTCGTTGGGGTCGACGCACAGGAGCACGCGCGGGTGGTTGCAGCGGTTACTGACGGCGCGCTGGGACACGTTGAAGTACCTCCATCATAACGGGATCGAAAAGTGCCGGGGCCGCGGGTGAGGCTGTTACCCGCGCCCCGGCTGCGGTGGTTCGTGGTGCGTAGCTCCGGGCACTCACCGCTCACCCGCGCCTGTGGGCCGCGACTCTGGCCCTGTGCCCCGCCGGGCGCGCTTCGGAAGGGATCGCGTGGGGCGAACGGCCGGCGTGAGCCGGCTGGTGAAGGCGTTGCGCGTTGTGGGCGCGGGGGGGCATTGGCCTTGCACCGGCCGGCTCTCACCGGCCGTTCGCCGGGTCCGTCACTCGTCGTCGAAGTCGTCGTCCCCGTCTTCGCTGATGTCCTGGCGCTCGATGATTTCGTCGCTGATGTTGTCGAGCAATTCGTCGAAGTCGTCGGCGCCCAGTTCGTCGGCCGCCTGATCGAGCAATTGGGTGATCTTGCGCTGGTACTCGTCCACGATCGGGCTCCTGGGTGTTGGGAACGGTGGGGGTGCCTGGGCGCCGGATTGCGCGGAGGCGCCCCGTGGATGTCCGCCAGGGGTTTCACCCCTGGCTACACGCGGCCGCCCCATTCGGGGCTACATTGGTGGTTTTCAGCCCCGGTAGGGCGGGCTTGTAGCCAGGGGTGAAACCCTGGCGGACTCCCCCCGGCGCGTTACGCCGGGGCCTCGACGCGCCCGGGGGCGCCTTTGAGGAAGCGGGCCACGGCCGCGCGAGAGGTCCACCACTCGCCCCGGCGCTTCACGCCGTCGAGGTGGACCCCGCGCCCCCTCGATGACCCACCGGAGCATCACCACCGGCGGGGCGCCGGCCTCCGCGGTCAGCTCGGCCAGCGGGCGCAGCTCCCGTCGGCCGCCAGGCGCAGGATCGCCCGGCCGATCTCGATGCGGCTTCTCTTCGCCACGATTGGGGTTCCTGAAAGATCTGTGGGCGGGGCGGAACGCGCCCGTTGGAAGCGGGGCCGTTCGGCCCCGGTGGAATGTACTCCCGCGCTTGTTTTCTGACCGCGCGTTCAGTATTACTAGAATTAGTACGCGATGGGCGCCGGCCTGTCAAGTAGAATTACTAAAACTAGTAACGAGGTGCGGGCGTGACCGAGCGCGAACCCCTGACCGCGTCCCAGGAGAAACTGCTGGAGTTCCTGCGCGCGGAGGCGCGCGCGCGGGGTCCCGTCGTGGCCCAAGATCGCGCGCGTGCGGGTGGTCCTCGACGCGCTCCGTGGGCTACACCCTGGACCAGCTCGCACAAGGGCTACGTGCGCCTGACGGGGGGCAGGGGGCATCGCCCTGGTCGGCGAGCCGGCCGGGTTCTCGCTCCCGTGCTCGGCACGGTGGCCGCGGGGTGCCGATCCCGCCCCGGGCGACGGCGAGCCCGAGCACTTCGAGTTCGAGAAGGTGTTCGGGGCGAGGACGTCTTCATGCTCCGGGTTCGAGGTGACAGTATGATCGAAGCGCTGATCGGCCCCGGCGACTTCGTGGCCGTCCGGCGCCCCGGACGCCGCCGACGGCGAGAAGGTGGTGGCGATGATCGACGGCGAACTCACACTGAAGGTGTTCCGCCGGCGCGCGGGCGGCGCGATCTGGCTCCAGCCGTGCAACTCGAAACTCGCCGGCATCAAGCTGGACCCGAAGAAGGACAACCGCGTGATCGGCGTGCTCGTGGGCGTGGTCCGCGCGGGGAACTGAGCGCGGGGATGAAGAGGGAAGAGCCGCGGATCAACGCAGATAACGCCGATCAAGACAAAGACGGAACAGAGGACAGAGGACAGAGGACAGAGGACAGAGGACAGAGGACAGAGGACAGAGGACAGAGGACAGAGGACAGAGGACAGAGGACAGAGGACAGAGGACAGAGGACAGAGGACAGAGGACAGAGGACAGAGGACAGAGGACAGAGGACAGAGGACGGCGCGTGCGTTTTAGCCCCGGAGGGGGCGACCGATGGTAGCCAGGGGTGGAGCAACGCGCAACCCCTGGCCGGCTTCGGGGTAAATACCTCGCGCGGTTGTGGGCCATTCTTCGGGGTGGGGTTTCTACCCCGAGGCGCGACATTGGCTCGCGGTGCGGTCGCGCAATTTTTCTTGCGTGATGGTGGAAGATATTTTCTACTCACACCGTACTACTCGCAACAACACTCGGTCTCGAACACGTGCGATAACGGGTCGTGATTCCGGCGCACCGGAAATTCAAGGCTCTGCGGCAACTTACACAGTGCGTTCCGGGCGCGCGCCCGATCCCCATACCTCCCACGGGAGATCGCAGATGAAGGTGGAATTCGAGAAGAACTGGAACGGTACCGACAGCAAGTACAACACCCCCAACCACGACAGCAGCTACAGCCAGCAACAGGTCTGCCAGCTCATCGCGCAGGTCCGGGAACTGGAGGGGATCAAGGACAAGAATTACACGGGCGTGCCGAGCGTCATCAAGATCTTCGCCGAAAAGAGCTTGTGGGGGGACGAGCGCATCATTTACGTCGTGAAGGGCATCCACCAGCGCTGGGGCCAACAGAACCCGCACCCGCACATCCGCGTGCGGACCTACCACACAGTGGGGCCGAGCGGCATGAAGGTGTGGGTGGATTTCCACATCGAACTGTCCCAAGAGTTTACCAAGCAGCCGAGCCAGCACGTAGACGCCGAGGAGGGGTACGTGGCGTGCGCCTGGACCGCGGTCGGGATCTCCTACGTCACCTACGGTCCGGACGGGAGAATCAAAGCGAACAGTACGGTCGAGTGCTGGCCCGCCCAGTTCTCTCAATACACGGGCTGGATCCAGGACAACGCCGGGCCGGTCGGCAACCGGAAGCGGCGCCTGAGCGTCGGGTGCCGACCCGCGCCGATGCAGCTCCAGTGGAGGACCGAGAAGTAGCCCGGCGCGCGACCCACGAAAACCCGCGACACCCGGGCGCCTCGTGCGCCCGGGTGTCGTTCGTTTGGGAACCCGCGCTCACGCGCCGACCGCTTGCGCCACTTCCGTCGAAATACTGTTGAACAGTTGCTGCAGGTCCACGCCCGTGACCGGGGCGCTCGCGACCGACGCGGCGACCGCCTGGCCCGACGGGTTGTACGCGCCCGCGTGGTGGTGATGGTGGTGTGCGGGCACGAGCCCGGACGCGCTGCCGGTGTCGGACGCCGCCTGGAACTTGTTGGCCAGGGCCGTCAGGAGGTCCGCGGGGGCGCCGGTGGCCTGGGTCGCCGCGGTCTGGAGCTTGGACGCGATGTCGGCCGTGACGTCTTTGAACTTGGTGGGGTCCTGTGCCGCGAGCTGCTGGAGCTCGCCGAGCAACTTGCCCGGCCCCGAGATCCGGGCCGAGTCCCCGGTGGCGGGCGCCGCGCTGGTCGCGTCGGTTCCGCCGGCGAGCGCGGTTGTGTTTTGGGTCGAGAAGAGCTGGGAAATGTCGTACAGTGCCCCGGCCGCGGAGCTGGTGCCAACGCCATTGACCGTCATGAACTGTGTCCCCACCGAGCGCGCATGGCGGGCGCTCACGCGGTCATTTTACTGAAACGGAATGCCCACCAAAAAGCACAAAATCGGGAGAACAGCGGACCGGAATTGGGGGGGGGAAGAACCCGCAGCACCGTCACCTTAAGATTTTGCACTCGGGCAATGCCGACTGGAGTTCCTTGATCCCCATGTCCGTTACTTTTGTATAACCCACGCCGAGCGCGGTGAGGTTTTTGAGTGCGGCAAGCCCTTTGAGTCCCGCGTCCGTTATTTGCGCGCCACTCAGGTAGAGCCACGTGAGTTTCTGAAGCGCGGCGAGTTCCTTGAACCCCGTGTCCGTCACTTTGGTGCGGCCCAGGTCGAGCGCGGTGAGGTTCTGGAGCACGGCGAGTTCCTTGAGTCCCGCGTCCGTTATCCGCGTGCTGTGCAGATAGAGGCACTCGAGGCTTTTGAGTGCGATCAGTTCTTTGAGCCCCGCGTCCGTCACCTGCGTGCTGGACAGGCCGAGCGCGGTGAGGTTCTGGAGCACGGCGAGTTCCTTCAGGCCCGCGTCCGTTACCTTCGTGCCGCTCAGATGTAGCGTGGTGAGCTTTTTGAGTGCGGTGAGTTCCTTGAGCACCGTGTCCGTTGCTCCCGTGCCGAGCAGGTATAGGGCGGTCAGGTTCTCGAGCGCGGCGAGCTCTTTAATTCCAGCGTCTGTTACTTTTTCACAGAATAGCTGGAGGAAGGTGAGCTTTTTGAGCGCCGCGATTTCCTTGAGCCCCGCGTCCGATACTGTTGTGAGACCCAGATAGAGTTCCTTGAGTTTCTGGAGCGCAACGAGTTCTTTGAATCCCGTGCCCGTTACCTTCGTGTCGGACAGGTGCAACGTTTTGAGATTCTTGAGGCCCTTCAGTTGCTTGAGTCCCGCGTCCGTCACTTTCGTATCGGACAGGTCGAGCGTTCTGAGGTTCCGGAGTGCGGCGATTTCCTTAAGTTCTAAGTCCGTTAGCGGCAAATGATTCAGGCTGAGATCGGTGACCGGTTTACCGGGCGCGTTCTCGTCGCGGGACGCCCTCCCACCGAGCCCCTCGAAGAACGCGACGGCTTTATCTTCGGCATCGTCGGCACGGACGGGGGAACCGAGGCACAGCAAAGTAATCAGGACAAGGGCCGAGATCCGGAACATCGGGGCTCCTGGTTGCGAACGGGCGCCGTGCGAGGGATGTGCTCGGACGACACCGCCATCGTCCTGTCGCAGGGCGACGAGCTAAACACGACCACGGGAACACACCATACCCGAACCCACAGTTGGTACAAGCGGAGCCGGTTGCCGCTCCCCGGTCCCGCGCGTTCCGTTATTTTCTCCCCGGGCGCGCTGGTATCATCGTGCCGACGCGCCCCGCGGGAGCGACCGATGACCGAAGCGGAATGGCTGACGGCCACCGGACCTTACAACTGGCCGCACCGCCTCTTCAACGAGCTGTTCTGCGCCGGGGCTTCTGGGCGCAAGTTGCGGCTGGCTTGCGTCGCGTGTTGCCGCCTTGTGGCGCCGTTTTCGGGGGCACCGTTCCCGTCCTTGCTTTGTTCGATCGAGGAGCTGGCAGACGGTAGCGAGGCCGAAGACCGGGTGAGCCGTGATGTCGAGTCCCTTCAATCGCGTGAGCAGGAACGGCGCCAAGTTCTTTTCAGGAGCGAGGGCCATCCGACGCTCATCGAAGAAGTAGAGTACCGCGCCGGGTGCGCGATCCTCACCGCGGGGAGCCCGTACCGCGACCGGGAATGGCACGGGTCGAGGAAGCTGCACTCGTACCCGTGCTACGTCGCCTATGAAATACTGAACGCGACCGATTTGCTCGGTCAGAGGGACGCCGCCGAGCGCTCCATCATCTGCTTCCTCCAAGATATCTTCGGCCCGTTGCCGTTCCGCCCCGTGGTCATCTCCTCCGCGTGGCGCACGTCCACTGTTGTGGCGCTCGCGGCACAGATGTACGAGTCGCGCGAGTTCGGCGCGATGCCGATTCTGGCCGACGCGATTCAGGACGCCGGCTGTGACAGCGAGGATGTGCTGAGTCACTGCCGCGACGCGGGCGCGCCGCACGTGCGCGGGTGCTGGGTCGTGGACCTCGTGCTCGGGAAGGAGTAGGTGGCCCGGGTGCGCGCACGGGGTTCCCAGGGTGCGCCGCGTTGCGGTCGACCCTGGGCTGGGTAATCTAACCCCTTCGGGGTAAATACCCCGGTGGTTTGGGTTTCTACCCCGAAGGGGTTGCACACCTCAGCCCAGGGTCGCGAAACGCGCACCCTGGGAACGCTGGATTGATACCGCCGCACACAACGAGGTCCCATAGCGATGGCCCGCATCGAACTCACGTTCCCCCTATCTCCGGACGAGTGTACCGCGCGCCTGGCCGCGGCCACGAACCGGGGCTACATGCAGTTCTTCGAGAGCGAACCCAAAGCGGTGTACGGGTACGTCGGGGCCGAGCGGGTGCGCGTGTGGAAGCGGATCGAATCCCGCAACTCGTTCCAGATGTGCCTCTCGGGAACGTTCGAGGCGCTGGGGGGCGTGACCGTGTTCCGGGGCCGGGTCGGGCGGGACGTCTCGTCCTGGTGGGCCCTGGCTACCTACGCGATGTCTATATTGGTCAACCTGTTTGTGCTGATCGTGGCCGCGAACAGCACTGCTTCCGGAATCAGCCGTTGGATGCTGCCGGTGTTTTTGTTCATGATCGTTGTGGGCACCTTCCGTTTGTGGCGCGACTGGCAAAAGGCCCGCGATGAAGCGGCGTTCCTGGTCGAATTTCTGACCCGGACCCTCGGCGGAACGGTGTGCGCGCACGAGTGCGAAGTGGAGGCTCTTTCGCCCTGAAGCGCTCGGGAGCGCAGAAGGTGCCCGGCGATCCGTTGGAACTGCGAAACGACACGGGCCGGGGATCGCTCCCCGGCCCGTCCGCTTCCCGACCGGCCCTGGCGGTGCTTGCGCCCCGCTGGGCAGGCCGGTCAATGTTCCCGTGGGGTCTACTTCTCTTCCTGGAGCGCGGAACGCTCGCGGCACCGCCGGGCAGATCTGCCGCAGGTGCGGCGCTGAACGGCATCCGGTGATGTTGTTCCAGCCAGCGCCGCACCTGCGGCAGATCTGCCCGACAGCGGTGCTGGAACAGCGGTCCCCGCGCGGGGTGTGGTGGAACGTGCTCGGACGACGCAACATCGTCCTGTCGCAGAGCGACGAGCTAAACGCAACCACGGGAACAGAACACAGAGTACCCGAACCGGCGCTCGATGCAAGGGCCGGGGTCGGCACGCGCGGCCGGGTGGCTTCGGCCGGAGCGCTCGTCGCGGGACCGGACGAGGGGCGCACGCACAAGAATGGAACAGATTCGTTTGCACGAACACGCGCGGCGCGGGTACACTGCGCTCCTCAACGCCCGGAGGCCCGATGGATCACGCGGACGAGACGTGGAAGTTCAAGTGCATACTGGTTTGCGGCGCACTGTTCCTGATTTCGTGCTTCATGTGTTACGACGAACTGGCCTTCCAGATCAGCGGCAAACAGACCGCGGCGACCGTCACGAAGGCCTACCCGTCGTCCACGCGCCGGGGCGGCACCGAGACGACGGTCGAGTACGCCTGGTCCGAGCCGGGCGGCGCGCCGCGCAAAGCCATGTTCACGACCGATCCGTCCTGGGTGGCGCCCGCCGACGGGAAACTGCAGATCGTTTACACCCCGGGCGCGGACGGCAGCTCGCGCTTGCTCGGCCAAGTGCGCTGGGGGTGGATCGCGATCTTCGTCGGGTCGCTCGGGGCCGCGGGCGCGTTCATGTTCCTGATGTGGCGCGAGTCGCGGGACGACGGGCGCCCGCGGAAACGGGTCCGCACGCGCTGACCCGGAGCGCCCGCGCCGCGCTCACGGACCGGTGGTTCGGTGTTCGGTACTTCACCCAAAGGAGAGCTTCTCATGCGCGCGCTCGTTGCGACCGTTCTCTGCTTGTGCCCCGTCGGGCACGCCGTTCTGACGGCGGACGACAAGAAGAGCGACAGCGACCTGTTCCAGGGCACCTGGGAGGTGGTCAAGCTCGAACAGACCGGCCAGGACCTCGCCGAAGTGGTCAAGGCCCTGGAGCCGACGATGGCGTTCGAGAAGAACACGTACACGTTCACGCTGGGCGAGAACGTGGAGAAGGGCAAGTTCACGCTCGACCCCAAGGCCAAGGTGCCGACGGTCGATTACGACATCACCGAGGGCGAGCAAAAGGGCAAGAAGCAGGTGGGCATCTACAAGTTGGACGGGGACACGCTCGTGCTGTGCCTGAGCGAAGAGGGCGCGGACGCCCGCCCGACGAAGTTCAAAACCGCCGCGGACGCGCCGGAGTACGTGATGTTCACGCTCAAGCGGAAGAAAAAGTAGGCCGGCCCTCGATCGCAATTGCTCCGCGCCCGTGAGTGCGGCGCGGGTGCGAAACGCCGCGAGCCGGGGAGCAATCCCCGGCTCGCGGCGCGTTTTCGTGGTGTCTACTTCTCTTCCTGGGGCGCGGAACGCTCACGGCAACGCCGGTTGGGGCAACCCCTTTTAAAAGGCGGAACCGCGACGGGCGAGGTTGACCCAGACCGACTTTTAAAAGGGGTTGCCCCAACCGACAGCGGTGCTGGAACAGCGGTCCCCGCGACGAGTGGGGCAGAGTGTGCTCGGACGACGCAACATCGTCCTGCTGCAGAGCAGCGAGCTAAACCGACCACGAGAACTTTGACCGGCCCGCCCAGCGGAGCGTATGCACCGCCAGGGCCGGTCGGGAAAGTGACAGAGTACCCGCGCGCGTGCCGGGTGCAAGAGGAAAGGCGTGCGCGCGCCGGGACTTGTGGGCGGGCGCCGGAACGGTCATGCTGAGGGCGGTTCCAGGAGGGGGCGACTGATGACCGAAGCGGAATGGCTCGCGTGCGAGGATGCGGAAGAGATGTACTTTCAGGTCGCAAAGTTGCCGTGGGGCAGCCCGCGCCGACTGGACCATTTCTGCGTCGCTTGCGCGAGCCTAGTATTGTCTCTGATTGAAGACGAGGACGCGCGGCGACCGTTCGAGTGGCTAGAGGAGCACCCTGGGCAGCGGCCTCGGCCTGACGGAGGGGCACACGTTCGGGAATTGTTCCGCGGTCCGGCACGGGCACTGTACGACGCTCATCATCGGCGCGAGCAAGGTATCAGCGGTGCCGCGATCCACGTCGCCTACGATTTTTGGGCCGACTGGTACGAGTACGCCTTCCCCAACTTGGGTGAATACTTCACCGATTCAAACGCACCTTACCGCGGTGCGCTTCGCGATAATCCTCGGACCTTCCTTCCAATTGCCATCCGTGACATCTTCGGGAACCCGTTTCGCCCGGTGGCGTTCTCCCCGTCATGGCGCACGTCCACGGCAGTGGCGCTCGCATCTCAGATGTACGAGTCGCGCGAGTTTAGTGCGATGCCCATTCTGGCGGACGCGCTCCAGGACGCGGGATGCGACAGTGCCGACGTGCTGAGCCACTGCCGCGCCGCGGGCGCGCCGCACGTGCGGGGGTGCTGGGTCGTGGACTTGGTGCTCGGGAAGACGTAGCGGGCGGGACGGTGAGTGCGTATCGCCGTTAGCAACGGAGCGCGTATGAGCGACGAGGCCGCATTTCTGGACGCGATCGCGGCCGCCCCGGGCGACGATGCGGTCCGGCGCGCGCTCGCCGACTGGCTGGACGCGCGCGGGCGCCGCGGCGGGGAGCTGATCCGCGCCGAGTGCGCGCTCGCGGCCGCGCCGTTCGGTTCCCGGCGCTGGCACGGGGCGTTCGCCCGGTACCGGTCGGCCGGCGCGGGGCTCCCCGACGAGTGGTGCCGGGCCGTCGGCCGGTACCCGTTGGACTACTGGCTGGAGGTCTCCGCGCGCAGCGCCTGGGCGCGCCTGGAGCGCTGGCACGAGAAGCACCGGGCGCTGTTCGGTGTGCTCAGCCCCGGTGCCTCGGCCGGGGAGATCGAGGACGTCGAGCGCACCATCGGTGCCCCCCTCCCGCCGGACGCGCGCGCGTCGCTCGCGACCCACAACGGGAGCTGTGACCACTTCCTCCTCGGCGACGGGCTCCTTTCGACATACGCGATTGTGCTGCTCTGGAAGGGCGACCGGAGGAACGCGGGGTCCGAAAAGGGGCTCCGGCGCGCTGCGGAATCGTTCCCGGTGGCGGCGGTCGCGCCCGGCCACTTCAACCCGGGCTGGGTTCCGCTCGCCTCGGACCTCAACGGCCGCTCCCTCGGGGTGGACCTGGCGCCCGGACCCGCGGGCACCGTCGGGCAGGTCATCAACTTCGGGACGCACGAACCGAGTACGTGCGTGCTGGCGCCCGGGTGGGGCGAGTTCCTCGCGCACTACGCGACGTTCCTGGAGTCCGGTGCGGTGGGCACGAGCGGTCCGAACGCGACCGACCCGTGCGCGTGGTACACCGATGCGTTCGACGGCCACTGCCACGACGCGCTGTGCAAATGGCGGCGTGCGGGGCGCTGGCCCCCGCGCGACCCGGCCTGACCGCGGATCGCGGCAGCGCAACCACCGAAGGGCACCGGGCGGCACGGGAACGGGCATTCTGAGGAGCGGGAGGGCGACCGATGACCGAACACGAGTGGCGGCAAGAAACGAGCGTTCACGCGCTACTTCGGTTCATCGCCCCCAACGTATCGGACCGGAAGCTCCACTTGTACGAAGTCGCACACCTCCGAAGAATTGCGGCTCTGTTGCCCCTTCCGGAGTGTTTGGCCGGCATCGACGTGCTGGAGCGGTTCGCGGACGGCGAAGCGACGAGAGAGGACATTCAGCAACTAGATTACGACCTCGAGGGGGCGGCCTTTAGATTCGAGTATTACGGGCGCGGTTCCTCGCCTCCCTTGCCTTTTAAAGATCACGACGTTGCCCGCGCCATTCAGCAACTGGAGCAAATGCCGCGCGAGCAGCTTGAGGAATTGGTGAACGATGCGACCTACATGAACCGAACCCCGCGCGAAATTCTCATGTCGGCCGCGTACTCGGTGCACACGGCGGTTAATTTCATACCCTTCGTTCGTTCGTACCCTGAACTAATGGGAAGGGAAGACTGCCCCGAACCTTTCGAGTCGCTCCCACATTTTCGGGACATTTTCGGGAACCCGTTCCGCCCCGTTGTGTTCTCCCCGTCGTGGCGCACCTCCACTGTTGTGGCGCTCGCATCTCAGATGTATGAGTCGCGGGACTTCAGCGCGATGCCGATTCTGGCGGACGCGCTCCAGGACGCGGGGTGTGACAGTGCCGACATCCTCGACCACTGCCGCGGACCGGGGCCGCACGTGCGGGGGTGCTGGGTCGTGGACCTGGTGCTCGGGAAGACGTAGCGGGCGGGACGGTGCGATGGTACGCTGTACACGAAGCGATTGAGCACTACGTTCGGTCGCGGGGGACTCTTTCAACCGGCCCCGCGTCGGCCGCGAAGACGCACCGCAGTGAGTGTAAAAGTGACCGTCCGCGAGGGCGAATCCGTCGAGGAGGCGCTCAAACGGTTCCGCGGGCTCGTGCGGCGCTACGGGCCGCCGGGTACCAACGTGAAGCGCCCCAAGTGGCACAAGAACCCGCTCACGTTCTACCTCAAGCCGAGCGCGCGCCGGCGCCGGGACGAGATCCGCGACGCCTTCGAGACCCACGCGGGCGAGTGCGCGCGGCGCCGGCTCGTGTGCGTCATCCGGCGCCAGACCAAGCGCCGCAAGGAGCACTTCGGCGCCGCTCCGGTCGTGGCGCAGTACCCCCGCGGTGACGCCGGCCCCGGTCCTGCGTCGGGCACCCTTCGGCACTGACCCGGGGCGCGTGTATTCGGTTATGCGAGTGTGATCGTATGCGGAAGCGTTCGCGATTCGTTCCCCTGATTGTTCTGGTGGCCGCGGTGGGCGCCGCGTACTGGTCCGCGGACCCCTTCGGCCAGCGAGCGGGGCCGAAGGCACCCCCGGAGCGGCCGTTCGTCGAACTGGAGGCGGCGGTCGCGCTGTACATCGAGAACCGGTGGGAAATCGCCGCCCCGCCCCGGTTGCCCGGTCCGTACCGCGAGTCGCGCGAGGGGGCGATGGGGTACGGGGCCGGGAGCAAGGTGACCTGCCGGCTCCGGGACGATTCCGGAGCGGTCACCGAAGATCTCCAACTGGAGCCCGACCCGGAGTTCGATCGAACGGTCATGTGTCTGGATACCGCCAGCGGGGGCCGCACGCTGGTCGTGCTGCGCCGCCCGCACAACCCGTGACGCGCGCCTCACGTGCGGGGAACGCTGTGGTTCGCCGGGGCGGGGGGGCGTGTTCGGTTATGGGAGTGTGCTCGTATGCGGAAGCGTTCGCGATTCGTTCCCCTGATTGTTCTGGTGGCCGCGGTGGGCGCCGCGGTCTGGTCCGCGGACCCCTTCGGTCAGCGAGCGGGGCCGAAGGCGCCCCCGGAGCGGCCGTTCGTCGAACTGGAGGCGGTGATCGCGGTGTACACCAGGGGCGGGTGGGAGATCGCCACCCGGCCCCGGTTGCCCGGGCCGTACCGCGAGGGTGAGGTGACACCGGTTTCCGGGGCCGGGGTATCGATGGTCAGTCGGGTCCGAGACAACACCGGGGCCGTAACCGAAGAACTGCGGGTGGACGGTGACTCGAAGTTCGATCAACTGGTCGTGAGGCTGGATACCGCGAGCGGGGGCCGAACGCTGGTCGCGCTGCGCCGCCCACGTAACCCGTGACGCGCCCCACGTGCGGGCGGCGGAAGCGTTCGGTGGGAGGGGCGGTGGTGGCTTTTAGCCCCGGCGGGGCGACCGATGGTAGCCAGGGGTGGAGCAACGCGCAACCCCTGGCGGACGTCCCGCGCAACCCCTGGCGGCAGGCGGCAGAGCGTGGCGGGGGGCGCGGGTGCGCGCACGGGGTTCCCAGGGTGCGCGTTCCGCGACCCTGGGCTGGGTAATCTAACCCCTTCGGGGTAAATACCTCGTGCGGTCGCGGGGCATTTCCCGGGTGGGATTTCTACCCCGAAGGGGTTGTACATCTCAGCCCAGGGTCGACCGCGACGCGGGCGCACCCTGGGAGCCCTGTTGCGTGCGTTCGGCGGGGCGTTCGTCTTCAAGGTTTACGGGAGGGGCAGATGACGTCGCTGGCCGACCGGTTCCGCCGGTGGTACGAGTACGAGCGCGACTGCAACGCGAAGTCGCTGGAGATGCTCGCGTCGGTGCCGGTCGAGCGCCGGGGCGCGCCGGAGTTCCAGAAGGCCGTCGACAAGATGGCGCACCTGGTGTCCGCGCGCCGGCGCTGGCTGCACCGGTTAGGGCGCTGGCCCGAGACCCCGCCCCTGTTCCCGCCCGGGACCGCGCTGGCGGACCTGACCGCGCAGGTCGCGGACACCGAGGCGGAGTGGGTCGCGTACCTGAGTCGGCTGGACGAGGGCGAGCTGGCGCGCGAACTGGAATGGGAGGCCGCCGACGGGCACCGGTACCGGTGGGACATCGAGGGCATCCTGACTCAGACGTTCGGGCACGCCTGGTACCACCGCGGGCAGATCGCGCACCTGGTGGCCGCGCTCGGGGGGACCGCCGTGGACACGGACTACATCCTCTGGTGCAAGCTCCCCCAACTCGACGCCCCGGCGCCGTGACCCGCGGACCAGCGCGCCGCCCTTGGGGGCTCCGGGCCGGGGAAGGGGGCGGGAGGGTGATGGGTGTTCCGAATCGCACGTCCGGGCGGGAGAACAAATGGTACGCGCGCGCCCGCCGGTTCTCGGGATCGCGGTCCTGGCCGCTCTGTTCGCAGTTTCGCCGGCACGCGCGGACCAGGACCTCAGTCCCGTGTCGTACAAGGTCACGGTTCCCGGCGGGGAGTTCGTTTTCGTGATGCTCGCCCCCGCAGGTGAACGGGGAAACGGCTGGTTGAACGAGGCGCAGGCGGCCGAGGTCCGGGAGATCCGCCGCGTCTATGCGGTGAGCGGCCTCTATTACAACGACGGAACTGTTAAGCCGTTGTGGACGGTCGATTGGTACGCTCGCGAGGTCGCGGTGGCACGCGACGGGGTTCACATGGTTCGGTTCGGCCCGCGGCCAGAACTCGCTCCGGACCGCGCCGCCCCGCTCGGCCCGGAACTCGCCACGGAAGCCGTCAGCTTCTTCGCCCGGGGCCAACTCGTGCGCACGTACAGCATCGGAGAGTTGGTCGATCGCCCGGACCGGTTGCCGCGCTCGGCGTCACATTTTTACTGGCGCGGCGGGGACTCGTTCGATGACGCCCGGCTGGAGTACGCGCTCGTGACACACGACGGCAACAGGTTCGTGTTCGACGCTCGGACCGGGGCAATCACCTCCCAAACCCGCGCAACCCCTTCGGCGTGGTGGGCCGTTGGCGGGCTCGCAACGGTCGCGGCCGGCGTGGCGCTCGGACTCTGGTTGAGCCGCCGAAACCGCCGACCCGCTTAACTCAGGTGCGAAACCGCCGATGTGCTGAGCCACTGCCACGTGCGCTGGGTCGTGGACCTGGCTCTCGGCAAGGAATAGCGGGCGGGTAACGACGCGGTTCGACAATAGGGGCCGAGCAGGGCTGCCTTGTGTTCGAGGGCGGGGGACGATATGGCGCTCCCAAACGATTCATCCGTATCGCCGCACAGGGGTTGCTGTGCCCATCTCGCTGCCCACGCTCGACACATTAGACGCGCTCACCGTCGCCACGCCGTGTACCGTTCCGTGGGACGAAATGAGCGGCAGCGACCGGTCGCGGTTCTGCGGTCAGTGCCGCCGGCAGGTGTTCGACCTGTCGGCACTGACCACCGCGGAAGCAACGGACCTGCTCTCCGACCCGACCGGGGCGCCGTGTGTGCGGCTGTACCGGCGCCCGGACGGGCGGGTGCTGACCGCCGATTGTCCGGTCGGGCTGCGGACCCGGGTGTGGCGGCGGTTGCGGCGCCGGGCGGCGTGGGCCGCGTCCCTGTTCGCCGTACTGTTCGTGCCGGCGTGCCGGACGGCGACTCAAGGAGCCCTGGGCGGTGCTTACGATAACGGTCGCGTGTCCTTACCCGCTTCCTTGCAGGACGACGCGCCGGGCACCAAGGGGCGTCCGCCCGCGGCCCACACGGAGTCGGGCGGACCCGGGGTTGCGTCGGTCCCGGGGACGTGATTTCTTCTCCCCCGCAAGCCGACAGGAGTGAACCCCGGCTGTCATGAGGGTGCGGGTATCCACGCGCGGACGCACCTCGTGGGGCAACCGATGACCGAAGCGGAATGGCTGGCGTGCGAAGATCCCGAGCCGATGCTTGAGTTCCTCCGAGGCAAGGCGGGTGACCGGAAGTTGCGGTTGTTCGCGGTGGCGTGTTGCCGAAGGATCTGGCACCTGATCCTTCACAACTGGAGCAAGGAAGCCGTCGAAGTTGCCGAGATGAATGAAAACGGTTTGGTCGACTCGTGCGTTGTCGAGGGGCGTTCGGATCAGGCCGAGCGAGCGATTGGGCGAGTGGCGCTCCGTTCGGAAATCGAGGAGTACGCCGCAACCGCAGCGGCGTGGGCCGTGTCGTTTGATCCCGAGCGAAGGAGACAGGTCTTCCAACCCGCTGCGGTAGCGGTTGGGTCGATGGCGGACCCCGAGGATTGGACTACCGGACGAAATAAAGAGTTTGCCAGCCAGTGCGGGTTGTTAAGGTGCGCTTGGGGGCCGCTCCCGTTCCGCCCGGTGCCCTTCTCCCCGTCATGGCGCACGTCTACCGCGGTTGCGCTGGCGGCGCAGATGTACGAGTCGCGCGAGTTCGGCGCGATGCCGATTCTGGCCGACGCGCTCCAGGACGCGGGGTGCGATAACGCGGACGTGCTGAGCCACTGCCGCGACGCGGGCGCGCCGCATGTGCGGGGGTGCTGGGTCGTGGACCTGCTGTTGGGCAAGGAGTAGCGGGGCACGGGGGGCGCGGTGGTGGCTTTGTAGCCACGGATGGGGCGACCGCAGCTCGCCAGGGGTGAAACCCCTGGCGAGCTGCGCGTGGTCGGGGACCGGGTGGCGCCCAGTGTTGTTTGGGGCGCGGGTGCGCACGGGGTTCCCAGGGTGCGCCCGCGTTGCGGTCGACCCTGGACGGGGGAGTATGACCCCTTCGGGGTACCGGCATTGGTCGTGCGGGCGCGCGCCGCGTGTGGGCGCACCCGCCGCCCTTGCGGGCGGGGTTCACCGGGGCTCAAGGGTGGTTCGGGTTTCTACCCCGAAGGGGTTGCACATCCCAGCCCCCGGGTCGTGATGCGCACCCGGGGAAACACCCGCGGGGAAGAAACTGTTTGTATTTATTCGTTCACTAGTATACAATTTGCCAATGCGCGGACCGAGTGTCCGATGCTATTGTGCGCGCGGGACATGCACGGGTGCAGGTGCGAAATGTTGGCCGAATGCTCACCCGGAAGCGCAGAAATGTCAGCGATTGTTAGCCATCTGCGGGGGATGATTCGGCGCCCGATGTGTCAAAAGCCCGGGGATATCAGCAGTTGGTGTGTTGCTCGGCCGGCGCGATCGGCCCCGGCCCCGAAATGTTAGCAAATGTTAGTCCGGCGGCCCGTTGACCGAAACGGCAGGCCGGTTTCGGATTGTGCCCTCTCCCCTTGCGGGAGAGGGTGGTGAGGCTTTGCGAACCGGGTGAGGGGTGGTTCCTGTGTGTGGGAGCAACCCCTCACCCCGCCGCGAAGCGCGACGACCCTCTCCCGCAAGGGGAGAGGGCACAAACACGAATCCCCTGCGGGTCGACCGCGGCCCCCGGTGGTTCTCACGTCTCCATCAGGAGCCGGAGCGGGTCGCTGAAGAGCTGGGACAGGCGCACCGCGAACCGGCACCCGTCGGCCCCGTCGATGACGCGGTGGTCGTAGGTGAGCGAGAGCGGCATCACGAGCCGCGCGACGATCTGCCCGTCGCGCACGACCGGTTGCAGTGCGGACTTCGACAGGCCCAGGATCGCCACCTCGGGGTAGTTCACCAGCGGCGTGAACCCGGTGCCCCCGATGCCGCCCAGGTTCGTGATGGTGAACGTGCCCCCGCGCATCTCGTCGATCGTGAGCTTGTTCGTGCGGGCCTTCTCCGCGATGACGGACACTTCCGCGGCCAGGTCGCGGATGCTCTTCTTGTCCGCGTCGCGGATCACGGGCACCTTCAGCCCCGCGTCCGTGTCCACCGCGATGCCGATGTGGAAGTACTTCTTGAGGACCAGCTTGCCCGCGTTCATGTCGTAGCTGCTGTTGAACCGCGGGAACTCCTTCAGGGCCGCGATGCACGCCTTGATCGCGAGCACCGTCATCGTGATCTTCGGGCTACCTTTGGGGAGGGCGTCGACGATGCGCTTGCGCCCGGCTTCCAGGTCGGTGATGTCCGCGAGCTCGTGCTGCGTGACCATCGGCATGGTCCGCCAGCCGACGGTGAGGTTCTTCGCGATCGCCTGCCGGGTCACACCGATATCGGTCACCTCGACCGGCCCGAACTTCGCGAAGTCCGGCAGCGGCGGGAGCGCGAACGCATTCACGATGATCCCGCTCGCGGGCGCGGCCGGCCCGCCGCCGGTGCCCTTCACGCGCTGGCGCTCGGTGCGGACGAAGCCCTTGAGGTCGTCGAGCGTCACGCGGCCCTCGCGCCCGCTGCCCTTCAGCTCGCCGAGTGCGACGCCGAGTTCGCGTGCGAGTTTGCGCGTCGCGGGTCCGGCGGGGACGACCGTCTTGGTGCCGCTCGCGCTGCCGTTGTTCGATGCGGGCTGCGCTTGTGGGGAGGGCGCGGCCGACGTCGGTGCGGCTTGTTGGGCCGGTGCGGGCGTCGAAGCCTTCGGCTCGGTCGGTGCGGCGCCCGCGGTCTTGAGGGTGACGAGCTTGCCCCCGACGGCGACCTTGTCTCCGGGCTTGACGTGGACCGCTTCGACGGTGCCGTCGGCCTCGGCGGTGACCTCCATCGAGGCCTTGTCGGTGCTCACCTCGACCAGCGCCTGGCCCGACTTGACCGCGTCGCCCGCCTTCACGAACACCGCCGTGACCGTACCGCCCTCAATACCCTCGCCCGGGTTCGCGAGCACGACGTCGATCGATGCGGCGTCGGCGCGAGGCGCTTCGGCCTTCGGTTGCGGCGCGGGCGCGGCCGGGGCTTCTGCCTTCGGCTGGGGTGGGCTCTTCGGTGCGGGCGCCTCGCTCGGCTTCGCCCCGCCGGATACGCGGACGAGTTTGCCTCCGACGGCGACCTTGTCTCCGGGTTTGACGTGGACCGCTTCGACGGTGCCGTCGGCCTCGGCGGTGACCTCCATCGAGGCCTTGTCGGTGCTCACCTCGACCAGCGCCTGGCCCGACTTGACCGCGTCGCCCGCCTTCACGAACACCGCCGTGACCGTACCGCCCTCAATACCCTCGCCCGGGTTCGCAAGCACGATGTCCATTAGGCCCCCTACGGACCGCGCGCACGCGACCCGCCACTGTGGTGTCAACTTGTCCGAACGGTCACGCGGTGCGAGCCGGGGGCGCGAGGTCGCGCGCCTTCGATTGTCACTGTCCGACGGCGCGCCCCGGTCAGATGGTCCACGGGTGCGCGGCGTCCGGGTCGATGCCCAGGTCCGCGACCGCCTTCTTCACCGTGCCGGGGTCGAGTTGCCCCTGCTCGAAGAGCGCGTACAGCGCGGCGACCACCACGTTCTCGGCGTCCACCTCGAAGAAGCGCCGCAGCGCCTTGCGCGTTTCCGAGCGGCCGAACCCGTCGGTGCCCAGCGCGAGCAGCCGGCCGTTCAGGTACGGGGCGACCGTTTCCGGCAGCGCCCGCATGTAGTCGCTCGTCGCGACGATCGGCCCCTTCGTGGCGCCGAGCACCTGGGAAACGAACGGCACCTTCTTGGGCGCGTCCGGGTGCAGGCGGTTGTGGCGCTCGCACTCGATGGCGTCCTTGCGGAGCATCTGGTAGCTGGTCGCGCTGTAGACCGTGCTGGCGATGTTGTACTTGTCCGCGAGGATCTGCTGTGCCCGGAGCGCCTCGTTCAGGATGACGCCGCTGCCGAGGAGCTGCACCTCGAGTTTCGCGCCGGCGGGTTTCGCGCTCTTTACGGGGTACAGCCCGCGGATGATGCCCTCGCGCACGTGCTCGCCGGGCATCGCGGGCATGTCGTAGGCTTCGTTGTAAACGGTGAGGTAGTAGAAGCACTCCTCGCCGCGCACGTACATCGCGTTGATGCCCTCTTCGATGACGACCGCGAGCTCGTAGGCATAGGCCGGGTCGTAGGTGCGGCACGTCGGGATGGTCATGGCCATCAGGTGGCTGTGCCCGTCCTCGTGCTGGAGCCCCTCGCCGTTGATCGTGGTGCGCCCGGCGGTGGCGCCCATCAGGAACCCGCGGGTGCGGGCGTCGGCCGCGGCCCACGCGAGGTCGCCGATGCGCTGGAACCCGAACATCGAGTAATAGATGTAGAACGGGATCGTGTTCACGCCGTGCGTGCTGTACGCGGTGCCGGCGGCGATGAAGCTCGCCATGCTCCCGGCCTCGTTGATCCCCTCTTGCAGGATCTGGCCGGTCTTCGACTCGCGGTATTCCGAGAGCGACCCCTTATCGACGGGCGTGTACGTCTGCCCGACGCTGGAGTACATGCCGAACGCCTTGTACATCGGCGGCATCCCGAACGTCTGCCCCTCGTCCGGCACGATGGGGACGATCAGGTGCTTGATGTGCGGGTCGCGGCACAGTTGGGTCATCAGGTTGACCCACGCGAACGTGGTCGAGGCGGTCTTCCCCTCGACCGTGGCCCCGTACAGGCGCTCGAAGCTCTTGCGCTCCGGCGGCTGGCACGGCACGAACTCGTTGTTGCGGAACGGCTGTGGGCCGCCGAGGGCGTCGCGCCGGGCCTTCAGGTACTTCGCTTCGGGGCTGTCCGCGGGCGGGCGGTAGAAGGGGATCGTTTCGAGTTGCTCGTCGGACAGGGCCGGGAGCTCGAACCGCTCGCGGAACTGGCGGAGCGCGGCGAGCGTCTGGCGCTTCGACTTCTCCTCCGGCTTCATGTCGGGCACGGCTTCGATCTGGACCGCGAGTTTCTTCAACTGGTGGGTGGTGAACTTGCCTTGCCCGCCGTCGCCGGGGATGCCGTAACCCTTCACGGTCTTCACGAGAATGACGGTCGGCTGGGCCTTGTGCTCGGTCGCGGTCTTGTACGCCGCGTACACCTTGAGCGGGTCGTGCCCGCCGCGCTTGAGGGCCGCGACCTGGCGGTTCGAGAGGTGCTCGACGAGCGCCTTGAGTTCGGGCGTGTTGAAGAACACGTCGCGGATGTACGCCCCGCGACGGTCGGCGTCCTCTTCCTCGCTGATGAGCTTCTTAGAGTTGATCTCTTCGGTGGTGCGCATGTCGCGCCCGACGTAGTCGCAGTACTCGCCGTCAACAACTTCCATCATGCGCCGGGCGAGCGCACCGGTGTGGTCGTTCTTGAGCAACTCGTCCCAGTCGGTCCCCCACACCACCTTGATGACGTTCCACCCGGCGCCGCGGAAGATGCCCTCGAGTTCCTGAATGATCTTCCCGTTCCCGCGCACCGGGCCGTCGAGCCGCTGCAGGTTACAGTTGATGACCCAGGTGAGGTTGCCGAGCTTCTCGCGCCCGGCGAGGCTGATCGCGCCGAGCGATTCGGGCTCGTCGCACTCGCCGTCGCCGAGGAACGCCCACACGCGGGCGCGGTCCGTCTTCGCGAGCTCGCGGTCCCGCAGGTACCGATTGTACCGGGCGTGGTAGATGGACATGATCGGGCCGAGGCCCATGCTGACGGTCGGGTACTGCCAGAAGTCCGGCATGAGCCACGGGTGCGGGTAGCTCGACACCCCGCCGCCGGGCTTCAGTTCCTGGCGGAAGTTGTCCAGCTTCTTTTCTTCCAGCCGCCCTTCGACGTAAGCCCGCGCGTACATGCCGGGGCTCGCGTGGCCCTGGAAGAACACAACATCGCCGGGGTGGTCGGCCGAGCGGCCGTGGAAGAAGTGGTTGAAGCCGATTTCGTAAAGCGTGGCGGCACTGGCAAAGGTGGAGATGTGGCCGCCGACGTTGGTGTTCTTGTTCGCTTTGAGCACCATCGCCATCGCGTTCCAGCGGATGGCACTTTTGAGCTTCCGCTCGAGAACCCGGTCGCCGGGGAAGGCCGCCTGGTCTTCGACGGGGATCGTGTTGACGTAGGGCGTCGTGATCCCGCCGGGCATTTTAGCGCCGGCCCGGTCGGTGACCGCGATGAGCGTTTCGAGGAGGTACTTGGCCCGCTCCGGCCCGCCGTGTTTAAGCACGGCCTCCATTGCATCGAGCCACTCGGTGGTTTCCTGCGGGTCGATGTCTTCGGGAAGTCGGGCGCTATTCAGAGCCAACACGTCCGGGGTGACGAGCATCGGCGAAATCCTCGTGTAGCGAGCAAGAATCGAGGCGGGGCGGACCGCGGGTGGCTCGGCTCGTGGTGCAAGGTTAGGATAGGCGGGGGCTTCCGGGTCGTCTATACGACCGGGGCGCCCCTCCCGAACCGAGGACCGCGATGCGAATACTAACCATTATATGCGTCTTGGTGGGCGCGCTGTCACTACTGCCCGCGGCCGACCCGCCGAAACCCGCGCTCGCACCGACGCCGGTCACCTGGAACAAGTCCGGCAAGGTGCTCGGCGAGGTCTGCGTGGGGCTGTCGGAACAGTCCAAAATCCCGATCTCGGTCGCGCCCGCGGCGCTCAAAACGCAGTGCCCGGTGGCGTTCGACCGCGTACCGTTCTGGGAGGCGCTCCAGGCGAGCGCCGACAAGACGCGCACGCGGATCGCGCTCTCCGAGGGCGGGCAAAAGGTCGAGCTCGTCCCGCGCGGCGCTTCGCAGGAGATCGCCGCCACGAACGGGGCGTTCCGCGTGGTCGTGCAGCAGGTCGTGGGGCGCACGCTGCTCGAACTGGGCGCGACCTTTCACGACGTAGGACTGCTCGTTCACTGGGAGCCGCGCGTCCGCGTGTACCGCATCGATACGGCGCCGCGCATTACCAAAATCACGGACCCGACCGGGGGGCGCGTCACCGCCGAGGACGGGAGCGCGAAGACGCTACCTACCAACTCCACGAGCGAAATGAAAGTGCGCCTTAACGGGCTCACGCGCAAGAGCGAGCAGCTCACCGCGCTGGACGGCGAATTCACGGTGACGGCCGCCGACCGGTTGCTCGCGTTCGCGTTCGACGTACCGGACGGGAAACTGCCGGACGCCAAGAAACAGGGCGACGTGACCGCGGCGCTCAAGCGGGTCCAGAAGATTAAAGATTCGTGGGAGATCGTGGTGGAGGTGAACTACCCTGCCGGGCAACCGGTGTTCCAGAGCTTCGAGGGCGATTGGTGGTTGCGCGACAACCGGTTGCTCCTGCGGGCGCCGGACGGCAAAACGGTGACGATCGACGACTACGAGATCCCGGAGCGGGAGCGCGCGACGCCGCTCGTCGTCACCCACCGCTACAAGGAGGACCCGAAGAACGGCTTCAGCGCGCCCACCACCAAGGGCTGGAAGCTCGTGTACGAGACCCCGGCGCCGCTCGTCGAGTTCAAGGTGCCGTTCAAGCTGAAGGGCATCCCGCTACCGTGAGGCCCGGCGCGGGAGGGTTCCGCCGGTGCCGCGCGGAGCGGTCGTTCCGGTTCCGCCGGCGCCGGGCGGCAGAACTGCGCGTAATGTGAGCGCACCGGAGCGATACGGGTGTTACTCTCGCTAGTAAACAGTAACGCCGGAACTCGCGAAACCACCCGGCCGGCCTTATTCGCCCGCGACCCATGACAAGCCTTCCGCTCGCACTCACGAACGCCGGGACCGCGGGCGCCTGCTGCCGGAACGGGCGCCCCAGTGTGAGCGCCGCGGAACAAGAGGCGGTGCGGCCCCGCCGGGGCGGGCTCGATCGAACGCTGGTCCGTTAAAATCACCCGCGCTACTTGACAGAACGTCCCCGAACCAGAATGATTTCCTTTACTCCGTGTGGTTGGCGCGCGCCGCTGCGTGTGGCTGGCTCTCGCTTTCCTTCTCGCTGAGGATGTGTCTCATGGCGTCCCAACCGCCCCGCCGTCGCCGGCTCGAAGTCGAAGACATCGGGGACATCGCGGTCGTCAACTTCGTCGACAAGAAGATCCTGGACGAGCAGAACATCCAGATGATCGGCGACGACCTGTTCCGCCTGGTCGACGAGCTCGGCCGCCGGAAGGTGCTGCTCAACTTCGGCAACGTCGAGTTCATGTCCAGCGCCGCCCTCGGCAAGCTGATCACGCTGCACCGCAAGCTCCAGGCCGTTCAGGGCAAGCTGGTGCTGTGCAAGATCGCCAAGGACATCCTCGACGTCTTCAAGATCACCAAGCTGGACAAGATCCTCACCATCTTCCCGGACGAACAGGCCGGGCTGCAGGGGTTCTGACCGCCCGCCCACTCGCGCGCGGGGGCGCCGCCGTCCGCCCCCGTGCTCCATTTCGCCGGTTCCCGCGACTTCCAAGCATGAGCGCCACCCGCACCGTTACCGAACTGACGATACCCAGTGACCTGGGCGAGTCGCGCCGCGTAATGGAACTGATCGAGGACGCGCTGCACGCCCGGGGGTACACGGAGCACGACATCTTCGCGATCAAGCTCGCGCTCGAAGAGGCCCTCGTCAACGCGATCAAGCACGGCAACCAGATGGACCTCGACAAGCGGGTGTTCATCGTCTACCACATCACCCCCGAGCGGTTCGACATCCGCATCACCGATGAGGGCGACGGGTTCAACCCCGAGGACGTGCCCGACCCGACCGCCATCGAGAACCTCGAGCGCCCCTGCGGGCGCGGGCTGCTCCTCATGCGCGGGTTCATGACCGAGGTCGAGTACCACGGCAAGGGCAACGTCGTCAGCATGGCCAAGGTGCGCGAAGTCCCCACCTGACCCGCAACTCGCCGCGATTCACTCGGTTTTCAGCAACTCGTCCCAGCTCGTCGCGTCCAGAATCCGGTCCGCGAGGCGCTCCAGTCGGCCCAAATCCGTGATTCCGTTGAGAACCGCGGCGGTCCCGGTCGATGGTGCCCCGAACTTCTTTGTTCCCAGACGCAGCATCAGATCGCGTGAGGCGCGGAGCCGGCCTTGCTCAAGCCCCTGTTCGAGCCCCTGCTCGCGGCCCTCGCCGAGAATCGCCTGGTACGTCGTCGATTCCTTCATCAGCATACTCAACCTCCGGTACATCTCGGCCACGCGCTCGTTGTCGTAGCGCAGGCCGCACAGCACGTAAGACGAGCCCAGCACACTGTTCGTGACGGCTCGGTCGGCGCCGGTGTCGATCAGGCACGTGTGGAACCGGTCCAACGCGCCCTCGAGGTCGGCACTCGCCTCGTCCGTCAAAAGCGCGAGCGGGGCGAGGCCGATGCCGCCCCTCAGCCAGTCGTCGATCGATCGCTCCCACACGCGCTCCACGCGGTACCGGAACTGGGCGATGATGCTCCCGGTTACGCCGTACCGGTGGTACAACCCGTTTTGGTCGCTCGCCAGTGCCTTCGGCCGCAAGAGAACCAGCACCGACTCTACCGGCAGTTGGTGCTCGTGGTCGATGAGGGTATTGTACCGCATCAGGTCGCGCGGCACGCCGAGCCGGTGGTTCGCTTCCAGTTCTAGGTGGATCAGGGCCGGTTTCGGGCCGTTGATGCGAAAGATCCGGTCCGCCTGGAGCGTCGTCGCGAGGTCGGTATCGAGCGCCTCGCTCGGACCCGGTGGGATGCCCGCGAGTCGTGCGAAGTACGCGGCCCAGTCGTCCGGCCGGACGGCGATGAGCGCATTCAACGTCGCGTCGAACGGTTTCGCCATCCCGAAGCCCCCCGGTTCGTGCCACCGATCCTACCCGCCGCCGGGCACTCACCTCAAGGTCGGTCCGGGTGAACCGCGCGCGTGAACGAGCGGGTGCAATCGCGGCCCTCACTTCGCTCATTCCCACGGTCCGGGGATTCCGATACACTCTTGTCGCGGCGCGAGCCGGCGACGTTCCGACGTTCGACATTCTGACTTTCGACCCGGGCGCAGCTATGTCCCGCATGATGCAGCAGTACCACGACGCGAAGGCCCAGCACCCGGGGATGCTCGTCCTGTTCCGCAACGGCGACTTCTACGAGCTGTTCGAGGACGATGCGGAACTCGGCGCGCGCGTCCTGGGCATCACGCTCACCAAGCGCGACGGGACCATCCCGATGGCCGGGGTGCCGGTCCACAAGCTCGAGCACTACCTCGGGCTCTTGCTCCGGGCCGGGCACCGCGTGGCGGTGTGCGAGCAGATGGAGGAGCCGGACCCGAAGAAGAAGATCATCCCGCGCGAGGTGAACCGGATCGTCACCCCGGGCACCATCACGGACGACGGGCTGCTCGACCCACGCGCCCCGAACTACCTCGTGGCCCTCGTGCCCGCGGCGAAGGCCGGCGCCTACGGAATCGCGTGGGTCGACCTCTCCACCGGGTACTTCTCCGCGGCCGACGTCCCGGCCCCCAAACTCTCCGATGAACTTTCCCGCCTCAACGCGGTCGAGTGCCTGTTCGCGGACGCGCTCACGAACGTCGTGGCGCAGGCCGCCGGGATGCACTTGCCGCGCAGCCGCGTGGCCCGGCCCGACTGGACGTTCGACCCCTCCACGGCGCTCGCGGCGCTCAAGAACCACTTCGCGGTGAGCACGTTCACCGGGTTCGGGTTCGAGGACGCGCAGCCGTGCCTGGTAGCGGCCGGCGCGGTCATCATCTACCTGCAGGAAACGCTGAAGGCGAGCCTCCAGCACATCCGCCGGCTGCGGCCCCACCGCCCGGACGCGCTGCTCGCGCTCGACGAGGTCACGCGCCGCAGCCTCGAACTCACGCGCACGCTGCGCGACAACCAGCGCGACGGCTCGCTGCTCTCCGTGCTCGACCGCACCGTGACCCCGATGGGCGCGCGGCTGCTCCACGACAGCGTCCTCGCGCCGCTCACCGACCGCCCCGCCATCGGCGCGCGCTTCGACGCCGTCGAGGAGCTGCTGAAGGACCACGCCCTGCGCCGGGCGGTGCGCGAGCACCTCGAGGCGTGCTCGGACATCCAGCGCCTCACCACGCGCGTCTCCACCGCGAAGGCCGGCCCGCGCGACCTGGCCGCCATCGCGCGCACGCTCCGCAAGTTGCCCGCGGTGAAGGCCAAGCTCACCGGGCGCCGGGCGCCGCTCCTGCAGGAACTGGAGGCGCGCCTCGAACTGTGCCCGGACATCCGCGAGCTGCTCGACAAGGCGATCGAGGAGGACCCGCCGCACATCGCGAAGGAGGGCGGCGTCATCCGCGCGGGGTTCAGCCCGGAACTCGACGAGCTCCGCGCGCTGGCCACCGACGGCAAGAACTGGATCGCGCGCTACCAGGCCCAGGAGATCACGCGCACGGGCATCGGGAGCCTGAAGGTCGGGTACAACGAGATCGACGGCTACTACCTCGAAATCACGAACGCGAACGAGACCAAGACCCCCGCCGAGTACAAGCACCAGAAGACGCTCAAGAACGCGAAGCGGTACTACACGCCGTCGCTGCGCGAGTACGAGGAGAAGGTCGTCACCTCGCAGGACAAGAGCCGCGCGCTGGAACTGCAGCTCTTCGTCACGCTCCGGGACCAGGTCGCGGCCCAGACCCCGCGCCTGTTGAACACCGCGGAGGTGCTCGCGGCGCTCGACATGCTCGCGGCGCTGGCGGAACTCGCGGCGGCCCGCAACTACGTCCGCCCGGTGCTCGTCGACGAGCCGGTCCTCGACGTCCGCGACGGGCGGCACCCGGTGCTCGACCAGATCCTGCCCCCGGGCACGTTCGTGCCCAACGACGCCACGTTCGGTCCCGACGGCGGCACGTTCTGGCTCGTCACCGGCCCGAACATGGCCGGCAAGAGCACGTTCTTGCGGCAAGTCGCGCTCATCACGCTCATGGCGCACATGGGCAGCTTCGTCCCCGCGAAGGGCGCGACGATCGGGATGACGGACCGCATCTTCACGCGCGTCGGCGCCAGCGACGAGCTGAGCCGCGGGCAATCGACGTTCATGGTGGAGATGACCGAGGCCGCGAACATCCTGAACAACGCGACCCCGCGCAGCCTCGTCATCCTCGACGAGATCGGCCGCGGCACCGCCACCTACGACGGCGTGTCGCTCGCGTGGGCGATGACCGAGTACCTGCACGACGTAATCGGGTGCCGGGCGCTGTTCGCCACGCACTACCACGAACTCGCGCAACTGGCGACCGCGCTGCCCCGGTTGCGGAACTACAACGTGCTGGTGCGCGAACTGGCCGACGAGATCGTGTTCCTGCACAAGATCGCGCCGGGCAACGCGGAGCGCAGCTACGGCATCCACGTCGCGCGGCTCGCGGGCGTCCCGGACGCGGTCCTGAAGCGCGCGACCGCGGTCCTGGGGTCGCTCGAAAAGCAGCACGAACTGCCCGGCGTCTCGGCCCCCGCCACCGTGCCCGCCAGTGCCGTTCCCGTCGCGTCCGAAGAGCTCCCGACGCGGAAGGCGAACGTGGTCCAGCCGCCCGAAGCCCCGCGGCGCAAGCCCAAGCCCCAACCGAGCAGCCCGAGCCTCTTCGGGGAAAGCGAAGACGTCCCGTTTTGATGCGGCGTACCGAGCCGCGCGTGAGTATCAGAAGAGCCACGGATCACGCAGATTACGCAGATCAAACCACGCGCGCTTTTAGCCCCGTTAGGGGCGGCAGAGTGTAGCCAGGGGTGAAGCGCCGCGCAACCCCTGGCGTGCTCCCGCGCAACCTCCGGCTTGACGAGCCGCGACCGCGAGGGAGCGAGAGGCACTGCCCGCACTCAGGTGATCTCAAGGTAACCCGGGGAGCCGCGCCCGTTCCCTTGCGGTCGCGGCTCGTTGGCCCGCTACGACTAACATTCGCTAACATTTCGGGCCGGTACGGGTGGCGAACCGGGCGGTATCTCACGAACCCCTTCTGCTTCCAGGCTTTCGGCGTTTTGGTCCCCTTCGGACACCCGCGCGGGGTGCTAACATCGACTCACATTTCGGCCTCGCGCAGCGCGAAAATCCGCTCCCATTACCCACAACGGTTAGCATTCGCGCGCCTCATCCGCACCATGCTGCGCGGTCGCCCACTTCAAAGTAATTATACACGCGATCAGTAAAGGGCGCAAGGTGAAAACACGAAATGTGCCGCCCGAAGTGACGGACCAGTTCCCACCCGCGCTCGAACGACCCGTCACAACGTTGACCCGCGCGAATTGGTGTGACAGGCGCGCACGTAGCGCGGTACCATCAGCAGCTCGCACCCGCGGAGCCACTCATGCCCTCGCCCGAAGTCGAACGCATCCTCGACGAATACCGCAAGAACCCCGGCCCGGTCCTCGCGCTGCCGGGGCTAACCGAGAGCAACTTCGCGGACCTGGCCCGCGCCGCGGATTCGTTCTCGGCGGTGGAAGAACTGCGCATACAGAGCGACGATGCGGACTGGACCACGGGCGGCCTCACGATATTTGCATTGCGCCTGAAGAATCTCTCCCGGTTGGATCTCAGCGGCTCCCGCGAGCTCTCCGATACCGATCTCCGGGGCATCGCCGACAAGCTCCCCGCGCTCACCGCCCTCAATCTCACCTGGTGCGAGCAGGTCACGGACGCGGGGGTAAAGGCCCTCGCCGACACGCTCCCCGCGCTCACAACGCTCGACCTCAACGCCTGCGACCAGGTCACGGACGCGGGGGTGAAGGCCCTGGCCGACAAGCTCCCCGCGCTCATCGCCCTCAATCTCACCTGGTGCAAGCAGGTCACGGACGCGGGGGTGAAGGCCCTCGCCGACAAGCTCCCCGCACTCACAACGCTCGACCTCGCGTACTGCGACCAGGTCACGGACGCGGGGGTGAAGGCCCTGGCCGACAAGCTCCCCGCACTCACCGTCCTCAACCTCAACGCCTGCGACCGGGTCACGGACGCGGGGGTGAAGGCCCTGGCCGACAAGCTCCCCGCGCTCACCGTCCTCAACCTCAACGCCTGCGACCAGGTCACGGACGCGGGGGTGAAGGCCCTGGCCGACAAGCTCCCCGCACTCACCGCCCTCAACCTCGCGTACTGCGACCAGGTCACGGACGCGGGGGTGAAGGCCCTGGCCGACAAGCTCCCCGCGCTTACCGCCCTCAACCTCAATCGCTGCAAGCAGGTCACGGACGCGGGGGTGAAAGCCATCGCCGACGAGCTCACCGTACTCACCACCCTCAACCTCGCCGGCTGTGACAAGGTAACCGTTCTACCCCGAAGCATCGCGCGGCTTCGCGATCTGGAACTTTTGGATCTCAGGGGCACGCGGTTGGTGAGCCTTCCGTTCGCCCTGCGTGAACTACCCCGCTTGTGCTTCCTGGACGTGAGTAACATTCCCACTCTCGAACTCCCGGATGAACTGACTCGAAACACGAGGAACCCGCGCGCCATCCTGGACCATTACTTTCGGGGGCGCGACGAAGGCCAGCGCACGCTCAACGAGGCCAAACTGATCCTCGTCGGGAACGAGGCCGTCGGCAAAACATCGCTCGTCAACTTCCTGGTCACCAACAAGCCGTGCAAGGACACCCCCAAGACCCCGGGCGTTGAGATCGTCGAGGGCGTGGACGTGAAGGGCTGGGACGTCAACCGGGATGCGGCCGGGGGAGCACCGCTGCGGCTCAACGTGTGGGACTTCGGGGGCCAGCAGGTGCTGTACGAGACGCACCAGTTCTTCCTCACCGCGCGCTCCCTGTACCTCGTCGTCCTCAGTGCCCGAAAGGAGAACGAGACCGAGCAGGAGGCGCACCTCATAGGGTGGCTCCGCTCGATCCGCGCGCGCACCATCGAGGACGTGCCCGTCATTGTCGTCGTCAACAAGAGCGAGGGCCAGCAGGCCCTCCAGATCGACGAGGACCGCCTCAAGCGCGAGTTCCCGGTCATCAAGCGGTTCGTCCGCACCTCGTGCCGCGCCGAGTTCAAGGGCCGGGGCATCGACGAACTGCGCCGGGCCGTCGTCGAGGTGATCCGGGCCGAGTTGCCGCACGTCCGGGACCAGTTCCCCCAGAGCTACTTCAACGTGAAAGAGGAACTGGCCAAGACCGCGCGCCTGGCGTCGATCTTGAACACCCGAACGTTCCGCAACAAGTGCCGCGCGCAGAAAATCACCGACCGGCGCGAGCAAAAGAACCTGCTCGAACTGCTCGACCGGATCGGCGTGGTCGTGAAGTACGACGACACCACGCTCCTGGACCCGAACTGGCTCACCACCGCCGTGTACCGCGTCCTCACGCACCCGGACGTGGTGGCGGCCGGGGGCGAGTTCGCCGTGAGCGCACTCGGCGCGCTGCTCGCCGGGCTCGCGCCGAAAGATTACCCGCCCGAGCGGTGGCCGTTCATCGCCGAGATGATGGAGCGGTTCGGGCTCAGCTTCCGGCTCCCGGCGCCCGCGGACCACTACCTGGTGCCGAACCAGTTCCACGTCGCCGAACCCGCGCTCCCGGGGTGGGACGCGCCCGGGCTGCTCCGGTTCCGCTACGAGTACCGGCACCCCCCGGCGCGCGGGCTCCTGCCCCGGTTCGTCGTGTTCGCGCACCGGCACCTGACGCGCCCGCGGATCGCGTGGCTCAACGGGGTCGTGCTCGGCATCCAGGGGTGCGAGGTGCTCGTAAAGATGGAGCCCCACGAGCGCCGGCTCGAGATCACCGTGCGCGGCCCCGAGCTGGTGCGCCGCAGCGCCCTGGCCGTGGTGCGCGAGCACTTCGCCGCGGTCCACGACCTGAACAAACTGGCCCCGGGCGCGGACGTGTTCGCCAGGATCCCGGTGGAAATCCCGGGCGCGCCCGGCGCCGCGTTCGACTTCGAGTTCCTGGAAACCTGCGAGCGCACGAACGTGCCCCGGGTGCCGTGCCCGGGCACGAGCGTCCTGTTCAGCGTGCGAGAACTGCTCGCCGGAGTGGGACCGGAACCGCTCCTCCAGCGCCTGCGTGCGAGCGCCCGCAAGCGTGCGAAGCGGGACGAACCCCGGAACCTGGCGCCCGACGGTGGTGACGTGTACCACATTCACGGGAACGCCGAGATTTACAAGGCCCGGGACATTCATCAACCTCATCAGGAGAGCAACATGGGCGACAAGATCAACATCACGGGCAACGTCAGCGGCAGCGCGATCGGGCGCGGGGCGAGCGTGACGGCCGAGCAGATCATCACCACCATCCGCCAGCAGTTGCCGCCGAGCGCGACATCGGGCGAGGAGCTGAAGGAGATCGTGAAGGCGGCGCTGGCGCAACTCGCCTCGGAGAAGCTGGACCCGGACGACCACAAAGAGGCGCAGGAGACTGTGGAGAAGATCGAGAAGGAGATGGCCAAGCCGGACCCGAGCAAGGAGCGCGTGGGCCGCTGGGTGGGCGCGGTCGAGCAGATCTCCGCGGTGACCGGCGGGGTGCTCCGCGCGGCCGGGTCGATTGCCGCGCTGTTCGGCTGAGGGTGAGTGAAGAGGATTTCACCGCAGAGGGCACGAGAGCGCGCGGAGAAAAAGAGACGAACAAGAATTGAACCGTTCTTGCCTTTCCTCCGCGCTCTCCGCGCCCTCTGCGGTGAAACGCTCTTCCGCGAAACTACTCTTTCCCGAGCACCAGGTCCACGACCCAGCACCCGCGCACGTGGGGCGCGCTCGCGTCGCGGCAGTGGTCGAGGATATCGGCGCTGTCGCAGCCCGCGTCCTGGAGCGCGTCCGCGAGAATGGGCATCGCGCCGAACTCGCGCGCCTCGTACATCTGCGCCGCGAGCGCCACGGCGGTGGAGGTGCGCCACTCGGAAGAGAAAGCCACAGGGCGAAAGGGATTGCCGAAGATCTCGCGCACCAGTTCCGATTGCCGGACCTGCTCCTCCAACCGATCGACCACACCCGCCGACGCGCTCAGGGCGTGAACGGCCGGTGAGGAACGGACTAACTCTCGGTACAGCATCAGCCCGACGAAGTGCGGATCGTCCCCCGACGCCGGGCCTTCGATCGCGATCCGGGACAGGAACTCGTAGCACCCGAAGCGCACGCCCTTCGCGGCTGCGGCCCGCTCCGCCGGGGTCGCGGTCCCCTCCGCCCATTTCTCCAGCACGGCCAGGGCCTCGCGTTGCCGGGGGCTGGGGATCATGCGGCTGAGGCGCCAGAAGCACTCGGCGGCAAAAAGGTACGACTTCCGGTCGCTGGTTCTTCCCCGGAGCAGTTGGAACAGAACCTCCGGGTTGTCGCCGGTCCGCCATTCGGCTTCGGTCATCGGTTCCCCCATGAGGTGCCGTCGCGCCCGCGCTGTTCCCCGAGGTGCGCACGGGCTTCCCGGGGTGCGCATGGAGATCCCGGGGTGCCGCCTGTTTGTTCCCGGGGTGCGCGCGGGGGGCCCAGGGTGCGCCCGCGTTGCGGTCGACCCTGGGCTGAGATGTACAACCCCTTCGGGGTACAAACCAAAATCACCCCGGGGCCGCACGTCCGGGGAAATGGCGCATCATCAATGTCCCGTGGCCGGATTTCTACCCCGAAGGGGTTAGATTACTCAGCCCAGGGTCGACCGCAACGCGGGCGCACCCTGGGAACCCCGTGCGCACCTACTCCTTGCCCAACACGAGGTCGACGACCCAGCACCCCCGCACGTGCGGTGCGCTCGCGTCGCGACAGTGCTCCAGGATGTCGGCGCTGTCACACCCCGCGTCCTGGAGCGCGTCGGCCAGAATGGGCATCGCGCCGAAGTCACGCGACTCGTACATCTGCGCCGCCAGTGCGACGGCCGTTGAGGTGCGCCACGCGGGGGAGAAGGGCACAGAGCGGAAGGGATTGCCGAAGATATCACGGAGCAAGACAGACTGTGCCGCTGCCTCTATTGTTTTCGCCGACCGCCATGCGTCATCGGATGGCCCATCGGCTACGGTGAGAGTAGCGATCGCATTCGTGGCATAGTGAGAAGACGTCCCGGCGGCTACGAGCGCTGGGCCGAAGAAATCATCAGAAGTCGCAGCCGCAGCAAAGCCATGAGTAAGATCAGCGGCCTTCGTCCCGAGAGCCTCCTCAGAAGCGTCCCAGGCATTATTAGCCGCTTCGATGAGCTGCTCCTGGGTTACTACACCTTCCGCAAAGCTCTCAGCCACCTCAACCGCGCCTTTGCTCCGCTCGTCGCTCGCAAATCCCCAGATCCGGCGGCAGCATGCCACGGCAAACAATCTTAACTTTCGCTCGCTCATCTCAATGTCATCCAATTCCAGCACGTGCCGCGGATCATCGCACATCAGCCACTCAGATTCGGTCATTGGTCACCCTCTCGCTCCCAGCATGACCGATACCGCGGCCGCACGTTATTGCGCGGTGGTCTTCGGGTTTTGCCCTCTCCCCTTGCGGGAGAGGGTGGTGAGGCTTTGCGAACCGGGTGAGGGGTTCTCCCTGAATCTGGAAGCAACCCCTCACCCCGCCGCGAAGCGCGGCGACCCTCTCCCGCAAGGGGAGAGGGCAAAAAACACCAGCATCGGGGGAGGGACAAAAAACGACCCCGGCCTGCGGAGCGTTCCGCGGACCGGGGTCGGAAGCAAAGGGTCTCGCGCGCTCGCGCTCACGTGGTCGTCGGCGAGAGCGACCAGTCCTTGCGCTGGCGGCTGCTCGGGATGTTCAGCATCTTGCGGTACTTGGTCACGGTGCGGCGCGCCACCGGGTACCCGTCGGCCTTCAGTTGGGTAACCAGTTCCTCGTCCGAGAGCGGGTTCGCCTTGTCCTCGTTGGACACGAGCTCGAGGAGCTTCTGCTTCATCACCTCGTAGGCCACGTCCTCGCCGGTCTGGTTGTTGGCCTTGCCGCCCCCGAAGAACCGCTTCAGCGGGAACACGCCGCGCGGGGTCTGCACCCACTTGTCGTCCACGGCCCGGCTCACGGTCGTCACGTGGACCTTCACCAGGTCGGCGATCTGCTGCATCTTCAGCGGGTGGATGTGCTCGGGGCCGTAGTCCAGGAACGAGCGCTGGTGGTCGATGATCGCCTTCGTCACCTTGAGCAGCGTGTTGCGGCGCTGCTCCACGGCCTTCACGAGCCAGTCGGCCGATTGGAGCTTCTTGCGCAGCTCCTCCTTCACGCTCTCGGCCAGGTCCTGGCGCTTGCACAGATCGACGATGCGCTTGCTCACGCGGATGCGCGGCACCCACTCGTCGGTGAGGCGCACCGTGTACTCGCTGTCGTCGGCGCGCTCCACCACCACGTCGGGCATCACGTACCGCGTGCCGGAATCGGAGAACTTGAGCCCCGGCTTCGGGTCCAGGTGCTGGATCGCCGCGATCGTGTCCTGAATGGTCGAGAGCTCGTACCGCGTGGCCCTCTGGATCACCGGGATGCGGTTGGCGCCGACGTCCTCGAGGTGGTCGCGGACGATGACGCGCATCGCGTCGGCCAGCGGCGAGTCCGGCGGGATCTGGAGGAGCAGGCACTCTTTGAGGTCGCGGGCCGCGACGCCGGGCGGGTCGAGCTTCTGCACGATGTGGACGAGCGTGTCCTCGACGTCATCGGCGGTCACCTGTCCGTCGTAGAGCGAGGCAATTTCGCTCAATGGCACGGTGCGGAACACGTCGCTGTACAGTTCCTCGTCGTTCTCGTCGTCGGGCTTCTTCTTCCGGGGCTTGTCCTTGTCCTCGTCGTCCGGCTCCTCGCGCTCCTTGCCCTTGCGGACCTTGAGCCGGGCACCGAGGTACCCGGTGCGGTCCACGAAGCTGCAGATGTGGCGCGCGAGGCCCCGCTCCTCTTCGTCGATTTCCAGTTCGCCGATCTGGTCCGCGAGGTAGTCCTGCAGCGACGGGGCGCGATCGGGCATGTTCGCCATCGCTTCGAGCTTCCGGTCGCCGTCCTCCTCCATCGACGCCCGGCTCCCGCGGTGCTCCTCGTTGAAGTGGTCGTCCCAGTCGCGGTTGAGCTCCTCCAGCCGGCTGAACTCCAGGTCGCCCGTTTCGTCGTGCTTCAGCGGCGCGTCCGGGTTGAAGTCCGGCGCCACCTCGTCCACTTCGCCGAGCTTCTCCTTCAGTTCCAGGAACGGGTTTTCCTGGAGCGCCTCATCAATCTTCGCTTGGAGGTCCGTGATGGACAACTGGAGAATTTCCATCGACTGGATCATGCGCGGGGCCAGGACCTGGCGCAGGTCCTGACGGACGCGGAGATCCATTCTCATTCCAAGACCGCTCATCGGTTCCCTCTCAAGAATCGTGCGTGGGTCACACGCGGGGCACCATCGTGCGTGCCAAATCCTCTCGGCCCGAATCTACCAACTAACCCGTGCGTATTCACGGATACCGGATTCACGTTCGGCGCTTGCGGGAGCACGTTTTCATCGGGGCGCCTCCGGTGCGCCAGTTTGCGCACCGGGCTGCTTAAAACGTTCGGCGCCCGTCGAGTGCCTCGGCCAGCATTTGTGCGTTCGCGAGTTCCAGAGAACTACCGCTAGGCAATCCCCGTGCCAATCGCGTGACGGGCACCCCGGTCGGCGCCAGAACCGTGGACGCGAACAGTGCCGTGCCGTCGCCCTCGAGCGTCGGGCTGGTCGCGAGAATCACCTCGCGCACCCCGCCGCGTGTCACGCGCGCCACCAGCGCACTGAAGGTCAACCGGTCCGGCCCCATCCCATCAAGCGGGGCCAGGCGCCCGCCCAGGACGTGGTACAGCCCGCGAAAGTTACCGGCGCGCTCGAACGAGTTCACGTCGCGCGGCGTTTCCACTACACACAACAACCCCGCGTCGCGCTTCGGGTCTCCACAAATCGGGCACAACGTCCCGTCGGTCAGGTTGAAGCACTCGCTACACGGGCGCACGCGGTCCGCGACGGCCTGCAGCGCCTGAGCGAGTTCGACCGCGTGCCGGCGGTCGCCCGCGAGTAAAAAGTGCGCGATGCGCTCGGCACTTTTGGGACCGATGCCGGGGAGCTTGGTCAGCTCCTCGAGCAGCCCCGCGATCACGCCTGCCGGTTCGGACACGTCCGCCATCTCCTTCGGGCGCTCGCGCCCCGGGTTCTGTCACGATGTTAGAACGGGATCGGGTCGGCCCGGGTGACCGTGTGGGGAATCGCGTCGCCCGGTTCCTCGGACACGAGGTGCTCGCGCGCCACGACCGACACGACGTCGGCCCGGTCGAAGAGCGCCACGACCCCCGGGAGCGCCACCGCCGTCGACGGCCCGAGCAGCTCGATGTAGCTGTCGGAACTGGACCGCAGCTCCTCGGCCTGGATCGTGTAGCGCCGGCCGCTGCGGAGCGTGACAATGAACGCGAGCATGAACGGGCCTCCGGGGTGTCGTGATCGCGGGGGCAGTGGCACAGGTCAGGGCGTCGGCCTCATCTTCCGCTCACCGGCCCTCTTCGGGTTTCGCCCTCTCCCCTTGCAGCCGCCTTCTCGCGGGCCGGGGTGTTTTTTGCCCTCTCCCCTTGCGGGAGAGGGTCGCCGCGCTTCGCGGCGGGGTGAGGGGTTGCTTCCTGATGCAGGAGGTTACCCCTCACCCGGTTCGCAAAGCCTCACCACCCTCTCCCGCAAGGGGAGAGGGCAAAAACACAAGCCACACCTCTAAACACGGCCACATCTCAGCCCATGCCGGGGAACCCGCCGCCCCCGAGCATCCCGGGGGGGAGCCCGATGTTCGCGGCCATCTTCGCGCTCTCTTCGGCGAGCTGGGCGCGCACCTTCGTGAGCGCCTGGTTCACGGCCGCGGTCACGAGGTCCTCGAGCATCTCGCGGTCGTTGAGTTTCAGCGCGTCGTCCGAGATGCGGACGCTGAGCACTTCCATGCGCCCGTTCACTTTCGCGGTCACGTACCCGGCGCCGGACGACGCCTCCGCGGTGATCTGCCCCACCTGGGCCTGGAACTTCTGAATCTCTTCCTGAATTTTGCCCTGGTTCCCCAGGAGGCTCAGCATCGATCCGAGGCCCTTGAACATGGCGTCACCCTTCGTCGGTATCGGTCTCGTCTTTGTCTTTGGTCTCGACCGGCTTCGGCGGGGCAAAGGGGTTGAAGTCGTCGTCCACCTGCCGGATCTGCCCGCCGAAAACGTTGAACACCTTCTTGAACATCGGGAGCGAGGGGAGCAACTGCTTCACGTCCCCGCGCGACGCGGTCGACGGTTGCGTGTCCCCGACCAGCGGCCGGGCGCCGTTCGCCCGGTCCGGCTCGAACCGCAGCGTGATCGCCTGGCCGGTGATCCGCTTCATCGCGTCCGTGAGCCGCAGGGCTCCGGTCTCGGTCGCACATGCGACTTGTGCTTCACTATAGCTTGGGGGGAAGCGGATTACTAGGGAATTTGGCCCCAAAATTGCATACGAACTGACATAATTAAGGTGTTTAGCCAGGATCGGGTACTTTTCACCGGCGTAGCGGTAGAAGCGATCCCACACGTCGTGAAGGGTCATTTCGCTGAGCGCAACGGTGGACGGGGCGGCATTAGGAGAAACGCTTTCGGCCGCTTTAGCCGTCAGCGCCGCCATCAGGGGGCCGTTTTTTTTTGCAGCGTCGTTTGCACCACCCGCTGGCGCTGTAACTGCCCGTGCAGGTGGCTGAGTGCCCGTCCCCGCAGCAACCACGGGAGATTGTACCCCCGGCTGCGTCAGCGCTTGCACCAGTTGGTCGAGCGACCGGAGGTCCCCGATCCGGCACAAGCGGACGACCGCCATTTCCAACAGCACCTGCGTGTAGGGGCTGCCGCGCATTCGCGCTTTTGTGGCGGTCAACACTTCCAGGCCCGCAAGAATAGTATCGAGAGAAACGCTCGCGGCTTGCGTCTTCACCGCTTCAAATTGGTTGGATGAAACGGGCAGCTCGCGCACTTCCGCTCCGCCGCAACTCACGAGCATCAGTGCGCGCCAGTATTCCACGAGCTGGTCAACGAGTTCCCCGATCTGCAGCCCGCGCTCGACCCACGACGCGATGAGGTCCAGCGCGCCTTTGGGGTCGCCCCCGAGCATCGCGCGGGCGAGGTCGATCACGCGATGATCGGCCGCGGTCCCCAGAACGGCGCTGACTTGCTCCGCCGTGAGTTTGCCTGGCGCCGAGGCGAGGAGCTGATCGAGCAGCGATTGCGAGTCGCGCATGGACCCGGCCGCGCGCCGCGCGACGATCCGCAGCGCGTCATCGTCGGCCGGGTGGCCCTCGCGTTCGACGATGCGCTTGAGCTGGTCGAAGATTTTCGTCGGCCCGACGTGCGCGAAGTCGAACCGCTGGCACCGCGACAGGATCGTGATCGGTATTTTTTGCACTTCCGTGGTCGCGAGGATGAACTTGACGTGCTCGGGCGGCTCCTCCAGCGTCTTCAGCAGCGCGTTGAACGCGGACGTGGAGAGCATGTGGACTTCGTCGATGATGTAGATCTTGTACCGGCCGCGCGCCGGGCGGAACCCGACGTTCTGGCGCAGGTCGCGGACCTCCTCCACCTTGTTGTTGCTCGCGCCGTCGATCTCCAGCACGTCCACGTCGTCGCCGGTCATCACGGCGCGGCAACTGTCGCACTCGTCGCACGGGGTGGCGGTGGCCTTGTCGCCCTTCATGCAGTTGAGGGCTTTGGCGAGGATGCGGGCGGCGCTGGTTTTGCCGACCCCGCGTGCGCCCGTGAACAAGTAAGCGTGCGCGACGCGCCCGGACTTGAGCGCGTTGACGAGCGCGTTGGCGACGTGCTCCTGCCCGATCAGTTCGGAAAACTGCTGCGGCCGGTACCTCCGCGCGACGACCGTGTACGCCGGGGGTTCGGCGCCGGGTGCGGGGTTCGGCTTCGACTTCGACATCGGCCCGTCCTGTTCCTGTCGGTTGATTGCTCGACTTTGAATCTACCCGGAACCGCGGTCCCGAACAATCGCGGAGGTGGCCAAAGAGTACCGGATAAAACTACCCGCTCGTTGACACTCGCGGTTCGCCCGAGGCTCAGGCGAACCGCGAGTGTCAACGAGCGGGTGGCGCCACAATCAAGACACTACCCGGCGATCGGCGACAAAAAGGCCCCGCGAACCGCGCGTTTAACGAGCGGGTGGCGCCACAATCGGTGACAAAAAGGCCCCGGCGGACTTGTTCTTAGGAACTCTGGAACTTGGAACGTGGAACTCAAAATAAAGCCCGGTTGTCGTTGCGCGCGGAATCGCTTCACTTGAATACACGCGGATCGTCGCGCCGAGGAGGAAGGACCGGGATGCCCCAGAACGCGAGCGCTGCTGATTCCGTTACCGAACCGGGCCGCGCCCCGGACCCGAAGCGCCCGGCCCCGGCGAAGGCGCCGAAGCGGGAGTGGTCGCCGCGCGTCTGGGAGGGGATGGACTGTTTCACCTGGATGCGACTGTTGCGGGACAACGGGTTCGCGGTGCAGGCGCCGTACTGGTACATCGCGGCCATCGTATCCGTCAATTCCGTAATGAACGCGGCGCTCCGGTGGATGCTCAACGCCCGGTACGGCGAGCGCGTGCGCGAAACGGTGATCGAGAAGCCGCCGGTGTTCGTGATCGGCCACTGGCGCACCGGCACCACGCTCCTGCACGAGCTGATGATTCGCGACGCGCAGTTCGGCTTCCCCGACATGCAGGACTGTTTCAACCCGCACCACGCGCTGCTCACCAATCAATTCTTCAAGCGCTACGGGAAGTGGATGCTGCCCGACAAGCGCCCGATGGACAACATGCCGTTCGGCTGGGAGCGCCCGCAGGAAGACGAGTTCGCACTGGCGCTCATGGGGGTGCCCTCCACGTACACCGACTTCGCGTTCCCGGCCCGGGTGCCGAAGGACACCGGCGCGCTCGATTTGTCGGGCCTCTCGCCCCAGCAGTTGGCGAAATGGAAGCGCGTGTTCGTGCGGTTCCTGAAGGAAGTGACCGCGCGGACCGGCAAGCAGCTCGTGCTGAAGTCGCCGCCGCACACGGCCCGCGTGCCGGTGCTGCTCGAACTGTTCCCGGACGCGAAGTTCGTCCACATCGTCCGCAACCCGCGCGCGGTGTTCCCCTCGACCGTCAACCTCTGGCGGTCGCTGGGCCGCAGCCACGGGTTGCAAACGCCGACCGATACGGGGCTTGAAGAAAAGGTGCTGCGCGAGTTCCGGGTGATCTACGACCGGCTCGAAGACGCGCGCCCCCTCTTTAAAGAGGGGCACTTCGCGGAACTGCGGTACGAGGACCTGGTCCGCAACCCCGTCAGCGAGTTGCAGAAAGTTTACGCGACCCTGAACCTCGGGGACTTCGACGCGGTGCGCCCGCGGATCGAGGAGTACCAGCGCCAGAACGCGAACTACGAGACGAACAAGTTCCGGACGACGGACGCCGAGAGCGCGCTCGTCACGGAGCGCTGGGGCGACGTGATCCGGCGCTACGGGTACGAGTAAGGGGAGGGGAGGCACAGGGCTCCCGCCCTGTGCTACGAACGCCGGCCCCTCCAGGGCGGAAAGGCATTGAAGGCGTTGGGCTTCGGCTCAGAGGGGCCGGTTTCCGTAGCTTCTCCACGGCGATTGATGGTTCTGGTCTTCCGCCCCGGAGGGGCCGGCGTTCGTAGCACAGGGCGGAAGCCCTGTGCATTTTTCTGTTCCTCACTCCTTCGGCACGTCCACCACGAACTCGAACACGTGCTCCTTGCCCGCCTGCACCTCGCGCTCCAGGCCCGAGAGGTCCGGGCGCGACAGTTTCGTCGGGAACACCGGCGCCGGTTCCGCCTCCGTGCTCGCGCTCGCGGGTGGGGGAGGGGCCAGCGAGATGCGGTACCAGCCCGGCGGAATGGCGCTCGAGCGGTTGAGTTGCAGCGCGTAAGAGCCGTCGGCGCCGGTCTCCGCGAACGCCGACTTCCCGCTCCCGCCGCGCTCCGGGTGCGGCGTGAACACCACCAGCCCGCCCGCCACCGGGTGCCCGTTGAGAATCACCTTCCCGCGCACCGTCGCCGGGACGGGCGGGGGCGCGCTCGACCCGCACCCGCCCAACAGTAAGAGCGCCGTTCCACCGGCCACCAGCGCGGAAAAAGGGGCCAACAACCGCATTGCCATTTTCATGGGGACCGTCCCGGGTGCGAAGCCCGACCTTTTGCCATCGACCGAACCGAACGCGCCGGATTAAGCTGTTCGCGGACCCGCCCCGCCGAACGCCCCCCGACCGCACGAATTCCCGTTACCGGACACGTACCCCGTTAGCATTGACGCCCCCCAAGTGATTGGGTATCTACGCTCGCCACGGCACCTGAGGGGAATGTGAGTGGGAGCGCCGAAGGCGAGGATTCGCCCGGCTTTACCGCTTACAGCGCTCGCAAGACGGCCGGTGTGGTACAGCCGCGGGGACCGGAACCCCCGCACAACCGGTAGCGGACAAAGAGGAGGACTGAGGAGTGAATCGCACGTTCATGTTCCTGTCGGCGGCCCTCGGCATCGCGGGCGTGGTGTACCTCACCAGCGCGTCGCACGCCCAACCCCCGGCCGGCGGCGCGCCCGCGCCCGGCGGCGCACCGGCCGCGCCGGCCACGCGCCCGACGATCGCGGTCTTCAACATGGCCGGCGTCATGCGCGACTTCGGCCAGGCGAAGTACCAGGTTCACCTGCTGAACCAGAAGAAGGGCGAACTGTCCAAGTACCTGCTCAACCTGCGGGGCGAGTACCTCGGGCACCAGAAGGACCTCACGGCCAACCCGAACCACCCGGAAAAAGAAGCCAAGGCGCAGCGCATGCTCGCCCTGCAGCGGGCCATCGAGGACGAGGACCGGAAGATCAACAAGACGCTCAACGACGAGGCGAGCAAGATCATTTCGGAGCTGTACGACAAGATCAAGACCGTGGTGGACAAGACCGCCGAGATGAACGGCTACCACATCGTGTTCGCGTACCCGGACGCGGTGTCGAGCGAGGAGCTGAACAGCCCGTACATCAAGGAACTCAAGTTGAAGCCGCCCGCGGCCCAACCGTTCTACGTGGCCCCGCACGCGGACATCACCGGCGTGGTGGTGAAGACCCTCAACGTCTGGTACCAGCCGACCGACGCCCAGGGCAAGCCCGTGGACGTCAGCAAGCTGGTCACCGACCCGGCCGCTTCCGCCCCCTCCACCGGCGGCCCGCCCCCGGTCGGCGGCGCCCCGGCCGGTTCGGGCGCGCTGCCCGTCCCGGGCAAGCCGTAATCGCGCGGAACCGATCTGGTGTTAACCCCGAACCGCGGGCGCGGTACAGTGTGGGACCTGCGCCCGACCCGGTAACTTCGGAAGACTCGGTCCGGCCCGGGTGCGCGATTCGGGTAAGGTGTTAAACTTGGGCCGGTCGGGGCACCGATACTGGGTGCTACGGCCGGCCCGAAAATGAGTACGAACAGCTCGACTCGATTCGATTCGGAACGGTTACGCCAGGGAAGGCGGACATCGTGCGCGTCATCGGCTACCGACACCAACGAACACTCGCCGCGCCGGTCTCGGTCGGGGGCGTGGGCTTTATCACCGGGGCGCGGGTGCGCCTGCGGTTCCTGCCCGCGGCCCCGGACACGGGGCTCGTGTTCCGGCGCACCGACCTGCCGGACGTGCCCACGGTGCCCGCCCGCGCCGCCCGCGTGAGCGGGACGCAGCGCCGGACCACCCTCGGCCCCCAGCACACCAGCATCACGCTCGTCGAACACGTGCTCGCCGCGCTCTCCGGCCTCCGGGTCGACAACTGCGTGGTGGAACTCGACGGCGCGGAGCCCCCGGGCCTCGACGGATCGGCCGCGGGCTTCGTGGCCGCGCTGACCGGCGCCGGGATCGTGACCCAGCGCACCCGCCGGGCCATTTACGGCGTCACCAAGCCGGTCGTCGTCCGCACCCCGGGCGCGACGCTCGGGCTGCACCCGGCCGACGGCCCCGAGCTGCGCATCAGCTACCGCCTGGACTACGGCCCCGGCACCACGATCGTGCCGCAGACGCACACGCTCGCGGTCACCCCGGAAACGTTCGCCCGCGACCTCGCGGCGTGCCGGACGTTCCTCACCGAGGCCGAGGCGCACGGGCTCCGGGCCCAGGGCGTGGGCCGGCACCTGACCGGCGCGGACCTGCTCGTGTTCGGCCCCCGCGGGCCGATCGAGAACGCGGTCCGGTTCGCGGACGAACCGGCCCGGCACAAGATCCTGGACCTGATCGGCGACCTCGCGCTGTGCGGGTTCGACCTCGCGGGCCACCTGGTCGCGTACCGCTCGGGGCACTCACTGAACGTGGAACTCGCGCGGCAACTGGCCTGCGCGGTCGGGGCCGGCGCCGAAGCCGAGTCCAAAAGTCGTAAAGTCGCAGGTCGTAAAGTCGTAAAGCCCGCGAGCCGGGCCGCCTGATTTACGACCTTGTGACGTTCGACCTTACGACTTGCGACGCCCGACCCGACGACGACCTTCGACGTGCAACAATTGGGGCTGATATGGACCGTTTGCGGATGGCGGTGATTGGGGTCGGACACCTGGGCCAGCACCACGCCCGCATCCTGGCGAACCTGCCGGACGTGAACCTGGTCGGCGTGGTCGACGCGAACCCGGACCAGGCCCGCGCGGTCGCGACGAAGCTCGGCACGACCCCCTACGAGTGCTTCGAGCCGCTCCTCGGAAAAGTCGAAGCGGTGAGCATCGTCACCCCCACCGTTCACCACCACTCGGTCGCCAGCGCGTTCCTGAAGGCGGGCGTGCCGGTGCTGGTCGAGAAGCCCGTGTGCCGCACGGTCGCGGAGGCGGACGACCTCATCGCGCTGGCGAAGAGGGCCCGCGTCCCGCTGCAGGTCGGGCACATCGAGCGGTTCAACCCGGCGTTCGAGGAACTGGCCAAGCGCCCGATCCGCGCGAAGTTCGTGGAGGCCGAGCGCCACGGGCCGTTCACCGGGCGCTCCGTGGACATCGGCGCCGTGCTCGACCTGATGATCCACGACCTCGACATGCTGCTCGCGCTCGTGGGCGGCAAGGTGGCCCGGGTCTCCGCGGTCGGCGCGGTGGTGTTCGGCGGGCACGAGGACATGGTGAACGCGCGCCTGGAGTTCGAGAACGGGTGCATCGCACACGTCACCGCGAGCCGCATCACCCGGCACCCGAAGCGCCGGCTCCGCATCTGGGCGCCGGAGGGGTACGCGGGCATCGACTTCGTCACCCGGAAGCTCACGCTGGTGCAGCAGAGCGAGGAGGTGCGGAAGTACGGGCTGCGCACCTCCGAGATGGACGCGGGGGCCAAGGCGCGCCTGAAGGACGAGGTGTTCGGGCGCTACCTGCAGGTGCTGAACCTGGACGCGGACCGCAAGTTCGACCAGCTCACGGCGGAACTCAAGCACTTCATCGGGTGCGTGCGCACCGGGGCGACGCCGCGCGTGACCGGGACCGACGGGCGCGACGCGCTCGAACTGGCCGAGCGCGTGCTGGACGCCCTGCGGGTCCACCCGTGGGAGGGCACCCCGGCCGGCCCGCACGGCCCGGGCGGGCTGCCGACGCCCGCCGGGTTCCTGTTCCCGCCGATCCAACTCGCCCGCACCGAAGCGGCGTGAGCGCACAGCACAAGCGAAACACGCACAGGGCGGGAGAGCGCACAGGGCTCCCGCCCTGTGCTACGTTAGTCGGCCCCTCCGGGGCGAAAACCAGAGCCATCAACCGCTTCGGGGGCGGTTCCTTCAGACGAAGACCAACACCTTCAATGTCTTTCCGCCCCGGAGGGGCCGGCGTCCGTAGCACAGGGCGGGAGCCCTGTGCGCCCCTTCCTTCCCCAACACCATGTCCACGCCCCAGATTTATCCGAGCGCCGGCCCGTTTGTTGGCAATCTATGACACGGTGGCGAGGAACGGATTCCCGGTTTGTCGCGGGGTGCGTTCCCAACGTGCCTCTAAAGGATCGCTACGTTGGTAAAGCGCCGCGTGGCGGTGCTCCCGGCAGCACTCTGTTCAGAACCGCATGATTGAGTGCCCCCCGCTCTCAAGTTTTAGTTGCAGACATGTTCGGCCTTGGTGCGCTGGCCGTGCCGAATCTATTGGGGAGTTGTTGTGGCGCGTTACATCTTGCAGTGGACGTCCGTGATGGCAATCGTGATGACCTTCGGTTCGGCGGACGCGCTCGGACAGCCACCTTCTCAAGCCAAGCTGCCCGAAGCGACGGCCGAGATGGCGATCAAGATCGATCCGGCGCTGATCTCTCAATTGGATCAGGTGTGGACGGTCATCGGAAGCCCGAAAAACCCGGTCTGGCCCGGTTGGGACGCACGCGACACACCCGTTCTGATCTACTTCCCGGATCGACAGGATGTACTCATCAACCACCCGAAGCCGCCCGAAGGGTTCAAAAGGTACACCGGTCCCCTGAAATCGGCGCTCGGTCCGATCCACATTCGTGACGGTAAAACGATCACGTCGTTCGACGGACAGAACACGGCGATAGACGTCGGGGGCGTCCAAACCCTCGTGGTGGCCGACACGCTGTCCGCGCGCCGCCAGTGGGCCGAGAGCGTCGCCGCCGCAGCGAAGGGCGATCCCGCCAACGCAAAAGCTCAGATCGACAGCGGGCTGGTCCCGAACCCGTACCCCGCGTTTCGGTTGTTCGCCCACGAAGCATTCCACGTTTATCAGCACAAGCGCGCCCCGGGTAAAGCGCCGCGCGAAACCGCCCTGCTCGCCTACCCGTCGCTGTCCGTTGAGAACAACGTCGGATTCGCGCTGGAAGCGGAATTCCTACACGCGGCATTGGAGGCGGAGGGTAAGGACGCTGCCGTCCCGCACCTCAAGAAGTGGCTCGCGGCCCGGTCCATGCGCCGGGCCAATTTGTCCCAGGAGGCGATCGACTATGAGGACGCGACCGAGTTCAGCGAGGGGACCGCGGTGTACGTCGAGTACCGCCTCACGCAGTGCTTAGAAGGGACCGCACCGCTCGACAAGTTGTGGCTGATTCAGGGGTTCCAAGGGTTCAAAGACCTGTCGTCGGAGCGGGCCGGGATGCGCGCGCGGATGCGGGGGATGATGTCGGGCCGGGTGCCGGTGAACAACGATCTGTACGGGGCCTCCCCCGTTCGCTTCCGGCTGTACTTTTCGGGCATGGCAATCGCCGCGTCGCTCGACCGACTCGGCGCCCGCTGGCACGACAAGGTGTTCGACCCGACCGTGACCCTCACCGGCCTGCTATCGGCCGAACTCAAGGTGAAGCCGGAGGAACTCGGGGCGGAGGTAAAGGGCATCCGAGCGGGGGCCCCGTTCGCCGACCTCACCCGCCAGAAGACGGCACTAGAAAATGACGGCAAGGCCCACATCGCGGCCGCCGTGGCAGCATTCGATCGGGCCGCGGGCGAACTCGTCATCGACTACGCCCGCGTGCGCAAACCGGCCGTGGGGTTCGTCTACACCTCGTTCGGCATCCTACGAGTGGCCGATCACCAGTCGCTCTACCGGCTGATTCCGATTAGTGGCACGGTCGGGGCGTTCAAGTTCGCCGAAGACGCGGCCCGTCCCGTGTTCCACGACGCCGAGGCCAAGCGGATACGCGTCCAACTGACTGGCAAGCCCGATCCGGCCGACCTCGCCAAACAAATCGGGGCGGAACTAACGGCCGATCGCCACATCGATCTGGCTAAGCTCACGGTCCCCGGGGTGACGCTGAACGGAGTCAAAGGGACCGTTCGACTCGACGGGAAGCGTCTGACCCTCGTTCTCGACGAGTAGCACACAGGGCTTCCGCCCGGTGCTACGAACGCCGGCCCCTCCGGGGCGAAGACCACAAACCATCTTCCGCCGCGGAACCGGCCCCTCTGAACCGAAGACCAACACCTTCAATGCGTTTCCGCCCCGGAGGGGCCGGCGTTCGTAGCACCGGTCGGGAGTGAACCAGGGCCGAGAACCAACACCTTCAATGCGTTTCCGCCCCGGAGGGGCCGGCGCTCGTAGCACAGGGCGGAAGCCCTGTGTGCGATTCTGTGCGCTCCTCATTCCGGTCGATCACTTCTCACAGCAAGGAATTCGCGGATAATACGGGCGCGCGGGAGCGCTGGAAATTTTCCCGCGAATTCCCGACTTCGCACCGCCCCGCCGGGCACTCCCTTTCGACATGCACGCACCGCTCACCCGATTGACCGCCCACTTCGCGCCGCCGCAACCGGACGGGGACCTGCTCGCGCGGTTCGTCCACAACCGGGACGAGGCCGCGTTCGCCGCCCTGGTCCACCGCCACGGGCCGACCGTGTACGGCGCGTGCCGCCGGCTCCTCGGCAATTCCGCCGACGCCGACGACGCCTTCCAGACCGTGTTCCTCGTGCTGGCGAACCGGGCCGGCGCGCTCGCCCACCGGCCGGCCCTCGGCGGCTGGCTGCACGAGGTGGCGGTGCGCGTGGCGAAGAAGGCCCGCACCGCCTTCGGGCGCCTGCGGAAGCACGAACGGCGGGCGGCGCAGTCGCGCACGGAACCGGTGCTCGACGCGCCCCCGGACGACCCGCCCGCGTGGTTGGACCGGGAACTGGCCGCGCTGCCCGAGCGGTACCGCGAGCCGGTCGTGCAGTGCCTGATCCGGGAGCGCCCGCGGACCGAGGTGGCGGCCGAACTCGGCATCCCCGAGGGCACGCTGGCGAGCCGGCTGGACGCCGCCCGCAAGCGGCTGGCGGAGCGGCTCGCCCGGCACCGCGTGCCGCTGGCGCTTGGCGGGCTATTGGTGCCGGTACCCGCGCCCCTGGCCGCGGCGACGGCGCGCCGGGCGCTCGACGGGCCGGGAGCGGCCATCCATCAACTCGCGAACGAGGTGACGAAAGCAATGTTCCCCAACACGAAGTGGATCGCACTGGGCGCGGTCGCCGTTCTGACGGCGGTCGGCGGCCTGCTGCTCGCGGCCGACTCGACCGCGCCCCCGACCCCAAAAGCTGGTGTCGTTGCCACCGCCCGGCGCGCCGCACCGGTGCCGCAAAAGAAGGAACCGCCCGAGCCGGCGTGGATGGGGGCGTTCCGAAAGGCTTACGAACTGAAGGACGGGGAGTACGTTCGGCGCGTGCCCCTACCGCTGCTACCCGAGCGCGCGGACTTCTTCCTCACGCATTTCTACAAGACCTGGGGGACAGAGCGCGATCAGCACTCGCGCCGGGAGTTCTCGCGGTGGAGCGCCTTCTGTACGCTGTTCGTGGAACAGGACGGCAAAGCCCTGCACTACCAACGGTCTTGGTCCGCGGTGTACCTCCAGGGGCACCCCGAACTGCAGCGCGGCGAGAACCTGCTGACGGTACCCACCCTGGTCGAACTCGTGACCGGACGCAACGAGCCGGAATTCGTGATCGAGCCCAAATCCAAGGACGCGCCGCTGTTCGAGGAGAGGAACCTGACCGTGAGCGGGGACTTCGTCGTGCGCCGGAACGCCCCCCTGGACAAGCTGGTCCCCCAACTGGAGAAGATCCTCCGCACCGAGCTGAAACTCGATGTGCGGCTGACCCTGAAGGACGAGGAGCAATCGGTGTTCGTGGTCGGTGGCGCGTTCAAGCTCGTGCCACCGGAGTGGCGCGAGCGGACCGTGAAGGAGGTGGACGTGTACGCGACCACCGAGGGGCTGAACAAGGAGTACCAGTTCGCGCAGCACGACCGCGGCCGGGAGCGCGCGGCGGTCGTGACCACGTCCACGTACACGGGCACCCCTACCGAGTTCGCCCGGTTCATCGGGTACCGGCTCGGAACCCGGATGGTATGGGACACCGACCTACCGGCCGAGCCGAAATTCTCCTGGCACAATCATACCGTGCGGAACCCGAACAAGGAAGCGGAAGCCGCCGATCGCGACCCCGAGAAGATACTGCCGATCGTGACGGCGCAAACCGGCCTCACGTTCAAGAAAGAGAAGCGGAAGGTACAGGTTCTGTACTTGAGCGCGCCCGAACAGAAGTGACCCCGCGGCGGTTCCCGAAGGCGTCGCGGGGACCGCGGGTCTTCCGCCCCGTTCGTTGCTGTACGCGCGCAGAAGCAGAAACGAGTTGCGACCGTGAAATCTGTTTGACACCTCGCTGCGAGAGCCGACAATCCCGGGAAGGGTTGCCAGCCCCCCGGAGGTCGACGATGAGGGCACCTTTACTGATCCTGGCCGGCGTGGTCGCGACTCTATTGACGGTTCCTGCCGGTGCGCAGGAGAAGATCAATCTGTTAAATAAAGATAAGGCCGAAGAGTCCGCCAAGAAGATCAAGGCGCTCCAGAAGGAGCGGATCACCGCCTTGAAGGACGCGGCGGAACAAATCGCCGCCCTGTTCAAAAGCGGGCGCACGACGGCCGATGAGGTGTACGAAGCGCGCCTGATGGCTCTGCGGGCGGAACTGGACGCCGCGGAGAAGGGGCCGGAGCGCGTCGCGCTCTACAAGAGCATGGTGGACGTGTTGAAGGAGTACGAGACGTGGGCCGTCGCCCAGCACCAGGCCGCACGAGCAACCGCCGCGACCGCCCTCAAGGTGAAAGCGCGGCGCCTGGAGTCCGAGATTCACCTGGAACAAGCGAAAGTTCAGGCCGACAAAGAGAGCAAGTAACCGGTCCAAAATGGGAAGTTCCACCCGCTCCGGCCGCACGCGGGTGGCCTCAAGGTTCCGGGAGCCGTGCCTTGTAACGAGCCGCGACCGCAACAGTAGTTTCAAGGCGTTGCGTTGGTTGTAAGTGTATTGTGTGGCAGGGTAATACATCGTGTGCGTGGGTATCGTGAGCGGATCCGTTGCGTGAGCCAGTCGAGCATCTCGGCCAACGGGAACTGGGCGACCCAGGCGGTCGGCGCGAGCCCGCGTGCCCGAGCGATCCGGAGCGTCAGGTACACCCACACCTGGCGCAACAGCAGGGCCACGCCCTCGAGCAGCAACCGGTACTCGGGGTTGGTGCTGGTGGTCCACCCGCGGGCCTGGTTCTTCTGCCGATAGCTGGTCTCGATCCCGAACCGCTCTCGGTACCGCCGGCGCCCCAACCGAGCCCGGTTCGCCTCCGACACGGCGGTCGCATCGCCCCACCCGCGGAACGCGTACACCCGGGCGTGCGATTCGCCCTTCCGTTGCCACACGAGCACCCGAGTCGATACCGCCTTGCGGCTCTTCTCGGTGACCCACTCCATGGTGGTGATGGTGCCGTGGGGTTGGGTGTAGCTGGCGTTGCGGCGGTTGGTACCGGTGCCCTTCTTGCGCATCGGGACCGTGTAGCTCAGGTTCCGTTCCTGCAACAGCAACAGGGTCTCCCCGCTGTCGAACCCGGCGTCCAGAACCACCCCGCGGACCGTGAGCCCGCGGGCCGCCACCTGGTCCAGAAGGGTCTGCACCTGCTGGTGCGGCTTGGTTCCTTTCGTCACGCTCATCAGCCCCACGGTGTACCGCCGGTGCTTGTGAATCAGTACCCCGGTGGCGTACGCGTGAAAGAACGAGGTCCCGGCCTTCTTGGGTCCGCCGATGATCCCCGGGGTGCTGCGATCCCCATAAAAGGGGACGTAATGCACATCGATGGCACACGTCCACCGGCGCCTCCGGTCCCGGCGCGTGAACCCCGCCACCTGGTGAAGGGCATCCACCAACCGGGCCGTGAGTTGGTCCCGGGAACCCCGGTTGGCGTGCATCGCCTGTCGCGCGGTCTCGTGGGAGAACCCGAAGTACCGGGTCACTACCGCGAACAACGTGCGGGTGGTGCCCGCGATCAACAGCACCAGGTCGAGCAACTGGGTGCGCGTGACCGACCGCTTGTAGTCGGTCCAACCCAGGGCCCGTTCCAACGTTCGGCGCGTCAGTGCGTGGACCACCGCCGGGGTGATCGTAGAGTAACCACGTCGCATGGGAGGCTCCCGTTCAAGTGCCTGAGAACCTTGAACTTAGGAACTCCCATGCGGCACTGCCAAATCACTTGAAACTACTGGCAAGGGAGCGGGAGGCACTGCCCGCACTCAGGTGATCTCAAGGTAACCCGGAGAGCCGCGCCCCGCTCCCTTGTGGTCGCGGCTCGTTTGCCCGCAACACTCGTGCTGCGCCAGGACCAGGCGTTCCCGCTCCCTTGCGGCCGCGGCTCGTCCCACCCGCTACGACGATCCCACACGCACACCACCCCGAGAGTTCCCGCATGCGTCACGTCTCCCGCCTGGGGCTCGCGCTCGTCGCCGCCGGCTCGGTCCTCGCGCCGGGGCGGGCCGACGAGCCCGCCGTCCGCAAGGCGGTCACCTTTTACGCCTCCTTCGACGAGGCCGTGAAGGGCGACGCCGGCGCGGGCGCCCTCGACGCGGGCACGCGGTTCCCGCACCCGACCGAGAAGGGGCAGTTCGTCTTCGAGAAGGGGATCGACGCGACCGTGCTGAAGGTCGCGAAGGGGAAGGGGGTCGCGGGGGGCGCGCTCGAGGCGACCGGCCCGCCGGCGAAGAACGGCTGGCTGTACTTCCCGGCGAAGGGCAACCTCGCGTACAAGAAGGACGGGTGGTCCGGCTCCCTCTCGCTGTGGTGCAACACGGACCCGAACCGGCTCATCAAGGCGCAGTTCTGCGACCCGGTGCAGATCACCCAGAAGGGGTACGACAACGGGGCGCTGTGGTTCGATTTCAACGACGCGAAGCCGCGCGCCCTCCGGTACGGCGCGTTCCCGGCCCGCGCCGCGGGGCAGAAGGCGGTCCCCGAGTCCGACCCGAAGGTACCGATGGTCCGCGCGGGGGTCGTGGACTGGAAAGAGGGCGCGTGGCACCACGTGGTGCTCACGTTCCAGAACCTCGACACGGGCAAGCCGGACGCCGTCACCACCCTGTACATCGACGGCAAGCGGATCGGCGAAGTGAAGGGCCAAGCGCTCGCGATGGGCTGGGACATCGAGAAAGCGGGCGTGTACCTCGCGCTCGGCTACATCGGGCTCCTGGACGAGTTCGCCCTCTTCGACCGCGCGCTGACGGCCGAAGAGGTGGCACTGTTGCACAAGAAGCCCGACCTGCTGGCCCCGCTCAAGAAGAAGTAACCGTGTACGGGGGCACGATGGCGAGGGCGTCGGTGGCGCCTCAAGCACCACCCCGAACTCACGCAACGAATGGCAAAGGTGGGACGCGCCAGCGGTTTTGGTTGTGCCCTCTCCCCTTGCGGGAGAGGGTCGCCGCGCTTCGCGGCGGGGTGAGGGGTTGCTTCCATATTCAGGCGGTTACCCCTCACCCGGTTCGCAGAGCCTCACCACCCTCTCCCGCAAGGGGAGAGGGCAAAAATACAGCCGAATCATTGCTCACGTTTGCAGTCGATTGGCAGAGGATTGGGGTGGTCAATTGGCTGTTCGATTGAGAAGTTTATATCAATCGAAAGAATCTGATTCGCGCTGATCCAACACTCGGGCAGGGGCACAGCGATCTAAAACGGTCGGGTCACTGACGCTGTGATTGGGAAGGAAATCAATGCCGCCGGCCGACCACCACGATTGGGTTGTGCAGTACAACTGGGACGACGGCTTGGCCCCGATCTGGGTCATCGCCGACAGTCCCGCCACGGAGGTCGCCACCGCTCTCCTCATTTACTGGCGGCTCGGCGGTCCGTGGCTGGCGACCTCTGTGGCCTCGGGGGGCAACGCCGAAGCCAAGCGGCTTCAGGACGTCGTCCGGGACCGCCTGCTGACTGGGTTCTATCTCGTCGGGCGGGCCGAGTTCGACCCGAAGACCGAGTTATCCCGCACACAGATCCACCAGTTACGTAAGGCCGGTCTGCCTGAATTGCTACTCGGCCCGGCACAGGGAGACTCGGACTGAACGGCACCCTAACGGCGCGGCATAAGCCCGCCGGTGCTACCAAGTGCGAGGGCGCCGCCGATCTTTTGAGGTGCCAGCGGTGCAGTGCAGGTCCACTTGGGGACAGTACCGGCGGGCTCACGCCGCGCCGTTCGCCCGCACCGGCGCTCCGGCCCGACGCGGAAACGATATCCTGCCGGGTAGAGATTGCCGGCGTTGCACCCGAGGAGATCGCCGTGAGCGAGCGCCCGCTGTTTGAACGACCAATCGATGACGTGCTTCCGCCGACACACCGCTCGGCCCCGGCCCCGAGTGGCTCGGCCCTATCCCCGGCGCCGGGAGTGGCCCGGGAGCGGCCGGACACGGAACTGCTGGCGATCGCTCGGTACCAGAAGTGGCTCATTCGGATCATCCTGCTCCAGATCCTGCTCGTGTGCGCGGGCGTCGGTTTAGGCCTCGCGGGAGCAGGAGACGGTGCGGGGGAGACGTCCACCGCGTTTCTTGTCGCCGCTACTGCGGCGGTGCTCCTGGGCGTGGTCTCGCTGGTCGTCGTGTTCCTGCTCGCCTCGAAGCTGTACGGCACGGCCACGGCAGTTGTGCTCGGGCTGTGCCTACTCGTCCTGTGCGGGGGCACGATCACGTTGCTGGTCGTGAACGCCCGGGCGACGGCCGAACTGCGGCGCAACGGTATCCGGGTCGGGTTCCTCGGCGCGCGGCGGGCCGACTTGGTGGCGCTGGCCCCCGGGCCGCGACAGCCGGGCGACGCGCGGATGCCCAAACTGGGGTGGTGAGCCCCCGCCGCGCGCCCGCGCCGGCGGTGAGGAGCGCGAAACGCCCTTCGCTACTCCGGCGGGCGCGCGAATTGGTAAAATGGGGTTTCGCGTTCCCCAACCGCACCGGAGCCGACCCCGTGGCCGATGATCGCTTCACGGACTACCTGAACAAATTCTCCGCCGACCGCGTCGCGATGCTCGATCAGCTCCGGCAGGTGGTCGTCGGGCAGGGCGAGGTCATTGAGCAAGTTCTGGCCGCGATCTTCACCCGCGGGCACTGCCTCCTGGTGGGCGTGCCCGGGCTCGCGAAGACGCTGATGGTCAGCTCCATCGCGCAGATCCTGAGCATCGCGTTCAAGCGCGTGCAGTTCACCCCGGACCTGATGCCCTCGGACATCACGGGCACGACGGTGCTCGACGAGACCGCCGAGGGCAAGCGCGAGTTCCGGTTCGTGCGCGGGCCGATCTTCGCGAACATCGTGCTGGCCGACGAGATCAACCGGACCCCGCCCAAGACGCAGGCCGCGCTCCTCGAGGCGATGCAGGAGCGCCAGGTGACCGCGGGCCAGGAGACGATGAAGCTGCCCGAGCCGTTCTTCGTGATCGCGACTCAAAACCCGATCGAACAGGAAGGCACGTACCCGCTCCCCGAAGCGCAACTCGACCGCTTCATGTTCAACGTGAAGGTCGATTACCCCACCCTGGAGGACGAGCGCCAGATCGTCCTGATGAGCACGCGCGGCGAGAAGCCGGAACTCACAAAGGTGCTGACCGCGGAGCGCATCGTCGCGTGGCAGAAGCTGGTGAAGAAGGTGGAAGTGCCGCCGTTCGTCAACGAGTTCATCGTGAAACTGGTGCGCGCGACGCGGCCCAAAGACCCGAGCGCGCCCGACCTCATCAAGCGCCTCGTGGATTGGGGCGCCGGGCCGCGCGCGGGCATCTTTCTCGCGCAAGCGGGTCAGGCGTTCGCCGCGATGGACGGCCGGCCCAGCGTCGCCATCGACGACATCAAGAAGGCCGCGATCCCCGTTCTGCGCCACCGGGTCAGCGCGAACTTCCAGGCCCAGGCCGAGGGCCGCAACAGCGACGACATCGTCACGGAATTGCTGAAGATCGTGAGCGAACCGGAACCGAAGAAGTACGTCGAGAAGAAGCGCTAGGGGCGCAATTGTTAGCTGTGCCCGTTCCTGTGTTTGTGGTGACGTGCCGATATGTGGTACCGCGTGTTCGGACGATCGGAAGTCGAGTCCCCGCCCGCCGCGCTCGCCGCGCACCTGCACGCGCGCGGGCTCACCGTGGAGCCGCACTTTAGGGGCGACGACCTGGGCTGGACGAGCGGCGAGCTCCGGCTCCCCAACGGGTCGCCGATCCTGCTCGCGCGCTTCCTCACCAAAGAGGACGACCTGCGCGACGACCTCAACGCCTACGCCGCCGAACTCGAAACGATGGACTACAGCCCGAACAGCGGGCCGCTGATGGCGCACATGATTCAGACGAAGCAACTCGTCACGCTGCGCAAGCCCGTGGACGCGCCCGACGAAGTGCTCTCCGAAAAGGTGCTCGAAGAGGCGTGCCGGTTCCTGACCGCCGCGACCGACGGCGTGTACCAGATCGACGGCCGCGGGTGGTTCGACGCGGCCGGCAAGTTGCTGGTGCAAGAGTATTGAGACGCCGAGTGCGGTGGTTTTTGTAGGAGGGTGGGTCCAGGCTTTGCGCCGGCCCACCACACCCGATGCGAGTGCGAACGGGACCCCGCGCGGATCATCCGGCGGGCCGATGACCCGATGGTGGTTTTTTGTAGGGTGGGTCCAGGCTTTGCGCCGGCCCACCACACCCGCCTGCGAGCGCGAACGGAACCCCGCGCGCGGATCGTCCGGCGGGCCGATGACCCGATGGCGGTTTTTGTAGGGTGGGTCCAGGCTTTGCGCCGGCCCACCATTGGGTCTTGGACGTGCCGGGTGGCGTTGGGGCGCGCGGGGTTCGTTCGCGCTTGCGGGGGAGATGGTGGGCCTGCGCAAAGCCTGGACCCACCCTACAAAAAACCACTGACACTCGCTTGTGCCACAAGGGTGAAGACGAATAGACCGACGGTTCACACGCGAACGGCCCCTTCATGAACGCAGAGAAGTACCTCCGGCCCGAAGTGATCCGCCAGGTCGCGCGGCTCGACCTGCGCGCGAAGTTCATCGTGCAGGGGTTCCTGTCCGGGCTCCACAGCAGCCCGTACCACGGGTTCTCCGTCGAGTTCTCCGAGCATCGCAAGTACAACCCGGGCGACGACCTCAAGTCGCTCGACTGGGGCGTGTACGCGAAGACCGGCAAGTACTTCGTCAAGAAGTACCAGGCCGAGACCAACATGACGGGCTACCTCGTCATGGACCTGTCGAAGTCGATGGACTGGAACGGCCCCGCGGAGGCGCGCAAGGCCGGCGTGAAGATCGACTGGAGCGCCCTCGGTGCGGCCGACGAGACGCTCACGAAGTTCGACTACGCGGTCTGCCTCGCCGCCGCGCTCGGGTACCTGATGATCTACCAGCAGGACCCGGTCGGGCTGGTCGCGTTCGACACGAAGCTCCGCACCGTGGTGCCGCCCAAGAGCAAGCGCACGCAGCTCGGCACCATCCTGTCCGTACTCGCGAACCTCAAGGCGACCGGCGAGACGAACATCCCGGAGAGCCTCTTCCAGCTCGCGTCCATGATTAAGGGCAAGAGCCTCGTGATGCTCTTCAGCGACCTGCTGCCCACCACCGACGACTGGAAGACCGAAGCGGACGCGCTCGTGCGCAGCCTGTACCGCCTGCGCTACGCGGGGCACGAGGTGATCGTGTTCCACGTCCTCGACGTGCTCGAAGCGAAGTTCCCGCTCGCGGGGCTCGTGGACTTCCAGGACGTGGAGTCGACCGAGCACAAGGAGATCGACGCGAACGGCATCCGCGACGACTACATCGCGTTCGTGGAGGAGTTCCGCGGGTACATCAAGAAAGAATGCACCGCGGCGAACGTGGACTACCTCGGTGTGGACACGTCTGTGGGCTTCGACAAGGCGCTGATCGAATACCTCGTACAGCGCCAGCGCCGGTTCGGGTAAGATCGCGGCTCGTATCCCTCTCCGCTCATTCATTCGGAGGTAAACGTATGCGAATCGCGCGTTCGGTCGCGGTCGTCGCCCTGGTGCTCTGCGCGTCACAGCTCCGGGCCGCGGACCGGCGGTCGATGACCCTCGACGACTTCTTCGCGGTCAAGCGGGTGGCCGCGCCGCAAATCAGCCCGGACGGGAAGCACGTCGCGTACCAGGTCACGACGGTCGATCTGGAGAAGAACAAGAGCGCCACCGCGCTGTGGGTGGCCGCGACCGACGGGAAGGAGGCGCCGAAGCAGCTCACCCCGAAGGACGTGCCCGGCCGCGAGCCGCGCTGGTCGCCGGACGGCAAGTGGATTCTGTTCGAGTCGAAGGGCGGGCTGTACGTGACGGATCTCGCCGGCAAAGAGCCGCTGCTCGTCGCGCAGATCAGCACCGGCGCGAGCCACGGCATCTGGTCCGCAGACGGTAAGTCGATCGCGTTCGTATCGAGCGTCCACCCGGAATTCAGCGAAAAACCGTTCGCCGAAAGCGACAAGCTCAACAAGGACAAGGACGACGCGATCGCGAAGAGCCCCGTGAAGGCGAAGACGTTCACGAAACTCTTCTACCGGCACTGGGTCGAGTACGTCGGCGACAAGCGCCAGCATTTGTTCGTGATCGAAGCGAACCTGGACCCGGCGCGCAAAGCCCTCCCGGACCCGCGCGACGTCACGCCCGGTGACCGCGACGCCTTCCCCACGTCGTCCACGTTCGATAGCGGCGACAACTTCACCTTCACGCCGGACGGCACGCACCTCGTGTTCACCGCGCCGCCCGCCGAGAACGAGGCGTGGAGCACGAACTACGACCTGTGCCGCGTGAGCACGACGAACACGTCCACGAAGTGGGAAACACTAACCACGGACAACAAAGCCGCCGACAGCGGTCCGAAGTTCAGCCCGGACGGGAAGAAGCTCGCGTGGCGCGCCCAAACGCGCGCGGGCTACGAGGCGGACTCATGGGACATCCTCTACGTTCCCGCGAACCCGGACGGAACGTTTACGGAGAAACCTAAAGCGGTACTGGGAGCGCACACGCGGATCACATCAATCAACGAGTTCGTCTGGGCAACGGTCTGGGATCGTGACGAAACGCACCTCAGCTTTCTGTTCGCCATCGACAAGGACGGCGGTCAACCGCTCCACTTCCATCTGCTCGGCAAACTGTCGTCGAACTATGCGGCTCGGGACGCTTCTAGCACCGGATCGTTCGGGTCGTTCACGGCAAGCCGCGACGGGACGAAGTTTGCTTACATTCATTCTTCCTTGACCGCGCCGGCCGAGATCCAGGTCTGGGGTTTGGCGATAAAGTTCGTACCAGAGCCAACACGTATCAACCACGTCAACGATACACTGCTCGCCGAACTCGACCTCCCGAAACCGGAATCCGTGAGTGTTCCCGTCGAGGGCGGCGCGAAGATGCAAATGTGGGTGCAGAAGCCGCCGGGGTTCGACGCGAAGAAGAAGTGGCCGGTGGTGTACCTCGTTCACGGTGGCCCGCAGAGCGCGTGGCGTGATGCGTGGAGTTACCGCTGGAACCCCCAACTCTGGGCCGCACAGGGCTACGTGGTGGTGATGCCGAACCCGCGCGGGAGCGTCGGCTTCGGCCAGAAGTTCACCGACGAGATCACCGGGGATTGGGGCGGGAAGTGCTATCGCGACCTCGTCGCGGGCCTGGATTTCGTCGAGAAACTGCCTTACGTCGATAAGGACCGGATCGCGGCAGCGGGCGGGAGCTTCGGCGGGTACATGATGAACTGGTTCGCGGTGAACGACGTCGCGCCGCGGTTCAAGTGTCTGGTGACGCACTGCTCGGTGTGGAACTTCGAGAGCATGTGGGGCACGACCGACGAGTTGTGGTTCGACGAGTGGGAGCACGGCGGATTGCCGTGGGAGAAGCCCCAGAAGTACGCCGAGTTCTCACCGCACAAGAAGGCCGGGAACCTGGGCAAGCACAAGACGCCGATGCTCATCATCCACAACGATTTGGACTTCCGGTGCCCGATCGGTCAGGGGCACGAGCTGTTCACCACGCTGCAGCGCCAGGGGGTGCCGAGCCGGTTCGTGAACTTCCCCGACGAGGGGCACTGGGTGCTCAAGCCGCAAAACAGCGCGCACTGGCACAAGGAAATCTTCGCGTGGCTGAAGAAGTACGCGCCGCCCGGACCGAAGTGATTGGCGAACGGCCGGTGTGAGCCGGCCGGTGTGAGCACAGGCGAACGGCCGGTGTGAGCCGGCCGGTGGGAGCGCAGGCGAACGGCCGGTGTGAGCCGGCCGGTGTGAGCACAGGCGAACGGCCGGTGTGAGCCGGCCGGTGGGAGCACAGGCGAACGGCCGGTGGGAGCACAGGCGAACGGCCGGTGGTGCCAGATACCGTGGCCCGCCGGTGTTTTGAGGTGGCGTTGGTGCAGCACTGGCTCACTTGGGGTGGCGCCACCGGCCGGCTCACACTGGCCGTTCGCCTGCGCTGGTTGCCGATCGCCGCTGCTGTGCCACCGGCCGGCTCACACCGGCCGTTCGCCCAGCTTCACTTCGCCAGATCGACGCAGATGAGTTCCTTGTCGTTGCGGACGAACATCTTCTTGTCCGCGAACGCCGGGGCGCACCACACGACCTTGCGGCCGAAGGCGTTGCCCGTCTGCTCGATCACTTTCGTGCGGTCGATCTCCTCGTACCCCTGCGGCGTCAGCTTGCCGATCACGAGGTGCCCGGTCTCGGCGAAGAAGAAGAACCGGTCGCCGTTCTTCACCATGAACGCGGTCTCCGACCCCTTCGGCTTGTCCCCGCCGACCGGCCCCACGTCCTCCCACACGCGCTTGCCCGAGGGCAACTCGACGGCGAACATCATCCCGCTGTCGTCGTAGCCGTACAGGAGCCCGTCGAGCAGGAACGGCTGCACGCTCCCGGGGTACAGCGCGGTTTTCTTCTTATTGTTGAAGACCACCTCCGCCTCGGGCTTGTCGGCGGCCAGCTTCACGAGCAGGTTCTTGGCCGGGTACCCCGCGACGAACAGGTGGTCGCCGACCCGCACCGGGGTCATCACCGCGTACCCGAAGTCCTCGGAGTACGGCTTCGACCAGTACTGCGCGCCGGTCTCCGGGTTCACCGAGTACACGGCCTTCGGCCCGGCCACGATCATCTGGCGCTTCCCGCCGGCCTCGGTAATCATCACCGGCGAGTACCCCTGCTCGGGCAGGTTCCCGGCCTTCCAGATCTCCTTGCCCGTGTCCTTGTCGAACGCGACGACGTGGCTCCCCTCGCCGCCGACGAGGGTGATGAGCTTCTTCCCGTCGATGAGCGGGTGCGCCGCGTACCCCCACAGCGCGGGCTTGGTCTTGTACTCCTTCAGGAAGTTGCGCGCCCAGAGCACCTTGCCGGTATCGGCCTCGAGGCAGAACAGGTTGCCCATCGCGCCGAGCGCGTACACCTTGCCCTCGTGGACCGTGGGCGTGCAGCGCGGGCCGGACGGGTAGCTGATCTGGTACGGGCAGTCGTACTCGTGCTTCCACAGTTCCTTGCCGGTTTTGGCGTCCAGGCACAGCACGCGCTCGGTGCTGTTCACTTGGGCCTTCGTGTCGAACGGGTCGGCCGGGTTCGCCGCGCCCTTCGCGAGCACGCGGTCGGCCACGAACACCTTCCCGCCGACGACGGCCGGCCCCGCGTACCCGCCGGCCACGGGGGTGCGCCAGAGCACCTTCGGCCCGTCCTTCGGGAACTTCTCCAAGATGCCGGTCTCGCGCCACACGTTGTCGCGCTTCGGCCCCATCCACTGGGGCCAGTCGTCGGCGCGGGCGCCCGGCGCCGGGGCGAGCGCCACCACCGCGAGCAGGAGCGCGTTGCGGAATCGCATTGGGAACCTCCGGGGGAGCAAACGAGTTGGTTATCATGACCCGCGGCGCGCGTGCGGACAAGGCGGAAACGCGGTGCGCCCGGCCTTGGTTTCGTGGCACAGGCCTCTGGCCTGTGTGATGCGCTGCCGTGTTTGGTCGTAGCACAGGCCTCTGGCCTGTGTGATGTCTCCACAGGCCAGAGGCCTGTGCCACGAAACACCGCGAACGAACAGGTGGTCGCGTGTTATTCACGAGAACTTAACGGTCGCTCCGGTCGCGTCGCGCTTGTGGTGCGGGTCCGTTCGCGGGTAAAATCGCTACACGCTGACCAGACCGCCCACCGGAGTTCGCCGTGAGACGACCCCTTCTGATATTGGCCCTGTTCGCCCTCATACTCGGGACCGCCAACGTGCCCGCGGTGGATACCGCGCCGGTCCCGCGCACGATCACCGAGCGCGACGCCTTCTTCCGCAAGCCCCAGGTTCACAACATCGTCCTGACGGTGGACAAGAAGGAGGTCGACGCGATCAACCGCGAGCCGCGCAAGTACGCGAAGGTGCTGGTGAAGGAGGGCGCCACCGAGTACGCCGACGTGGGGTTCCACCTGAAGGGCGCGGCCGGGAGTTATCGCAACTTCGACGACAAGCCGGGCCTGACGCTGAACATGGACAAGTTCGTCGACGCCCAGCGGTACCACGGGATGGACAAGTGGCACCTCGCGAACTCGGCCCAGGACCCGAGCTACCTCTCCGAACTGATTTGCGGCGATCTGATGCGGGCCGCGGGCGTGCCGGCCGCGCGCGTGAGCCACGCCACGGTCACGATCAACGGGCGCAAGTGCGGGATGTACTACATCAAAGAGGGCTACGACCGGCAGTTCCTCCAGAGCAACTTCGGGAACGGCAACGGGAACTTCTACGACGGCGGGTTCCTGCGCGACATCGACCAGCCCCTCGACCTGATTTCGGGCAAGGGCGACGTGGCCGACCGCGCGGACCTGAAGGCGCTCGTGGCCGCGACCCGCGAGGGGAACGAGAAGAAGCGGTTCGAGAAACTGGAGAAACTCCTCGACCTCGACAAGTTCATCAGCTACGTCGTGATCGAGATGCTCACCTCCGACTGGGACGGGTACCCGTCGAAGTGCAACAACTACCGCATCTACCACCACCCGAAGACGAACAAGATCACGTTCATCCCGTCGGGGATGGATCAGATGTACGGCGACACGAACTGGCCGATCCTGCCGGACTGGGGCGGGAGCGTGGCCCGCGCGCTGATGCAGACGAAGGAGGGGAAGAAGCGGTACGTGGCCCGGCTCCGCGAGATCATGGCGAACGTGTACAAGCCGGACGCGCTGATCGCGCGGCTCGACGAACTGGAGGCCGTGGTTCACCCGGCGCTCAAGGCGGTCGACGCCGGGGCCGGGAACGATTACAAGAACCAGGTCAACCGGCTCCGCGACGCGATCCGGGAGCGCGCGAAGAACGTGAACGCGCAGATCAAGCAGTTGCCCGTCGAGAAGTAACAGGGGCGTTTAATTCTCGCAGATGGGACGTCGTGTGGTTACCGCCATCGTCCCGATCAGGCTGGCGCTCGTCTACCCAGTGCTCGCGAGGCAGGATACTCCTTGAAGACGCTCGAAGCTTGGTACGGTGTACCGCCGGGTCGCGAGGGACCCGTCGTCCAATTGTTCTTTGCCGACGGCGGTCCGCAGTGGGGTGAAGTCAGCACCACCGACGGGAGGCTCGTGCTTGAAGTTTTCCCGCAGGACTCTGCCGCCCTGTCGCTGCCCGTGGGGGAGTTGTTGGAGGTCTTGCGGCTGGCTCGGGATCGCCTATCAGACGATCCCAACTGAGGTCGCTCTGGAGCAGTCGGTCGTGTCGAGCCCCTCTCCAGGTGCAACCGGCTGTAGCTTGAGTGTTCGGACACCAACGAGCGGGTGGACTACCCGTCCCGAGAACCCAACGGTCCTGCCCGCACACCGGGTTCCGGTTGATCCCGTTCGGCGATCCGACTACATTCCCTCGCGGACCCCCACACCCGCGAGGGCTTTTCGTTTGACGGCACCCCATAACACGACCGTTTACCCCACATGGACCGGGCGCCGGGTCGCGCTCACCGGCGCGACCGGGTTCGTCGGCTGGCACCTCGCGTCCGCGCTGCGTGCGGCCGGCGCCGAGGTGGTCGCGCTCCACCGCGAGGGCTCGGACACCGCGCGCCTCCAGAGCATCGGCGTTCGGACCGCGGTCGCGCCGCTCATCGACGCGGGCGCGCTGGCGGCGGGGTGTCGCGGGGCCGATGTGCTCGTTCACGCGGCGGCGGCGGTGGATTTCGGCGGCGACCGGGAGGCCATTCGACAGGTGAACGTCGAGGGCACGCGAACCGTGATCCAAGCCGCGCGCGCGGCGGGCGTGCGCCGGGTGGTCCACCTCAGTTCCGTGGCCGCGGTCGGCGCGACGCGGTGGCCCGACGTGCGCGACGAGAGCGCCCCGTGGACACTCGGGGCGTTCGACGTGCCCTATGCCACCACCAAGCGCGACGCGGAACTCATGGCGCTCGCCGCGAATGATGACGGACTGGAAGTCGTGGTCGTGAACCCGGGGTGCGTGGTCGGCCCGGACGACTTCGGCGAGAGCGAGTTCGGGGCGCTGTGCAAGCGGTTCTGGCGCGGGCGCGTGCCGTTCCACTTCACCGGCGGGAACACCTTCGTGGACGTGCGCGACGTGGCCGCCGGCGTGATGGCCGCAGCCACGCGCGGGCGCCCGGGCGAGCGCTACCTGCTCACCGGGGAGAACCGGCGCTGGCAGGGCTTCTTCCAGGACCTCGCGCGGGCCGCCGGCCGCCCGATCCCGCGCGCCACGTTCCCCGGCTGGCTCGCGCTGCCCGTCGCGCGCGTCATGGCGTGGCGCGGGCACAAGAAGAAGCGCCGACCGCCGCTGAGCATCGATAGCGCGAAGTTCGTGGGCCTGTACTTCTTCTACACCGCCGAGAAAGCCCGGCGCGAACTCGGGTTCGCCCCGCGCCCGCTGCGCGAATCGCTCGCGGACGCATTCGCGTTCTGGCACGGCCCCGGCCAACTCGCTCCGCGAAAGAAGGCCGCATGAGCGCGCCACCGCCCCCATTCTGGACGGGCACCCCGGTGTGCGTGCTCGGCGGGAACGGGTTCCTCGGGCGCCACATCGTCGGCGCGCTCCTGCGTGCCGGCGCCCGGGTCCGCACGCTCTCGCTACCCGGCCCGGCGCTCGGCGACGCGCACCCGAACCTCGACGCACACACCGGCGACGTCACCGACCCCGCGGCCGCGCGCGCGGCCGTCGAAGGGGCGCGCGTCGTGTTCCTGGCCGCGGGGCCGGTCGGCGCTGGGGGGAAGGTCGCGCGCGGAATGGGCACGCACCCGGACGCGCTCGCCAGTGTACTCGGCGTACTCCCCGGCGACGCGCGGCTCGTGCTCACGTCGAGCATCGTGGCCGTCGGGGCCGGGCGCGGCGAAGTGCGCACGGAGGATTCGCCGTTCCCGAACGCGAGGTTGCGCGTCAACTATGTCCACGCGAAGCGCGCCGCGGAAGAATCCGCACTGGTAGCGGCGAAGCAGCGCGACGTGCTCGTTGTGAACCCCGGGTACCTGTTCGGCCCCGACGATCCCGGGCCGTCGGTGATGGGCGACTTGTGCGTGCGGTTCTGGCGCGGGAACGTGGCCTTCGCCCTGCCCGGCGGCATCAACGCGGTGGACGTGCGCGACGTGGCCGCGGGGCACCTGCTCGCGGCCGAGCGCGGGGCGAGCGGTCGGCGCTACATCCTGGGTGGGGAGAACGTGCGATTCACGCACCTGTTCGCGGCGCTCGCGCGGGCCGGCGGGATGCAGCGCGCGTTTTTGCGGTCGTTCAAGCCGGCGCTGCCGCGGTCGGCGTGGTGGGCGATGGCCGCGCTCGCCGAACTCGGTAGCCGCGTATCGGGAAAAGACCCGCGGCCGTCGTTCGAGTTCGTGCGCATGTTTCAGCGCTGCTGGTTCGTGTCGTCCGCGCGTGCGGAAGCGGAACTCGGCTACCGGGCGCGCCCGCTCAGTGAAACGCTCGCGGACGCCTTCGCGTGGCACGCGGCCCGCACCCGTGTCGCCCCGCGCGGGCTGAACAAACTGTGGCTCCGGCGTTCGTAGCGCACCCGCAGAGCGCACAGGGGCTTCCGCCCTGTGCTGCGGACGCCGGCCCCTCCGGGGCGAAGACCGAAACCATCAACCGCCCCTCTGGGGCGAAGACCAGAACCCTCAATGCGTTTCCGCCCCGGAGGGCCGGCGTTCGTAGCACAGGGCGGAAGCCCTGTGCGCTCTGTGGGTGCGCCCACTCTCCCAACCCGTGCGATCTCTGTGCGCTCTTCGCGCTGTACACTTTGCGGAATCACGCGCCGGGCGCAAATTCGGTGTCCGGTTCCGGGGCCGAGCGGACATTATCTCGCACCTTGGGATAGCTCCTCGCACGGAAGGTTTCCGAAATGGACGTGCTGCTGCCGCTGTTGCGCTTCGCCGAACCTCCCGTTCCCGACGCCGAGTTGCTCGACCGGTTCGGCCGCGCGCGCGACGAGTCGGCTTTCGCGGAACTGGTGCGGCGCCACGGCCCGGTCGTGTACCGGGTCTGCCGGCGCCTGGTGGGGACGGCGAGCGCCGACGATGCGTTCCAGGCCACGTTCCTGGTTCTCGCCACGCGGCTCAGCGCAGCGCGGGCGTCCGGCGCGCTGGGCGGGTGGCTCGCGGGGGTGGCCGGTCGGGTCGCGCGCCAGATGCGACGCGGGGCGTGGCGCCGATCACGGTACGAGCGCGCCGCGGCACAAACACGCGGGGGCTCGTGGAACGAACGGGCGGCGGATCTTGCGGACCAGTTCCGGGTGCTCGACGAGGAACTGACGCGATTGCCGGACGCGCTGCGCGGGCCGGTGGTGCTGTGCCTGCTTCAGGGCCACACGCAGGAACAAGCCGCCGCGGAACTCGGGCGCGACGTGCGCACGGTGCGCCGGCGGTTGGATCGCGCGAAAATTACGCTGCGCGAGCGCCTGGAGCGCCGGGGCGTGGTTCCCGCGGTGGCGGCTTCGCTCGTCGCGGGGGTGGGAGAGGTGAGTGCGGTGGTTCCGCCCGACCTGGGTTCGCGCACGGTCGCGCTCGTGCTCGACTTCCTCACCGGCGGCTCGGCCGCAGCCGGTTCGCTCCCGGTGGTGCTCGCGAAGGGATTGACGACCGCCATGTTTGCGCAGAAGGTGTTCGCCTACGGCGCGGTGGCGGCGGTTGTCGGGCTAGTAGGTCTCGGCGTCGTGCTGGCGGGCGCGGGCGCGTCCCCCGGACCGGCGCCGGCGCCCACGCCGGGCACAGAGGCCCCCGCGCCGGCCCAGCCACCCGTGGCCGCGGCCCCCGCGCCGGTCGATGAGGCCGAAGCGCGCGCGGTCGCGTTCGTGGAGGGGTTGGGCGGAACGGTCACCCGGGACGAGAAGGCACCCGGCAAGCCGGTCGTGGGCGTGGACCTCCAATCGACGAAGGCGCGGAACGCGGACCTGAAGGAACTGGTGCCGCTCAAGAGCCTGGCCACACTCGATCTCGGCTACACGCGGGTGACGAACACGGGCCTGAAGGAACTGGCGGCGCTCAAGAGCCTCACCGCGCTGAAGCTCACGGGGCTCAGCGTCACGGACACGGGAATGAAGGCGCTGGCGGCGCTCAAGAACCTCACCGCGCTCGATTTGGGCGGCACGACAGTGACGGACGCGGGCCTGAAGGAGTTGGTTCCGCTCACGAACCTCGTCGAGCTTCACCTGAGTTCCAAAGTGACGGACGCGGGGGTGAAGGAACTGGCGGCGTTCAAGAACCTGACCCGGCTCTCGCTGAGGTACGCGCCGGTGACGGATGCGGCTCTGAAGGGCGCGGCCGCTCTCACCAACCTCACCGAACTGAACGCGAGCAGCACGCGGGTGACGGACGCGGGGGTGAAAGAACTGGCCGCGCTCACGAACCTCACCGTCCTGACCTTGCACGGCACGGGCGTGACGGATGCGGGGGTGAAGGCGCTCGCCGGGCTGAAGAAGCTGAAAGAGTTGCACCTGGGTACCACGAAGGTTACGGATGCGTGTTTGAAGGACGTGGCCGCACTCACCGACCTCACCTGGCTCACCCTGGATCACACCGGGGTGGGGAACGCGGGCACGAAAGAACTGCGCGCGCTCACGAACCTGAAATTGCTCAGCCTGGGCTACACGCAGGTGACGGACGCGGGCCTGAAGGACGTGGCCGCGCTCACCAACCTCACCGTACTCGACCTCAGCAATTTGCGGCTGACGGACACCGGGGTGAGGGAACTGGCCGCGCTCACGAAACTCACCGACCTGAGCCTGCGCAACGCGAGCGTGACCGGGGACGGGATCAAAGAGTTGCGTGCCCTCACGAACCTCACGCGACTCATGATCGGCAGCGATTCGATGACGGACGCGGGGGCGAAGGAACTGGCCGCGCTCACGAGCCTCACCTGGCTCGAACTGTACGGCCCGAAAGTAACGGACGCGGGCTTCAACGAACTGGGCGCGCTGAAGAACTTGACCGCGCTCCACCTGAACAACACACATATCTCGGACGCGGGGCTCAAGGGGATCGTCACGCTTCCCAAACTGGCCCAACTCTACCTGGGCTACTCGGGGGTAACGGACGCGGGGTTGGGCGAGTTGGCCGCCCTCAAGGGCCTCACCGAACTCGACCTGAGCCACACGCAGGTCACGGACGTGGGCCTGCAAGAACTGGAAGCGCTTCCGGACCTCAAGCGCCTGAACCTGACCTTCGTGCGGGGCGTGAGCGCCGAGGGCGTCGCGGACCTTCAGAAGACGCTACCGAAGTGCCGGATCGCATACCAGCCCGTGCGGTAAACCGGGCCGCGTTTGTGGGAGAGCTCGCGGGGGAATGGTTTTATGTAGGGTGGGTCAAGGCTCGGCGCAGGCCCACCATCGCGCCTTTGACATGCCGGTTGGGGTTGGGGCGCGGGGTTGCGTTCGCGCTCGCGGGGGGAATGGTGGGCCTGCGCCGAGCCTTGACCCACCCTACATACAGGCCCACCATCCCGCCTTTGACATGCCGGTTGGGGTTGGGGCGCGGGGGTTGCGTTCGCGCTCGCGGGGAACGGTGGGCCTGCGCCGAGCCTTGACCCACCCTACATACAGGCCCACCATCGCGCCTTTGCCATGCCGGGTGGGGTTGAGGCACGGGGGGCGTTCGCCCGCGCTCACGGCTGGGGCTTCGGGTCCGGGACGACGGGCTGCGTCCAGGCGACCTCGACGTCGCCCTTCGCGTAGGGGTTCGGGTGCGGCTTGCTGCTCGTCACCTTCGCGCGGACGTACAGCTCCTTGCCCGTCAGCGTGTACGTCGGGTTCGCGTCGGTGGATCGTGCCACCACCTTGCCGATGTCCGGCGAGTAGTCGCCCGTCACCGGGGTCTCCTTGCCGTCCTTGTCCTTGAACACCTTCGGGGTGCCGGTCAGATCGGTGCCCTTCAGCGTGGCGACGAATTCTGTTTTGTACGTGACGCCCGGTTCGGTTCGGATCGCCAGTTTCAGGGTGTCGCCGGCGCGCGTGATCTCGTTCAGGACCACGCCGGTGCTCGCGTAGAAGTCCCCCGCCTCCAGCCCCTTCACGACGGTCTCCGCGGTGAGGAACGGGGCCTTCACCATCACCCACCCGCGCCCCGGGTTCACCCGGCCCACGCCGTACTCGTGGTACCCGTGCGAGTCGTCGGTGGCGAGGCCGTACACGACCGGCAGGTTGTGCTTGCCCAGGCGCAGCGCGAGCGTGATGTCCCACACGCGCTCGCAGCTCGCGTGCCGCTCGTCGCCGTAGTTCCGCACGCCCGGGTGCCCGTTGAACACCTCGAAGTAGCGCAGCTCGTCCGCGAGCAGCATCTCCTCGGCGCGCACGCCCCAGCCGAAGTTCGGGTGGTTCAGGAACGCGATCATCACGCGGCTCGTTTTCGTGCGCTGCTCGTTCACCTGGCGCAAGTTCACGCGGACCGTTTCGACCGCGTCCTTGCCGTCGAGGGGCTTGATCGGCTCGCGCAGGTTGATGCCGTTGATGTGGACCGGGCGCTTCGCGTAGGCGTGCGTGATCTCCTCCGCGGGCACGAGCAGGAACTTGCCCGGCTCCTCGAAGAGCGAACGAAATTCTGCGAGGGGCTTCAAGCGCACTTGCGCCTTATCCTTCACCGTGCGCGTTTCGAGCCACCGCTCGCCGAACCGCCGGGCGTACTTCGTCACGGCGGTTTTGCGGGTGGCGTTGGCGTCGGCGTCCACCCACTTCGTGCCCTCGGCGATCACGTTGTGGTCGGTGAGCGCGAGGAAGTGGTACCCGTGCTGCTTGTACCAGTCAACGACCATTTCGGGGAAATCGTCGCCGTCGCTCCAGAGCGTGTGCGTGTGCAGGTTCCCGCGCCAGTATTGCGGCGGCGCGGTGGTGAGCGGCGACGGATCGGGCAGGGCGTGCGGCACGGGCGCGGGAGGCGTGTTCTGGAACGCGAGCGCGGCGGCGAACAGACTTCCGGTTAATGCGAGGACCGCGAGCGGGCGGGCAGCGTACATGGTGGGAAAACCTCTTGGCAGCGAGAGGAGCGGTAGTGAAAGTATGCGTTCCGCGGGGCGAAAGGGAACATCTTCCCGCGCCGGTTCCGCAAATGTTCACACTCCGCGCGCCCGGGCGGGTAATCTGGTGGGCCACCCCACTTCCACCTGAACGGACCCGTGCGTATGCCGACCTCACCCGGACTCTCCCGCAAGTACGCGCACTGCTACCTCGCGCCGCGCAAGTACGCGCTCGTCATCAGTTGCGTAGATTGCCGGCTGCTCGACGACCTCGTGCGGTTCCTGGACCACGACAACCTGACGAACCGGTACTACCACCTCACGTTCGCCGGGTGCGCGATCGGGCTGAACAAGACCGCGCCGGTCTACCACCCGAAGTGTGCCCAGCGCGCCGAGCACACCTGCGTGCCGATCGATTTCTCGACCTGGAAGCAGGCGCTCTACGACCACCTGAAGCTGGTGCTGACGCTCACGAAGGGCGAGGTGACCGACGTGTACATCGTCGAGCACGCGGACTGCGGCGCGTACCGGGCGTTCCTGAACGTGGACTACTACGCGGACCCGGCGAACCCGGACGCGGCCGCCGAGCACCGCGCCCACCACGGGCACGCGCTGGAACTGGCGAAGGAGCTGGTCGCGTGGTACGACACCCCGGACGCGAAAGCGCTGGCGGCGGACCTCAAGGAGCAGTTCGGGCTGCCCGCGCTGTGCGCGCCGCTGGTGCGCGGGTTCATGATGGACCTGCGGGGCGGGGTCGAGCGCCTGTTCGACCCGCCGGCCCCCGGCAAGCGCGCGAAGAAGACCCGCCCCGCGCCCCCGAGCACCGAGGACGAGTGCTACATGTGAGGGGCGAGTTTTGGTTTTGACCCCGTCGTACTCTCCAGCCCGGTCAGCGGAAGTTCTCGCGGGCCGGGGATCGGGCACAAGCGCGAACCCGGGGCCGCTCACGCCGTGGGCCAGGCGAAGGCGAGCAGGCGCCCCGCGGAGTGCGGTCGATTCGCCGGCTCCTGGTGGGGGCCGGACTTCTCGGCGTCGGGCGTGGAGCACGACATCGGGAAGGAACAACAGTGCGCCCAACCCTCCCGGATGTAGCGGACCAAGTCGGCGCTCGTGAGGGGAGCGCTCCGACCGCACCATTTACACAGTAGCACGTAGGGGGCTGGGTTCCCGGCACCCGCGCGGGGGGTGGTGGCGGTCGGCTTCGTAGCAACGGGCGGGAGAGTTGATTGGACCACGGCTGAGCCCCCTACTGAGTGCGATTGATTCCTTTGTGAGGTACCAATCGAAATCGGGAGCGAATTCGTGTCACACATTCCGTAACGCACTTGCGGCCGGTGCGGGACTGGTCGTGCTGGGAGCGGGAGGGCGACCGATGACCGAAGCGGAATGGCTGACGTGTGAAGATTCGAGGCTAATGCTGATGCTCCTGAAAGGTAAAGAGAGCAACCGGAAATTCCGACTATTCGCGTGCGCGTGCTGCCGCCGAGTGACTGATGTCCTTGGAAGCCAGCACGGTGCCGCGGCCCTTAAGGTGGCAGAGCAACTCGCGGACGGGTTGGCGACAAACGTGGACCGCCGACGTGTCACGGAGTCGCTCCTCGCCGCCAAACCGTTCTTTCCTTCCCTCAATACGGCACTCTTCGCCAACTCGTTCACCGCGGCATACGACACGGCGGCGCGTGCGGCTTCCGCACCAACCCTGATTAACGTCCCAAAAATCATCGGCGGTCCAGGAGCTACCATAAATCCGAGGTGGGCTGAAGCGGTCAAGAACGAGTATGCGATTCAAGCCTCACTTTTGAGAGACGTCTTCGGCAATCCATTCGACCCCGTCGCTTTCTCTCCGGAGTGGCGCACCTCCACCGTTGTGGCGCTCGCCTCCCATATGTACGAGTCGCGCGAGTTCGGCGCGATGCCGATTCTGGCCGACGCGCTTCAAGACGCGGGCTGTGACAGCGCCGATGTGCTGGCGCACTGTCGCGGGCCGGGGCCGCACGTGCGCGGGTGCTGGGTCGTGGACCTGGTGCTCGGGAAGGAGTGAACCGTGACCGAAGCGGAATGGCTGGCGTGTAAAGACCCGCGGGAGATGATCGATTACCACCGGATGAAGACGGCCGCCCGCCGGCTCCGGCTGTTGGCCGCCGCGTGCGTTCGGCGGGCGGTCCCCGCGGGCGCCCCGCCGCTGGTCGGTGAGGTGCTCGACGCGGTCGAGCGGTACGCGGACGGGGCGGCAACTCGGGGGGAGTTCCTGGCGGCGCGAAAGGCCGTTCGGAAGGCGATCAAGGACAAGCTCCCCGCCGTGCGGGTTCTGGCGAACCTGGCCGACGACGCGATGGAAGGGGTGACGGTCACGATCGAGAACGTCCGCCGCCGGTCCGGATGGGCGGCCGAGTGCGGGTTGATTCGCTGCATCTTCCCGTTCCGCTCCGTGTCCTTCTCCCCATCGTGGCGCACGTCCACTGCCATCGCGCTCGCGGGGCAGATGTACGAATCGCGGGAGTTCGGTGCGATGCCGATCCTGGCCGACGCGCTTCAAGACGCGGGCTGCGACAGCGCCGACGTGCTCGATCACTGCCGCGACGCGGGCGCGCCGCACGTGCGCGGGTGCTGGGTCGTGGACCTGGTGCTCGGGAAGGAGTAGCATAAGGCCGAATCCGGCGCTGGGCCGGGCGCGACCGCACGATCCGATTCCCGTTGCTCACCGCCTTGTCGTTGTCGCACGCTGGAGTCGCGGCCGGGTCGGTGAGACGATTCGTTCGGCAGCGCAGGTAGAAGTGTCCCGCCGTTCGATAATTTCAAGGAGAGGGCAAGATGCGATCGGCTTCTGTCTTAGTATTGGCGGCGGCCCTGATAGGGGCTTCGGCGGGGTGCGGGGGTAAGGGTAGCTCCACGACCACATCAGATGCACCGGCACCCGCACCGCCACCGGCGCCGGGACAACCGACCCCGCCCGCGCCACCCGTGACCGCTCCGTCGAGCGCGGCAGACTTCAAACTCCCGGCCGGTGAGTTCGCCAAGGAATTGCGGAAGGACGCAAAAGCGGCGCGAGAAAAGTACCAGGGGAAGACCGTGGAGCTGACCGGCGTGGTCGCGAGTGCCGCTCAGGGGTTCGAAGGTAAGAACTCCTACGTCAGTGTGGAAACCCCGGACCCGGCCGTCAAATTCGGTAGCCCGGACGTCATGTGCCTGAGCAGCGACCCCGAATTCTTTGCTCAATTCGGGCGCGGTCAGACGGTTCGTATCAAAGGGAAGATCGGAAAGTTCGGAGAGTTTTTGTCCGAAGAGGTGCTGGAAAAGGGACCGGAAACGCTGATCCGCGTCTCCTCCGAAGCACTGACAAAGGAATTCACGGCCGATCGGGAGAAGGCGGTGGCGAAATACGATCGGAAGACACTGGTTGTTAGTGGAAAGATCTCGGCAATCAAACCGTACCCCGGCTTGAAGGTGAAGTACATTGAACTGACAGGTGATAGCAAGACGGTTATCGAGTGCCGATACAGTGACACAAACGTCGTCGAGAAATATCAGGTCGGCCAGACGGTTAAGGTGTACGGCGCGATCGCAACGTCCGGAGAAGGTGCGGTCAACATCGCCCCGTGTTACCCCGTCACAAAATAGTCACGGTTGGGGTGACGGTGCGGCGCCGCGCACCGTCGCGCCGAACCCGGCGCCACACCGGACCGCGGTACAATGCGCTGTCCCGGAGTGAAAACCATGCGATCCGACGCTGAAGTGTTTGTTGGCACGTGGGAAGCTGTGGTTCCCGGTAAGGAAGGGGAAATGTGGGGCACGTCCACTTGGACGATTGACCACACGCTGAACGTGCAGATCGCCTACCCCGAGGAGGGCGGGCGGTTCACGTCGTGGGAATTGACTCTCGACCCCGACAAGTGTCCGAAGGAGTTCAAACTGAGCGGCTTCAACGGTATCTATGAGATCGATGGGGATCGTATCCGCGTGGCGAGTTCGTCCGGGGACCGACCAACGAACTTCGAGTCGAAGGACGGCGTGACGGTTTACGTTCTTCGTCGGATCGAGCCGAAGAAATGACTCGGACCCACAATACCGACAACGGCCGGTCGAACCCGGCGCTGCACCTGACACCGCCGGCTGATTCGGAACGCACCGCTTATCCGGTGGTGGCGGTGCCGGTGAGCTATTTGTTCGGCAACGGGTGACGCGCCCGGTGTTGTTGGTGGCGCGGGTGCGCACGGGGTTCCCAGGGTGCGCCCGCGTTGCGGCCGACCCTGGGCTGGGGAGTGTAACCCCTTCGGGGTACCGGCATTGGTTGCGCGGGAAATGGTTTTATGTAGTTTTATGTAGGGTGGGTCCAGGCTTGGCGCAGGCCCACCATCCCGCCTTTGACCTGCCGGTTGGGGTTAGGGCGCGGGGGTTGCGTTCGCGCGCAAGCGGGTGTGGTGGGCCTGCGCCGAGCCTGGACCCACCCTACTACAAAAGGCCCACCATCCCGCCTTTGACCTGCCGGTTGGGGTTGGTGGCGCGGGCGCACCCGGGGAAACAACCGCGGGGAAGAAACTGTTTGTATTTTTACGTTCAGTAGTATACAATTTATCAATTCAAGTGTGTGCCGAGTGTCCGATGAGGCGGTGCGCGCGGGACATGCACGGGTGCCGAGACGAAATGTTAGCCGAATGCCCACCCGGAATCACAGAGCTGTTGGTGATTGTTAGCGGCGGGCGCGGGTGATTCGGAGGGCACTGTGCCAAAAAATCCTGAAATGCCAGCAGTTGGCGCGTTTCTCGATCGGCGGGGTCGGCCCCGGGTCCAAAATGTTAGCAAATGTTAGCCGGCTTCCCGATCCGCTCGCCGGTGAACCCCCGGTGGCGACTAAAGAACGCGCGACACCCGGCGCGTCGACTAGCGACAATGAGACGACAAATACGCCATGAAAAATTCTGAATAAAGAACATCGGAATTTATTTGGAAAATTGCAGGTGAAAGTAGGGCGCGCGTGCGGTAGCATCGCGCCGGCCCCGACCGTTCGACCCCCGCGCCGAGGAACGCCCGTGCCCCTTTCGAGACGATTCTTTGCGGCCCTGACCCTGCTCCTGTTCGCCCAGGCCCCGACCGCGCGGGCCGGCTTCATCATCTACTCGGGGTCCGACGCGGGGGCCAGCTCGGGTTCCCCGCGGCCCAACTCGGACGCGGCGGCGGCGGCGTTCGATGCCGCTGCCGGGGCGCTGGGGGCGGTCTCCGTGATCGATTTTGAATCCGCTCCCCTGGGCGCCTTCGCGAGCCTGAACGCGGCCCCCGGGGTGACCATCACCGGCGCGGGCGGAACGAGCGGTCCACCGTCGATCCTCGACGCCCCCACGGGCACGCCGGACGCGATCTACGGGTACAACACCACTGCGGGCGGGGCGCGGTTCCTGTACACGCAGGGCGGGACCGTGACGGTCACGTTCGGCACAGGGGTGCAAGCGTTCGGCGCTTACATCTCCGGCATCCAGTTCTCCGGCGAGACGATCACTTTCAACGACGGGTCGAGCCAAACCGTGGACATCCCCGGGTTGACGGCCGCCGACGGCGGGATCGCGTTCGTCGGCTTCACCGACGCCGGCAAGTCCATCACGAGCATCACCTTTAACCTGAACGGCACCCCGGGCGGACCCGACTTCATCGCGATCGACGACGTGCGCTTCGTCCACGCAGATTCGGTCACCGCGACGCCCGCCCCCTCGGGCCTCGTGCTCGCCGCCACGGGCGGGTTCATGGGCCTATTTTACGCGCGCCGGCGCCCGCGAACCGCGCCCGCGGCGTGAGCCGCGGACCACGGTCCGTGGCACCCATACACTCACTGGCGCGCCGGCGGCTCGACCAGAATCGGCGCGGCCGGAGGGAGTGCGACCGGTGCGGGTGTCGTCGGGGCCGGCTGCGGTCCCTTCCCCTTTTCGGGCACGCGGACGACGTGGGACGTCAGTACCCACAGCAGTTCGTGCGACGGGTTGTTCTCGCGAATTTCCGTAAGAGGAAACGGGAACGCGGCCGTCGCCACCTTCTGCGGGGTGGCCGCCCGGACCACGCTACGGATCACGAGCGTTCCACTGTCCGGGAGGAGCGCCGAGGATTTGATCGATTCCTCGTTGACAACCTGTGCCGGCACCCCGTTCACCAAGTCGGTGTACCGCGCTTCGATCTGCAGGTGTACGAACCCGTTGGGGACAATCGCCGGGGTGACCTGCATCTTAAATCCCCTCTCGATCGGTACCGTCTTCGCCGTGTAGACCTTGTTCTGGCCCTCGGTTGTGGTCCGCACCTCGGTCACCATGTCCAGATTCTGGTTAATCTGACAGGAACCGGTCTTCTTATCCGCAATGAGCATCTGGGGTCGGGTCAGCACTTCGCGGTTCGGTTCCGCGCGGAGCAGCGCGGTGAACATTCGCGTCTCGCGCGGGGTGAGCGCGTGGACATCGTACCCCGCCCCCTGAGCGCTCTCGTTTATCAACCCGACCCGGTCACAGAACCCGGTCGGCACGCGGACGCACACCGCCTGGATCAGAACCGACGGCTCGGTCTTCGGGTCGGCCCTTAGCAAGGCCAGCGCCTTCTTTGTCACAGCCACTTGGCGATCCCAACCGAAGTCCGATTGCGTGGGCGCGGCCATCACGAGCGGCGCGGGCTCCTTCGCAGGCGGCGCGACTGCGAGTAGTGTGGCCGGTGCCGGGGCGGGCGGTCCGCCGTCGGCCATCACCGCCCCGAGGCCGACCAGCCCGAGCGTCGCCGCGACCGCGCCCAACATGAGCTTCCGTGCGAACATCGTCATCGCTAATCCTTTCGCGAGGGCGACCGGGGCCGTGGCAGACGCCGCGCACCCCCCGGTCAGGAAATCGAACACGAGTGCCACGGTACGCGAACCCAGTTCGTGCGGAACCACCGCGGCCACTTCGCCCATCCCGGCCACCAGCGCGGCGGCCACCGCGGGCACCACTCCGCGGCGCTCCAGGCGCTCGCGCAGCACGCGCTTTGCGCGCTCCAGGCGCCGGCGCAGGGTGCGGGCGTCCCGCCCCAACTCGGCGGCGGCTTGTTCCTGTGTATGGCCTTGAAGCAGGCACAGCACCACCGGCCCGCGCAGAGCGTCCGGGAGGCGCGTCAGTTCCTCGTCGAGCACCCGGAACTGGTCCGCGAGGTCCACGGACCGTTCTTCTCCTTCCGTGGAAGGCCCGCGCGCCGCGGCCGATTCGTGACGCGCCCGGCGCCCGGTCCCGCGGCGCATCTGGCGCGCGACCCGACCGGCCACGCCCGCGAGCCACCCGCCCAGCGCGCCGGACGCCCGCGCTGCGCTGAACCGCGTGGCGAGAACCAGGAACGTGGCCTGGAACGCATCGTCGGCGCCGGCGGTGCCCACCAAGCGCCGGCAGATGCGATAGACGACCGGGCCGTGGCGCCGGACCAGTTCGGTGAACGCGGACTCGTCGCGCGCGCGGCCGAACCGGTCGAGCAACTCGGCGTCGGGAACGGGAACTTCGGCGCGCCCGGCGCGTCGGAGGAGGGGGAGGAGTGCGGCCATCCGTGACCCTTCGTCGGTGGGGGAATCGTCCCTGATGTGATGTAATGTCCGCCCGGCGCGGCGGGAGGACAAGTTTTTTCTGCGCGGGCGGCTCGCCCCGGGTCGAAACCGTTCCGCGCGGGGCCGCGCCAGAAAGCAGACCGAGCGCAGAGCCGCGGATCAAGACCGAGGAGGGGCGGTCGACGGGCTCCCGGTGGTGCCGCCACGCGGCCACGCGCCGCTCCAACGCTACGACCTGCGCCAACGTGGACGGGTCGCTTCGAGTGCCGCGGCCGTTCTGGTGCCCCTATTGCGGCACGTGGCTCGTGCGCACCGTGTCCAGTTTAGGCCCGTGGTATCGGCTCTTTGCCCCTCGCGGTGCTTCCTCCTGCCCGCCGCCACACGTAAGATCATCAACACGATACCCCGGCCCCACGGAACCGCGTGGAGCCGCACGCCATGCTCGGTCGGGCGGGCGGTTTTTAGAGACGAGGAGCGATTATGACGGGCTTACCGGAGCCGGCTGCATCGGGGGCCGGTGCGCGCCAGGCGGCGCGGGCGCTGGCAACAGCTCTCGGCAAACGGAAGGAGCCGCTCGCCCGGTCGCTGGTGCCGCAACTGTTCGACGGTTGGGACAAGTTCGCCGGTTCGGTGGCGGGAGGTGAGGGCGAAATTGAGGCGTTCGTCCGGCGCGAGTTACTCGTGTTCGTCGACTACCTGAAGCTCTACTTCGAGACCGGGAGCGTGGATTACAAGTACCTCTACATCGGCGAAAAGCGGAAGCAGTTGTACGACGCGCGCCTGGCACCCGACGCCCGGGCGGCGCTCACGGGCCGCGTCCTCGACGCCGACGCCGCGGCGCTCCGGTCGGGCCTGGCCAACCTGGTCGACGCGCCCGCGCTCGCGCTCCTCGACGCGACCCTTGCGGACATCCGCGCCGTGGTGACGGCCCGGGCCGCCCGGCACCTGAGCGTCTTGTTCGTCGGGGACTGCGTTCACCTTGACGTCGTTGCGTTCCTGACGGCGCCCGCGGCCGAAGACGGGGTCACCGTCGACGCCACGTTCGTCACGTCGAAGAACCCGTTCAAGCGGCGCGAGGAGCTGCGCGCGGTCGCAACGCGGACGTTCGACATCGTGTTCTTCAGCCCTTACACCTACGAATTTTGCGCCGAGTACGGCAGCCTCAGCCAGTGGCGGCGGGCCCTGACTCCGGCCGAGGAAGTCCGGCGGATCGCGGAGGACGCGGCCAAGCAGACCGAATCCGACCTCAACGACCTGAGCGCGCTCTTCGAGTGCCCGATCGTCGTCCACAACTCGGCCGGCGTTCGGCGGCACGAGGGCGGCGCGCTCGATCGGGTGAAGGGGCTCCTAACGAGGCGCGTGCGGCGCGGCGCGCGACGGATCGTGAACACGCGGCTACAGGCTTACGTCGCCGCACGGAACGCGGCCACGTTCCCGCACCTCTTCATCCTGGACGAGGAACCGATCCTGGCGCAACACGGGGACGTCGAACTGGGCCGCCTGTTCTACAACTCGGACCTCCAGCACCCCGCGGTGCTCGGCAAGCACCTCGCGCGCGCGTACCGCGATTTCCTCTTCGTTCGCGCCCACCTGTTCGGCCGCAAGCTCGTGGTGTGCGATCTGGACAACACGCTCTGGCGGGGGGAGATCGGGGAGGGCGCGGTGGAGCACTACGCCGACCGGCAGCGGCTCCTGAAGCGGCTCCGCGAGAAGGGCGTGGTGCTCGCCGTCAACTCGAAGAACGACGCCGCCAGGGTCCACTGGCGCGGCGCGGTCCTGTCGGAAGGGGACTTCGTGAACCAGCAGATCAACTGGGACCACAAGGCCACGAACATGGACCGCATCCGAGCGGCCCTGAACCTCAAGTTCAAGGACTACGTGTTCATTGACGACCGCGCCGACCAGCTCGCGCTCGTGGCGGATTCGATGCCCGAGATCCTCGGTATGGACGCGACCTCGGATCGCACCTGGCGCCTGTTAGAGCTCTGGGCCGATCTCCTGGCGGAGCAGGAGGAACTCGATCGGACCCAGCAGTACCGCGAGAAGGACCTGCGCGAGCAGTTCCTTTCCACGACGGTGCCGGACGTCGACCCGGGCGCCATGTTCGCCAAGCTCGGTCTGAGGGTGACGATACGCGAAGCGGGGCGGGCGGATTACAAGCGCGTCGTCGAGCTCGTCAACCGAACGAACCAGTTCAACCTCGCCGGCAGTCGGACGAGCTTCCGCGAGATCGAAGGTTGGGGCAGTTCGCCGCGGGCGAAAGTCCTGGTCGCAGAGGGGGCGGACAATTTCGGCGCTATGGGCCTGGTTTGCGTGGCCGTCGTGGAGTTGGACGCGGCGGCGCGAATCCCGATCTTCGTCCTCAGTTGTCGCGTGTTCGGATACGCCTTTGAGACGGCGATGCTCAACGCGATAATTGACACCGTTCGGATCACCCCCGCGAACGGGGCGGCAGTGATCCGTGGGGCGTTCCACGAAACCGCTCACAACCAGCCGTGCCGGTCGATGTACCCGGACCACGGGTTCCAATTGGTCGGCACGGAGTGGGTGTTGGAGGGCAATGCGCGCTCCGCGCGGTCGATTCCGCACTGGCTGTCGGTGACCGGTACCACGCCCGCTTAGCTGACGTGCTCGCGATCGACCGATTCGGTGCCCCATCTATCATAAAGTCCGTTGAGAAATGGGCCGGCGGCGCTCGGTCCGTTTCGTTTTTTCGTACCCGCCCTCTCAAGGTTCTCTTCGTCGATCTCCCTTCCCTTTTCGCCCCTCGGTTCGTCCGTTTGGCGGTGACGGTTTCGGCCGGAGGGAGTGGAACTGAGGACTTCGAGGGGCTTTCAATGACCGCTCTTGTTTCGTTCGCGCGGTAAAGGTTCGCCCGCGCCGAAACTCCGCGAAGCCCGTCTTCCCCAGCGCCCCACGCCCCTTACAATGGGCGCGTCCGCTTCGGGAGTGTTTGCACGACTGGTGTCGGCCCAGGTCTTCAAAACCTGTGGGACCCTTGAATAGAGGGTTCAGTGGATTCGATTTCCATACACTCCCGCTTCTATAAAAGCCTTAAATTGCAGCATTTCACGTCGGTTTTCAAAGGCGACCTGTCACCGAGGTGACAGGTCGCCTTTGCCGTTGAATGCCGCCAAAACGGGGTGGTCTGGGGCTTGAAAAGGGTAATGGGCCGCTCCTTCCGGGCGGATGTGGCCGACGGAGAAATGGCCCTCTGCCTCCTCCCCGTCCGAAACTCGGCCACCTCGACCAGCCTCGATAGCACCTCGCCCTGCTCCATCACGAACTCGCCACCTCAAGTCGTCGCAGCAGAGGCGGATGTCTCTGTTGACTTCACAATTACACTTGGTAGTGTAATTGTGAAGCGGAGGTAATGCCCATGAACCGACCGAAACGTCCCGTGAACGACTGCTGCGAACAGCCCCCGCTGAAGGAGCGCTCGCTCATGTCGCCTATCCAGGCCGGGGGCTTGGCGGCGGTCTTCAAGGTGCTGGCAAACGACACCCGGTTAAGGCTCCTGCACGCCCTGGTGCGGGCCGACGAACTGTGCGTCACCGACCTCGCCACTTCGCTCGGCATGAAGGCCCAGGCCGTGTCGAACCAACTCCAGCGACTTTCCGACTTGGGCATCCTGGCGTCCCGCCGCGACGGGAACAGCATCCACTACCGGCTGGTGGATCGCTGCGTCCAGGGGCTGCTCGAACAGGGCTGGTGCCTGATGGAGGAGGCCGGGGACCGCGCCCCGCTGACCGACCGGGCGGCCCGGTGCTGCGGGGACGGAACCGATGCGTAAGCTCGTCGCCGAGGCGTTCGGTACCTTCTGTCTGGTGTTCGCCGGGACCGGCGCGGTCGTCGTCAACGACCTCCACGGCGGGGTCGTCACCCACGTCGGGGTGGCCCTCACATTCGGCATGGTCGTGCTGGCGATGATCTACACGGTCGGCGACGTGTCCGGCTGCCACCTGAACCCCGCCGTCACGCTCGGCTTCTTCGCCGCCCGCCGCTTCGAGTGGCCGCGGGTGGTGCCGTACATCCTCGCCCAGTGCGCCGGGGCCGTCCTCGCCAGCCTCGTATTGCGGGCCATGTTCCCGGCGCACCCGTCGCTCGGGGCGACCCTGCCCGCCGGCACCGCCCTCCAGTCCTGGGTGATGGAGTTCGTGCTGACCCTGATGCTCATGGTCGTGATCCTGAGCGTATCCACCGGATCGAAGGAGAAGGGCATCCTGGCTGGTGTGGCGGTCGGGGCGGTCATCGCTTTGGAGGCGATGTTCGCCGGGCCGGTGTCGGGGGCGTCGATGAACCCGGCCCGGTCGCTCGCCCCGGCCGTCGTCGCCGGGCGGCTCGATCACCTCTGGCTGTACCTGACCGCACCCGTGGCCGGGGCGCTGGCCGGGGTGGTCGTCTGCGGCGCGATCCACGGCCCCGGCGAGTGTTGCCGGCCCGATGGCGCGAAGGAATGAACCGTATCTTTGATGGAGCCGATCATGATTCTCGACGACTTCGTCCGCGCTCTGAATGAGAACCCGGCGGCGGCACTGCACCTGATGTTGCCGGACGGCTCGTTCGTCCCCGCGCACTACCACGTCACCGAGGTCGGGCGGGTCCACAAGGACTTCATCGACTGCGGCGGCACGACCCGCTCTGCGACGGCGTGCGTGTTGCAGGTGTGGGTGGCCGACGACACTGACCACCGGCTCGACACGACGAAACTGGCCCACATCATGCGGCTCGCCGCCCCGCTGCTGAAGGCCACCGATCTGCCGGTCGAGGTCGAGTACGAGAACGGGGCGGTGTCGCAGTTCCCGGTGGCAGATGCCGAGGTCACGCCGTCCGGCGTTCTGCTACACCTTGGCACCAAGCACACGGCGTGCTTGGCCCAGGATCGCTGTGGCGTCGGCGCGGGAGAAACGGCCTGCTGCACGACACCCGGTTGTTGTTGAGTCCCCGGAACCCTCACTCGGAGAGTGGTCGCATGAGTCCGACGAAGCTCGTCCTGTTCGTCTGCGTCGAGAACTCGAACCGGAGCCAGATGGCCGAGGCGTTCGCGCGGATGCACGCCGGCCAGGGGGTCGAGGCGGCGAGTTCCGGCTCACGGCCTTCCGGACGGGTGAACCCCCGAGCCGTCGAGTACATGAAGGAGGTCGGCTACGACCTGGCGACGCATACATCGAAGTCGCTCGACCAGTTCAACGGCCAGGAGGTCGAGGTGGCGGTCACGATGGGGTGCGGGGACGAATGCCCGCTGGTCCGGGCGCAGCGGCGGGAGGAGTGGCAGATCCCCGACCCGAAGGAGATGCCGCCCGATCAATACCGCGAAGTCCGCGACCTGATCGAGCGGAAGGTCAAGGAACTCCTGGCGCGCCTGTGATTGGCAACCAAACCAGTTGCCTTTTAAGTGGCCACGCCTTGCCCGGTTCGAGGCGTGGCTCTGCGGGGAATCGGTTCTTCGATGCAGGCGAGTCGGACTCACGTTTTCTTCTTCCCGCCACCCAGTTACGGTAGTGGCTTGAACAGTGTCATAGGTCTATTCTGACTCGATGAACACATCGGTACCGAATCCGCCGCCGATCCCACCCTGCCCCCGGTGCTCGGGGGACCACGTGGTGCGGAACGGGTCCAATGCGTCGGGTACCCCGGTGTTCCGGTGCCCGGGGTGCCATCGGCGGTTCGTGGCCGCCCCGAAGAAGGGTCCGGTGGGCGAATCGGACCGGGCGCGGGTGCGCCGGTTGCTGGGCGAGCGGGTCGGGGTCCGGGCCATCGCCCGGATCACCGGTCGGTCCCGGTCCTGGGTCCAAGGGTTCGTCAACGCGGTGTACCGAGAGGGCGCTCCACACCACCCCGGACCGTCCCCCAAAAGGCCGGGGCCGTAGTGATCGAAGCCGACGAGATGGGGAGCTCCGTCGGTTCCAAGGGCGACGTGCATGGGGTCTGGGTGGCCCGGGATGCCGGCACACGGCGGGTGCGGGCAATGGTCGTCGGCGACTGGTCCGCCGCAACAGCTCAACGGCTCTGGGCCGCATTGCCCCGTGGGTACCGGACCCGGGTCACCGTATGCACCGACGTCCTCGCCTCGTACCGCCAAGCGATCCCACGGGTCCGGCACCGGGCCGTGGGCCAGGACACGGGCCGCACGGCACACATCGAGCGCGTCGGGCTCACCTTACGTCAACGATGTGCCCGATTCGTTCGTAAGACACTCACATTCTCCAAGTGCCCCAGGAACCATCTCGGAGCGCGCTGGTACTTTATACGACTCTATAACCTGTGCCATCAGTAGAGCCACTACCCGAAAGTGCGATTCCGAATGTATCGAAGGAACGCGAGCCGCACCCTATAGTAACGCCTTCAAATCCGCGGCCCCGGCCCTTTCGGTTCGCGCGCCGTGTCGGACACTGTTTCGTGCCGCCCCGTTTACTTGGATCGCGGGAGGTACTGTTTAGGGGCCGGAATGGGTGAATCAGCGGTACACGGTGAGCGCCCCGAGCCCCTTGAGCCGAAGCCGGACCGGTCCGGAGTCGTCCCGACTGCCCGGTTCGGCCCGCCGGGAGGGGCCGCCGGCCCGAAACAACTTCCGCCCCGCGGCGCCCCGCCCGCGGGCCTGGTCATCGGGCGGTACCCGGTCGAGCGCGAGATCGGGCGCGGGGGCATGGGGGTCGTGTACCTGGCCCGCGACCCCCAACTCGATCGGCCCGTCGCGCTCAAGGTCATGCACTCCGACGAGCCCGGCGCGCTCGTGCGCTTCCACCTCGAGGCGAGTGCGCTCGCGCACCTCTCGCACCCGAACGCGGTGCGCGTTTACGAGACCGGCGAGGATAACGGGTGGGCGTACCTGGCGATGGAGTACGTCGAGGGACCGTCGCTCGCGGACGCCCTCGTGACGGGGCCGCTCGACCCGCTCCGGGCCGCGGCGCTCGTGGGCGCGATCGCGGGGGCCGTGGACGCGGCCCATTCCGCCGGGGTGCTGCACCGCGACCTGAAGCCCGCCAACGTGCTCCTCGACGCCGCCGGGAGCCCGAAGATCACCGACTTCGGGCTCGCCAAGCGGATCGGGTCCGCGCGCGGGCCGACGCAGACCAACGTCACGATCGGGACGCCGTCGTACATGGCCCCCGAGCAAGCGGACGCGCGCCCGGTGGACGCCCGGACCGACGTGTACGGGCTCGGGGCCACGCTCTACGAGTGCTTGACCGGTCGGCCCCCGTTCGTCGGGACCACGCCCAACGTGCTCGCCTGGGTCCGGAGTGCCGACCCGGCCCGTCCCCGGCGCGTGAACCGCGCCGTCCCCGTCGACCTCGAGACGGTGTGCCTCAAGTGCCTCGCCAAGGACCCGACCGCGCGCTACCCGAGCGCGTCCGAACTGGCCGACGAACTCGGCCGCGTGGCGCGCGGGGAACCGGTCCGGGCGCGCCCGATCGGTCCCGCGCGCCGGGCGTGGCTCTGGTGCCGGAGGAACCGGACCGTTGCCGCTCTTTCGGCCCTGACCGCCCTCGCCCTGGTCGCCGGCTGCGCCGTCGCCGGGTGGCAAGCGCACCGGGCGACGGTGGCGCGCGACGCCGAGGTCGCCCAGCGCCAGGAAGCCGAGGCCGAGCGCGCCCGGGCGCGGGCCGCCGAGGAGACGGCTCTGGGCGACAAGCGCCGCGCCGAGGACGCGGCCGCCGAGACCGCGGCGATCAACGGGTTCCTGCTGGACGACCTGCTGCGCCAGGCGTCGAGCCGCGCCCAGGCGGACGCGCGCCTCGCCCCGGACCCGAAACTGACGGTTCGCGAGGCCCTGGACCGGGCGGCCCAATCGGTGGGCCCCCGGTTCCGCAACCGCCCCGCGGCCGAAGAGGGGGTTCGGGCGGCCCTGGGAGCGACGTACTTGGACCTGGGGGCGTTCGACCGCGCTCGGGTCCAGCTCCGGGCCGCGTTCGAGCTCCGGACCGCGCGCCTCGGGCCGGACCACCGGGACACGCTCAAGCTCATGAACGGCCTCGGGCGCGCGACGCACGAGGACGGGAGCCCCGGGGACGCGGTGCGCGTCCTCGAAGAGTGCGCGCACCGGGCGCGGTCGGCCCTCGGGCGCACCGACCGCGACGCGCTCGCGGTGGTGAGCAACCTCGCTTCGGCCCACCGAGCGGCCGGCGCGCCGGCCCGGGCCCTGGCGCTGCACGAGGAGTGCCTGGCACTGCGGCGCGAGGCGCTCGGGGCCACCGACCCGGACACGATCCGCTCGATGAACAACGTGGCCGAGCACTACCGGGGCGCCGGGCGCGCGCGCGACGCGGTCCCGCTCGCCGAGGAGGGGCTGGCCCTGGCGCGCCGGCACCTCGGGGCCGCGCACCCCGACACGCTCGTCGCGGCGGTCACGCTCGCCATGATCTACCGCGAAACCGGGCGCCCGGCCGAGATGCTCGCGCTGGCGGAAGAGGCCCTGCGGGTCGGGCGCTCGGACCTCGGACCGGGGCACCCGCAAACGCTCGCCGCGATGAACGCGCTCGCCCTCGCGTACCAGAGCGCGGGGCGGACGAGGGAGGGACTCGCGCTCACGGAAGAGAGCCTGCGGGCGCACCGGCGCACACTGGGCGCGAGCCACCCCTACACGCTCACGCTCCTCTACAACACGGCCGTCGCGTACCTGTCGGCCGGGCGCGTGGCCGACGCCACCCCCCTGCTCGAAGACTGCCTCCAGCGGCGGCGCGAGGTGAGCGGTCCCGAGCACCCGGACACCGTGCGCGCGATGTGTACGCTGGCGACGGCCCACCGGTTCGCCGGGCGCCCGTTCGAGGCGCGCCCCTTACTCGAAGAGAGCGTGCGGGTGCTGGGCCGAGCGCCCGGGGGCGATCCGGCCTTCGCCCGTGCAATGGTCAACAACCTCGCGGTCGTGTGCCGGGAGACCGGGCGCCCGGCGGACGCGGTGCCGCTCTACCGGAACCTGCTCCGGTCCGCGCGCGAGCGGAACGCCCCCGACCACCCGGAGGCGCTCGCGGCCCTTTCGGACCTCGCCTCGGCACTGCGCGAGTCGGGGAACCCGGGGGAGGCGCTCCCGATGCACGAGGCCGTATGGCGCGCGCGTTCGGCCCGCGCGCCGGCGGCCCCGCAGACCGCCGAGGCCGAGGTGCTGCTGGGCGCCTGCCTCCAGCAACTCGACCGCTTCACCGACGCGGAGCCTCGCCTCCTCGCGGGCCACAAGGTGCTCAGCGCGACCAAGGGCGCGCCCGCGAAGCTGATCGCCCTGAACCGGCGCGCGCTCGCCGACCTGTACGACCGGTGGGGGCGCGCACTGGACGCTGATCGGTGGCGCGACCCGGTCCCCCTCGCTCCGCCACCGCGCCCCTCACCTCGAGCCCCGACGAAACCGTAACCCGTGCCGTGCCGCTCCGGTCACCGATCGAGGCCGTAAGCGCGGACCTTGTCGAACAATTGCCGGCGGCTAATGCCCAGCAGCCCGGCCGCACGAGTGCGGTTCCCGCCGGCCTGCTCCAGGGCTTGCTGGATCACCCGCCGCTCGGCCTCGGCCACGGCCGCCCGCAGGTCGAGCGAGCCGGCTCCGGGCGGAACAACGACCGGGGGGACCGGCGCGACCGCGGGGTCGTCGCCGGCGAGGTGTTCCGCGCGCACGACCCGCCCCCGGGCCAGGATCGCGGCCCGGGCCAGGGCGTTCCGCAACTCGCGAACGTTCCCCGGCCACTCGCGCCGGCCCAAAACGGCCACGGCCTCCGGTGACAGCGCGAGCCCCGGCCAGCCGTGCTTCCGCGCGAGCTGCTTCACGATGTGCTCCGCCAACTGGGGAACGTCCTCGCGCCGCGCGCGGAGCGGCGGGAGCGTCACGGCGACCACGTCGAGCCGGTAATAGAGGTCCTCGCGGAACTCGCCGGCCGCGACCCGTGCTTTGAGGTCGCGGTTGGTCGCCGCCACGACGCGCACGTCCGCGGTCAGCGTCTCCTCGCCGCCCACGCGCTCGAACGTGCCGCTCTGGAGCACGCGCAGCAACTTCGCCTGGAGCTCGAGCCCGAGTTCGCCGACCTCGTCGAGGAACAGGGTGCCCCCGTGCGCCTGCTCGAACCGCCCCCGGCGCCGGGCCACCGCGCCGGTGAACGCGCCCTTCTCGTGCCCGAACAGCTCGCTCTCCAGCAGCGCCGGGCTGAGCGCCGCGCAGTTCACCTTGACCAGCGGGCGCGCGGCCCGGGGCGAGTTCCGGTGGATCGCGTTCGCGACCAGCTCCTTACCGGTGCCCGATTCGCCCAGGATCAGTACGGGCTCGTCGGCGGGAGCGACCAGCCCCACGGCCTTGAACACCGCGACCATCGCCGGGGCGCGCCCGACCAGCTCGTCCCCGTCCGGGTCCGGGTCGTCCCGGAGCGGGTCCGCCGACAGCGCCTGCACCTGGGCCACGAGCGCGCGCTGCGTGAGCGCGCGGCGCACGGTGAACAGGACCTCGTCCAGGTCGAACGGTTTGGTGAGGTAGTCGTAGGCCCCGAGCTTCATGGCCTCGATCGCGGCCGAACTGCCCCCGTAGGCCGTGACCACCACCACCGGCACCTCCTCGAGCCGGTCCGCGTGCGCGCGCAGGACCGCGAGGCCGTCGCGCCCGGGCATCTTGATGTCGAGCAGCGCGGCGGCAACGGACGGGTCGCCCAGGGCCCGGTCCGCCGCGTTCCCGTCGGCCGCTTCGACCACCCGGTACCCCTCCGAGCGGAGCAACAGCGCGAGGTTCGCGCGGGTCGCGGGGTCGTCGTCGGCGACGAGGATCGTCGGCCCGTCCGGGTGCTTGGTGGTCACGCGGGGGGCCCTCCCACGGTCACGGGGAGGGTGAAGCGAAAGGTCGCGCCGGGGCCGCCCGCGGGGTCGAGTGCCACGTCGCCGCCGTGCTGCCGGGCGACCTCGCGGCACAGTGCCAGCCCCAGACCGGTGCCGTCCGAACGGGTGGTAAAGAACGGCTCGAAGACGCGGTCCCGGGCGTCCGGCGCGACGCCCGGCCCGGTGTCGCTGACGGCCAGTTCCACGCGCCCCCGGGCCGCGCGCGTGCGGCACGTCAACCGCCCGCCGCCCGGCATGGCCTGGAGCGCGTTGGTGACGAGGTTCAGGACCACTTGGCCGATCGCCTGCGCCGCGCCGGGGACCGGGGGCAGGTCCGGGGCGAGATCGGCTTCGATCGTCACGCCCTGAGCGTCCGCGCGGGCGCGGACGAGCTCGAGCACCTCGGCGGTCACCGCGTTGAAGCCCACGGACCGGTAGCTCTCGTGCCCGGCCCGGGCGAACAGGAGCAGCCGGCCGACCAGTTCGTTCAACCGATCGACGGAGCCGACGACGGCCGCGAGCGATTCCGGCGTGCGGGCCTGGGCGGGGAGCCGTTCCCAGAGTTGTACGGTGGAGCGGATCGCGGTGAGGGGCGTGCGCACCTCGTGAGCCACGCCCGCGAGTAACCGCCCCAAGATCGCGAGGTGCTCGGCCTTCCGCAACTCGTCCCCGAGGGCGGCCCGGCGCCGGGCCTCGCGCCGGAGCGACGCGGCGAGCCCGCCGGTCAGCCCCAGGGCCAGGACCACGCCCCCGAGCGAGAGCCCCGTCGCCGCCTGGAGCCGGGCGAGGCGGGCCTTCTGTTGCTCCGGGCCGGTGAGCCGCACCATGACCCACACCGCCGCCCGGGCGGGGCGCTCGTCCCCCACGGCCAGCGCCGCGACCGCGACCCGGCTCGGCCCCACGTCCCGGACCTCCACGACCGGCGGCCAACCGGGTTCGGTGCCCGCGACCTCGCGGCACTGTTGCCGGATCGACGGCGCTTCCAATGGCGGGGGGTCGCGCCGGACGGGGGCGCCGGGGGCGTCCGGCCGGGTGCCCCCCTTCTTGTCACCGTCTTTCTTGCCGCCCTTCTTCTGATCCGCCTTCGGCTCGTGGCCCGTCTTCTCGGCACCTTTTCGATCGGTAACGGGCGGCTCCGGCCCCGCACCGCTCACCACGGTCCCGGCGAACTGGTCCGAGCGCACGAAGTAGAACCCGCCCTCCGTACCGGGGTAGTTCGTCAGCACCCGCCGCGCGATCTCGGTGAGCCGGCGGGTGTCCGGTTCCGGTACCACGCTGCCCGCGTCGTCCGTCGGCAACTCGTGTACGGGTCCACGGGCCGCGGCCCCCAGTTCGGTGGCCGCGGCCCGGAGCTGGTCACGGGCCGCGAGCTCGTCCGCGCCCCCCCAGAGCGCCAGCGCGCTGCTGGCCGCGAGTGCCGCGAGCGACACTGCGAACACCACGACCACCACGGTGACCCGCGCCCAACCCATTTTGCCCTCGTACAGAATTCCCAAAGTCGAACGTGCTCGCCCGCGTCCATCTCAGAGTAGCCCGTTCCTCAATACCGGACGAGGGCGAGCCACGCGGCCCCGACCACGAGCGTAATCAGCGTGACCGGGATACCGACCCGGCAGTAATCCCAGAACCCGATCGTCACGCCCTCCTTCCGCGCCTGTTCGACCACGATCAGGTTCGCCACCGAGCCCAAGACAGTCAGGTTCCCCGCGAACGTGCTGGACAGGGCCAGGGCCAGCCACGCGGTCTCGCGCGCCGCGTCCGGCATGGCCCCCACGACCGGCTTGAACAGGAGCACGGCCGGGACGTTCGAGACCACGTTCGACAGGACCGCCGAGAGCCCGGAGAGCGCCCACACCGGATCGGCCCGGCCCGCCCACTCGCCCACCCCACTCGCCGCGAGCACGTGAACCTCGAAGGCCCGTACCACAACGAACAGCCCGGCAAACATGAGGAGCAGGCTCCAGTCGATGTGCGCGTACACCTTCGCGGGGTTCACGCGATCGAGCAGCAACACGGCCGCGGCCCCGAGCGCGACAACGGCCATCGGCACCCCGGCGAAGAACAGCCCGACCGCCGCGCCCGTGACGAGCAAACTCTTCGCGAGCAGCGCGGTGTGCCGCGCCCCGTCGGGCACGCGGTCACCGTTGCCGTTCGGTGCCGCGCCCGGTTGCGCACTTCCCTTCAAAGCCGTCCGATAGGCGATCAGCGTGACAACGTAGCCAATCGCCAAACAAATGAGCGCCGGAGGAGCGAGTTTGGCAGCGAACCGCAGGTACGAGATCCCCGACAGCCCCCCGATAATCATGTTCTGCGGGTTCCCGGTGAGCGTCGCGGCCGAGCCGAGGTTACTCGCCACCGCGAGCCCCACCAGGTGCGGGCGCGGGTCCAGTCCGAGGCGCCGCGTGAGGTGCAACACCAGTGGCGTGAGCGCCAGGCACACCACATCGTTCACCAGGAGCGCGGAGAGCGCCCCGGACATCAGCATGGTCACGGCAAGCAACGCCTTCGGCGACTTCACGCGCCCTAGCGCGAGCCCCGCGAGCCGCGCGAAGAACCCGGCCCGCCGCAGGAACGCGACGACCACCATCATCCCCAGGAGGAGCGCGATCGTGGCGAAATCGACCGCCCGCACCGCGTCCTCGAACGACAGGAGGCCGCACGCGAGAACGCCCGCGGCACCCACCAGCGAGACCCCGGCGCGGTCGGTGCGCAACCCCGGGAGCCGGCCCAGGGCCAGCCCCAGGTAGGTCAGCCCGAACCAGAACAGCGTCAACCACAGGGCAGTTGTTCCCGACACGAGTTCTCCCGTTCAGCAAAAGGCCGTTGAAGTTACCAGGGGCCGGACCATCGGCACGGCGGTGTAGCGCCCGGTGGGATCGACCGCGAACTCGATCTCGTGCCCGCCGACGGCACCGGTCGCGTCCTCGGCCCGCACCGCGAGCCGGTGGGCGCCCTTCGCCAGGCGCGCGCCGGGCAGGGGCGCCCGCCAAAACCCGTCCCCGCACGGGTCCATCGGTACCCGCGTGTCACCGTTCAGGCACAATTCGACCGCACCGACCGGCGCTCCCGCCCACACCCGCACCCGGACCTCGTCGGCCCCGGTCACGACGTGATCCGGCCCGGTCGCGAGCAGCATCTCACGCGGGTGCGTCACGAGGACCAGCGGCCCGCGCTCCGCGACCGGGCGGTACGTGAGCGCAAAATCCTCGCCGTGGAAGACCGCGACCGCGTACCCGGGCGCCCCGCCCTCCGGGTCACCGATCGAGCGCACCGCGGCGAGCACGTTGCGCCCGTCGTTGGCGAGCTGCCAGTAGTGCGTGTGGCCGCACAGGAGGGCGTGGACCCGGCGCGTCTGCACGATCTCGCGCCAGGCGTCGGTACCCGGGCCGGCGAAGTCTTCCCAGATCTGGTACGGATAATTGTGCTGAAACACCACCACCCGTTCGCCCGCCGCGCGCGCGGCATCGACCTCCGACCGGAACCACGCGATCTGGCCGGGAGACAGTCCGACCGGCCGCGCCTCCTGAGTGTTCAAGCGCAGGAACCGGAACCCGCGGATCGCGACCGCCCCGCACGGGGCACCGACCCGTTCCCGGAATTGGCGGGCCGCCGGGTCGCCCGGGGCATCGTGGTCGCCGACGAGCGCGAACCACGGCACGCGCAACCGCGCGCACAGGGAACCGAAGAGGGCGAACTGCTCGTCGGACCCGTCCTGCACGTTGTCCCCGATGAACTGAACGAAATCGGGGCGGACCAGTTCGTTCGCGTCCCCAACGGCGCGAAGCGCGGCGGCGTAGTTCGGTTGCCCGGGGTCCGTGAGGTGCAGGTCGCCGGGGATCATAACCGTTACGGGCGCGTCAGGAGTCACGTGTCCCCTCCTCGGTCGGCGCCGGGGCCGGCCCCCCGGGGACGGCGCAGATCACAACGAGCGTCGCACCGGCGCCCACGCCCGCGAGGAGGCCGAACACGCCCCGGTAGCCGAGGTCCGTGACCACCAGCCCGGCGAGCGCCGGCCCGATCGCGGACCCGAGCACCAGCGCGCTCCCCACCAGCACCTGGGCCGCGCCCGCCCGGCGCGGGCCGCCGAGCCGGTCCGTCACCCACGCGGCCGCGGCCACCGCGAACAGGCCCTGGGCCAGGCCGTCGAGCACCTGAACGAGCAGCACCTGCCAGCCCTCGCGGGCCAGTGCGAGGAGCCCGAGCCGGACCGTCATCGCCACCCACCCGGCGACCAGCAGGGGCTTGCGCCCGAGCCGGTCGGACAGCCACCCGACCGGGCGCACGCACGCGCTCCACGCCACCATGCTCACGACGAACGCGTAAGACAGGTCACGGGCCGGTGCCCCGAGGTCGTTCTTGAGGAACAGCCCGAGGTACGCACCGGGTGGGGCGTTGGCGACGTGGAACAGAACCATTGCCGCGATGAAGGCCCACAACCCCGGGTCCTTCAGGTACCGCCCGTCCCGGTGCGGGGGCCCACCGGCGCCCGGGCCGAGCGGCGGGGGCGGGCCGCGCTCGCGGATGAGGAGCGCGGCGCCGACCGCCAGCCCCTGCACCACCGCGAGCGGGCCGAGGAGCCACCCGACCCCGCGCTCCTCGGCCACGGCCCCGCCCACCAGTGCGGTCAGAACGACCGCGACCGGGCGCCAGAACCGTAAGGCCCCCAGTGCCGCACCGACCCCGCCCGGGGGCGCGAGGCGCGTGGCCTCCGCACCGGCCATGCTCTCGACCGTCGCGCGGCACGGCCCGTTCTCCGCGAACAACACGACGAGCGCCCCGACCAGTACCGCGCCCCACGCGCCCGCGGGGTCGGCGAGGGGCAGCAGCGCGGTCGCGAGCGCCAGGGCCGCGAGCCCGGTCACCAGGAACGGCTTGCGCACGCCCGCGCGGTCCGACCACACCCCGACCGGGAACTGCACCAGCCCCGCGACCGCGGCGAGCACCCACACGAGCGCGATGCCCCGGTCGGAGAACCCCTTCTCCTCTTTCAAGTACAGTGGCAGGTACGGCAAACAGAACCCGATCCCCGTCATCCCCAGGAAGTACGCCCCGTGCAGGGCCGCGCGGGCCCGCGGCGCGGGAGGTGGAGTCGGGGGCGGTTCGATCGCGGCGCGCGTCACGACACGTCCTCCTTGGTTTCGGGCATGAGCGCGAGGAACACCCCGGCCCCCACCGCGGCGACGAGGGCGAACGCCCGGAACGCGGGCGCGAACCCCAGGTGCTGCACGATCGGGCCGGCCACGAGCGGCCCCAGAACCCCGCCCACCGCCAAGGCCGTCGCGAGCACCCCCTGGAGCGCGTTGAACCCGCCCCGCGTGCGGGTCAGATCGGCACACACCACGGTCGCGACCACGCCGTAGACGCCCGCCCCGATCCCGTCGAACACCTGGAGCGCGACCAGGACCCACGGGTCGGACGTGAACGAGTACAACAGGATGCGAACCGGCAGGGCAACGAACCCGATCGCGAGCACCGGCTTGCGGCCCCACCGGTTGCACGCCCACCCGGACAGCACGGCGACCGGGATCATCACCGCCTGGGCGACCAGCACCACCGCCGCCACTTGCGTGTCGCTCCCACCCAGGCGGGCGATGTACTGGCCCACGAGCGGCATGACCGGCGCGTTCGCCAGGTGGAACAGCGCCACCGCCGCGAACAGCACGACCACCCGCCGGTCGCGGAACAGTGCCCGTAGCCCCGGCCCGGCCTCGACCACCGTTCCCGGTCCCCCTTTCAGATCGGAGCCCCGAATCAGGAAGGCGCTCGCGGCGGCGAACGCGGACACGACGCAGACGGTGTAAAAGACGGCCGGCAGCCCGAGCCACGCGGCGACGGTCATGGCGGTGAACGCCGCCGCGATGTTGCCCGCGTGGTTCCACCCCTGGTTCTCGCCCATGACCTTGTGGAGCACCGCCGGCCCCGCGAGGCCGAGCGCGAGCGCGCCGAGCAGCGGGACGAAGAACGCCTGCCCGACGCCGCCGAGGAACACCAACAGGCCGATGAGCCAGCCGGTGTCGGGCGCCAGCGGGAGCAACCCGAAGCACGCCCCGACGACGAGTGACGCGCCGGCGAGCAGGAGCCGGCGGTTACGGGACCGGTCTGTGAGCAACCCGGCCGGTGTTTGCGCGAGGAACACGCCCAGCCCGCACGCGGCGGCCGTGTACTGGATCGCGTCGTCGCGCCAGCTCCGGTCGGCCAGCATCTTCGCCAGGAACGGGATCACGACGCCCGTCAGTTCGGCCAGGAAGAAGTTGGCCGCGTTCAGCCCGATCCGGTCCCGCGGGGCGATCCGCGGGGCCTCGGTGGTCAGGTGGGGGGCCACGACGGTGGACATGAGTCAGCTCCGATTGATTGCACGGCTCACCGGCGCGCGAGCCCGAGCGAATTGGACACGCAACGAACGCCAGTGTTACCGGCGGCCGGCCGATACGGTCCGGCCCTTGTAGTGTTGTCGCGCTCCCGTTAGTGCGCGTCCCCGCGGACGACTTCAACGCCGTTGACAACGGACGCCTCAATGACCCGGTGACCGGTGACCGTCGGCCGGGACGCCCCTTCGGCCACGACACGGGCGCCGAGGGCAAGCGGGACGAGGCGCATCCCGTGGGGCTTCAGGTGAACGAAATCGCCAGTATCGAGGACGACACCGTTCGGCTCGCCGTGCCGGGCATAATTCAGACGGATCACGACGCCCGCGGTCGCCGGCCGCCGGCCCCCTTCGGGGACCGGGGCCGCGTCCGCGTCCGCGACGAACTCGCACACGGGGTGATCGCCCGGGTCGTGTTCCGCAGCGCGGTGATCGGCGCCAACGACAAATCGGATCAGCGAACCGGGCACGGGCGTCGGGAACTCGGTGGCCCTCGGTCCGTGCGGGAAGTTCACCTGGACCGGGCCGGCCTCGGTTTCGAGAACCAGCCCCTCGATCTCGCCTTTCGGGCTGAAATTGTGCTGGCGGACCGTGCCCGAGAGCGTGCGGGACTCGGATCCAGTGTTGCGGCGGTGCTTGCTCACGGTGGGGGTTGCTCCGGGAATACGGGTAAGGTCGAGCGCGCCAGACGGTCCGACGCGCTCGTAGTGCGGTTCCGGTTTAGTTCTTCGCGGGTGGGAGCGGCGGCGCGCCCTTGCCCTTCGGCTCGGGCGCGGGTGGGGGTGCGGTGGCCCCGTCCCACTCGGCCCGTTCGAGGTGCTCGTTGACCCGGAGCCAGGCACCGGCCGCGCGAGCGAGTTCGGCCGCCTTGCGGTAGTCCCCCGCCTCGTAAGCGGTGCGGGCCTGGCGGTTGGCGCTCTTCGCGGACTCGAAAAAGTCCCGGCCCGCGCCCCTGGCCGGCGGCTCGGCGGTCGCGAGTTGGTTGTGGACGTCGGTCAGCGCGTCGAGTGCCGGCGCCCACGGGCCGCTCTCGCTCGCCGCGTCCCGCGGCTCGCGCCCCCTCGGGCCGTCCTTCGGGGCCGGAGGCGGTCCCTTTGCCTTCGGGCCGTCCTTCGGCGCGGGCGGGCCGTCAGAATCTAACGGCGGTTCCGGTAAATTCGCGACCGGCTGGTACGAGGCCCGGCGCAGGTGATCGAGCCCGCGCGCCGCGTCGGTGGCGGCGAGGGCCAGTTCGCGGAACCGGCGCGGCTCGTCCGGGTGCGCCCGGTGCGCCGCGCGGTAGAAGTTCTTCGCGTGGTCGAGCAGGCGCGCCGCCTCTTGGCCCGAAGGGGCGTTCTGGGCGGCATCGGTGATACTGTCGAACGCCTTGCGGAGCTCTTTCGTGCCCTTTTCGGGACCGCCTTTCGGCCCCTTGTCTTTGTCCTTTTTCTCCTTGCCCGGCTCCTTGTCTTTGCCGGGTTGCCCGATGGCCCCGCCCGCGGTAACCACCAGTAAACTCGCGACCAGGAACAGGGCCGGTCCAATCAACCGGCCGGATGTGAATCGCATGTCGTCTCTCCCGTTCGCGCGACCGTTTGTGTCGGATCGGGTTCCAGCGGAGCGAAGCGGTCGCGAGAGCGCCCCACCGACCCGCTGAACCCAATGGCAAACCGGGAGCCGAGATCGCAATTCGGTGAGAAGCGCGTGCGCGATTCGATGAAATGGGCGAAAAAGTCAGCAGTTCGTGGCCGAAACAAATTTCGAGGGCACCGCACAACGATCGTCGCGTGCGCGCTCCGGTGGGCGAGAGTCCCCCGCACAAGCGGGGGATCTCCGCCCACCGGAGCGGCGGACCTGGGCGTCAGTGGGACGCGAGTTCGAGAGATGGTGACGATCGCGCGGGAGAAGCTCCGGGACGTGGCCGAGGTCGCGTGAGTGACGTGTTCGAGTGTGAAACGAACGCGGGCCGCCCACTGAGGCGGCCCGCGTTCGTTTCGTGGGCGCGGGTTAAACGATGGTCGCGCTGGCTTTGCGGCGGAGTCGGAGGCCGCCGAGAGTCGCCAGACCGATCAACCCGCTGACAAGAGATGCGGGCTCCGGTGTCGCCGTGACGGGTGGATCAGAGAAAACGCCGTATTCAAAGTTCGGGCCGACGTAACCGGTGCTCGCGGGGGAACCCGGGAACACGTTCCCAAAGGCGAATCGCCCCTGTACGTAGGTCACATCGGCAGAGATGATCGCTTGCATCTGGCCCGCATTGTTGGAGCGAAAGAGGTCGTTGGCAAAAACGCCCTGGGGGTCCTCATAATAGGCTCCCAACACGTAACTCTGACCCGCCAGGATCTTGATTGATGTCGCGAGTTCGACGAAGCGGAACCCGTTGACCAGAGGTGCCGTGGTGCCGGCCGGGACGGTCGCACTCCCGAGGAGCGTGGTGCCGGTAGCATCCCAGAGAGAAACTTTGTGCGCGTATGCGAGACCGTTCCCGGCGGCGATGAAGTCCAGGTCCAAAACGCCGAGGCTGGTAACAACAAGGTCCTGGCTGCCGACCGTGAATTCGAACCCTACCGTACCGGTTTGATTCGACTGAAAACCGCTGTTGTTCCCGGAACCGGCGCCGCTGACCAGGAACCCCGCTTGAGCCTGTGTTGTGCCAAGCAATGCTGTCGTTACTACGCACGCGATCAACCAAAACTGTCTCATGAGTTCTGCCTTCTCGAATCAAGTTAGCGATGATGGACACGAAACCGAGGCGTTAGGGTCGCACGATCGAACATCCGACGCAAGCAGATTCCGCGCTTTGAAAGACGGGCAACAGCTCCAAGTTTTCGGTGATTGGTGCCTAGCTGCGATGTTGAGTGCAATCGTGTTCGCCGAGTGTGAGCCAGGCCGAGGCCATCAGCCTCGGGCAGCGAGCGAAGATTGCGAGGGAAGTGGCAACGTGAGAGATGCGCTTGGAGGTGAATAAACTGACGGCCTTCCGACAGCAACTACCACCACGAGACCGCCGGTTAAACGGCGGTTTAGGTTGTTGCACGAGGAAGCCCGCGTGAGTTAGAAGTGTCGTTCCGGCCTATGGAAAGGTCCAGGACGATCTGTGGAAAACGCAATCACTTTACCGAATCGGGTCAGGGGCGACTCCCAGAGTACGCTGGAATTTACGCATGAAATGCTGCTTAACAGCCAACTTGCGGTCAGCCGCGTAGCGCGGTGGCGATTGTGAGATTGTGAATCCGGATGGCTCGCCAGCAACCGCCATGCTGTGGGAAACATCGTAGCCAAACTCTTTACGAACAGCGTCTTGAAAATGGGCAGCAGCCGCGAACGGGTCATCCGTATTTATTGGGAGCACTATACAGGTGGACGGCAACCGACCCCATTGGTTTTCTGCAAGAAGCACATAGTGATATCCGCCCAGAGAATGAACCCAAAGGTACAAATCTGAGTACACTGATGAATCGGAGTCGTACAGGTCGAATGAAATCGTGTAATTGGGCATGGTGTCGGCCTTAGCGGAAAGTTGGGTCGAGTCTGATAATTATACTCGGGCGCACAATCAATCCAAGCCTACCAGCCGATTTACTCAATAATCTGCGCTGTATAGTTGGTAGCCCATTCGCTACGAGGTCCGCCGCGACCTTGCGCTTCGTCTTCGCGATGCGGGCTACTGTGAAGCACCAGTCAACGACAAGGGCCGGGGATGATCCGCGGCCCGCTCTGTTCCCGTGGTGCCCACTTCCCGACTTGGGGCGCGGAACTTACCGCATCCTGCTCAGGAACGTGGCCTCTCGACTCTGATCTCTCACTTCCCCCCGCCGCTCACGGGCACGAGCACGTCCTTGTCGATGTACACCACGCAGACACGCGGCTTCGTCAGTTTCACCGAGAACGGCCACGGCAGGACCACGATATCGGTGAAGTAGGCCGAGCACTCCCAGTGCTGTACCCGGAGCCGGGCCTGGCCGACGTTCGGGAAGTGCCTCGGCGGGTCGAGCCGATCGAGGATCTTCTCCTTCACGATTACGATGTCGTCCCGCGTCGCCCCGGCCGGCGGTTTCGGGAGGGCCTTGATAACCTCCTGGTCCGTCGGGACATCGCCGCTCGGGAGCATGGCTGCGGCCAGCTTCTTCTTCAGGTGCGCGATCTCGTGGCGGAGTCGCTCGTTTTCCTTCTTCAACTCCTCGGGCGTTGGGTCCGCCGATGCGGGGTGCGGAGCGGCCCGGACTACCGACGGCGGCTCGACGTACCCGACCGCGGACCCCGCGGCGGCAGTTGCCACGAGGGTCAGGAACACGACTTTCGCCTTGAGAATTCCCATTGGTTTCCACATTCCTTGTGAAAGAGCAAGGGCGACGGGTGCCGCCGAGGTTGGAGAACCGCTTGCGAGCCCGATGGCCGCGGACACAGTGGTGGTCGCGAGCCGAGCGGAGACCGTCCCCGCGCCCAGGACCGGGAGCGCCACGCCACAGACGGAGAGGCGCGTGCGGAGCCGCTCCTTCGCCCGCGCGAGCCGCGACTGGAGCGTTCCGACCGGGCACCCGAGTTCGCGCGCGACGTCCTCTTGTGCCCGGCCTTCCAGACTGCACAGGATGAACGCCTCGCGGTACGGGGCGGGCAGGCGCTCCACCTCGCGGTCGAGGAGCGCGCGCCAGTCGGACCACTCGACCGCGCCCTCGGTGACGGCTTCCGGTCGGGCCGCAAGGCACTCGCGCGCGGCCCGCCGGCCCTGCTCGCGAGCGAGGCGGGTGCTGACCCGACGTGCCACGCGGTAGAGCCACCCGGCGAGGGCCTCGCCCGAGCGGACGGCCCGAGCCCGTCTCACGAGCACGAGGAAGGTCGCCTGGAAAGCGTCCTCAACGTCCCCGGTCCGACCGAGTACCCTCCCGCAGACCCCGAGCACCATCGGGCCGTGCCGCCAGACGAGGGCCTCGAAAGCGAGGGCGTCTCGGTCCGCGGTGAATCGCCGCAAAAGCTCGTCGTCGGTGAGTTGGGCCAGTCCGTCACGGGCGACGACCCGGCCGAGGCGGTGGACGAGACCGGAAAGCAAGCGGGCCACGCGCGACCTCCGTTTCGCTGCTGTATCTACCTGGATAGAGGCCGTTCGAGCGGCGGAGCGTCCCGAAATCCAGAAAGTGCCCCTGGTCTTTTGACCCAGACGCGGTGCGTCACGCCGTTCACCGGGTTCACCGGCGGGTTACCAGTTCGTGGATGTGGGAGGGCTGAGAAGTGTAACTGAGCGCCGAGAAGGGCACAAGCAACTTCACGGATCTGACAGGGCTGTTTAATGTGTGAATATGGGCCGAATGATTGACTCCCCCGCTCGGTGACCCTCGCGGTTCGCCCGCGTCTCTTGGCGAACCGCGAGGGTCACCGAGCGGGTGGACTTTCCTATCCCCGAGAACTAAACGGCCCCGACGGATCTGACACCCGTTGACACCCGCGCGAGGGCGCGACGCGGGGCAACTGGTGTCACGGAGGAATGCAAAAACTCCGGGGTTCCCGGGGTTTCGATGTCATATTCCGATTTCAGCAACTGCTGCCCGGGTCACAACATCCAATCGGGAAGGGCCGCGTGTTGCTCGTTCGCAAACTCAATTGATTCTCGCACGTCAGTGCGCGATTTGGAACCACTCACTTCCGCTCGCTTCGTATTTGGTGTAGGTGTCGTCGGTGTCCACGGGCGCGGCCGCAATTCCTTTCGTGGTCAGTGCTTCGAGTACGGCGCTCGTGGCGCCCTCGCCGACCATGTACTGGCGCGACACGCGACCACCGGTCGCGTCGAAGTGCTTCGCTTCCGCGTACACGGCCTCGTAGGTGTCGGGCTGCGTGCGGATCAGGTGCGACCAGAACGCGGTCAGTCGCGTTTTGAACGCACTCTCGGTTTCGCCCGCCTCGGCAATGAGTGTGAGGCACAGGTATTCGCTCATGGTGTCGGTCCGCGCGTTCCGGGGTGTCTCCTCGCTTTCTATTGCTCCCACTTGCACTTCGACCAAGCATAAGCGACAATCACACCATCCTGCCGCTAATGTTCCGCCGAAAGTCCGCACCCACCGCTCGCTACCCCAATCGAGGGTCTCATCCCATGCCGAAGCACGTCCAACGCTGGGCCATTCTCCTCGCCTTTGTTGCGACGCATGGAACCAACGCGACCCGGGCCGGGGCCGCTGAAATCAACCCCTCGGATGTGAAGAGCATCGCGATTAATCCGCCCAAGGTGGCGCTCACGGGCGCCGACGACGCGACGCAACTCGTCGTGACCGGCACGTTGAACGACGGGCGACTGGTGGACCTCACCGCGGACGCGACTTACACCGTTGCCGACGGGAAATTGGCCGCCGCGCTCGTGGGCGGGCGCATCGTTCCGCGTGCGAACGGGTCGTCGGAGGTCGTGGCGACGTTCGGAGGGAAAACCGCGCGGGTGCCCCTCGGGGTCAAGAGCTTGGGCGAGAACCTGCCACTGAACTTCACGAACCAAGTAGTGCCGATCTTCACGAAGCTCGGCTGCAACTCCGGCGGGTGCCACGGCAAACTCGCGGGGCAGAACGGCTTTCGGCTGTCGCTGCTCGGGTTCGAGCCGGACCTCGATTTCATGACGCTCGTGAAGGAGAGTCGCGGTCGGCGCCTGTTCCCCGCGAACCCGGACGCGAGCCTCTTTCTGATGAAGGCCACCGGGCGCGCCCCGCATGGTGGCGGTAAGAAGATGGACCCCGACTCCGACGAGTACAAGCTCGTTCGGCGCTGGATCGCGGCCGGGATGCCGTGGGGTGACGAGAAAGACCCGAAGGTCACCAAGATCAGCGTGTACCCCGAGCACCGCGTGCTGAGCCGGCAGAGCAAGCAGCAGTTCGCGGTGTACGCACACTACACCGACGGCACGGTGGAAGACATCACGCGCCGGGCACAGTACGAGAGCAACGACCCGGAAATCGCCACGGTCGAAGAGCGCGGACTGGTCCACACGCTCGGCATGAGCGGCGAGGCCGCGGTGATGGCCCGGTACCAGGGCATGGTCGCGGTGTTTCGCGCCACGGTGCCGCTCGGCGTGAAGACGCCCGACTGGACCTTCGCCGAGAAAACAGTGGTCGATAAGTTCACGGCCAAGAAGTGGAAAGAACTCGGGCTGGTCCCCTCCGAACTGTGCAGCGACGAGCAGTTCATCCGCCGCGTGTACATTGATGTGACCGGTTCTCTCCCCACGCCGAAGGACGTGCTCGCGTTCACCGCGGACGCGGACCCGGCCAAGCGCGACAAGTTGGTCGACAAACTGCTCGATTCGCCGGAGTACGCCTTCTACTTCGCGAACAAGTGGGCCGACATCCTCCGCGTGAAGCGCCGGCAGCAGGCCGACCGCGCGCCGGGCACGTTCGCGTTCCACGAGTGGATTCGCGAGCAGGTGGCCGCGGACACACCGTACAGCGACTTCGCGCGGGCGATCATCGCGTCCAGCGGCGACGAGCGCAAGAGCCCGCCGACCGTGTGGTACAAGGAAGTCGAGAAGGCCGAGCAGTTCGTGGACGACGTGAGCCAGGTGTTCCTGGGCCAGCGGTTGGCGTGCGCCCAGTGCCACCACCACCCCTACGAGAAGTGGTCGCAGGACGATTACTGGGGGCTGGCCGCGTTCTACGGCCGCATCGGGCGCAAGGAAGTACGGCTGCCCAACACGGACCCGAACCGCCAGGACAACCGGGTCCAGACGATCTACATCCGCACCACCGGCAGCGTGCAGAACAAGCGCACGCAGAAGCCCGCCGAGCCGAAGCCGCTCGACGCGGACCCGATGGTCGTCTCCACCGACGACGACCCGCGGCAGAAGCTCGTGGACTGGATGGTGGACGCGAAGAACCCGTTCTTCGCGAAGACGGTGGCGAACCGGTACTGGGCACACTTCTTCGGGCGCGGGATCGTGGACCCGCTCGACGACATGCGCATCACCAACCCGCCGTCGAACCCGGAACTGCTCGACGCGCTCGCGAAAAACTTGGTGGACAACAAGTACAGCCTGAAGGCGCTCGTCAAGACGATCTGCAAGAGCCGGACGTACCAACTGAGCAGTGCGCCGAACGACTTCAACAAGCACGACAAGCAGACCTACGCCCGCTACTACCCGAAGCGGCTCCAGGCGGAAGTGCTGCTTGATGCGCTGTGCCAGGTGACCGACAGCCCGTCGCGGTTCAACGGGCTCCCGGCAGACAAGAACGCCCCGAACCGGGCGATCATGCTGCCGGACGAGTCGTTCCAGTCGTACTTCCTGGACGTGAACGGGCGGCCCCAGCGCATCAGCGCGTGCGAGTGCGAACGGGTGAGCGAAGCGAACCTCGCGGCCGTGCTGCACATGCTCAACAGTGACGAGGTGGAGGGCAAGATCAAGCGCGGGGGCGGGCGCGCGGACGCGCTCACCAAAGCGGACGACAAGCGCCCGGACGAAGAGAAGGTCACGGACCTGTTCCTGTGGGTGTTCGCCCGCAAGCCAACGAAGGACGACCTCGACGGGGCCATCGAGCACATCAAGAAGCTCGAAGCCAAGGGGGGCGCTGCGGGCAAGAAGACCGCCTACGAGAACATCCTGTGGGCGCTGGTGAACACCAAGGAGTTCTGGTTCAATCAGTAAAGTGGCCCGGCGAGTGCGGTAATCTGAACGGCCCGGGGGATATTTATCCCCCGGGCCGTTCTTTGTGTGACGAGGTGAATCGCGACGTCTACGGAAACGGCGTTTCTTCACGCGATCGCAGCGAACCGGAGCGGCGCCACCGTGCGCCTCACATTTGCCGACTGGCTCGATGAGTTCGGTTCGCGCCCCGGCCGATGCGAAACAGCCGCGGGCAGCGTTGATCGCGGAATCGTGACCTCCCGTGCGGTCGTGGTCTGACGAGGCCCGAGGCGGCTGCGTTGCGGAATGACGCGCGCGGACCTCCTTCGTATCTCAACTCGTATGACCACACCTGCCGCTCCGCCGCCGGTCCTCAGCACCAGCATCGGCGATTTTCCGCTCTCCGAGTGCCGCCTCCGGGTCGGTGACAAGGAGCTGTCGGTGCTGCACACGGACGCCGTTCTCAGTCTCGGCGAGGAGACGCGGTTCCTGAACGACCCGGACCGGCGCGCGCCCTACGGGGCGGTGCTGTGGCCGGGTGCCATCGCACTGGCGCACGAGATCGCCGCTCGCGCGGCCGAGTTCCGGGGGAAGACCGTGCTGGAACTGGGGGCCGGCACCGGCTTACCGGGCATCGTGGCCGCCGCGCTCGGGGCGACGGTCGTCCAGACCGACCGGTCCGAGTTGATAATCCACGTGTGCCGGCTGAACGGCGAACGGAACCGAATGGCGGGAATCGAGTACCGGTTGGCCGACTGGACCGAGTGGGCGGAGGAGACCCGGTACGACTGGATCGTGGGCTCGGATATCCTGTACGCCGACACCCAACACGAACACTTGCGGCGGATCTTCAGCGGCAACCTCGCGCCCGGCGGACGGGTGCTGTTGTCCGACCCGTACCGCCCCCCCAGCCTCCCCCTACTGCAGGGGCTGGAAGCGGGCGGGTGGCGCGCGCGGCACTCGCGCTGGGCCATCGACACCGGTGACGAAGCCCGCGCGGTCGCGGTCTACGAACTGACCCCGCCGTAGCGCGGACCGGTGCTCACTGGTGGGCCGTGCTCCAGAGCCTCGGCGCTGTCGCGTCGGGCGCCGTGTGGCGCAAATCGTGCGGCGCTTCTTTTCGATGGTTCGTCACCAACCGGGCAGGTTATTCTCAAGTCAACCCCTCTTGCGACGAACGGTGCCTGGCCCAATAAGGCCGGTCGGGTTCACGACACTTCCAAAAAGTTGGCCATCAGACGGCGCGAGAGCACACTAAGTGGGTGAAAGGCCGGTTCGCTCACACGAGGGCCACGGATGCCCGTTTCGGTACGCAAACTCTGTCCGCCCGCGGAATCGGTGCTCTCGGACGGCGACCTGCTCGCGCGGTTCTCCTCCGCCCGCGACGAAGCGGCCTTCGCGGAACTCGTCCGCCGGCACGGGCCGGTCGTCCACCGCGTCTGTCGCCGACTGGTTCCCGCGCACGCCGATGACGCATTTCAGGCGGTGTTTCTCGTGCTCGCGTGCCGGCCGGAGCGGGTGCGCGCGCCGGGGGCGGTCGGGAGCTGGCTCGTCGGTGTTGCGGGGCACGTCGCCCGGCAAATGCGCAGCGCGGAGCGCCGACGGGCGGTACACGAGCGCGCCGCGGCGCGCCACGAGTCCCGTGATCCGTGGGCGGACGCGCACGAACTCGCCGCAATTCTGGACGACGAACTGACCCGGCTCCCGGACGGGCTCCGCGCGCCTGTCGTGTTGTGCCTGATGCGCGGGCGGACCCACGCACAAGCCGCAACGGACCTCGGCGGTAGTGTGCGCACTCTTCGGCGCCGATTGGACCGGGCGAAGGAGCTGCTCCGCGCCCGACTCGAACGGCGCGGGGTGATCCCGGCGGTCGCAACCGCCCTGGTTGCGGGAATCGGTGAAGCGGTCGGCGCGGTTCCGCCCGTTCTGGCCCGGCAGACGGTGGCAAATGTGTTTCAGTTCCTCGCCGGCGGTGCCCCCACTGCGCCGGCGGCGATTGTCGCGAAAGGAGTCGTAAACGATATGGCCAGGTTCAAAGTGCCCGCGCTGCTGGCGCCCGCCGCGGCGGTCCTCGTGTGCCTCGGGTTCGTGTGGTCCCAAGACCCGCTCAAACCCATTGATCCGCCTTTGCGGGAGATCCCGCCGACCGCCGCACCGCCCGCGCCGTCGGTGATAAGCCCGCCGTGGATCGACGCGGGCGAAGCGCCCAAGAACGAGACGCGCACGGCCAACTTCGTGGTCCACGCGCCGACTCCGGTAATGGCCCGGGTTATGGCGTCCGAAGCCGAGTACCACCGGCGCGAACTCGCGCTCCAGTGGCTCGGTAAGGAGCTGCCGGCGTGGTCCAAACCGTGCTTCATTCGGTTCGCTCCGGGACAAGTCGGCGGCGGAGCGACCACCTTCACATTCGGTAACGGCGCGAACGGGGCACCGACCGTCACCTCGATGGAAATGACTCTGAGTGGGGAGTTCATGGGCGTGCTAACCAACGCGCTCCCGCATGAGGTGACGCACACCGTACTGGCGTCGTTCTTCGGCAAGCCGGTCCCGCGGTGGGCGGACGAAGGGCTGTCCGTTCTGGCAGAATCCGCGACCGAGCAGTTCAACCACGACGTCCGTGTTCGCGAACTGCTCAACGCCGGGCGCGGGATTCGGCTCCGGGTGCTCGTGCGCATGACCGAGTACCCCAAAGACATGATCGTCCTTTACGCCCAGGGGCACTCACTGACCCGGTTCCTGGCCGGGCGGACGAAAGGGGTACCGGTGCTCATGGACGTCCCGATACTCGGTGATTTGTTTAAAAAGAACGCGGAGAACGAAGGGCGCCGCCGGCTCTTGACGTTCTTGTATACGGGCACTGAGGGTAACACCGCCGAGTCTTGGGACAAGGCCGCCAAAGAGGTCTACGGGTTCGAGTCAATCAACGATTTGGAGGAAGCATGGTTGGAATGGTTGAAGAAGCCGATAAGCGCGCTCCAACCACCATCGGACTCAACCCCCCGCGCACCGAAAGCGAACCCGGGTTCGTTGCACCAGATCCCGCCGACGGAACTACCGCTGCCTAGGGGCAGGTAGCGCTGGGAGTGCCCGGGAGAATTTCGTAGGGTGGCAGTGCCCCTACGAAAGGAGTTCCGGTGTTCGACCCGTCAGTGTACTCGCCGACCATTTCCGCTCTCCTCGCGGCGCGAGTTGTAGTTCCCCTCGGCCCCGGCGCTCCTGATGACGCGGTCCGGGGGCGGCTCGCGGCCCTCGACGACGCCGCGCTCGGGCGCGTGGTGGACCGGGACGCGGCCGCCGCGTGCCGGTCCGGGTTGTGGATCGCGTTCAACTTCCTGGACGAATCGCACACCATCAGCCAGGACATCAACACCCACGAGGGGAGCTTCTGGCACGCGATCATGCACCGCCGCGAACCGGACCCGTTCAACAGCAAGTATTGGTGGCGCCGGGTGGGGGCGCACCCCGTTCTGGATCACCTCCGCGAACGTACCCCGGAGGTGAGCTACTCGTTCACCACGCCCGAAGCGTTCGTCGATTTCTGTGAGAAGGTGCGCGACACGTCGAGCGCCGATGAGGAGATCGCCAGGCGCGTGCAGCACCTCGAATGGGAACTACTGTTTGCGTGGTGCTTCGATCGTGCTGTGGGGAAGTGATCTGGTCACGATTCCAGTAGTTCGGATGGACGCGGGAGGGATAAAATCAGATGGCTGGAGCAGTGCCGAGCCGGGTTACGCCTCGACGCCGACCACTTGCAGCCAACGGTCCTCCAGCATGCGAGCGTAAGTGACTGCGTCCAGGCCATAAGCTCCGAGGGCGAATGCGTCGTTCGCCTCGACCAGTAAGGTGCGCCCGTCGGCCGTGACGCCGAAGTCCAGCGCGCACGCGACCGGACCGGGTGAGTACGCGGCGACGGCCCGGCGCACCGTGTCACTGTCCGGCACGATCGACCACTCACCCCTGTAGTGGGCCAACCCCACAACTGCTCCGCGGTGAACGAAGTACCGCCACTCCGACACGAACGCGACCGGTTCGGCGGTTTGAATACGGGTGTCGTCGTCGAGGTGCTGCAGCCGCCCCAATTCGACCGCTCCGGTAACGACGGCCCCGGCGAACGATTTGGTCTCCACTTGCGGTTTGATGAACAGCGGAGAAGCGTCTGGAGAACGGAAGCGCTCGCGCACGGCCCCGAGGGTCGTCTCCCAGACCGCGCGGCCGGCGAAACCGAGCAGCGGACCGGGCAAGTTCAAGGGCGGCGGCACGGGGGCGCCGATCTGTCGCAGGGCCATGTGAACGGCCACGGTGCCCCCGACAACGAGGGTGAGCGGGTCGAGCCGGAGGCACTTCTGGGTCAGATCCTCCCACTCGAAGAAGTCGAGCGGGTACGCGAGGTGAGAGAACCCGCGCCAGGCGGTGTAACAGGCCTCGCTAGCGATCTCGCCACCGGCCCTCTTGATGTACACGCGCCGCAGCCTCATCCGCTTTGCTCTCCACCGCGTAACGAACGAGCGCCCGCTTTTGGGATCGCCTCTCGCTTACCGGTACCGGCCCGCTCCAGCGTATCGCCCCCGCCGGCTCCCCGCTACTGTTTGTCGAGTACCAGATCCGCGACCCAACACCCGCGCACATGGACTCCCGGTCCACGGCAGTGGTTCAGCACATCGGTGGCGTCGCAGCCGGCGTCTTGGAGCGCGTCGGCCAAGATCGGCATCGCGCTGAAGTCACGCGATTCGTACATCTGCGCCGCCAGCGCGACCGCCGTTGGGGTGCGCCACGACGGGGAGAAAGTCACAGGACGGAACGGGTTCCCGAAGATGTTGTGAATGAGCGCGACGTGAAACTCGCAGGCGGCTTTGGTATCACCCCGTAGTGGTCGTTCGCCTGAATCGCACTGTGAGGTTGCGATTAAATCACCTAGTGCCTGCACAGAGCGAAGAAAGTCGTATCCCCAGATCCGCACCGACTTGTCTACGCAGGGCAACACTGCGGCTGCGGCAGTGAGCGATGCACTCGGAATGCTCCCGCTCCGCCAATGGGGTATCAACGCCTCCGGCGCCGAGTGAGCGGCTCGGCGGGCAATGAGCCGCGTTCGATCATCGGCCAGTCCATCGGCATACTGTTCTCCAATTTCTACGGCTCGCTGAGACGCGATATCTGCTAACAATGGCCAAAGCACCCTTCCACACGCGACGGCGAACAAACGCATCTTCCGGTCGCTCGCTTTGCCTCGAAGGAACTCCAGCATCAGCGTCGGCTCGGTAGCCGCCAACCATTCTTCTTCGGTCATCGCTCGTCCTCCCGCTTCAGCATGACCGATGCGGCACTGCGTGCCAAGTCTTGTGTGTGGGCTCCGGGCCGCTGTGGGTTCGGCATCAGCGTGCGCGACGCAGCACAAGTAGGGTAAAAATTTCCACTGTGTTCTTTGAGACAGAGTGTCTATTCGGTATAATTTGAACGGTGATCGAAACTGCAGAGTTAGGCGGTGAAGGGGCTTTAATCGCAGCAATTCGGGCACGAATGTTAGCCGTTGTTAGTGGCGAATAGCGTTTTCCAAGGCGAAAACCGTAGTCGCGGCGATTGTCCTCAAATTGTTAGCAATTGTTAGCTTCGGGTCTGGATCGCGGGCGCGGGCAACCGCGGATGATCGGGTCAGCAGCTCAATAACCCTTCCTGGCTGGGGCGGGGAGCGCGTCTGAAAAGTTCGCACGCACCTGAAGATGTGCGAATTATTTGGAGAATGCCGTCCGTACCGCTGGCGGCGCGGGTACGCGGTTGGAACAGGATGTGCAACCAATTGCGTCTTGGGTTAGCGTGAATGAACGCGACACGCGCTTGGAGGCCGCACGATGATTCGAGCACGTTCTGCAGTCCGGTGGACACTTTACGGCCTCGGCGCGTGCCTCGCGCTCGTGATCCTCGTCCGCGTCGGAGTTGGGGCGTACCTGGGCACCGACGCGGGCAAGTCGCTCGTGAGTCGGAAGATCACCGCGCAAATCGGGATGCCGGTCGAGGTGACGAGTGTCCGCCTCGGACTGGTCACGTCCGCGATCGGGATGAAGGTGCTCGACCCGGCCGCGCCGGACCCGAACAAAGCCGAAGTGTTCGCGGTCGAGAACGCATCCGCCGATGTCTCGCTCTTCGGGCTGGCCACGAGCCGCATCGCGCCGAAAACGGTGACGCTCAAGGGTGTGAACCTGACGCTCCACGTTAACGCTGATGGGAAGGTCATTACCACGCTGCCGAAGTTCCCCGAGGGTGGAGGAGGGGAGGGGGGCGAACTGCCCACGATCACCCTCACCAACGGCCAACTCACGATTCGGCAGGACGGCCGCCCGGAGTTCGCCCTCCAGAACCTCAACGCCACCGTAACACCGGCCGGCGACCGCGTGAAGCTGGCTGGCACGATCGACGACCCTGCGTGGTCGAAGTGGACCATCTCCGGCGACGTGGCTCGGAACGGGTCGGCGGGCGAGGTCCGGCTCGCGACCGATGACGGCCCGCTCACAATGGACCGGCTCGGGTCGATCCCGTTCGTGCCGGCGTCGGTGTGGCAGCGGGTGAAACCCGATGGGCGCGGGGGCGCTGCGCTGCGCCTGTGGCTCGATTCGGTGGGCGAAGTTCACTACGCGGTGGATCTCAAACCCGCTGGCGCCGCGCTCGCGCTACCCGATGCGAACGTGACACTCGCGAAGGTCACCGGCGAGATCAACGTGACGGGCGCGAAGGTGAAACTCGTCGGCGCGAAGGCGGAACTCGCCGGGGGCACGGTTGCGGTCGATGGCGACGCGGACTTCGGCCCGGAACCGACCGTTCTGAACCTGAAGGCATCGGCCGCGGACCTCGATCTCAAAAAGTTGCCCGCGGAATGGAAGCTGCCGAAGGACGTGGAAGGCAAACTCAAGGGTACCGCGGATCTCGTGCTACGGGTCTTCTCCGACGGGCGCATCGAGCCGAGTGGCGGCGGTTCGGGCATCATTACCGAAGTGAAGATCGTCGGCTTCCCCGGCGACGACATTCCGATTCACTTGCGGAAGGCCGGGAGCCAGTACGAGTTCCAGCGACCCAAGAAAGACGCGAGCAACACGCGACCCCCCAATGCGCCCGTGCGCAACGCGGCGCGACAGGAGAAGAAGCCCGCCGATCCGCCGAAGAAGGACGACAAGAAGGAACCGGCTAAGGGCGGTGAGCCGACGCTCGACGCGACCGTCCGCTTCCGCGACGTCAACATCGCCGAACTGCTCGAAAAGCTGAAGGTGAAGGTCAACTACAAGATCAGCGGGAGGGTGAGCGCGGAGGCAACCATTGCGGTTCCGGTGAGCCAGGCGGTGAGCCAAGCCGCGTACAAGTTCACGGGAAAAATCACATCCTCAGCGCTCACGCTCGAAGGGCTCACGCTCCGCGATCTCTCCGCGAACATGATCTATCAGGACGGGAAATTCACCCTCACCGATCTCACCGGCAAGATCGATCAGCCGAGCGCGGGCGGGCAACAATCCGGCACGTTCCGCGGTACACTTACGGCTGCGACCGCGCCGCCGGGTGACGTAAGTGCTGCGCTCACGATCGATCAGATTCCGCTCGGCGAAGTGCTCAAAGCGCTCCCCGATTTCAAGCTCGATCTGAAGGGGACCGTTTCCGGCAAAGTGGCGATGAAGGCGCCCTACGAGAAGCTCTCGGACCCCAACGAGTGGAGCGGTTCGGCCGAAGTGACTTCGACCGAGCTCGTGGTGGAGAACCGCAGCGCGAAGGACATCCGCCTCTCGGCCACGGTCGCGAAGGGCGTCGTCGCGCTCAAGGACGCGAACGTCACTCTCGAAGGTATTCCCGTCACCGCCGAGGCGACGCTGGGGCTGGCCGGCAAGTACCCGTTCTCGGCCGTGGTGAAGACGACCGGGACGAACATCACCGACTTGCGGAAACTGGTTCCCGAAGTGCAACTCCCGGCACCGGTCGAGGGCGTGCTGGAAACGGAGTCGCGCGTGACCGGCACGGTCGCACCGCTCTCGTACACCGCTACGGGTAGCATCAAGGCCACGAAACTTACGCTCGCGAAATCGAGCGCCAATCACGTCGAGCTGAAGTGGGAGCTGACCCCCGAAAAGCTCGTCGTCTCCGACCTCAAGGCGAACGCCTTCGGCGGGACGCTGACCGGTTCCGCCGATGTCCCGTTCGCGGCGGACAAGGCGGGTGCGTTCGGGGTTGAGTTCAAAGACCTAGACGCGGGCGGCGCGACCGAACTCGTACCGGACTTCCCCGTGAAGATCGCGGGCAAGGTGTCCGGGAAGGTCGGCGGAGAGATTCCTCCCGCGAAGGAGGGGCAGGGGCGCGTGGGCAACCTCAATTTGGACCTCACCGCGCCGCGGTTGACCGTTCAGGGCATTCCCGCCGAGCGCCTCACCGGAAAGGTCGCTCTCAAGGGCGGCGCGGTGGAGTACGAACTCGAAGGTAAGACGTTGGGCGGGTCGTTCGACATTAAGGGCCGCTACCCGGGCCTGAAAAAAGACAAGGAACCGGGCGGGCAGGGGAAGCGCGACCGCGGGGCGTTCAAGTTGACCGGCGTGGACCTCGCGCGGCTCGCCCGCGGCATCGGGTTCACCGCGCTCGAACCGCTCCGCGGTCGGCTCGATGCGAACTTCGACTTCGAGAACGATCTCTCGTCCGGTTCCGGCCGCATCACCGTCACGCGCCTCGAGTGGGGCGGGACTCTGCTCTCGCAAGAGGTGGTGGGCGTGCTGGTCATGCGCGACGGGGTGCTGCAACTCTCGGACGTTACGGGCCGCGTCGCGGGCGGCGAACTCCGCGCACGCGGCCAGGTGCGGCTCGAACAAACGCAGCGCAACTTCTTCACGCTCGCCCTCACCGGCGCGGACGCGAAGAAGCTGCTCGCGCCGTTCGGGAGTTCTAACGACCTGCTCGACGGGCCGGTTTCGGTGGTCGTTCACGCCCGGCTCGGGGGCGAGAGCCGCGGGTCGGGCACACTCACGGTGCCGCGCGGGAGCGTGTCCGGCGTGCAGGTGAGCGACCTCCGCGTGCCGTTCACGTTCGCGAGTGCCGCGGGCGGGTACGGGCGGTTCACCGTGCGCGAGGCGTCCGTTCAGGCCGGGTCCGGGCGCGCCCGGGCCGATTTGTCACTCGATTGGGGCACCGAGACGCGCCTGGACGGGGAGGTGAAGTTCACCGACGTACCGCTGCGGGCCGTCGCGCCGGGGCTCGGCGAGAACGCCCTCCTGGGTAGCGGGCGGCTCACGGGGCGCTTCGACCTGAAGGGCACGCGCGTGCGCTCGATCGACGACGTGAGTGGAACGCTGATCGCGAGTCTGAACAACACGTCGGTGAAGGAAATCCCGGTTCTGCGCCAGGTTACCCCGTTCCTGAACACGACCGGCCTCGTGAAGCCGTTCCAGTCGGGCGACGTCCGCGCGACTCTGAGCAAGGGCGTGTTCCGCGTCGAGCGAATCGCGCTGGCGAACCCGGCGGCGCAGTTGTTCGCGGAAGGGACCATCGCCACCAGCGGGCGCGTGGACCTGAACGTGGTCGCGCACACGGGAACGATCGGCCCCGACGTTCGCGCGCTACGGGTGTTCGGGCTCCGCGTCCCCACGTTCGGCCCGGTCCCGGTCGCGCTGATCCGCGACGTGAGCGATTTTCTCTCGAACCGAACGGTGCGCCTCACGATCACCGGTTCGACGAGTAACCCCATCGTGCGCGTGAACGTGGGGGCGCTCCTGACCGACCAGGCCGTGCGCTTCTTCCTGTCGCGGTACGTACTTCCGGCCGAAGCCGCCGGCGTCCTCGGCCTCGGTTCCATGAGCAACAAGTGACGCGGTCGTGCGGAGAAAGTGCAGAGTTTGGGATATATCGAGGAGAACGGTTTAAGAGGACGTTTCATTTGGCCCGATAACACCGATGCCCCAGGTAAGCTGGAAAGGAGCCGGTGTTATGGTAATTCGTGCTCGGGCCGGTGTTGCCCTCGGGTTGATGCTAATCGTTGTAACGGGGTGTTCGACCGTGGGCGAATCGCTCGGGTTCAGCACACCGACGAATCCTTTAAACAAGAACGCGAAGGCCGTGCGCGACACGGCCCCCGTTCCCGCACCGGTGCCGCGGGAACTTGCCATGTCGCTCCTCGCTCCGCACGTGGTCGAAGCCGGTGACACGCTGCTTGTGCAACCGGTTGAACTCGACGCCCCGGTTCGGCTCCCGCCGGATCAGCCGGTACAGCCCGACGGCACCATCGACCTCGGCCAGTACGGGCGCCCGGTGGTCGCGGGCAAGACGCTGCCGGAAGTCGAAGTGCAAGTGCGCGACGCGATCAAGTCGAAAGAGAAGAACGCGGTCGCTGTGACGGTGCGGTTGCTCGCGCGGCCGGGGAAAGTGTTCTACGTGCTCGGCGAAGTGAACGCCCCCGGTGCGTTCCCGATCACGGGCCACGACACGGTGCTCTCCGCGATCACCCAGGCCGGTGGACCGACGCGCCGGTCGTCGCCGCAGAACATCATCGTCGCCCGCCCCTCGGCCCCCGACGGGTGCCGCACGGTGCTCCCGGTGTGCTACACGAACATCGTGCAACTCGGCGACACTTCGACGAACTACCAGATCCTGCCGGGCGACCGGATCTTTGTGCCGAGCAAGGGGACGTTTGAAGACCTCTTCGGCGGGCACTTCAACCGCGGCGGCCCGTGCAACGGTCCGCAGGTCTCCTGCTTCAGCGGCAACTGCGCTCCGGCGTGCGGCGGGTTGCCCGCGGTGCCCGCTCCGAAGCCGTAACGGTTCAGTGACTCCGTGCCGGTGTTCCACAGCCGTACCGAGGGTGTGATGACACTCACCCTCGGCGCGCACCGAACCCGGCGCGGCTCCGCAGTGTCGACTTCTGACATTTGCGACTCACCGCACAAACCGGTGAGCGTTATTGTTGCGAGTCACAGGGGCACGTCGTGAGTGCGTTTTTGCCGCTGACTATTTCGCCCATCGACGGACCGCTCGTGTTTCTGGCGGGTCCGATCCAGGGCGCCCCGGACTGGCAGGCCGAAGCGCTTCAGTGGTTCGCGGAACACGCCCCGGCCCTCGCCGTCGCATCACCCCGGCGCCCCGGCCCGCGGCGCGACTCCGAGTACGCGGCGCAAGTCGATTGGGAAACGCACCACTTGCGCCGGGCGGCCGGGCACGGCGTGATCCTGTTCTGGCTGGCGCGCGAGGCGGTGAGCGTGCCCGGTCGGGCCTACGCCCAGACCAGCCGGTTCGAGTTGGCCGAGTGGAAGGTGCGCCACGAGCGCGACGGGGTGCGGCTCGTGGTCGGGCTCGAGGACGGGTTCAGCGGGGCGCGCTACATCCGGCACCGGTTCGGCCAGGACTGCCCGGGGGTGCCGGTGGTGTCCGCGCTCTCGACCGCGTGCGCTGCGGCGGTCGAACTCGCCCGCACCGCTCCGGGAGCCTGAAGCGGCGCGGTACAGGGTCGCAGCCGAGTGCGTTGCAGGCCGCTCGCGCGGTACCGGATCAGATGTAGTCGCGAACTCTTTGAGGCCCCGGTATTTACTTGGGTAGCGGGAAGAAGACGGGGATGTCGATGGTCTTGTCGCCGCGCGTGACGGTGATGAGGCAATCGCCCTGGCACACCAGCGCACGTCGGAGCACTTTGCGGAATTGCTCGGAGTGCCCGGCCGGGGCGTCGTCGATGGACCGGATCAGGTCGCCCTTGGCGATCCCGCTGGTGCCGAACGGGGTGTTGGGCTTGATCCCGGTGACGACCAAGCCCTCCTCGTCGTCGGCCACCAACAGGCCCGTGTCGGACACCTCGAAGAACTTGTACGGGGCCGTCGCGTCCTTCACGCGCGACTCGATCGTACAGTTCACCGGAAGGGCATCCTTATCGCTCGGCAGGCGAACCTCGCCCGACGCGCGGATCAGGTTGCCTCTCGTCTCGCTCGACTGCGTCAGATCCACGTCTCCGTCCACCAGCAGCACACATGCGCCAACCCCGTGCCAGCCGGTAAAGTTGCCGCGACACACGACGATGCCCCGGGCGGTCAGGACGCCCTTCGACGGCTCGAACTCGGGGGTCTCGCCCCACACGTCCCCGTCGCACGCGACAAACGCGGTGTCGATCCTTCTCGCTTGAACCGGCCCAAGAACCAGAAACTGCTCCGCGCGTGAGGGCCTCATCCCCAGATGTGCCGGGCCGCCGATCGAGGCGAACCGGATACATTCCGGCGGAAAGGGCACCTGGACCATCCGATCCGTCCGAATGCTCCAGGTTGAATCACCCTTGCTACGGAACTGCTCTGGATAGGGGCCGTCGTGGGATCGCGCAACTACGCGCGAGTGCAGGGCGAGCATCTTCTCGAACCGCTCCCAACTCCCCTTCGGGCACGACTTGGCGAAGAGATCCATCCCGGCTTTCGCGGCGCGCGGCCCGACGGTCCACAGATCGGCCTCGGCCCGGGGCTTCCAGAACTGGTGCCACTCGGTCAGTAGGTCGATGCGCCCCTCGCGCACGCAGGCATCGATCGCCGGGACCACCGCCTCCTGGCGGGCCTTCTCGTGCGGAACCAGCAGAGCCGCGGCCCGACGCGCGATGTCCTGATCCGCGGACCGGGCCGCGCGGCGCAGCCACGGCCGCGCGTCGGCCCGGTCCCGTAGAGCCGCGAACGACTCGTCGCGCACCTTCGCGCTCGGGTCGCCCAGGGCGTCCACCAGAGCCTTCGCGGGCCGCTCCGGTGGCACCGGGGCGGCGAGTATTGCGCCGACCACCGCCACGGCGATCGACGCCATCGTGAAGCGCAACATGTGTGTCCCCCGGGTTGTCCTTTGGCCGGTCAATCACATTGTTGCGGATTTCCCAATTTGCATCCGCATAATTTTTGCGAATGATTGCACGCGGGTATTATCCTGACATGAGCGTGCGTGAGTCCAGCCGGGCAACGTCGCCCGAAGTACGATAACGCGAGCGCGTGGGGAACGGGTCGCCGGGCGTCATTTCGGCCGGTCGAGCTGCGGGGCTTGCGGTCGGCACGAGATCGGTCATGCTGGGAGCGGCACCAGGGGGCGATCAATGACCGAAGCGGAATGGCTCGCGTGCGATGATCCGATGCCGATGGTGAGACTCCTTTGGCACAAGGTAAGCAACCGGCAGCGAAGGCTTTTTGTGGTTGCGTGTGCGCACTGTATCTGGGACCGAATCCCCGCCGGGGATATGCGTGAGGCCGTGGCCACTGCCGAGCGCTATGCTGATTCGTCGGCAACGCACGAAGAGTTCTATGAGGCGGGCACGGCGATGTACGGGTACACCTTCAGGACGGCGACTCTTGAAAAGCGAGAATGGGGGTTCGGCGCACCCGACAAGCGAAGTGTTCACAGACACTGCCTATTAGCAACGTTCGGCGACAGAGGACTGGCAAACCTGGAGACGCTCAATGCCTGGAATGACTCCCGCATATTGACGGGCCGGTTCCAACCATTTTTGCTTCGCGAGATCCTCGGGAACCCGTTCCGCCCCGTGCCTTTCTCTCCTTCGTGGCGCACCGACACTGTTCTCGCGCTCGCGTCCCAAATGTACAAGTCGCGCGAGTTTAGCGCGATGCCGATTCTGGCCGACGCGCTCCAGGACGCCGGGTGCGACGCCACCGATGTGCTGAACCACTGCCGTGGGCCGGGGCCGCACGTGCGCGGGTGCTGGGTCGTCGATCGGGTGCTGGGGAAGGAGTAGCGGGGGGGCGGGTGTTGGTTTGTAGGCGACGGATGGCAGCGCGGGAGGTGCGCACGGGTTTCCCAGGGGGCGCCCGCGTTGCGGTCGACCCCTGGGCTGGGGAGTGTAATCCCTTCGGGGTACCGGCATTGGTCGCGCGGGCGCGCGGGGCATGGTTTGATGTAGGGTGGGTCCAGGCTTTGCGCAGGCCCACCATCGCGCCTGGGACGTGCCGGTGGGGATTGTGGCGCGCGGGGTGCGTTCGCGCTCGTCGGGGTAATGGTGGGCCTGCGCAAAGCCTGGACCCACCCTACATGACGGCCCACCATTGGGCTCCGGCCTGCCGGATGTTGTTTGGTGGCGCATGTGCGCACGGGTTTCCCAGGGTGCGCCCGCGTTGCGATTGACCCTGGGCTGAGATGTGTAACCCCTTCGGGGTACCGGCATTGGTGGGGCCGGGTGCGACCGCGCCGAGGTACTCGATCACTGCCGCGGACCGGGGCCGCACGTGCGCGAGTGCTGGGTCATCGATCTCGTGCTCGGCAAGCTGTAGCGTGTCTCTACTGCCGGCCGACATCGGTACGGAGCGCCTGGACACTTTCGACGACGCGCTTGAACTCGGGTGTACCGCGGATGGGGTCCAGATCCTTGTCCGATTCGACGTGTTCGTGGCCGAAGCCTCTTCGGAGGGCGGCCGTCAGGAGCCGGATCGCTTCGGCTCGCGCGCCGGGCTGGACCTTGTCGAGCAGCGCGTAAACGCAGGCGGCCTGGTACGCATTCACGGGGGACGGTTCGCGCTTGAGGACGTCGGTCGCGTCCGCGATGGCCTCGGTCGCGTTGCCCAATCGGGCGTGCAGCACGCCGCGCCCGGACCGAGCCGGGACGTAGTCCGGGAACTGCTCCAGTAGCGCGTCGAGGGTGCGGATCGCGTCGCGTGTCTTCCCCATTTTGGCCTGCGTGTGGGCCTTGTTCTGCTGTGCCGGAATCGAGCGCGGGTTGATCGCGAGGGCCGCGTCGAAGTCGCTGACGGCCCCGGCGAGGTCGGTACTGAGCCTCGCGATGCCGCGGGCCACGAGGCCCACATCGTCTTCTGCGTTCAGTTTCATGGCCTCGGCCAGATCCTTCTTCGCGCCGTCTTTGTCGCCGGAGAGGTGCTTGATCTGTGCCCGCATACACAGCGCCCGAACTTGTGGCGCGCCCAGTTCGGTCGCGTGCTCCAGGTCGCGCAGGCCGGCCGCGTAGTCCTTCAATTCCTGGTGCGCCAGCGCGCGGTTCAGGTACACGTCGGCGGTCTCGGGGAGCAGGTCGGCGGTCTTGTCGAGGTCACTCTTCGCGCGGGCCGGGTCGTGGGTCCGCAGCGCGACCAGTCCGCGTGCGTAGTACCCGCCCGCGTGGTCCGGGCGCAGTGCGATCGCGGTGGTGTAGCACGCGGAGGCATCCGAGTACCGGCCCAGGCCCTCGTAACAGCGCCCCAAACTCAGGTGCGAAGAGAAGTCGCCCGGGTCGAGTTCGATCGCCTTCCGCAGCAGCGGAAGGGCCTCCCGGTGCTTGCCATTGGTCATGGCCTCGGTCCCGGAGAGGTAGTAGTCGCCGGCGGTCGCGAGCGGCGCATCCTTGGCCTTCTCCGCGGACCGCGACGCGCCCTCGGACCGACCGAGTCGGCGCATCAGATCGGCCCGCTGTTCCCAGAGCGCCTTCGTGGTACCTCCGGCGATCTGTTCGGCCAGCTCGTTCGCGCGAAGGGCTTCACCGAGCGCCCCGTCCGCGCTGGCCCCGGGCTTCGCACGGAGCGCCTGCCCTCGCGCGAGGAGCAGGCAGGCTTCGGCGATCTTGGTGCGCACCTGCTGTTGTTCCTGGGCCGAGAGCGTGCGGAACTCGGGTCGGCGCTCCCAGCGGACGTCGTCCGGCAGCCCATACCGCGCGAGCGCGGCCGTGCATTTGGCGACCCCCTCTTCCACCGTGGCCGGTTCGGGCGCGCGGGTGCTGAGCAGGTAGTGTGCGGACTTCAGATCGTCGTCAAAGTGCCGCGCGTTCACGGCGGCGTCGGACCGTTCCGCCCGCGCGCTGGCTGCGAACAGACCCCCGAGACACAGCGCGAGCGCAGTTACGGCCACGGTCGCGAGGCTCAGATGGGACGTCAACCGCGGGTGCCGTCGCGCCCACTTCCGCACGCGCTCGCGGACCGGGACGCGCGCGAACCGCAGTGGCAAATCCGCGCGGTGCCGGTCGAGGTCGTCCCGCAGGTCGGCCGCGGTCTGGTACCGGTGCGCGGCGTCCGGTTCCAGGCACTTGCGGACGATCGCTTCCAGCCCGCGCGACACCTGTCCGTTGCGCGCACGCAGCCGAGGCGGGAGCGCGGAGCGCTCCGTGAGCATGAGCGGGATTTCGTCTTCCAGTTTGCCCACGGGCACGCGGAACGGGTGCTCCCCCGTGAGCAACTCGAACAGAATGATGCCGAGGGCGTAGACGTCGCTCCGGGCGTCGGTCGCGGGGATGCGGTCGCGCACCGAGCGCAGGTGCTCGGGAGCCATGTAAGGCAGTGTCCCGCCGATGTGCGCGCCGGGCGTCACGGCCCGCACCTTCATGTCTTCGGACACGCCGAAGTCGAGGAGCATCGGCTGGCCGTCGTCGGTGAGGAGCACGTTGGCCGGCTTCAAATCGTTGTGCAGGATGCCGTGGGAGTGGGCGTGTTCCAGTCCGTCGGCGAGCCGGGCACCGATCCAGGACACGGCATCGGGGTACGTGACCTCGCGCAGAACCTCCAGCGGGCCGCCCGCGCGAACCGGTCCGCGGACCGCGCGCAGGTGGGCTTCCTCCTCATCCACGGCGATCGCGGAGGCCCCGAGCGATTTGGGACCGGTGCCCGTACCCGTGACGCGCGAACCGAGGGCCGGGATTTCTGTCTCGTCGCTGAGCCCCTTGAGGGTGTCGAGCAGTTGCCGACCGGTCGCGGGGACGGCCGTGTTCCCGCGGAACCGGTGGAGCAGGTGCGCGAGCGTGGCGACGCCGAAGAACGGCATGCACACCGCCTGGAACGGCCCGTCGCGGTGCGTCGAATAGATGGGGACGATGTTCGTGTGCTGGAGCCGGGCGAGGGTCTGCGATTCGCCCGCGAGGTCGGCCGAGACCTTGAGCGCAACGAACCGGTCCGCGAGTTCGCCCTGGCGCGCGAGGTACACGCGGCCGAACGTCCCGCGCCCGAGGACCGCCATCAGGTCGAACCCGGCGAAGTGGCTGTTCACCGGCGGGAAGCGGTCGAGCGCGTCCCGCAGTTTGGCGGCGGTGGCGGGGTCGGAAGCGCGCAGGTGGTCAATTAAGATCGCCGGCTCGAGGCTCGCTTCCGGCGGCAGGCCGGCTTCGCCGGTCCAGTTGCGGATGGTGCCGACGTCCGCGGGGTTCGCCGGTGTTTGGGCGTCGGGCGCGGGGAGATCGAGCGCGGGCTGGAGTTGAAGGAGCTGCGCAGTGGGCGGAAAATCACGGGCGCTCATGTGGGCGATCGCCGGGGCGTGGGGGTAGATCAGCGGTCCACGGAGCGGACCGTTCCAACTCTACCTAGCACGAAACCGGCGCAATGGGGCCGCCGAAATGACGCGACTTTATTTTTCGCGCGGGGGCGGAAGCCCGGGACGTCTCACGTGATGGCGTTGTCGGTACCACAAAACTAAAGGCAAATTACCAGCATTCGGGCGTGAGTCGCGCCGAGGGGTTCAGGCTCCTCCAGCGCGACTCACGCCGCATCTCAATAACCCCCGGTTCGCTTTCAGCCCCACTGGGCCGGGTCTTCGGGATCGGGCGGGAGCGGCGGGGGCGGTTCGCTCGGTGGGGGTGGTGTCGGGTTTGTTGGTGGTGGCGGTTCGCTCGGCGGTGGGACCGGTGGCGAAGTCGGTGGTGGGGGCGTTGTGGGGGCGGGTGTACCGGTCGGGTCTTCGGGCTGCGCGCCGACCGGGTCGGTCACGATCGCGAGCCCCAACTGGAAGCCCAGCATATCCCCTCCGACCGAGCGCACGGTGACCGTGTACTTGCCCGCGGCGAGGTACAGGTCCAGCGAGCGCCCGCGCCCGGCGGCCGCAGTGAACCGTCCGACCACGTCCCCGGCTTCGTTCGTGACAACGGCCTCGGCCGTACCGTGCGCGCCGGTCGCGCTGAGCACCAGGTGAACCTGGCTCGTTTGCTCCAGGCTGAACTCAGTGGTCGCAGCCGTTGCCGCACCCACCGTACCGGACGCCAGTTCCGGCACGGTGACGACGTCCGGTCGAACATCGGCCGCGAAGGTGTACTCGCCCACGCTCCCGCTGTCGGAAAACGTCTTCACGAAGTACGTCGCCCCGGCTTTCAGCCCGGTCACTTGCAGCGTCGTCGTGTTCCCGTTGGCGGAGGTCACCTGGGCGGCGAACACGCCCCCCGTGGCGTCGCGCACTTCGATCCAGGGATTCAGTACACGCCCGTCCGCGCCCCATACCGTGACCAGCAGATTGACGGGGCCGTCGGAAACCGAACCCGGGACCGTGAGCCGGTAATAGTCCGCGTCCGCGGGCGAACCAAACGCGGCCCGCGTGCCGTACTCGGTCTGTGGGCCGGGGGAGAGCGTCTTGCTCAAAAGGCTCGTTGCGGTGAACAGTGTGTCGTTCAGCCCGGTCTCTTCGAGCAAGTTCCCCACCAAGTCGGTGACTTGAGTGAGCAGCGACGATTGCTTGATCTGGATCGCGTAGGAGCCGACACCGAACTCGCCACCCGCGCCTGATACGCGGACGTAGTACGTTGCCCCCGCGCGGAGCCCGCCCAGCGACAACGTGATGTCATTGGCCAGCGGGTCGGTTACGGCCCGCGACGCCAACACGCGCCCCGAAGCATCGAGCACCTCGACCCGCGCCGTGAGTAGGCTCAGGCCCGCGGCGCGAAGGCTCACGGTCACGCTCTGCGTGAGCACGCCGGCGGTGAACTTGTAGACGTCGACATCGCCGGTCGTCGTGAGGTCCGCAGTGACGTCGGAGCGGTAGCGGGTGGCCGCGGCGAAAGTGTCGTTACCCCCCAACCCTTCGTACTGGTCGGGTTGGCGCGCCCCGTAGAGCGCCTGAATGGATGCAATGTCGCCCGCGGACGGCCCGGCCCGAACGCCGCTATAGAACTCGTACATCACGGACGCGGGGTCGGGGCTGTTACCGACGCCCAGCGCGTGGACGGATTCCTGGAGCAGCGCGGTGTACAGGTCGTACCCGCTCAGGCCGAACGGCGCGGCGGTGTTCACCACCAGATCGCCGGAATAGTTGTCGTACAAGTTGTACGGAGCCGTGATCGCCAACACGTCTCCGGCGAGCGCTCGGCCGCCCACGCGGACATCACCGAACCGCGGATCGCCCTGGATCGCGCCTCCGGTACCAAAGGCCGCGCCCGAATCGGGCACGAGGCCGATGTTCACGTCCGCGTGAACCGCCCACGCCTGGAACGCGCGCAGGACCGCGAGCCGCGCATCCGGCCCGAGTTCCGCGAACAAGTCGGACGCGGACGAGCCGATGAGCGCGCCATCGGGCGCGAAACTGAGCGTGACGCGCTCGCCGTCCGGCCACGGAGTGCCGAACGTTGCGGGGACGTCGCGAGCTTCGAGTGCTTCCACTTGCAGAAGGGGGGCGGGCATCGACTCGGGCTCCTCTGGCGGGGGGAGGAGGTAGGGACCATCCGGTATGAAACGCTAGTTCCGATTATTCATGTTGCAAGGAAGTGACGGCTTTCGCAGCACACGAGTGTCCGGATAATTGACAGTGTCGTGTTCTTATTCAGGCCGCGAAATGATGCTAATTCGGCGCGGGAGCTTTTGGAGGATGGGAAAGTGGCTTCGAGATCGAATGCCCGAGCGGCCGGACGTCGCGCCGAGTGAGCTATTTCGCAGCGCCCGGGACAACGTGACTCACCGCGCGGAGGAGGCGCTGGAACTCGGGGTCGTTGCGGATCGGGTCGAGGTCGGTGTCCGTCGCCAGGAGTTTCATGTCGTCGAATCCGGCGCGCAGTGCGAGCGCGAGGAGCCTCAGTGCTTCCGCGCGATCGGGACCGCGCGGGACGTGTTTCGCGAGCTGGGCGTGTAACCCGGCCATCTGGTACTTGCGGTACGCGGTGGGCTCCGCCGCGAGCACCGCGGTCGCGTCCGCGCGGGCCTCGGGCGCGCGCCCCAACCGCGCGAGGTACACCCCGCGCCCGGCGCGCCCCTCGGTGTGGTCCGGGTACAGGTCGAGCAGTCGGTCCAGGAGCGGGACGGCGTCCGCTTCGCGGTGCAGGTGGTCGGCGAGCACGATGGCCTTATCGAGCAGGGCCTCTCGCATCGCGGGTGCGTGTTTCAGTGCGGCGTCGAAGTCCGCGAGCGCGGCCCGCGGGTCTTTCGCCATTCGGTGGCGCCCGCGCGTGGCCCAACTGATCGGGTCGCTCGGTTCGCGCTTCAGTCCCTCCGCGCGGTCCGCACTCGCGCCCGCGGGGTCGTTGTCCGCGAAGCGCACGCGCGCCCGGAGGAACAGCACCCGCGTGGGGGCGGCCGGGGCCGCCAGTGCGGAGGTGAAGTCGGTCTCGGCGCCCTTGTACTGCTTCAGCCCCTCGCGCGCGAGCCCGCGGTTCACGAGCACAACGGTCCAGTCCGGCTTGAGTTCGAGCGCGCGGGTGAAATCGGCTTCGGCTTCCTGGTAGCGCTTCTGTTTCAGCCGGGCGATGCCGCGGTTCGCGAGCGCGAGCGGGAAGTCCGGCACGAGCGCGAGGCACACGCTGAACGCGGTCGCGGCGTCGGCCGGTTGGCCGAGCGCGTCGTGGCACATCCCGCGCGCGAACCACGCCCGGAAGTGCGCCGGGTTGCGGTCGCAGAACCGCGCGAGGAGCGGGAGCGCTTCGCGGTAGCGGTCCGTGGCCGCGAGGTCGAGCCCGTCGAACTGGAGGTCCGGGTCGCGCGCGGTGACCGGTGCGGCGCGGAACGGCGGAACGGGTCGGCCGTCGCGCCGGGCTTCGAGTTCCGTGCGGTGCCGGTCGAGGACGCCCGGCCGGTCCTCCGGTGTAAACAACTGGTCCGCGGCGGCGTTCCATCGCAGCCCGGCCTCGATCGCGGCGCGCGAGTACCCACCGGCCTCGGCCTCGACGCGCGTCATCAGCACAAGCATTTCTGCCAGTGCCTTCTTCAGTTCCAAGCGGCGCCCGGTATCGAGGAGCACGAACTGCGGGCGCCGGTCCCACTTCGGGTCTTCGGTGACCGCGTACTGCGCGACCACCTTGCGCGCTTCAAACAACCCGCGGTCGCGCAGGGCGGGATCGGTGCGGGAACCGAGTTCCACGGCCGCGGTGTGGAGCGCGCTCACGGCGTCGTCGGCCGCGACCAGTGCCTCCGCGCGCTGCACTTCTTTCGCGCGCGAAGCGATCTGCGTTTGCCGGACCGCGGCGACGGACGCGGGCAGCACGAACAGCACCAGCGCCGCGGCCGTGACCATTAGCGCGGTCGCGGGGCGCGGGTTCCGCCGGCGCCACTTCCGGGCGCGCTCGCGGACCGAGGGTTCTGGGGCGAAGCGCAGCGGGAGGTCCGCGAGGTGCCGGGTGACGTCTTCCCGCAGGTCCGCCGCGCTCTGGTACCGGCGCGCGGGGTCCGGGTCGAGGAGCTTCCCGACGAGCGCCGCGACCGCGGGCGTGACGGCCGGGTTCCGCTCGCGCACCGGGACCGGCGGGAGCGACTGAACGGCGATCTGCCGGCGCACCGTGTCCTGCTTGTTCGGAAGCGAAACGTGGGGGAAGGGGAGTTCCCGCGTGAGCATCTGGTAGAGCATCACGCCGAGCGAGAAGAGGTCGCTGCGCGCGTCCACGACGGCCGGCTCGCCGGCAAAGGCCCGCAGGTGCTCGGGGGCCATGTACGGGAACGTCCCGCCGACCGAACTCGAGGCCACATCGGTGCCGTCGGTCGAGGTCGCCACGTTGAAGTCGAGGATCATCGGCGTGCCGTCGTCGGTGAGCAGCACGTTCCCGGGCTTCAGGTCGCGGTGGAGGGTGCCGGCGCGGTGGGCGTGGGTCAGCCCGGCCGCGAGCTGGCCGATCACCCACAGGCACCCGTCCGCGTAACCCGCGCGGTTCCGCTCGTGCTCGCGCGCACCGGGGAGCTGGTCGAACAGCGCGCGGGCGGAGGTCGGGATCGTGTCGGGCAGGTCGGCGAGCACCCGGGCCAGCGTGTGGCGCCCCAGGAACGGCATGCACACCACCTGGAACCGGCCCGCTTCGTGGACCGAGTACACCGGGATGATGTTCGTGTGCCGGAGCTTGGCGAGCGTCTGCGGCTCGGCGGTCCAGATGAGCGTGACCTTCAGCGCGACGAGCCGGTTCGCGAGCGACTCCTGGCGCGCGAGGTACACGCGCGCGAACGCCCCGCGCCCCAACTCTTCGACGATCTCGAAGTGCAGCAGGTGCGAGCCGACGCGCGGGTACGGGTCGTCGGAGAACAGCCCCGAGAGCTCGGCGGAGTCGCCGGACTCGGGCTCGTGGCCCACGAAGCACACGCAGTCGGTCGCGTCGTGTGGGGCGAGCACGGGCGGGGGCGTGCTCATGTGGCTGGTGCCGATTTCCTCGGCGAACGCGCGAGCGCTGCTGTCGTCGCGGTCTCGGGTTTGGGTCGAACGGGGCACCGCGCACCTCCGCGTGTGACGCGGACGAGTAGGGGCGACGTGTGGACTGAGCAGACGACCGGGAAACTGAACGCTCCGGGCCGGGACGATGTGTGGCCGTTGCAAGCCTAGTGCGCGTTTCGGCGCCGCGTGCGAATTCCCGCGTTTTCATTTCGGCGCCGAATTCTATTTGGGTCGAGTGCGGTCTGGTTGTGCGGCTCCGGAATTTCATCCCGGTGCCGCGGTGCCTGTGGGCTTCAGGAACTGGATGAACGCTTCCGCGGCGGGCGGCGGGGTTTCGCCGCGTCGAATCAGTATGCCCGAGTGGATCGGGTCGATCTGGCCGGGCAACTTTCGCACGCCGACCTTCACGCCGCTCGTCACCGCGCCGTTGGGCATCAGTGGAACCAGTGACACGCCCAATCCCGCTTCCACCATCTTCACCACGATACCAGTTGTGGTGGCCTCCATATCGACGCGGGGACTCAGGCCCAATCGGTAGAAGGCGTTCAACACGTGCTGTCGGCCGGTCGATCCGCGCTCGAACACGATCAGCGGTACGCCCACCAGGTCCGCCAGGGTCAGCCCGCGCTTCTTGAGGAGCGGGTGGCGCGGGGGCGCGATGAGCCCCCAATCGAGCGAGAACAGGTGCCGGTAGTCGAGGCCCGCGCCGCCCTCGTAGGGCGCGGCCACGCCGAACGCGAGGTCCGGGTCGCGGAGCAGCGCGTCCTCGATGTCGCGCTCGGTCCGCGTACTCAGGCGCACGCGGATCGCCGGGAACGTGCGGTGGAACCGGCGGATCGCGTCGAGCATCGCGTAGAGCGTGAGGTACTGTGTCGCCGCGACGTGGACTTCCTGTGGGCCGGTCGATTCGCCCCCGCCGAGGCGCCGGGCGCTCTCCAGGAACGCGGTCGCGCGCGGGAGGAACTGTTCGCCCTGTGGCGTGAGCGGGGACCGGCGCCGCGGGCCGCGCTGCTTGTGGTACAGCGACACCTTGAGCAGCCCTTCCAGCGCGACGAGCCGGTTCCGCAGCCCCTGTTCGGTGATGTGCAGCCCGGTGGCCGCGGCCCGCAGGCTCCCCGCTCGGGCCAACTCCACGAGGGCCGCGACCTGATCGGTCGAAACGGACGGGAGCTGATCGGCCACTGGCGCGCTCCGGGTTAAACAACACTCTACTGTTTAAGATTCAATTTTTACCACATTCTGTTGTCAGTACAAGCGGCTATGGTTCATCAACGGCCGGCGCCGTCGCACGGGGCGGGGGCGCGGTCGAGCTTTAGAGGAGCGAACATGGAGCGGTACCTGACGACGGGCGCGGTCGTGCTTGTGGTGGGGGCGCTGGTCGCCGCACCGGTCCCACCGGACACGCGGACGCCCGCGGCGTTCCCCGCCGGGCAATACGTTCTCGGCGGGTCTGGTGAGGCGGCGCGGGGCGAAGACCGCTACGAGTTCACCAAGACGTTCCGGCTCAAACGCGATCAGTACGTGCTCTCGGGCGGGCCGAAACCGACGGACCTGATCGTGGTGGACGACGATCTCGAAGTGACCCAGGGTGGGAAGAAGATGTTCGTGGACGACGACCATCGCGCCAGCACCGACACGCGCGGGAAGGAAGCGGCCCAGTACCAGGGGCAACCGATCGTTCTGGTTCTCGACCCCGCGAAGAAGGTGCGAATCGTCGCGACCGACCACGGCGGCGCGGACGCGGTCCTCAGCGCGCTCTGGCTCCACCGGTGGGACGGCGCGCGCAAGAAACTGACCGACGGGAAGAAAGTGACATCGGCCGCGACCCTTCCTTCGACGTTCTTCGATGAGTCGTTCGCGCTAGATGCCGGGTTCGAGATGCCCGAAAAAGTACCCACCGACGCGGTGGTCGACGTGCCCGAGAAACCCGCGATGCTGCTCCCGCGCTTCAAGAACAAGCCTTGATGTGTGTGGGGCCTTTTGTAGAGGTCGTGCCGCCAAATCAGACTCGGCGGTTTTCCGTGTGGCCCGCGCGCTCCGTGAGCGGTCGGTATCGCGCAGTGTCTGACGCGCCGGGGTCCAAACTCCGCTCGCGGAACGAGCGGACCACATGGGAGGCACAAAACAGGGAGACGAATCGCCACACTCCGGGCTGGTCACTTATCGACCCCTGCTGGTCAGGGATTGTCCATTCCCCCCGCCGCAATTCGCGCGTACTCTGGCGTTGGGCCGGTGCGCGCGTTCTCACGAGTGCAGGCGCACCGGTTGCATTTCGCTGGCGCTCCCGTTCCCTAAATTTCGAGGTTCCGCATGTCCGCACTGAACCGTCGCGATTGGCTCAAAGTTGCTGCCGTTGCGCCCGCGGCGCTGGTCGCGTTCCCGCGCTTCACGTTCGCCGCGCCGAGCGCCGACGACGTGAAGGCCGTTGTTGATAAGGCGCTGGGGTTCTACAAGACGGCCCAGAAGGACGACGGCAGTTTCGGGTCCAGCCCGCGCGCCGGCGAGCCGGGGCTGACCGCGCTCATTATCTCGGCACTCGTTAAGAACGGGGTCGCGGCCGACAACCCGACCATCGCCAAGGGGCTCAAGTACCTCGAATCGAAGGTGCAGAAGGACGGCGGCGTCTACGACCGGGGGCTGTCCAACTACATGACGTGCCTGGCCATCATGACGTTCAAGGAGGCGAACGCCGGGGGCAAGTACGACAAGGTGATCGAGGCCGCCGCGAAGTACGTGAAGTCGCTCCAGTTCGCCGACGGGCTGACCGAGAAGGACGCGGCCTTCGGCGGGGCCGGGTACGACAAGCCGAACGCGAAGGGGCGCCCGGACATGTCGAACACGCACTTCATGGTCGAGGCGCTGTTGGCGTCGGGCGTGAGCAAGGACGACCCGTCCATCAAGCGGGCGCTGGTGTACATCAGCCGGAGCCAGAACCTGGCGACCGAGGAGTTCAACAACCTGCCGTTCGCGAAGAAGGCGGGCGAGGCGGACAAGGGCGGGTTCGTCTACAACCTGTCCGACGCGGACAACCCGAAGAGCCCCAAGATCACCGCCGAGGGCGGGCTGCGGAGCGAGGGCGGGATGACCTACGCGGGCCTCAAGAGCTTCCTGTACGCGGGCGTGGGCAAGGACGACAAGCGGGTCCAGGCCGCGGTGACGTGGGTGCGCCAGCACTACAGCGTGACCGAGAACCCGGGGCAGAAGGACTCGGGCCTGTACTACTACTACCACACGTTCGCCAAGGCGATGGACGCGCTCGGCGAGGACCAGTTCGCCGACGCGAAGGGGACCAAACACGACTGGCGCCAGGAACTGTTCGACGAGCTGAAGAAAAAGCAGAAGGAGAACGGGAGCTGGGCCAACTCCAACGGCGCGTTCCTGGAGAATCTGCCCGAACTCGCGACCGCGTTCGCAGTTCTTTCAATCAGCTATTGCAAAAAGAAGTAGGCCGGTGTTTTCGGGCGAGGCCAGAGGGAAGGGGCCACGCCCTCGGTTCGGGGTCACGTTGAGGCAAGCGAGCCGCGACCGCCAGGGCAATGAGGTTCTGTGGGGCCGAGTAGCGCCTCCCGCTCCCTGGCGGTCGCGGCTCGTCGCAAGAAAAAGTGAAGACGGTGGGCACCATAAAAACGCGCGCGGGCCGTGGAGTATCCACGGCCCGCGCGCGTTCGTGACGTCATTAACCGCGCATCAGAACCCGACATCGGGACCGTCAATGACCGGCGCCCGGTTCGCGCGGAGCCCCTTGCGGGTTCGCGGGGAGAGGCGCTCGTCACGGGCTTCGGCCGTGACCACGGCGAGGTGGCGCCGGGCGGCCGCTTCGCGGGCCGCTTCATCGGCCGTCAGGCACGGGTCGAGCAGGAGCATCGTCAGCACGTCTAATTCGCGGTCCATGACGTCGGTCTCCTCAAATGTGGTCGGGGCGCTCGCGTGCGGTTAACCTCGTAACGGCTCGAGGGGTGGTCGTTTGCGCCGGAACGCCCCTCGGTTAATTTCGCGTAAAAACTACAGTTCGGGTCGTGTGCGTGGCAAGGGTTACACGGCGAGGGAGCCGGGTAGATCTACGCCCCCAATATCAAGCCACCAGTCGCCGTCGTCCGGGTTCGCGTCGAATGTGGCGTCGAGGAAGAACCGGGGGGCCGTCGCGTCAATTTGGGTGGATTGTGTCAGGTCGGAGAGGGCATCCACGGGAGTCATCGCGAATCTCGCACTGTATTTGTTGCCGAACCGCGACCCGTTCGCGTGTTCGATGGGAGTGGTAACGCAGTGCGCGTGCCACTCGCCGTACAAAAATGTGTGATTCACTCGACCGAGTGGCGCGCGGCGTTAGAACCGATAGAGGTTCCGTGCCCTCGCCCGGGGCACCAATTTACCCGTACTTCCAAGACGAACCCGTCGCACGCGGCGCGTGTCTGAAGTGACCCCGAGGAGCAAGCGTGTATACCCCTCCGTACTTCGCCGAGACCGACCGCGCCGTGCTTCACGATCTCATCGAGCGGCACAGTTTTGGTGTGCTCGTGTCGCTCGTTGATGGGGCGCCCTTCGCGACGCACTTGCCCTTCTTGCTCGAGCGCGGCGCGGGCGCACACGGCGCGCTCGTTGGTCACATGGCGCGTGCGAACCCGCACTGGCGCGAACTGCCCACGCAGAGCGCCCTCGCGGTGTTCAGCGGGCCGCACGCGTACATCTCCCCGACGTGGTACGAGAGCACCAACGTTGTCCCCACCTGGAACTATGTCGCGGTCCACGTGACCGGGCGCGTGACACTTGTCGAAGAACCCGGCGCGCTGCTCGACATCGTTCAGCGCACCGTGACCCACTACGAGGCCGCGCTGCCGCGCCCGTGGGTGCTGGACGAAACCGGCCCGTTCGTGGACCGTCTCTTGTCACAAATCGTCGGGTTCCGCATCGAGATCGCGCACATCGAAGGGAAGCAGAAGCTCAGCCAGAACCAACCCCTCGAGCGCCGGGAGAAGGTGATTCGGGCACTGGAATCAACTGGCGGCGGAGACGCGGCGGGCGTCGCGGCACTGATGCTCCGAGCCCTCAACGACGATAGGTGAGGGCCGGTCGAAGCACTCTTTTCTGATGAAGCGCATTCCGCTCACTTTGCAACGGATTCGGCGCGCCCGCACTTCGTGCCCGAAGTGCGAAGAGAGGGCACGTTTCGCGGTCGGCTGAATTCCCGCGCCCGATCTCAACTTTCTCGAAGCCGATACTTATGACGCAATGAATCGGCACAATTCTGACTTGATTGGCGTAGTTACCGCTCGATACTCTGCATAGTTAGTCGCTCGAACAATTGCCCCTGGTTGCACCTTCCAACGTCGTTCGGCGCGTTCATCCGAGAGCGTTTTAGCGCGGCACCATCCGTTCGGCCCGAAGTTCTCGCCCGGAACCAGCGCGAGACGCACGAGTCACTTGCTCGAACCTCGCCCGACGAGCGCTCGAAATGGTAATCGCCTCGCCCGTTCCTCCCGATTTTCGGCTCCTCTTCGAGTCGGCCCCCGGGCTGTACCTCGTTCTGCTCCCCGATTTCACCATTGTGGCGGTCAGTGATGCGTACCTGCGCGCCACGATGACGGCGCGGGCCGCGGTCCTCGGGCGCGGCATCTTCGACGTGTTCCCGGACAACCCGGACGACCCCACCGCGACCGGCGTGCGCAACCTGCGGGCGTCCCTCGAACGCGCGCGGACCCTCGGCAAACCGGACGTGATGGCCGTGCAGAAGTACGACATTCAGCGCCCGGCCGAAGAGGGCGGCGGGTTCGAGGAGCGGTACTGGAGCCCCATCAACTCGCCGGTGCTCGGACCGGACGGGCGGGTCGCGTACATCATTCACCGCGTCGAGGACGTGACGGACTTCGTGTACCTCCGCCTGCGCGGGATCGACCACGACAAACGCGCGGACGACCTGGTCGCGCGGGGGCAGCGCCTGGAGGCCGAGGTCTTCCAGCGGGCGCAGCAGATCCAGGACGCGAACCGGCAACTGCGCGAGGCGAACGAGGAACTCACCCGGCTCAAGGCCGAACTCGAGAACCGCGTCCGCGCGCGCACGGCCGAATTGACCGAGGCCAACGAGCACCTGCGGGCCGAAGTGGACGCGCGCCTCCGGTCCGAGCGGGAACTGTGGAAGCAGCGCGAGAAGCTGCGCGTGACCCTGGACAGCATCGGCGACGCGGTCGTGGTCACCGACACGCGGGGCCGGGTGACGATGCTCAACCCGGTGGCCGAGCACCTCACCGGCTGGACCTCGAAAGGGGCGACCGACGTGCCCCTTGAGGACGTGTTTCAGATCATCAACCAGCGGACCCGGGAACCGGTCGACAACCCCGTCGCGCGGGTGCTGAAGGAGGGCGTGGTCGTCGGGCTGGCGAACCACACGGTGCTCGTCGCGCGGGACGGGACCGAGCGCCCGATTGATGACTCGGCCGCGCCGATCCGGGCCGCCGACGGCTCGACCATCGGGGTCGTCCTCATTTTCCGCGACGTGACCGAGCGGTACGCGGCCGAAGGCGCCCTGCAGCGCGAGCGGGCGCTCTTGCGCACGCTGATCGACGCGCTCCCCATCGCGATCTGGACGAAGGACGCCGACGGGCGCTTCGTCGTCAGTAACCGGGCGCACGTCGAACTGGTTCGCGCCGAGTGCGAGAGCGCGGTCACGGGGAAAACCGGGTTCGACTTCCACCCGCCCGACCTCGCGCAGGAGTACCACGACGACGACCTGCGCGTCCTCCGCGACGGCGAAACCATCTTCAACAAGGAAGAACTGGTCCGCGACCCCGCGGGCCGCGAGCGCTGGCACCTCGTCATCAAGACGCCGCTCCGCGACCCGGGCGGGGAAATCGTGGGGCTCGTCGGCGTTAGTCGTAACATCCAGCAGATCAAGGAGACCGAGAGCGCGCTGCGGGCGAGCGAGGCGATGCTCCGGGGCGCGTTCGAGGACTCGAACGTGCCGATGGTCATCACGTCCCTGGACCACCGGTTCCTCCGGGTGAACGCCGCGTTCGCCAGATTGTTCGGCTACTCCCAGGCGGAGATGCTGGACCTGACGACGGCGGACGTGACCTACCCCGACGATTTGGCCGAGAGCTACGCCCGCCGGGACGTGCTGCTCGGGGGCGCGTCGCACTTCGTCCAGCAGAAGCGCTACGTCCACCGGGCCGGGCACATCCTTTGGGGGATAACGAGCGTGTCGCTCGTCCGCGACCCGAGCGGGCGGCCGACGCTGTACGTCGGCCAGGTGCAAGACGTCACCGCCCGTAAGCTGGCAGAAGAGGAACTCCGGGAGAGCGAAACCCGGTTCCGGGCGTTCTTCGACGCGACCACCGCCGGCATGGTCGAACTCACGCCCGATGCCCGCATCTTGGGCGCGAACGGCGCGTTCTGCCGGATGATCGGGTACACCGAGAACGAACTGCGCGCGATGACGGTGGCGGACGTTCTGTTCCCCGAAGACCTGGGCGAAGTGTTGCGCCAGTACGGGCGCATCGAGCGCGCGGAAAACGCTTCGTATGAGGCGGACCGGCGGTACCGGCGGAAGGACGGGTCCACCCTCTGGACGCGGGTGAGCGTGGTCGCCGCGCACGACGCGCTGGGGCGCCCGATCCGGGCTTCCGCCGTCGTGATCGACATCTCGGACCGCCGGGCCGCGGAAGAGTCCCTGCGCGTCAGCGAGGAGCGGTTCCGGCTCGTGGTGGACGGGGTGCGGGACTACGCCGTGTTCATGCTCGACCCGGTGGGGCGCGTGCTCACCTGGAACGCCGGGGCGGAGCGCATTTTCGGGTACGCGGCCCCGGAGATCGTCGGCGAACACTACTCCGCCTTCTACCGGTCCGAGGACCTCGACGCGGGGCGGGCCGAGGAGGAACTGCGACTGGCCGTTTTGCGCGGGCGCTTCGAGGACGAGGCGTGGCAACTGCGGAAGGACGGGACCCGGTTCTGGGGCGGGGTCGTCATCACGGTGCTGCGCGACGCCGCGGGGACGCTCCGCGGGTTCACGAAAGTGGTCCGCGACCTGACCGAGCGCCGGCGCCTGGAGGACCAGTTCCGGCAAGCGCAGAAGATGGAAGCGATCGGGCGCTTGGCGGGCGGCGTGGCCCACGACTTCAACAACCTGCTCACCGTTATCAACGTGTCGGGGCAACTCCTGCTAGAGCAGCTCCCGGTGCGCGACCCGGGGCGCCGGCTCGTGAAGGAAATTGCCGCCGCGGGCGAGCGGGCGACCGGGCTGACGGCCAAGCTCCTCGCGTTCAGCCGCAAGGCCATCGTGGAGCCGCGCGTCCTCGATCTGAACGAGGTGGTGAGCCAGTCCGAAATGCTCCTGCACCGGATCCTGGGCGAGGACGTGCGCCTGGCGACGGCCCTGGACCCGAACCTGCGACCGGTCAAAGTGGACCCGACCCACGCGGAGCAGATCGTGATTAACCTCGCGGTCAACGCGCGCGACGCGATGCCCCGCGGCGGGCAACTGACCATCGAGACCCGCAACCTGACGCTGCGGGAAGAGGACGCGGTCGTGTACCCGGAGCTCGCGTGCGGGCGGTACGTCCTGATGGCCGTCTCGGACACCGGGGTCGGGATGTCGGACGAGGTGAAGGCGCGCATTTTCGAGCCGTTCTTCACGACCAAAGAGATCGGCAAGGGAACGGGGTTGGGGCTGGCGATGGTGTACGGGGCCGTCAAAACGCACCGCGGACATATAGCCGTTTACAGTGAGGTCGGCGTGGGCACGACGTTTAAAATCTTGCTCCCGGTAACGGACGAAGCGAAACCCGGTCCCCGATCGGGTGAAATACGGACCGTCTCGCGCGGCACGGAGACGATCCTGCTCGTCGAGGACGAGGACACGGTTCGGCGCCTCGCGCGCCTCGCCCTCGAGATGCACGGGTACACGATTCTAGAAGCGAACGGCGGCGCCGATGCCTTGCGGCTGTCGGTCGAGCACTCCGGCCCGATTCACATGCTCGTGTCCGATGTCGTGATGCCGGTCATGGGCGGGCGCGAGGTCGCGGAGACGCTCCGCTCGCAGCGCCCGGGGGTCAAGGTTCTCTTCGTGAGTGGGTACACGGACGACGCGATCGTGCGCCACGGGATCGTGGAGGCCACGGACGCCTTCCTCCAGAAGCCGTTCACGCCGACCTCGCTCGCGCGCAAGGTGCGGGCCGTGCTCGACGGCGCCGAGTGAGGCTCAATTGGCGCCGTCGAGTGCCGCGAACAGTTCCTCGACGCTGCCGGTGCGCTTGACCGCGTCGAAGCGCGTGAAGCTCCCGAATTGAGACGCCAGCCGGAGCCACTGCTTCAACCGGCTCACGTTCTTGTCGGACTGCATCATGTCGAACTGGCGCGACCACGTCACGAGCGCCCGCAGTTGAGTGGACCAGTCGACCGGCATTTCCGGCTCCGCACTTTCGAGACGCGAAGGGAGCCCGAGTTCGGCCGCGACGCGGTGCGCGAGGCGCGGGTCCGCGAGCGCCCCGCGCCCGAGCATGAAGTGCCGGCACCCGGTCGCGTCGCGGCACCGGCGGAAGTCGTCGAGGGTCCAGATGTCGCCGTTCGCGACAACGGGGAGCTTCAACTGTTCGCGCACTTTTCCGATCGGTTCCCAGTGGATCGGTGGCGCGTACCCGGCCACGCGCGTGCGCCCGTGGATCGTGAGCCAGGCCGCTCCGCCCTCGGCCGCCATCGTCGCGTTCTCGTGGATCGCGTCGATTCCGTCCCAGCCGAGCCGCAGTTTCGCCGACACCGGCACCGCGCGCGGGAGCGCTGCGCGAACCGCGGTAACGATCTCGCGAATGCGCTTCGGGTGGCGCAACAGAGCGGCCCCGCCGTCGTGCCGGTTCACGGTGGGTGCGGGGCACCCGAAGTTGATGTCGATTGCCGTCGCCCCGAGTTCGTGCGCGCGGACCGCCGATTCTGCCATCAGACCCGCGTCCCCGCCCAGTAGTTGAACCTGCACCGGGAGCCCGGTGAGCGTTGTCGCGTTCGTATCCAGTTCGGGAACGTGATCGCGGAAGACGTGCCTGGGCGGAACCGAGTGACTGACCCGGAGGAACTCCGTCACGGCGAACGTGAACGCGCCCGCGCCCCCCTGAACCGCCCGCATGGGCGCATCGGTCACGCCCTCCATCGGCGCGAGAACCAGTGCAGATTTGTCAGCGTTGAGCATGAGAGTAGTGTATCACGGGCTTACACCCAGGCTCCGAACGGCGGCGTGTACTCGACGCGGCCCGTGACGCCGGTCAGCGCGCCGGGCACCAGTTCGGCGGCCATGAATGAATCGCCCGAGAAGGGCGAACGGAGCTTCGCGGCGAGCGCAGAAGAGAACCCGAATCGCGGGTAGAACGCCGGGTGCCCGAGCACAACAACGATCCGGTGCCCCCGCTCGCGGCACGCATTGAGGCCCGTGGCCACCAGTTGTGAACCGACGCCGAGGTTCTGGAACTCCGGCAGGACGGCCATCGGCGCGAGCGCCAGAGCGTGAACGGTTCCGCTTTCGGTGATGATCGGCAAATCGCTAAAGAGGACGTGCCCGACGATTCGGCCCGCGCACTCGGCCACAAGTGATGTCCGAACGTACCCGCCCGCGCGGAGTGCCTCGATCAAATCAGCCTCGGCATCACCACCGAACGCGCGCCGGTTCACGAGCCGTATGCCTTCGGCGTCGCTGGGAACTTCATCGCGAATTGTGTACACCGGCGTCGGTACCGCAACGAACCCGCCTCCCGCACGCACAACGAGCGGCTCTGCCAGCTCCACCCACCCGTCTGCGCCCGCTCGCGTTTTCGCGAGGACGCGCGCGGGCACCTTATCATCGGTGAGCGAAAAGACGGTCACGCCGCATCCCGCCTCGACGCCCTCCAGATGGAACCGCGGAACGAGTCGATCGTCCGCAAAGCGGAAGGTGTAGTGCGTGTCGCGATAGAGGTTCATCTGGGACTTGCTTTGTTGGAACGATTTTTTCTTGTTTCGGGGGTATCACAGTTCGGGATCGGGGTTCCACCAGCACGGCCCCTTGTCGCGGCGCGCGTCCTTCGCGCGCTGCTGAATGTCGTCCATCTGGTCGAGTGTGAGCGGGCGGAAGGAGCGCGCCGCGGCGAAGGCCGCGTCCTGCTCGTTCGGGTAGCTCAGACCGAGTAGAGCCACGTCCGGGTCGAGCGTCAGCGTGTAGTGCAGGCACTCGGCCACCGTCAGCCGGGGTAATATCGGCTCCGCATCGTCTGTTCCACCGCTCGACACCTTGCCCCGCGGGCGCGACTTGAGCGGCTGGTTGTACCCGGTCGTGTCGCCGACGAGTTTGCCCGCGCCGAACGTCTTGAAGCACACCGTCCCGATTCCGCGCGTCCGTGCGAGCGGCAGCGTCTCGGTCACGTAACGCGAATCCACGAACGGCCCGAGCGGGAACATCACAACGTCGCACACGCCCGCTTCGAGCGCGGAGCGTAGCACGTCCGGGTTGTGCGACGAGATCCCGCGGAACCGGCTCTTGCCGCTTTTCACGGCGTCCGCGATCTGGTCGAACCCGCCACCGGGCTGGCACAAGCGGTTGAAGACTTCGAGCGACGACAGGTTGTGGAACACGAAGGCGTCGGTGAAATTGAGCTGGAGCCGGCCCAGTGACTCATCGATCTGCGGGCCGACCGGTCGGTCGTGGTGGTCGATTTTGTCGATCACAAACACCGCGTCGCGGCGCACCTCGCGCACGGCCCGGCCGACGATCTGTTCGGAGTACCCGTCCTCGTAATTCGGGGCGGTGTCGATCACGTTCAGCCCCGCGTCGAGCGCGCGGCGCGCGGTCGCGACACACGTTTCGATCGGCACGTTCCGGTCGGCCAGGTCGCCGATCCCGAGAGCGGTCGCGACGAACCCGGTACCGCCGAGCGCGCGCCGGGGAGCGAAGGGCAGGGGGTCAGGCATGGGCGGCACCGTCGGCAACGAATTTCAGTGAAGCCGAGTTGAGGCAGTACCGCAGACCCGTCGGCTTGGGGCCGTCCGGGAACACGTGCCCGAGGTGCCCGCCGCACCGGGCACAGACGATCTCGTCGCGAATCATGCCGTGGCTGGTGTCGCGGTGAACGGCGACGTGGTCGGGGTCGAAGGGCGCGTAGAAGCTCGGCCAACCCGTGCCGGACTCGAACTTCGTCACCGAGCGGAACAGCGGGAGGTCGCACAAGCGGCAGTGGTAGACGCCGGGTTCCTTGTTGGCGAGGAACCCGCCACAGAACGGCGCCTCCGTGCCCTGGTACAGAATCACCCGGCGCTCGTCGGCCGTGAGCGAAGCGGCCAGCTCCTCGCGCTCGGCCGCGCTCGGCGGGGTGAGGTCGTATCCGGAGGCGGACGTGCGCTGGTTCGGCGATTCGGCATTCGTTGGCATGAGGAACTCTCGCGGGTGTGGGCACTCTCATCTTACGCGCGCCTCGGCCGGCGCGGGCACGTAGACTATTCCGCGGTACTCGTTCCTCTTCCGGTAACACCATGAACACACGCATCTCGGTTGTTCTCGCTGTCGCGCTCGTGAGTACACTTCCGCTCGGCGCTCGCGCCGCGGAGCCGAAGCCGTTTCCCGGACCGGTGACCAAGTGGCAGGGCTTCGTCAAACACGATTTCAAAGTTGGTGAACTCGAAGCCACGGTCGTGGTGCCGGAGAACGCGCTCCCGGGGCGGCCGTGGGTGTGGCGCGGGGAGTTCTTCGGGGCGTTCGCGGACGCCGACGTTGCGCTCGTGAAGGCCGGATGGCACCTCGCGTACCTGAAAGTCCCCGACCTGTTCGGCGCGCCCAAAGCGGTGAAGAAGTGGGAGACGTTTTACGACGCGATGGTGAAGGATTTCGGGATGCACGCCAAGCCGGGGCTGATCGGGCTCTCACGCGGCGGGCTGTACTGCATGAACTGGGCCGCTGCGCACCCGGACCGGACGCTGGCCGTGTATTTGGACAACGCCGTGTGCGACTTCAAGAGCTGGCCCGGCGGGGCGTACAAGAAGCTCGGCGCGGGTAAGTCCGGCTCGGAGGCCGAGTGGAAGAAGATGCTCGCCGCCTACGAATTCAAGAACGACGAAGAGGCGATCGCGTACAAGCTGAACCCGGTGGACACCCTCGCTCCCGTCGCGAAGGCCAAGGTTCCGCTGCTGCTCGTGTACGGCGACAAGGACGCGGCTGTCCCGCACGCGGAGAACTCGGAGCTGTTGTACAACCGCTATAAGGCTCTCGGTGGCCCCGTCGAGCAGATCGTGAAGCCGGGCCAGGACCACCACCCGCACGGGCTGAAGGACGTGACCCCGGTCGTGAAGTTCTTCGCCGCCGCGCTCGAACCCAAAAAGTGAAGGTGAAACTCCCCGCGCCGCGGGTCGCCACAATAGGCCGGCCGCGGCGCGGGGAGTTACCGCGAGCACTCACCAGAACAGGCGCTTCAATCCCTTTCGGTCCGGTTTCCGCATGGCCCAGTAGATCACCAGTCCCGTCACCAGCAGCACTACCAGCGCGAGCCCCCACGCGGTCCCAAACACCAGCCCCCAATCTCCGAACGCTTCGCCACTGTGGAGGCGGGTCAGAAACGGCTTGTCCTCGTACCGTTCCCCGCGCAGGAATTCTCCGGTTTTGGCGTTGTAGATCAGCTTCCGGTCCTCCCCTCCGCCGGGCTTGCCGAGATAAACCGTGACCGTCGGCGGGTCGCTCTTGAAGTCCACCAGCACCTTATCGACCGGTGCCCCTTCCGTTTGTTTTGCGGCTTCGGCGAGGGCTTTCGCAACCGGGTCGCTCACCGCGGTTGCGGGCGCTGGGAGTTTCACATCGCTGACCCGTTCGCGCGCCTTCTCCCGTGCTTCCTCGTCCTCACTCGTCATCTCCGCGACTCCGGCGATGATCCCGGTGATGGCCGCAAAGAGGAGGAACGGGGCGGCCCCGAACCCGATCCACCGGTGCCACTTCCGCCACCCGGTCTGACTCACGGTTGGACTCCGTATTGGGGGAAAATTGGGATGAGAGGAGCCGTGAAACTAGCGGACTTGGCGGAGTGAAGCCAGGGAGAAACGGTGAGAGCGATACCGGTAACCTCTGTGAACGGTGTGGTTGAACGTCTGCATGGGACACCACCCGCTCGTTGACACGCGCGGTTCGCTGGGGCACTTGGCGAACCGCGCGTGCCAACGAGCGGGTGGAATTGCGCCATTACTCGAATTCAGACGGCTCGGTTTGAGCAGAATCGGCTGTCATTGGGCTCGGATTTCGGGTAAGATCACACACCTACCTGCCCCGCTTGCTGGATATTCCCACCCCCTACGGACGCGCGGGCTGCCTCCCAGCGCTACGTTCTCGGCCCAGAGCCGATCCCGGTGGACGATCGTTCTCTTCAAACGAGTGAAGCGATGCTCCGCATTCTCGGGTCGAACAAGGTGTTTTGTGACGGGCTGACGCGCCGCGACTTGCTCCACGTCGGTGCGCTAGCCCCGCTCGGGCTGACGCTCACCAACTGGTCGCGTGCAACGGCGGCCCGCGAACAGGCCGCTCCCACAGCCGGCGGGTTCGGGTCCGCGAAGCGCTGCATTCTCTTGTACTTGTGGGGTTCGCCGAGCCAGATCGACACGTTCGACCCGAAGCCCGATGCGCCGAAGGAAGTGCGCGGCGCGCTGGGCTCGATTCAGAGCGTGATTCCGGGCGTGCGAGTGGGCGAGGTGCTCCCGCGCATCGCCCGGATGCTTGACCGTGTTACTATTCTGCGATCGTTGACGCACCCCACGCCCATTCACGGCACCGCGTTCGCGTTCTCGGCGGTGCCGACGACCGATCTGCAACTGGAAGGCAATGTGCGCGACCCGCGGCACTGGCCGTTCATCGGGTCCGTGGTCGATTACCTCGGCAGCCGCGCGGACGCGAAGGCCCCCGCGGTTCCGCGCAACTACTGGCTACCGTTCCCGTTCGGATCGAAACGCGGGCCGTCGCGCCCCGGGCCGTTCGGCGGGTTCCTCGGGCCGACGTATGACACCATCTGGTCCGAGTTCCGCGCGAAGGGCACGCGCGAGATCCTCCGCGATTCGGGCGACCCGAACACGCCGACGCGGAAGGTCTCGGATCCCTACGCGGGTATTCTCCCGACAGACCGGTTCGAGACCGTTACCCCCGACGAAACGCTGACGCTCGACCGCCTCAACAGTCGTGCCTCGCTGCTCGATCAGCTCGATTCCGCGCGGCGCACGCTCGACGCGAAGACCACCGACACGCCGTTCGACCGGCACCGGGCGCTGGCTCGCGCCGTGCTCACGTCCGGCAAGCTCCGCGACGCCCTGGACGTGCAGAGCGAATCGCCCAAACTGCGTGAGCGCTACGGGATGACGTTGTTCGGCCAATCGTGTCTCGCCGCGCGTCGGCTGCTCGAAGCCGGAGGGAAGTTCGCGACCGTGTGCTGGGACGAGTACGGGTTAGTGAACACGGGCTGGGACACGCACGTGTATCAGGAATCCCGCCTCAAGGACGAGCTCGGGCCGGGGCTGGACAATGCGTTTTCAGCGCTGCTCGAAGACCTTGAGGCGCGGGGGATGCTGGCGGACACGGCTATTGTGGTGATGAGCGAACACGGGCGCACGCCGCGGGTGCAGAACGTGGCCGGCGGCGGGCGCGACCACTGGTCGCGGGCGTATTCGGCGATGTTTGCAGGGGCCGGGTTCGCAAAGGGGCGCGTGGTCGGGCGCACGGACCGCATCGCGAGCGACGTGGCGGAATCGCCGTTCTCGCCGAAGGATGTGGTTGCGACGCTGTTCCACCTGCTCGGCATCGACCCCCAAGCCGAGATCCACGACCGGCTCGGGCGCCCGTACCCGATCGGTGGGAACGGGCGCGTGCGGACCGAACTACTTGCGTGAGTAATGCTTGCGTCCCGGCATCGTTCGTTCAGGGACGGAAAAGTGATTAAGTCGAACGGCTATTCGGGTCGACGTTTGATATGTACAACTCGTGCCGATTTGCTGTTGCTTCCGGCCCGCCCGTCGGGTAGATTTGGGATGTTCATGGCTCTCGTGTGAACCCGATGTTCCCCAACACTCTTATGCGCCGTTGCGGGTGGGTTATCGCGCTGATCGCGGTCACCTTCCTGTCTCCGAGCCGGGCTTCGGCCGGGTGTAGCGGGCACTCGTCGTGGGGGTTCTCACCACTCCTCGAATCTGAGCAACTGTCGCCGCAATTCGGATCGACTGAACACCACAACTCGATGCCGAAGCCTTGCCAGGGGCCGAACTGCTCCGGTAAGCCGCTACGCGATTCGATGCCCGTACCGCCGGTGCCGACCGTACCGGTGCCGGTGAAAGACCAGGTGCTCCGCGTCGCCGCACCGGGTGGCGAGGAGCAGGGGCAATTACTCGCTTACGATTCCACTTCTCCGCGCCCGATACTTCGGGCCTCTTCCATTTTTCACCCGCCGCGACTCGGCTAATTCCGTCAACGCGCCCTCGCTGCGCACTGTGCCGATCGAAAGACGGCACCGGTCCCGCGTTGCGATGCTCGCTTTGACGGCACATTCGTTCTTTTAATCAGCGCCAGAAACAACGTTATTGGGTGCTCGAAATCCGGAGAGGCAACCGCCTCGTCGCGCTCGTCGTAGCCGCGCCGGTTCGAGCCTGTTAATTTCGCACAACACGACCTCGTGGGTTCGGCTCATCGAACCGCGCGGTTATTTCACACAATCTGATATGATCTCGAACACGAAAACGAAAGAAGAACGTCAATCGCTGGGGCTCTGCCGCTTCTGTGATGCCCCCCAAATCCCCGGCTCGGTGCTGTGTCAACCGCACCGCGAGCGCGAACGGGTACGGGAGCGAACGAAGTACGCCGAGCGCAAGGCCAGCCGGGTGTGCATCATCGCCGGGTGCGGCGAGCAGGCCGCGACCGGCTTCATCCGCTGCGTCGCGTGCCATGCGAAGTACACGGCCTACCAGTGCGAGTACAAGCGCGAGGCCCGTCGGCGCCAGCGCGAAGCAATTCGTGCGAAGCAGACCGAACAGTTCGGCTGCACCGCGACCGCGTGCTAATTCCGATTAGTGGCGGGAAGCACCCGCAGTTCGCGAATGTCCGAAATGATTCAAACGTGCCGGCGCGGCCATTTGGTCGCGCCGGTGTGCTTTTTGGGGTGGGTGATCGGCGCTCAACCCGGGCCGTAAATGACTTGGCAGCCGGCAGGTAGGTGAGAACCCCAATCCAGGTTGTACACGACGCGGCACTGGGTGCCGTTGTTGAAAAGTTGCACGCTCGTTGTGTAGAAGAACGCTCCGCCCGCGTGCGGTCGGTTGCCCGCGGCCCATTCCGTGATCCACACCGTAATGACCCGGGTTCCCGCCGGGAGCCCCGAAATCGTCAGAATGTTGCGCCCGGGTGAGGCGTCCGGCGTGGTGCGCGAGAAGAACGACGAGAGGCCGTTCGCCAGTGCCCGGGCCTGGACCTTCGACACGTCGAGCTTGTGCTCGCCCGTTTTGGGATGGGCCGCCGTGTCACCCGAACTGGCGACCTTCTCTTCCGGCTTCTCGTCGGCCGCGGCCACCGATCCCCCGGCCGCGACGATTCCCGCCGCGGCCGCCAGTTTGACTGCGTCCCGCCGATTGACATCGCTCATGGCACTCTCCCTCATGTAACCGGGGAGCGGGTGAAATTGCCCGGAAGCAATTCTCCCTCGAGCACCACACCCGCGTGCCTTGAACCCGCTGTGCCCGCGACACGGGGGCAACTTCTTGGCACAGTGCGGCCGGTTCGTGTGGTGTGACAGGGGCAATGTGCCCCGTGTCAATCCATTAAGCGATCGTTGAGCCGTAACGGTCCGCCGATTTCGGAGAAACGCTGTGCCGCGCGATCGTATCGCTTTGGGCGCCGTGCGAATTTTAAGCTCGAGTCCGAGCGGCTACCATGTTCCGCAGCACTATCGATCCGATCAGCCCGCAGAATCAGCCTCGAAACCTTCACCGATTCGGCCCCAGTCACGGATTCGAGTGAGGGCCGTGGCGCGGATGGTCGATGAGCCTGCTTGTCGTCGGTTCGGCTCGCTTCGCGCGGGCCGATGAAAAGGGAACCCGGTGCGAATCCGGGACTGCCCCCGCAGCGGTATGCAGGAACGAACGCCGTCACAAGCACTGACCCGCGTCGGGTTGGGAAGCGACGGCTAGTAGGTGTGCGGTGAGCCGCACGCGCCTGCGAGTCCGAAGACCTGCCGCCGACCGCGCGCGATCTCGTGCGTGATGTACCCGTGCCTTCGAGGGGAGGGCGGCGGGGCGGTCGGCCCGCGCGCCCACAGCGCGTTCCCCTCCGCCTGCGCTCTTTCCCCGCGTTTAATCGCGTTCACCGGGAGAGAGCCTTGCAAACCTCCACTCTTGATCTCACCGTTACGCCCCCACCCGTCAGCCCCTCTCGGTTCCCCGATCCCCAAGCAATCATGAAGGTTCGCAAGCGGAACGGCGCGCTCGAAGACGTCAACGTAAACAAGATCGTCCGCGCCGTGCAGCGGTGTGCGGGCGGACTACCGACCGTCGATCCGATGCGCGTGGCCGTGAAGACGATCGGCGGGCTTTACGACGGCGCGACCACCGCGGAACTCGACCGGCTTTCGATTCAGACTGCTGCGGGACTCATTGCGGAGGAGCCGGAATATTCACGGCTCGCGGCCCGGTTGCTCGCGACGTACATCGACAAAGAAGTCACGAATCAGGACGTTCACTCGTTCTCACAGTCGATCGCGGCCGGGTACCGGCACGGGCTGGTGGCCGAGGGGACGATGGGGTTCGTCGCGTCTAATGCGCGCAAGCTCAACGCCGCGGCCGGCGAGCCGCAACCGGACCTGTTTGAATACTTCGGGTTGCGAACGGTCTACGATCGTTACCTGCTCCGGCACCCCGAAACGCGCCACGTCATCGAAACGCCCGCGTTCTTCTTTCTGCGTGTCGCGTGCGGTCTGGCCGATTCCGCCGCGGACGCGATCGAACTGTACCGGCTGATGGCCGCGCACCGCTACCTCCCGAGCACGCCGACGCTGTTCAACTCCGGCACCGCGCGCCCGCAAATGTCGTCGTGCTACCTGCTCGACTCGCCCACCGACGACCTCGAAGCGATTTATGACCGCTACACCGACGTCGCGAAGCTCTCGAAGTTTGCAGGCGGGATCGGGCTGGCATATCACCGGATTCGCTCGCGCGGGTCGCTGATTCGCGGCACCAACGGGCACAGCAACGGGATCGTTCCGTGGCTCAAGACGCTCGACTCGTCCGTGGCCGCGGTCAACCAGGGCGGCAAGCGCAAGGGCGCGTGCTGCGTGTATCTGGAGTCGTGGCACGCGGACGTTGAAGAGTTCCTGGAGTTGCGCGACAACACCGGCGACGCGGCCCGGCGGACGTACAACCTGAACCTCGCCAACTGGGTGCCGGACCTGTTTATGCGCCGAGTCGAGGCGGGCGAGGAGTGGTCACTGTTCGACCCGAAAGTGGTCCCGCACCTGACCGACCTGTTCGGTGAAGCGTTCGACGCGGCCTATGTAGAAGCCGAGAAACGCCGTCTCGCGTCGAAGCGGGTACCGGCCCGCGACCTGTACGCCCGGATGATGAAGACGCTGGCCGAAACCGGCAACGGGTGGATGACCTTCAAGGACGCCTGCAACCGCACCTGCAACCAGACGACCGCGGCCGGGACCGTCGTTCACAGCTCGAACCTCTGCACCGAGATCGTCGAGGTCACGTCGGCCGGTGAAACTGCGGTGTGCAACCTCGGCTCGGTCAACTTGGCCCGACACGCCACGAAGGACGGTTTCGACTTCGCAGCGCTGGCCGAGACGGTGCGGACCGCGGTGCGGTTCCTCGATCGCGTCATCGATGTGAATTTCTACCCGACGCCGGCCGCGGCCACGTCCAACGCGCGCTGGCGCCCGGTCGGGCTGGGGGTGATGGGCCTTCAGGACGTGTTCTTCAAACTGAAGCTCCCGTTCGACGCGCCCGCGGCCCGTGAATTATCGCGCCGCATTCAGGAAGAGATTTACTACCACGCGCTGGCGACGTCCTGCGACCTCGCCGAAGCACGCGGACCGCACCCGACGTTTGCCGAAACGCGGGCCGCGAGCGGCGTGCTTCAGTTCGATTTGTGGGACGTCATTCCAACAGATTCGGCTCGGTGGGACGCACTGCGCGCGCGCATTCGCACGCACGGCTTGCGAAACTCGCTTCTGGTCGCCATCGCGCCCACGGCCACAATTGCTTCAATCGTCGGTGCTTGCGAGTGCATCGAACCGCAGGTGTCGAACCTGTTCAAGCGCGAAACGCTCTCCGGCGAGTTCCTCCAGATGAACCGCTACCTCGTGAACGATCTCAAGGCGCTCGGGTTGTGGACGGACGCAGTGCGAACGAAGATCAAGCTCGCCGACGGCTCGGTTCAGGGCATCGAAGAACTGCCCGCGGCTCTGCGTGCGGTCTACCGCACGGCGTGGGAGGTGCCGATGCGGGCACTCGTCGACATGGCCGCGGACCGCGGGCCGTTCATCGACCAGAGCCAGTCGCTCAACCTGTTCCTGGAAAACCCGACCATTGGCAAGATGTCGTCAATGTACATGCACGCCTGGAAGCGCGGATTGAAGACCACCTACTACCTCCGGTCCCGGCCCGCGACCGGCATCGCCAAAACGACCGTGACGAAGGCCGCGCCCACTGATGAAGCGGCGGTGACGTGCTCGCTCGAAAACCCCGGCTCGTGCGAGGCGTGCCAGTAGCCGTGGCCTGCTCTTGAGTGTAGTCCGCGAGCGGTCCTTGGAGTTTTCGAGTGTGGTCCGCTCGCTCCGCGAGCGGTTGGCATTCGCAGACCAAGTGCGGCGCCCGACTTCCTGAGAGCCAAGAACCGCTCGCGGAGCGAGCGGACCACACTCGAATGCTCCAAGAACCGCTCGCGGCTCGTTCATCCCTACTCACTCTCAAAAAAATACAGTGATTCACGGAGATTTTCGATGCTCCTCGATCCCGGCATGAGTCTGACCCTGCGGCCGATGCGGTACCCGCATTACTTCGAGATGTACAAGGACGCGATCAAGAACACCTGGACGGTGGACGAAGTGGATTTCTCCACCGACCTCACCGACCTGCGGTCGCGCGTGACCCCGGCCGAGCGTCACTTGATTCACCGACTGGTCGCGTTCTTCGCCACCGGCGACTCGATCGTCGGCAACAACCTCGTGCTGAATCTCTACAAGCACCTGAACGCGCCGGAGGCGCGCATGTACTTGTCGCGGCAACTCTATGAGGAGGCGCTGCACGTCCAGTTCTACCTCACGCTGCTCGATAACTACCTGCCAGACATGGCCGAGCGGGAGGCCGCGTTCGCCGCGGTGGACACCATCCCGTCGATCAAGCTCAAAGCCGACTTCTGCTTCAAATGGATCGATTCGGTCGAGGGCCTGGACCAACTCCGCACGCGGGCCGACCGCCGGGCGTTCCTGCTGAACCTGATCTGCTTCGCGGCGTGCATTGAGGGCTTGTTCTTCTTTGCCGCGTTCGCCTACGTGTACTTTCTGCGGTCGAAGGGGTTGTTGCACGGCTTGGCGACCGGCACGAACTGGGTGTTCCGCGACGAGAGCGCGCACATGGCGTTCGCGTTCCGGGTGATCGACACCGTGCGCCGCGAAGAACCGGGCCTGTTCGACGCGGAACTTGAATCGCAAATCGTCGCGATGCTGCGAGAGGCCGTCGAGTGCGAAACGACGTTCGCCCGGGACGTTCTGGGGATGGGCGTCGCCGGGCTGTCGCTCAACGACCTCCGGTGCTACCTGGAATACGTTGCCGACCAGCGCCTGACCGCGCTCGGCGTCGCACCGGTGTTCGGTGCGAAGAACCCGTTTGATTTCATGGACTTGCAAGACGTCCAGGAGCTGACCAACTTCTTCGAGCGCCGCGTGTCGGCGTACCAACACGGCGTCACCGGAGCGGTGGCGTTCGGCGAAGATTTCTGAGCGTTTGAATGCGGTACTGTACCCCGAAGGGGTTGCACATCGCAGCCCAGGGTCGATCGCAACGCGAGCGCACCCTGGGGAATTTTCACGCTGCTTTTTCTCGACCGAATTCATCAAGTCCATACCGCGCGAAGATCTCCGCCGGCGTCAGCCACACGACTTTACCGTCACGCGATTCACACACCGGGCGCCCCAACCGAGCGTGTTCGAGGAGCGCTTCCTTGTTGGCCGCGGCGTGTGCCCGGTCGATCGCGGCGAGGTCAATCAGGTCAGCCGTCGGAAGGGTTGTTTGCTCCGCCATCGTCCGCACTCCTGTTAAATTGGCCCCACCGGTCCGGATCGAGAATCGTGTCGAAAAAGCTGTTGTTGAAGGCGATCAGGCGCCGGACGTTGTGAGTGTTATCATACACCTGCCACGTCGTTACCACAGGCCGATAGAGTTCCAGAAAGTTGCGCACGCTGCGGACGTACCGTCTTCGGACGGTGTCGTCGGGGACGTGATGCCCACCCGCGCGCACTCGTTCAGCGACCCGACCAATAGCCAGTTCCGGACTATCGAGCCAGTAGTAAAGCAGGTGGATCGCGTATCCATCGCGGGCCAGTTCGCCGAGCCACCGCGCGTAGGCGCGGCCCGATAGCGTCGTCTCGAACGCGAAACTTTGGCGCACGGCAGCGAGTCCGTGAAGGTGGTCGAGCATCACCCGCCCGGCCTTCGCCGCGACTGATTCCACGTCGAAAGCGTTCAGTCCGCGGGCAATCGTGTCCGCGTTCGTGAACGAAGGGATGCGCATGGCGTCGCGCAAAATATGCTGAGACGCCGTCGTCTTCCCGGCGCCATTAATGCCCGCGAGAACAGCAACTTGCGGGCGCGGGGTTGAAGGTGTAGCCACGGGCGACTCCTTTGCTGTGCGAAAGCAGCCAACAGTGAACCGAAGCGCTTCACCGGATTACGGCGCGTGTTCGTAGAGCACTTCGCACAGTTTGCCGAGGGCCTTTCCCTCGCGGGCGGAGGTTACGCCTTCCGGGAGCGGCACGTTGTTTACGATGATGCAGAAGTAGAGTTCGGTTCCGTTCTTGGTGGTCATCGTGCCGGCCAGCGCTTTGCTTTTAAGAATGAACCGCTCGTTCGCGTTGTCGTACCAGATGAGCGTGCCGGTTTTCGCGAACGCCTTTCCGCGCGCCGGGCTGTCTTCCTTCACCGATTCACTGAGCGTGCCGTCCACGCCGAGAATTGGCAGCGCGGCCTTGTATGCGTCCCACTCCGGGCGCTTCGCCATGCCCTGAATGACTTGCACCGTCGCTCGGGCACTCGCGTGGTCCGCCGGTGATCCACCCGCGCCGCTACCGAACGAGACCGCGTTCGTGTCCACGCCCAGTTCCTTCAGGATTTTACCCTGCTCCCTGAGGCCCGATTCGACCGTGGATTGCCCCTTCGACGCGGCCACGAGCGCCGGCAGCGCGCTCGCGTACAGATTGTGACTCACTTTCAGCGTTACGCGGATCGTGTCCTTGAGCGGCGCCGAGGCGAGCGTCGCGAGCTTCGGGAGCTTCTCGTAGTCGTTCTTTGAGGGCAGGGGGCTGGGGGAGGGGCGGAGCACCGCGCACTGCGCTTGCACCCCGTTGCGCCGGAGTGCTTCGATGAAGAGCGCGCGGGCGAAGAGGGCCGGTTCGTCCACGTTGTAGATGCGCACGTGCGGCTTGCTGCCCAGTGGCACTTTTCCGCGAACGGCAAACTGTGTTGGACCGACGGCGAGTACGTGGAGATTCGCTGACGACTTCTCGGAACCCGTTCCGACGCTCGCGTCGAGTGTGTAGAAGGCCGTTTCCGGCCGCATTACCACCTTCGCGGGAGCGCCCTCCTTATCGCCCGGGGTGACGATCACATCGATGGCGTTATCGTTCACGACGATCGGGGACACCGAGTCCGGGCCGCTCCCGGTACCGCGGGCGCGGGCGAACAGCCGGTCATCAATGAGCACTTCGCCGTCGATCTGCGTGATGCCCGCGGCCTTCACTTGCTTCGCGAGGTCGTTCAGCCCCGCGAGCGGGTCCGTATCGGTCACCTCGCAGTCGCCGAACCCGCCGTTCGCGTAGGTGTGGTCCTTGTCCTTGAAAACGATCTTCCCGTCTTTCGCGGTGCGCCCGCCGAGCATGAGATCCCCGGACGCGACCACGACCAAGTCACCGCGGAGCGTGCCCTTGAGCACAAGACCGCGCTGGTACACGCACGTTTCCTGCGTGTGATCCGGTCCGAGCGCGACGAGGGCAGCGGCGCTCGAAAAGAGCTTCGTAACCGACGCGGGGGCGAGCGTCGCATCGGGGTTGCGCGAATAGACAGTGGCTCCCGTTTTTGCGTCTGTGACCAGAATGCCCCAGGAGGCGTGCTTGTAGTCGGGGCCTTCGATGACGGCTTCGAGTTTCTCTGTCAGTGCGGCGGGAGGTGCGGCCGCGGCGGGAACGATCCAGGCGATTACGAGCAACGCGAGCGCGAGCGGGGAACGGGCACGAACCACGGCGACCGCCTTTCCGGATTGGGGAACGTGATGTGAAGATCATGGTACCCGCCCCGCACCACGTGTGCGAGCGCGCGCTACGCGCAGTGCGTTAACTTTGGATTGTGGCCCCAGCGTGACGCGGTCGGATTCAATCTGGAGGGGGGAAAGCAATCGGGCGGCGCGATCGCGCGTGAGCGGGAACCGGTGCCGATCCGAGATCTGTACTGGAAGCGGTTAGGGCGAGTGCGCCCGCGCACCTCGACGACCGACGGTGTGTTGCGCCACTGTGAGCGGCCGTGGGCCTGATCCTGACAAGGACACGGGGCGGGTGTTTGGTGCTACTCGTCGATATCCTGGGGGCTCATCACCGACCCAAGCGAGTGCTCACCCGGTGAGCGTTCTGCTTACTTGTGCCGGGTCGTCAGTTTGAAACTGCGGAACACGAAATGACCACGCCCGAGCGCGTCCTGCGCCCGGGCGTAGTCGCGGCCGTGGCTTCCGTGCCAGCCGCCTGGTCCGTGTGTTCTCGAATCTTTAGCGGTCCAGTTTGCTGATGCGGAGCCGGTCGAAGTGCGGGCGCGGGAACGAGACCGTGTCCGTTCGGACGGATGCGCCGCTCGCGGTGCCCGTGCCGTCCGCGATGCGCACGAACGGGAGGAGCACACGGTCGCCGTCCCTGGCGAATTGCGCGTCCTGCGCATACCGTGTGTTTTCGCGCGTCTTGGCCGTTCGGCGCTGCGTGAGTCGCGCGGTCTCGAACTTGGTGCGCTCCCAGGTGTTCGTGAGTTCGCGGTGTCCGGGGCGGAGGAACATGGCCTTCGCCAGTATGCCGCGTGCTTTACCCAGTTTGCCCATCTCCAACAGTCCGCCCACAGCGACGCGGATGACGGTCACATCGCCGGGGGCTTGTTCGGCCGCTGCCAGCATCTCGCAAACGCCGCGCCGCACTTGACCGCAGCGGGCCGCGGCCCGACCGAACGCGGCGCGGTAGAGCAGGTTGGTGCCGTCGAGCAGCGTCGCCTTGCGGAACGCGACCGCGGCCTTGCGATCGCACCCCTCCGGATCTTCTTCCCACGCCCGCCCTGCCAGGTAGCGCGTGCGGGCCTCCGTCACATCGAACCCGGCCGCGGCCTTCAGGTGCCGGCGGGCGGTGGCAAAGCGCCCCAGGTCGAGGGCGATGGTGCCGGCCAGTTGGTGGCCCTCGGTCGCGATGTCCGCGGGCACATCGGGCCGCGCGAGTAGCAGCTCCAGTTGGGCCAGTGCGTCCGCCTTGCGCCCGTTCTCGGCGATCGCGCGGATCGATTCCCAACCGGTTTGGATCAGGGTGAGCGTCCTGCTCATGCCTCTGCACTCCTTGCAGCGTGTGCGCTGTGCGGTGACCTGTGAGTTGGGAAGATATACCGGTCACGACCGGGTGTGCAAGTACGAAATCGTGTGCCGTTTAAATCGGAAAAATCGGGGAGAAAAACCGGCGCGGGGCCTTGACTCGCGGCCTTGTGCGGATGGGGTCAAGTCGCACCTTCACAATGGCCGATTACGCACCAACAGGGAAACAGTTCGCCCCCCTGCCGAGCGCGAAACACCAAGATGGAGAAGCGGTCGTGGATTGGTCGCACTTCGGCATGGACCGCCCGCCGTTCCGCCCGGCCGTAGACGCCGCGGCGTACTACCCCGCGCCCTCGCACGCGGCGGCACTGGCCGCGCTGGTGGCCGCGTTCGCCCGACGCGACCCGGTCGTTCTCATCGACGGCCCCTCTGGTGTGGGCAAGTCGCTCGTGGCCCGCAAGTGGCTCGACGACCTGCTCCCGGACGTGCCGCGCGTGCTCCTCCCGAACGCCCGCGCCGAGACCCCGGCCGACCTGCTTCAAGCGATCCTGTTCGACCTCGGCAAACCCTATCAGGGGTTAAGCACACAGGAACTCCGGCTCGCGGTCACGGGCCACCTGCTCGACGCCGCGGCCAGCGGGTTCCCCACCGTCATCGTGATCGATGAGGCCCAGCACCTGAGCCCGTCCGCGCTCGAAGAACTGCGGTTGCTCGGCAACCTGGAGTCGCGGACCGGCGCCGTCGCGTTCGTGGTGCTGGTCGCGCAACCCGTGCTGCGGGCCGCACTGCGCGGGTCGGCACACGCCCCGTTCGCGGACCGGATCGCGGTCCGGTGCCTGCTCGCGCCCCTTTCGGCCGAAGAAGCGCCGGCGTACCTGCACCACCAGGTGCGAGCGGCGGGCGGCGAACCGCTGAAGGTGCTCGACGAGGGCGCAACGGCCCTGATCGCTTCCGCGTGCGGCGGGCTGCCGCGGGTGCTGAACCGCGCCGCAGCGCTGGCGTTCGAGTTGGCCGCGGAAGCCGGGGCCGAGGTCGTGGACGTCGAGGCCGCGCTCGAGGCGCTCGAGCGCCTCGGGATCGCCCCTCCGGACGAGGACGGGACCGGTGACGCGGTGCTGCTCCCGCACCCGGGGCGCGAAACGGAGCCCGAGCGCCGCACGAAGCGGAAACCGGCCTCCGGCGAGCGCGGCGCCGCCCGCGGACCGAAGGTCAAGGCGGTTCGGAAGCGCCCGGCGTGACGCCGGGGCTGAGGGTTCGATGTCCGTCAGTTCGCACGCGGGAGTAGTGCCCGCTGCGTAAAGAAACGTGACCGCTCGAGTTGGCTAACAGGGGCACGGAATGAGCCGGGTGTTTAGCGCGCTGACCGGATCGAATCTGGCTCGCTCGATCGCGAGCGAGGAACCGCACATGGACGACGAACTGTTCGTGGTCGGCGCCGAGGACGCGCCGTTCGTCGAGATCGGCGGTCCGGGCGGTCCCGTGTTTTCAGGCGCGCCGAAGCCGGAAGTGAAGCGGCCGGAAGCCGTGCGCTCGTTCCCGCGCATCGCGACGCCCGCTCCGATCCCGGCACCGATTCCCCCGGCGCCCGCTCCGATCCCGGCGCCGGTCGTTGAAACGTCGGCCGCGTCCTTCCTGTCGGTGCGGTTCCACGACACCGCGCCGCGCGTCACCGGGCGCACGGGCGGCCCCGACGCGGGGCTCGTCGCGCTGCACTTCCCCGATCACGCGGTGAGCGCCGAGTACCGCACGCTGCGCGACGAGGTCACGAAGCAGCTACCGGGCGCGACCTCTCGGGCGCTGATGTTCACGGCCGCGACCCCGCAGGCGGGCACCACCACGGTGCTGCTCAACCTCGCGCTGACGCTCGCACGCGACGGCCAGCGCGTGCTGGTCGCCGACGCGAACTTCACGCGCCCGGGGATCGCCAACAGCCTCGCGCTGCGGCCCAGCCCCGGCCTCGCGGAAGTCCTCGGCCAGCACCTCCCGCTCCCGTGGGCGCTCCAGCCCACCCCGCTCCCGAGCCTCCAGGCGCTCGCCGCGGGCGCGGCCCAAGACAGCACCGCCGGTGCGATGGGGCACGACTTGCCGAAGCTGGTCGCGCAGTTGCGCCAGTGGTTCGACTGGGTGCTCATTGATGCGGGCGTGTGGGGCGTGGTGCCGGAGCGCGACGCGACCTGTTCGGCCGCGGACGCGGTGTACCTCGTCACCCGGGAGCCGGATACGGAGCGCCCCGAGTTCGCCGGGCTGAAGACGTGGGTGAAGCAATTGGGTGGTTCGCTCCGCGGGTACGTGACCACACGGGCCTAGCCCGTCGCATTGAAGCAGCACAAGCACCGCGGGTCGTGAAGTCGAAGACGCTCAAATGGGCGTCTTCGACTTCACGACCGCGGTGCTTGTAGTGCTTCAATGTTCGATGAGTCGGGGTTTTTGTCTGCTGTTCGTGGCGCGTGCCACGGACAGCAGACAAAACATGAGGGGGTCAACGTAAGTAATGGTGGTGCGGGCGGTAATTACTTGTAACACCACACTTCGATTAGCCGCTACGGAAGGTACGGGGATTGCATCCGGTCTTGTCGGTGCGTGTCCAAAACGAGTGGCGCGACCCCGGGGACAGGTCGGTTTAGGGTTTTGAGAAGCGGGGCCTGAATCGAATCGGATCGGTCCGTTATCAAAAGCAATGTCCCGCACCTGTGCTAGTGTTCGAGTACGAGTGGGGTTCTGCCCCAAGCCGGCGACGAGTCACATTGGGCCGGCGGCACGCGACGCCCGTTTCGTTTCGAGACCGGATTCCTCACGATCCGGTGTTCGCGCGTTCGCCCACCAGCGCGGCTATTTCGAGATCAGTGATGCGCAATCTTTCCCCACCGATACCCACCAATTGCCCTTCCAAATGGTCACTTTGGGAGCGAACAATACCACCAACCCCTTGCACGGTCCGAGCAGATGAGAGAAAGTGGAGAAAACGGGTAACGGTGGTGAATCCCCAATTTACCTCCGATACTCTTCATGGGAACCACACGCTCGCTCCGCTGGAGTCACACCATGAAAGTGCCACGGTCGGCCCGTCTGGCCGCCTGTTTTGGTCTTCTGATCGCTGCCGCCTTTGCCGCCACCGCGCCCGCCGCCGACCCCGCCCCGAAGTGGGACCCGGCGCACGACCCAACCGGAAGACCTCACGGAGCTGAAATTGCTCCAGGCCACCGTGAAGGACGTGGTCGACAAGTGCTCGCCCGCGACCGTCGCCGTGCTCTACGGCGCGAGCCGGGAGCGGCGTCATCGTGAGCGAGGACGGGCTCATCCTCACCGCGGCGCGTGATCCGCGATTACGAGCTCCCGAAGAAGGGCTCGCTCGAGGGCCGGGCGCTGCCGTTCGTCGCGGGCAAGGAGTGTACCATCCGGTTGCCCGACGGCGACACCGTGGAGGCCAAGACCCTCGGGATCAACGAGGGCATGGACAGCGGCATGGTGCAGATCACCGGCAAAAATCGAAGAAGGGCACGTGGCCGAAGGACGGTAAGTGGCCGTTCCTGCCGGTCGCGAAGTCCGGCACGTTACAAAGGGCCAGTGGGTCGTCTCCCTCGGGCACCCGAACGGCCCGCGCGACGGCCGCCCGCCGGTCGCCCGCTTGGGGCGCATCGAGGGGAGCACGAAGAGCGTCCTGCGCACCAACTGCACGCTGGTCGGCGGCGACTCCGGCGGCCCGCTGTTCGACCTGAACGGCAACGTGGTCGGCATCCACAGCCGCATCGGGCTCCCGATCTCGCAGAACATCCACGTGCAGGCCGACCAGTTCAAGAACGACTGGGACAAGCTCGTCGCCGGCGAGTGGGTGGACAAACCAGCGAGCGCGACCAAGGGCGGCGGGGCGTACATCGGCGTCGTGTTCTCGGACGACGAAGAGGACGACGCCTGGTTGAAAGAGGTCGAGGACGACGGCCCGGCCGGTAAGGGCGGGCTGAAGATCGGCGACACGATCACCAAGTTCAACGACACGCCCGTAAAGACCGTTAAGGCGTTCCGCAAGCTGATGGAGTCCGCGAAGCCGGGCGACAAGGTGCGGATCACCGTGCGGCGCGGGGCCGCGGTTCTGGCTCTGCCCGTCACCCTGAGTAAGCGGGCGTAAGGCTCCCCGGTTCCCGCGCCACCAGGCGCGGGGCGGGGTCCGAGGCACACGCGCCCGAAATCGTCCTTTCCTCCCAACGGGTTCCGAACCCGTGCACGTTCCCAACCAGTTTCTTTCTCACCTACCTAGCGGAGTTACGACCGATGATCGCGCGTCTGATTACCACCGCCGTGGTGCTGGCTGTTGCTGGTTCCCCGGCCCTCGCCCAGATCGGAAAGGATGCCAAGCTGCTCGCGCCGTTCAAGCCGGTCGTGGCGAAGGCGAACGAATCGACCGTCCGGATCAAGTGCGACGACAAGGACACGATCCTCGGCACCGTTGTGGACGAGGCCGGGTACATTCTCACGAAGGCGAGCGAGCTCCGGGGCACGGTCTGGGTCCGGCTGCCCGACGGCAGCGAGTACGAAGCGACCACCGTCGCCTCGCACAACGCCACGGACCTCGCGCTGCTGAAAGTGGACGTGAAGGGCCTGAAGGCCGTCACGTTCGCGGACACCGAGAAGGTCCCCGCCGGGAACTGGGTGGCCGCGTCCGGCCCCACGAGCGACCCGATCTCGGTGGGCATCGTCAGCGTGATGACGCGCAACCTGACCGGGCGCGACACGGCGATCGTCAACCCGAACCGCGGGTACCTGGGCATCTACCCGGCCGACGAGAAGGACGACGAAGGGAAGCTGCTCGGCGCCAAGATCGCCGAACTGAGCCCCGGCGGCGCGGCCGATAAAGCCGGCCTGAAGTCCGATGACGTGATTGTCGAGATGAACGGCAAGAAGATCATCGGGCAGACCTCGCTCCGCGACTTCCTGGACACGCTCCGCGAAGCGACATCATCAACGTGAAGGCCAAGCGCAAGGGCGAGACGAAGGACTTCAAGGTGACCCTCGGCAGCGCGCCGAAGGACCGCGGCGACGTGCAGAACTCGATGGGCAGCACGCTGTCCGGGCGCGGACCGGGTTCGAAAGGTGCTCCAGAGCGACCTGGTCGTGGACGCGAAGGATTGTGGCGGCCCCGTGGTCGACCTCGAGGGCAACGTGCTCGGGATCAACATCGCCCGGGCCGGGCGCGTGGAAACGTGGATTCTTCCGAGCGAAGTGATTCGGCCGCTGCTCCCGCAATTCAAGTCCGGCAAATTTGCGCCGGTCAGCGCCAGCACCCCGCGCTGCCGGTCGCCCCCCGCGCGCGCAAGTCGGGCAACTGAGCCCGCGAAGCGCCTCTGAACCAACGGACCGCCGCACGAAAATCGTGCGGCGGTTCTGTTTTTGTACCCCGCAACTCGTTTTCGTGCCTCGAAATACCACTCGCTCGTTGACACGCGCGGTTCGCCAAGAGACTCGGGCGAACCGCGCGTGTCAACGAGCGAGTGCGTTGCGGGCAGAAACAATTTCCGCCGGCGCCGTTGGGGTTGAATCCGGTTCGCGGGACCGCTTACCATTCCCGGTCTGCCGCGCTCGCTTGTCCGATTCGGGCGATCCGACACGACCGCGGCGGTCGCACGGACGCGGATACATGCCGACGATCAACAAGCGCTTCCTCCTCAGACTCGTCCTCGTTCTCCTCGCGGGCGCCGGCGTACTGCTCGGGGCACACGAGATCCAGGCGCAGCGCATCCCGGCCGCGCTCCGGCAACAGTCCGAGCGCGCCGCCGACGCGGGCAAGTCGGACATGGCGGTCCACTACCTGCGCCAGTACCTCGAGTTCCACCCCGAGGACGTGGGCGCCCAGGTGCAGCTCGCGGACCTGCTCGCGAAGCGCCCCGAGACCCAGAACGGGCGCACCCAACTGCTCTTCCTGTACGACAAGATCCTCCGCCTCGAACCGGACCGGCACGACACCCGGCGCAAGGCGCTCACCGTCGCGCTGAAGCTCGGGAAGTACGCCGACGCCGTGACCCACGGGGAGGAGCTGCTGAAACAGTTCCCGACCGAATCGGCGCTGTGGCACGAGATCGCCGAGGCGCACGCCGGGATGAACCAGAACGCCGCCGCGCGCAAGTCCTACGAGGCCGCCGTGCGGTGCGCCCCGGACGAAATCATCGGCTACCAGCAGCTCGCGCAGCTCGTCTGGAAGAACCTGGAAGACGGGCCGGGGGCGCGCGAGGTGCTCGACCGCATGGTGAAGGCGCTCCCGCAGGAGCCCGAAGCGTTCCTGATCCGCGCGCGGTTCGAGACGTTCACCGCCGAGGACCCGGGCCAGGCGATCGGCGGCAGCCCGTACAAGCGCGCGGCCGCGGACCTCCAGCGCGTCCTCGAACTCGACCCAGAACACGCGGAAGCGGCGCTCCTGTTGGCCGAAATCATGCAGCGCAACCGCAACGTCCCGGCGGCCCACGCGCTGCTCCGCGACGCGGTCACCCTGTACCCGAAGAACCTGAAACTCGTCCGCGGGCTGTCGTGGTTGGAACTGATCCGCGGGAACACCGCCGCGTCGATCGCGGTCCTCGAAGACGGACTGAAGGCCACGCCCAACGGCTTCGACCTGATGGTCCCGCTCGCGGACCTGCTGGTTCATCAGGGCGACACGGTCCGCACCGCCGAGCTCCTGCGCCGGCTCGAAACGCGCAAGGCCCCGGGCACCCAGGTGAAGTACCTGAAGGCCCGCATCGCGATGCGCGAGCAGCAGTGGCAGCAGGCGGTCACGATGATCGAGGGGCTGCGGTCCGAGATCGTCGGGCTCCCGGGGCTGGACATCCAGCTCAACCTGCTCCTCGCGACGTGCTTCGGCAAGCTCGGCGACCCGGCCGCGGAGGAAAAGGCCTACCAGCGCGCCACGAACGGCGACCCGAAGAACGTGACGGCCCGCGTCGGGCTGGGGAACCTGTACCTGAACCTCGGCAAGTTCGAGGCCGCCGCCCGCGAGTTCGACAGCGCGCTCCAGTCGCCCTACGCGACGGGCGCGGTCGTCTCGCAGTGGGCGCGGCTCAAGGCCCGGCTCCTCGCCCCGAACGCGGCGGAGGGGTGGCACCGGCTGGAAGACGCGCTCGCCCGGCAGTTCGCGCCGCGGTTCGCCCGCGGGTCGTCCGAACCGGTGGTCCTCGTTGCCGAGGTGCTCGCCGCCCAGGGCCGGCTCGGGGACGCGGTGCGGCTCCTGCGCCAGGAAGCGGTGCGCCGGGCCGGGGACGCGCGCCTGTGGTCCGCGCTCGCGCTCATGACGGCCGACCTGAACGGGTGCGCCGCGGGGCTGGCCGCGCTCGACGAGGCCCAGGCCTCGGCCGGGGACTGTGTCGACGTGCGGCTCGCACGCGCGGCCCTGTACGCCCGCGAACCGGGCCACGTGCGGTCCCTCGACCCGCTCGACGATCACATCGAGAGCTGGCCGGAGAACGAGCAGATCCGCCTGCTCTCGGGCCTGATCGAAGTGTACGACCGGCTGGGCGACAACGCGAGCGTGGTCCGCGCGCTCCGCGGCATCATCTCCCGGCAGCCGGCGAACTCCGCGATGTGGTTGAAGCTCCACGAGCGCTCCGGGGCCAGCGAGGGGAGCGCGGCCGCGCGGAGCGCGCTCGCGAAGCTCGAGGGCGAGACCGGCCCGTCCGTCGCCCTGTGCGACGCGCGCACGGCCACGCCCGAAACGGCGGCCCCGGTCACGAACCGGCTGCTCCTCGCGTTCGGCGCGAGCCCCACACGTGCGGATGCGTGCCTCGCACTCGCGCGCCTGAAGCAACTCACCGGCGACGCGGACGGCGCGAGCGCGCTGATCGAGCGCGCGTTCGTGCTGGAGCCGACCCGGTACGAGTCGGCCGAAGCGCTGCTCGCCCACCTGGGGCAGTCGGGAGCGACCGACCGCACGACGCAGTTCCTCACGCGCCTGGCCAACGACCCGCGCTGGGCCGGCGAGCCGTTCCGCCGAATGGTCGGGCACGTGCTCCCCGCGCTGCCCCCCGGTGCGGCGACCGCGGTCCTCACGCGGTGCCGCTCTCTCGTGGCGCGTGACGCCGGCGGTCCCGCGTGGGCCGCGGAGTGCGCCGTCGCCCTCCGGCACCCGGAGGCCGCGGTCCTGCTCGACGAGGCCGCCAACCAGCCCCGCGCGACCTCCGACGACTGGCTCCGCAAGGCGCTCTTCGTGTCGGCGTCGAACCCCGCGGCCGGGCCGGAAGTGCTCGCCGCGGCCCGGGCCAAGCTCCCCGTACCGGCGTACTTCGCGCTCCTGGCCGTGTACTGCGACACCGCCGCCGGCAGCACGTTCGTACCGGACGTGGCCGACCCCGCCGACAAGCGCGTGCTCGCGCAAGCGCGGCTGTCGGTGAAGCTCTGCAAGTCGCAGCCCGCCGAGGGCGCCAAGATCCTCGAAGCCCTTCTCGCGCACAAAGACCTCAGCGCGACGGACGCGGACTGGGCGCGGCGCAACCTCGCGATGATCTACGCGGTCGGCGGGACCGCCGACGACCGCACGCGGGCGATGGCGCTGCTGAAAAACGTGACCACGACCGAGAAGGCCACCCCGGAAGAGCTGCGGGCCACCGCGAGCGTGCTCACGACCCTGGGCCGCTACCTGGAAGGCCCGGACCGGCGCGACGTGCTGAACAGCGCCATCGCGTCCCTGGCCGCCGCGCACAAGGTGACGAACGCGCCGAGCTACCTGTTCGCGATGTCGCAACTGTACCGGGCGATCAACGAGCGCACCAAGAGCCGCCAGTGCCTCCAGCAGTTGCTCAACGACCCGAAGGACCCGTCGTACTCGTTCTACCTCCGCGCCGCGCTCGACGAACTGGTCGAGGACGGGAACTTCGCGGCGGCGGCCACGTTCGCGGGCAAACTGACGGCCTCGCACGGGGGCGACTTCGGCGCGCTGGCGAGCGTCGCGCGGTTCGAGTGCCGGGCCGGGCGCCCGGAGCGCGGGCTCGCGGTCGCCGAGGACTACGCCCGGGTCGCCGATTCGGGAACGGGCGACTACCTCGTGCGCTCCGCGCGCGTCGCCGAGTTGCTCGACGAACTGAGCCGGATGCCCAACGTGCGCGGGACCCCGGTCGCCCGCCGGATGACGGACGCGGCCGTCGAGCGGTACACGGCCGTCGTGCCGAATCGCCCCGAGGCGATCGTCGGCGCGGCCGGCGTACTGGCCGCCGACGGGCGCGCGGCGGACGCCTTCGACCGCGTCGAGCGGTTCGGGCGCTACTTGCCGGCGCGCCTGCGGGCGAGCGCGGGGCTGGCGATCGTGCGCGGCGGGCCGGTCACGGACCGGCAGGGCGAACTCGTGCGGAAGTGGTTCGACGACTGTTTGGTGGAGGAGCCGGACTCCGTCCCGCTCCTGCTGAACCGGTCGGAGTTCCTCGCGATCCGGCGCGACACGAAGGGCGCCATTGAGGGTTTCGAGAAGGTGATCGCGAAGGAACCGCGCAACGTGATCGCGCTCAACAACCTCGCGTGGCTGCTCGCCGCGGACCCCGCGACGGCCGAGAAAGCGCTGGAACTGGTGGCCCGCGCCACCCGCGAGAGCGGGCTCACGGGCGACCTGCTCGACACCCGCGCCCGGGTCCAGATCACGCTCCGGCAGTTCGCCGCGGCCCAGCGCGACCTGGCGGAAGCGATCAGCCAGGACCCGACCGCGCTGCGGTGGTTCCACGTCGCGCTCCTGCGAATGAGCCAGTCGCCGCAGAGCACCGAGGAGGCGAACAAGGCCTTCCAGGAGGCGAAGCGCCGCGGGATCGACGCGCGCGGCGTTCACCCGGCGGACGCGCCGATGTTCAAGGTGCTCGACGCGGCAAAAGTGAAGTAGGAAGTAAGTAGCAAGAAATCGGAGCCGCGGATGACGCGGATAACGCAGATTAAGACCAGAAATTGAATCTTATCTGGTTCTGATCTGCGTTATCCGCGTCATCCGCGGCTCTTTTTGTCCCACTCACTCTTCGCGCGACACTTCCCCCACGACCAGCGTCACGTCGTCGCTGAGCTTCTGGTCGCCCCGGAACGCGCGCTGGTCCGCGAGCAGGCGCGCCGTGAGTTCGTCGGCGGTGCAGGCCCCGTGCTGCGCGAACGCGCGCTCGAGCCGGTCGGTGCCGTAGCCCTCGCCCATCTCGTTGCGCGCCTCCACCAACCCGTCCGTGTAGAAGCAGAGCCGGTCGCCCGGTTCGAGCTGGACCGTTTTCTCGCGGTACTGCTCGTCCGGGACGATGCCCAGCATGAACCCCGTGACCGAGAGCGCCTGCACCGCGCCGGTGCGCGCGACGAACCGCAGCGGGTACGGGTGCCCGGCGTTCGCGTAGGTCAGCACCCGGGTGCGCCGGTCGAGGACGCCGTAGAACGCGGTCACGAAGCGCTCGTCGGCGAGCCCCTGCAGCCGCGCGTTCATCTCCGAGAGGACGGCCCCGGGCGAGATCGTGGCGCCCGACACGTCCGCGAACGCGGTCCGCGACAGGATCGCGACCATCGCCGCGGCGATGCTGTGCCCGCTCGCGTCGGCGATGAGGAACCCCAGGTGGTCCGGCCCCGGTTGCGCGACGTCGTAGTAATCGCCACCGAGGTGGTCGAGCGGGGCATAGTGAACGCCCCACCGCAGTTCCGGCCAGTCCGGGGGCGCGTGCGGGAGCAGCAGCCGGGTCTGGAACCGTCCCGCGGCGCTCAGGTTGTACCGCAACTCGGCGTCCCGCGACATGATCTCGTCGAGCGCGTGCTTGAGCTCGCGCGTGCGGTTCTCGACGAGGCGGTTCAGGTCGTCGGCGCGCCGGAGCATCAGCATCCGCGTGGACACGATCCCGAGCACGCGCCGGTCGGCGTCGACCACGGGCAGGTGCCGCACGCGGTGCCGGTCCATCATCGAAACGGCCTCGTCCCACCCCACATCGGGCGCGATGGTGAACGGGTCCGGCGTCATCCACTCGGCCACGGGCGCGTCGCGCCACCCCGGGTCCGCGTCCGCGACCCGGCGCAGCAGGTCGCGCTCGGTGAAAATGCCGATCAGCGTGTTCGCGCCGTTCACCACGATCACCGCGCCGATCCGGCGCCGGTTCATCTCCCCCATCACGTCCCGCATCGGGCACGTGCTCGGGACCGTCACCGGTTCGGCCTGCATGACCTGGCGCACACTCAACGATTGTTGCCGCATGAAACGAGTTCACCTGTAAAACCACGCGCTGGGAACCGCGAAATCCGATCGGCGCGATTTGAGGGGAAATTATAGGCGCCGCGGGCCGTGTCGATGTGAATCCCGTGAATGCGCCCAAAGAAGCTTGAACTCCCGCGCCGATACGACAAGATACGCAGCAGACCGACCCCGCTGGAGTGAAGCCGATGCCGATCTGGGTGCGACAGGCCGCGGCGATCCCGGTGCGCGACGGCCGCGTGTGTTTGGTCACATCCAGTAGCGGGCGCCGGTGGGTCGTCCCGAAGGGCCAGATCGACCCGGGCCACACCGCCGGCGAAGCGGCCCTCGTTGAGGCGTGGGAAGAAGCCGGTCTCGTCGGGGCGCTCGACACCGAGCCGCTCGGTTCTTACGCCTACGAGAAACTCGGGCGCGAGCTGCACGTTCTGGTCTACCGAATGACGGTCACCGAGGCGCGCGACGAGTGGCCCGAGCGCGACCTGCGCGTGCGGGCCTGGGTTACGCTCGACGAGGCCCTCGACCGGATCGAGGAGCCGGGGCTGCGCGATCTGCTCCGGCTCTCCTTTCATCTGAAGCACCCGATTCGGCCCGTTCTCGCGACCGCGTAAACGCAAAAAACACACCCGCTCATTTCGCGGTTCGCCAAACGCCGAGGCGAACCGCGAAATGAGCGGGTGTTGTGGTTCTCACTTCACCAGCGGCAGAATCACCCGGTCTACGTCCGCCTCGGTCTTAACGGGCGGCACGCCGCCGTGCAGTTCCCACGACTCCTTCAGTTCCGCGGACGCGCCCGGGGCGAGCGCGACCAGTTCGCCGACCGTTTCCATTTCCAGCATGTCCTCGTTCGAGAACGTCTGGTACCGCGTCCCGCGGTCCGGGTACACGGCCCCCTCGCGGTAGTCGAACCGCTTCACGAACAGCGCGCCGGAGTTCAGGTACGCGACCCAGCCCTCGCGGTGCGCGAGCCCGATCTTGGTCGGCCCCTTGTCCACGTCCTGGCGCAAGAGCGCGTACTTCTTGCCGAACGTCCAGCGCGTGTCGGCGAAGTCGAAGTACGGCCACAGGATCAGTTCCTGGTTCGGCGCGAAGTCGGCCGGCGATTTGGCGTTCTTCGGGTGGAGCGGGTGGTTCTTCTTGGGCGGCAGCGGGATGATCTCCACCCCACCCGGCGCCATCACGGTCGGCCCCCAGGGGGCGAGTTCGGTCGGCGCGTTTCCGACGTTCGTGACGCGCAGGGTGACGTCCACTTTGGTGCCGCTCGCGCCCAGGCGGAGTTCCATCACCTTCTGTACGCCGTACTCGGTTTCCGGCGGCGCGGTGATGCGGGCCGCGTGGGGGCCGATCTGCTCCCACTTCACCGGTCGGTTGTCCGGGAAGTACGTCCGCGTGAGGTCTTCGGGGGAGAGCCAGAAGCGGTGCCCGCCGCGGATCTGCCACTCGGCCTCGCCGGTGCCGCCCATCATGGAGTCGTAGTTCTTCAGCACGTTGAACCCGCCCGGGAGCCGGTACGCGATCACGCGCGGGCCGACGTCGAGCGTCACGACGAGTTCCACGTCACCGTTGCTGAGGCGCAGGTTGTTTTTCCAACCGCGGTATTCGATCACATCCACGCCAGAAGCCTCGGAAGGGAGAAGGAAAACAAAAGAACGGCCGGCATGGTACCATGCCGGCCGTTCGGAGGGTATCGTTTCGCGTTACTTCGCGCTCAGCAGTCGGACCCCGAAGCGCCACGTCCCAACGGTCCCGAGTGCGATCGCCCCGAGGAGCAGACCCGCGGGCGCGGGTACCGGGTTCGGGTTGCCGGGGTTCCCCGGGTCAGTTGGGTCGGTCGGGTCGGTCGGATCATCCGGCCCACCCACGGGCGGTGTGGTGACCGTCGGAGGCGTCGTACTGGGGGGTGTTGTGGTGCCGCCCCCGCCAACCGGGACCGTTTGACCGTTCCCGCCGGGGTTCCCGGCGAAGAGCCCGCCACCGCCACCGGTGTTACCCAGTCCGCCCGCACCACCGCCCATTCCGCCACCGGAGCCGCCACCCGTTCCAGCTCCACCGGCCGTCAGTGCCCGGGAGAAGGCCCCGCCCGCACCGGCCGCACCGCCGCCCTTGAACCGCAGCGCGAACTGCGACTGGGCCACGACCTTGTCCGCGTTCTCGATGCCCTGCAGCCGGATCAGCTCACGGCCGCGCAAGTCGGGGTTCTCGTAGAACAGTGCGTCGTCGCGCCCCGTCAGCGAGTCGAGGAACGTCTGCGCCCGCTGAACGTAGATCGGAGCGTCGGCCTTCGGGTAGTCCGCCTGGAAGTCGCCCGCGAACAGGTCCAGTTTGAGATCACCCATAGCCGGTTCGGTTTCCTGAACGATTTCCCACAGCGCGATCTGGAACGCGACCGCGTCGTCCGGGTTGACGGCCTTCAGCGCCGGGTCGCGGAAGTACCGGCCGAACAGCTCGGTGACGAGCTTGGTGCGGCGGTTCGCGACGTCGTTCACCTTGTCCTTGTCAACGCCGTCGACGTTGTAGTTCCCGGGTGCGTAGATGTCGTTCACCCGGAAGCGGTAGAGTTTGTTCTTGGTGATCGGTACCAGTGCTTCGGCACAATACCCGGTGAAGTTCCGGTCGAGGCCGTTGGTGCCGAACTCGGTTTGGGGGACTTCCCACCGGAACACGCCCGCGTTGCAGGCGCCTTCCTTCCCCTTCCACTTGTACTTGAACGACTCACTCGGCTCGAGTTTTGTGTAAAACACCTCGAGAGCCGGCTCTTGAGCGCGTGCTCGCGTTTGTAGGACCATCGCCAACGGAAGGGCCGCGATCAGCGCGACCAACCGGGTGCGAGCGAAGGTACGGGCCATGACGGACGATCTCCAGCATGGGGCGCTAGAACCGGAAACGACGGGACGGATTGGGGCGCCCCAATATCAGACAATACCCGCACCGGTCATTGGTTAAAAGCCCGATATCCCGGGGAAAGGCCACCGTTTGTGCCGTTTTAAACGATGGCGCGAACTGTATCGCTTGTTTCAACTCGACTCGATCTGAAATTCAGATCCCGCAATACAATTCGCCGACCGGCACAAAGCCCCCGGCGGCTTCGCACCTGCTATAATCGCGGAATCGTCCTTTTTATCCCGAGCGGAATTGATGTCCACCACCCAGAGTCGCATCTCCCTTCCGGTTTGGCAAGAGCGGTTCGCCGCGCCGTTCGCGCCGACCACGGCCGCGGAAATGGCCGCGCGCGGGTGGGACTTCGTGGACGTCGTGTTCGTCACGGGGGACGCTTACGTCGATCACCCCAGTTTCGCGATGGCGATCCTGCACCGGGTACTGGAACGGGCAGGCTTCCGCGTGGCGATCCTGAGCCAGCCCGAGTGGAAGACGTGCGAGCCGTGGCGCCAGTTCGGGCGCCCGCGCCTGTTCTTCGCGATCAGCGCGGGGAACATGGACTCGCTCATCAACCACTACACCGCGAACAAGAAGGTCCGCAACGACGATGCGTATTCGCCGGGCGGCAAGATCGGGCTGCGCCCGGACCGCGCCACGCTGCCCTACTGCCAGCGCGCCCGCGAAGCGTTCCCGGGCGTGCCGGTGATCGCGGGCGGCGTGGAGGCGTCGCTCCGGCGCCTCGCGCACTACGACTACTGGTCCGATTCGGTGAAGCGCTCGATCCTGCTCGACTCGAAGGCCGACCTCGTCGTGTACGGCATGGGCGAGCAGAGCATTCTCACGATCGCGCAGAAGCTGAAAGCGGGCGGGACGCTGCGTGACCTCCGGGCGATGCGCGGCGTCGCCTACGCGATGGGCGCGAAGGAGTCCGAGGCGTGGATGGCCCAACAGCAGGCCGCCGACGGCGCGGACGGCGCGGCCCTCAGCATTATTCCGTCTTTCGAGCAGGTTCGGGACGACAAATGGGCCTTCGCCGAAGCGACGCGGCTCATCCATACGAACACGAACCCGTTCAACGCGGCCACGCTGGTGCAGTTCCACGACCGGCAGGCGGTGGTGCAGAACCCGCCCGCACTACCGCTCTCGCAGCAGGAAATCGACGCGGTGTACGACCTGCCGTATAACCGCCGCCCGCACCCGAGTTACAAGGAATCGGTCCCCGCGCACGAGATGATTAAGGACTCGGTGACGATCCTGCGGGGGTGCTTCGGCGGCTGCACGTTCTGTTCGATCACGGCGCACCAGGGCCGCATCATCCAGAGCCGGTCGTCCGAAAGCGTAATGAAGGAAGTCCAAAAGCTCGCGGCCGACCCCGACTTCAAGGGGATCATTTCGGACATCGGCGGCGCGACCGCGAACATGTACACGATGCGGTGCTCGCGCCCCGAAGTCGAAGCGAAGTGCAAGCGCCTCTCGTGCGTTCACCCGGGCGTGTGCAAGCTGCTCGGCACCGACCACGGGCCACTCATCGACCTGATGCGCGAGGTGCGCAACGTCGACGGCGTGCGCAAGGTGCTGGTGTCATCGGGCATCCGCATGGACCTCGCGCAGCTCTCACCCGAGTACGTGCGGGAACTCGCGGAGCACCACACGGGCGGGCGCCTGAAGGTGGCCCCCGAACACGCCAGCCCCAAAGTTCTGGAGCTGATGAAGAAGCCGAGCATTGATAACTTCGGCGTCTTCGCCGACCAGTTCCGGCAAGCGAGCGCGGACGCGGGCAAGCCGAAACAGCAGATCATCCCTTACTTCATCGCGAGCCACCCGGGGTGCGATCTCGATGAGATGATTGATCTCGCGCTCTACCTCAAGCAGAACGGTTACCGCCCCGACCAGGTGCAGGATTTTATCCCGGCCCCCTTCGATATCGCGACGTGCATGTACTACGCGGGGCTCGATCCGTTCACGAAGAAGCCCGTGAACACCGCGCGGAACCTGAACGACCGCAAGCTCCAGCGCGCACTGATGCAGTTCTTCAAGCCCGAGAACTACTTCGAGGTTCGCGAGGCCCTCATCAAGGCCGGGCGCGCCGACCTGATCGGAGGCTGCGACGGCCTGATCCCGGCGCAACCACCCAAAGAGGCCATCGAATCACGCCGCAAGCAAGCGAACGCGGCCGCGCGCAACGACCACTATCACTCCGTCGCCAACCCCGCCAAGGGCGAGCAACCGGGAGAACGGCCGGTCCCGCCCCAGGTCAAAAACAAGGGTTACCGGCCCGGACGCAACTCGGCTTCGCGCAAGAACCGAGGACCGGGTAAGCCCCCACCCAAGTAGGAACCCCTGAACTGCCGGCGGCGCTGGTGTGTCCTTCATTGCCGTCGACGTGCCTCACAACGAGTTGTTCACGCTCCGGCGGTTCATGGAGGCGTCCCGATGACCGAAGAAGAATGGCTGACGGGTACGAATCCAACACCGATGCTTGCTCTCCTTCGCTCGAACTCGTCTGTCCGAAAACTGCGGCTGTTTGCTTGCACCTGCGTCCGAACTGTTTGGGACGATTCTTGGCCCGAACGGTGTAAGGATGTCGTTTACACAACAGAACTGTTCGTCGACGGGCGCGCCACGGAAAATGAACTGAACCGCGCCCGCTCACGAGCCTGCCAAGCGTCCCGTCCCGCGATTGGGGCGATGCGCGGCAAGGTAGATTCCGCAGCGGCGCAGGTGTTCGAGTTTCAGCTCATTTTCGCGGCCGAAGCTGCCGCGCCCAACTCCCAGCTCCGCCACCGAATAACCGTTCGTTACGGTCAGTGGTTCCACTACCACATCAACAACCCTTTAATCTCAGTCATGCCGACGGTTCTCCGTGACATCTTCGGCAACCCATTCCGCCCCATCACCTTCTCTCCTTCGTGGCGCACCGATACCGTCTTGGCTCTCGCTGCTCAGATGTACTCATCGCGTGATTTCAGCGCGATGCCGATTCTCGCGGACGCACTTCAAGACGCGGGCAGTGATAGCGCCGAGGTGCTGGACCACTGCCGCGGACCGGGACCGCACGTGCGCGGGTGTTGGGTTGTGGACTTGGTGCTCGGAAAGGACTGAAGCGCCACACGAACAAGTTTCGTGAGGGCCTGTACGTGAGGGCACTCTGATGACCGAAGCGGAGTGGCTGGCGTGTAACGAACCCGAGGCGATGCTGGCGTACTGGCAAGAGAATGCCCGAAGCGAACGGCGGGAGCGGCTCCTCGCCGTCGCTTGCTGCCGGCTCGTGTGGGGCTCCATTACTGGGGAGTGGGAGCGGAACCTAGTCGACGTGGCGGAGCGTGCTGCGGATGACTCGGCAAGCGAATCGGAGTTACGTCGGATTGCACCCCCCGCAATCCGTGGTCCCATGAGGGACGCGGATTGGATGTGGTGGCAGACGTGCAGACGGTGGGTCGACGGGAGAAGGCTGGTAAAATCCTTCGCCAATCTGTACTCGCCTACGGCGGTGGTGGTCGCACTCGATGTTGCCGTCGGATTGGTTCGCGACATCATTCCAAACCCGTTCCGCCCCGTCGCCTTCGCTCCCCCGTGGCGCACCTCCACTGCCGTTACCCTTGCGTCCCAGATGTACGAATCACGCGACTTCGACGTGATGTCGATTCTTGCGGACGCGCTTCAGGACGCGGGGTGCGACAACGGGGATGTCTTGTCGCACTGCCGCGGTCCCGGGCCGCATGTCAAAGGTTGCTGGGTTGTGGACCTTGTTTTGGGCAAGGAATGAGCCCCAACGAAACATTCTCTAATGAGCCCGTTAACAGGTCAGCTCTGGTACAGTACATACCTGCTCCGTAATAAAATGATGAGGAACGCTCAAATACAAACGCAAACGCCCCTGTAATAAAACAGGGGCGTTTCGCCAGAAGCCTTTATTTGGAAACAACTTGCATCAAATCAACAAACATGAGCAAGCGTACAAATATTTACTCCCGCGACTTTCGATATCGCGACGTGCATGTACTACGCGGGTCTCGATCCGTTCACGAAGAAGCCCGTGAACACCGCGCGGAACCTGAACGACCGCAAGCTCCAGCGCGCGCTGATGCAGTTCTTCAAGCCCGAGAACTACTTCGAGGTTCGCGAGGCCCTCATCAAGGCCGGCCGTGCCGACCTCATCGGGGGCTGCGACGGTCTGATCCCGGCGCAACCGCCCAAAGAGGCTATTGAATCACGCCGCAGGCAGGCCAACGCCGCCGCGCGCAACGACCACTACCACTCCGTGGCGAACCCCGCTCAGGGCGAACCCGCGGGCGAGCGCCCCACACCGCCGCTGGTCAAGAACAAGGGCTATCGACCGGGGCGAAAATCGCAGAAGAGGCGGTGAGGGAAGAAGAATGGTGGCGGAGGCTGACGAAGTCACCAACGAGTGGCTTTTGGCAGGCAAGGTGACGAAGTTTCTCTTCTGGAGAACAATCGGATGAAGCACCTCATTCTCATCGCCATCGGGGTCGTGTTGTTGGCGGGTGTCTCTTATACGCAAAACCCTTCCGCACCCGCGAACAACCCTGGCGCGGAACCGCCGCCTTACCGCTACTTGGGCAACGCCACCAAAGAGCCTCTGGGCGGTCAGCCGCCTGAAGGCGTGCGTCCGTCGCAGGCGGATTTCGACTATCAGGTGAAGTATCAGCGCGCCTTCGAGGCCGTGGTCTGGGGCATGCCCGCCGTCGCGATCTACCGCTTCCGCGCCGCAGCAATGGACGACCTCGGAATGAAGGACAACGACATCATCACCTACTCTCAGACCGCAGGCCCGAATCTCGAAGCTATAACCGCCAACAGCAGCACGCCGTACATCGCGGCGTACACCGACTTGCAAAAAGGTCCGGCCGTTCTCGAAGTGCCGGTAGCGGGACCGGAGGGGAGCCTGTACGGGCAAGTCGTCGATGCGTGGCAGTTCACGATTGCGGACGTCGGGCCGAAGGGTTTGGATCTGGGCAAGGGCGGGAAGTACCTCTTCACACCGCCGGGATACAAAGAGAAGATCCCCGAGGGGTACATCCACGTCGCCTCCCCGAACTACCGCGTCGCGCTGGCGTTTCGGTCGATCGTCGCACCGGGCAAGACTCAGAAGGATGCGTTCGACTACGCCCAGAAGCTCCGCCTGGTACTATCTGTCCGAAGCGGCTAACCCGCCGGAGCAGAAGTTCGTTGACCCGGTGAACGACCGCTACGCGACGATTCCGTTCTTCGACGAGCGGCACTTCCAGGACATTTACAACATCGTGACCGTCGAGCCGGTCCGTCCAATCGACAAGCACATGATGGGGATGCTCGCGTCTCTGGGCATCGAGAAGGGCAAGCCATTCGCGCCCGACGCGACCAGCAAAAAGGCCATGCGGCAGGCGGCTGTTGACGCATGGTACTACCTTCAGGGCTACCTCGACAAGTTGCCCCAAGAAAAGCTCTACTGGCCCGACCGACACTACGTCTCGCTGATGATGGCGGACACGAATAAGACGTTCACCTACGAGTACGCTGACAAGATCGACATCGACCTGCGTGCCGCACAGTACCTCTGGTGTACCTACGTGCCCAAGGTGCTGAGTGACGACCCGGCCGTACAGTACATGGTCGCGCTTGGGGATGCCAACGGCAAACTCTTGGAGGCAGGCAAGACGTACAAGGTGGACGTACCCAAAGAGATGCCCGTCAAGCAATTCTGGGCGCTCACGGTGTATGACCACGCCACCTTCGGATTCATCTACACCGACTCCAAGCGCACGACGCTCTCCAGTTATGACCTGGAGAAGCTGAAGAAAAACACAGACGGTTCCGTGACGCTGTACGTCGGCCCCAAAGCACCCGAGGGGATGGAGTCGAACTGGATTCCGACGGCGGGGAAACGTCCGATGCCGACGATTCGCTTCTACGGTCCGAGCGAGGAGTTCAACAAGAAGGCCTTCAAGATGCCGGATTTCACTGTTGTCAACTAAGAAACGGTAAGGGAAAAAGGTTAAAATTCTTGCTGATGGAACGGACCACTCAAGGCCCGGCTCCTTTGGAAAAGTAGAAAGGTAGACTTCATATGGGACGAATTTTCGAGAAGCGCAAATACTCGATCTTCAAGACCGCGGCCCAGAACTCGAAGGTCTATTCCAAGTACAGCAAACAACTGTACGTGGCGGCCAAGAACGGCGTGCCCGACCCGCACGCCAATCCGGTTCTGCGCAGCATCATTGACAGGGCCAAGCGCGACAACGTGCCGAGCCACGTGATTGAAAAGGCGATTCAGAAAGCCGCGGGCGCGGGGGGAGAGAGCTACCAGTCGGCGCGGTACGAGGGTTTCGGCCCCGGCGGTTCGCTCGTCATCATCGACTGCTTGACTGACAACAATACGCGCACGATCTCCGACGTTCGCAGTTGCTTCACCAAGACCGGCTCCAAACTATCTGCCAGTGGATCTGTGGTGATGCTGTTCGATCATTTGGCCGTAATTTCTTTCGCCGGCAGCAGCGAAGAGAAAGTGCTGGAGGCCATGTTCGCCGCGGACGTCGCCGTCGAGGAGGTCGAAAGCAAGGACGGCACCGTTACGGTCTTTGTGCCTCCCGCCGAGTTCTACAAAGCCAAAACCGCATTGCACGGAGCATTCCCCGACCTTGAGTTCGATGTCCAGGAAATCACGTTCCTTCCGCGGGAAACGAAACAGCTCAGCGGGGACGACTTGGCCCTGTTCGAGAAATTCTTGGGTATGCTAAACGATTGCGATGACGTGCAGGATGTCTACCACAACGTCTCTCTTTCGTGAACGTTCGGGGTTCCGTGAGTGAGGCGTTGTAAACGTGCTGACCGGGCGGCGTTGAACAACTTGAGAGAAAAGAAAAACGGCGCCCAGGTCCGCTCCAGTTGGAGCAGGCCTGGGCGCCGCAGTGGACGAGTCCGACGGGGGCGCTACTTCGCCTTCACGTCGTAGCAGTACATCACGGTCTGATCGCGGATGTAGAGCTTGCCGTTGACAATAACCGGGTGCGGCCAGCTCTGTGAGTGCGACCGCTGATCGGCCGCGGGGAGCTTGAACGATGACACCACCTTCAGCTCTTTGGGGTCCGGCTCGATGAGCACGAGCACGCCGTTCTCGTACCGGAAGTACAGGCGCCCGTCCGCGGCGAGCACGGCCGCCGACTTCTGCCCGCCGGCGGGCGATTTTTCCGGCCCCCACTTGACCTCGCCCGTCTTGAAATCCACGCACACCGGGCTCCCGCCGTTCTGGTCGTGCCCGAAGTAGACGTGCCCGTCGACCAGTACCATGCCGCCGTGGTGGTTGTTGAGCTGCGGCTTCCGGTACGCTTTGATCTCCTTGACCTCGAATGCGTCCTTCCCCTTTGGCACGATCTGCAGAAGGGCGGCGCCACCACCGTAACTGCACGACACCCACACCCGGTCGTCCTTCACGACCGGAATCGGGATCTGCGCGATGCCTCCGGTGGCCGCGGTTCCCTTGTACTGCCACAGCACCTTCCCGGTCTCGGTATGAACCCCGACGAGCCCCGACCCGTTGCCGAGGAGGACGAGGTACTGCGGCACCCCGCCGAGCGTGGCCTTGACGGGCGACGAGTACCCCTGGCCCGATGAGAACCCCCGGCTGTTCGGGGCACCGATTTCGCCCGCGTCGGCCTTCCATACGGTCTCACCCGTGTCGGCCTTGAGCGCGACCACTGCGGCCCCTTTCGCCGCCGGGGTGCAGATGATCTTGTCGCCGTCGGCCAGTATCGAGTCGCTGTACCCCCACGCGACGCCGGCCTTGCTGCCGACCGCCCCGCCGAAGTCCTTCACGTAACTCTTCGACCACACGGGCGTACCGTCCTTCGCGTTCAGGCACGACAACGTGCCGTCGGCGCTCACGGTGTACAACTTGTTATTGTGGACGGTGGGCGTGCTGGCCGGGCCGTTCGATTGAGGAAACAAGTCACTGGCCGAGGTCGCGAACGGGCGGAACCACAGTTCGGAGCCGTCCGCTTCCTTCAGAGCCCAGACGCCGTCCTTGCCGTCGCGCGCGCCGACGCCGTAGATGACGCCGCCCGCGAACGACGGCGTGCCCCAGCCGAGGCCCAAGTTCTTCGCGGTCCAGAGCTGCTTGGGGCCGCCTTCGGGCCAAGCTTTGAGTAGACCAGTCTCGGTACAAACGCCGTCACGGTTTGGGCCGCGAAACCCGGGCCAGTCGGCGGCCGGCGCTACCGTGCCACTGAATAGCGCCGAGGCGAAGAGTGCAAGTCGAAGAGTCATAAATGAGTTACTCCGAGTGATCGTCTGAAAAGCTCGCCCGGCCCCTGCGACGCATCGGGACGCGGAAATCGACCGCTCTCAAGGATGGGATGTACGAGGGGTCTCCGGGACGTTGCCCCGACCGGCGAAGGGAATGGTAACCCGAGTCTCCAAGGAGCCGGTAACCCGTTCGTCTAGAGTTCTTGCCTAATCTTCCAAAAGCGTTGGAGATGTCTGTGAATGTGAATGACCGCTGCGGGTAGACTGTGGGTGAACGAGGTCGATCGGCCGGGAGGACGGGCGTGGCAACGGACGAGTTGGCCAGACTGGTGGCCGCGATCGAGCGGCACGCACCGACGGACGGCGTGTGCCGCACGGCGGTGCCCGGGTTGATTATTGCCCGGCTCCCGGAGCCGAGCGCCCCCAACGCCCTCGTGGTCGATCCGTCCCTGTGCATCGTCGCGCAGGGCGCGAAAGAAGTGTTCCTCGCGGGCGAAGTGTACCGGTACGACCCCGCCCACTCGCTGCTCGTGTCGGTCGACCTCCCGATCTCCGCCCGAGTGGTCGAAGCGACCCCCGCCCGGCCGTGTCTGGCGGTCCGCCTCTCCTTCGACCCGTCGGTGGTCGGCGAACTGCTGGCCGACTTCCCGGACGCCTTGCCCCCCGGCCCGCCCGCACGCGGGGCCGACGTGAGTCCGGTCGAACCGCAGCTTTTGGACGCGGTCGGCCGGCTCGTGGCCCTCCTCGATTCGCCGCAAACTCTTGAGCCGCTGACCCCGCTCGTGCTCCGGGAGATCACCTTCCGGGTGCTCATCGGCCCGCAAGGGGCGCGGCTGAGACAGATCGCCACGGCCGGGGCACCGGCCCACCAGATCGCCCGCGCGATCCGGTGGCTCCGGGACCATTTCGCGGACCCGCTCCCCGGTGAGGCGCTGGCCCGGCAAGCCCAGATGAGTCTGTCGGGGTTCCACCAGCACTTCAAAGCGGTGACGGGCTTGAGCCCACTGCAGTACCAAAAGCAACTACGTCTCCAGGAGGCGCGGCGGCTGATGCTCGGCGAGGGACTGGACGCAGCAACGGCGGCACTTCGGGTCGGGTACGAGAGCCCGTCGCAGTTCAGCCGCGAGTACCGGCGGCTGTTCGGGACACCGCCGCGTCGGGATGTGGCCGCACTCAAAGTCGTCGTCCAGACACCGGGTTAGTCCGGCTGAGAAATAGCAAAGCCCCTCCCCGCATCGCGACGTGCAAGTACACGGGGTTCGGCCCGTTCACGAAGAAGCCCGCGAACACCGCGCGGAACTTGAACGACCGCAAGCTCCCGCGTGCTGATGCAGTTCTTCAAGCCCGAGCACTATTTCGAGGTGCGCGAGGCGCTCATCAAGGCGGGTCGTGCCGACCTGATCGGAGGCTGCAACGGCCTGATCCCGGCGCAACCGCCCAAAGAGGCCATCGAAGCGCGCCGCAAGCAGGCCGCGCGCAACGACCACGACCACTCCGTCGCTCACACCGCCAACGGCGAACCCGCCGGCGAACGCACCACCCCGCCGCTGGCCAAGAACAAGGGCTACCGGCTGGGGCGCAAGTCGCAGAAACAGCGGTAAGTGAGGGCGAAATAGAGCGGGCTCACAACCACAGTTGTAGCGGACGGTTCTGCCCGTCAGAAAGACGGGGGGAGGGCGGACTCAGTGAGCGGACTCGAACCACCCCGGCAATTCTTGCGTACAAGAGGCTACCCAGCAAACGTGCCACAAAGCGTAGCGTTACCCAAGAAGTCGATCGAGGAGTAGAACGTGGCACTGCTCACCCGCGGTCTTCGCGCTTTGACGGCTCTGTCCCTCCTCGCCGCGTTCTCCGTCAGCGCCGCAGGGTGGGACAATCCCGCAAAGCCGGAACAGAAGACCAGCAGCAATGACAAGAAGGCACCTACTGCCAAAGGCGAGATCGTTTCGGAGACGGGCAAGAGCGTGATGTACGTGTTCCAGTCCAAGAACGGTGACTACTGGTTCGGGAGCAACGACCGGGGGGTGTATCGCTACAACGGGAAGACCCTGGTTAACTTCACCACGAAGGACGGACTGGTCAGCGACCGCATCCGTGGGATTCAGGAGGATACGGCGGGGGCCGTCTACTTCACCACCTACGAGGGCATCAGTCGGTTCGACGGCAAGTCGTTCACCACCCTGGTCGCATCGGAGAGGGCCGATGCAACGGAATGGAAACTCCAGCCGGGCGACCTGTGGTTCGTGGGGCCTCCGGATGCCGGCGTGGTCTTTCGGTACACCGGCAAGTCGCTCCACCGCTTGGAATTCCCCAAAACTAAACTCGGCGACGAGCACTTGGAGCGAATGCCGCGCTCGAAGTTCCCGAACGCGATCTACAGCCCGTATGACGTGTACTGCATTTTGAAAGACAGCAAGGGCAACCTCTGGTTCGGCAGCACCTGCGTCGGCGTGTGCCGGTACGACGGCAAGTCATTCGACTGGCTCACCGACAAGACCCTGACGGAGGCACCGGTTCGGTCCATCCTCGAAAACAAGAAAGGAAACTACTGGTTCACCTATAGTGGCAATAGGCCGCTCGATGGCCTCAAGGCGGTGAACGACTTTGGCAAGTTGCAAGCACGGGCGGAAGGCACCATCGTTGAAGGCACGTCGATCATCGAAGACGACAACGGCACGCTCTGGACCGCGGCGTTAAGTGCTGGCGTATTCAAATACGACGGAAAACAGAAGGTCGGGTACCCTATCAAGGAAGGCAATACCACTATTGAGGTGTTCGCTATTTACAAAGACAATCGGGGCGATTTATGGCTCGGGACGCACAACGGAGGGGCGTACAAGTTCAACGGCAAGACGTTCGAGAAGTTCCGGCCGTGACGACAGAAAAAGAGCTACCACAAGAAATCCTCACCAAATCTAGGCGGTAATATCGCGGTTTCCTTTGCTCTGTATGACTGGCCGGTTTCAAATTATTCTGGTACCTGCAGGCCAACCCGGTGCAGAAGTTGTCGGTTCGCAACCGCACATAGCCGGCCATATGCACTCCGCCCTCTTCGACATCGCGACGTGCATGTACTACACGGGTCTCGATCTGTTCACGAAGAAGCCCGTGAACACCGCGCGGAACCTGAACGGCCGCAAGCTCCAGCGCACAATTATGCCGTTCCCAACTGTGGGTCGCGGACCCGGTGCTCGGCAAGCAGTAGCGAACAGAAGTAGGGCCGCACCACTGCGGATTGTGTTCTTATTTTCACTAATAAAGTTGATATCGTAACTCACCTGCGCGTATAATGTGGTATGGGAAAATGTCCTGTTCAACGTGGTCGAACGGCGTGGCTTCAACCCACCAATTTCGACACGGCAACGGGCGCGGCGCAGCGCGAATGTTAGCCGTTGTGAGTGTCGCGTGTCATTTTTCCCCGGCGAAATCGCGATCCGGGCGCCCGACCCCGAAATGTTAGCAATTGTTACCCGCGCTCGGGCGCGTCCGCGGGTGGTGGGTCGTAGAGTTGATACTCGACAAGGAATGACTTCGGGCACGCGGCGACGAGCGAGAACACCGGCGTGCTGGTTCTAGCTTCCGTCTCACACTCAGCGCAATGTGGCGTAAGTCGTCGGGGGTGAGTTCGACCGAAGCGGCCCCGGTATTCTCATCGAAGCGATGAAGCCTCGGCGGTGTCGAAGAATGTGACGCCGCGGTCCACGGCCGCCCGGATAACGGAGGTCATCTCCTGCGTGTCTTTGGGCGGGCCGTAGCCGAAGCTCATGCCCATGCAGCCGAGACCGATGGCCGATACTTCCAGATTGCTCGTTCCGAGTTTGCGCGTTTGCATTGCTGTTTCTCCTCGCGGGTTGTCGTTCCGATCCCGGTCAGGCCCGGTACTGTTCGTCGCTCACCGGCTCCATCCAGTCGGCGGTCTTGCCGTCGAGCTCTTCCACGATGGCGATGTGCGTCATCGCGGTGGTTGCCGTTGCGCCGTGCCAGTGCTTCTCACCGGGCGGGAACCAGACCACGTCGCCCGGGCGAATGGGCTCGATCGGCCCGCCCCAGCGCTGAACCAGCCCGCACCCCGCCGTCACGATCAGGGTCTGGCTCAGCGGGTGGGTGTGCCACGCGGTCCGCGCGCCGGGCTCGAACGTGACGCTGGCGCCGAACCCCCGCGCCGGCGCGGGAGCCTTGAATAGGGGGTCGATGCGGACCGAGCCGGTGAAATACTCGGCCGGCCCCGTGCCGGAAGGTTGCGAGCCGCTTCGTTTGATGTCCATTTCCCGAACTCCTTTGCTTCAGACGCAGAACGCACAGGGCTTCTACCCGATGCGCCTGAACTCTGCGCTCGGTGGAGGGATTGTAGACCGAATCTTCGAGGGACCGGTAACCCGATCGTCCCGGACCTTTGCCCAATCCTCCACGCCCCGGGCGGCGCCCGCGCCGGTGGTCGTATGCGAGTCGTGCGACCGTCGATATGCTGACTGTTGTGCCGGTGGTCGGCGGCGGCGGCGCGATGCGCACACAGCCGCGCCCGTTCCCGAATCGAAGGCGCAGTAACCGTTGGAGTCACGCACGATGGCAGAAACCTCTCCCGAACCCGAATCGCGCAAGGTGTTCGTCGCCGAGAGCGCGCACGTCGCCGAAGCGGTGATCCGGTTGCTCGCGGCCAATGACATCGCGGCCGAGATCGAGCAGCCCCCGCCGCAACCGGCCTCCGCACTCACCGGGATGAGCGACGAGGCCCCGGCCGACGAACTCCCGGTTGTGGTCACCGACCCGGCGAAGGTGCAGGCCGCACTAGAGTTGCTCTCCGCGGCCCAAACGATGACCGCACTGAACGCAGTGCGCGAGAAGCGCGCGAGCCGCACCGGGACGGTCACGGCCGTGTGCGAGGATTGCGGCAAGTCGTCCGAGTGGCCGGCCCAGAAGATGGGCACGACGGAGAACTGCCCCCACTGCACCGGCTTCATGGACATCCCCGACCCGGACGAAGACTGGTCCGAGATGGATTTCGGGGTTCCCGAAGACGAGAATGAAGAAGACGACAACTAGCCCGGTAACGGGCCGGGAGGGTATTTATGGTCGCGAGCGTAGAACCGCGGGTCGAGATCGACGACCGCATCCGCGAACAGCCGGAGTTGTTGGACGCCGTGGCTCAGGCCACCGATTACCTGCGGCACCACCTCGGTGGCGTCGCAGTTCCCGCTCTCATCCGCTGGTCCGTTTCCCCCGGTGACGAAGCGCGGATCGTGCTCACGATTTCGGACGCGACCGACTCTGCGGGTCCGGCGGCCGCGCGCGCGATTTCCGCGCAGCACCTCGCGGGCGACCCGTACCGGCGCGACGTGCTCACGCTCAACGTGTTTAGCGACCTGTTGGGGGAGCGCTCCAAAAAGAACCGGGCGCGAATTAACGAACTGGTGCGCGCCATCGATTTCGATGCACTCGCGGAAGCGTACACCAACGTCCTCAACGCCCAGTAAGCGGTTCCCACTAACTTCGCCGGAGTTCTTCCGTGGCCGGAAAATCGCCTACCGAGTTGAACGACCTTATTGCCGTGCTGAATACCGAACTCGCCGTCTTAACCAAAGACCTTGACCTGCTCCGCGATGCGTTCGGTCGCGCGGAACTTGCGGAAGCCCGCGAGCGGCTCACGCGCGCCGAATCGCTCCTGGCCCTCGTCGACATCCGCGCCCTCCTCGCACACATCGCGACCCTCCAAGAGCAGGTCGCGGAACTAAAGAAGTGGCGCGAGGAGACCGAGCGGAAGCGGTGGCAGTTCTGGCTCGGGGTCGGCATTTGCGGCATCACGTTCACGGCCAACTTGGTCATGAACCTCGTCCTCTTTCTCGCCCGAAAGCCCGGCTAATGTCGTTCGTACTGCCCCCATTTACCGTTGCGCCCCAAGAAGCGGGGTTCACGCTCGCGAAGGTGCTGCGATCGCGGCTCGGCGGACCGTCGTGGACCGACGTCCGCAAGCTCATCGCCGCGCGCCGCGTCAAGGTCGGCGACGCGATCTGCTCGGACGAGGCGCGCCGCGTCAAGGAGGACGAGGTCGTCGTGCTCCTGGAGCACCCCAAACCGCTCCCGCGGTCCGCGCACCCGGAACGGCTCGTCGTCCGGCACCTCGACGAACACGTTGTCGTGGTTGAGAAGCCCTCGGGGGTGAACACGGTTCGGCACCCCGCGGAGCTGGAGTGGTCCGAGCAGCGCCGCGAACTCGACCCCACGCTCCAAGACCTCACGCAGTGGGCCGTCGCCCACCAACTCAATCGCGACCCGCGCGACATGAACGGCTTGCGGATCGTTCACCGGCTCGACAAGGAAACGAGCGGGCTGGTCGTGTTCGCGCGCTCGGTGCTCGCCGAGCGCGAACTCGGGCTCCAGTTCCGCAAGCACACCGTCGTCCGGCGGTACCTCACCGTCGTGCCCGGGATGTTGAGCGGCCAAACGATCCGCTCGCGCCTGGTGGACGACCGCGGGGACGGCCGGCGCGGGAGCACGAAGCTCCCGGGCGTGGGTAAAGAAGCCGTTACGCACATCGCGCTGGAAGAACGGCTCACGGGCCACACGCTGCTCTCGTGCCGACTGGAGACGGGCCGCACGCACCAGATCCGTATTCACCTGTCGGAAGCCGGGCACCCGGTGTGCGGCGATAAGGTGTACGTGAAGAGGGCGAACGGCGAAGTGTTCGACGACAAGAGCAAGGCCCCGCGCCTCGCGCTCCACGCCACGGAGTTGGGCTTCGAGCACCCGGCCAGCGGCGAGCACCTGCACTGGTCGATGCCGCTCCCCAGTGACTTGCAGAAGTTCGTTGAGAGATTGAGGGCGAAAAATGCTTCGCCGGGTTAGAACACAGCTCCTTGAGCCAACCAGGTGGCACTAAAGCACACCCACTGCTCCTTCTCGCGGCAATAGGACAGATACATTTGCCCCGAAGGGCGCTGATAAATGTGAGTAACCGCTTCCGGGTAGAGGCGCTGAACGCTCAACGGCGGCATCCCGTAGTGCCCCGCCCAGTGTTCCGTTGGTGGGCCGAAGTGCTCGGTGATACTCGCTTCGGTGTGCCCAACAAAGCACCGGTCGAACTCGTACCAGTTCGCGGCATCCGCTTCGGAATACGCCGGCCCTTCGATCGTGCCCGGGAGAGGGAACTTCGGCGGGCCTACGGCACTTCGCGTGAGGTAGGGCCAGTAGGTCACCGCCGCCAGTGCGCCGGTCGCAACACAGGGAACCAACAGTACAATCACGAGCCGGAGCGCCCAGCCACGGCGGTTCGTCATTTTGTGCCCCCCGAAGCGAGCTACTTCACCAGCCCGAACTTCTCGATCTTCCGGTCCAGCGTGGAGCGCTCGATCCCGAGAATCGTCGCGGCCTTCGATTTGTTCCAGTCGGTGTGCTTGAGCGTTTCCAGAATGTGCCGCTTCTCCACGTCGTCGAGCGGCTCCGGCCGGTACGCGGCGACCACGCCCACCACGGGCGCGCCGATGTCGAGTTCGGACAGCCAGATGTCCGCGGTGTCGAGGTGCGGACCGCTCCCGAGCGCCACCGCGCGCTCGATCACGTTTCGGAGCTCGCGCACGTTCCCGGGCCAGCGGTACACCCGAAGTTTGTCCAGCGCCGCGGGGGTGAACCCCTTGATCTTCCGCCCGGTTTCGCGGACGAACTTCTTCAGGAAGTGGTCGGCCAGCACCGGCACGTCGTCCAGGCGCTCGCGCAGCGACGGTACGTCGAGCTGCACCACCTGGAGCCGGTAGAACAGGTCGCGCCGGAACGTACCCGCGCGCACCGCTTCTTCGAGCGGCCGGTTGGTCGCCGCGACCACGCGCACGTCCACCTTGATGGCCACGTTCCCGCCCACGCGCTCGAACGGGTGCCCCTCCAGCACGCGCAGGAACTTCGCCTGGGTGGTGAGCGCCATTTCGCCGATTTCGTCGAGGAAGATGGTCCCGTTGTCGGCGGCCTCGAACTTCCCGACCATGCGCTCGGTCGCGCCCGTAAACGAGCCCTTCTCGTGGCCGAACAGCTCGCTCTCGAGCAGCGTTTCCGTGAGCGCGGCGCAGTTCAAACAGATGAACGCGCCCTCGCGCCGCGGGCTGTTCTGGTGGATCGCGCGGGCGACCAGTTCCTTGCCCGACCCGCTCTCCCCGCGGATCAGCACGGTCGCCCGGGTCTCGCCCACGCGGGCGATCTGCCCCTCGATCTTCCGCAGCGGTTCGCTCCCGCCGACGATCTCGCTCTCGATCTTGAGCTGGGTCCGCAGGCTGCGGTTCTCGGCCGAGAGGTTCACTTGCCGCGCGAGTTTGTGCCACGCGGTGCCGAGTTGCCGGGCCACCGCGAGCGTGAACTCGAGGTCGTCCGCGTTCAGCGGGGAGTGCCCGGACGTGCGGTACAGGTGCAGCAGCCCGAGCACCTTGTCGTCGAACAGGATCGGCGCGCAGATCAGGCTCGCGACCTTCAGTTCCGCGATGCTGTCGCGGTCCGCGAGCATCCGGTTCGCGGCCACGTTCTCGGCGAGCACGGCCTGCTTGTCGGAGAGCACCTCGCTGCTGACGAACTGCGACACCTTGTGGTACGTCGCCGGGCCGCCCCCGCGCACGCGGTGGACCAGCAGTTCCAGGTCCTTCGGCTCCTTCAGCGCGAGAATCGCCACCACCTCGGCCGGGGTCGCGCGGAACACCGAGTCCACCGCGAGCGCGCACAGCTCGCCCGTGTCCGCGGCGGCGGCCATGTCGAGCGCGAGCCGGTACAGCACGCCGATGGCTTGCGGCGGGGCCACGCGCGCGTCCACCCGCACCGTGTCGGGTTCGGGCACGTTGGGGGCGCCGGTCTGCTGGTACCGCGTCTGCCCGAGCCGCTTGCGGATCTCGAGGCCGTCCACCTTTTCCGCCGGCTTGGGGGCGGCTTGGGGCAGATCGGGCAACTGGCTCATCTCGTCGATGAACAGGAGCCGCGTGCGGCCGACCCGGACCTCGTCCAGCGGGCGCAGCGGGCGGTCGTTGCGGAGCGCTTCGCCGTTCAGGTGCGTCCCGTTGAGGCTCCCCAGGTCGCGCACGAACCACCCGTCCTCGGCCGCGAAAACCTCGGCGTGCTCGCGGCTGCACAGGTCGTCGCGCAGGACGACGCGGTTGGTCGGCGCGCGGCCGAGCTTGTACCGCGTCCCCTCGTGCAGAGGGAACACGTCACCGAAACCGTCGTCGCGGCGCGCGACGAGGAACGCGCTGGGGGGGTGAGCCATTGGCATGGGTTGGAGGAAAGGCGACTTCCTTCACCATAGAAGACAAAGACAAGAAGGTGCAAGCTGGAACCGGCACCTTGCCGCCCCAACGCGCGCCAAAAGGGGCGATTCTAGCGCGAAAAGTAATACCCGAGGTACACCAGCACGCTAAACGACACGAGCGTGAACATCAGAGCCGCCGGGCTGACAGTCGCGTACCCGAACCGCGTGTTCACTTCGGTGGGGGGGACGAAAATATCCGATGATTCCGTCCCGCCGTCCTCTTCAAGGAGCGAAATGGGCTCCGATACCACGCGACTCGTCCACAGTGCCACGCTCCCGAATACCATCAGCGCAAAAGCCGCAATGTGAACGATTGCAGGCACTTCGACGTCGCCCTGTTCGTTACCCAGTTTGACCGCGAGCGCGAGGAAAATCGCGAGGCCGTTGTTCATTGCGTGGAGCAGGATCGGTGCCCAAATGGAGCGGGTCACGAGGTAAACGAAGTGGAGATACATCCCCATTGTGGCAATCACGACCAGTTGCGCCGGGTCGAGGTGCATGGCCGAGAACAGCGCGGACGTGAGCAGTACACCCACAACGACACCGTTTCGCGCGCACAGCCCGCGCCCCAGGAACCCGCGGCACCAGAACTCTTCGACCACGCCCGGCCCGAGCGCGACCGCCAGAACCGTGAGCGGCCACGGGAACTGACCGAACACACCGTTGAGTGCCTTCAGCGCCGGCGGTGGTTTCATGCCGGTGATTGTGAGAAACAGCGTCTGAATGAGGTCCGACGCGATAATGAACCCCGGCACGAGCAGCAGCACGAGCACGACGTGGAGCCAGTGTGGTCGGCGGACACCGATTTGCCGCTTCCAGTCCGGGCCGATCCGACGCGGAAGTACGAGCAGGATGAGCCCCAGAGAAACGACCTGCGCCGCGAGCATCCCCCACGCGAGCGATTGGCCGAATTCAAAGGGAATCGGCGGGCGGTCTCCTTCGACCTTCAGATCGACCGACTTCCCGAACCCGGCGAGCTGTTCGTCGACAAACGTCTTCGGGTCCGGCGCGGTTAGCGCGTAAGCCGTGAACGCGATCGTCACGGCCACAATCGCGCCGAGCATCTGCGTCGCGATGAAGATCACGCACCACAGCACCGCTTCGATGAACCCCGGCTTCGGGCGCGGGGGCACGAGTGCGAGCGCCGGTTCGGGGCGCGTCACCAGCGGCGGATCGTTAGCGAGTTCACTCATGGGCGCGGGTCTTCACCACAGCGGAAGCGCAAATGCGCCCTCGGGTTCACAACGGTCTGCTACTATCATCCGCTAACAATTTCGGATCGGCCAATCTACCGGCCCGAATCTGTTAAAGTGTTAAGCGTTCGCGCGAGAGTGGCGCTTCAGCCCACCCTAATCTCATTTCGGACCGCTGTCGCATGTCGAACGAGCCGCGACCGCAAGGGAACGCGGTTTTGGTTTCCGGTGTGGAACGGCAAACACACGAAATCTGTTGCGACTCCCGCTCCCTGTGATCGCGGCTCATTCGACAGGAATCTGTTGCGGTCAGTACCGCAGCCAGCCGTTGTACTCCATCAGTTGCAGTATCCATGGGTTGCGCCACGGGTTCCACGCGGGGTAGAACACGCTCAGCACACCGAACCCCAAGAGCAACGCACACAACAGGCGCCCGGCTTCGCTCCTGGCGAGCCGGTCCGCGGCCGGGGGAATTGCGAGCACCCACAGTGGGATCAGCCAGAATAGCCAGCGCGGGCCACTCGTGTTCCCGCCGTAGTTGTAGCTCTGAACGCGCGTCAAATAGAACGCGAACACGGCGACCGACACGACCAGCGTCATCGCGGCGAACAGTTCCGGCGTCCACCCCGTACCGGTGCCCTTCTTGCTGCTAAAGAGCTTCTGTACCGCGGGGGCACTCTTGATCCCCATCACCAGTAGCCCGACGAACGCGATCAACCAGACCGGTGTTAAGCTGAACCACCCGTGGTGCCCGAGGGTGAGGTGGAACGCATAGACCGTTGTTGGTTCGTCGTTAAAGTCGATGCCCTTTGCGGCCGGCGTCCCGCGCTTGGCCCAGTGGCTCCCCTCAAAATTGTACCACGGACCGCCGAATTCGCTGTAAGCCGGCAGCAACTTCCCCAGCGCCGCGTAGTTGGCCGCGAACAGGGCTGCGAACGGTAACAGCGCACACGGGGTGAAGAACAGGATGGTGTTGCGCGGTCGGGCGATGAACAGCGGGAGGAAGATCGCGGCGAAGAACGCCAGCGCCGGCAACTCGAACGTGGCCGCCAGCGCCGAGAAGAACCCGCACCCGCAGTAGCCCGCGGGCGTCATGTCGCGGTTCTCGGCGATCGCCCGCAACAACGGGTAACTCGCGAACAGGATGCAGTACGCCGCGGGCAGGTGATTGTTCAGTGTGCCCGAGAACGTGAGCAGGAACGTGCCCACCGACGCGACCGCGAACGCGAGCAGTTTGCCGAAGTCGGTCTTGCCCGTCACGTCGAGCAGTTTGCCGAGGAGAACCAGGTACACCAGAAAGGGAAGCACGTTCCAGGTGAGCACGATCGCGGGGATCACGAGCCAGCGGTCCTTCACAATGTCCCAGTCCAGCCCCTTGTTGAGCACCCAGTATTCGCACGCGACCAGTACCGACATGAGCGGCGGCTTGCTCGAATAGAACTCCTTCGTTTCGGGGTTCATCACGATGTCCAGGCTCTTGTAGGCCGGCTCCGCGACGATGCCCTCGTCCTTGTACTTCTTGGGGTCTTTCGGGTCGGGGTAGGTGCGCTTGCCGATCACGAACGTGCGGTCGTGAACGATCGCGCGAACGGTGGCCCAGCGCGATTTGTCGTTGGAACTGAACGTCGGTACCGGGTCCGGGCGCGTGTCCGGCCACTTGCGGTCCGGTTCGGCGCCGTACCCGCCCTTTTCCGCGGCCTTGTACCGGCTCGGTTCGATCACGTTCTCGGCGCCAACGGTTTTCGCGGCGGCAATCGCCACCGCCGCGACCATCAGGAGCAAAAACGCCGATCGGCGGATGTCGGACGGTTCGGCAGCCATCAGCGCGCTTCCTGCTTGTTTGGTGTGTGCTCCGCGACGCTGTACGGGTCGTTATCGAGCCACTTCCGCGCGACGGTCATCTCCGCCACTAAACCCGCGAGCAAGCACTGGGCGCCGAGCAGACCACAACCCACCGACAGAATCAACACGACCATTTGCGTGAACGGACCGGCGCCGAGCGCGCCATCGAACTGCCGGAGGAGCAGATTCGCCAGGAGCAGGAACAGCCCGAACACCGCGCCGCTCCCGAACGTCAGCCCCCACGCCCCGAGAAAGTGGTTCGGCCGGCGCCCGAAGCCGGTGAGGAGCCGCACCGTGGTCACATCGAGCGCGCCCTTAATGAATCGCTTCCAGCCGTACTTGGAACTCCCGAACTTCCGTGCGCGGTGCTGGATCACGAGTTCGCCCACCTTGAACCCGCGCGCGGTCGCGAGGACCGGCACGAACCGGTGGAGCTCGCCGTACAGGTAGACCTCGCGTAGCGCTTCCGCGCGGTACGCCTTCATCCCGCAGTTGTGATCGTGGAGGTGAACGCCGGTCAGCACGCTCAGGAACTTGTTGAACACGCGACTCGGGAACACCTTGTGCCAGGGGTCGTGTCGGACCTTCTTCCACCCGCTCACCACGTCCAACCCGCCCCGCAGCGCGTCCAGGAAGCGCGGGATTTCGTGCGGGTCGTCTTGCAGGTCCGCGTCCATTGTGATGATGACGCTCCCGCGCGCGGCGGAGAACCCCGCGGCGAGCGCGGCGGCCTTACCGAAGTTGCGCCGGAACTTGATCCCGCGCACGCGATCATCTTTGACGGCCAGTTCGCGCACGATGTCCCACGAGCCGTCCTTGCTGCCGTCGTCGATGAAGATCATCTCGACGCGCTCGGGCAATTTCTGCGCGACCTCGGCGATTTCCGCGTGCAGCGCAACCAGGCTCTCCCGCTCGTTGAAAACCGGGATCACCAGTGAGAGGAGGGGGGCCGGTTTGCCTTCGAGTTCCCCGGGGCTAGACATGCGGCGTCTCGTGGTGAATCGCAATCGTCTCGTCGTGACGAGCCGGCGGAGGGAGGGTGGGTTTCTTCGCGTAGAGTAAGAGGCCGACGACGACTTCCGCAATGGTCCACGTCAAGCGGAGCGCGAGGGCCACTACGATGGCCACCTGGCCCGCGTGCTCCGTGCCCAGCGCGGACACGAGTTGCGGGGCCAGCGCCCACCGCAGTACGAACTCACGGGCACCGAGTCCACCGGGTGCGACCACGACCACGAATCCTGCCACGTAGCACAGCGCGACTGCGGCCAGATCCATCGTGAACGCTTTCGCGCCCCACTCCGGCGCGTCCGGCAGCAGCCCGTGAACGGTTAACCCCAGGCTCAGCGCGAGTAAACAGTACCCACACGCGCCGTGAACGAGTCCCTGAGCCAACAGAAAGACGGACGGCGCCGGAAGCGGGCGCGCGTCCGGCCCGCGCCGCTTCTTGGCGATCCGCACCGCGAGTTTGTTCAGGATGCCCAATCCCAGCGGCAGCGCCGCGACCGCGAACAGGAGCGTCGTGCGCCCCGAAACTTCGGGCGGCAGCACCCCCAGCGCGGGCAGGAACAGCACGCCCAATAGCGCTCCGGCCGCCATACTCGTGAGCGTTTCGTAAGTCGCCGTCACCGCAACGGGGATCGGGTGCCCGCCGTGGTGCCGCAGCATCGCCACGCGCATCAGCAGCACCGCCACTTTTCCCGGAATGTATTTTCCGAACTGGCTGATGTAGTACGCCCGCAACCCGACCGCCCACGACACCCGAACGCCCTGACTGTGCAGCAGGCGCACCCAGAACGTGGACCAGCACAGGTGCGCCAGCAGGTACAGCACGCCGGCCGGGACCAGCAGTTCCACCCGCACCCGAATCGGGAGCGTCCCGGGTTCGATCCCCTTCAAGGTATTGTGGAAACTCCACCCCACCGCGATCACGATCACGACCGCGACCGCAGTTTCGATCGCGAGCCGGAACTTCCTGTGCTTGCCGTTGGACATGAACCGGATTCTACGAGGCGCGACGGGGTCCGGTCACTCGTGGGCCGTCTTCAGTGTAGTCCGCTCGCTCCGCGAGCGGGTGTGGTCCCGTGTACCGGGCGGTTGTCAGTCCTAGAAAAGAGGCCGGAGGGCACGTTGATGCAGGAGCCACCGCTCGCGGAGCGAGCGGACCACACTGAAGTGCGAAGCGCCTTCACATTGTCGCGCTGGAACCCGTCTGATAGGTTCAACCGGTAGAAGTGAGGAACCGCAGATGAGCACCGACAACGCTGCCCCGACGCCCGACCAACCCACCCCGCCGGCCGCGACACCCGCTGCGCCCGTGGCGCCCCTGAGCGCCGCGGCCCCGCCCGCGCCGGGCGCGAGCGCGCCGAAACCGGGTGGCCCGGCGCCCTACGCGGGCAAAGGCCCGCCCCGGCCGGGTGCCCCGCGCCCGGGAGGCCCCGGTGGGCCGAATCGCGGCGGCGATCGGCCGAACCGCAGCGACAAGCCGTACAACCCGGGTGGCGCGCCGCAGCAGCTCTACTTCGGCGGCACGAAGCCCAACTCCCGTGAACTCGACAAACTGATCGAGGACGAACTCGCGCAAGCGATGGGCGACTTCGACGTGTCCAAGACCGTCGCGGCCGTGGAAACGGTGCAGAAACCCCGCGCGGCCGGGACCGTGGGCGGTGGGAAGAAGACCGGCGTGATCGTCGGCGTTCACGGCAATGATGTGTTCGTCGAAGTGCCCGGCGGGCGCAGCCAGGGCGTGCTGCCGCTCCAGCAGTTCGAGGGCCGCAAGCCCGCGGTCGGCGAAGCGGTCGAGTTCGACATCGACCACTACGATTCCGCCGACGGGCTGCTCATCCTCACGCGCGAGGGGTCCACGCAGGTCGTCCACGACTGGTCGCAGGTCACTTACGGCATGATCGTGGAGGCCCGCGTCACCGGCACGAACAAGAACAAGACCGGGCTCACGATCGAGGTCGCCGGCATCAAGGGGTTCCTCCCCGCGAGCCAGCTCGATCTGTACCGCGTCGAGAACATCGAACAGTTCGTGAACCAGCGCATTAAGGTGATGGTCGCCGAGGTCAACCCGGAGGAGCGGAACCTGATCGTGAGCCGCCGCGCGGTTCAGGAGAAGGAAAAGCAGGCGAAGGCGGAAGAATTCTGGAAGACCGTCGCGGAGGGCCAGGTGCTCAAGGGCATCGTGCGGAGCATCAAGCCGTTCGGCGCGTTCGTCGACCTCGGCGGCGCGGACGGGCTGATCCCCGCCTCGGAATTCTCCTGGCAGCGGGTCAACGACCTGTCCGAGTTCGTGAAAATCGGTCAGCAGGTCGAAGTGAAGATCAACCGCATCGATTTTGATGCGCGGAAGATCGGGCTGAGCATGAAGCAGCTCACCGTCAGCCCGTTCGAGGAGTACACGAAGCAGGTGCAGGCCGGTGCCCGGATCACGGGCAAAGTCACCCGCATCGCGGAGTTCGGCGCGTTCGTGGAACTGACCCCGGGCGTCGAGGGGCTGATCCACATCTCGGAACTGTCCACGCAGCGCGTGCGCCGCGTGCGCGACATCCTCGAAGAGGGCCAAACGGTCATCGTCGAGGTGCTGAGCATGGACGCGGCCACGCGCCGGATCGCTCTGAGCCTGAAGAAGATCGCGACCGAGGAAGAGGCCGCGGCAGAAGCGGCGGAACAGGCCGAGAACGAAGCGGACCTCAAGGCCGCGGAAGAGGCGATGGCCAGCCGACCGGTGAACCCGAACCTGCGCGGGGGCATCGGCGGGCCGATCAAGTTCGGCACCGAGTGAGTTGAGCCCGTTCTTGCCGGCCGGTTAAGACCCACCGCTCGTTAACACTCGCGGTTCGCCAAAAGACATAGGCGAACCGCGAGTGTTAACGAGCGGGTGGGCTTTTCGAGAATCAACCGGCACGCGAACGGCAAAGCCGGCCCCCACTGCAAGCGGGTTCACAGAACCATTTCATCAGTGTAACCGTATATTACCGCGGTCGTTCCTCCTGTGAGAGACCGCGCGCATGCCAGCCGACGGACCACCGAGCCCGCGTACCCCACGTGAACTCGCAGACCTCCTCGACACCTTGCAAAAGAACGTCGGGCGGGTGTTCCTGGGCAAACCCGACGTAGTCCGGTTCGCGGCCGTCGCACTACTCGCCGACGGGCACCTGCTGCTCGACGACGTGCCGGGCGTCGGCAAAACGCTGCTCGCAAAGGCTCTCGCCCGCAGCCTCGCGTGCAAGTTCAACCGCATCCAGTTCACGCCCGACCTGCTGCCCGGGGACTTGCTCGGCGTCACGATCTACCGCTCCCAGACCGGTGAGTTCATCTTCCAGCCCGGTCCGGTGTTCGCCGAAATCGTGCTCGCGGACGAAATCAACCGCGCGACCCCGCGCACGCAGTCCGCGCTGCTCGAAGCGATGCAGGAGCGGCAAGTCACCGTGGACGGCAACACGCGGCCGCTCGGCCCGCCGTTCCTCGTCGTCGCGACCCAGAACCCGCACGAGTTCGAGGGCACGTACCCGCTCCCCGAGAGTCAACTCGACCGCTTCCTGTTGCGCGTGAAGGTCGGGTACCCGGACCGCGCGGCCGAGCGCGCGATCCTCACGCAGCACCGCGCCGGCGAACCGGTCGAGCACCTCGAACCCGTCCTCCAACCGGCCGACGTGATGGCGCTGCAGGCCCACGTGCGCACGGTGCGCGTCGATCCCTCGATTGCCGATTACGTTCTCGATCTGATCGGCGGGACGCGGACGCACCCGGAACTCGCGCTGGGGGCGAGCACCCGCGCCGCGCTCGCGATGTACCGCGCGGTTCAGGCCTTCGCGGTCACGGCCGGGCGCGACTTCGTGGTGCCCGACGACGTGAAGGCGCTCGCCGAACCGGTCCTGGCGCACCGCCTCGTGACGCGGAGCTGGGCCGCGGGCGGGCACCCGGACGCCGGCCCCATCGTGCGCGAGATCGTCGCGAAGCTCAAGGTGCCGACATGAAACGCACCGAGGGCACCGCGGACGGGCCGCACCTCCAGTTCACCCCGGCCGGGGTCGCGTGGCTCGGCGTGGCCCTGGTGGTCGGCGCGGTCGCGTGGTACAAGAGCATCAACCTGGTGCTCCTCATCGTGTACGTCATGATCGCGCTGGTCGTGCTGAACGGGATTCTCGCCCGGATCAACGTGCGCCGCGCGAGCGCGAAGCGCCTCGCGGTGGGGCCGCTGTTCGCGGGCGAGCGGTCCGAGTACGGCGTGCGCGTGACGAACCACGCGACCCGGGCGATGACCGTCTCGGTCGAGGACCGGTCCACCGCGGGCACGACGAACTTCCTGGCGTACCGCGTGCCGGCGGCGCGGTCGCTCGACTGCACCGCGTCCCGCGCGTTCCCGACCCGCGGGCGGTTCGGCGGCCCGGTCGCGCTGCTCTCGAGCTTCCCGTTCGGGTTCGTGACGTGCCAACTGCCCGGCGACGCGACCGACGAGGTCGTCGTGCTCCCGACGCCCGGGATCGCCGAACCGGACGGGCTGCGCCGGTGGGTCGCCCGGCAAGCCGGCGGCGACGGCCGCGCGCGCAAAGTGCTCCGCCGCGTGACCACGGACCGGGCCGAGGTGCGGGGGGTGCGGGCGTACCGCCCCGGCGACCCGATCCGCGACATCCACTGGCGCACGACCGCCCGGCGCGGCGAGCCGATGGTGCGCGAGTACGACACGGCCCCGTCGCCGGAACTGGTGCTGGTGGTCGAAGCCTGGGTGCCCCCGACACCCACCCCGGCGGACCGCGCCCGGCTCGAAGCCGCGCTGAGCCTCGCGGTCACGATCGCGGTCACCTGGCGCCACGCCTTCGACAGCCCGGTCACCGTTGTGGTGCCGGGGCACGGTGCCGGGACCGCGCACTCGGCCGAGGAGCTGCGCGAAGTGCTCGCGCCGCTCGCGGACGTGCCCGGCGGCCCGGAGCACGAGGCGCCGACCGCGTCGGTGTTCGGGGGGCGCCTCGCGCGCGGCGCCCGGGTCGTGGTGAGCAGCCGGCCGGACACGCCGTTCGCGGGCGCGCTGGCGCGGGCCACGGGCAAGCCGTTCGCGGCCGTGTGCCCCGCCGACCGGCTCCCGTGGTACCAGCCGCCGAAGGTTCCGTAGGGCGGATCGGTTTCCGCACCGGCCCGTTTTCCGAACGCCGCACAGAGCCGCATGGGGCGATCCCGATGCCGACCGAAGCGACCTTCCGGTTCAGCACGTACCTGACGCTCGCCCTCGCGTGCGTCACCCTGGGCTACGCGCAAGCCCCCATGCTCCCCGAGGCTGCGGGGTTCGCCGCGCTCGCCGTGCTCGCGCTCGGCGCGCTCTACTTCATCGAAACGCGGTTCGCGCTCCTCACGATCCCGGCCGCGAACCGGCTCGGGGCCGTGGTCGTAGCGTGTTTCGTCCTGTGGGGCGCGTACCGGGTCAAGCGGGAGATCGACACGGGGGAGTTCGCGAACCTGGGCTGGCCCATGCTCATGGTCGCGATGTTCGGGCCGCTGGTGGTGATGCTGCTCCCGGCGAAAGTGGCCCGCGGCGAGAAGCACGCGGGGGACTACTGGTGGCTCCACGGGCTCGCGCTGGCGGGGGTCGGGCTGGCCGCCGCGTTCGCCGAGGAGCCGCTGTGCTTCGCGCTCGTCGGGCTGTACCTCGGCGCGGCCGTGTGGAGCCTCTCGCTGTTCTACCTCGGGCGCGCGAGCGGGGCCGTCCCGCCGATCCCCGACCCGAAGGCGGCGCCCGTGCCCGCCGCGGCCGCGTCCGGCGAGCCGCTCGGCACGCGCACGGACTTCCGATCGGCGCTGGTGTGGGCCGCGGTCACCGGGGCGGTCGCGGTGCCCGTTTACCTCCTGACCCCGCGCTCGCTGGCGCCGAAGGCGGACTTCGGCAAGCCCCGCGTCGAGATCGGGTACGCCGCGGACCAGATGGTGGACCTGAACCGCACCGGGGCGCTCAAAACGAACTCCGAGACCGCGTTCGAGGTGACCGCGACCTACCCCGACGGTAAACCGAAAACGGACCTGAACCCCGACCAGCGGTGGCGCGGGCGCACGCACCAGCAGTACGCGAACGGCGCCTGGAACATGGAGCCGAAGCGCCTGCCGAACCTCGTCCGCACCGCCCGGCAATCGACCCCGTGGGTGGCGCCGGACCTCGGCCCGGGCCAGTTCGCGCTCGCGTTCGACCTGCCCGCCAAGGCGAAAGCGTACTTCGTCGCCGATCCAATCATCTGGCTCCCGAACCAGCCGGTGCCGCTCGCCGGGGTGACCGACGCCGGCGAGCACGGGTGGATGCCCAGCCCGGACGGGACCTTCTACTGGGACCCGGCCCAGCGCGCCCGCACGCGCCAGTTGCGGTACGTTCAGGCGTACACGGTCGAATCGGACCCGGACCTCGGGCCGGGGTTCCAGATCGTCGATTCCCGGCTCGACGACTCGCTCGATCAGCTCCGCACCAACCCCGTGGAGCGCGTGAAGGAGTACGCGGACCAGCTCCTCGCCGACCTGATCGAGGCGGGCAAGCTCCCGGCCGAGTGGCGCGACCCGGCCAAGCTCCGCGACCCCAAACGGCGGCTCCCGCGCGCCGAGCACCACGACCTCATCGCGCGCGCGTTCTCCGCGCACCTCGCGACCACCCCGACCCTGCGGTACACCACCGACCTGAAGCGCACGAACGCCAAGATCGATCCCGTTGAGGACTTCCTCTTTCACTCGAAGGCCGGGCACTGCGAGCGGTTCGCCACGGCGCTGGTCCTCATGCTCCGGTCCCAGGGCATCCCCGCGGTGTTCGTCCTCGGCTTCAAGGGGCACGAGCACGCGGGCGACGGGAAGTACCTCGTGAAACAGGAGCACGCCCACGCCTGGGCCGAGGCGTTCGTGTCGGTCCCCATCCCGGCGGCCGACCGGCACCCCGACGGGCCGACCCACCTCTTCCACTGGCGCGGCCTCGACCCCACACCCGGTGGCGGCGACGCCACCGACGACGCGAACCAGGACTGGTGGCACAAGGCGAACTCCTGGGTCGGTACGCAGTTCCAGCACTACGTGACCGATTACACGCCGGAACAGCGCCGGAAGGAACTCGCGGGGTTCGCGAACCGGCTCACGCAAGTCAACACGCTCCTCGCACTCGTCAACGTGATCGTGCTCGCGTTCAGCGTGCGGGCCGTGCTCCGGTGGCGCGCGCGCCGGACCGGGGCCGCGCCCGCCCCGCAGACGCCGACGCGGTGGTTCGGGGAGCTGGTCACCGTGCTCTCCGCGCACGGGATCGCGCCGGGGGCGGGCGACACGCCGATGGAGTTCGCGCTCGGTGCGGCCGACGCGCTCCGCGCCCGCGCCGGGTGCGCCGGGGTCGCGGAGGTTCCCATCGCGTGGGCGGGAGCGTATTATCAAGACCGGTTCGGCGGGGCGCCCCCGTCGGACGCCCGGCTCGCGGAACTGGACCACGACCTGGAGCAGCTCCGCCGCGCCCTCGAAACGCGAGTGTAACGAATGAGTGCGGTAAAGCGCCTGCGCGCCGAGACGTCCGTTGTCGTCGTGATCGACATCCAGGACAAGCTCCTGCCGAAGATCCCGAGCGCCCCCGCGCTCGTGCGGAACGCGGGCTTCGTGCTCGACGTCGCCGCACTACTCGAAGTCCCCGCGCGGGCCACGGAGCAGTATCCCAAGGGCCTCGGCGCGACCGCGCCGGAGATCGCGCGCCGGCTCCCCGCGGGGCTCCCCGCGAAGACCGCGTTCAGTTGCTGCGGCGCCGGGACGTTCCTCGAAGAACTCGAAATGCTCCGGCGCCCGAACGTGGTGCTGGTCGGTATGGAGACGCACGTGTGCGTCGCGCAGACCGCCCTCGATTTGCTTCGCGCCGGGCTGCACGTGTTCCTCCCGGTGGACGCGCTCGGGGCGCGCTACGAAATCGACCACGCCACCGCGCTGCGCCGGCTCGAGCAGGCCGGCGCGGTGCCGACCACGGTCGAAGCGGTCGCATTCGAGTGGCTGATCGACGCCACCCACCCGCAGTTCAAGGCGGTCAGCGAGTTAGTAAAGCGGAGGGCCGAAGGGTAAGGGCGAAAAGCTAAAAGCGCCACGCTTTTGTCTTTTCACCCCTTCACCCGTCCGCCCCTTCGCCCTTTCATGAGAACAGAGCGCCTTCATTCGTCCGAAAGTGAGCCTCCCCATGACAGCCCTCCCCGGTCAACTGAACCCCACGCCGCGCCTGCTCCTCGGGCCGGGTCCGAGCGACGCCCACCCGCGCGTCCTCTCGGTGATGTCCACGCCGCTGCTCGGGCACCTGGACCCGCAGTTCCTGGACATCATGACCGAAACGCAGACCATGCTGCGCGAGGTGTACCAGACGAAGAACCCGCTCACGTTCCCGGTGTCCGCGACCGGCATGGCCGGCATGGAAACGTGCTTCGTGAACCTGATCGAACCGGGCGACCCGGTCGTGGTGTGCAGCATCGGCTACTTCGGCACGCGCATGATCGACGTGGCCGGGCGCACCGGCGCGAAGCTCACGGTGAAGGAGAAGCCGTGGGGCCAAGTGTTCGATCTCAATGAATTGCGCGACATCCTGAAGGAAACGCGCCCGAAGGTGCTCGGGCTGGTTCACGCCGAAACGTCCACCGGTGCCCTGCAGGACATCTCGCAGGTCGGTAAGCTGTGCCACGAGTTCGGTACGCTGCTGATTACCGACTGCGTGACCACGCTCGGCTGCACGCCGGTGAAGCTCGACGAGTGGGAAGTGGACGCGGCGTTCAGTTGCTCGCAGAAGGGGCTGAGCTGCCCGCCCGGGATGTCGCCCATCAGCTTCAGCCCGCGCGCGGTGGACGCGCTCAAGAACCGCAAGACGAAGGTGCAGAGCTGGTACCTCGACCTCACCTCGATCCAGAGCTACTGGGGCGGGGACCGGGCGTACCACCACACGGCCCCCATCACGATGATCTACGCGCTCCGCGAGGGGCTGCGATTGGTTCTGGAAGAGGGCCTGGAGGCCCGGTACGCACGGCACCTGCGCAACCACGCTGCACTGAAAGCCGGCCTGGAGGCGCTCGGGTTGGAGTACATCGCGGCGGAAGCGTGTCGGCTCCCGCAAGTGAACGCGGTCAAGATCCCCGCGGGCGTCGATGACGTTGCGGGGCGCAAGCGCCTGCTCACCGAGTTCGGCATCGAGATCGGCGGCGGGCTGGGCGATTTCAAGGGCAAGGCGTGGCGCATCGGGATCATGGGCTACAACAGCCGCTCGATCTGCGTGCTGTCGGTGCTCGCCGCGCTGGAGTACGTGCTCCGCGGGGCGGGCGTGAAGGTGACACCGGGCAGCGGCGTCGCCGCCGCTGAACTCGCCTACTCTGCATAAACAGTGAGTGAAAACTATGGTGACCCCGCGCCTCCACGAAGCTACGTGGGAAAGGATGATCCAAGCCGTGGAAGACGTGCGCGAGCGCTGCGAACTGGCGGCCAGAACGCTGGAGGCCGCCGGCATTCCTTACGCGGTTGTCGGGGGGCACGCGGTCGCGAACTGGATCGCCAGTATCGACCGAGGCTCCGTGCGGAACACGAGAGACGTGGATATTCTCGTTCGACGGGATGATCTGGAGCACATCAAAGCCGCCCTGGATTCCGTCGGCTTCGACTACGCCGAAGTCACGGGTATCCACCTATTCGTGAAGCGCCCGGACGGAAAACCGAGCGAGGGCATTCACATCATCTTCGCAGGGGAAAGGGTATTCCCCAATGATCCCGTCCCTGCTCCCGAAGTAAACGAATCCGCCCGCAGTGCCGCGTTCCAAGTTCTTGAACTTGAACCACTCGTGAGAATGAAGCTGGTCGCGTTCCGTCGGAAAGACCAAGTGCATTTGCAGGACATGGTGCGGCTCGGCTTGCTCGACGCCACGTGGCCGGGCCGGTTCCCGGAGCCATTAGCCGAAAGATTGCGGGAAATTCTCGCCGATCCCGACGGCTGAGCAACGAATAGCTCCGAAAGGCGCGCGTCTGCGGTAGCGGCCGGGCGCCCGTGTGGTAAACTCGGATCGCTGTTCACGTATCAGTAACGGAGTCGTCCATGTTCGACCGCATCTCGAACGGTTTTTCCCTCGCCGGGAGCACCTGGCGCGTCCTCGTGCGGGACAAACACCTGCTGCTCTTCCCGCTCGTAAGCGGGTTCCTGTTCCTGCTCGTGATGCTCAGCTTCGCGGTGCCACTGGCCACGCTGGTCGATTGGAACCAGTTCCAGGCGCAACTCCAGAAGAACAACAACCGGCCCCCGGTCTGGGTGTACGCGGTCTCGTTCGCGTTCTACTTCTGCACGTACTTTGTCATCATCTTCTGCAACTCGGCGCTGATTAGTTGCGCGATGCTCCGGTTCAATGGCGAGACCCCGAGCCTCGGCGACGGGTTCCGGATGGCGCTCTCCCGGCTCCCGCAAATCTTCGCGTGGGCGGTAGTGTCGGCCACCGTGGGCGTGCTGCTGAAGGTGATCGAGAACGCGCACGAGAAGGCCGGCGAGATCGTCGCGTGGCTCCTGGGCAGTGCGTGGTCGATCATGACGTTCTTCGTCGTACCGGTGCTGGTCGTGGAGAAGGTCGGGCCGGTCGCCGCGGTGGGCCGGTCGGTGTCGCTGCTCCGCAAGACGTGGGGCGAAGCGCTCGTCGGCAACATGGGCCTGAACTTCATCCTGTTCCTGCTCTTCCTGCCGGTGATCCTGCTGTTCGTGGTCGGCGTGCTCCTCTTGGTTCAGGGCTCGACCGTACCGGGGGCCGCACTGCTGGTCGCGGCCGGGATCGCGTTCCTTCTGCACATGGCCGTGAGTTCGGCGCTGCACACGATCTTCCTCGCCGCGCTGTACCAGTACGCCTCCGACCGGCGCATCCCCGAAGGGTTCGACCGCCACTCGATGGAATCCGCGTTCGCGCACGGGTGAGAAGCTTCACGCGGGTGTTAATGCACGGGTGCCCCGGGAGCTTCCGGCCCTGGGGTAAGGTCCGATTGCGGGAGCGGTATCCCACGTTGCCGCTACCGTTCTTCTTCTCGCCACCGGAAAATTATCGGCTCGTAAATTCCTATCTCTCAAAGACTTATCTCGCGGTACTCGCGATTCCGACGAGTACGTCGCGCGAATTTTGACCCAATTTTGCTCCCGCGACCATCCTTTAAGTGGTCGCCACCCTACCTCTCCGCGCTCCAAGATATTGGGGTCCGCGTTCTTTTCGGGAACTGCCTCTGCCACAACACGAGTGGACGATGTCGGTCAATCGACTCAACGACCCCGCGGGACCGGCTGCCGACGGCGAACTGTCCGACCGGGAACTGCTCCAGCGGTTCCAGGCCCGGAACGACGAGGCCGCGTTCGCCGCGGTGCTCCAGCGACACGGGCCGATGGTCCTGCGCGCGTGTCGGCGCGTGCTCGACCGCGCGGAAGACGCCGAGGACGTGTTCCAGGCGACGTTCCTCGTGCTCGCGCGCAAGGCCGGAACTGTGACCTGGCGCGAATCGGTTGGCACTTGGCTCCACGAGGCCGCCAACCGGCTCGCCCGGGACGTGCGCCGGAGCCGCGCGCGCCGACAGGCGCGGGAGGCCCGCCAGCCGGCGCGCGAGAGCGGTGACGCACTCACCGAGGTGAGTAGCCGCGAACTGCTGACGATCCTCGACGACGAGATGGCCGGGCTGCCCGAAGAGTGCCGCGCGCCGCTGCTCCTGTGTTGCCTGGAGGGGATGAGCGGCGACGAAGCGGCCGACCACCTCGGGTGCTCCCCGAGCACGCTGAAGCGGCGGCTCCGCCAGGGGCGCGAGTTGCTCCAGGCCCGGCTCGCACGGCGCGGAATCGCACTGTCGGTCGCGGGGCTCACCACGCTCCTGACGGGCGGCATCGGCGCGGCGCGCGTGCCCACCGAACTGGCCACTGTGACGACGCGGGCCGCCGTGCTGACCGGCGCGGGCGCGCCTCTCACCCCCGGACTGGTTTCACCCGCGGCCGTGGCGCTGATGCGCCGACTGGTGCCGGTGGTGTCGGCCAAAGTGAAAATCGCGATCGGGCTACTGGTTCTCGGCGGGCTGTGTGCCGTTGCGGTCGTCTCGGGAAAATGGAACACGGTCGGCGGTGCCCCTGAAGGCGCGGAAGCGCACGCGCCGGGCGAAGCGCCCAATGCACCCGCGCCGGGCAAGCCGACGGTGCCGGTGACGGTGGAGACGAGCCTCCGAACGAACGCCGGGCAGATCCGCCAGTTCGTGCTCGACGGTGACCCCACAACGGCGTTCGCATCGGCTACCAACCCGGGGCCAGCGGATCACTTCACGCTCATATTCGACCGCGCGGTTGCCGTGAAGGGCATTGATGTGCGCACCGGCGGCGCGAACGGCGGGTGGGCGCTGGCGGGCGGGCGCCTGGAAGTGTCCGGGGACGGTGCGGTTTTCGAGCCGCTGGCCCAATTCGCTGGCGGAACGGCGCGGGGTGACGCGGGTGGGCGAAAAGTGATCGCGGTCCGGGTCCGCCCGGTCGCCCAACAACACCCGCTCATGATTCGCGAGATCACAATCGACTCCGAACCGGCGCTGGCCCGGTTCCGGCACCCGATCGAGTTCGCGGTAGACACGACCGCGGCCCCGGAACTGGCGGAGTGGGCCGAGCGCACGACACGGGCGTGCGAGCGGTTCTACCCGACGATCGTCGACGAACTCGCGGCCGACGGGTTCCGCCCGCCGACACTGATCCCGTTCATCGTGCGCCGCGATCCGGCGGCACTGGTGGCCGCATCACGCGGCCGGCTGATCGTCTCCGCGGGGTACTTTGAAGCGAACCCGCGCGACACCGGGGCGGTGGTCCATGCGACCTCTTACATCGTTCAGGCGTACCACGGGCGCGCGACCCCGGACTGGCTCGTGCAGGGCGTCGCGGACTACATTCGGTTCTTCAAGTTCGAGCCGGGCGCGATCGGCCCGCCCGACCCGGACACCGCCCGGTACGACGGCGACTCGAAGGAGACCGCCGCGTTCCTGGCCTACCTCGTTGCGTCCTACGAGCCCACTTTTGTGCGTCGACTCAATGCGGCCCTGCGCGAGGGGCGCTACACCGACGACCTGTGGGTGTCACTGACCGGGAAATCTCTCCGCGAGCTCGGTGAAGAGTGGCACCGCTCGCTCCGCCGCTGACGGCCCGGCCGTGGCCGCATCTTTTTCCCCCTCGCTCGTGCCCGGGAACCGGAGCGCGAACGTGGTCCACTCGTACCGCCTTGTGGAGAACCGAGTTATGCCCATTGTCCCCCGTTCGATCGGCCGCCGAAGCGCGTTCACGCTCATTGAATTATTGGTGGTGATCGCCATTATCGCGATCCTCATCGGGTTGCTCCTGCCCGCGGTGCAAAAGGTGCGCGAGGCCGCGGCGCGCTTGAAGTGCCAAAACAACCTGAAGCAGATCGGCCTGGCCCTTCACAACTATCACGACGCGAACCAGCGGTTCCCCACGGGCCGGCCGGTCTTCCCGTCCAGCCTGAGTGCGAGCCTGGGCGGGGCACAGATGCCCGCGTTCCTGGCGTACCAGCCCGGCAGTTCGTCCGCGATCTCGCCCGAAGAGATCGGCGGCTGGATGATGCGCGTGCTGCCCTACGTCGAACAGGACGCCGTGCAGCGCCTGACCGCCGGCAAGTCCGCGGGGGACGTCGCGACCGGGTTCTCCGCGATGAGCGCCGTGTCCGTCTCGGTTTACGCGTGCCCGTCGGCCGTTGCACCGACCGCCGGGGCCAACCCGACACCGCTCCCCGCGTGGGCCAGCTACGCGGGCGTCACCGGGAGCAACGAAAACACCGACCCGAGCACCGGCCCGCTCGGGATGAACGCGACCAACGGCATGTTCCCGGTGAAGACGCCGTTCGGCCCGGACACGAGCGTGCGCCCGCGCGTGCAAATGACGAGCATCACGGACGGGCTGAGCAACACGGTCGCGGTCGGCGAGCGGCACGTGACGCTGCGCGGAACGACCTGGGCCGGGGCCGACTACCACACCCTGCTCGCGTTCCCCAACCAGAACTCGTTCGGCGGCGTCGGCCCGAACGGGGCGATCACCCTGACCGCGTGCCCGGGCTCGCTCCCGGGGCGGTACGCGCCGTTCGTCGCGTCCGATTCGTGCAGCCAGGACCGGTACAACAGCCCGCACACCGCCGGAGGGAACTGGCTCCTGGCCGACGGCAGCGTGCGGCTGTTCGCGTACAGCGCGGGCACGACCGTCCTCCCCGCGATGGTGACCATCGCCGGCAGCGAGGTGGTCACCGAATGAACACGCCAACACACCAATCCGCCGGGGCGCGCCGGTTCGCAACGGCCCGCGCCGCGTGGATCGCACTCGCGGCCGTGTTCGCGGTCACGGTCACGGGGTGTGGGAAATCACACGCGGACGTGAGCGGGTCGGTTTCGTACCACGGGCGCCCGGTCGTATACGGCACGGTGAGCGTCATCGGATCGGACCAGATGACGTACTACGGGCACATCCAACCGGACGGGACGTTCACCGTTCGGCACGTCCCGGTGGGGCCGGCGCGGGTCGGCGTCTACAGCCCGGACCCGTACTACGAGTTGCCGGTGCCGCAATCGGTCAAGCTCCAGATGGAGCAGGCGCGGAAGGAATCCGGGGTCGAAGCGCCACCGAAGCCCCCCAAGGGCCAGTGGTTCAAAATCCCCCCGAAGTACGCCGACCCGCTGACGTCCGGGGTGACGGCCGAGATCGCCTCACCCACTCCGGCGCTCGAGTTGAAATTGGACTGATTGCGCGACACGTCTTGGCTGAAAACACCTGCGGTCTCAGGCCGGCTCCTGGGACCGCGGGTGTCGTGCCCGATAGCACTTTACTTTCACTTCGTTTACAGCCTCGATCGCTTCCATCCGGGATACCCTCAACGCCTCGGAATCCGTTCCATCGCATCGTGGTGGTGACCGCCCGGGCGTGTGTGAACCACCCCTGGGACCGCGAACGTCTCGTCCGCTCTTCGGATTTTCGCCACCATACATGCGCGGTCCCAGCCCCGTGCCCGACGACGGGCTTGCAGTCGACGCGAGATCAGTCATGCTGAGAGCGGAGGGGAAGCAATGACCGAAGCGGAATGGCTGGCGTGCGAAGACTTGAAACAGATGCTCGATCACCTCGGGAGAAGGGCGAGCGAGCGAAAGTTGAGGTTATTTGGGTGCTCATGCGCCCGGAGAATCGGGGCAGCAATCAGCGCTCCCGGGGAGTACAAAGTGAGCCCTCGAATCTTAATAAGCGAGCGACTCGCAGACGACCAAGTGCGTGATGACGCCGAGCTTGCGGAGGCACGGGAGGAGTGGGCGGTGGGAGAATACTCATCGGACTCATGCACTCTCTATTCCACGCAAGCGACGGTAGACACAGACGCATTCGCCGCCGCATTAGGGGCTGCTTGGCATGCGGCAGAGGGTTTCGGAATGCTCGCCTCAGAAGAACCTCGACAGGACAGACGCGCACGAACTGAAGCGTTCGTGGCCGCTCGGCAAGCCGAGCACTCCGCTCAGGCCGGGCTCCTACGTGACATCTTCGGCAACCCGTTCCGGTCCGTGACCCTCTCCCCGTCTTGGCGCGCTTCCACTGCGGTCGCACTCGCGGCGCAGATGTACGAGTCGCGTGACTTCAGCGCGATGCCGATCCTGGCCGACGTGCTCCAAGACGCGGGGTGTGACAACGCCGACATCCTCGATCACTGCCGCGATGCCGATGCGCCGCACGTGCGAGGGTGCTGGGTCGCGGACCTCGTGCTCGGTAAGGAGTGAGCGTCGGGGAATGGGTGGCACGACCTTTCCGGGTTTGTGTCTTTATTTCCACTAATAATCCCAACGCCACTGCGCGATTATGCGTATAATATCTAGCAGTGGAGCATTCGCCCGCACGAATAAAAGCAGCCGGAGGGGGAGTTCGGGGTGAGCGAATGTTAGCCGATACGAGCGCAGAATGTCGTTTTTCCCGGAGAAATCGAAGGGTGCGTGGACCAACCCCAAATTGTTAGCGTTTGTTACCCGCGCGCCGGCGTGCGAACTTCGACACGAGAATTGCGAACAGGAAGTCCGTGAAATTCAGAGAAGTGAAGTTACTTTGCACGTTTGTCGTAGCGCTGGTAGCGGTACGGCGACTTCCTGAACACGTCGTCGATCAACTCGAACAGGTCCGGGTCGTACTTGGCGAGTTTCTCGCGCGTGTTGATGTCGTTGTGAACGCCCGCGTTTGGTGGGCTGTTACAGTCAAAGTAAGATTGAACACCCTCGGCCCAATATTCAACCGCGTTGGTCGCAGCGTAGGTGTTCTTCCACAATCCCTGCTCGATCGCGCGGGTGTAAATTGCGCGGAGCGTACCCTCAAACTTCGGGTCCACTGCGCGCAGGCCGTACTGGTGGATGCAGTGACTGAATTCGTGAATCAGAATGTTCTCCCGCGGGTACCGGTCGCCCCGCAGGTTCAGTAGGTTCTCTTCCCCGCACGACGTGACACGCCCGCCCAGTCCGCGTGCGCGCTTGTCCCAATAGTCCTTCGGAGTCATGTTCCGCTGCTCGGGCACGTCAGTGGTCATTTCGGTCGGGGCCATCACGACGAACCGACAATTGGCCTTCACGAGCGCCCGGGTCACGTCGTCGCGGTCCGCGAGCATCGTGCCGATGAGGTGCCGCGCTTCCGCGAGCGCGGCGTCCGAGACTTTGCCGGACGCGAGAACGGGAAGCCCCTTGTGGTCGGCGGTTTTCTCGTAGAAGGGATCGAGTTTGAGCGCCTTGCGGAGTTCATCCGACACCGGCCGGACGATCATCCGCGGTGCGGGCGCGGCCTCACGCGGTTCCGGCGCGCCCGCCGCACGCGGCAACACGTTCAGCGCGAGAACCACACCTACCGCGAACCAACGCGCGCGACGCATGGCGATCGTCTCCGGTTCGTAACGAGGGCCGCGAATATCGTACCGCACCCGGGGCGCGCGGGTATGATCGAATCGTTCGGTTATTCGCGTGATTCAGGAGCGGGCCATGCGCAGTGTGATCTACGCGAGTTCCGGGGCGGTACTCTTCGCGCTCCTTGCTCCCGCCGCCGATCCCAAAGCGGACGCGGTCACGAAGGAGCAGATCGAAAGCGACCTGAAGCTCGTGCCGAAAGTGTTCGGCGACACGCGAATCATCGAAGCCGGCACACAGCCGTACATCGATTTCAAGCTGGTCAACACCTCAAAAACGCGCACGCACAAGGTGGTGAAGCCCGGCGACGGCTCCGAGTGTGGCTGGCGCGACCCGTGGGTTCACGTGACCGCGGAGCAGCGCGGCGTGGACGGTTCATGGGCCGCGATGCAGCGCCTGTCACACGGCCGGTGCGGGCTGTACGATTCGGACTGGCCCAAGGACGCGGTTGAGCTGAAGCCGGGCGCGGAACTGGCGCTCGCCAACTGGTACTCGCCGGACCGGTTCGAGTTCCAGTACCCGGGCAAGGTGCGCCTGACCGGGCACTATGCGTACCGCGCCGTCAACGGGAAGGGCGGCAAACCGCGCCTCGACACCGAGCGCGGACTCATGGCCGGGGTGCCACTCTTCGAGGTGCGCTCGGAGCCGGTCGAGTTCGAGGTGGTGCGGTCGTTCGACGTCCGCGCGAAGGTGAAGAAGGCGCTGAAGGTCGGCGTCGAGATGAAGGCCAGCGAGGTCATCGAAATCACCGTCACGAACACCTCGAACAAGCGGCAAACGGTGGGCAACATCAGCCAGAACGGGTACGGGGTCGGCATCACACCGCACTCCGAGAACGCGAGCACGATCGCATTCAAGGACGTGCCGGTGTACGGCGAACTGAAGTTCCTGGAACCCGGTGAGACGGCAACGGTCTTCGGCGGCGGTGACTTCGCGGGCAAGGTCGACGGTTCGTGGAGGGGCATCAAGGCCGGCACGGTCCGCGTGCGCGTGAGTTACAGCATCCCGACCAACAGTTCCGCCACGCACGTCGTTTTCGTAGACGCAGAAGTGCGCGTGGAGTGAGTTCTGACGAGTGGGTTAGGTGTGTCGTTTATTGCGTTCTCGGCCACCAATAGTTTGGTGGCCGAGACGTGTTTACTGCGTGTGAAGCGGGTGCCTTTCAGGACGGGCGCCGTCGGTTCAGAGCGTTGGCGAATGCCCCGAAATCAAGCCGATTGCAAGTCCTTCAGGTTCTCTTCCATCGCGGCGATTTGCTTCTCGACATCAGTCACCAAATCGCGCTGCTGTTGCACCACTTCGGGTGGGGCGCCGGCCACGAACTTCTCGTTCGCGAGTTTGGCCTTTGTGCCGTCGAGTGACTTCCGTTTGTCACCGATCTGCTTTTCGAGGCGCTTGATCTCGGCGCCCACGTCGATCAGCCCGGCGAGCGAAACGTAAGCCTCGAACTCGGGCCGCACGATGCCGCCGGCCTGCTTCGGCTTGGTTGCGGTCGGGCCGGCGGTGAGGGTCGCGATCCCCGCGAGCGGCCCGATGAACGTCGCGAGCGCATTGAAATCGGCCGCCACCGCATCGGACGATTTCACCGACACGTCGAGGCGCGTCTTGTCGTCCACCTGGTAGCGGTTGCGCACCTCGCGCACGCTCTTCACGAGATCCTGCATCCGCGCGAAGCGAGCTTCCACCTCGGCGCTCACCCATGCGTCGGGGTAGCTCGGCCACTTCGCGATGCACACACTCTCTTCGGCCTTCGTGGGTGCCGGGAGGCCGCGCTCGGGTGCGGCTTCGTTGAGCGCCTGCCACAGTGATTCCGCCACGAACGGCATCACCGGTTGCACCAACCGCAGGATACCATCGAGCACCCCGGCGAGCACGCGCTGCGCGAGCGGGCGCGCGGTGGCGTCCTTCAGGCGCCCCTTCGACATTTCGATGTACCAGTCGCAGAACTCGCTCCACACGAAGTCGTAGAGGAGCCGTGCCACGTCACTGAAGTGGTAGCCCTCCAGCGCTGCTGTCACGGCCTTCGTGGTGGTCGCGAGCCGGGAGAGCAGCCACTTATCTTCCGTGGGCAGTTCGTCCAACTTCACGGCGCCGGGCGCGTAGCCCTCCAGGTTCATGAGCAGGAACCGCGTTGCGTTCCACATCTTGTTGGCGAAGTTCCGGCCCTCCTCGAAGCGGTCGGAGCCCTGCTTCGCGGTCTTCAGTTCCGGGTCGTCTGTCGGCCACGGCCCGCCCGGGCGGAACGGCTGTTTGCACTCTGGACAGGCGAGCTTTTTCGTCCGCATGTACATGTGCTCTTGCTTCACCGGCACTTCCTTGCCGCAGTGTGGGCACACGTTCGACACCGGCAGCCGCGAATCCTGCGTTTCGGTGGCGAGCTTCACCATGCCGTAGCGCATCGCATCGGTGCCGTAACGCTCAATGATGTCGAGCGGGTCCACGCCGTTGCCCTTCGACTTCGACATACCCTCGCCGAATCCGTCCATCACCTTCGGGTGGATATACACGTGGCTGAATGGGATTTTGTCCAGGTTGTACAACCCCGTCAGCACCATCCGCGCCACCCACAGCGTGATAATGTCGCGGTTGGTCACCAGCACCGATGTGGGGTAGTAGTAGCGGTCCTTTTCCCAGTCGGGCGCCACACGACCCGCCTTCTCTTCGGGCAGCGCCGGCCCGGGCCAGCCGAGTGTCGAATGCGGCCAGAGCGCGGACGAGAACCACGTGTCGAGCACGTCTTCGGATTGGGTGAAGCCGAAGGCTTCAAAGTCATCGAAATACGCATCACGTTCCTCGCGCACGCACACGTGGAGTGTCAATGCGTCCTGATGTACTTGGACGGCGGTTTCCGCCGCGAACGTTTGATCAGCCCTCCAAGTGTTCTCCCACCAATCAGCAGCCGCGGCGAGGCTTGCCGCGTCAGGGTATGTCTTCGACCACACCGGGATGCGGTGGCCCCACCACAGTTGCCGGCTGATGCACCAATCGCGTTTTTCGCCGAGCCAGTCGAGGTACGAGCGCGCGTAACGTTCCGGGAAGAACTTCACGCGACCATCGGTCACGGCGTCCATTGTCATCTGGGCGAGGCCGGCTTTGCCGTCGTCGCGGTCCGCCATCTTCACGAACCACTGGTCCGACAGCAGCGGCTCGATCGGCGACTTGCTGCGGTCGCTGAACTTCAGCGGCACCACGCGGTCGGCCTTCTCCACATAGAGGCCGAGTTCCTCCATCTTCTTCGTCACGGCTTCGCGGGCCTTGTAGCGGTCCATCCCCCTATATTCGCCGCCGTTCTCGTTGATCGTGCCGTCGGGATTCAGGATGTTGATGATCCCGATTTCCGGGTGGCGCTGCCAACAGGCGTAGTCGTTCGGGTCGTGGGCGGGCGTCACCTTCACGCAGCCCGTGCCGAGCGTCGGGTCCGCGAGTTGGCCGTCAGCGATGATCGGGATCTTCCGCCCGGTGTGCGGCTGCATCACGAACTTGCCGATGAGCGCCTTGTACCGCTCGTCGCTGGGATGTACGCACACCGCGGTGTCGCCGAGCATCGTCTCGGGTCGCGTGGTGCTGAACGAGATGAAGGTATCGGCTTCGCCGTCCACGGCGTACTTGAACGTCCAGAACCCGCTCTTGGTGTCCTCGGTGTACGTCTCGTCGTCGGCCACGGACGTTTGCAGGTGCGTGTCCCAGTTCACCAGCCGCTTGCCGCGGTAGATGTAGCCGTCGCGGAACATGCGGAAGAACGTCTCGCGCACGGCCCGGGCGCACACCGGATCGAGCGTGAACCGCGTTCGACTCCAGTCGCAGCTCGCGCCCATTTCGCGGAGCTGGCCGAGGATGCGCGTCTCGTACTTGTCCTTCCACTCCCAGATGCGCTTCACCAACTCGTCGCGGCCCAAGTCGTGGCGCGTCTTCTTTTCCTGGGCGAACACGAGTCGCTCCACCACGGATTGCGTGGCGATACCGGCGTGGTCGGTGCCGGGCATCCAGAGCGCGTTATAGCCCTGCATCCGGCGCCAGCGGATCAACACGTCCTGGAGCGTGTTGTTGAGCGCGTGCCCCATGTGAAGCGCGCCGGTCACGTTCGGCGGCGGGATCACGATGGTGAACGGTTTCCTAGTAGAATCCGGCTTGCTGTGGAAGTACCCGCGTTCCTCCCAGAACGTGAGCCACTTCTCCTGGGCCGCCTTCGAGTCGTATGCCTTCGGGAGTTCGGTCGCCATGTCGTTACCTAATTGTCACGGGGCCGGAGCACACAAGAGATTGCAAACGTGAATAGCGCCGGGCCGCAAGCCGGTGTTTGGTTTGTGCCCTCTCCCCTTGCGGGAGAGGGTCGCCGCGCTTCGCGGCGGGGTGAGGGGTGCATCCATAATCAGGAGGTTACCCCTCACCCGTCTCGCAAAGCCTCGCCACCCTCTCCCGCAAGGGGAGAGGGCGAAACCCAAAGCCAACCCGTTAGCCAACCCGTTGCCCACGTTTGCAATCGGTTCCCGTCCCCGGTGTGTTTCGGGATCGTTTTGGGTGAGGAAGAGTTTACCGCCCGGGTCGGTCCTCGTCCTTGAACAGCTTGAACTCGATCGCATCAACCAGCGCCAACCACGACGCCTCGATGACGTTCTCGCTCACGCCCACTGTGCCCCACACGTCCGCGCCGTCGCGCGATTCGATCACCACGCGCACCCGGGCTGCGGTGCCGGCGCGCGGGTTCACGACGCGGACCTTGTAGTCCGTTAACTGCACTTCGTTGAGGCGCGGGTAGAACCGCACGAGCGCCTTGCGGAGCGCGCCGTCGAGCGCGTTCACGGGGCCGTCGCCCTCGCTCGCGGTGTGCTCGATCTGCCCGGCGACCTTCAGTCGGACCGTGGCCTCTGTGATGGGCGTGCCGTTCTCGCGGGCCTCGATGTTAACGCGGTACGTGACCCGCTCGAACCACGGCTTGTAGAGCTTCAGCTTCTTCTCGACTTCCCACGGCTTGTGCTCTTTGGCGACCTTCCGCACCAGCAGGTCGAACGACGCTTCCGCCGCCTCGAACTCGTACCCCTGGTTCTCCAGGTCTTGCACCGCGCTCAGGATCTTTGTCATCAGCGCCTTGTCGTGGTTCAGCTCGTATTTCGCGGTCTTCGTCAGGATGGTCGAGTGCCCGGACAGTTCGGACACCAGAATCCGGCGCTCGTTGCCGACGGCCTCGGGCGTGATGTGTTCGTAGGTCGTCGGGTCTTTCGCGACCGCGTGCGTGTGCATCCCGCCCTTGTGGGCGAACGCGCTGGCCCCCACGAACGGCTGACCCACGCGGAAGTTCATGTTCGCCAGTTCGTAAACGTAGCGCGACGTTTCCGTGAGCCGCGCGAGACTCTCGGGCCGCAGCACCTCGTGCTTGTACTTCAGCGCGAGGTTCGCGATTACGCTGAGCAGGTCCACGTTGCCGCACCGCTCACCGATCCCGTTCATCGTGCCCTGAACTTGCGTCGCACCGGCCCGCACCGCGGTAAGCGAGTTCGCGACCGCCAGTTCGCAGTCGTTGTGGCAGTGGATGCCCACCTCGCACGGCACTGCGCGCTTCGCGGCCCCCACCACTTCCGCGATCCGCTCGGGCATTGTCCCGCCGTTGGTGTCGCACAGAATCACGACGCTCGCGCCCGCGGTCGCTGCGGCCTGGAGCGTCTTCAGCGCGTACTCGGGGTTCGCGCGGTACCCGTCGAAGAAGTGTTCCGCGTCGTAGAACACCTCGCGCCCCTGGCTTTTGCAGAACGCCACCGAGTCGGCGATCATGCGCAGGTTTTCTTCGAGTGTGGTGCCGAGTACCTCTGTAACGTGGAAGTCCCACGTCTTCCCGACGATGGTGACGACCGGCGTTTTGGCGTCGAGCAGCGCCTTCAGGCAGGTGTCGGTTTCCGCTGGCGCGTTCTTCCGGCGCGTCATCCCGAACGCGCACACCTTCGCGTGCTTCAGCGGCAACTCGCGCACCGCCTGGAAGTATTCAAAATCCTTCGGGTTCGAGAGCGGGTAGCCGCCCTCGATGTAGTCCACGCCGATCTCGTCGAGCCGCCGCGTGAGCAGCAGTTTATCCTGCAGGGAGAAGTTCACGCCCTCGCCCTGGCTCCCGTCGCGGAGCGTGGTGTCATAGATGGAGACGCGCATGACTGTTGGCTCTCGGCTGGAGACGTTAGCTACGGAACCCGGCGACGTTCACGCGATTCAGTTCGGAGCGGGGGCTGTTGGTCGCTGGTTTTGGACCAGCGGGAGAGCAACACCCGTCCCAAAAAAGAAAAACCCCGAAGCAGGCGCTTCGGGGTGCGTGCGGTAAGAGTACCGACCCCGAAGTCACCCGGTGGTAATAACCACGACCGTCGCAATAATGGCAACGGTGCGCACGCCCGGCGCGGCGGGAATCGCGATCGCGGCGGTTCGGGTGCGTGGGGTGAACACGGTTCGGTTCTCTTGATGTCGAAGTAAAATTACACCGCGCGCGGGCGGAGTCAAGCGCGTCACGCGAAGATCGCGTCCACTGATAGACGCCAGCCGGGGACCGCGGGTTCGGCGTCGGCGACATCCCCGCGGTGGAAAATGGCACGCAGGTCATTCGTGCGGCCCGGACAAGTTTCCATTCCACGACAGAAATAGGAAACCGCGGGAGGCGCCTTGCAGGGTGGACTGGATTTCTACAGGGCTACTCAGAGATTGAAACTGGCTGATTAAGCGCCGCCAGTGCCCGTTCGGGTGTGGCAACGATGGTCCGAACGGCCGCTGCAATGGTGCCGGCACCGAGGCGCCGTAGCAGGTACACGGCGACGTTCCGCAGTGACGCCAGTACCCGCGGTGCCGCGCCCCGGCGGACCCGGCACCGGTCCTCGCCCAGGGTCACGTCGCGGATGTGGTGCAAGCTCTCGATCCCCCAGTGGGTGCGGGTGTACCCGAGCAACGCATCCGGTGGCGCAGCCACCGGGCTCAGGCTGGAGATCCCATACACCATCTCCACGGTTGCTTTCCCACCGACCCGGCGGGTGCGCTCGAGCCGGAATACCTGTTGCACCCCGGGCCACCGGGTCAGGTACTCGTTGAGCCACGTGGTGGTGGTAATGGTCCGCCGCTCGATCCGCCCGTGCCCCTTGCTCAACTCACACGCGGTACCGGCATCCCGGTCCCACAGGCGCTGTAACCCGGGGGGAAAAGTCGCCCCCGGCGCCGGTGGCGAACGTGGCTTCCAGGTCCGCGTGCAGCGTACCTTGGTTGCTCTTGGCGTACAGGATGTAGTCCCCGCCCCGGTCTTGGACTGCGGTGCACACGTCCGGCTGGGTAAAGATGGCGCCCCCGGTGACCACGGCTCCGCCCAGCGGGGGCAACACGCCCAACAACCGCAGCGCCGCCTTGTGCTCGTTGGTGGTGGCCTCGACCGTCATCTGGGCGACCACGGCCGCGGCGCCCGGGGCATACGCGGCCAGCAGGTGCGCGCCCGGTACCTCGCCGTCCCGGGAGCCCCGCAACCGCTTGCCGTCCAACGCGATGTGTTCCCACCCCTCGGGATGCCGCTCCCCCAGCCACGCGCCGATGATCCGGTCCAGGTGGTCCGGGTCCAGGTTCCGCAGCAACCCGGCGATGGTGTTGGGGCACGGCATGTTCCCGTTCCTGAACCCCAGCGCGTGCCCCAGTCGCTTCTGCCGCAGCCGACCGAACTGCGCAATCGCCTCGGGCGTGGTATGCCCGGCCATCACCGCCACGAGGCACAGGGTCAACAGCCCCACCAGCGGGTACTGGCGCCCGTGACGGCTCCGCGGATCCGGCAACTCGGCCAACCGCTCGACCAGTGAACGGGACATATACAGTTCCTCGCTTGGAGCTGCACGCATACCCAAACGCTACACCTTACCCAAGGCCAATCCGTGCGGAGCCCTGTGGATTTCTATGAGTGTGTTGATTTCGTCCAGCACCTCGTCCAAGTTGTCGAAACTGATCTCGAATAGCTCGCTGCATTCCTGCATGGCGGCCGCGTGAGGAGTGCCCTCGCTGATTTCTGCGGCCTCGGCACGCACCCAATCCGCCCTTGCGTGCCGGACGCGGAAATCAGGACTTCCGGAGCGGCCGACAACAAGTTCGTCGTCTCGTCGAGTAACAGTGAGCCCGTAGCTAGTTAACGAGCGGAAAGCGGTATCGAGGTCACAGGCGCCCGACTGAAAGAAGACCATACAATACGCGGTCATATGACACTATCTCCAGACAAAACACGTGTTCACTCATCAACACGCACGCGGCCCGCGCGAAGCACATTTAGCGCGTCGCCGGGCCGCAATTCCATCACCCGATCCACCTACTTCTCGACGGTGATCTTCACCGGTTCGCTGGTCAATTCCGTGCCCTTTCCGCCGTCCTTGTCGGAGAGCTGGTACTTGGCCGAGAGCTTGTACTCGCCGGGGCCGGTCCAGTAGACGAAGCGCGACGAACCGCGACTGCCGTCCGAGAGTTGCTTCACCGGGATCTCGTGCGACTTCCCCGCGGCCAGCGTTACTGCGTTGGGCAGGCGGAAGTCGGCGGTGAACGCCAGCCCGCTGTTCATCGCCACCGTGCCGGGGCCGCCGGTCAGGTCGAAGGTGAACACGTTCGGGTCGCCGCCCACATAGATCGTGACCTCTTCCTTCGAGGTGTTGGTGAGTTGGAGCACGAGGTCCACGGCCGGGGGCTTGGGCGAGCGCACCGCTTCGCCGTCGGCCTGCTTCTTCACGATCGCTTCCAACTCCTTCTTGTACTCGTCGGCCGTTTTGCCGCCGCCGTCGAACTTGTACTTGTCGGTCTTCGCGACCAGTTTGAGGGTAATTGGTCCCGCCGGCTTCTTGTCCTCCGCCGACACCGACGCCGCGAGCACGAACAGGGCCGCGACCGCGAGTACGAACAGTTTCATGGCAACGCTCCCGAGATGTGAAGCGGGCGATACAGACCAGACGGAGCGCTCCTCGTGCCGGATTGCGGAAGACTTCAAGAAAGTGCGACGAACGGCTCGCTCGCGACGTGCCGCAGTCCCCAGCGCTGGTCGTCGCGCGCGGGGAAGTCGCTCCGGAAGTGCGTGCCGCGAGACTCGTCGCGTGCGAGAGCCGACGCGATCATCAGGCGCGCGATCGTGAGCAGGTTTTGAAGTTCCCAGCCGGTCTTCCCATCGAACTCGCGGGAAAGGGCGTACCGGCACCAGAACCGCAGGTCTTCTTTGGCTTCGAGCAGTCGCGTGCGCTCGCGGACGATCCCCATTTTGCGGACCATCAAGCTCCGCAACGACGCCATGAGGTCCGCGAGGTCGAGTCCGGTGCCCTCTTCGGCGGGGGGGATCGCGGAGCGGATCGGGTACGCGATCATGTCGCGCGGCATCTTGCGGATCGCGTCCGCCGCGCCGCGCCCGCAGAGCGTGCCGTACACCAGCCCTTCGATCAAGCTGTTCGACGCGAGCCGGTTCGCGCCGTGCAGCCCGCTGGAGGTCACTTCGCCCGCGGCCCACAGACCCGGTACCGTCGTGCGCCCGTGTTGGTCCACGGTCACGCCGCCGACCATGTAGTGCGCCCCGGGGCGCACCGGGATACGGTCCTTCGTGATGTCTAACCCGAAGCTCTTGCACACGCGGTTGATACCGGGGAACCGGTTCAACACCATCACTGGGTCGAGGTGCGCGAGATCGAGATAGACGTTCGGGTGTTGCGTCTTCTCCATCGTGCGGAAGATGGCGCGGGCCACCACGTCGCGCGGTGCGAGTTCGCCGCGCGGGTCGCTCGCGGGCATGAAGCGCTCGCCGTTCACGTCCCGCAAGTACGCGCCCTCGCCGCGCACCGCTTCGCTCACGAGGTAGCGCGCCGAACCCGCGACGTACAGCACCGTGGGGTGGAACTGCATGAACTCCATGTCCCGGAGTTCCGCGCCCGCGCGGTACGCCGCGGCCATCCCGTCGCCGGTTGCGACGGGCGGGTTCGTCGTTTCGCGGTACACCATCCCGCACCCGCCGGATGCGAGAATCACTTGCTTCGCCCAGATGAGGAACTTCCCCATCCCGTTGCGCGCGACCACCGCGCCGCAGCACGCGCCTTCGTGAGTGAGCAGGTCGATAGTAAAGGTGTCGTCCCAGATGCGGATGTTGGGCCGCGTGCGCGCGTAAGCGATGGTAGCGCGCATCATCTCGAAGCCGGTCGAGTCGCCGAGCGCGTGAACGATGCGGCGGTGGCTGTGCCCGCCCTCGCGGGTGAGCGCGAGCTGGCCGTTCTCCTCGTCGAACTTCGTGCCGAACTCGATCAGTTTTTCGATCTGGTGCGGCGCCTCGCGGACCACGAGTTCCACCACCTCGCGGTCGCACAGCCCGTCGCCCGCGACGAGCGTGTCCTCGACGTGGTTCTCGAACGTGTCCTCGGGGGAGCGCACGCCCGCGATGCCGCCCTGCGCGTAGGAACTGTTGCTCTCGGTCACGCGGTCCTTCGTGACGACGAGCACCGAGAGATCGGAGGGGACTTCGAGCGCGGCGCGCAGCCCGGCGATTCCCGCGCCGATGATGAGTACGTCCGCGAACCGGTGGAACGTGTCGCGTGCGTCGAAGGAAACCAGATAGCGGTTCGCAGCGGACATGCCTGGACCCGGGCGATCGGGTGGAGAAGTTTCTGTCAACGTATGAAGAAGCCCCGGGCCTCGTCTCGCACGTGTGTGAGGCGAACCGTGCGTCCCGTGGTATCATCCCCTGCACCGCGTGCCCCACATCTTCCACGCAGCGCGCGCCGGCTAACATTTGCTAACATTTTGAGCCGGGACCGGTTTTACACCCACCCGCACCCCGCGAACTCCTGCTATTTCCAGCGTTTTCCGCATTTTCGCTTCTTTATGCCCCGGTGTGGGGGCTAACATTGGCTGACATTTCGGGCCAGGGAATGAGCGACGCGGGGTCTTTTTTCGAGCGAATTCGCTCCGCGAGTATGAACCGTGTCTGCCCTCACACACAACAAAAGCCGCGCTAGCGTTATCAATGGGCGCCACCTCTTAATTATAGTGTACAAATTAACAAAAAACAACTAAAAATGCCCATTGAAGTGCCGAGAGTTGCCCCCCGCGTACCTTTGGACGCAGCATTGCCAAAGGTCCGCGGGACGCGGTTGTTTGTCATTGGGGAGTGACGGGATGCGGTTCCTAACCAGCCGGATGCGGGTCGTCGATCAGGTGGCGTTCGCCCGCGATGGCCGGCGGCTGTTTGCGGCGGGGACCAACGTTCCCGACCTCCGCTACGAACCCAACAACCGGGGCATCGACGTCTGGGACCTGGCCGGCGGACCGGCCCCGGTCTCGCAACTGCTCGCCGACCAACTGATTGCCGGGTTCGCGGTCAACCCGGCGGGTCGGTGGCTCTACGTCGGGACCGGGTACGATTACCCGGACGAGCACACGTCGGCGTATTTTGCGATCGACCTGACGAACGGGGCCGTGACCCGGTTGGGGTGGAGCGGCGGGAACTCGTTCGTCCTGGACACGCACCCCTCCGGCGAGTGGTTCGTCGGGCACGTTTACAGGACGGATTGGCGCACGAGACGACTCGTCCGCTGGCGCCAATTACCCGCCGACGCACCGACCGAGGACTGGGAGATCGCGCCGTCCGCGAGTCGCTTCTCCACCTCACAGATCGCGTGCGCCCCGACCGAAGAGCTTATCGTCACCCACGACATCGAGAGCGGTATCGCCGTTCGGGACCAGGTGTACGAACTGGTGACCCGCGATCCCGGCACCGGGCAGGTTCGTGGGAAGATCCCGATCCCCGGGCGGACCGTGAATCAACTCCTGTTTTCCCCGGACGGCGCGAGCCTCGTCGTTCGGGGTGGGCCGTCGTTGTTGGTCTGGGACGCGCGCGACCTCGCCCGCAAGCCGCAGAAGATTCGCGGGGCGGGGCGGGGGCACTTCACGGGGGTGGCGTTCGACCCGACGGGGCGCTACCTCGCGGCCGCGAGTAACGACCAGAGCGTGAACGTGTACGAGACCGCGACGTGGGGCCTCGCGCGGTCGTTCGCCTGGGACATCGGCCGGATGCGGTCCGTCGCGTTCAGCCCCGACGGGCTACTCATGGCGGCGGGGAGCGATGTTGGCCAGATCGTTCTCTGGGACATTGATTTGTAGCGCTCTGGTCCGTCGCGCCACGCGCTCGCGGTAAGGGGCGCGGCCCAACAAAACGAGTCGGCCCCTCACTTCGGTTTGGAGCGAGGGGCCGACTCGAGTTCCGGTGTTACCGATTCGTAGGTCGGGCTGTGCCCAACACCTGCCAACATCCAGCTCACCGGCACCGCCATCACCGGATGAGCGGTACGCCCCGAATCAGCCGGCGGTGCGGCGCCGGGTTCGGCGCGCGTTTGAACTGTCAGGCTGGCACAACGCCCTGCACGACTCGACGCTCCCCGATCAGGGATACGTGCTCTGAAGGTTGGCATCCCATCCAGGGGCAGTTGAATCTAGCCACACCAGAAACCCCGCAACGGTGTTGTGCAGCGGAGTCATTGTGGACCAGTGCGGATCAAAATTCGCGTTCGGCGGTGCGCCGTAACCGGTCGGGAATCCTGTCTCCTCAACTACCCAAGATGCGGCTGGGCCGATTCCGCCGAAGAACGCATTGATCATCGCGACCGTTGCCTGCGCATAGTTCTGCGGTTGGGCGTTGGGGTTTCCGACTCGTGTGCTTATCGCCGCGCCCAACACCCCATAGCGAACTCGCTGATGGTGCTGCTGACAGAGCTGAACGACTGGACCGACATCAGCGTTGTTAACGGGCATATGTGGCGCCCTCGTAGGGGATCTAACCTGACGGAGGTTCTTCTGTGGCCGAACATATAGCTCACCGGCCGCGGCGATGGGCTAGCCGTTCTGAAAACAGCGTATTTAACCGCGGTCCGGTGCAGCGCCGGGTTCGGCGCGACGACCTACTCCTACAGCAACAGTAACGGACTGAACCTCGCGCTGCAAATAGTTGTCCCACCTCGGTAGACTATTTTGAACGGGGGAACACTTATGGCGATGACCCATGAGCCATGTGCCTACTGCGGTGGGTGCCAGCACCCACGTGAGCGGGGGCACGTCATCCAGCGGAGCCTCTACCCCAGTTCGGTTCCCTCAAATGTCCAGCGGCCGACGGTTCCGGAATGTGCAGAGTGCAAGAAAATCTGGCAGGATGCCGAGTCTCAATTCCGCAACGTCGTGCTGGTCGCCGGGGAGGCGAACGATTCTGTGACGGAGTTGTGGAACGGTCCAGTTATCCGGAGTTTCGACAAGCCGAGCGGGCCGCGCTGGCTCCGCGACCTCGCCGCGCAGATAGTCCCGGTGGAGACTACGGCTGGCCCTCGGCGTGCAATCTACCCGGACCGGGACCAGCGGGTGATGATCGTGATGCGACGGATCATCCGCGGCTTCTGCCATTATCACAACCTCGGGACCGCAATCGCAGACTGCCGAGTGTTCGCCCAAGTGATGCGGTATGAGATCCCGCCGGCGTTCTGGGTGCGGTTTGTACCGAACAGTCTTGGTGATCAGTTTTGCCGGTACTGGTATTACGACCTGCGGGATGAAGACCCAGACCATCACTCTTCCTGGGTGATAGAGTTCTTCGGTCGAACGAGGTTCTTCGGTATCGTTTCCGCGAACGAGGCTGGTTGGCCGGAGCATGCGGCGTAGTGGGCATGTTTCACAACACGTCGGCAACGAACAGCGTAGTGCCTCGGCCCTTTCAGCCGCCTCCCCCCAACCGAGCCTGTGTTTAGTGTGTGAGGCTTCGCACACTAACGCGGGACCTGATACGCCCCCGCGCCACGCACGCCGAGGCCGAACGCGTTCGCCGGGCCACAGTTACCGCGCGAGCGCTGCCTTCACACGATGCGCAATAACAGGGTAACGGGTCCGTGCGAGGAACGCCCGCGCTTTCACACCCGCTCTCAACCCGGCTACCGCCGAACAATACGCTCGCCGGCACCGCCATCATCGGATGAGCGATGCGTCCCAAGTCAGCAGGCGGTGTCAGGTGCAGCGCCGGGTTCGGCGGCTACCTGGAGGGCTGCAACTCCATGTCCAGATACCCCGTCCGCAGTTCGGGGCAGTATCGCACACCCGGCACAGGAACGTTGTTGGGCGGCGCAAGCTTCGGCGAGGGTAGCACGCCCTCCGATCCGACCCGATACTTGCCGGCGGGCAACTCGATCAGGTGTCCGGCCGCGGGCTTCGCTCCCGGCAGCCCCAGGAACACCCGGCCGACGACGACCTCCTCGTCGGGTTTGAGTTGGACGGTGTCCTGGATCGGGCGGCCCGCGATACCGCCGGCCCCGAGGGCCACCACCCCCTTGTCGGCCGTGCCCGAGTACCACGTACCGGCAGGGTACGACAGGAGCACGGCCCCACGATCCTGGACGTTGCGGATGACCACCTCGAACTCGGCCACCACACCGGACGTGACCCGCTGAGGTTTGGTGGCCGGGCGGAGGCCGGCTTGGAGGCCGTCTACCGGCTTGCCCCAAGCCGTCGCGGTGCCCCCGCCGGGACGCGGATCGGCGGCCCCACCTCCCGGAGTCCCACACGTCAGGACGACACCGACCATGAGCAGGCCCGCAATTCGCATGAGTAGCCCTCCTCCGCGGCCGAACATACCGCTCACCGGCACCGCCATCACCGGATGAGCGGCGCGTCACATGTCAGCGGGCCGGGTCAGGTGCAGCGCCTGGTTCGGCGTGCCTTGTGGTGATCGGGTGCCGCGGACCGTTCGTGTACTGCGCCCCCTCATGCACCCACCTGGTTCCCGGCCCGATTTCCGGCTGCATCACGGCACCCGGCTCGATCACACCCCGGAACGTGCGGATGATCGGCAAGGGCAGCTGTGCAAGGTCGTGTCGGTCCAGGCACTCACGCAACCGTTGCCACCCACTCGCGTGGTGCGGGAAGTGGCAACTCGACTCGAAACAGCAATAGGTGACGCCCGCTCGGAACGTGACCGCCAGTTCCACCTCTGCGGCATCCGAGGTGACCGCGGCGACGCGCACGCCGTAGTACCCGGGGCCGCCCCACGGGTCGCCGGTCCAGAGCCGACCCCGATCCACACAAAGGAACTCTGCGAAGGCCAGCGTCAGACGGTCGTCGAGATCGGCCAACCTACCTCTCCGAGGCCTCTTCCGCCGAACATACAGCTCACCTGCCCGGCCGCGATACCAGTCACGACAACCACAAGCCGGTGAGCGGCAGAAAACAGATCACGTGGCTGGGTCAGGTGCAGCGCCGGGTTCGAGGGGGGCGCCCGCAACCGCGGTGCGGCAGGCGATGTGGCGCAGGAGAGCCACGAGGGAACGGGCGCCAAAGTAGCCGCACAGGAGCAGCAGGGCCGACAACGGCCAACTCGCGATTCCTGGGTCGAACGACAAGTAGAGCCTGTCGAGCGCGGCGCCCCACCACCGGGCGCTGCCACTCGGAGATACGCCCGTCATACTCGAGAAGGCGAAGAGTACGACGAGGTACCACCCGCTCGCCAGGGCCACCAGCGCGGTGAGCAGCAGACGCACGACCATCACGCCCGCGCCAACATGCGTTGCCACCGTTTCGCCCTCTGGTTGCCGAACAACAAACTCACCGGCACCGCCATCACCGGATGAGCGGCGCGTTCCCAGTCAGATGGCAGACCCCGCTGCCGAGCCCGCAGTTACGTTGTGAGGGCATTCGGCACCGTCGGGCACAGCCCGACCTACGAATCGCCCGTGTCGATCACTTCTTCTCCTGGATCAGCTTCTGGAACTTGTTCTTCGAGTCCTCGAAGCCGGGCGGGGCGACGGTCGCCCCGCCGCCGACACCGGAGCTGTTGAGCTTCGCGCCCGGGGCAACTCGGCCGCCCGCGCCCCCGAGGATGGGGGCGCCCGGGGCGCCGGGGCCGGCCGGAGGCGCCTTGTCGCCGGCGGTCAGCTTGTTCACGTCTTTGCGGAGGTTCTCAACGTGCCTCTCGTAGTCCTCCAGGAACTTCTTGTACTCCGCGTCCGTGAAGCCCTGCTTCTTCTGGAACTCCTCGTCGTAGCGCTTTCTCTCGAAGTCTTCGAGCCGCAGTTCGGCCGTCTTCAGGCGGTTCCGCGCGTCCTCTTCCATCGCGCCCTTGGGGGGCGGACTGGAGCCGAGGCCCTTTTGGGACGGATCGTGCGGCTGCTTCGACTGCTCCTTCGCCATCTGTTCGAGTTGCTCCTTGAGCTTCTGATCTTGCTCCGCGTCACCGCCCGGCTTCTTGCCCTCGAGTTCCTTTTGTAGCTTCTCGCGGTTCTCCTTGCCGATCTTGTCGTCCAAGTCTTTTTCGGCCTTCTCGCGCGTCTTGTCGTCCTTCGATTGAAGGTCTTGCGCCTTCTTCATGAGGTCCGCGAGCTCTTCCTTTGACGGTTCCTTGCCGGCTTTACCGTCCTGGCCGTCCTTTTCCTTCTGGGCCTGTTGCTGCTCCAGTTCCTTTTTCAGATCGTCGAGCTTCTTCTGTGCGGCGGCTTGTTTGTCCTTGTCGCCCGACTGGAGGTCCTTCATCAGTTGCTCGGCCTCCTTGCGGTTCTTCTCGCCGACCATCTTGTCGAGCTTCTGCTGCGCGGCCTGTTTCTTCTGGTCGTCGCCGCTCTGGAGATCTTTCATCGCGTCGGTGATCTCCTTCATCTGCTTCTCGTCGGGCTTCGCGCCGCCCTTCGGGTCACCCGGCTTTCCGCCCTTGGCGTCCTTCATGGCGTCGTCGATCTTCTTCTGCGCCGCGTCCTGCTTGTCCTTGTCGCCCGACTGAAGATCCTTCGCGGCCTGTTCAAGTTCCTTGCGCTTGTCTTCACCGACCGCCTTGTCGAGCTTGTCGCGCGCCTCCTGCTTCTTCTTCTCGTCAGGGCTGGTGAGGTCTTTCGCGGCCTGTTCCAGTTCTTTGCGCTGGTTGTCGTCGAACTTGGGGGCGTTTTTCGGATCGCCTTTGTCCCCGCCTTTGGCGTCCTTCATGGCCTCTTTGATCTTGTTCTGCGCGGCCTGTTGCTTGTCCTTGTCGCCCGACTGGAGGTCTTTGGCGAGTTGCTCGAGTTCCTTGCGCTTGTCCTCGCCGACGGCCTTATCGAGTTTGTCGCGTGCCTCTTGTTTCTTCTTCTCGTCCGGGCTGTTGAGATCTTTAGCGGCCTGTTCCAGTTCCTTCATTTGCTTTTCGTCGGGCTTTCCGCCGTTTTCGCCGTTTGGTTTGCCCGGCTGCTGTTGGGCCTGCTTCTTGAGTTCTTCGAGCTTGCGCTGGGCGTCGGCGCGGGTCTTCTCATCCGGCGACTGGAGGTCGTTCGCCAGCTTCTCCATTTCCTTGCGCTTGTCCTCACCGATGGCCTTGTCGAGCTTGTCGCGCGCGTCCTGCTTCTTCTTCTCGTCGGGGCTGGTGAGGTTCTTGGCCGCTTCCTCCAGCTCCTTTCGCTGGTTGTCGTCGAGTTCCTTCTGCTTGGGTGGTTCTTGGTCTCGCCCGCCGTTCGGTTGGGCGCCCTCTTGCGGTTGCGGCTTGTCCGACCCTTTGTCCACGCCCGAATTGCCGGTGTTCATAGGCGCGTTCTTGTCACCGGCCGGCTTGGTCTCGGCCGCGCCGGTGCCGTTGGGCTTCGTCGGCTGATTCGCGTCGCTCTCGGGCTTCGGTTCGGGCGCACCCATCCCGCCGCCGGTCATCATGTCTTCGGCGGGTTTGGGTTTGTTTTCACCCGCGGCCGGGGCCTGTTTCGGCTTCGCGTCGCCCGCGTCCGGCTGCTTGCCCTCGGACTTCGTCCCGCCCATCGGTTGGGGTTGGTCCTTCGGTTGGTTGGGCTTATCGCCGCCCCGAGTCGGCTCCGGCATCGGCTTGGCGCGGCTACCCGCGTCCGCGGCCGGGTCTTTCTTGTCGGCAGAATCTGATGCGCCGGGTTGTTGCCCGTCGTCCTTTTGGGTCGCGGGTTTGGCCTTGGAACCCGAGTTCGGGTCTTGCTTTTGGGGCGAATCCTGCTTCTGGTTCGGGTCTTTCGGAGCCGGCTGGGGTTCCTTGGGCGACTCCTTCTCGGCGCCGGGTACACCGCCCACCTGTTCGTCGCGCGTTTCGGACGGCGCGCTGTTCTTCTGGCCCGCTTTGTCGTTAGTTGGCTTCGGCTCGTTGGGCTTGGGTTCCGGCTTCGGGGTCGCCGGATCGCTCGGTTTTTCGAGCGTTCCCTCGGGCTTACCACTCCCCGGTGCCGGTTGGTCCTGCATCGGTTTCATCGGGTCGTTGGGCTTGGGCTCCGGCTTCGGCTCGGTCGCGTTGCCCATGTCGCCCGCGGGCGGTTGCTTCTTCGGCTGCGCGGGGTCGGTGCGTTCCGGCCCGCTGGCAGTCGGGTTCGACTTCCCGACTCCGCCGTCTTTGTCCTCTTGCTGGATCGCCTTGTTGAGATCGTCGGCCTTCTTCTCGACGGCCTTATCTTCCGGCGTCTTGGGCGGAGGAGCTTCCGGCATGGGCGCATTCGGCGCCCCCATGCCGCTCGGGTCCGTGCCACCCATTGGCTTCGGGGGCATGTCGTCCTTGCCGCCCTTGGGCATGGGGTTGCCCATTGGGGTGCCCATATCGGACATCCCGCCCCCCATCGGCTGGTCTTGCTTCGGGGTACCTTCTTTGCCCTTATCCTTGTCCTTGTTTGGCGGTTGAGGCGCCATCGGATCGGGCGTGCCTTCCTTGGTGCCCTCGCTGTTTTTCGGCTCCGGGTTCTTGTCCTTTGTCGCCGGATTCGGTTGGCCACCCTTCGGGTCGCGGTTCTCTTGTTCAAACTGTTGCTGTTGTTGCGCGTTGTGCTTCTGTTCTTCGGTCTTGCGGTTTTCCTTTTCCTGATCGAGCTTCTTCTTGTCCTGCTCCTCGACCTTCGGCGCGGTGAGTCGGACGCGCTTCGCGACCGAGCGGCCCACGTTTGGCTTCGGCTCGGTGCAGTTGTCGGTGGCTTCCAGGTAGAACTCGATCACCGTATCGGGCTTGAGTTCGAGTGGGAGCCCGACCGGGTCCGCCTTGAGTTGCGCGAGGTCGACCGAGTCCTTGTAATCGACGTCGGTGGGCCAGGTCTTGTCCTTCGCGCGCTGGAAGGACCGGGCCTTGCCATTCAGGTACGGCCGGTCCAGTAGCGGCCGTTCGACCGGCGACACGATCTTCATCTTGAGCGTGATCGTGTCGATGCCGAAATCGTCGCCGACTTTGGCGTCGATTACGATCTGCCCGTTCGTGGGGGCGGTGATCTCTTCTTCTTCCGGCTTGTTGATGGTGATTTCCGGCGCCTTGTCCGCTTCCACGAGGATGCGCGACTGGAACGCCTCGGCGCTGCGTTCGCCGGTGGTCGCATTGAAGGTGAGCTTGTAACTCCCCGTTTCCGCGAGCTTGAACGTGAACTGGAGACTGTCTGGCTTGCCCGCGATGGCCGCTTCGGTGACGCGCGTGCCGCCCGGCTCGATGACCATTAGCCCGTCGCGCACGTCACGATTGGTGCGCCCGACGAGCGTGACCGTTGTCCCACGCGGGGCACGAATCTGCGGGTCCGTCGCGGTCTCGGCCTTGCGTCGGAGGTACGCCGGGTATTCGTAAGCGGCCTGGAACTCGGTGAACAGCGGCAGCGAGCGAACCGTGACCTTGTATTCGGGGGTCACCGCGTCGCCACCGGCGACCTTGTACCAGAAGCCGTTCTGCACGAGGTGATCCGGCACGCGGAGCTCAAAGTCCCGTGCCGTATCACCCGGCACCATCGGCAGTTCGGTATAGTTCGGGTCGACCGGATTATTCCGGATCAGCAGGCGCACGCGATCGGGGCTGTTGGCGCCCGGGATCTTCCCGCCGACGTGGACCGCGACCGTGATCGGCTGCCCGACGGTGATGGTGAATTCGGCCGGGTCGGGCTTCACGAGCGTGAGTTGTGTTTGGGTTACGATCACGCCGGAAGAGAACGGGACGAACGTGCGGCCCATGAGCGAGGAGAACTGGGCCGGTCGGAACACGAAGAACAGCACGATGAGCGTGAGGAACAGTGCGATCGAGGCGCCGCCGAGGTAGAGCAGTCCGCGGTGGTCGACGGCCTTGTTCACATCGGCCGCGGCGACGGACTTCGCGGCCCGGTTCGCGAGCGCGGCCCTCACGGTTGCGTTCAGCGTGCCCTGTTGCTGGGCGTCCACGTACCCGGTGACGCTGTTCTTGGCGTCATCAATGGTGCTCTCGACCCGTTTGGCCGCGTACAGCGGGTTGATTTTCTTGCGGAGCGGGCTGAGGATCGTGAAATACGCGGTGGCCGCGAACGCGGCGAAGAACCCGAGGAGCGCGAACTGGCGCACCCACTCGGCGAGCCCGAGATACTTGTCGAGCAGGATCATCGCGGTGGTGTAAACCAGCACGAACGCGACGAGAACCAGCCCACCGAACGTGAGGTCGTGGGCACGGATGCGGCTGGTCGCCTGGGCGATTTGCTCGTCCACCCGCGAGTCGTTCTTCGCGGCGGCTTCTGCTTGCTCGAGAACCGCGGCCATGTATCGATCTCCGGGGCAGCGCTCGGGCTGCCGAAGGGCTGTTAACCGCCCGAGCGCACTGCGGGGCGCAATCCACCAGGGATTATACCTCTTAGACGGCCCACCGTCACAGAGGGATTGCCCGGCATCCCGTACTTGGGACACAAGTTACAATTGCGGGACGGAATCCAATGACTGGGGGAATCGCCCGTGTCCGACGAAGCCGCATTTCTCGGCGCGATCCGCGAGTACCCGGACGAGGACACCCCGCGCCTGGCGTTCGCCGATTGGCTCGACGAGCAGGGCGATTCCACGAAGTCCGAGCGCGCGGCGTTCATCCGCGCGCAAGTGGAACTGGCCCGATTACCGAGTGACGACCCCAGGTGCGTGGATCTCGAAGTCATCGAACGACAGTTGTTGGCGAAGAACGTGGGCGCGTGGGCCGCGCCTTGCCCGGCGTTTCAGAATTGGGAGTACGCTGGAGAAGGTCCGTATCGGGCGGTCTTCCGGCGCGGGTTTCTGGAAGCGGTTGACGGGTTAGGTGTTCCGGGAGGCACGAGCACCAACTACTTCGCCGAACTTTGCGCAGCGCACCCGATTCGTGATGGTGGCGTGTTTCCCACGAATAACCTCGCGTCTACTGCGAGTTGGCCGGAATGGGGGCGGATCGAATCACTCAAGTTGTGGGCATCTTTCACTGCCCGTCATCCTGCCTCCTATCCCGGTGAGCAATTCCAGCAAGTCGATTCGTTCCTCCAGCACGCGGATCTTACCCGGCTGCGAAAGTTGGGCCTCACGTTACCCGAAATTGGCGAGCGTAGCGTCCTCCACTGGTTCCGGATGCCGCTCTTTCGGCAGCTTACGGGATTGGATCTTGCGGTGTGGGCGCGGGACGTTCCCCAGAACGGGGATTTGGTACTTGAGTTAGCCAACGGGGACTTTCCGAACCTTCGCAAACTCTATTTGTCCAGTATCCCGACCGCTGCCTATACTCGCGCTACGAATCGGTTCATCAATTCGGATACGTGGAAGCGAATTACGAGTTTACATTTGGGAAATGGAAGCGATTTTCCGTGGATACGAGCGCTTGCGACAGCGCGACTCCAACGGCTGGCGCTAACCGCTAGTGTTGGCTCGGGCACGGCTCAGGCGTTTGCTAACGCGGTGCTGGCCGTTCCAGATCCTGTAACACTGGAAGAGTTGAGGTTGCACGGACCCGGAACGCACGGAGAAGACCTGTCTCGTATTCTCGCATCACACTTCGTCTCGAACCTTCGGTGGCTGCGCTTCGATCACGCAGAATTGACCGACGATGATTTGAGGCGAATTGCGGAATCGCCGGCGCTGGCGAACTTGAACTCGCTTTCTCTCTGGCTTCACCATACCGCTGGCGCGGGATTGCACGCGCTGTTCGCGTCACCGAACCTCGGCCGGCTTACGGACCTTCAGATTCACGGTGGTCGGGTTCCACCAGACGCGATTCGGGCGCTCGCGCGCAACAGTTCCTGCCGGGGCCTTCGGACGCTGACACTGGGTTCCTTGTTCGTGCCGTCCGCACTGACCGCGCTCGCGGACGGAGACGTGTTCCCCGATCTGCACACGATCGCGTTCGAGTGTTGGCGCCCGTCGCCTGATCCGTCTACTGTTGAGGCGTTCGTGAACTCGCCCAAATTTCCGCGCTTGTGCGTCGTCCACTTCGGTACGGATTCGGATTATGTGCAAGACCTACTGCCCGTGTTCCGAAACTGTAAGCGCCTCGCGTGGGCGGGTGGTGAGATGATCGACGGCGGAGACGGTACGCGCGTCGCTCTCGTACCGGAAAACGTGTACCTCCCGAACCACTTGGACGGCCTGAGTGAGTGAGAGCCGTGCGCCCTTCGCGTACCGCGCCGTTGCAATCGCGAAGGAAACGTAAACGAGGTACCTGGGCCACAAGCGAGCGACAACATGGCCTCAGCGCTTGACGCGCAGCCCCTGCCCCTGCATCGCGGCTTCGACCTCGTCCTTCGTGAGCCACGGCAGATCGCCGGGAACGGTGTGCTTGAGCGCGCCCATCGCGGCGCCGTAGTCGAGCCCCTTCTTCAAGTCGCCGTCAATCAGCCCGGCCGCGAGCACGTCCCCCGCGCCCAAGCGGTCCACGATTTCGACCTCGTACCACTCGGATTCGTGCGTGACGCCGACAAGACTGAGCAGACACCACCCGCGTTCTCGTTTACGCCAGAATCAAGACAGTGTGGCATCGGTACACGAACTCGCGAGGCAGGGGCGCCGCACACGTCGAAGAACGACCATCGGAGCACCGATGGTAGAAAGGACTCGCCCCCCGGGTTCGAGCGAACGCGATTCGAGCGAGCGGAACCGTCAGCGGTGCCGGTTCCAAGATAGGGCTACCGGTGCCACGAGTAATCGAGCGAGCGACACGAACAGAACGACGCCCGCGGCCAAGTTGTAGTCGGAGGTCCATTCGACAGGAACCAGCCAACACAGCGCGGCGAAAAGCCCCGCCACAACCAGTACCCACGCGCCGAGAACACGCTGTATCGCCCCCGTGCTCAGTTCCCCGCGCCGGTGCAGCGCACGCAGCGCGGCCCCCGCGAGCAGGAACTTCAGTGCGATCAGTCCCGTGGCCGCCCACGGGAGCGCGGCGCGAATGCGGTCGAGGCGGGCCGGTTCCGAACCCCACCGGGTCCATTCGTATGCCACGGGTACCCCCACCAGCGCCGCCACGGTAATCGCGGCGTGAGCCACCCACGCACGCCCCGTCAGCCCGATCCAGAGGTTCTCAACCAGCAACCGCCAAATGAGGAACACCGGACCAATGGCGATCAGTCCGAAGAAAACACACGCCCGAGCAGTACCGAGCGCGGACACAGCGTAATCCCACTTTTGAGAGAGCCCATTCATACCACCGGTAAAAGCCATCCACGTACCGGCAACGGCGACGGTCAGTGCCCAGGTCACGCCGGAAATAATGGCCGCGGCGCGGAGCTTTGCGCTCACCAGCGCGGAGTTGCTCATGGGTCGCGTGGCGGCGAACGCGGGGAGGTTGAAAACCCCGTGCGTGATGTCGCCCATCGCTCCCATGTACTGACCACAGAAAGCGGCCATTAAAGGCGGAATGCACAGGAGCGCAACCCCGAACCCCGGCTTCCGGTCACCGGGCGGCTCCAACAACAATGCACACGCTACCAGAATGCTCAGCGCGAACAGAACCAGGAGCGGGAAGCCGAGTCCACGGACCCGCCACTCGTACCACACCTGCGCGCTCATCGGTGACGCGAACGGTCGGCGCGCGCGCAGTTCCCTGGGCCGCCGAAGCGCTCCGATGGCCCGGAGCCAGTCCGGGCTGTCCCCGCAACGCGCCCGCCCCACCCCCGCGCGGGCGACGAGGAACGCGACCGGGATCAGCACGACCGCGAGTGCGGTGAGGATCGTGTTTTCCGTGCCCGGCTCCGCGAATCGCTCGTCGGCAACGGCGAGGAGTACCGGCGCACGGACCAGCGCGGTCAGAACGACCAGCGCCACCGGCAGGCGAACCCACGGCAACCCGAACGGCACCCAGAGAACGGCCTGGATAGTGACCACGACTGCGGCCAGCATTGCCAGCCACCAGAACGGGGTCTCGATCCCGCAGGGGCGCAACACGAGTTGGTCCCACGCGACCCACGCGAGTGCGGCCGCGAGAACGCCCTGGAGCATCGGCCACCCGACCAGCACCCACGTCCGAACCGGGAGCAGGAAGAACCGCGCCGGGAACCCCGAGTCCGCGGTCTCCAGTCGGACCTCGGACCCGTAAGCGAACACGACAATCAGGTACCCCAATCCCATCGCGAACCAGATCGAACTGAGTGAGGCGAACATGCGCGGGTTGGCACCGGGTGCAGCGGCCGCGATCCCGGCGCACGCCCCCACGAACAGCCCGAACGCGGAGAGCCCCCACCGGTACCGCCCCCAAAACTCCCACGCCAATGCCGTGACGGGCGCGCGCATGGTTCACTCCTTCACCGGTTCGGAACCCTTCGTCCCCACGCGCGCGACGAAGATCTCGTCGAGCGACGGAACGCGCTGGCCGACCACTTCCGCCCCGCACGCGACTGCGGCGGCGCGCAACTCACCGAGCCGGCCGCTACACAGCGCGACCCACTCCGCGCCGCGCCCCTCCCACGCCAGCGCGCCGGCAAGTGTGGGCGGGTGCGGGCGCGGTTCCGGGAACCGCAGCGTCAACCGGTGGTGAGTGCCCTTGATTTGGTCGAGCGCCCCGCTGAAGACGACGCGCCCGCGGTCGATCAGCGCCACCCGGTCGGCCACGCGCTCGACCTCGTGCAACAGGTGCGAGGAGAACACGACCGTCCGCCCCTCCTCGGCGATCGTGCGAATGATCGCCCCGAGGATGTCCTGCCGGACGATCGGGTCGAGTCCCGAAGAAGGTTCGTCCAGCACCAGAAGTTCCGGCCGGTGGGCCAGCGCGAGAACGAGCCCGACCCGCGCCCGTTGGCCCTTCGACAAGTGCTTCACCTTCACCGCCAGATCGAGCGCGAACGACCGGCTCAACTCCTCGGCGAATGCCGAGTCCCAACTCGGGTAGAACGCCCGGGTGTACCGGAAGAGGGCGCCCACGCGCATCCACCCGGGCAAATCGGGCTCTTCGGAGAGGTAGCCCACGCGAACCAAAACGCCCGCGGGGTCCGCGGCCGGGTCGTGCCCGAACACGCGCACCGAACCGCGCGCGGCCCGGAGCAGCCCCAGAACGTGTTTGATGAGCGTCGTCTTGCCGGCCCCGTTCACCCCGACGAGTCCGAAGACCGTCCCACGCGGAACGGTCAACCGGACGTCGTCCAGCGCGACTTTGGGACCGAACCGGCGGGTCAACCCCGCCACCTCGATCACGTTCCCGTCGGACTCGGAAAGAACAGCGACCATCGGCTCACACCTCTTCGGGGTTCAGGGCTTCATCGCGCTGGCGCAGTAATTCAATCACCTCGTCGGTGCGCACGCCGAGGTGCCGGGCCTCGGCGAGCAGGGCGTCGATCCGCTCGGTAACGATCTTGAGCCGCTCGCGCCGGGCCAACGGGGAGCCGGTCGCGGACACATACGTGCCCGCGGTCCGGCGCTTCTCGACGATCCCGGCAACTTCCAGTTCGCGGTAGGCGCGGGCGACCGTGTTCGGATTAACGGTGAGCTGATCGGCGAGAACCCGGATCGCGGGGAGTTCCTCGCCGGGCACGAGCCGGCCCGACGCGACCAGGTACTTCACCTGGTTAACGATCTGGAGGTAGATCGGAACGCCGTCGTGCGGCGAGATGTGGACGTCCATCGCTCAGCGCCCCGAGATTGTCACACTGTATCGAACCACTGATACAACCAAGACGGCATGCGGAACGGCCCATTTCACGAAAATGGGCGCGCTCGCAGAAATGCCCGGGCGCTGCAGTTCCGACGAAGGTGACCGAATCGATTGCCGGCGTTGAGGTGATACCGGTGGGGTTCCGGCGCGTCGTTCGCAAGATTCCGGCGCAGCGCAGAAGGTTCTGTGAATTGCACGGGCGAGAAGTCGCGTTTGGCTTGCGGTTCGGGCGGATGTGCGAGAACATGGGCCGATCAATTACGGTTCCTTGTGTAGCTCGGGTGCCAAATGTCCGCGTTCCTCCCGCAGTTCGATCCCGATCCGGCCGCGCGCACGTCTGCGCGCGACGCGGCCCGCCTGAAGTACCAGTTCAACTACACGTTCGTTTCCCCGCTCGCCGTCATCGACCGCGTCCCGCGCGAGCACGAGTTCTCGCACGAGTGGCTGAAGGCCGTCGGGGACCGGGCGCTCTTTGTACTCTCGAACCGCATCGACCTGGAGGGGAAAACGGAATTCAGCGAGTACCTGCGGAGCAAGCACTCGCTCCTGACCAAAGCGATCGCGTGGGGCGCGGAACTGTTCCTCGGCGTCCTGCGGGAGATGGTGACCGACTCGCTGAAGTTCACCCTCCGATCGACGGCGCGCCCCGACCGGCCGGCCGCGCTCAGCGCGTACTCCGATCTGTTCCGCTCGATCGGCCTGCCCCCGATCAGTGCGACCACGCCCAGCGACCCCGCGTTCGCGCACATGCGCGTGGCCGGGCCGAACCCGGTCATGCTCCAGCGTGTGAAAACGCTGGACGCCCGGCTCCCGTTCACCGAGGCCGAGTTCCAGCGGGTCGTGCCCGGTGATTCGCTCGCGGCGGCCGGGGCCGAGGGGCGCCTGTTCCTCGCCGACTACCAGTCGCTTAACGGGGCCGTATCGGGAACGTACCCGCACGACGTTCAGAAATACGTCTACGCGCCGCTCGCGCTGTTCGTGACGGACCGGACCACGCGGCAACTCCGCCCCGTGGCGATCCAGTGCAAGCAGGCGCCCGGCCCGGACAACCCGGTGTTCACCCCGGACGACGGCCACAACTGGCTGATCGCCAAAACAGTTGTGGAGATCGCCGACGGTAACTTTCACGAGGCCGTCACGCACCTCGCGCGCACGCACCTGCTCATCGAGCCGTTCGTGATCTGCACGTACCGGCAACTCGCGCCGAACCACCCCCTGTTTACGCTCCTGGTGCCGCACTTCGACGGCACGCTGGCGATCAACGACGCGAGCTGGCGCCACCTCATCGCGAACAAGGGAGCGGTGGACCAGTTGTTCGGTGGAACGATCGAGACGTCGCGCAAACTCGCGGCGTCCGGGGTGCAGAGCTACCTGTTCAACGAATCCATGCTCCCAAAGGCACTGGCGGATCGCGGAACGGACGACCCCGAAACGCTCCCGGAGTACCACTACCGCGACGACGCTCGACTGTACTGGGACGCGATCCAGAAATGGGCGAGCGACTACCTCGCGCTGTACTACCCGACCGATGCCGAAGTCCAGGCTGACCCCGAGTTGAAGGCGTGGCTGACCGAAATCGGCGCGGTGGACGGCGGGCGCGTGAGCGGGTTCGGCGTCGGCGCTGCGGCCCCGACGCGCGCGTACTTGATCGACGCGGTCACGATGATCCTGTTCACCTGCAGTGTGCAGCACGCCGCGGTGAACTTCCCGCAATACGACGTGATGAGCTACGTCCCCGCGATGCCGCTCGCTGGCTATGCGCCCGCCCCGACCTCGAAGACCGGAGCGACCGCGGCCGACCACCTCGCGATGTTCCCGCCGATGGACATGGCCGAACTGCAAATGGAGCTCGGGTACGTGCTCGGCACGGTCCACTACACCACGCTCGGTGAGTACCCGGCCAACTACTTCCTGGACACCCGCGTGGCCGAACCGCTCGCGCGGTTCCAGAAGCAACTCGCCGAGATCGGCCGAACCATCGATCAGCGGAACACGACCCGCGTGCCGTACCTCACGCTATCGCCCTCTGGCATCCCGCAGAGCATCAACATTTGAGTCCACCGAGTCCCGCGTGCCGGCGCATGCGCCGGTTGGTGAGAAGTTTCTGAATGCCGCTCGTGCGGGCCTCATGGACGGGTGCCACGTTTCATGACGCCCTTGTGTTTGTGCCCGAAAACAACCAAAACCGCATCATCTCGCACTCGCGGATTTTAATGAGTTCGGAATCCGATCGTACTTGTTCTGTTACAAACCGCGGGGTTATGATGCCGACCCAGTTGCGGCCATGCGTTCAGGAGGACGCGCGCTTTGTGGCAAAACTCTGCCGACCCTCACGACCGGTTCTGCCACCGGCGACCCGATTTTCTCGTCATCTCCCCGCCCAAAACGGGTTCGACGTGGCTGGCCGCTAACCTCCGACATCACCCCGGGCTCTTTGTGCCGGAGGTGAAGGAGGTCAAATACTTTAGTTCCCTCTTCAAGTACCTGGATTTCGGCTGGTATTGCGATCACTTTAATCCGGCCGGCTCTCGGCGGGCGGGCGAGGCGTCACCGTCGTATGCCTCTCTTCCGCTCGCTACTATCCGGCTCATCCGCAACCTCCTGCCGAACATCAAGCTCGTGTTTCTGATGCGGGAGCCGGTCTCCCGCGCCTGGTCGCACGCCAAACACAACCATCGCTACCGAGAAGCCAACTTCGCACACGCTCCTTCTGACGACGGCGGCGTTACAGACGATGCGTGGCGAGCGAACTTCGCCCACGACTGGCCCCTCGTTGCGGGCGACTATTTCGGTCAGCTCCGCCGATGGTCGGCCGTTTTTCCCGCCGAGCAGCTTTATGTCGGGTTCTACGAGTCGATCGCCACGCGACCGGGTGCCCTTTTACGCGACGTGTTCCGGTTCCTCGGGGTCGATTCGGAGATCGATCTGACCAACTTCCCGGTTGAAGAACGCATTCTCCCCGGGCCACCCGGCGATCTCTCACTTGAACTCGCCCACGAGCTACGCGGGCTCCTTCGCGACCGAACTGCCGAGTTGGTTGATTTCACACGCGACCAGTTCGGCCTGGAGGTTCCACCGGAGTGGCGGGTGACGCTCGACTCGCCGGCTCCCGCTCCGCCCAATCAGCCGGCCGCGTTCCGGTTAGCGGGTGACGACGAGTACCTGTCCGGCGTCATGCGGCTTGAAGAGACTTTCGCTTCGGGTCACCGCCTGGTGCTGTCCGATTACCGCGGGTACGACATCGCGTTCTCCCGCGGCGCGCTACACGCGACGCCCCGTGATGCACAGCGCGCGCTGAGTGAAGCGCCCCTCGTAGCGCCGACGCTGGAAGAAATGAAAGAGCGGATCACCACCCGGTTGCTGGAAGCGGCAAATGCTCGTGTACAGGCAGTCGAGGACGAACTCCGTGCGACCCGCGCGATCACGTCGCAGTTGACCGCCGAGCTAGCGGAACTGGTTGCTATGGCCCGTCGCCCTTCACTGGCCCGTCGGCTCCTGCACTCGATTCACCTCTCCAATCTTCCCAATTGATCTGTCGTGCGCTCGCGCCGAATCGATCGGCGCTCGCTTCTCCCCAGTAATCGACTCAATTTTGTGGTGTACCAAATCGAGCGGCCCGCGAGCTCGATGTACCAGCGAGAGGATTGTTCCTCCTGGTACATCGGGCTCACGGGCCGTTCGATCGCGCAGTTTATCTCGATACCGGTTTTCTCCGCGTCACCGAACTTCGCACGCATCCGCTTGGTGGGACCGCACGCCATCTTCGCGCGGTTCAGCTTCGACCCGTTGCAGCGTAACGACCCGCTCGGGAGCACCCCCGCTCGCCCGATCCAGAGCCGCTTTGAGGCCGCGGTTCCACGAATCCAGGTTGTACTCGTCGCGGACGTTCGCCCGGGCCGTCTGGCCGAGGCGCCGGCGCAACTCCTGGTCTTCCACCAGGCGCGAAACGGACTCCACGATCCCGGCGACCACCTCGGGATCGGGCGTGTACATGAACTCGTAGTTCTCGCGCAGCATCCCCGCTTCCGGGTCGGCCCACGACGCCTTGCCGTAGCGCCCGCGAACCACCAGCCCGTTCTGCTCGTGCTCCAGGTACTCTTCCATCCCCCACCCGTCGGAGCCGACGACCGCAAGACCGTATGACATCGCTTGAAGCAGCGAGACGATGTGAACGCGCGCGGCGGGTAGCAGGAAGATGTGGCTCTCGGCGTGCAGTTCGGCCATCTCCTCGTCGGTCAGGAACCGGTTGACGATGCGAACCCAACCGCCCTCCAGAATGCGCAGGTAGTGATCGTCGAGGGCCGGCAGCTCGGTTCGCATGGTGAGCCGCAGTTGCGGGTACCGCTTGCGGAGGATCGCGAACGCTTCCAACACGTCCAGTCCGCCGCGGACGTAGAAGTTCTCCGGTACCTGGCACCACGAGTTGATGAACAGCAGGTGGATCGGCTCGTCCGCCGGTTGCGGGTCGTGGCGCTGCCAGCGCTCGGGGAGCCGGACGCCGAGCGGCGCGTAAACCACCTTCTTGCGAATCGCCTCGCTCTTGAACAGCGCCGGGACCAGCTCCGCGGTCGAGCGCATGTGCGTCAGGATCGCCTTGCAGTGGTCGGCTTCGAGCAGCGTCTTCACGATGGGGAAGTATGGCGAATCGGCGAGCGACAGCCCGCACGTGTGCCCGTTTTGAACGAGCGGGTAGAACAGCGTCGTGGGGTCTTCGATCTCGATGACCCAGTCGTTCTGCCCGAAGGTGTACGGCATACTCGTCAGGAACACCAGCTCCTGGCGCCCGAGGAGCAGTTGCGATTGCAGGTGCCGCGTCTGGAGGAAGTTCAGCACCGCACCCGGCTTGCACCCGCGCCGCAAGAGTGTCACGAGCAGCCGAACGAACGCCGCGAAGACCGCGACCCGGGTCGCAATGGTGACGCCCCGTTGCGGGCGCACGAAGTTGAGCGCACTTCGCGCTGCCAAAATCGCGCTGCGTGCGGCCTTCGCGAGTTTCTGACCCAAACGCGCGCCCCGCGCACGCAGCCCACGGGCGCTCGGGGCCGGGGGCACGACCCGCTTCTCACCCGGAGGAGCGGACCGAGTGAACCGGTACCCCTCCGGCGGGTTTCCGGTGTGTTTGAACTGCGGGTGGGCGCCGCAATTGCCGGATACCGAGAAGATCGGGAGCCAGCCCGCGAACTCCACCGGCGCACCGGCCGCGACCCGGCGCACCGTCCGTTCCAGTTCTTCCGCGCCGGTTCCCGCGATGACGCCGACGCGCTGCCGGTCACCCGGCACGTCCAGGTCGACCGCGCCGGCCGATTGAGGCACCGCGTAGAACGCATCCCGGTGCCGGACGATGTCGTAACCTTCCACCTGTTTGAGAGCTTCGGTTCGTTCCGCCCGTTCGTCCCAGGCGTCCACGAGCCGCTCGATTTCCGCCAGCGTCGGTGCGGACAGAACGGCCGGGTGCCGGTCCAGCATCCCCGGCGTGCTCAGAATGCGCTCGACCTGGGCCGTGGGCGGGAGGGCGTGAACCCGCCCGTGAATGCGGATCAGCCGGAAGCCCTTGTACGCCTCCGGGAACGGAACTTTCTCTCGGCGACCCAGGTGCATGGCGAACGTTCCAGAGTGTGTGGTTGTGCGAGCTCAATGAGAGGCAAAATGGACGGTCACTGGCACGGGCCACCGGGAGAGGGGCGCCCGGTCGATCAGGCGAACACGGAGACGAGGTTGCGGCGCACCTTGCGGAAAATGCGGCTCGGCAGTCGGCGCACCGGCTGGGCGCGGACCTTCCGCCACGTGCCCTCGAGCTTCGATCCCCAACTCGGGCGGAAGTCGGTGCCGTGGACCATGTTCAGGTAGACGTTGCGGGCCTGCCGGCGGACGAGCTCGAACCAGTACTTGTTGAGCGGGCCGACGTTGTTCGTCAGCTCCATGTTGTTGTAAGTCACCGCGGTCCCGACGCTCGCGGGGCGCTCGTACTCCCCGCCGCGCTCGTAGAACGGCGCGTGCTGCTTCCAGATCACGATCCCGTACAGGTCGTACAGCGCCACCGAAAGGCCCATCAGCCAGCTATCGACGTTCGCCTGCCAGCCGAAGTTCTGGCACACCTCGATGAGGCGCGCGCTGATAACCGGCGACCAGCACCCGAACGAAACGACCCACTGGCGGACCGCCTCCTCTTGCTCATAACTTCCGGCGAACGACTCGATCGGGGGCCGGCGGTACCCCATGATGCAGAACTCGTCCTTCACGTCCAGGATTTCCGACACGAACCCGGGCCGGCTGAAGTAGAAGTCGTCGGCCGTCATCAGGCAGAACCGCGACCGCGGGTCGCGCTGCGCGAACATGTACTCTTGCGCGTGGTGCAGCCCGTGGCGCCCCTCGCCGCGCGACCAGACGAACGCGCGCACCGCGAACGGGTACTTGGCGAAGAAGCTGTCGGGCAACCGGGAATCGTCGTCGGAATCGAACTTGATGAGGAACTCGATCTGCTCGCGCTCGGCGGGGGTCGTGCAGGCCACGGTCGAGTCGAGCAACCGCTGGAGGCCGGAATCGGGATTACCCTTGTCGCGCGAGCAGAACAGGACGCTAATCATGGTACCCTCCCTGGTGACCCCCGGCGGTGCGGGCGGCCGTGCCTCCATGTGAAGTTCGGCCGGGGGCGGCAAGGTACGGCACCGCGGAAAACTGGTCAAGCCAGATCGCGGTACCACTTGAAATTCGGTGCGTTCTCATAAACAGCGGGCGACCGCTCGCTCGGCACTCGATCGATCACAGGTAGAAGACGACCTTCTTCCGCAGGCGCGACGCGATCGCAACGGCGAACACGAACAGGACCGCGGTACAGGCGGCGCCCTTGAGGTACATTTTGGCATCCGGCAGCTCGCCGGCGGTCAGCGGGAACCGAACCAGTTCCAGGTACACGTTCAGCGGGTTGAAGCGGGCCATCCACCCGAGCCCCTTGCTGACGAGCAGATCGGGCTTGTACACGATGGGCGTCAGGAAGAACAGGATTTGCGCCGCGATCTCCAACAGGTGCTTCGTGTCGTGGAAGTAGACCTGCGCGAACGCACAAATCGTCGCGACCGCCCACCCCGTAACGAAAATCAGGAACAGCGCGGGCACGACGGCCCACATGAGCCGGAGGTTCTCCCCGTGTCCGTCAATGGCGACCGCCGCCATTGCGACCCCGAGCGCGAATACCCCCTGAATCGCGTACCCGAGCACGAAGCGCAACGAGTACAGGCCGAACGGGAGCGGGTGCTGGCGGATGTACGACTCGTGCGAGATGATCGCCAAGCACCCGCTCACCGCGCACTCGCGGAAGAACCCCCACACCGCCAGCCCCACGAGGAGCATCGTGGTGTACTCGGCGGGCGAGAGCATGAGGACGCCGCTGAACACGGTGACGTAGGTCGCGGCCATCGTGATCGGGTGGATGAGCGACCACACGCCCCCGAGCCACGACCGCTTGTACCGCAGCCGGAGGTCGAGCCGAACGAGAGCGAACAAGAAGCTCCGAAACTTCCAGATCGCGGTGACTTGATTCAGCATCCATGACCTCGGTCAACGAGAGCGCGCTCGGGGTGTCGGCGGGCACGTGAAGCGCCGCTATCTATCAGACCCCTCCAAATCTCGACAACCCCAATCGATTGACTCGTACCCGCAAGGCGCCCGAACCACCGCGTCGCCACAAATCGTGAATTAGTGTCGGTTTGAGAACGGCGCTAAGCGTTCAACCTCGCGCCGGAGCGTTTCGACACCGCCTGCAATCGCGACTTCGTTACCTCAAGGGAGCGCCCGGGCGAGTCTCGTTTCGAGATCCATGTAGCGATCAGACGAGCCGCGACCGCAAGGGAGGTGTCTCATGCTCCCTTGCGGTCGCGGCTCGTTACAAGGCCACCGAAACGGGACTAACAAACACTAACATTTTGGGGTTCGGAGGAGTGGTGCCGGCCGTGTGTCGCGCCAACTGCTGAGATTTCAAGTCTTTTGGCGCCACCTCTCTCCTCGTGGCCCACGCAAACGGCTAACAATCGCAAACATTTTTGCAGTTTCGGCCGCTTCAGGCTCACATTTACTCATCTCGATCGACATCAGTATCGAACTCTGCTCCCCGCACCGGAGTAGCTCGGTCGCATTAATCTAATCAATTATACACTAGTGAACGGAAAATCCAAGCGTTTTTTGGCCGCTCCTGAAATCGCCGCGGATTGATTCCCTGGAGCGTTGACTGCGCGGAACCGAAGGCGCCTCGGTTTTCCATCGTGCTCCAGATTTGGTCGCGTCCCCTCCCCGATTGGAGAGCACCCGTGCCCCTCGTGAATGTCAAACTGATCGAAGGCGTTTTCACCTCCGTGCAGAAGCAGGAGATCATCCGCAAGCTGACGGAGGCGATGGTTTCGATCGAAGGCGAAAACATGCGCGCGGTGACGTGGGTGGTCGTGGAAGAGGTCAAGAGTGGCGACTGGGGAATTGGCGGCAATCCTCTCACCACGAACGACGTAAAGGCGCTCGCGGCGGGCACCGCCAAAGGGTAGCAGAGCGTAAACACTACGGCCGAGGGTTCCGGCGTTCTCACCGGCCCTCGGCGCCTCACTCCGCCGAGTAGACTTGCCATAAAAGTATGAGCGACGCCGGAGGCGCTACTTCTTCTCGACCTCTGCCGCGAAGTCCCAGAAGCCGAGGCGCGTTTCACTTTCGCCATTGGGTTCCGCAACGACGAGCAGCGGGCGCGTGGGGTGAAACGCCGGCACCGCCTTCTCAGTATTCCACGTCTTCAAGATGCGCCCGGTGGACGCCTCCCAAACCGTCAGCACGCCCGCACTTTTTGCAGCATACAATCGGCCATCGGAATTAAATGTGGTAACACTATCCTCTGCTAATGTTGGCTCGCCCTCAAGCACCGCAACTGACTTACCGGTCGAGACATCGACAATAGCCGCACGACTAGGATTGTCACCGATAACAACAAGCCGCTTACCGTCTGGAGAAAAGACCGAGGGACGCAATACCGCACCGTGTTTAGCACCCAATTTCTCGGGCCACTTGAATTCACACAACTCGGGCTTGTCTCGATTCTCAAGGTCATGCGCCCGCACGCTCAGGCCACTTGGGGTCGTAAACGCCAGGCGCTTGCCGTCTGGAGAAAGAGCCATGTAGCCGTAGGGAATTGTCGTGAGTGGTTTCCCCGACTTGCCCGTCGAAGTATCCACTTCGATTACGTCCACCGTTTTGGGCTCGCCGCCCGCGCCTCGCTCGTAGTTCATTCTCGTTGCACGGAACGTCTTACCATTCGGGCCAAAGGCGTAGGGGGCGTACACGTTAGCGCCATCGAAGTTCACCGTTCGCAATTTTGCCTTGTCTCCGAGTGTCGGCACGCCGCGTCGCGGGTTCGCTTCCGCTTTATCTAAATCCCAGTACACAAATTGGTGAAGACCACTGAGAAGATGGCGTTCGCGCCGGTCGGTGATAAGCTGTTTCCCATCACTGGTGAACCCAATGACAGAGCCGTTCTTCGGCATTTGCGTGTAGCTGATGATCTCTTCAAAATCCTGCTTGCCCGTATATTTCACAAGAACAAAGGTCGGATCAAGTGAGCCCTCTTTCTGCCCACCTACTGCCCCAACAATTGCGAGTCGATCCCCGGACGGAGCCCAAATCACTCGTTCGGATGCGGCGAGCGGCAAATCCCATCCGGCGGTGATGCGCGGTGCCGCAGCGAGCGCGGGCAGCGCCTTTTGCTCGGTCTGTGGTTTCAGCGTCTCCTCACCCTTCACGGCGACCGGGGGATTCGGTGGATCGGCAGGCGGCGCGGCGATCGGGTTCGCGGCGAATACCGCCCCCGCAACTGCGGTGACCACGATCAGTCCGAACACGAGCGTCTTGCGCACAGCGAGTCCCCTTTCAGTGAGCTTGGCCAGTGGACCGGGAACAGCCCCACCGGACGAGTAATCCGCGACCAACCCGCACGTCTTCTTGACCAGATCGCTCGCGACCGTCGTTCCGGCCTGTGTCTCAGTAACCGCGAGCGGAAGTGCGGAAACTGCGAGTGCGATGCCGCGTTTCGTGAGCCGCGCGGCGAGCTTCTTGCGCCCGTTGGCCAGCCGGCTCGAAAGCGTGCCCTCGGGCACACCCAGCGCCGCGGCCGCTTCTTCACGCGATGCCCCACGCAAATCGCACAGAATGATCGCATCGCGATAGCACTCCGCCAGCGCCGCGAGTTCTTCGTCGAGGATCGGCGCCAGTTCCGGCACCACGGGTGGAGGCGCGGGGGCGCGTGGTTCGGGCAACCGGGACACCGAAACCTCCCGCGTGCGCCTTCGGAGCACCGAGCGCCGGGCGCGCCACGCCACCCGGAACGCGACGCCGTACAGCCAGCTCCACAGCCGCACGTCGCTCCGCAGTGCCCCGGCTTTCTGGGCCAGCACAAGGAACGTGGCCTGGAATGCGTCTTCGGCGTCCTGTGCGTTTCGGGTCACGCGCCGGCACACACCCAGAACCAGCGCCCCGTGTCGGCGCACCAGTTCCTCGAACGCAACCGCGTTCTTGGTGAGAACGAATTGCGCGAGCAACTCACCGTCGCCGGAACCGCTTTGTTCCAATTGCCGCAAGATTTCCGCCGGTCGCGCTGCGTTCATCCGCGCCCTCCGATCCGTATATTCCCCGCTCGCGCCGTGCGCGTCGCGCAAAAATCGCGGGAACGCGGGTGATGATACCCGGTCGCGATGCGAGAGTGGTTCCGCGCGAGCCATTGTTAACAGGCGGGCAGAACGTGAGGGCACCTTCTGCCCGCTTGGGGCGGTAAGCCCGGCACCCGTGCAGAGTATCTGGATGTGGCGGCGAACCGGTGTAAAGAGTGCCGAGGTCCGATTAATCCGCCGGGGGGTTCATGTGGATCGCACCGGCCGGCCGGCGTGCCCGGTGGTGTCGCCTGTAAGATTCATATACCTCAGAGGGTGCGGGCGCCCGCACGACCCGACTCGCCGTTGCCTTAACAATCCGTGCTCTTGGAAGTGCGCGCTGGCGTTCCACCCACCGGGAAGCTATCGTCAAACGGATTCCCGAACGCCCTTGCTGTGGGAACATCACCGTTGCGGCAGGCCCGGCCGCGGAGCAAGTGCTCGTGTTCGCATTCCCGACCGATAACGACTCCGACTCGCCGGCGCCGGACCCGTCCGCGCAACCCGAGCGGACCGATTCGCCCGCGGACGAACCGAAGAGCGATTCCCAGCACCAGGAGACGCAGCGCCTCAACCTCCCGCCGGCGCTTCCGGGATCGGACGACATTCGCGCCGATCTGACCGCGGCGTTCGGGGACCGGTACGAATTGGGGAGCAAACTCGGGCAGGGCGGGTTCGGCGCGGTCTACCGCGGGTACGATCGGTCCTTGAGTCGAGCGGTCGCGGTGAAAGTGGCGCGGGTCGAACGAACAAAAGCAGGAGACGTCGGACAACTCTCGCTGGAAGCCCGCCAACTCGCGCAGTTGCGGCACCCCGGAATCGTCACCGTTCACGACGCGGGCGCGGGCGGGCAGCGGTGCTTCATCGTTTCCGAACTCCTGACCGGGCCGACACTTTCCGCGTGGTTGCGGGACCACCGCCCGAACTGGGAGGCGGCCACGGAACTCGCCGCGGCCGTCGCCGATGCCCTGGCCCACGCCCACACCCGCAGCATCGTCCACCGGGACGTCAAGCCCTCCAACATTGTCCTGCTCGACGGTAGCAGGCCGGTGTTGGTCGATTTCGGGATCGCACTATCGGACACCACCGCCACCGGTTCCCGGGGCGTCGTCGTGGGTACGCCCGAGTACATGTCGCCCGAACAGGCTCGGGGGCAAGCCCACCGGCCCGACGGTCGAACCGACATCTACAGCCTCGGCGTCACCCTCTACGAAATGCTCTGCGGGCGCCCGCCGTTCCGCGGGGACGACCCGTGGCTGGTTCTCCGTCAAGTTCAGGAAGACGATCCGCAACCGCCGCGCCAGCTCCGCCCCGACCTCCCGTCCGACATCGAGCGGGTCGTCCTCAAAGCGATGGCGAAGCTGCCCGCCGACCGGTACACGACCGCGGCCGACTTCGCCGCCGATCTCCGACGCGCGCTGCGCCGAGCGGAGCCGGGAATCACCCCCGCGCTGTCGCGCTCGGGGCGCCCCCCGATGAGCGGCGACGTCTCGACCAACCTGCTCCACATTCCGCCCGTCGAGAAGGACACCGACCGCGGGCGCCCGACCGATTCGGCCCCGATCACGCCGGTGTCCGGCGAATCCGTTCGCGCGACCCGCGGCGCGGAGCGCCGGCAACTCACAGTCTTGTACGCCGAGTTTGAAACGACCGGCGATCCCGACGACGTGGACGATGCGCACGAGCGGTTCCTGACGTTTCAGTCGGCGTGCCGGGAGGTCGCCGGGCCGTTCGGGGGACTCGAACTCCCCACGACCGGGACCGGCTACCTCGCCTGTTTCGGCTACCCCGTTGCCCGAGAAGACTCCGCGCGCCTCGCGGTCCGGGCCGGGCTCGCGGTCACCGCGCGGTTCCAGGGCGGAACGAGCGGCACGATCCGGGTCGCGGTCCACACCGGCCCCGCGGTCGTCACCGAGGCCGCGAACCAGCCAACGGTGGTCGGTGACGTGGTCAATGCCGTTACCCGCTTCGCGCAGTCCAGCGTGCCCGGTAGCACCACCCTGAGTGCCGCGGCCCGCTTGCTCATTGAGGGGTACTTCGACTACGAGCCCGCGGGCGAAGCGCGGGTGCGTTCGGGCGCCTCGCCGACGGCCCTGTTCCGGGTCACCGGCGAGCGGGGCGCGCACAACCGCGTCGAAGCGACCGACCCGACCCGGCTCACGCCGCTCGTCGGCCGGGACCGGGAAGTCGAATTGCTCCGCGAGCGCTGGGAACTGGTGCTCGAGGGGATCGGCCACGTGGTGCTCCTCGTCGCCGATCCGGGGCTGGGTAAATCGCGCCTCGTCCGGGTGATCCGCGACCACGTCCGCGGGACCGAACCGCACCACGACAGCGACCATTTCGGCACCGACGGGTCGGCCATCGTCTGGCACTGCTCGCCGCACCACGAGGGCAGCCCGTTCTACCCCGTGATCGACTCTTTTACCCGCGTGCTCGGTCTGGCACGCGAACCGAACCCCGCGCCCCGGCTCGAACTGCTGATCGCCCGGCTCCGCGAGGACGGCGTCACCGACCCCGAGCGCGTCGCCCTGTTCGCTTCGGCACTCTCGATCCCGTTCGCCGGCCGGTTGCCGGAGCTGAACTACAGCCCGGACCGGCAGCGCGAACTGTTCCGTGCCGCGGTGCTCGACTGGCTCCGCGACCGGGCCGTTCGGCGCCCGGTGCTCTTCGTGGTCGAGGACCTGCACTGGATCGACCCCTCTACCGAAGAGCTGCTCACCGAGTTCGTCGAGCGGTGGCACGAGGTGCCGATCCTGGCCGTGTTCACCACGCGCCCCGAGTACGAGCCGCCGTGGAAGGGGAAGACGAACCAGACCGCGGTCGCACTGAGCCGCCTCACGAAGCGGCAAATCGGCGAGATGATGCGCGGCGCCACCGGGAAAGACGACATCCCGCCCGCGGTGGTCACGCAGGTGGCCGAACGCACCGACGGCGTACCCCTGTTCGTAGAAGAGTTCGCGCGCGTGCTCGCCGAGGGCGGGAACTGGGCGGTCGGGCTGATCCCGGCCACGCTCCAGGACCTGCTCCTCGCACGACTCGACCGCATGGCCAGCGACCGGGACGTGGTGCAGTTCGGCGCCGCGATCGGCCGCACCTTCTCCTACGAGATGCTCCGGGCCGCGGGGGAGTGGGACGAACCCGCCCTTCGCGCCGAATTGGAGAAATTGGTCCGAGCTGGTGTGCTCTTCGCGAAGGGGACACCGCCGCTCGACACTTATACGTTCAAGCACGCACTCATTCAGGACGCGGCGTACCACTCGCTCGTGCGGAAGCGGCGGCAGCAGGTTCACCAGCGCATCGCCGAGGCGATCGAGCAGACGCTCCCGGACACCGCGGAGACGGAACCGGAACAGCTCGCCCACCACTACACCGAAGCGGGTCGCACGGAGGTCGGGCTCGATTACTGGGCGAAGGCGGGGAACCGCGCCCGGGAGCGGTCGGCCTACGCCGAAGCGATCCGCCACCTCACCCGCGGGCTGGACCTGCTCACCGGCCTGCTCACCGGTCCCGAACGCGACGCCCGCGAGTTCGGGCTGCGGCTCCCGCTCTGTTCGTGCTTCCTAGCCACGTTCGGGTACGCGGCACCGGAAGTCGAAACCGAGATCATTCGGGCACGGGGATTGTGCGAGCGCCTCGGCCCGGCGTTCCCACTGTTCGACGTGATGATGGTGTCCTGGGCGCTGCGATTCATCCGCGGCCGGAACGCCGTCGCGCAAGAAATCTGCGACGAGCTACTGTCGCTGGCCGACGTTCGAGACGACGGGTGCCGGACCGAAGCACACTGGGCACTGGGCTGTACCGCGTGGTGGGCCGGCGACTTCACCGGCGCGCTGGAGCACCTCACGCTGTCGGCGGAACTCTACCGCCCCGAGGCCGCGGCCGAGCACGCGAAGTTCACCCAACAGAACTCCGGCCCGCTGACCACGTCTTACGCGGGACTGGCGCTGTGGATGCTCGGCCGGCCCGACTCCGCGCGCCAAAAAGCGAACGAAGCGCTGGCTCTCGCGGCGCAGTTGCGCCACCCGTTCACCCAAACTGTGACGATCTGGCAAACCGGGCTGATGTTCCAGCTCGGGGGCGACCCCGTTGCGGCGCTGGCCGAAGCTGAGAAATCCCTCGCCATTGCCCGTGAGCAGTCGTTCGCTTTTTGGATCGCGCTACCGACGTCACTGAAGGGGGCGGCCCTCGCACAACTCGGCCGGCCCGCCGAAGCGATTCCGCTCCTCCAAGCGGGGCTCCGCGCGGTCGAAGCAACCGGGTGCGAGATGGTTCACCAGCACTTTCTGGGGTGCCTGGCCGATGCACACTGGGCTGCGGGCCAGCGGGACGAGGCGTGGGACGCGCTCAACCGGGCGTTCGCGCTGACCGTGCGGGACCGGGAGCGGTACGTCGAATCGGAGTTGTATCGTCGGAAGGCCGCGTTCCTCCTCGACGAATCGGCCGCGGACACGGCCCCTGCCACCGAGTGCCTCGAAACTGCGCTGCGAATCGCACGCGACCAACAAGCCAAGTTCTTCGAGTTGCGTGCGGCCGTTGCGCTGGGGCGCGTGTGGGCGACCGCGGGGCGTGTGGACGAGGCCCGCGCGCTGGTACAACCGATCATCGACTCGTTCACCGAGGGACTCGACGCGCCCGACCTCGTGGGGGCTCGCGTGTTACTCGCACACCAGAAATAACCGCGTCGGTCCGGCAGCAAATCGAGAGGCCCGTCGATGAGAGCGACTTGGGACAAGTTCAAGCTCTGGTTCTGGGGGAAGTTCTTCATCCTCCTCATTGCCGTCGGGTCGGGCTCGCAGCGCCGGCGGATGTCGCACAACAACGGGATCGCCGGGCGCGGCAAGCTGCGGATCGTCACCAACCCGCAGTTCCCGGAAGCCGAGTTCTTCGAGCCGGGCCGCGAGTTCCCGGTCCGCTTGCGCCACGCGAGCTCGGGGTACATGGACGACGCGATGAGCCCCGTGCGCAGCGCGACCCTCAAATTCGCCGACACGCGGTTCAAGAGCCCGCTCGACATCCAGATGAACACGGGCCGGCACTGCTTCTTCTGGAACGCCGCGAGTTTCCTCGAATTCGCCTTCGACCGCAACGAGCACGCCGGCATCGAGTACGTCAAGTACCACACCAAATACGCCGACGGGCGCAAGTCGGCGGCCGACGCCCAGATCAAGGTGCCGGTGTCGTTCACCACCATGTACTACCACAGCCACACCCCGTTCGCGTGGAAAGCGAAGGACGGGAAACCGCGGTACGTCCGGTTCCGGCTGATCCCCGGCGACCGCGCCCCCGAACAGCCGCCGCCGAACCCGGCGTGGGTGGCCCAGGTGCGCGACGACCCGGCCCTCGCTCCTATCGCCGCCGATCAGCGCGCGGTGCCCGGCGAAACGCGGGACGTGAACTACCTGAAAAACGAGTGGGCGGAGCACGTGAAGACCGGGCCGGTCCACTACATCCTGCAGGTGCAATTTCACGAAGTGAAGCCGGACGACCCGGACGTGATCCGCAACCCGCTCGAACCGTGGGACGAAACGACGCACCCGTATGTGGATCTGGCAACGGTGGAGATCACCGAACTGCTCTCGCACAAACAGCAAGATCAGATGGCGTTTGAAGTCACGAACATGCCGCCGAGTATGGATTTCTTACCCGCCGCATCCGTTCACGATTACAACTCGCTCAACTACATGCGGAAGCAGGCGATTTGGGCGATCCGTGCCCGCTGGCTGTTCGCGATGGTGTTCGGCGTTCAGAAGCCGATCGCCGACGGCGATATGTCCGTGCGCAACCAGCGTTTGCCGGGAACGTAATGCGAGATCGGGTGAAGAGGCGTTAGGCTCACGGCCGCAGTTTTACGAACCGCGACCGCGAGGGGGCCCGACGATGCGGACTTTACCAGTCCGGGACATTTCGAGTTGCAGCGGTTCTACGAGCCGCGATCGGGAGAGACATGGTTTTACGAGCCGCGACCGCGAGGGAGCGGTGCAGAGGCGTGCCGATGTCGGGCGCGATCACCGGCAACCACTGATGCCTCCCGCTCCCTCGCGGTCGCGGCTCGTAAAACCATGTCTCCCCCGATCGCGGCTCGTAAAGCCCCGCACCCCGGACGAGCGGTGACTGTTTGGCAAACTTGGGAGCGGTGGGGAAGGCCGAATCCGGCGCGAGCGAAATCGATAGGTTCCCGTGAAGGGATACGAGATGTGATTCACACGGGGGCCACGCCGAGCGCCCGGTTCACGCCGTGATAACGCCGACCGGGACGCGGATCGCCTCGCGCGAAACCTCTTTCCCACCGCGCGCGATCGCGGCCAGCGAGAGGTTCACCAGGAGTTCTTCCTGAGTCCGGCCGATGGCGAGCAGCCCGTTTACGAGTGCGAGGCTGTTCAGATACGGGTTCGGGTTCACTTCCAGAACGTAGAACTTGCCGTCCGCGTCCATGCGCACATCGATGCGTGCGTAGTCGCGGCACTGGAGCGCGCGGAACGAGCGCTGGGCGATGACCGCGAGCCGCGCGAAGTCGGCGGCCGGGATCTCGACCGGCGCCCGCAGCGGCGCGGACTTGTACTCGTCGCTGTGCTCGTCCCACTTGGCGATAAACGTGTAAACGGCCCATTTCCCCGGTTGATCGTTCCGAAACGCGATTTCCGCCAGCGGCAGTACGAGCGGCGGGGCGTTCGGCGCGGCCCCCGGTTCCTCGATCATGTTCACGTGGAACTCGCGCCCGGACACGTAGCGCTCCACGAGCACCGGCGGGCCATACGTCGCCAGCACGTGCGCCACGCGGTCCTCGAGCTGCTTCTGGGACGTGACCACGCTCTCCTGATTAATGCCGATACTCGCGTCCTGGTACGCGGGCTTCACGATCGCCGGCCACGGGTGGCACCAGAGCGGGACCGGCAGCGCGTCAATGATCGCGTAGTCCGGGGTCGGGATGCCGGTCGCGGCGAGGATGTGCTTGGTCCGAATTTTGTCGCGCCCGAGTGCCAGTGCGGGCGACGGGCACCCGGTGAACGGCACGTTCAGCCACTCGAGCAGCGCCGCGGCGGATACTTCCGTTGCGGTCTGGGTGGCGATCCCCTCGAACAGGTTGAACACCGCGTCGGGGCGCTTCTCCTTGAGAACGTCGAGGAGCGGTTGCGGGTCGTAGTTGATTCCGAGTTTGGTGGTCTCGAACCCGGCGGCCTTGAGCACCTTGAACGTGTCGTTGACGGTGTCGAGGATGTCGTGTTCGGAGTTGGCGTCCGGGTGATCGGCCGGGAGCACCGGCTCGTTGTAGAGCAGGAGTATGGAAGGCGCGGTCATTGGTGAAACTCGGACCCGTGCGCCCGGCTCAGCGCACCGGGAATGCCGTCGTTATCGTCCGGGCTAAAGCGGTCAGCGGAGATGTTCCCGCGAATCTCGCTGCGCGGGCTGGTGCGCACCAGGCGAAAAACCGCACGAGCCGCACAACCGGTTACGGACGTGTCGGTCTTCAGTCGTAGGTGACATCCCGCTCTGGAACCCATTCGCAACCGGGATCGCGATCACCGTGTTCAAAGAACCTCTTTGCTGCCCGCAAAACGACGTCTTGGCTCACGAGAGCGTACCGAGCAAAGAAATACTGCTCGTGTACCAAGCGCCCTTCGACCGCTTCGTCTCCCAATCGCGACTCGATCAAGTTGAAGTAATCCCGGTCGCTCGGCGCGCAGCCGCTCATGTAGTAACCGAGTCCCTGAACGTACTCGATGACGAAGAACGCATTGGAATCGGCTTCCAACGACACCTGTGTAGCCGGTCGGTGCTGAAGTTCGAGAAGCAGCCGCTCGGTCTCTGCCCACGAAGGTTGAAGGTTGTTATTCACTCGGTGGACCGCGTGCGGCGCACCCTCCGAGTGAATAATCCCGTACACAGCGTCTCGGTCGCGAAGCAACTTGGCGGAACGAGCGGTTGCAGCAACCAACTCGGCTTCGATCAGCGCATTGAGTTCGGTCTGCTCCTCTGCCGAGAATGCCGCACCGTGATCCCGCGCGCTTCGCCGGCGCGCCATCAGTTCCGTGAGGCGCTCGATTTGCCCGGCAGAAAAGAACTCGTTGCCAAAAGTCAGATTTCCACCCGGTGCGTGCATCCGAAACCCCTTGTTGGATGTCACTTCTTCCCGCGTCGCCGGTTACCGACCTCATCGATATCGGCCGCAAGCGACTTCAGCGTGACGTCAGGGTTGATCGCCCGCAAGAACACGCTTCAGCTTCACACCCTGCATAAGGCGATTGAGCGCGGCAACGTCTGGCAGCCCGGATAAGTCGCGGGTGGAGATCACGGGTTGGTCTCGCAGGTTGCACGGAACCCGGATGGTGGTGTAGTATCTCGGTGAGGTGGTACATGACACAAGCCGCGAATGCGATTCTCGAAGCTCTTCTTCAACTGCCCCGAGCGGATCGTGGTGAGTTGGCCGCGCGCCTTTTGGACAGCCTCGAGTCCGAGGCCGACACGGGAGCAGAATCGGAGTGGGCCGAGGAAATACGCACACGAATCGAAGACACACAAACCGGTAAAGTGAAGGCCGTCCCGTGGGCCGCGGCCCGCGAGCAGATCCTGGACGATGCCGATGGCGGAAGTTGAACTCCACCCACGAGCAATCGAGGAGGCTCGGCACGTCCGAAGGAGATAGGCGCGGGTCAAGTCAGCGATTGGCGGCGCGGTTCGTTACCAAACTCGATACCGGCATTGCCGCGATTGGTGCGGAGCCGGCGCGGTTCCCGTCGCACCAACACGGCACTCGCTTCTACCGTTTGCCCCGGTTTCCTTATCTGCTGATTTATTTCGAGCGCGATTCGGATACCGTTCTTCTGCTCGCGGTGATGCACACCCGCAGGCGCCCCGCTTACTGGCACAGACGGTTACCGTAACCCGTACCGCGTCACCGCGGCGTCCAGGATCATGCCGATGAGTTGCGGGTAGGTCAGCCCCATGCGGTACGCGAGGTAGCACAGGTCGCCTGACTCGGGGTTCAGGCCGGGGAGCGGGTTCACTTCCAGGAAGTACGGCACCCCGTCGCGCACGCGGAAGTCCAGCCGGGCGACGTCGCGGCACCCCAACCCCGCGTAAACGGCCATCGCGTCGGCCTCGATCGCTCGGGTCACGTCGGGCGGGAGCTTCGCGGGCGCCACGTAATCGACCGCGTCGTGCCAGTTGCGTTTCACTTCCAAACTGTACACGAAGTCCGCGGCCGCGTTCTTCGGGATCACGTGCATGATGCCGATCGATTGCGGCGGGTCACTCCCCACGAGGCCGATCGTCACCTCGTCGCCGGCAATGTACTCCTCCACCAGCACCGGTTGCTGGTAGTCCTTCCACAACCCGACGATCACGGGGCCGAACTCCGCGGCCGTCTTGATGAGGCACCGGTTGCGGATGCCCTTACTCGACCCCTCGCAGGTCGGCTTCGCAATGACGGGGAGCGTGAGTCCGGCTTCTTCGAGGATCGGCGGGAATTCGGCAAAATCGCCGTCGTACTCGCCTGGCGCCGGCGCGAGTGTAATCCCCTTTGGGACGGTCACGCCCAGCGACTCCGCGACGCGACGCATCATGTCTTTGTCGAGCGCGACCGCCAGCGCGAGCGGATCGGAGCCGGTGTACGGGATGCCGAGCATCTCGCACACGGCCGGGACGCGGGACTCGCGCGAGCGGCTCACGCCGGCGCCTTCCGCGAAATTGAACACCAGATCGGGCGGGTTCTTCAGAACGGCTTCGAGAAAGGGCCGGCCGTCACCGAGTTCCGTGACCGTGTGGCCGAGGGCGCGGAACACGTCGCCGATGGCCGCTACGGTTGCGGGCGAATCGAACTCCTCGTGCAGATCGTCCGGCGCCCCGGTCGGGAGCGGGCCGTCCGGCTTGATGGTACAGGCGATTCCGATTCGCATGGCGAGCACTCCGTTCCGTGTGGCCCGCCCGCTCCGCGAACGGGCCGCACTCAAAGCGACGCGCCACCTACTTCGACAGCGCCTTCGATTTGTTGTACACGGTCCGGGCGCTGTATCCGTTCACCGCGGCCAAGATCGCGCCGATTGCACCCGCGATCAGGTAGAAGTTCTTCTTCTCGGCTGCCACCTTGTTCGAGTACACGAACGCACCGATGGCGAACGCCGCGGCCAAGACGGTCCAGACGACCGCGTTGGTGAGTTCCTTCTTGGCGGCTTCTTTCGGGTCGCTCGGTGGTGTGGCGGACATCGCGTTCCCTCGGGCAGCGGGAGAGGGGTGAACGGAACGAACAACCCCAGGCTACGGCCCGGGGTTGCATCGGAAAAGGGCGAGCGGTTTAGCCGTTGGACGCGGCGTTACCGTTCCCGCTGTTGTTGTTCAGCATCGGGAGCGGGATGATCGGGCGCAGCGAGCCGCCATCGGTGTTGGCTTCACCCTCACTATCACCCTCGCCACCGCACCCGTCGCGGACGACGCGCGGCTTCCGCCGGGCCATCCGTTCGTTGTCGTGCGGGATCAGCGCGGACTTGTCGCCCTGCAGCAAGCCGCTCACCCCGCGGGTGTTCGTCGGCTGGCCGTTGACGGCGGGCTTGTCTTCCGCTTGGTAGCGGATCAGCAGCCCCTCGTAGTTCCGCAGCACCACCGCGTCGTCGGACATCGAGACGAGATAGTTCGGCATCATCGGTATCTTCCCGCCGCCGTGCGGACTGTCGACCACATACGTCGGGATGCCGATACCGGACATGTGCCCGCGCAGCCCCTCCATGATCTCGAGCCCCTTCCACACGCTCGTGCGGAAGTGCCCGGCCCCGGTCACGGGGTCGCAGTGGAAGAGGTAGTACGGCCGGACCTTGGCCTTCAGCAGGTTCCGCAGGAGCGACCGCATGGTGCCGAGGTCGTCGTTGACGCCCTTGAGGAGCACCGAGTGGTTGTTGATCGGCATCCCGGCGCGCAACAGCGATCGGCACACGCGCATCGCTTCGGGCGTGACCTCGCGCGGGTGGTTGAAGTGCGTCTGGATGTAGACCTTTTCCGTCGAGCCGAGCAGGTCGATCAGTTCCGGGTCGTACAACCGTTGCGGGAGCGTGACGGGCACGCGGGTGCCGATGCGGATCACGTCGACGTGGTTGATGGCCTTCAGGTTTTCCAGGTAGAACCGGAGCTTGCCGACGGGCAGCGTGAGCGGGTCGCCCCCGGACACGACCACGTCGCGGATCTCGCGGTGCTCGCGGACGTACTGGATCATCCGCTCGTCGTCGGCACTCACGCCCTCCCAGCCGCCGCGCGTGAGCGTGGCGCGCTTGCGCGTGCAGTACCGACAGTACATGGTGCAGTTGGGGGTGGTAATCAGAAGCGCGCGGTCCGGGTAGCGGTGCGTGAGCCCGGGCACCGGGGAGTCCTTGTCCTCTTCGAGCGGGTCGTCGAGTTCGTACCCGGACGGGTTCTCCGCCTCGAGCGGCGACGGCACCGACTGGAGCCGGATCGGGTCGTTCGGGTCTTCCGGGTCGATGAGCGAGAAGTAGTACGGCGGGATGGCGAGTTTGTATTCGCCCTCCAAGCGCCCGAGCGCTTCGAGCTCGGCCGGGGAAAACGGGAGCAGGTTCCGCAGCTGGCGCACCGAGCGGATCGAGTTGTGCGTCTGCCAGCGCCAGTCGTCCCACTGGTCGGCGCTCACGTCTTTCCACATCGGGTGGCGCCGCGAGAGACTCGGGGGCTCTTCGTCCTCGAACCCGCTCACGGTCGGGAGGACCGCGTGCTCGACGAGCGGGTGTCGGGCGTCGGACTCGAACATACGCCGGTTAACCTCCACGGGTCCGCGAGTCCCGGGCCGGCACCACGCGGTGGCCGGCTCAACGGGTGCGGTCCGACCGGCGGTGTGCGCCGGAGCGAGAACGCTTTAAGAACGAATCGTAACGCGGGGACTGTGAAAAACAAGTTGCACGCCCGCCGATACTGCCCGGTTTCCGCGCTTTTTTCGCGCCACCATCACTACACCCCGGACGGTTCCGCGCGCCCGAGCCGGTACCCGACTCACATTTCCGGCGCGCCCGCGAGCAAATGCGGTTGACACCGCGGAATAGCACGCCCGCAAAACGTGGTCAAGAGAAAGCGCGCGCCGAGTTCCCATCTGAATGGTGCGCGCGTGGGTTCATTGGGTGGAGGCGCGACTCCGAATCGAGGCTCCACCCAATGAACCCACGCGCGTTTCTTGTGCGACGAGTTGGTGACGGCTCCGGCCCCGCGAACTTCATGGCCCGCTCCCGCGCCCTGCGCCGGTTCGCCTCCGACCAATCGAGGGCACCCCGTCACATGGGATCAAGGACGCCCCGATCTCGATGTGTTCCAGTACCTCGCGCGACTCCGCGGTGTCCGGAGCCGCGGTGAGAGCGAGCGATGTCAGGACGGCCGACGACATCCCGGTCACGGGGCGCGAATAAGGTCACGACTGCTACGGCAACAGGTTGCTCGGACGCGCCGGGTCGCGTGGGCCGTTGAGAAATGTTGCGAGCGCGGCAAGGCGCATCGCGAACTCGGCGCGGCGCGAGGTCCAGAGCTAATCTCGTTTCGGGATCGTCGTAGCGGGCTTGACGAGCCGCGACCGCAAGGGAGCGGGAGGCACTACCACTCTCTGCGGTCGCGGCTCGCTACAGGGCGCCCGAAACCGGACGTGCCTGATGACTCAAGGGGAAGTTTTGATCCGTCCCGCACCAAGCGCCCTACATGAGTGGCGGAAGGCGGACCTCGGACGAGTAACTACAGTCGTGGGATTTACGAAACGTGCTTGAGAGATGTGAGGCGCATTTTTCGGGGCGGGTGATTCGCGGTGGTCCCGGAAGTGGCCCGGGGCCACCGCGACGATCAGCGCCGGCCGATTACTTCTTGGGAGCGTTCTTGAGTTGGGGAAGGATCGCGGCGTCCGCGAACTTCTCCGGATCGGCCTCGAACTTCTTCTTGGCGGTGGCGTTCCAGAAGTAGACCTTCACGCCCTTGTATTCCGTGGACTCGTCCTTGCTGTTGACCACCTTGTCGCGGTACACGGGGCAGTACACCTGCTCGATCTTCCGCTTCGGCAGTTCCTTGCCCTTCAACTGCGGGAGCAGTTCCGGCAGCAGGTACGCTTCCGGTTCGGCCTTGAACTTTTTCAGGCACGTGTCGCAGCACAACTGGATCTTTACGCCCTTCCACTCGACGGTCTTGGCGTCGTCGCCGATCTCGTCCTTGGTCATGATCGGGCAGTTCACTTGCTTGGCGGGCGCGGCCTTTTCGTCGGAGCGCGACACGGGCGCGAGCGACAGGGCCACAACTAACGCGAGCATCGATCGCATGAACAGAACCTCGCAGGAAATGGTGCTGTGTTGAAACGGTGCGCTTCGGTCCTTCATTTCGCGGCACGGGCCAGAGGCTGGTGTAGCGTTTTCGCGGGCCAGAGGCCCGTGCCGCGAACGATGAAGCGCACCCGCTCAACAAAGCCAGGGGGTGGGACAGAACTAACGGCTGAGAACTTCGATCACCCGCTGGATCTCGACCGGCAGGCTCACGTCGCTCTCGGTCGGTAACCGCATCACGGTGAACGACAGGGCCTCCGGGTCGCTCGTCAACCAGTCGGCGTTGTGGAGCCCCTCGGTGAGGCGCTCGCGGTACTTGGTCTGCACGTTCTGGCGCGGCGCGACCGCGATCACGTCGCCGGGCTTCACGAGGTAACTGGCGATGTCCACCTTGCGCCCGTTAACGTGGAAGTGCCCGTGGTTGATCCCCTGGCGCGATTCCGGGCGCGTGCGGGCGAACCCCGCCCGGCGCACCACGTTGTCGAGCCGGCGCTCGCACAGCACCAGTAGCTCCGTTCCCGTGTTCTCCGGCGACTTGGTCGCGAGCTGGTAGAACCGGGCGAGCTGCCGCTCGTGTAACCCGTAATAGTGCTTGATCTTCTTTTTCTCGCGCATGGCGAGACCGTATTCGGACACCTTGCCCTTGCGCAGCCCGTGCATGCCGGGGCGGTACTCGCGGCGCTCCAGCGCTTTGACCGCGCCGTGCTTCTCGTATACGACCACGCCCAGCGCCCGGTTCACCTTTCCCTTGGGTCGCGTGAATCGACTCATCGGTCCGTCGCCTCAGTTTGTAGGAGTGAAGGTGCGCGGTTACTCGCCCACGTAGGGGAGCAGCCCCATGAACCGCGCGCGCTTGACCGCCACTGCGAGCGCCCGCTGCGCCGCGGCGGACAGCCCCGTGCGCTTGCGCGACATGAGCTTGCCCTGGGAGCTGATGAACCGCTTGATCCCCGACACGTCCTTGTAGTCGATGAACGCGGGCCGCGGCTCGTACCCCTTCGGGGCGAATGCCAGTTGCCGTTTGCCCTTCGATTTCACGACTTTCAGGCCGTTCGCGTTCGTCTTCGGGCGCGCCATGAGCGTGCTCCTTGAATAAAGGTTCGGAATACGAGTCGGTTAGTATATGAACTCACGTCTCGAAACAGTCGCCCTCGGCCGTGTCGCACCGGCGGCGCGTGATTTCGCGGAGCCGGTCGCGGAACCGCAGTGCCAGTTGCACCTCGCCGGCCTCCTCCGCGGCGCTCTGGAGCCGTTTGAGGCACGCCGGGCAACTCAGCGCCGCCGCGGGCACGTCCCGCACGACTTCGCACGCCTCCTCCGGGCGCCCCGCGTTCCCGAGCGCGTTGGCCAGGGCGACGCGGTACGGGACCGCGCCGGGGGCCAATTCGACCGCGGCCCGCAGGTGCGGCAGCCATTTTTCGATCGGCTTGTTCAATTTAGCGAGATAGTAGGCCATCCCGTAGTGGGCCGGGTGGTACCACGACCGCGCCCGCGCGAGCCGGCGGCACACTTTGAACGCCGACCGGTACGCCCCGAGTTTGCCCAGGAGCCGCGCCAGGTCGGGCAGCAGCGGCGTCGGGCACCGCTCCGGTTCGGCCAGGAAAAACAGCCCGGTTGCCGCGCTCTGGCGCTTCCCGGAGCACAAATACAAGTCGGCCAGTGCGAGCTGCGAGACCGGCGCGAGCGGCGCGATCATGCTCGCCCCCTCCAGCCCCTCGAGTGCGTCGACCGGGTCGCCCAGGTGGTACGCGGCCAGGCCGTACACCTGGAGCAGCCCCGGGTGGTTCTCGTCGCGCAGCAGGCCGGCGCGGGCGAGTTCGATCGCGCCGGTGAAGTCGTTCGCGTCGAGTTTTTCGGTCGCGGCCCGGTACAAGCAGTCGGCAGCAGTCATGGGTCCCTCGCAACGGTCGTTTCCAGAAGTTCTTCGCAGCGCGCCGGGGGCGGGTCGTCCGGCGCGGGTCGGTGCTGGTGAACCGCTGCGGGTACGCGGCTCGTGTCGATCGGGAGCGATAGTACGAACAGTGCGGCCAGGGCGACCGGTCCGGCGGCCGCGAGTGCCGCCAGCCACCGCGGGTTGTCGTCGCGGACCAGGTCCGTCGCGGTCACGGTGCGCCCTCCCCGTTACTTGCTCGGGAACTCCGTGACCAGGGTCGCGTAGTGCCGGGCCTCGTCGAACTTCTTGCCCCCGAGTTCGCCGGGCTTGGCGACCGAATCCTTGGCCCACGCACCGTACCGGCCCTTTGCCGGGTACGCTTGCGTCAGGCCGTCCTTATCGGTCTTCGCCTTGTCCTTTCCGCCGTCCGGCTTGATGACGGTGACTTCGGCGCCGGCGACCGGCTTGCCCGCGGAGAGGAACTTGAACTTCACGTCCGCCCCCGCCGCGACCGGGACGAGTTCGACCGGCAGCACCTTTTCGCCAAGAACGAGCTTGTCGGCGGCCACGGTTCCGATCACGGCCTTCGGGTGGTACGCGAGCAGGTACGGCTTCGCGTCGCCCTTTTGCATCACGCCGTAGGTGAGCGTGCCGAACACAACGCGCGGCCCGGTGCCGGGAACCTTCGCGCTCAGGTCGTGCTTGTTCGCCGTGTGCGCGACGGGCGCTTCAGCGCCCGCGCCGTCGCGGGACGTGAGCTTGAGGGTCGCCAACTTTTCGGTGCCGACGTTCTCGTCGGTGTCGAGGTCGTCGCTGAACACGACAACAGCCATTGTCGGGTCTTTCGGGTCGGGCACGACGAACACGAAGTGCGCGTGCGCGGTCAGAGCGGCGGCGGCAAAGAAGACCGCCGCGCCGGTGGTGCGGAACATTGGCATGACCTCGGGTAAAAAAGGAGAGCGCGGGTCGGGCGGGTAGACGGTCTACCCGCCCGACCTATCCGGCGGCGAGCCGCCGGAATTTTTGGGACCGCGGAGCGCGGCGTTCGATTTTTTTGCGCGTTACGGCTTGGCGGGCGCGGCGACCGGCGTGCCCTTCTCGGCGAGCTTCACGATCTCGATGGCCGCCACGTTCCCCTCGTCCGGGGACGCGCCGCCGATCAGGGCCACCGAGGTGGGGCCGAAGGGAACCATCCGGGCCACCATCCGCGGGGTTTCGGCCGCGCCGACCTTCTCCCACGAATCGCCCTTCTCGGTGAGCCGGTACACCGGACCCGCGACCGTGTTCACGATCACGCGCCCGTTGACCGTCGCGGCCGACGGGGAGAACGCCATCGCCTTCTTGCCCTCGGCGGGCAGCGCCGGGGCGGTGGACCACGTCTTGGTTTCCGCGTCGAAGACGTCGGTCGGCTTGCCGTCCGCGCCCAACCCGCCCAGCACGAACACCTTCGCACCGACCGCGGTGGCGGTGAGGGCGCGGCGCTGGAACGGCTGCGCGACCGATTCCCACTTCAGTTCCTTCGCGGTCAGGTCGAGGATCAGGGCCGTGGTGTGCCAAACGGACTTCTCGCCCTTGCCCTTCATTTGCCAACCGCCCACGACTACCAACTTGTCGCCCGCAACGGCGACGTCGTGCGACGACCGACCGGCCGGCAGCGCGGGCAGGTCTTCCCACTTGCCGCTCTTCGGGTCGAACCGCGCACAGTCTGCGAGCGAGTGGTTGTCGGACGGGTCGCCGGGCTTGTTCTTCGGCTGCATCCCGCCGACGCGGTACACCTTCCCGCCGTGGGCCACGAGGTTCAACCCCTGCGCCCGGGGGCCGCCAGGCAACTCTTCCCACGTGGTGCCGCCGTCGAGCTTCACGCGGTGGAACGTACCGAGAACGGATTCGGTGTCGTAGCTGTGGGTCTTCCCGGCGTGCCCGCCGTAGACGTACAGGTAGCCGTCGCACGCGGCCGCGCCGAAGCTGGCGACGGCCTTCGGGAGCGACGGCACCCCGGGCGCCTTCGCCGGCTCCGCGGCTCCCGAAGGCGCGGCCAGAGCCATAACTGCGAGGAAAGCGATTCGACTGCGCATCTTTTACGTGTCCTGGATGGATGTAAGGGGTGAGTCCGCGGGTACGTTAGGGGAGCGTTACGACCTCGCCGCCGTTACGGGTGCCGAGCGCGGCGAACGTGATCGGGTCGATCGAGTCACGGATGAACTGCACTGACCCGTCGGCCAGAACGAAGTGGGCACCGCTGCCGTGTTCGCTACGGAACGTGCCGTAATTGGCGCCGGCATAAACCCCGTCGTGCTTGTTGATCCCGCCCATCGTACCGGTCCAGTTGTAGAGGTACCCATAAGCCCACACCGGGCCGTAGGTTGATGGGACGCCGGCCGGCTTGAAATCGCACTCCCCGGCCAGGAACGTGTTCGAGGTACCGTCGCTGATCGTGGTGAGCGTGGTTTGGGAGTTCCCCCATTGGTCACGCTGGGAGGGGTCCACAGAGTATTTTCTGTTCCGGATCGGCACGATAACGCCGTCGCTTGCGAGCGCCGCGTATGACCCGTAGGTCGATTCGTAGCAGGTCGGGGTGCCCGCGGAGAACACGTAGCTGGACGGGGCGCGGTTCTCGGTACCGCTCCCGAGTGAACCACCCGAGGTGCCGCTCGGAGGGGCCATCGACGGGCAGGTAAAGGTCGGGATCGCCATCTGTTGCAGCATCGCGTTGGTGAAGCCGTCGCCGTCCGAATCGTCGGTGCTGTTGCGCGGGAGCTTCTGGTTCCACTTCTTGGCGACCGCGTCCTGCTCCAGGTACGGCAGGATCAGAATCCACCCGGTGACGTAGCTCGCGGTCTCCTCACGGGGCTGGTAGTACGACACCGCGTAGGGGAACTGGTTGTTCGCGTCGTGGTAGCCGTGCATCGCGAGCCCGATCTGCTTCATGTTGTTCGCACACTTGATGCGCGCCGCGGCCGCGCGCACCTTTTGCACTGCCGGCAACAGGAGCCCGATCAGGATCGCGATGATCGCGATGACGACCAGCAATTCAATGAGCGTGAAGGCGCTACGCCCGTGTGCTCCGGTGCGGGAACGCACGCGGGTGGTGGATTGAGCCCGGGGGAACAGGGTTGCGTGTGGGCGGCGCATAGCGCGGCACCCTCCTCGAGTGAGTGGGATGGCCGCGAGACGCGTCGCTGGACGTGGGTCGGTTCTCGATGGAACCGGATAGCCTGCGGAGGCTGAGCGACTCGCTTGAAATGCTCTTGTTGAGAACTAATCTCATCAAGGCATTGGAAATGGTACTTGGTTAGGACGAGATGTCAACGGAGCAATTTTCGATTTTGCCGCAGCAGGTTTGGATCAGGAGAGATCACGTCTCATTTCGATGCTGCTGCCTCTGGCGAGCTGATTTGCCTGCCTTCGGGACGGGCGCGGTTGTACAACGCCATCGCGGGCTGGCGGGCACGAACGTGAAGCCCGCGCTGCGCGGAGGAGGCACCATGAAGTCTCACACCGAGTACCTGACGCTCAACATTCCCTCGAAGATGGCCTTCGTGAACATCACGCCGCAGGTCGAGGAGGCCATTCGCAAAAGTGGGGTGAAAGAGGGGCTGGTGCTCTGCAACTCGATGCACATCACGTCCAGCGTGTTCATCAACGACGATGAACGCGGGCTGCACCGCGACTTCGGCGTGTGGCTGGAAGAACTGGCGCCCTTCAACCCGGACCCGAACCACTACCACCACAACCGCACCGGCGAGGATAATGCCGACGCCCACCTGAAACGGCAGATCATGGGTCGGGAGGTGGTGGTCGCCATCACGAAGGGCAAACTCGACTTCGGTCCGTGGGAGCAAATCTTCTACGGCGAGTTCGACGGCAGCCGCCCGAAGCGCTTGCTGGTGAAGATCATCGGGGAGTAAGCCGAGGAGATAGCCATGTTCGATCGGGTTGCCGCAGAGGACCGGCTGTATTGCATCTCCAAGAAACAGATCGCTCAGTTCCTCAATGGGGTCGAACAAGACAACGTTTATGGGTTCGGGTTCTTCTGTGACGGCTACGACGGGACGGTTTTGCTTGTGGCAAACACGGAACAATACCACCTGAGCAACTTCCTTGAATACGAGGCCCGGTTTGGCGCCACCGACTCGGAATTCTTCAGATGGGACGTAGGTAACTGGAAGTATCCTGCGGGTCTTTTTTCGTCGTCTTCTACCGAGCAAAGCGAATTCGAGGACGCCTGGAAGGAGCATCGAGAACCATTGTCTCAAACTGAAAACGAAGCCAAACAAGAGATACTCGAAGATATCTGTTTCAAGGTGCTGAAAAGGCTGGTTCAAGAAAGGACGTTTTCGGGTATCCCCGGTGTGAAGGGCGTTACGGTTCTCGGTCCACTCGCCCTTCAAGAGAGCGTACTTGAAAAGAAGAAAAGTCTCGACCGCCTCTTGCAGTGAAACGAAGAACGGCGCGAACAGTAACGTGAAGACCGAGCAAGTTTTCTGGGTTGTGACCGCCGTCGTCGAAGGGCTCCGCCTTCACCACCTGTTGCGGATACGTGGTTAGCCACAACTCCCAGCGGCCCGGGTTGACGAGTGCGCGTGTTCTCCGACAATTCGCTCACCGACCTAATTCGTCCCACGAGGGCACCATGCTTCGCTACGCGCTCTTCTCGCTGATCGCACTCGCGGTCGGCGTTGGTCCCGTCAGTGCCGCGCCCGAAGAGGCCCGGCTGCTCCGGTTCCCCGCCATTCACGGCGACCAGATCGTCTTCACCTACGCGGGCGACCTCTACACGGTGCCTGCCAGTGGCGGGACCGCCCGGCGCCTTACATCACACCCCGGGTTCGAGATGTTCCCGCGGTTCTCGCCCGACGGCACGCAGGTCGCGTTCACCGGGCAGTACGACGGCAACACGGAAGTGTTCGTCGTCCCCGCGGCGGGCGGCGAACCGAAGCGGCTCACTTACACCGCGACGCTCGGGCGCGACGAAGTGTCCGACCGCATGGGGCCGAACAACATCGTGATGGGCTGGACCCCGGACGGGAAGAACGTCCTGTTCCGCTCGCGGATGCGGTCGTTCAACGACTTCATCGGTCAACTCTATACCGTGCCCGCGGAGGGCGGACTGGCCGAAGAACTGCCGCTCCCGCGGGGCGGGTTCGCGAGCTACTCGGCCGACGGGAAGAAGCTCGTTTACAACCGCATCTTCCGCGAGTTCCGCACCTGGAAGCGCTACCGCGGCGGCATGGCCGACGACGTGTGGCTGTACGACTTCGAGACGAAGAAGACCGAGCAGCTCACGGACGACCCGGCGCAGGACATCATCCCGATGTTCGTCGGCGACAAGGTGTACTTCATTTCCGATCGCGGCAAGGACATGCGGTACAACCTGTACTCCATCGACCCGGCCACCAAGAAACTCGACCGGCACACCGAGTTCACGGAGTTCGACATCAAGTTCCCGTCCGCGAGCAAGGACGCGATCGTCTTCGAGAACGGCGGGTACATTTGCCGCTTCGATGTGAAGACCGGGAAGACCGCGAAGGTACCAGTGCAGATCCAGGAAGACCGGCTCGGCACGCGCGGCGCGCTGACCGATGTGAGCAAGAGCGTTACCGCGTTCGAGATCTCGAACGACGGCAAGCGCGCCATGTTCGCCGCACGCGGTGACATCTTCACCGTGCCGGCGGGGGAGGGCGTCACGCGCAACCTCACGCACTCGCCCGGCGCACACGAGCGGAACCCGATCTGGTCGCCCGACGGCAAGAGCGTGGCCTTCATCTCTGACGCGACCGGCGAGGACGAGATCCACGTCGGCCCGGCGGACGGCAGCGCGCCCGCGAAGCCCGTCACGAGCGGTGCGGACACCTACAAGTACGAGCTGCTCTGGTCGCCGGACTCGAAGAAGATCCTGTGGGGCGACAAGAAGCTCCGGCTCCAGTTCGTGGAGGTGGAAACGAAGAAGGTGACGCTCGTGAACCAGTCGAAGGTATGGGAGATCCGCGACTTCGTGTGGGCACCGGACTCGAAGTGGGTCGCGTTCGGGAGCCAGGAAGTCGACACGCTCAACAAGGTTCACCTGTACTCGCTCGAATCGGGCAAAACGACGCCGGTCACCGACGGCTGGTACTCCTCCGGCTCGCCCGCGTTCAGTGCGGACGGCAAGTACCTGTTCTTCGTATCCGCGCGCGACTTCAACCCGGTTTACAGCCAGACGGAATGGAACCACTCGTATCGCGATATGTCACGCATCTACTTCGTGACGCTCGCGAAGGCGACGCCGAACCCGCTGCGCCCGAAGCTCGACGACGATGCCGAACCGAAGAAGAAAGACGAGAAGGACAAAAAGGACGAGAAGAAGGACGGCCCGCCGGAGGTGAAGGTCGATCTGGACGGCCTCGCGGGGCGCATCGTCGCGATCCCCGGCCCCGCAGGGAACTACTCCAACCTGAAGGCCGCCGGCACGTCGCTGTACTACCAGCGCAGTTCGGTCCGCGAACCGTCCGCGTTCCTCGTGTTCGATCTCGCCTCGAAGAAGGAGAGCAACCTCGGAACCGTGGGTGGGTACGAGATCTCGGCCGACGGCAAGAAGATGCTCGTTCAGAAGGACGGCAAGTACGGCATCATCGACTTGCCGAAGGGACCGGTCGCCATTGGCGATGCCCTGAACCTCTCCGGGTTGGAAGTGACGCTCGATCGCCGGGCGGAGTGGAAGCAGATGTTCCACGAGTGCTGGCGGCAGATGCGCGACTTCTTCTACGATCCGGGGCTGCACGGCGTCGATTGGGTCGCGGTGCGGAAGAAGTACGAACCGCTGGTCGAACACGTCGGCCACCGCGCGGACCTCACGTACATCATCGGCGAGATGATTAGTGAGCTGAACGCCGGGCACGCTTACATCGGCGGCGGCGAACTGCCCGAGGTGCGGAAGATTCAACAGGGCTTGCTCGGCGCGGAATTCAAGCGCGACGCGGACACCGGGTTCTTCCAGATCACGCGCGTTTTGCCGGGCGAGAACTGGGTCACCAAGCGCCGGTCGCCGCTCACGGAAGTGGGCGTGAACGTGAGCGCGAAGGAGTGGATCGTTGCCGTCAACGGCCGGGCGACGAGCGAGGTGAAGAACATCAACGAACTGCTCGTGAACACTGCGGGCAAGCCGGTGGTGCTCTCGGTGAACACGAAACCGGCGGCGGACGGCGCGCGGCGCGTGGTCGTGACCCCCACGGCGGACGAAGCCGACCTGTACTACTACGCCTGGGTGCAGGGGAACATCAAGAAGGTGTCCGACGCGACCGAGGGCAAGGTGGGGTACATTCACGTGCCCGACATGCAGCAAACCGGCCTCAACGAGTTCGCCAAACACTACTACCCGCAGCTCAAGAAGCAGGCGCTCATTATTGACGTGCGCGGGAACGGCGGCGGGAACGTGTCGCCGATGCTGATCGAGCGCTTGCGGCGCGAACCGGCGATGATCGGCATCGCCCGCAACGCGGAACCAACCATCGACCCGAACGGCACGTTCGTCGGACCGATGACGTGCCTGCTGAACGAGTTCTCCGCGTCGGACGGCGACATCTTCTCGTACCGGTTCCGGCACTACAAACTCGGGCCGCTCATCGGCAAGCGGAGTTGGGGCGGGGTGGTCGGCATCCGCGGGGCTCTGCCGCTCCTCGACGGCGGATCGCTGAGCAAGCCCGAGTTCTCGCGTTACGATTTGGGCGGCAAGGAGTGGATCATGGAGAACGTCGGTGTGTCGCCCGACATCATGGTGGACAACGACCCGGCGAAGGAGTTCGCGGGCGACGACCAGCAGTTGAACAAGGGCATCGAAGTGCTGCTGGCGGAACTGAAGAAGAACCCGCCGAAGGCGATCACTACGCCGCCGTACCCGAAGCGGTAGTGTGGTTCGTTTGCGGGAGCCGGCGCGGGTCGCCGGCTCCCGCGCTTAAAGTCGGCGCGAATATCAGTTGCAGCGCTCCTCTCGTCGGCCGTATCCTCACACGTCAAGCCTCTCCGCAGACGTTCCCAGCCCGGAGCAACTCGTGACCGCACTCCGATTCCCGGCCCTCGCCGGTGTTCTTCTTGTCGCGCTTCTCGGGATCACGCGCCCGCAACCCGTCGTTGCCGATGTGCCCGCGCCGGCCGGGTTCGCGGCGTTCGCGGACGATTACTACGCGGCCCTGTTCGCGTGGGACCCGAACCAGGCGACCTACGCCGGTATCCACGATTTCGACGACAAACTGGCGGACCTGACCGCCCGAATGATTGCGCGCCGGGCCGAGGCGCTCAAAGACTTCCACGCGCGCCTGAAGACCCTCCGCGCCGGTAAATTGACTCCCGCCGAAGCCATCGACGCCGAAACGCTCGATCACGCGATTCGCGCCGAGCTTCTGGAGATCGAAACGGTGCGCGACTGGAGGCGGAACCCGGTCACGTACCTGGGCAAACCGGCCGAGGGGATCGACATGCTAATGAAGCGGTCGTTCGCGCCGCCCGCGGACCGGCTCAAGGCGGTCATCGGGCGCTTGAAAGCCGCTCCGCGCCTTCTTGCAGCGATGAAAACGAACGTGGACAACCCGCCGAAGGAGTTCACCGATCTGGGCGTTATCGTTGCGAAGGGCTCGGTCAGCTTCTTCCGGAACGATCTGCTCGCGTGGGCCAAAACTGCGGCGGGTAAGGACGAGAAGCTGTTCGCCGAGTTCGAGGCCGCCAACAAACCTGTAGTCGAAGCGTTCGAGTCCGCGGCGAAGTGGATCGAAACGGACCTGCTCCCGAAGTCGAAGGGGAAGTACGCGATCGGGGCCGATGCGTTCGTGAAGAAGCTCGAAACCGAGGAGATGCTCGATGTTCCGCTCGACAAACTGCTCGCCATCGGCGAAGCCAACCTCAAGCGCGACCAGGAAGCGTTCGTCGCCACCGCGAAGAAGATCGACCCGAAACGGACGCCCGCCGAGGTGCTCGCAACGCTGAACGAGGACCACCCGAAGCCGGAGGATCTGGTCGGCGCGACGCGCGGGACCATCGAACGCACCCGGAAGTTCCTCATCGACAAGAAGATCGTGACGGTACCGTCGGAAGTGCGGCCGACGATCGCAGAGACGCCCGCGTTCATGCGCACGGGCGGGTTCGCGTCAATGGACACGCCCGGCGCGTATGAGACGAAGGCGACCGAGGCGTTCTACTACGTGACCCCGCCGGAAACGGAATGGGAGGCGCGCCGGAAGGTCGAGCACATGCGGCAGTTCAACAAGACGGGGATGGACATCATCACGATTCACGAGGCGTTCCCCGGGCACTACCTCCAGTTCCTCTACGCGAAGCTGTACCCGACGAAGGTGCGGAAGCTGTACACGTGCGGCACGAACGTCGAGGGGTGGGCGCACTACGCGGAGCAGATGATCGTGGAGGAGGGCTACGGCGACGGCGACCCGAAGGTGCGGCTCGCGCAACTGAACGAAGCACTCCTGCGCGACTGCCGGTACATCGTCGGCATCAAACTGCACACGGAGGGCTGGACCGTGGAGCAAGGAAAGAAGTTCTTCGTGGAGCAGGGGTACATCGAGCCGGAAACCGCGTTCCAGGAGGCACGCCGCGGAACGTACAACCCGACGTACCTCTATTACACGCTGGGCAAGCTCCAGATCTACAAGTTGCGCGACGACTACAAGAAGGCGAAGGGCGCGGACTTCCGCCTGCAGACGTTCCACGACGAGTTCGTGCGCCAGGGCGGGTTGCCGATCAAGCTGATTCGCAAGATCATGCTCCCCGGTGACACCGGCCCGACGCTCTGAGGCCGAATCGTTCCGCTGAGATTGTGCTAACGGTGCTGGGGAGCGTGCGGTGTGCCCGGAGCGGGCGCGGGACAAGTGCTCGGCGTGCGGCCGTCCGCTCGAGGCCAAACTGCCAATGACCAGTGAGCGGTGCCCGCGCGGTAAGTGGGAAGCGGTCCACGGATAGGGATCAGGCGAGGAACCAGATGCCGCGGCGTTCCACGAGCTTATTGCTTGCCACCAGTTCGTGGATGGCTTTTAAGTACCGGACGCATGCATCCTGGTCAATAAACGGGTCGATGCGCCGACTACCGATCAACAACCCATAACCGAGGTGGTGATCGACGTCGACCTTTTGGGCGTTCGCACCGAGGACGCCTAGTAACTCCAGGATCTCGGACTTTTCGGTTTCCACGACGGGCATTGCTGCTCCTTGAGGTGAGGCAAGAACCAAATCCACCTTACACCTCCCCCCGACATAGGATAATTGTCGCCACGTTAGAATGAGAGAAATTTCCATAACTAGTCTGATTAACATTGTTTGCGTCAGCTAGTGAAGCGTCTAGAACCGTACCGCCACGGTCCGCCGGATTTCGGCCACTCTGTTCACGCTAGTAGCTCTACGCGAAGCAGTACCCGACGAAGGTGCGGAAGCTGTACACGTGCGGCACGAACGTCGAGGGGTGGGCGCACTACGCGGAAGTGCGGTTACGTCGGCCACGCAGCGCCCGGCGCACCGAACCGTGTGCCCGCTGGGAAAATCAGGCCGAACCGCTCCGCGAGCACGCCCAAGAGGTGTTCGGGGTCGGTGATCTCGAACCGTTCGAGTACCTCGGTTCCGCGGCGGTGCGTGAACTCGCGGTTGAGGACCGAGACCCGCGTCCCGTCCGGGCGCGCGAGCGCGGCAAGCAGGTTCTGGCGGAACTTCGAGTTCTTGTGGGTGCTGGTCCACCAGTTGCCCACCTCGCGGTCGATCTCGGGCATCTCTTCGAGCGTGAACTCGTACACGTCCGCCCACACTTCGCCCAGTTTCGCCTGGTGGAAGTACCGCGGCGCCGGATCTCGTTCCTCGCGGACGATGCGCCGCGTCTCGTGCGGGGTCGGTTGTTCGGTGTCGAGTTGGTCGATCCGCAGCGGGGTCGTCGGCGTCAGCCCGCCGAGCCCCACGTCCGCCAGCCACGAGCCCCCTTCCGCCTCGACACGCAGGAACAGGTGCGTCCGCGGCGGAGTGTCTTCGCGGGTCGCCTTGATCCGCACCCGCGCGGACAGCGGCCGGGCCGCGAACCCGAGGGCGCTCAGCGCGCCGAGGAGCAGCGAGTTCTGCTCGAAGCAGTAGCCACCGCGGCGCGCGGCAACGAGTTTGCGCTCGACGGCGGACGGCTCCAGCCGGATCTCCCGACCCAGGAGCACGTCGAGGTTCTCGAACGGGATCGAGCAGGCGTGCGCGAGAACGATGTCTCGCAGAACGGGGAGCGTCGGGGTTCGCGGCCCGGCGTAGCCGATGCGAGAGAGGTAAGCATCGAGGTTCATGGGAGTAGCGATACCAGAGGTTCAGAAGTTGGTGAAACGCGCTCGACGTCGCGCGGCCAAGGCCCTCGCACAACGCCGACGGCGACCGTCGGCCGCCCCGTCCGAAGTTCAAAGCGCATCACTGCCTCTGATTTCTACCCGCTGTCCCCGGTTTTCTGTCCTCGCTTCGGGCCTCCAGGTGCCTTTTTGTGATCTTGGTATCTCCTATATCTGATCCGCGTTATCTGTGTTCATCTGTGGTTCTGCTCTCGGCATCCCCAACAGGTGCTTGCTGATGAAACTGGTCTACACGCGCCGGTACAACATCGGGTTCCTCGGGCTGGAGCGCCTGCACCCGTTCGATTCGCGGAAATACGGTCGCGCGTGGAAAGCGATTGGGCACGAGGTCCGGCACTTGCGGAACCGCGCGTGGGTGGGGGTTCCGCGCCCGGCGTCCGTCATGGATCTCAGCGCGGTCCACGACCCGGCCTACCTGAAGCGCCTCGGCGATCCGCTCGAATTGTCGTGGGCGCTGGAACTGCCCTTCATCCGAAAGCTGCCCGTGTGGGCGGTATGGCGGGTGGTTTTGCGACCCATGCGGTGGGCCGTGGCGGGTTCGCTCGTGGCCGCGCGCGAGGCGCTCACCGCCGGGATCGCGGTCAACCTCTCGGGCGGGTACCATCACGCCAAGCCGGACCGCGGGGAAGGATTCTGCGTGTTTAACGACATCGCGTATCTGGTTCACGGGTTGCGCGCCGAGGGGCGCCTGACCGCGACCGACCGCATCGCGTATGTGGACCTCGATGCCCACCAGGGCAACGGCGTCAGTCACCACTTCCGTGCGGACCATCAGGTGTTCATGTTCGATGCGTTCAATCCCCACATTTATCCCGCCCACGACCGGGACGCCCGCGCCCGGATCGATTGCCCGATTCCCCTACCCGCCCGGTGCGCGGGGGCGGAGTACCTGCACCTCGTGGCGCGCTCGCTACCGGGCTTCCTCGACGCGATCGGGCGCAACGCGCGCGTCGGGCTGGCGGTGTACAACGCGGGCACCGACGTGTTCACGGGCGACGCCCTCGGCGGGTTGCACCTGTCGGCCGGGGACGTGCTCGCGCGCGACCTCTACGTGATCGAGCAACTCCGGGCACGGGGCATCCCGGTCGTGATGCTGTTGAGCGGCGGGTACAGCCGAGAGAGCTACCGGCTCGTGGCGAACACGGTGGTCGAACTGCTCCGGCGCTATGGGAATCCAAAGGTGCCGACGGATTCGTGACCGCGCTTCGACCGCGGCACAAGCAGAAGGCCACGCCCCGGCGCGCCAGCTCCGATTGTGGCCGCCCATGATTTCGGAGCCAAACGGTGTCCGAACCGAGACAGGGTGGCCGCGAAGTTAGCGCGCCCTGTAAATCGCTCTTATCAGTATTTTTGGAATCTTCACTTTCATTTGACTCACCGGAATTCTCAACTACGGTTCGGCAGAGTGACCTGCCGTCACGGGCACAGTATTCAGGCGAGACCATAAAAGAACGGCTCCCACGGGTCGCGCCACTAATCTTCACCCGCCCGCGATTCACCGATCCACTCCTACTGGACTCTCCCACACACGGCGGCCGAACTGCTGCCCACACCACCGAGAAAATAGATGAGTCAGTCGCTATCGCCCAAGCGTCTGTCGTTCGAGCACCTCGAAGACCGCTTGACCCCGACCTTCGGCATCCCCTGGTTCGACGGGTCGAGTCTGACCCTCAGCTTCGTGCCGGACGGCACCGACATCTCCGGCACGCAGAGCAACCTGTTCTCCCTGATGAACGCGACCGCGTCGCAGCCGCAGTGGCAGCGGGAGATCCTCCGGGCGTACCAGACCTGGGCCGTTGAAGCGAACCTCAACATCGGGCTCGTCGCCGACGGCGGGCAGGCGATGGGGATCGCCGGGGCGCCCCAGGAAGACATCCGGTTCGGCGACATCCGGATCGGCGCGCGGGCGCTCTCGGCGCCCGGCAGCGCGAACTCCACGATGGCGAACGCGGCCGGGTTCGACTACGACACCCGCACGTGGGCCGGCGACTTCATCTTCAACAGCCTGTACCAGTTCGGGATCGGCTCCTCGTACCAGGGCGACCTGTTCTCCGTCGCGCTGCACGAGGCCGGGCACTCGTTCGGGCTGGCCGACCAGAACACCGACCCCACGTCGGCACTGTTCAACTCGTACCAGGGCCTCTGGTCCGGGCTGTCGGGCGCCGACACCGCGGCGCTGCGGGCGCTGTACGGCGCGCGGCGGGACGACCAGTTCGAGGGGCCGTCCGGCAACGAGACGCTCGCGACCGCGTACAATCTGGGGGGGCAGACCGCGGTGTCCGCGGACGTCACCCGGATCGGCGACGCGGACGTCTATAAGTTCACCACCCCGGCCTTCGGGTCCACCGGGCTGACGATCAACCTCCAGGCCGCGGGCATCAGCCTGCTGACCGGCAAGGTGACCGTGTACGACGCCCAGGGGAACGCGGTCGCGAGCGCGTCCACCACGGACGTGCTGAACAACAACCTGTCGATCACCCTCCCGAACTATAAGGCGGGCACGACCTACTACGTCAAGGTCCAGGGCTCGGGCTCGGACGTGTTCTCGGTCGGGTCTTACGTGCTCCGGCTGAACTACGCGGGCGGCGCCCCGAGCGGGAACGTCCCCAGTTCCTACTACGGCAACTTCGAGTACCCCGCTACCAACAACAACACGCTCGCCACGGCGACGACCCTCGCCCCGGTCCGCACGACGAGCGCGAACTCGTTCTACCTGCAGGGCTCGATCTCCGGTTCGTCGGACGTGGACTGGTACAAGATCACCCCGACCCTCGCGACCCCGTTCACCGGCACCCTGTTCCTCGGAACGATGACGGCCACCAACGGGCTGCTCCCGTCGGTCACGGTGTACAACGCGAGCGGCCAACTGCTCCCCACCACCGTGACCCTGAACGAGGGCGGGGCGTACTCGATCCAGCTCGCGAACGCGACCACCGGCACGACGTACTTCATCCGCGTGGCGGCGTCGGCCGCGGCCGGCAGCTCCGCGTCGGGAACCTACACCCTGGGCGCCACGCTCGCGCCCGTCGCCCCGACCACCTACACCCATGTCACGGCGGACACCCTTACGGCACCCGAAGCCGTTCAGTACACCACGATGGACGTGGCGGGCGACCGGCTCACGCAGTTCGCGCTGACCGCGACGGGCGGCTCCGCGACGGCCCTGACCGCGGTGCGCATGACCATCTACGACGCGACCGGGCACGCGGTGTTCACCACCGTGGCCCGCGCCGGCCAGCCGCTCTCGACCGGGGCCGTGTGGCTCGTGTCCGGGTCGTACTCGGTGGTGTTCAACGCGGCCACACAGGACGGCTCCGCTCTCCAGTCGCTGGGGCTGGTGCTGTCGGCGCGGACGCTGAGCGACCCGCTCGACCCGATCATCGTGAACCCGACCGTCCCGCCGCCCCCGCCCCTGGCCCCGATCACCACGCCCACGCCCACCCCGACGCCCCCGCCCACGCTGCCGGTCATCCCGCCGGTCACCAACCCGTTCGCGCCGTAACGCCGTAACACTCCCGGTTCGGGCCGGTCTACGGCCCCGGTGCGCCCACGCATTCTCCGACTGTCTTACGTTCGAGCTGTTTCGCCCAGAATCCCCCCACAGCCCGTAGCGAGTTGGTACATGATCGCGGAACTAATCCCGACCGAGAACTCGGTCCAAACGTTTCGGACCCCCAGTACGATCCCGGCCCGCGGTGCCAATAAAGCCGCCTGCCTGGTCTACATCTACCCGACCGGCCCGGACATGGGCACCCGGTACGCGCTCGGGGCCGAGCCCGCGTTCATCGGGCGCGCCGACGACTGCGCGGTCCGCAACACCGACGCATCGGTCTCCCGGTACCACGCGAAGATCGTCCGCGGGGACGACGGCGAGTACGTCGTCACCGACCTGGGCAGCACGAACGGCACGTTCGTGAACAACCAGCAGAAGCGCGAGAGCGGGCTGCGCGACGGCGACTACTTGCGGATCGGTAACTGCATTTACCGGTTCCTCGGCGGCGGGAACCTGGAAGCCGAGTACCACGAGGAGATCTACCGGCTCACCGTTCTGGACGGGCTGACCCAGGTCCACAACCGCCGGTACCTGACCGAATTCCTGGACCGCGAGATCGCCCGCAGCACGCGCCACACCCGACCGCTCGCGCTGCTCATGCTCGACATCGATCACTTCAAGTCGATCAACGACCGGTTCGGGCACCTCGTGGGCGACCTGACGCTGCGCGAGCTGTGTACCCGCGTGAAGGCCGTGATCCGGCAGGACGAGTTGCTCGCCCGGTACGGGGGCGAAGAGTTCGCCGTGGTGCTGCCCGAGTCCGATCTCGCGAAGGCGAAGATCGTTGCGGAGCGCATCCGGGACGTGATGAGCCGGCCCCCGTTCTCGTTCAACGGCGTGACCTACTCGGTCACCGTCAGCATCGGCGCGGCCGTGACCCTGCCCGCCGACCCGCTGCTCCCGAGCGACCTCGTCGCCCGTGCCGACAAGAACTTGTACCAGGCGAAGGAAACCGGCCGCAACCGCGTCGTCGCGGGGTGATGTGGCCGGGGTCGAGTGGTGCGCGGGCGCACTGCGTTCTGGATTATTCTTCTCTTCGACTCATGGCACCGACATTCCTGTCTGTGCCTCCTCAATAGGTCACCTTAATACAGGCCAGAACGTTGCAGAGGCCCTCCGCCCTGCCCGTTATTGCACGCGCATTCGCGCTTGCATCGGGCACTGGATCGACCATGCTGGGAGCGTGGAGGGTGAACGATGACCGAAGCGGAATGGCTGATCTGTTCCGATACCTACACGGACTCGATGCTCGCATTCGCGCGCGATGCGAGTGAGCGAAAGACCCGCTTATTCACGTGCGCGTGCGTCCGCGCGGGCTGGCGCCAACTCGTCGACGAGAGGAGCCGGTTCGCGGTGGAGCAGGCCGAGCGCTTCGCCGATCAGTTAATCGACGAGCTAGAACTGGATCGAGCCGGTTCCGCGGCTCAACTCGCGAGCGAAGAATTGGACCGGGCCGCGCCCCATCCCGTTGACGTCGCTGCTCTGGGGACGCTGGCGCCGCAGAAGCGGTGCGCGGCCGCGATATTAGCATGCACGACAGCGAGGCCCGAATCTCACTTCTTTCGAGGCGGTGGCCCCTCCGGTTACGTTAGTGATATCGCCACTATCGCGAGTCGCTTCACGAATGTAACGTGCCTCCTCCGCGACATCTTCGGCAACCCCTTTCGCCCCGTGACGTTCTCCCCTTCGTGGCGCACCTCCACCACTCTCGCGCTGGCGGCGCAGATGTACGAATCGCGCGACTTCGGCGCGATGCCGATCCTGGCCGACGCGCTCCAGGACGCGGGCTGTGATAGCGCCGACATCCTGAACCACTGCCGCGGTGAAGGGCCGCACGTGCGCGGGTGCTGGGTCGTGGATCTGGTGCTCGGCAAGGAGTGATACAAGCCGCGGTCGGGAACCGTGTAAGAGACCACGTGCATTCCGATGTTGCCCCGGATCTGAAGCCCTCCCGTTTGGAGTCGGGTATCATTGCTGCGACACGGTCCCAAGGGCGCCCGATGACGGCGAGCGAATTGAAAGTCGGTGACCGGATCAGAATCACGGGAGTTCCGGGCGACGGGATACCGGGTTATCAGATCCATGCGGAGACGGTGCGGGTTTACAAAAAGCTGGTCGCCCGGGGGCGGGCGGTTCGTATTTACGAGATCGATGAATACGGCGCGCCCTGGTTCGCCTGTCGGTTTCGCACGAAAAACAAGAAGTGGGAGCACCACTTTCTTGCGGTGTACGACACGGATACCAACTGGGTTCCCGTGATCCGAAGAAGAGACAGACCTTCAGATAAGAAGTCAGGGATTTAGTCTCGTTTCGAGACCGTCGTAGCGGCTTATCACGAGCCGTGATCGCCAGGGAGCGGGGCTTCCCGTGCGTGGGACCGTGTCGACAAGCCGGGTGCCCCTCCCGCTCCCTGGCGGTCGCGGCTCGTTATAAGTCGGGTGTGCCTCTCGCTCCCTTGCGATCGCAGCTCGCTGTAAGGGAATCGAAACCGGGTATCGAGCCACAGCAATTGAAACTGAATTCGCTCATCGGTCATTGACAATTGTCTGTCGCGCGAGTGAATCATAGCAGAGTAGAATAACGCCCCCGCCGCCCGGTCGTCGCTCCTCAACGCCGACCCGAAACGGTGACAGTCACCGCCGCTCACCGGGTGCTCTCTCCGATCACCCGATTCACCAGCGGCGGGAGCGCATTACGATCAGGCGAAGATTTCCTTCGCCACGGTCCCCTTCACGTCGGTCAGGCGGAAGTCGCGCCCGGCGTACTTGTAGGTCAGCTTCTCGTGGTCCAGGCCCATGAGCGCCAGGAGCGTCGCGTGGAAGTCGTTCGTGTGCATGCGCCCCTCCACGGCCTTGATGCCGTACTCGTCGGTCGCGCCGTAGGTGGCGCCCTTCTTCACGCCCGCACCGGTCAAGAACATCGGGTAGCCGGTGATGTTGTGGTCGCGCCCGTCCGCGCCCTGCGACGTCGGCAGGCGTCCGAACTCGCTGCCGAACAGCACGAGCGTGTCGTCCAATAGCCCGCGCGATTCCAGGTCAGAAAGCAGTGCGGCGGTCGGCTGATCCACGGACCCGCACCGGTCGATCATGCCCTTGTGCAGGTTGTTGTGGTGGTCCCACCCCGGCTGGCAGATCTCCACGAACCGCACGCCGGCCTCACTCAGGCGCCGGGCCATCACGCACTGCCGCGCGAACGCGCCCGCGGGGCCATCCTTCACGCCGTAGGCTTCGAGCACTTTCTTCGGCTCTTTGGAGATGTCGAGAAGCTCCGGCACCTTGCCCTGCATCTTGAACGCCAGCTCGAACGACTCGATCACGCCGTCCACCGCGTCGGGGGCGCCGGACGTGGCCGCGAGGTCGCGGTTCATGTTCTGGATCAGGTCGATCTGCTTGCGCTGGAGGTCGTTCGCGGCGGTCGCCTTCAGGTTCGGGAGGTAGCCCACGTCGTTGATGCGCGTGCCCTGGAAGTGCGCCGGGAGGAACGCGCTGCCGTAGTTCACCGCCCCGCCGAAGTTCGGCGGCGGGTTGATCGTGACGTACCCGGGCAGGTCCGCGTTCTCGCTGCCGAGGCCGTACAGCAACCACGCGCCCATGCTCGGCCGCGTGAGGGCCGCGTTCGCGCTACCGGTGTGCAGTTGCACCACGGCTTGCGGGTGCGCGGGGGTGTCGGTGTGCAGCCCGCGGAGCCACGTCAGCTTGTCCGCGTGCTTGGCCAAGTTCGGGAGCAGTTCGGAGAACCACGAGCCAGTCGAACCGTGCTGCGAGAATTTGAACTTCGACGCCGTAAGTGTGCCGCCCCCGGGACCGGGCTTGCCGTTGTCCTTCACGAGCTGCGGCTTGTAGTCGAACGTGTCGTGGTGCGACATCGCCCCGTTCATGTGAACGAAGATCAGGCGCTTGGCCTTGGCCTTGAAGTGCGGCTCTTTCGGTGCGAGCGGCTTCGGCGCGGCCTTGTCCGCGGCGCGGGCGGATTCACCGAGCAGGCCCGCGAGGGCGAGGTAGCCGAAGCCCGCGCCGGCAGACTTCAGTGCTTGGCGGCGCGAAAAAGGAGCGTATGGTGCGTGGGTCACGAGTAAGTTCCTTATTGGGATGTTTTGGGTTCTTGAGTGTGGTCCGCCCGCGTTACGAGCGGACCACACGGAAGCGGTCAGCGCACGTACCGGAACTCGGCACTGGCGAAGAGGGCCTGAGTGAGGGCCATCCACGCGGCGGTCCTGGCGTCCTTCGGTTGGACCACTTCCTCGGTGACCGTTTCGCCGGTCTGGTCGATCTGGTCCGGGTCGAGCGGCGGTTCGCCCGGCTTCGGTGCGTCCGCGGGCTTGGGCTTCTTCGGCGGGGCGACGGCCTTCGGCGGGTTCGCGCGGTACGCCGACTCGTATTCGCCCACGAACGCCTTCGCCCGGTCGATCTCCTTGTCCGTCGGCGTGCGCCCCAGAGCGAGCTGGTAGGCGGCCTTCACGCGGTCGTCGTCGGTCGCGTCCTTGGGCTTCAGGACGCGCTCGGCGAAGCTGATCGCCTGCTTGCGCACGAAGATCGAGTTCAGGAGGAACAGTGACTGGCCCGGAACCGTGGTCGTGTCGCGCGTGCCGCTCACGAGGGTCTGGTCCACCGGGTCGAAGGCTTCGAGCGCGTGCGGCGTGACCCCGCGCAGGAGCGGCAGGTACACGCTGCGGTACCGCGCGGCGTCGGCCTGGTCGTTGATCGTCTTCGCTTCCGGGCCGTTGTCGCGCATCTCCACCATGCGGAGCGCCTTGGCCGACGAGCCCTCGGGCCGCTTGGGGTCGAGCGTGCCGGCAGCGGCCAGCGTCGCGTCGCGGACCTCCTCGGCGCTGAGCCGGCGCGGGGCGTGCCGCCAGACGAGCCGGTTCGCCGGGTCCGCCGTGCGGTGCGCTTCGGTCGCATCCGAACCCAACTGGTACGCGCGGGTGAGCACCAGTTGCCGCACGAGCTTCTTCACGCTCCAGTCGTCGGCGAGGAAGCGGTTGGCCAGGTGGTCGAGCAGTTCCGGGTGCGTGGGGGTGTCGCCGGTCACACCGAAGTTATCGACCGTGTTCACGATCCCGGTGCCGAACAGGTGCTGCCACACGCGGTTCACGGCGACGCGCGGGGTGAGCGGGTTCTTCGGGCTGGTGAACCACTGCGCCAGTTCGAGCCGGCCGCTCTGCTTCGGGTTCACCTTCGGGGCGCCGGGCACCTCGAACGTCGTCAGGAACCCGCGCGGCACGGTCGGGCCGAGCTTTTCGGCCTCCCCACGCAGGCGCACCTCGGTGTCCGCGATCACCTGGGCGTCACGTGCCCCGTGGACCGCGTGCCCGCGTGCGGCCGGGTCCGTGAGGGCGTTCAGTTGCCCCTGAAGGCCCTCGTACTTGAGCCGGAACGGGCGCTGGGTCGGCTGACCGTTGGCCGCGGTCTTCAGACCTTCGGGCGTTCCGCGGATCGCGTCCCACGCCTTCTTCGCGACCTCCACTTCGGCCGTGAGCTTTGCGACCTGTTGCGGGTCGGCCGGCGGGAGTTCGCCGCTGAGCTTCACGAGCATCCCCGGGACGTAGTACGCCAGCCCCGCGCCGCCCATCTGGTTCCGCAACCCGGCCGCGTTGTCGGTACTGGTGAAGATCCCCGCGAGGGCGTAGTAGTCGACTTGCGAGATCGGGTCGAACTTGTGGTCGTGGCACCGGGCGCACGAGACCGTCAGCCCGACCACGGACCGCGTCACGGCGTCGATCTGCTCGTCCACGTTGTCCATGACGAACCGGACCTTGAACCGCTGGTTCACGTCCTTCACGCCGAGCGCGAGGAGCCCGGTCGCGGTGAGCTGGCGGTCGCGCTCGTCATTGTTGGCCGCCGGGAGCAGATCTCCCGCGATCTGCTCCTTGATGAAGCGATCGAAGGGCACGTCCGCGTTGACGGCGTCGATGACGTAGTCGCGGTACTTCCAGGCGTGCGGGTACGGGATGTTGCGGCTCGGTCCGGTGCTCTCGCCGTAGCGGGCCACGTCGAGCCAGTGCCGGCCCCAGCGCTCGCCGAACGCGCGCGATGCGAGCAGTCGGTCCACGACCTTCTCGAATGCCTTCGGGCTGTCGTCCTTCAGGAACGCTTCGATCTCGGCCGGCGTCGGCGGAAGGCCGGTGAGGTCGAACGTGACGCGGCGCAGGAGCGTGAGCTTGTCCGCGTCGCCGACCGGTTTAAGTCCCTTCGCTTCGAGCTTCGCGAGGAGGAAGCGGTCCACATCATCCCGCGCCCACGCCGCGTCGTTGACTGCGGGCGTTGTGGGCTTCGTCAGCGGCTGCCAGGCCCAGTGCTCCTTTTTGAGCTTCTCGTACTCGGGTTTGGCCTTGCCGAGTGACGCGGGGACGCGGAGCGCGGGCCACACGGCCCCGTCCTTGATCCACTTCGTCAGCGTTTCGACCTGCTCCTCGGTGAGGTGCTTCCCCTCGATCGGCATCCGGCGCTTCTCGTTCTTCTGCGTGACGCGCGTGATGAGCAGGCTCTTGCCGGGGTCGCCGGGCACGACGGCCGCGCCGGTGTTTCCGCCCGTGAGGAGCCCCCGGTGGTCGTCCACGCGCAGCCCGCCCGCGGGCTTGGTATCGGCTGAGTGGCACTGGTAGCAGTGGTCCGTAAGGATCGGCCGGACCTTCTTCTCGAAGAACTCGACCTTGGTCGGGTCCGGGGCCGCGGTGGGCGCCGGCTGCTGACTCGTCGCGAAGCCCGCGAACGTCAGGATGACGAGCGGGGCTATGTGCTTGGGACCGAATCTCATGTGCGAATCCGATGGCGGTTATTGTTGATAGTCGGCTTGTTTTCTTGACATCATCTGAAGGCCACGGCGAACCCGAACGCGGGGGCCGCGGCCACGCGCGAACCGGCCGGGACGAGTTCCGCGGTCGCCCGGCGCAGGGCGCTGACGGCTTGCGGTACGTCGACGAGTCCGGCCCACCCGATGAGGTTCGCGTCGGCCGTTCCCCACCCGGCACGCGGGTGACACCCGATCCAGAAGTCGCCCGGGCGCGGGCTCGTGCGGTCGTCGGCCACGTCCAGAGCGAACCGGGCCGCGATGCGGTCGAGGGTCGCGCGGAACGGGCAATCGTCCCCGTAAACGAGGCGGGTCACGTCCAGCCCTTCGTCCTGCCAGGTCACCTGAATCACGGGTCGCTCCCGAATACGATTTTCACGAGCCGCGACCGCAAGGGAGCGGTTACAGCGGCATTGTTGTTCGTGGTGCGTGCCACAAAACCGAGGACCGTCCGTTGTGCCTCCGCTCCCTTGCGGTCGCGGCTCGTCAAACTACTCCGCTCTCTTGCGGTCGCGGTGTGTCGGCTCAGTCGTTAGCGCGGGGACAGTCCCAGGTTCACGTCCTTGGTCGTCGGAACCGTGACGGACCACCCGCTGGTCTTGAAGTCGAGGTAGCGGGCCTGCACCCTCGTCGTTGAGAATCGGTCGGCCGGGAGAACCAGGATTACGGCTTGCGACCTTTCCCGAGATCGTCTGAGGCCTTCAGGCGAATCGGTTCGAGCCCGGTTGTCGACGCATCGACTTTGACGCGGAACGTGTTCTTGCTCGCGTCCTGGTAGCGCCCGCCGAGCCGATCGACTTTGGCAGCCTCGCGATCCCCCCCCGAACCGACCGCTGTCTGGGGGTACCAGGTGATCGCGACAGAGTACTCACCGGTCAACGCGCCTTCATGCGTCTTCCGAGTTTCGGATTCGTAGGTGGACACGACGAACGACCCGTCCGGGCCGACGATGCCGGTCGGCCGTGCCGACGGATCATCTGGCCCCGAGATGGGCACGAGCGCCACGAGCGCCCCTTCCGCCGGCTTGTCGCCGATGAACAATTGTCCGCGCGTCGGGACGTAGCTTTTGCCCGCGTCGGAGCAGCCCGCGAGCGAGAGGCTCAGGGCCGCGAACAGTAACCCTTGCAACGGGCGTTGATAACCGAGGATCATCTGGTGTGGCCCTTCGTAAACGAGTTGCAATCGCAGGCTTTAGTAGTTGGGAATCACTTCACCGCCGCTGCGGGTAAAGGCCTGAACGACGGTGTTGAACGGCGTGGACGCGCTGAGGAACCGCACGGAGCCGTCCCCGAGCAGAATGTTCGCCCCGCCGGTGTGGAACGCGTAGATCTCGTCGGCGTTAGTGCAGTTGACGCCGCACGCGCCGCCGTAAGTGACAGGGTTCGTGTTCAGGTTGATGCCGGACAGCCAGTTGACCGATCCGCCGAGGCAGCAGTTCGCCCAGGCCCCACCCATGTCGAAACCCGGTGTCGTCGGTTGTTGCTTCCCGGAGATGTAGAGCACGTTCCGACCGGCATCCTCGGCGAGGAGCAACGTGTTCGACAGGCCGTCCGTCACTGCCGTGATCTTGCGGTTGACACCGCGACCCATGATGCCCTCGCCGGTCTGGTCGGCGATGGGGTACGGGTTGACGGTGGGGTTGCCGAGTGTCACACGGAAGTAGGCCATGTAGTCGAGCGCGCCGCGATTGGCGGGGATGGCCCGGGCGGCAGCGTCGTCGCCGCCCGGCGTCGACGGGCAGACGAAGTTCGGAATGCGCGCCTGAATGATCGTCGCGTTGCCCGCCGCACTCCACGCGACGTTCAGGTCGTACTGCCGGGCAACGGAGTCTTGCTCCAAATAAGGCAGCACCTCGACGGTCCAGCCGTGCGGCTGGGAGTAGGGCTTGTTGGTCATCCAGGCGAAGGCGGGGTTGTACGGCGCCATCGGGAATCCGCCCTGAGCGCTCTCGAAGTTGTGGATCGCGAGGCCGAGTTGCTTCAGGTTGTTCTGGCACTTCATGCGCGCGGCGGCCTCGCGCACCTTCTGAACGGCCGGGAGGAGCAATCCGATGAGGATCGCAATAATGGCAATTACGACCAACAATTCGATCAGCGTGAACCCACGCGGAAGAGCATTACGTTTCACTGACGGACTCCGTTTCGCGACAACTCGTCGTCTGCGATTTTTTCGCACGGACAGTTGCTTGCTACTCCCGAACGAAGCACCACGCTCCGGCCAGAAGGAACGAAATAACGAACGGAGAGAGATGTGATCGACAGTTCCCGGGGAGCGCATTCAAGGACGGGAAATCACTTCCCTTCCGTTCTCGAATTGCGTTTCCTGGCCAGGTGCCCGATTGAGGAGATCGGTGCCCCTGTGAGGACTTAATATTTCAATATCCATCGCCATTGTCAAGTTTATTTTCGGCTCGTTTTCCAGCATTCTTGATGAATTATTACTAATCCGGTGCGCGGAATGTTCTTTTGGCGTGGTGAATTGAAGAAATGAGACCACAACAGCCCGGTTCACGGTGCTTCCGCCCGGTGCTACGGAAGCCGGGCCCGTGTGTGTTTCGTAAACCGAAAAGTGGTGGGGCAGGCCGCACGCCCCCTTGGGAGTCCAATTCTGTCCCGGAGCGAGGATCATCCCACGACTCTCGCACCCCGCAGCCCGAACGGGCGCGTGGGAGCGCATCGTCCTCGAAGCCACCTGTTTTTCCCTTAACCTTCAACACAGGCGCTCCGGGGTGGAAAGCCATTGGCTTTCTGCGCCGCATCGAGAAAGAGATGAGGCGATCGGCCGGCCCCTCCGCGGTAGACGGTTCCTTGCCTCCGCCCCGGAGGGGCCGGCGTTCGCAGCACCGGGCGGAAGCCCTGTGAATCCCCGTGCGACCCTTGTGCAAAGCGAAAGACCCCATGCCCGATATCATCGCGTTCGGTGAAGTTATGGTGCGGCTGGCGCCGCCGCACTTTCAGCGGTTGGAGCAGGCGCGCTCACTCGATCTGGAGATCGGCGGCGCCGAACTGAACACCGCGGCCGGACTGGTGCGGCTCGGGCGCTCGGCGGCGTGGGTGTCGCGGTTGCCCGACAACCCGCTCGGCAAACTCGTGGCGAACCGCGTGCGCGAGATCGGCGTGTCCGACCAGTTCGTCCAGTTCGCCGAAGACGGCCGGTGCGGGCTGTACTTCCTGGAGTTCGGCGCGTCCCCGCGCGCCAGTTCCATTCTCTACGACCGCAAAGACTCTTCGGTTGCCCGGGCGCACCGCGGCATGTTCGATTGGCCCGCGATCTTTAACGGCGCGAAGTGGTTCCACGTCTCCGGCATCGCCGCGGCGCTCAGCCCCGGCGCGGCGGAAGTGGTCGATGAAGCGATGCACGCGGCACGCGACGCCGGCGTGAAGGTGTGCATGGACCTCAACTACCGCTCGAAACTCTGGGCGAAGGACCACGCAGCCGAGGTGATGAGCATTCTGCTGCCCCAAGTGGACGCGCTCATCGCGAGCGAGGCGGACGCGGAGCACCTGTTCGGCATCACGGGCGACAGTTTCACCGAAGTGGCCAAGGGGCTGGTCGAGAAGTTCGGCGTGACGACTGTGGTCGGCACGCGGCGCGAGGCGTCGCTCGTGTGGCGGAACCGGTTCGCGGCGGTCGGGTATTCGGCCGGCGTCACGCACGAATCCGAGTGGTACGAGGTCGAAATCGTGGACCGTTTGGGCGCGGGCGACGCGCTCGCGGCCGGACTGATTCACGGCCTGATTGACGGCGACTTGAAGAAGGGGCTCGACTACGGCGCCGCGATGGGCGCGCTCAAGCACACCGTTCTCGGCGACCTGCCGTGGCTCACGAAGGACGAGGTCGAAGCCGCGATGCAGGGGCAGGGGCTGCGCATCAAGCGCTGAGGCACCGCCCGGGCCGCATCCGTGTCGGCGCGAAGGGCATCACGCGGTGTGCCCCAGGGTACGAGAAGACGCTCGGGCTCCGCCCGGCGTTCAGACGTGTCGGCCCGAACCCACCACAGAACAACCGTGGTGCTCGGGACGGCCCCGGTAGTGGCGTCGGCCTTCAGTACGGCGGTCAATACATGCTTCGTGGAGCGCCACAACGGGACCGATCGAAACCGGCGCGCGCCGTAAGGCGCGCAAGACCTACGGGTTCTCGACGGACTGGGACGTACATCGTGCGGCCGCGGTGTTCAGCGACTTCAGTTACAACTTCTGCTGGCCCGTGCGGGTCCGGAGTGTAAAGGGCGGCGACGGCCGCTGGCGAACACGAACTCCGGTGCTGGCGGCCGGGCGAACCGGCCATGTGTGGTCCTTGCGAGAGTGGCTGGCGTTACCCGCCGTGCAACAACAGTAGGACCCCACCGGAGCGAGATGGTGGTGGAAATATGTGCCTGCTTTGCACGCGAATTTGGCGGCACGGTCGAGGCGCAAGCCTAAATTTTCATTCCACTTCCGCTACGGTCATGGTGCCGACACAATTGTGAGGTCCGGTCACAATAATTGGGCGCAAGGCTAGTTCCTGTTCATAACCTCGTGCTACGATTCACCTGTTACTTTTCTGACACCCAATTTGTCGACCGGACAATTCGACGCGCCCGGCCGCCACTCACGACCAATGCCCAACATCGTGGATGTGATCGCTTCAAGGAACGCGCCGGCGACCGATGCCCGGTTCCGAACTCTCATTGAGAAGAGCCTCGACGCGACCGTTCTGCTCGACGCGGACGGTGTGGTCGAGTACGCCAGCCCGTCCAGCGCCCGGCTCGTGGGGTACGCCCCCGCGGAACTCGCGGGGACCGACGGGTTCGAGTACGTTCACCCGGGGGACCGGGACCGGGTGCGGACCGCGTTCGTGGCGCTCGTGGTGGAACCCGATGCCACGTTTATCGAGACGTACCGGGTGCGGCACAAGGGCGGGGCGTGGCGCTGGTTCGAGGCCCGGGCCGTCAACCTGCTGTGCGAGTCGAGTGTCGGTGCGGTGGTCGTTACGTACCGGGACGTGACCCAGCAGCGCGAGGTCGAGGACGCGCTCCGGGCGAGCGAGCGCCGGTTCCGCGCGCTGGTCGAGAACAGTTCCGACGCGGTCGAGTTACTCGCGGCCGACGGCACCATCCTGTACGCGACTCCCGGCGTGGTTCGGACCGGCGGGCGGACCGCGGACGAGATCGTGGGGCGGAAGGCGTTCGAGTGGTGCCACCCCGAAGACGCCGCGCAGTTGGCCGCCGAGTACGAACGGTTCCTGACCGAGCCGGGGGCCGTCGTGAGCGGGGAGTACCGGTACCGGCACAAGGACGGGTCGTGGCACTGGGTCGCGGCCACTTGTACGAACCGGTTGTGCGACCCGGCGGTCGGGGCCGTGGTGGTAAACTCGCGCGACGTGACCGAGCGGGTGCGCGCCGAAACCGTGTTACGGGCCGCGATGGAGGGGAGCTTGGACGCCGTCTTCCTGTTCGCCAGTGAGCGCGGTCCGGACGGTTCGATCCGCGATTTTCGCTTCACCGATTTGAACCAGAAGGCGGCCGCGCTCCTCCAGATGGACCGCGCCGCGGTCATCGGGGAACAACTGTGCGAATTGTTCCCGCTGCACCGGCCCGCCGGGCTCTTCGACCGGTACGTTCGTGTGGTCGAATCCGGTGAGACGCTGGAGGAAGAGTTCCCGTTGGATCTCGACGGCGGGCGGGTGATATGGCTGCACCATCAAGTGGTGCGGACCGGGGACGGGGTCGTCATCACCAGTCGGGACGTGACCGCCCGAAAGGGCGCTGAGGACAAGCTGCGGCGCAGCGAGGACCAGTACCGGCGCCTGTTCGAGGCGAGCCCGCACCCGATGTGGGTGTTCGATACCCAAACCCTCGCGTTCCTCGCGGTGAATGACGCGGCCGTCGCGCGGTACGGGTACACGCGCGACGAGTTCGCGCGTCTGACCCTCCGGGACATCCGGCCCGTCGAGGACGTCTCGGCTCTGATGGCGGATCTGGAAACCCCGGTCAGCCCCCGGACGTGGCGCCACCGGTGGAAGGACGAGACCGTGCGCCTGGTCGAGGTGACCGGCCACGACCTGGAGTACAACGGGCACCCCGGGCGCCTGGTCCTGGCCCACGACGTCACCGACCGCGAGCGCACGAGCGCGGCCCTGCGCGAGCGCGAGGAACTGCTGCGGAGCGTCATCGCCCACATCCCGTGCGGGGTGTTTTGGAAGGACCGGAACTCGGTCTACACCGGGTGCAACGACCTGTTCGCCCGGAACCACGCGCTCCCCGGTCCCGAGGCGGTCGTCGGGCACACGGACCTCGAACTGGGCACCGCTCCGGCCGAGGCCGAGGCGTTCCGCGCGTTCGATCGGCGCGTGATGGAGACCGGGGAACCGCTGCTCGGGATCGAGGAAGCGCTGACCCGGCCGAATGGGACGCGGGTGGTGCTCCTGACCAGTAAGGTTCCGCTCCGGGACGCGGCGGGGGCGGTGGTCGGGGTTCTCGGGGTGTACCAGGACATTACCGACCGGACGCGCGCCGAGGACGAGGTCCGGGCGTGGAAGGCCCGGTACGAGGCGGCGGTCAAGGCCACGGGCCAGGTACTTTACGATTGGGACGCGGTGAGCGACCACTTGGCGTGGGGCGGGAGCTATCAGTCCATTCTCGGCTACCAGGGGGCCGAGATGCCCCTCCAGTTGGTCGGTTGGTTCGCGCTCGTCCACCCGGACGACCGACCCGCGTTCACCCGGGAGGCCGAGCGCTGCGTGGCGTCCGAGAGCCCGTTCCGGCTGGAGTACCGGGTGCGCCGAAAGGACGGCGCCTACATCACCGTCGACGACCAGGGGCACTTCGTGCCCAACCCGACCGGGCCGTCGACCCGGATGGTCGGGTTCGTGTCCGACGTGTCCGAGCGCCGGCGCCTGGAAGAACAGTACCGGCAGGCGCAAAAGATGGAAGCGGTCGGGCAACTCGCGGGGGGCGTGGCGCACGACTTCAACAACCTGCTCACCGTCATCAACGGGTACAGTGACATCATTTTGGCGAGCCTCCACGCGCACGATTCGGTGCGCCCGATGGTCGAGGAGGTGAAAAAGGCCGGAACTCGGGCCGCGGACCTGACCCGGCAACTGCTCGCGTTCGGCCGCCAACAGGTGCTCCAGCCCAAAGTTCTGGACCTGAACGATGTCATTAAGGGCGTGACCCAGATGCTCCGCCGGCTCATCGGCGAGGACATCGTGCTGGTTCTGCACCCGGACCCCGGGTTACTCCGGGTGAAGGCGGACCCGGGGCAGTTGGGGCAGGTGCTGATGAACCTGGCGGTGAACGCCCGCGACGCGATGCCGATCGGTGGGGCTCTAACGATCGAGACCCGGAACGTGACCCTCGGGGCCGGTACCGCGGTCGACGGGGCTGAGGTGCGGTCGGGTGCATACGTTCGACTCTCGGTTTCGGACACCGGAACGGGAATGACGGACGACGTTCGGCGGCACATTTTTGAGCCGTTCTACACCACCAAAGAGCAGGGCAAGGGAACGGGGCTCGGGTTGGCGACCGTCTACGGCATCGTGAAGCAGTCCGGCGGGCACATCGAGGTGGAAACCGCCGTCGGGCGCGGGACGACGTTCCGGGTGTACCTGCCCGGCACCAGTGCCCTCATGCCGGGCGAGAACCCGGCCGACAGTACCGCGCCGAAGGGCGCGGAGGTGGTCCTGCTGGTCGAGGACGAGGCCGGGGTCCGGGCGCTGGCGCAACTCGCGCTCCGCAAACGGGGGTACACGGTGCTCGCCGCCGGTGACGCCGAGGAAGCGATGACGGTCGCGGCCCAAAGCGATCGGCCGGTGGACCTACTGCTGACCGATGTGGTGATGCCCGGTATGGGCGGGCGCGCGCTGGCCGCGCGGCTCCTCGCCGATCAGCCGTGGTTGAAAGTTCTGTACATGTCGGGGTACACGGACGACGCGGTCGTTCGGCACGGGGTCGAGTCCGCGCAGGTCAACTTCCTGCAGAAGCCGTTCACACCGTCCGGCCTGGCGCGGAAGGTCCGAGAAATTTTGGACGCACACACGCCGCTCGAGAGTTAGTCCCGTTGCGGTGTCCTTTTAGCGAGCCGCGACCGCAAGGGAGCGGTAGCGCCTCCCGCCCCTTGCCAGTAGTTTCAAGGCGTTGCGTTGGTTGTAAGTGTATTGTGTGGCAGGGTAATACATCGTGTGCGTGGGTATCGTGAGCGGATCCGTTGCGTGAGCCAGTCGAGCATCTCGGCCAACGGGAACTGGGCGACCCAGGCGGTCGGCGCGAGCCCGCGTGCCCGAGCGATCCGGAGCGTCAGGTACACCCACACCTGGCGCAACAGGGGCCACGCCCTCGAGCAGCAACCGGTACTCGGGGTTGGTGCTGGTGGTCCACCCGCGGGCCTGGTTCTTCTGCCGATAGCTGGTCTCGATCCCGAACCGCTCTCGGTACCGCCGGCGCCCCAACCGAGCCCGGTTCGCCTCCGACACGGCGGTCGCATCGCCCCACCCGCGGAACGCTACACCCGGGCGTGCGATTCGCCCTTCCGTTGCCACACGAGCACCCGAGTCGATACCGCCTTGCGGCTCTTCTCGGTGACCCACCCATGGTGGTGATGGTGCCGTGGGGTTGGGTGTAGCTGGCGTTGCGGCGGTTGGTACCGGTGCCCTTCTTGCGCATCGGGACCGTGTAGCTCAGGTTCCGTTCCTGCAACAGCAACAGGGTCTCCCGCTGTCGAACCCGGCGTCCAGAACCACCCCGCGGACCGTGAGCCCGCGGGCCGCCACCTGGTCCAGAAGGGTCTGCACCTGCTGGTGCGGCAGTTCCTTTCGTCACGCTCATCAGCCCCACGGTGTACCGCCGGTGCTTGTGAATCAGTACCCCGGTGGCGTGCGCGTGAAAGAACGAGGTCCCGGCCTTCTTGGGTCCGCCGATGATCCCCGGGGTGCTGCGATCCCCATAAAGGGGACGTAATGCACATCGATGGCACACGTCCACCGGCGCCTCCGGTCCCGGCGTGAACCCCCACCTGGTGAAGGGGATCCACCAACCGGGCCGTGAGTTGGTCCCAGGAACCCCGGTTGGCGTGCATCGCCTGTCGCGCGGTCTCGTGGGAGAACCCGAAGTACCGGGTCACTACCGCGAACAACGTGCGGGTGGTGCCCGCGATCAACAGCACCAGGTCGAGCAACTGGGTGCGCGTGACCGACCGCTTGTAGTCGGTCCAACCCAGGGCCCGTTCAACGTTCGGCGCGTCAGTGCGTGGACCACCGCCGGGGTGATCGTAGAGTAACCACGTCGCATGGGAGGCCCCGTTCAAGTGCCTGAGAACCTTGAACTTAGGAACTCCCATGCGGCACTGCCAAATCACTTGAAACTACTGGCAAGGGAGCGGCTCGTTACAGGGAGCCTGAAACCGGACTAACTGGCCGGTGCCGCACTCTCGGCGACTAGCGCGCGGAGGTGCTCGACCCTCAGTCCGTCGGTGAGCCGGAGGAGCGCGGTGACAGCCGGTTCCAGTCGCCGCGCGATGGCGACGGCCTCGGCGCGTTCACCGGCCGCGGCCCGGTCTTCCGCGCGCGACGCGAGTTCCCCGGCCGGAGTGGAGAACACCGCGAGCGTCCCGGCGAGCTTGTGTGCGGATTCTTGTATCCCGTAGAGGTGCCCCGCCCGGCACGCAGCGGACAGCGCGCCCAAGTGTGCCGGTACCTTGTCTCGGAACCAACCACACAACTTCCCGAGTAACTCCGCATCTTCTTCGCAGGCCGCCAGGATCGCGGAAGGGGTCAGTCGCGATTCCGGCGCGTCCGGGGAGGGCGCGATTCTGGTAACGCGCGTGATGGCTGCGAACAGTTCCGGCGGTCGAACCGGTTTGGTCAGGAAGTCGTCCATTCCGGCCGCGAGACAGCGCGCACGATCTTCGGGGCGCGCACGTGCAGTCAAGGCGATCACGGGCAGGTGCCCGGCGGTGCCCGCTTCCCGTTCACGAAGTGACTGGATCACCTGGAACCCGTTCAGTTCCGGCATGTGGAGGTCCAGGAGCATCACATCAGAGTCGGCTTCTAAGGCCAGTGCGAGGGCCTGCCGACCGTCTCGGGCCAGTCGAACGCGGTGCCCGCGCCGAACGAGCAATTGTTCCATGAGTTGCGCGTTGAACTCGTTGTCTTCGGCGACGAGAACTCGCAGCGGAGTGGGGGCGCTTATCGGGCTGGCTGGTTTTTGTTCTTCCGGCATTGTTTCGGGCGCATCTTTCCCGGGCGCGGTCTGGGCCGTGATTTGCCGGGGAACGAGGGGCATTTTTAGCTCGAAACGGGCCGCGAAACAAAACGTGCTCCCGGCTCCCAGTGTGCTGTCCACCGTAATCGCTCCGCCCATCAGCTCCGCCAGGCGCGCCGCGATGGAGAGCCCCAAACCGGTACCACCGTACCTGCGGGTCATGGAGTTGTCCGCCTGCTCGAAGGCGCGGAAGATCGTCTCCCGCTTGTCGCGCGCGATGCCGATCCCGGTGTCCCGCACCGAGACGCGCAGAACGCAGGCGTTGGGAACGGAAGTCGGCTCCTTCGCTTCCTGTACCCCAACTTCGACGCTCACGGTGCCGCGCTCGGTGAACTTGATCGCGTTGCCGATCAGGTTGAGGAGCACCTGACGGAACCGCCCGGCGTCGCCCACGAGGGCGTCGGGGACGTCCGGGTGGACGCGGCTGGTGAGTTCCAATCCCTTCTGTTGCGCGCGGGTGGAAAGCGCTCTCAGCACGTCACCCAGCGCCGACCGTAAAGGGAAATCGACCGGGTCCAGTTCCATCTTCCCCGCCTCGATCTTCGCGAAGTCGAGCAAGTCGTTGATGATCGCGAGGAGGTTGTTCGCGGCCGATTTGACCGTTTCGAGCCACTGCCGCTGGTCCGCGGTCAGGGTCGTATCGAGGGTTAGTTCGGTCATGCCGAGGATGGCGTTCATCGGCGTGCGGATCTCGTGGCTGACGTTGGCCAAAAACTCGTCCTTCGCCCGGTTCGCCGATTCCGCGGCTTCCTTCGCGCGCCGGAGCTCCTCCTCGATTCGGATGCGGTTGGTGATATCGACGCTGCTGCCGATGAAGCGCGCGGGCCGACCGGTCGCGTCGCGCACGACCACGCCGCGGTGGAGCCACCACCGGAACGAGCCGTCCCTGTGCCGGAGCCGGTACTCGGCCTCGAACTCTTTAGTTTCTCCGTTCAGGCACGCGTGGACCGCGCGCAACGCGCGCTCCCGGTCGTCGGGGTGCCACATCGCGATGCGGTCCGCGAAGTCCATTTGGGTATCGGCGCTGTAGCCGAATTGCTCCCAGAGGTTGACCGCCGTCAGGCGCCCGCTCTCGAACGTGCCGTCAGGCATCGCGAGATCCCAGATCCCGATGTTCGATCCGCGCACCGCCAGTTCCAGGCGCTCTTCGGTCTCGCGGATCGCTTGCGCAATGAGTCGGCGCCGCGTTCGGTGCAGCGCCTCGCATACGCCACTCATCATCAGCCCGCCGAGCGCGAACAGCGGGAGCGCGACCGCGGCGTTGAGGCTCTTGATTCCCAGGCGGAAGTGCGGTTCGGTGAACACGAGGTTCGCGGCCACGGCACTCAAGAACGTGGCCAGTACCCCGGGCCGGAACCCGCCGACGTAGGCCGCGAGCATGACCGCGGGGAAGAAAGCCATGTGCGGGACCACGTCGCCGATCACCGGCCACAGTGCCAGGCGGACCGCGAACGTGATCGCCGTAGCCACCAGTGCGACGCCGTAACCGACGCGCCGGTCGGGTCGTTGTTCGTCCATTCTTACCTCGCGACACCGGCGGCTCCGGGCGGGCCGCACTACACCCGTTCTACCTACGTGTTCCGAACACCGGTACGGATCGACCCTACTGCGAACGCCGTTCCTTTGCCCGGCACAATTCGACGAAGCAGTGGTTGCTGGTGAAAGTGACAACAAACCCGTGCCGTTCGCATTGGTGGGGCCGAACGACTCGGCGCGCGAGTGGCCAATTTGGATGATCGCGTACCACGGCGACTCGCACGTGCTGTACCCGGAACCGGGCCATCCGGTCCGCGCGAAAATGGAATTCGCGAGCGCACGAATTGCCGTCAAAAACACAGTTTCGATCACTTCTCGGCGCGGAGGGGCTGGCACATTTCGCGCTCCGGCACCGCGGTTGCTTTGACCTCAACCGCACGAAACGAGTACCCGATCGACTTCGGTTTCCCACATTCCTTCACACAAGGTGATGCGATGTCCCAGCTCCAGCGCCGTGATTTTCTGACCCGCACCGCAGCGTTTGCAGCCGCCACCGCGACCCTGAGTGCCGCCGGGCGTGCGGACGCGGGCGACCCGAGCTTCATGAACAACGTCCCCGATCATTTGCTCGCCGGTAAGGATCTGCCGACGTTCAAGTTCGCTCTGGAGAAGTCGGAAGGGAAGGTGATCGGCAAGAGCTCCGGGAAGGAAGCGACCGTTCTCCAGTTGCCGATTTCCAAGGGGATTGCGGGCGTCTCAATGACGCTCGAACCGGGCGCGATGCGGGAACTCCACTGGCACGCGACCGCGGCGGAATGGGCGTTCGTTCTGACCGGTCACGTGCGGACAACAGTCATCGATCCACAGGGTTCGGCGGAGACGAACGACTTCGGCCCGGGCGACGTGTGGTACTTCCCGCGCGGGCACGGGCACATGCTCGAGTGCCTGGGCGACAAGCCCGCCCACTTCATCCTGATCTTCGACAACGGGTACTTCTCCGAGTTCGGCACGTTCAGCATCACCGACTGGCTCGGCCACACGCCGAAAGCGCTCCTGGCGAAGAACTTCGGGCTCCCCGAGTCGTCCTTCGACGGGTTCCCGAAGGACGAAGTGTATTTCGCCCGCGGTGCGGTGCCGCCCGCGGTGCCCGCGGCCCCGCTTCAGGGGCGCAAGTTACCGGCCCTAACGCACAAGTACGAACTCCTCGAACAGCCCCCGCACAAGATCTTCAAAGGCGGGCGCGAGTGGCGCGTCGATTCGAGCCGGTTCCCGATCTCGAAGACCGTCACGGGCGTCGTCCTCGACCTCGAACCCGGTGCGCTGCGTGAGTTGCACTGGCACCCGAACGCCGACGAGTGGCAGTACGTCATTGAGGGGAAAATCAGTGTAACGATGTTCGGTTCGCACGGTCGGTACCGGACCGAGCAAATGGAGAAGGGCGACGTGGGTTACATCCCGCAAGGGTACGGGCACTCGATCGAGAACGTCGGCGACCGGCCGTGCCGCGTGCTCATCGGGTTCAACACCGGTAACTACGAAGCCATCGACCTGTCTCAGTGGATCGCCGGGAACCCGGCCGACGTGTTGGCCACGAACTTCAGCAAGCCGACTTCGCTGTTCGAGAAGTTCCCGAAGCAGGACGTGTTCATCGCGCCCGGGAAGTAACACGCGCTCGGTCGGCGCGAGCCGGCTGGTGATGAACGCCGGCACGGGGCGTGGGTTGTTCCACCAACGGACCCACGGGGAGACCCGTGCCGTGCTCGTTCTCACCAGTCGGTTCGCGCCGACCGTTCGCCCGAACGTTTATGCGATGTAGATGCCCTTAACGAGAGGACGTACCAATGCGGGCCACCAGTCGAAGCACGATCCGCCGGTGGGTGCCGTGTGCCGTTCTCGTTGTGCCGGTCGTACTGATCGGCGGCGGGTTGCCTCGATCCGGGCTTTCGGCGGGGCCGGCACAAGAAAAGGATGCGGAGCTACTTAAGGACGCGCGGGACGCCTTCGAGCCGCTCCCGAAGGACATGGCGACGCGCGAGTTCCCGGTTTCGCCGGAGCGCGTGAGTTTGGGCCGCAAGCTGTTTTTCGATCCCCGTATCTCGGTCGACGGTACCGTGAGTTGCTCCCGCTGTCACCTGTCCGCGTTGTACGCGACCGACGCGCTGCCGAAGTCACACGGCGCACGCGACAAGGTGCTCCCGCGCAACGCGAACACACTGTTCAACACTGCGTTGCAGTTCAAACAGCACTGGCGCGGCGACTTCGAGAACGTCGAAACGCAAGCGAAACACGCCCTCACCGGCCCGGGGTTCGGGAACCCCGATTTCGCAGCAGCGATGGCGCGGGTTAACGCGATCGCCGGGTACCCCGAACTGTTCAAGAAGGGGTTCCCGGGCGAGGCCGATCCGGTCAACGCGGACAATTGGGGAAGGGCGGTGGGCGCCTTCGAGCGCACACTGGTCACGCCGTCGCGATTCGACGAATACCTCGGCGGTAAGACCGATGCTCTCACCCTCACGGAGCGCAACGGGCTGCGAGTCTTCATGGATATCGGCTGTGTGAACTGTCACGGTGGAGTGGGGATCGGCGGGGGCAAGTTCCGCAAGTTCGGCGTGAAAGAAGACTACTGGAAAGCAACCGGCAGTAAGGAGATCGATAAGGGGCGCTTCGATTTGACGAAAGATCCTGCCGATACCTATACGTTCAAAGTTCCGGGGCTGCGCAACGTCGAAATGACCCCGCCGTACTTTCACGATGGCTCGGTCGGTACGTTACCCGAAGCCGTGCGAGTCATGGCCCGCGTTCAACTCGGGAAGACGCTCTCCGATGAAGAAACGGGTGCGATCGTGACGTTTCTCAAGAGTCTCACCGGGAACCCGCCGGCCGATTTCATGACTCCTCCAGTGCTTCCTCCGGCGGGATTTAAATAGAAGATCGCACAGGGCTTCCGCCCCTCCGGGGCGAAAACCCGAACCCCACCTGTCGCCCGCGTCCAACTCATTTTCGATCCGGCGGTGAAGGCCGATGCGTTTCCGCACCGGAGGGGCCGGCGTTCGTAGCACAGGGCGGGAGCCCTGTGCGGTCTTTGTTACTCGGTCGCGACGACGGCGTTTACGAACAGCATCCCGCTGCGCCAACCCACGACGTCCAGCACGACGGAGTCACTCCACGTGTTCGTGACTTCCGAATCGCGGCGCGTGACGGAGGTCAACACGCAGCACTGGAGCGCCGGGAATTGAACCTTCAAGCGGTTGAAGAGAACCAGTGGAGGAAGATCGGGCAGGTTCTCATCGCACACCAGCACGTCCATATTCTCGTGAACTTCGGTGCAAGCGCGATAGGCGCCCAGCCCGGAGAGGGCCGTCCACACATCATACCCGAGGTGCTCCAGGTGGTCGGCCACGAGCAGCCGCGTGTCGCGGTCGGCAATTGCGACCACACAACCCCGCCGTCGGGACGGATCGGGGAACTGCGTGAAGAGTGTCAGGTCATCAGTCTCATGATCGGTCTCGATGGGAGTCATAGCGGACGTACCTCAATGCCTCGAATGGCTCGGGCAATGGAGTAATTGGCAAAGCGCGTACCGCTTCGGGAGGGACGCGAAAAATACTTGCGTTCGCCGCCATTTAACGGAGGTGGGTGTTCCGAGTGGGCGCTCAGGATTCGCCGGTGGGCACGGTGCTGCGTGACCGGCGCTCAGCGCGGTTGGGGCGGGTTCAATGTTCGATGGCGCTGGGGCCAGCTAGCCGGCGCGGGGCGCAGTTACGACAATGGATGTGAACTCATCAGATCCATTGTCCGGGCCGGCTGCGACTCATTCATGGCCCACGTACTACTCATTGACGACGACCCCGACCTGATCGCCGAGCAGGTCCGGCACGCATTCCCGGCGCCGGGGCACCGGGTCGAGGTCGCACGGACCGGAGCGGCCGGTCTCGATCGCGTTCGGGACGCGCCGCCCGATGTCGTGCTCCTCGATCTTCGATTACCCGATCGAACCGGGCTGGAAGTGTACGAAGAGATCCGCGCGGTCGATGCCCGCATCCCGGTCGTGTTCGTCACGCTCTCGAAGAACGCCGACGCAGCCATCGAAGCGATGAAACGAGGGGCGTTCGACTACCTATTCAAGCCGCTGAACCCGGCCCAACTTCGCAGCGTCGTTGGGGAAGCGCTGGAAGTTGCCCGGCGGATGCGGGAACCCGCGGTTCTGGCCGAAACGCTCCCGGAGGAAGACGTTAGCGGAGCGATCGTCGGGGCGTGCCCGGCGATGCGGGAGGTGTACAAGGCGATCGGCCGGGTCGCGGCGCAAGACGTCCCGGTACTCGTCACCGGCGAGAGCGGGACCGGCAAAGAGCTGGTCGCCCGCGCGATTTACCAGCACGGTCGGCGCAGCCGGGCTCCGTTCCTCGCGCTCAACTGCGCCGCGATCCCGGAAAACTTGCTGGAGAGCGAGTTGTTCGGGCACGAGAAGGGCGCGTTTACCGGGGCCGACCGCCGGCGCATCGGGAAGTTCGAGCAGTGCTCGGGCGGCACGCTCTTCCTCGATGAAATCGGCGACATGCCGCTCGCGCTCCAGTCGAAGATGCTCCGCGTGCTGCAAGAGCAGACGTTCGAGCGGGTCGGCGGGGGCGAAACGATTAAGACCGACGTGCGAATCATCTCCGCGACGCACCGCGACCTCAAGGCGGTCGCGGCCGACGGGCGGTTCCGGTCCGACCTGTACTACCGCCTCGGGGTGTTCACGATTCAACTCCCCGCACTTCGCGAGCGCGGGGACGATCTCCCGGTCCTCGTTCAGCACTTCGTCCGCCGGTTCAACCGCGAACTCGGGCGCGACGTTCGCGACGTCAGTGCAGAAGCCCTGGACCGACTGCGTGCGTACTCGTGGCCCGGGAATTTGCGGGAATTGCAGAGCGTTCTGAAACAGGCGCTGCTCGGCGCGGCCGGGTCGGTACTGCTCCCGGCCATGCTCCCGGAGCTAGCCACGGGGCCAGAACCTGTGGTCGGAATTGTACCGCCCGCGGAGCGCTCGGGTCTGGAGGATTTCATTCGCGGGCGGCTCGCGGAGGGGACCGAAACGCTCCACGACGACGCGCACCGCGAACTCGATCGCGTGCTCCTGCCTCTTGTGATGGAGCACACGCGGGGGAACCAGTTGCAGGCCGCGAAAATTCTCGGCGTGGCGCGCCAGACGTTGCGCCGGCGGCTGCGCGAACTGCACATTACCCCGCGTTTTACTGACGGTTCCGAAGAAGACTCCGATTGAGTGTGCTCGGGTTCGTGGTGTATACTGGATCAGCCGAGCACCGAGAACAGTTTGTGTGGCTTTTTTGACGGGTCATTTCGAGCGACACAAGAGCCGAGCACGTGTGAAGTTCGCGGGCGCGATTTCAGCGCCCTCACCCGCTTCCTCTTCCGGTCGAAACGAAATCCGAATTGCGCCGGCCGATCTGCCGATGAGATAAGTGGCCCCGAGCGGTGCAGCCTGCGGGTCGTGCCGCGTCGAGATTGTCCGGAAAACGTGCGCCCACCAACTGGACGAGTGCAATCGGCGTCCTACGTTACTCGTTCCCACAGGAGGTTCAGCCGAGTCATGGCGAAGGCGAAGAGCAAAAAGCCGATTATCGAAGAAGAAGACAACGAGATCATTGAAACTCCCGAACTCATTCCGGCGGCCCCGGCCGAACCGATCCGTCGGATCGATACCGGTATGGTGCTGGACATGGAGGGGTACGGGGCCGAGGTCGCGAGCGCTCTCATTGTTAACGGGTTGCGAGCGTACCTGTCGGTCGTGAACAAGGGCGTGAACCTGGTCGCGTCGAACCGGGCGCACACCGCGTTCGTTCCGGTGAAGATCGAGGCGAGCAGCGCGGGACTCGACGTCCGCCGCGACGACGCCAAGCCGTTGGTCGAAGCGCAAGGGGTTTTGGCATTCCTGTACGACGACGGCGAAGAACGGACGAACTTCTATTTGCCGGTCTCGGAATACCTGGAAATGGCCGAAGACCGGGGCGAGAGCGGTCTGCGCCTGGACATCGAGGAGCACAGCAAGTGGCTCGAAAAGTACGAGGGGCACGCCGGCGTTAAGCGGGTGTTCGCTCGGCTGCTGGGCTGATCGTTTCCAATGTGTTGCCCCGACCGCGGTATCGATCCGTGGCGGGGCGGTTCTCGCAGAGAGTACGGTTGACGGTCCGCTGGCTCTCCCATCCGACACTCACTCGCCGGTATAATTGTCAATGCAGTTCTTCCGCTTGAAGCCGTCCACCATTGCGGGGGCGGGTGTCGGCGTGTTCGCCGTCACGAACATCCCGAAAGGGGCGGTGCTCAAAGAACTGTTCGATGGAGACGATGTGCAGCGCCTGTCCTGGGCGGAGTTCGCCGCTCTCGACGCGCCGGCCGAGGTCAAAGAAAACTTCGTTACACGGTACGAAACCGAGTGTTTCTTGCCGAAGTGTCTGAACCGGATGAGCGTCGGGTGGTACCTCAATGATTCGGACGACCCGAATCTGGCGCACGACGCCAATTACGACTACTTCGCGGTGCGCGACATCGCGGCGGGTGAAGAGCTACTGATCCGGTACGACGACCTGTGAATTGTTGGGCCGAGGGCCGGCTTTTCTGGCGGGCCGATCGGAATCGCGAAAAAGTAATCAGTGCCGCGCATCTCCCTCGACCGATTAGGGTTGGGAACGAGGTCGTGGGGGTGAGAGGGGATCACGGGCGGGCCAATCTTGGCGAGCCCTCGGGAAGTCCCTATACCTCATTCTTCCAGCGAAATGGACGCGGAACGCGGAACACCTCGTTCCACATCCGGCACGGACCGGATCGCACTTCCGGCGTTGCGTTCACGCGACGCGATCGGTAGTGCGAGCAAATGCGTTCACTGGTGAATGTCGGAATTGGAAGTCGCGGATTGTTGGCCGATGTTAGTCGATCGCTCAGGTTCCGCGAGAGTGGCAGGAGTGCCAAAAGGCTCGAATGTTGTGTAGCTGATGGCTCATCCGCCCGATGCTCTATTCGCACCGCCCGCTGGGGCGGGAAAAGCTAGCAAATGTTAGCCCGGCGACTTCAAGTGGCCCAACGAGGCCTGGGTCGCTTTTTTGATGCTAATATCTTAAGTCAGTGTTGGTCTTGCGGAATCGGGACCGTAGAGTCATAGGGTTGACGATTCGCCAGGCTGTGTTGGCGGGGATTTATTTGTTTTTCGCTAAAGTGCGAATTGTGGCGATAAGAATCGCTGAGTTTAAAGAGGGTTTGGTTGGTGCCGCAAGAAAGTTTTTTCGGGTAGGTTGACGGCGGGCAAAGGTGGCAGTAAGTTGTCCTTGCAGCAGTGATGTAAGTGCAACGCCGACAAGGGGTTGCGAAAGAAAAAGAGTTGACGATCGGGTTGCTGCTGATATCATTCTCCTTGCAGTGATGTGGCCGAAACGCGAACAAGTGTTGCGGTGAATCGCGGCCGGGTGGGTGCGGCGAATGTGACTGGGCTGAGTTGAGTGCGGTTGGAATTTAGGCTCGCATCGCTCGACAGGGCGGGCGAGCCATTCGGGTGGCCCGGTCTTCCTGAGAGGGGAGGGTGGGTTGCCCAGTATCGCGGGCCGTGTGACGGTCCGCGTGATTGATCTTTGACAACTTGGTGAAGCAAGTTAGTTGCATCTTCTCGGTGCCGCTTGTGCTTGGTTTGGTGCCCGTGAGAGCGGGGGCCGGCCGGGGCGGGTGGTGGCGAGTGTACGACAGAGACAAGACACGAGCCTTAGAATGCAGAGAAAGTGGCAACATCGTCGTCAGCCCCGGTCCGCTTCCCAGCGGTTCGGGGACAGGATTCTAGCTGGAAGAGTGTTCGTGACTCGGTGCGGTGACGTAGCGAGGGAGCGAACAATGCGGCCAAGCTAGTAAGGGCGTGTGGGGATGTCTTGGCACCAGAAGGCGAAAGGGCGTGGAAGACTGCGAAAAGTCCGGGGAGTTGTCAAACGAGCTTTGATCCCGGAATACCCGAGCGAACCCAGGGAACTGAAACATCTCAGTACCTGGAGGAAGAGAAAGAAACCTCGATTCCGTCAGTAGCGGCGAGCGAACGCGGAGTAGCCCAAACCACGGGTAACACCGTGGGGTTGTAGGACCACATTTAGGATTCCGAGCTCCTAACGGAAGGGTCTGGAATGGCCCGCCATAGAGGGTGAAAGTCCCGTATGTGACAGGAGCGAGGACCGAGTGGTATCCTGAGTAGGACTCAACACGTGAAAGTGAGTCCGAATCTGCGGGGTCCATCCCGTAAGGCTAAATACTCTCTGGTGACCGATAGCGAACTAGTAGCGCGAGCGAAAGATGGGAAGAACCCCGATAAGGGGAGGATACTGAACCTGAAACCACATGCCTACAAGCGGTGGGAGCCCTATGCCCGCAAGGGAACGGGTGACCGCGTGCCTTTGCATAATGATCCGGCGACTTACCGTAACCAGCCAGGTTAAGGGCCTCTGGCCCGGAGCCGAAGCGAAAGCGAGTCTCAAACGGGCGCTAAGTTGGGTGCGGTAGACGCGAAACCACGTGACCTACGCATGGCCAGGATGAAGTGGGGTAACACCTCATGGAAGACCGAACTCATTTGGGTTGAAAACCGATGGGATGAGCTGTGGGGGGAGTGAAAGTCTAATCAAACGTGGAGATAGCTCGTTCTCTCCGAAATAACTTTAGGGTTAGCGTTCGGATAGTTGACGCTGGGGGTAGAGCGACTGATTTCGAACGGGGCCTACCCGGCTACCCGTCGAAGCCAAACTCCGAATACCAGTGTACCAGTCCGGGCAGCTAGACGGTGGGGATAAGCTTCATCGTCGAGAGGGGAACAACCCAGATCACCCGCTAAGGTCCCGAAGTCGTACTCAGTGCGAAAGGAAGTTGGACTCCCGAGACAGCCAGGATGTTGGCTTAGAAGCAGCCACCATTTAAACAACGCGTAATAGCGGACTGGTCGAGGAGTCCTGCGCCGATAATGAACGGACTCAAGTACGACACCGAAGCGGTGGGCAGCGAAAGCTGCGGGTAGGAGGAGAGCGTGTGCGGTGAAGGGGTACGGGCAACGAGCCCTGGAGCGCATGCAAGTGATTATGCCGGAATGAGTAGACGATAAAACGGGTGAGAATCCCGTTCGCCGTAAACCTAAGGTTTCCTGGGAAGGTAAATCCGCCCAGGGTTAGCCGGTGCCTAACGCGAGGCCGAAAGGCGTAGCGGATGGGGAGCAGGTTAATACTCCTGCGCTCCTCGCACAACACGGGACGTCGGTTCAAGGTGGTGTAGGCTTATTAGATTGCCTCAGGGCACTTAAGACCCCGATATCCATCGCGAGCCGACCGAGAAAACCGTGCGAGAAACCGTACTAAAACCGACACAGGTAGGTGAGATGAATATTCTAAGGCGCTCGAGAGAACTCTCGTGAAGGAACTCTGCAATTTAACCCGTAACTTCGGGAAAGGAGTGCCCCCGCGAGGGGGCCGCAGTGAAAAGGTTCTGGCGACTGTTTACTAAAAACACAGGTCTGTGCGAAGGCGTAAGCCGCGGTATACAGACTGACGCCTGCCCGGTGCTGGTAAGTTAAGGGAGAGGGTTAGCCGTAAGGTGAAGCTCGCAACCGAAGCTCCAGTAAACGGCGGCCGTAACTATGACGGTCCTAAGGTAGCGAAGTTCCTTGTCGGGTAAGTTCCGACCTGCATGAATGGCGTAACGACCGGAACACTGTCTCCACGAGAGACTCGGTGAAATTGTAGTTGTCGTGAAGATGCGACATACCCGCAGCTAGACGGAAAGACCCCGTGAACCTTAACTGCAGCTTGGTATTGGGTTTAGACCCAGCATGCGTAGTGTAGGTGGGAGACTATGAACCGCGCATTTCGGTGCGTGGGGAGTCGACGATGAAACACCACCCTTGCTGTGTTTGAATTCTAACCCGACGTGTGTAGCGTCGGGGACCGTGCTAAGTGGGCAGTTTGATTGGGGCGATCTCCTCCTAAAAGGTAACGGAGGAGTGCAAAGGTACCCTCAGCCCGGTTGGCAATCGGGCATCGAGCGTAAAGGTATAAGGGTGCTTGACTGCGAGTCCGATGGGACGAGCAGGGACGAAAGTCGGCCTTAGTGATCCGGTGGTTCCGGATGGAAGGGCCATCGCTCAACAGATAAAAGGTACTCCGGGGATAACAGGCTTATCTCCTCTGAGCGTTCATAGCGGCGAGGAGGTTTGGCACCTCGATGTCGGCTCATCACATCCTGGGGTGGAGAAGCTCCCAAGGGTTCGGCTGTTCGCCGATGAAAGTGGTACGTGAGCTGGGTTTAGACCGTCGTGAGACAGGTCGGTCCCTATCTGCTGTGGGCGGAGGATACTTGCGGGGCTTTCTCCCTAGTACGAGGGACTGGGAGGGACACACCTCTGATGTTCCAGTTATGGCGCGCTAGCCGTACCGCTGGGTAGTCACGTGTGGATGGGATAAACGCTGAAGGCATATAAGCGTGAAACTTCCCCTAGATCAGGTATCCCGCGCAAGCGAAGGCTCCTCGTAGACTACGAGGTCGATAGGCCGGGCGTGTAAGTGTGGTAACGCACTCAGCTAACCGGTACTAACAGCCGAACGTTTGGCCGCATTGTTCCCTTTCTCGCTCGTGTCACAACGAACTCTGTTCGGACACCGATGCGACTACTTGCTTCACCACGTTGACATCGATACATAGAGCGATTACAAGTCGCTCGAAGCGTCTTAAAGTAGATTTTAAGCAGCTTGCCGGTGACCATACCCGAGCGGAAACACCCGTTCCCATTCCGAACACGGCCGTGAAACGCTCGGGGCCGATGGTAGTGCGTCCAGCGCGAGAGTAGGTATCGCCGGCTCTTTTGAAATTTAGATCGGCTCCTCTAGTCAGTGAGCCGGTCTTTAATACACTCTCTGGAGTGAACTGTCTGACTCGCTTCGGCGGATCGACAGGTGATCTTTGACAAGTTGTAAGCGAAAGCCAAAGAGGTGGGTTAGAGCCGATTGTTCGGCGATAACCCAAGACCTCTGACGAGTTCAGAACCGGTGTACGGCCCGCAAGGGTCGTGGACCGGAGATCGAGTAAGTCACAGAAATTGAGTTATCGGACCGAGCAACGGCAGGTTGAACTCAACAAGATCCGTGCCGCGAGAGTGGTGCGGTGTAATAAAACTTGAAGGGTTTGATTCTGGCTCAGAACGAACGTTGGCGGCGTGGATTAGGCATGCAAGTCGGGGAATCCCGCAAGGGGAACCGGCGTAAGGGGCAGTAAGGCATGGGTGACCTACCTTTGGGTTCGGGATAGCCATCAGAGATGGTGGGTAATACCGATGACGTCGTGAGACCAAAGATTCATCGCCCTCAGAGGGGCCCATGTGATATTAGCTAGTTGGTGAGGTAACGGCTCACCAAGGCGAAGATGTCTAGCGGGTGTGAGAGCACGACCCGCGCCACTCGCACTGAGACACTGGCGAGACACCTACGGGTGGCTGCAGTCGAGGATCTTCGGCAATGGGCGCAAGCCTGACCGAGCGACGCCGCGTGAGCGATGAAGGCCTTCGGGTTGTAAAGCTCTTTAGTGGGGAGAAAAGCCGCAAGGTGTGATCTATCCCAAAAATAAGCACGGGCTAAGTTCGTGCCAGCAGCCGCGGTAAGACGAACCGTGCGAACGTTGTTCGGAATCACTGGGCTTAAAGGGCGCGTAGGCGGGCTGTCAAGTCTGGGGTGAAATCCCGCGGCTCAACCGTGGAACTGCCTCAGATACTGACGGCCTCGAGGGAGGTAGGGGCATGCGGAACTGTAGGTGGAGCGGTGAAATGCGTTGATATCTACAGGAACTCCGGTGGCGAAAGCGGCGTGCTGGACCTCTTCTGACGCTGAGGCGCGAAAGCTAGGGGAGCAAACGGGATTAGATACCCCGGTAGTCCTAGCCCTAAACGATGGGTACTAGATAGTAGACTAGATATGAGTTTACTGTCGAAGTTAAAATGCTAAGTACCCCGCCTGGGGAGTATGGTCGCAAGGCTGAAACTCAAAGAAATTGACGGGGCTCACACAAGCGGTGGAGCATGTGGCTTAATTCGAGGCTACGCGAAGAACCTTATCCTGGACTTGACATGTGCGAAAGCGCTCGGTAGTAGGAGCCGGAACGGTAACGAACCTAGCAATGGGGAGCCGAGTACAGGTGCTGCATGGCTGTCGTCAGCTCGTGTCGTGAGATGTCGGGTTAAGTCCCATAACGAGCGAAACCCTTACCTTTAGTTGCCACCCGCAAGGAGCACTCTAGAGGGACTGCCGGTGTTAAACCGGAGGAAGGCGGGGATGACGTCAAGTCCTCATGGCCTTTATGTCCAGGGCTGCACACGTGCTACAATGGTGCACACAAAGTGAAGCCACTGCGAGCAGGAGCCAATCACAAAATTGCACCCCAGTTCAGATCGTAGGCTGCAACTCGCCTACGTGAAGCCGGAATCGCTAGTAATCGCGGGTCAGCAACACCGCGGTGAATGTGTTCCTGAGCCTTGTACACACCGCCCGTCAAGCCACGAAAGGGAGGGACGGCCGAAGTCCGCTTTGCCGCGGCCGACGCCGGACTTTCTGATTGGGACTAAGTCGTAACAAGGTAACCGTAGGGGAACCTGCGGTTGGATCACCTCCTTTCTAAGGATGTTAACAAGTACACGATCCCACGCCTTGAGCAGCATGGGAATCGCATATCACCACCTCCGACGGCTTTCGCTTACAACTTGACAAGATACATCAATCCCCACCAGTGCGAACTGGTGGGGATTTTGCATTTATACACAACACATCGAACACGCGCATCTACACTCTCATTTTCGTTGTAATAAATCCCGGTTCAATAGAAGCCCGCTTCCTCAGCGAAATTTTTGATAGCGTTTTTTGCTCGACTGCTCGTCTTGTCGATCTTTGGGAGCCATGCCCCATCGATCAAATCGAACAGACGGTGAAACATGGAACACTTGGGTTTCGTGTCTGTTGTGGCTGCTCTGGTTGGGGCAGCCGTTCTGCTGAGCTGGCTCATTCGGCGCTCGGCCCGCAACGACGGTAGAACTCACGGCGGTGGTTTTCAGACTGTCGCTACGATCACCCACCGGACAATCCGTAATTGTTGCTGAGCGGTTGATGCGCCGGGAATGTGCCACTCAATTCAGTTCGTGTCAGTTCTCGACATGCCGATAGTGAATTGGTAAAATGGGTAACTTAATCCCCGGTTGCCGGTGCCGCGCCGGTGCCACACGTCGGAACGGACGATCCCGCTCGCGCCACGAACTCGGCGCTGACATTCCCGTCCGCGGGTCGGGCCGGCACCCACCCGCTCGGAGACCGGCCTTGTTCCGCTCCATGTTTTTGCTGCGCCGCGGACTCGCGGCGCTCGTGCTCGTTGGCGGATTCGTTGCCGTCATCCGCGCCGAAGACCCGCCGAAAACCCGCGAGCAACAGGTCGCGGAAGTCGAAAAGCAGATCGCCGAGCTCAAGAAGAAGCTCGACGATCTCAAAGCCAAAAATGCAACCGCGCCGGCCGGCAAGAAGCCCCTCACGCTCGCCGATGTGGAGGTCTGGCGCTCCGTTCGCGGGGTCGCGCTGTCGCCGGACGGCAAATGGTTCGCTCACCGCGTCGGGGCAAATGAGGGCGAGACCGAACTGATCCTGCGCAACACCGGTGACGGCAAGGAGACCAAGTTCCCCGGTGGCTCCGGGTTCGGGGCGCTCCAGTTCTCCCTCGATAGCAAGTGGTTCGCGTTCACGTACACACCGGTCACTCCGAAGGGCGGTGCGGCCGCCGGTGCCGCGCGCCCGAAGGGGAAGGTCGTGTTCGTGAATCTGGCCAGCGGTGAGAAGACCGAGATCGAGGGCGCTGCGTCTTTCCGCTTCAACGGCGAGACCGCGTCGCATGTCGCGTACCGCAAAGTCGCGGAACCGTCCGCCGCGCCGCCCGGCCCCGGCGTTTCGGCCGCGCATTTGGGTTCCGATCTCGTGCTGCGCGAACTCGCGTCGGGTACGGATCTTGTGCTGGGTAACGTCGCGGATTTCGAGTTCGATAAAGCGGGCGCGTGGTTAATTACCGTGATCGACGCCACGGGGCAGATCGGGAACGGCGTTCACCTGCGCGACATGAAGACGGGGGCGGTACACCTGATCGAATCGGGCAAGGCGGCCTACCGCGGCTTGACCTGGAACGAGGACGCGACCGCGTTTACCGTCACGAAGGTTACCGACGACCCGGGGTACGAGGCGAAGTGGATCAGCGTGATCGGCTTCACCGACCTCGGCGCGAAGCCGACGAAGACGACCTACGACCCGAAGGACGACAAGGACTTCCCGAAGGACATGGGGATTACCGGGTCGGCTGCGTGGACCGATGCACTCGACGGCTTCAGTTTCAGCATCACGGTGCGGAAGAAGAAGGGTGAAGTCGCCCCGGCGCCGAAGGAGATGAAAACCGAAGCGAAGGTCGATCCGAAGGATGATAGCAAGAAGGGCAAAAAGGCGCCCGCAGCGGGCGGCGCGGGCGACGGCGCCAAGCCGGACCTCGTGGTGTGGCACTGGAAGGACGAGCGCCTCCAACCGATGCAGGAAAAGCAGGCCAGCAGCGACCGCATCGTGACCTACAGCGCGGCGTACTGGACGAAGGACAAGAAGTTCGTGCGCCTCGCGACCGACGAACTGAAGCAGGTGTCGCTGGCCGCGAAACAGAAGTACGCGATCGCGCGCGACTCGAAGCCGTATGAGTACATGAGCTACCTGAACGGCAAGCTCTACACCGACGTGTACGTGATCGACCCGAAGACCGGAGCGAAGACGAAAGCAGCAGAGAAGCTCGTTAGCCTGTTCTTTGGCGGTGCGAGTGCGAACCCGTCCCCGGTGGGCACGCACTTCCTTTACTACAAGGACGGCCACTACCACGTCTACGACATGGCCGCGGCGAAGAGCACGAACGTGACCGAGAAGGTCGGCACGTCGTTCGTCGATGCGGACGACGACCACAACTTCGACAAGCCGGCCACACCCGCGTTCGGCTGGAGCCGCGACGGGAAGTTCGTTTTGCTTTCCGACGGCTGGGACATTTGGCGCGTGAGCGTTGACGGTACCGGCGGCACGAGCCTCACCGAGAACGGCAAGAAAGACGGTATTCGCTACCGCGGGTTGAACCAGTTTGAAGCCGAGCCCAAGCCCGGTACCGATCTCACGCGGCCCGTGTACACGTCGATGTACGGCGAGTGGACGAAGAAGAGCGGGTTCGCTCGCATCGACCCGTCGAAGCCCGGCGCGAACGTGCTGCTGTGGGACGATTGTGCTTACGGAGTGCAGCTCAAAGCGCGCAAGGCGGACACGTTCGTGTTCAGCCGGCAGACCACCGTGGACTACCCCGACTTCTACCTCGCGGACGGAACGTTCAAGAGCGCGAAGAAGGTCACGGACGCGAACCCGCAACAGAAAGAGTACAAGTGGTCCGCGGGGACGAAACTGGTCGAGTACAAGGGCGTGGGCGGGAAGAAGCTCCAGGGCGCGCTGTTCCTGCCGGCCGACTACGAACCAGGCAAGAAGTACCCGACCATCGTGTACATCTACGAGAAACTGTCCGATGGCATTCACCGCTACCAGCCGCCGAGCGCCGGGGCGATCGGCTCGATCTACACGTCGGCCGGCTACGCGGTGCTGATGCCGGACATCACCTACCGGCTGAACGATCCGGGGGTGTCCGCGACCGAGTGCATTCTGCCCGCGCTGGACGCGGCCGTCGCGTCGGGCGTCGTGGACGGTGACAAGGTGGCGCTGCACGGGCACTCGTGGGGCGGGTACCAGACCGCGTTCCTGGTGACGCAGACGAACCGCTTCAAGTGCGCGATCGCGGGGGCCGCGCTCACCGACCTCGTGAGCATGTACAGCAGCGTGTACTGGAACGCGGGCATGGCGAACCAGCCGATCTTCGAGAGCAGCCAGGGGCGGTTCACGGGCGGGTACTGGGATCTCCAGGAGGCGTACATTCGTAACTCGCCCGTGTACCACGCGAAGAACGTGAAGACGCCGCTCCTCCTGTTGCACAACGACAAGGACGGCGCGGTCGATTTCACACAGGGGGTGGAATACTACAACACGCTGCGCCGGCTTCAGAAGCCGGTGGTGATGTTGCAGTACAAGGGTGAGAACCACGGATTGGCGAAGCCGGAGAACCGCACGGACTACGCGATCCGGATGCGCGAGTTCTTCGATCACCACCTCATGGGTAAGCCGGCCCCGGACTGGTGGGCGGAGGGCGTCCCGCACCTGAAGATGGAAGACCACCTGAAGGCGCGCCCCAAGCCGTAATCGACGAATTTAGTCTGGTTTCTTGTGTGTAACATACCGCGCCCCAAGAGAGACTGTGCCTCTCTTGGGGCGCGGCCTGTTTGGGTAATCTCGGTCGTGGGGTAGCCATTCCCCGCTCCCTTGCGGTCGCGGCTCGTTACCACGAAACCGAACGCGATTCCATCTACTTGAGCGCCTCGGCGACGATCTGCTGAGCTTCGCTGACAATTCGGTCGAGGTGTTCGGCGCTGCGGAAGCTCTCGGCGTACACCTTGTAGACGTTCTCGGTGCCCGACGGACGGGCCGCGAACCAGCCGCCCGCGGACACCACTTTGAGCCCGCCGATTGCCGCATCGTTTCCGGGGGCACGGGTCAACTTTGCGGTGATCGAATCGCCGGCCAGCTCCACCGCGGTCACGTTCTCGGGCGCGAGTTTCGCGAGTTTCGCCTTCTGTTCCGGTGTGGCAGGGGCATCAATGCGGGTGTAGCTCGGCATCCCGAACTCGGCCGCGATCTCCGCGAAGTGCTCGCCCGGGTCTTTCCCGGTCACGGCCGTGATTTCGGCCGCGAGTAAACACATAATCGGCCCGTCCTTGTCGGTGGACCACACGGTGCCGTCTTTCCGAAGGAAGCTGGCGCCCGCGCTTTCCTCGCCGCCGAATCCGACGGACCCATCGAACAGCCCCGGCGCGAACCACTTGAACCCGACCGGCACTTCCAACAACTTTCGGCCCAGCGAATGGACCACGCGGTCGATCAACCCGCTGCTGACGAGCGTCTTCCCGATCGCGGCATCCGCGCGCCAGCCGGGTCGGTGGGTGAGCAGGTACCGGATCGCGACCGCGAGGTAATGGTTCGGGTTCATCAGCCCCGCGGACGGCGTGACGATCCCGTGTCGGTCGGAGTCCGGGTCGTTGGCGAACGCGACGCGGAACCGGTCCTTCAGTTCGACGAGCCGGGCCATCGCGTAGGGACTGGAGCAGTCCATGCGGATCTTCCCGTCGTGGTCCGCGGTCATGAACGAGAAGGTCGGGTCGATCACCGGGTTCGTGACTTCGATGTTCAGCCCGTAAGTTTCGTTGATGACCGCCCAGTACCCGCTGGCCGCTCCGCCGAGTGGGTCCACGCCGAGCTTCAACTTGGCCCCGCGAATCGCGTCCATGTCGATCACGTTTCGGAGGTCGTCCACATACGGGCGGACGAAGTCGTCCTGGCGCGTGGTCGTTGCGGTGAGGGCCGACAGCGGCGGAACGCGCTTCACGCCCGCGTTGTTCCCGCGCAGGAGCTCGTTCGCGCGGTCCTGGACCCACTTCGTGACGTCGGTATCGGCCGGTCCGCCGTTGGTCGGGTTGTACTTGAACCCGCCGTCCTCGGGCGGGTTGTGCGACGGCGTAATCACGATCCCGTCGGCGAGGCCCGTTGTGCGCCCGCGGTTGTGAACGAGGATCGCCCGCGAGATCACCGGCGTCGGCGTCACGCCGTCGTGCTGTTGAATGACGGTTTCGGCACGGTTGGCCGCGAGCACCTCCAGGGCCGTGCGCTGGGCCGCGGCGGAGAGCGCGTGCGTGTCCTTGCCCATGAACAGTGGGCCGGTGATCCCGTGGGCCGTGCGGTAATCGCAGATGGCTTGCGAGATCGCGAGAATGTGGGCTTCGGTGAACGTGTTGTTGCCCGGCGTGCCGCGGTGCCCGCTCGTGCCGAACGCGACCCGCTGGTTGGGATCGCCCGGGTCGGGTTTGTGGGCGTAATACTCTCGCTCCAGCGCGGCGACGTTGGTGAGCAGTTCTTTCGGGACCGGCTTCCCGGCGAGCGGCGAGATCGGCATCGGATCATCTCGAATGTGGTCGCGAACACAGTTCCAATTCATTCAATCAACGGCACGCGGTTCCGCACTTCCGATTTCGGCCGCGTGTCGGCGAATCGCGCCGTCACGGGGAGACCGAACCGGGTGGGTAATATTTCGGAGCACATTTTGGCCCGAATCCGTCGGCACGCGAACCGTATTCCCGCGTGCCGACGGATTCGTGTGGCACGCAGGACCGCCGGTTCCAGAGGGCCGCGCGACTACTGCGCCGCGGGCTTCTCGTGGTGCCCGCCAAAAGCGTGCCGCATCGCGGACAGCAACCGGTTCGCGTACTCGTCCTCGCCGCGCGAGGAGAAGCGCTCGAACAGCGCTGCGGTCAGCACCGGGGCCGGAACGCCCTCGTCGATTGCCGCGGCAACGGTCCAGCGCCCCTCGCCGGAGTCCGACACCCGGCCGGCGAAACTCGCGAGGTCCGGGTCCGATCCTAGCGCCTGGGCGGTCAGATCGAGCAGCCAGGACGAGACGACGCTCCCGCGGCGCCACACTTCCGCGATATCGGCCACGTTCAGATCGTACTGATAGTGTTCGGGAGCGCGGAGCGGGGTCGTTTCCGCGTCGGCCGCGTGCTCGCGCCGGCCCACGTTCGCGTGCCGGAGGATGTTCATCCCCTCCGCATAGGCGGCCATGATCCCGTACTCGATGCCGTTGTGAACCATTTTGACGAAGTGCCCGGCCCCGTTCGGTCCGCAGTGCAAGTAGCCGTGTTCGGCGGGGCGCGTCGGTCCCTCCTTCCCCGGTGTGCGCGGGGCCGAATCAATTGGCGGAGCGAGCGTGGCGAAGATCGGGTCCAGGTGCTTTACGACCGCGGGTTCGCCGCCGATCATCTGGCAGTACCCGCGCTCCAGCCCGAACACGCCGCCGCTCGTCCCCACATCGACGTAGTGCAACCCCTTCGCACTCAGTTCCTTGGCCCGGCGAATGTCGTCCACGTAGTAGGAGTTCCCGCCATCAATCACGATGTCGCCCGGATCGAGGCGCGAGGTGAGGTCGGCCAGTGCGCGATCGACGATGGCGGCGGGGACCATGAGCCAGATCGCCCGCGGTTTGGCGAGCTTCTTGACCAATTCGTCGAGCGACGCGGCACCGACGGCGCCGTCTTTGACCAGCGCTTGCACGGCTTCGGGGTGCATGTCGAACACGACGCACTCGTGCTTGTTGCGCATGAGCCGGCGAACCATGTTGGCCCCCATTCGACCCAGACCGATCATCCCGAGTTGCATGAGGAACTCCCGAGTGGTGAAGAACCGGAACGGACCGAGAGAGGTACGAGGGGGCGAACGAACGGACTCGCGCCGGGCGCCCGACCCATCGTGTGTTCTATCTCGTTCGTCCCGCGCCGCCTCCGTCTTCGCCCATAAGAAAAGAAAGATGACCACTGATCCACAACTGCCGACCGGCGGTACGCTGTTCGGGCGCCGGCCCTACGTACTCTTTCTGACTGGTCGATTCTTCAGCACCCTGGCGACCGGCTCTCAGGCGGTCACGATCGCGTGGGAAGTGTACGAAATCGCCCGCCGGACGATGGACGTCGAGGAGGCCGCGTTCGCGGTGGGGATGATCGGGCTGGCTCAATTCCTTCCCCTCATCTGCTTGACGCTCGTGGCCGGGGAAGCGGCCGACCGGCACAACCGCCGGCTCATTCTCGTCCTGTGTTACGTGACTCAGTTGCTCACGTCCGTGGGGCTCGCGTTCCGATCGGAATTCGGAACCGGGTTGTGGCCGATCTTCGTTCTGTCGGCCCTGTTCGGTAGCGCGCGGGCCTTCTTTCATCCGGCCGCCAGCGCACTCGGGCCGATGCTGGTGCCGATCCATCTACTACCCCGTGCGATTGCGACGAACTCCCTGGTGGCACAACTGGGGAGTATTCTCGGCCCGGCCCTCGGCGGGCTGTTGTGCGCGATCTCTCCGGTTCTCGGGTACTCCGTGAGCGCCGGGCTCTACGTGGGATCGACCCTTTGTTGCTTGCTGATCCGTGCCGACGCCCGGCCGCCGTTCGAGCACGGCCGCTCGCGAGTGGCACAGATTCGGGAAGGGCTCGGGTACGTGTGGCACAACAAACTGGTTCTGGGCGCGATCTCTCTGGACTTGTTTGCCGTGCTGCTCGGGGGTGCCACCGGATTGCTTCCCGTGTTCGCCCGCGATGTGTTGCACGTTGGCCCGGAAGGGTTCGGGATTCTGCGTTCGTCTCCGGCTATTGGCGCGCTGATCGTGGCCGGGTGCCTGGCTCTGCGCCCGATTCGTAGCGGCGCCGGGTGGAAAATGCTCCTCGCGGTCGCGTTGTTCGGGGTGATGACGCTGGTGTTCGCGTACTCGCGGTCGTTCTGGCTCTCCGTTCTGGCCCTTGCGGTGCTGGGTGGGGCCGACATGGTGTCGGTGTTCACGCGGCAGAGTCTCGTGCAGATCGCGACACCGGACCGGATGCGCGGCCGGGTCTCGGCCGTCTCGACGCTGTTCATCGGGGCATCGAACGAACTAGGCGAGTTCGAGAGCGGGGTCGTTGCCCGGTTCCTCGGTCCGGTCGGCGCGGTCGCTTTCGGCGGGGTCGGGTCGCTGGTCGTCACGGGCATCTGGACGTGGTTGTTCCCCACATTGCGGAAAGCGGACCGGCTCACGTAAACGGGGGCGTTGTTCGGCACACCACTTGCGGCGAGGACGTGTGGCGGTTGTTAGAGTCGCCCACTTCTCCCAACAGCGGAGGCTCATCGTGAGAGACGTTACCATTCGCCGGTGCCCGACGTGTCCGAACATCGGGAGCCACACCGACCAAATTACGGCCGCGCTTCGGAACGATCCCAACCTCAATGTCCGGGTCGTGGACGGCAACAAGGGCGAGTTCAACGTCGAAGTGGACGGCAGAACTATCAATGGATCGAGCGGCGGATCGCTGCGCACCCCGGATGAACTGGCTGCCGAGATTCGCGGAGCCGAGGTCACATCCGCGGGCTGAGCGAAGGCGAGTTCTCGTGCTGCACAACGAACGCCGGTTTCGGGCACGTGGCTCGGAACCGGCGTTGTTTCTTGTGCACCTGATGCTTGCGGTTCCAGCACCGTGGCGGTACGGTGGGTTCACTATGCGCACATTTTTCGTCACGCTCTCCGTGCTGTTGCTCACCGGAACTGTTTGGGGCCAAAAGGCCGAGTATCCCGCGCTGAAGCAGCGGCTCCAGCGCGGCAACTTCGCGGAGGCGCTCGCGGGGTACGACGAACTCGCGAAGAACGAGAAGGTGCCGGTCGCGTTCATCGGTCAGGCCGCGTGCTACCGCGCGCAGGGCGAGAACGTGAAGGCACTCGATGCGCTCGACGCCGGACTGAAGGCCGCGCCCGACAATCCCGACCTGCTCGGCCATCGGGCGGATCTACTCTTCGCGCTTGGTAAATGGGACGACGCGACGAAGGACGTCGAAGCCGCCATCAAGAAAGACGCCAAGCACTTTCTCGCGCGGTGGGTACGCGCCCGGGTGTTGCGTGATAAGGGCGATTTATCGGCTGCGGACACCGAAATGCGGTGGTTCGTGAAGGCGTACACCGATGCCGCGACGAGCGAGAAAGAGATCACCGACCCGGAGAAGTTGCTCATCGTCGCGCAGGCGGGCATCGAGAACGCGACTACGCACAACAAACCGGATCAGTTCAAGTTCATCCTCACGGAAGTTCTGCGCGACGCGCTCAAGTGCGATGCGGATTGTTGGCAGGCCGAGTACCTCAGCGGTCGGCTCTTTTTGGACAAGCACAACCGCGCGGACGCGGCTAATGCGTTCGATGCCGCACTCAAGATCAACCCGAAGGCCGCGGAAGCGCTGGTCGGGAAGGGGCTCATCGCGCTGGAGCGGATGGACTTCGCCGACGCCGAGCGCCAGGCGGATAACGCGCTGAAGGTGAACCCCAAGCACCCCGGCGCGCTGCGGTTGAAGGCCGACGTGCGTTTCGCGGAAGCCGACCCCACGAGCGCGGAGAAACTCCTTCTCGCGGCGAAGGCGATCGGCCCGCGGGACGAACCGACGCTCGCGCGCCTCGCGGCACTGCGCCACTTGGCCGGCGATAAAGTCGGGTACGCGACGGCGGGTAAAGAGGTCGAAGTGTTTGATGCCAAGCCCGCGCAATTCTACTTGGAACTTGGCACGATCTTCACCGAAACACGCCAGTTCGTGATCGCCGCGGAGTGTTTTGAGAAAGCGAGTGAGTTGCGCCCCGCACTGCCCGGCCCGAAAGCCGGGTTGGGGCTGCTCCTTTACATGCAGGGGCGCGAGCCGGAAGCGCGGGCCGCACTCAAGGCCGCGATGAAGGCCGATCCGTTCAACGTGAAGGCCGACAACGCGCTCACCGTACTCGACGAACTCGCCGAATATGCCACGACGGAAACGCCGCACTTCGTGATCCGCTTCGACAAGAAGAACGATAAGGTGATGGCCGCGTTCCTGGCGGACGTGCTGGAAGAGACGTTCGCGGAACTCGCGAACCAGTACAGCTTCACGCCCCCGGGAAAGATACTCGTGGAAGTGTTCGCCCGGCGGCAAATGTTCAGCGGGCGCATCGCGATGTTGCCGGGGCTTCCGGGTGCCGTTCAGGGGGCGTGTACGGGGCCGCTCATCGCGCTGCCTTCGCCCCGGGCCGATGGCGGCGCGCGGGCGTACAACTGGGCCATCGTCGTTCGGCACGAACTCACGCACGCATTTAATCTGCTCCAGACGGCGCACCGCGCGCCCGTTTGGTTAACGGAGGGTTTGGCCGTGCGCGCGGAACACACCAAGCGCTTCGGTCAGGTCGCACTCGTGCTCCGCGACCGGCTCGCCGCGGGGACCGCGTTCGACCTCGATACCATTTCACGCGCGTACAAGCGGTTCAACCAGCCGGCCGACGTGATGCTCGCGTACTACCAGGGGCTCCTGTACGTCGAGTACATCGTGAAAACGCACGGTGAGGAAGGGGTTGCGAAGGTGCTGAACGCTTACAAGACGACGAGCGATACCGCAGCGGCACTGAAATCCGCACTCGGGACGGAGAAGACGGATTTTGAAGCGGGCTATCGCAAGTACCTCGCGGACGTGGTGAAGTCCGCGACCCCACGGCGCCCCGACAAGCCGATGACCTTCGCCGAACTCGAGGCCGCACACAAGGCGAAGCCGGATGACCCAGACCTGGCCGCGCGGCTCGCGGGAGAATACCTCCGGCGCGACAAATCCGCAGACGCGAAGAAGCTGGTGGAGGCTGTGCGAGCGAAGGAGAAGGGGCACCCAGGGGCGTCGATCGTGGCCGCTCGGTTGCTCCGGCGCGCGAAGGACGATGCCGGCGCACGGGCCGCGCTAGAAGAAGCCGCGGACGAAAACCCCGAGGACGGGCGCGTGCTGCTCGAACTCGGCAAGCTCTTGTTCGAGTTGAAGGATTTCGACAAGGCTGCAAAAACATTCGAGAACGGGCTCAAGTTCGCCCCGGGCGAAGCCGAATGGCTCGAACAACTCGCGCGCGTTTACGACGTGGGGAAGAAACCCGACCAACTCGCCCTCGTGCTTTCAGACCTCATCGTCGCGAACCCGGACGACATCGCGCTCCACATTCGGCTCGCGAAGCTGCACGTGAATGCCAACCGCCCGCTGTTCGCCGAGCGCATCGCGCTCCGGGCGCTCCACATTGATGTGATGAACGGCGACGCGAAAGAGCTGCTCATTGCCGCGCTCGCCGCGCAGAAGAAAGACAAAGAAATCGAAGCCCTCCGCAAGCGCTACGAGTGAGTTTCGCGCGCGATTCGGCGGGACCGGCGCTGTCCCACGCGGATCGCCATAGAATCAATCCTCGGCCTCTTCCCGGTCCTCCCTTCTGGAGCTTTTAACATGCGTTCCCTCTCGCGTCGCGACTTCCTGGCTGCTTCCGCTGCGGTCGGTGGGGTCGCGCTCCTCCCGCGCCTGGTGCCCGCCGCCGAACCGACCGAAGTGTTCAAAATCTCGCTCGCGCAGTGGTCGCTGCACAAAGCATTCTTCGCGAAGAAGATCGACGCGCTCAAGTTCGCGGAGATCAGCGCGAAGGAATACGGCATCAACGGCGTCGAGTACGTCAACCAGTTCTACAAGGACAAGAAGAACGACGGCGCGTACCTCAAGGACCTGAAGAACGTCGCGGACGACAACAAAGTGGTGAGCGTCCTCATCATGTGCGACGGCGAGGGGAACCTCGGCGACCCGGACGAAAAGAAGCGCGCCACCGCGGTCGATAACCACAAGCGCTGGGCGGAGTGGGCGAAGTTCCTCGGGTGCCACAGCATCCGCGTGAACGCCGCGAGTGACTGGAAGAAGGGCTTCGCCGAAACGCAGAAGCTCGCCGCCGATGGCCTGCGCAAGCTCGCGGAACTCACCGACACGCTCGGGATCAACACCATCGTGGAGAACCACGGCGGGCTGTCGAGCCACGGCGAATGGCTCGCGGGCGTGATGAAGCTCGTGGATCACAAGCGCTGTGGAACGCTGCCGGACTTCGGCAACTTCAACATCGGCAAGATCGAAGGCGTGAAGGAAACCGCCTACGACCGCTACAAGGGCGTGGACGAGCTGATGCCCTACGCGAAGGGCGTGTCGGCCAAGACGCACGACTTCGACGACAAGGGGAACGAAACTCACACCGATTACCGCAAGATGATGGAAATCGTGGTGAAGAAGCACAAGTACTCGGGGTTCGTCGGGATCGAGTACGAGGGCGGTAAGATCGGCGAGCCCGAGGGCATCAAAGCCACGAAGAAGCTGCTAGAAACCGTTCGCGCCGAGCTCGCGAAGAAGTAAGATGAAGACAGCCGCGGATAAACGCAGATAAACACGGATCAAGACAGAAGAGCTTTTCGACAGGATCAACAAGATTCACGAGATTAAAATTCTGAATCCTGTCGATCCTGTTAATCCTGTCCAATACTCTTCTGCCTTTTGTTCCGATCCGCGTTTTCTGTGTTCATCCGTGGCGCTCTTGATCTCGGAGCATTTCCATGCCGTTGTACGTGTACGAAGTGGTGCTCGCGGACGGGGCCGGGGGCGAGCAGTTCGAGGTGTTCCAGAAGATGTCCGACGGCACACTCACGACGCACCCGGAGACCGGTGAGCCGGTGCGCCGGGTGTTCACCGAGGCCAACGCGCCGCGGGCCTGGACCGATACGCAGGGCAAGGCCGCGGTCAGCGACAAGAACCTCGCGTCGAAGGGGTTCACCAAGTACGTGAAGACCGACAAGGGCACCTACGAGAAGGCCGCCGGCGCCGGGCCGAAGAAGATTCAGCGCAAGTGACCGAAACTCGTTCGGGTGGCGCGCATCCAATCAGCATGAAAACTCAACTGCTCGTTCTCATCTTTCTCTGCTTCGTTGCGGTTCTCGTGGCCTGGGCCTTTGTGTCGCGCGGGGTGATGGCCCCGGCCCCGCTGCCCGAGCGCGAGGGCAAACCCGTTGGCGGTGCGAAGGTCGTGAAAACGGACGCGGAATGGCGCGCCCAGCTTTCGCCAGAACAGTACCGCGTCACCCGTGAACGCGACACCGAGCGCGCGTGTACGGGCGCGTTCTGGAACACGAAAGACGACGGCGTGTACGCCTGCGTGTGCTGCGGGCAACCGCTGTTCGATTCGCTCACGAAGTTCGATAGCGGGACCGGTTGGCCGAGCTTCAAGGAGCCGGTCGCAGAGGACAACGTGAGCACGAAGACCGACCGCGGTCACTTCATGACGCGGACGGAAGTGCTGTGCAGCCGGTGCGATGCGCACCTGGGGCACGTCTTCCCGGACGGTCCCCCGCCGCACGGTCTGCGGTTCTGCCTGAACTCCGCGGCGCTCAAGCTCGTTCCGCGGTTCGCGATTGATGAAAGGCGGTAAGTTGTTGGTCGCGGTGTTGAACTCCCACACCATCGCGAACGGCGCAGCGTAAGTCCGCCGGTGGCATTTGGCGAACGGCCGGTGTGAGCCGGCCGGTGAGAGCAATCCGAGTAAATACCCGCGCCTGGTGTGCGGAGGCGTAGCCCAGTAGTCTCACCGGCCGGCTCACACCGGCCGTTCGCCGGGGGCACTCGCTGAGCATTACACCATCGCTGGCCGAACCGTTCGCTGCACCAATAATCGACTTCCTCACTGAACAATTCGGCGAACCGGAACGCATTGCACGGCCGGGTGATGTCACCACCCACACGTACCGGCCCGAAGGCGGCACGATTCGCGTGACCGCGGATGCCCCCGCGTACCTCGATCCGCTGTCCGCGTGGTGGATTCACGCGGCTACGCCCGAGCGCCTGGCCGAGTTCGCACGGCTCCTCCTGCCGTGGGGCACGCTCGGCGCGACACTTCGCGCGGATACCGATCCCGCCCGGGATGTCCTTCATCGAATCCGCACGGGCGCGCCGAACTAACCGACACTTTCGGCCGGAACATTTGTCGGGGAACCACCTTCGGGGCCATAAATCGGCGAGCAACCGCCGGTTTGAATCGGTAGAATATCGTCGTTCCAAAGGTTAGGCTCAGAGGTCGCGCCATGCTGATCGGCCAGCAGATCGGCCCGTTTGAAATCGAGAAGGAACTGGGCAGCGGCGCGATGGGCACCGTGTACCGGGCGAAGTTCCACCGCAGTGCGGAAAAGGTCGTTCCAGTCGCGCTGAAGGTTGTGGCGCTCGGGCTGCTCGGCAACGAAGGGGCGATGGCCCGCTTCGAGCGGGAAGCGAACATCCTCAAACAGCTCCGGCACCCCCACATCGTCCGGCTCATCGCGCACGGCAAGATCAACAAGTCGAACCCGTACATCGCGATGGAGTACATCGACGGCGAGGCCCTCGACCGGGTGCTCTCGCGCCGCGGAAAGCTCGGGTGGGAGGAAGTCGTCTCCTACGGCAAGCAGTTGGCCGAGGCACTCCAGTACGCCCACAACAAGGGCATCATCCACCGCGACCTGAAACCGTCCAACCTGATGATTACGCACGACGGCGTGCTGAAACTCACCGACTTCGGCATCGCGAAGGACACGGACGTGACCGCCCTCACCGGGGCGAACAGCACCATCGGCACGGCCGCGTACATGTCGCCCGAACAGTGCAAGGGCGACCGCAACCTGAGCAACAAGTCCGACCTGTACTCGCTCGGGATCGTGTTCTTCGAGCTGCTCACCGGGCGGAAGCCGTTCGCCGCCGAAACTACCGTCGAAATGTTCCTCAAGCACGTGAACGAGAGCGCCCCGCGCATCGGTAAGCTGGTGAACGAACTGCCGCCGAAGTTCGAGTCGCTCATCCTCCAACTGCTCGAAAAAGACAAGGAAGAGCGGCCGGTGGACGCGGCGTGGGTGGCGCGGATGCTCGGGGAGATCGAGGACGACGCCTTCGCGCGCAAGAGCGCCGGGCTCGCCGCGGCACAGGTGCGCACGGCGAAGCCGCTAAATCAGTCCGGCGAGAAGATGGACGCGACCGACAAGGAGGCCGCCCGCGCGCTCCGCGGGAAGAAGAAAAAGGTCAAGAAGAAGGTCGCGGTCCCGCTGCACGAGCAAACGTGGGTTCACGCCGTCGGGATCATCGCGATCCTTTTTGCGATCGCGGCCGGCGCGTACTTCGCGCTCAAGCCCGCGGGACCGGAGAAGATGTTCGCGGCCATCGAGAAGGCGGACACGCCCGCGGCGAAAGTCGACGCCGCGAAGCGGTTCCTCGAAGCGCACGGCTCCAAAGGTGGTGAACTCGTCGACCGGGCCGCGACGACCTTCCGCGCCTCGATTGTCAGCGAGCGCGAGCGGCAACTGACGAACCGGAGCGAGTCGCGCACGCTGCGCAAGCCCACCGAGGGCGACGACCCCGACGCCTTCGATAACGCGATGCAGGCCATCGACGCGGAGAAGGTCGGTGACATGGGCCTCGCCGACGCGCTATGGGCGAAGGTGAAGGGCCGGTTCCCGGAAGAAGCGAAATTGCCGTTTACGGTCAACGACGAGGTGCTCCCGAAGGCGCTCTGGGGGTGGGTCGCGGACAAGCGCACGCAGGACATCAAGGCCGCGCGCGCCGAGTTCGTGAAGTTGCAGGATAAAATCAAGAGCAGCCGGCTCTACGAGCAACCGCTGAAGTTCGACACGGGGAACCCCGAAGCGATCGCGCTCCGGGTGATGCGCCTCACCACACACAACGACCCGGAGAAGGCCTGGCGCACGTGCGACACGCTCATCGCGCTGACCGAGAAGGACAGCGACAAGCACGCCTGGTTCCTGCTCGGCTGTAACCTGAAGAGCAAGACGAACAAGGGCGCGAGCGACCCGGTCGCGGTGCGCCTCAAGAACCTCACGATGCTGCTGGACCGCGTCGAGGCCACCGCGAACGACGTGAAGAAGAACCCAGAAAGCTCGGATCGCCTCGTCTGGGAGCGCACCGTTCGGACCGAGTGCCGCGAGATCGCCGAACTGTACGACGACGAGACCGACGAGAAGGTGAAAGAGGCCGTCACCCGCGCCGCCAAGATCGCGGACTCGGTCCCCAAAAAATCCTAGTTCCAGTAGTTGCCGACCGCACCCAACACACAAGAATATGCAATGTGGACGAATTGCGACTTGTGTATTTTTGAACACGTGTCTAGTTGATATAATATTTCGGTGAAATAGCTTCATTCGCGAGGGCGCGTCGAAGTGTCACCCACGAACAGGGCGGGTGGGGCGGGAATGTTAGCGTTTGTTAGCCGGTGGCCGTGGGCCGACGGGGGGCGTTACCGCCTACAAGCTGGGAATCGTAGGGTTTCACTCTGGTAGACGGGATTTCTCCGACGGCTCGGGCCAAAATGTTAGCAAATGTTAGTCTCGATCCGCGTAGCGCCTGAACGAGCCGCGACCGCAAAGGGAGCGAGAGGCTACTCTTTGCAGGACGTCGAAACCGTCCGCGTTTCTCCGGTTTCTGAGTGCGTTGATTACCGACAGCGAGAACGAACCGAATGCTCGATCTCTCCACCGTCCGCCCCGCCAGCGCCGCGGCCTTTGAACGTGCCAAAGCGGTGATCCCCGGTGGCGTGAACAGCCCGGCCCGCGCGTTCGGCGGGGTCGGCGGCAGCCCGTTGTTCATCGCCCGCGCCGACGGTCCGTTCCTCTTCGACCTCGACGGTAATCGCTACCTCGACTTCATCGGTTCGTGGGGGCCGATGATTCTGGGTCACTGCCACCCGGCCGTGGTCGAGGCCACCATTGCCGCGCTCAAGAACGGCTCCAGTTACGGCGCACCGTGCGAACTCGAAACGCGGCTCGCCGAAATGGTGATCGACGCGGTGTCGTCGGTGGAGATGGTGCGGTTCGTTTCCAGCGGCACCGAAGCGACGATGAGCGCGATCCGGCTCGCGCGCGGGTTCACCGGGCGCGACCTCGTCATCAAGTTCGCCGGGTGCTATCACGGGCACGTCGATTCGCTACTCGTTTCCGCCGGTTCCAGCGCGCTCACGCTCGGCGTCCCGAACAGCCCCGGCGTTCCCGTCGGCTGCACGCAGGACACGATCGTCCTGAAATTCAACGACACCGCCGCGCTCGCCGAGGTGTTTGCCGCGAAGGGCGACAAGATCGCGGGAGTGATCCTCGAACCGATCGTCGGCAACATGGGGCTTGTTCCGCCGACCGCCGAGTTCCACCGTGAACTCCGACAACTCACCCAGAAACACGGCACCTTACTCATTTACGACGAAGTGATGACCGGGTTCCGGCTCGGGTACGGCGGCGCGCAGGAACTGCTCGGCGACAAGCCGGACCTCTCGTGCTTCGGCAAGATCATCGGCGGCGGGTACCCCGTCGGGGCTTACGGCGGGCGCGCGGACATCATGAAGAAGATCATGCCCGCCGGTCCCGTGTTCCAGGCGGGTACGCTCTCGGGCAACCCGGTCGCGATGGCCGCCGGGATCGCCACTCTGAACGAGTTGAAAGTGAATCCGCCGTACCCGCGGCTCGAAGAACAGAGCAAGCGAATCGGCGAGGGGTTGTTGAAGGCCGCCGCGAGCGCGAACGTGCCGGTGCAGTTCAACCGCGTCGGCAGTATGTGGACACTGTTCTTCACCGATACGCCCGTGAGCGACCTCGACACCGCGAAGACGAGCGACACGAAGCGGTTCGGCCGGTTCTTCTGGGAGATGATGGACCGCGGCGTGTATTTGCCGTGCAGCCAGTTCGAGGCCGCGTTCACGTGCGGCGCGATGACCGACGAGCACATTGCGACGACGATTCAGGCCGGCGCGGAGAGCTTTCAAGCCGTCGCCAAAGGGTGAGAGTTTCCGCGGGCACGCGGACCGTTCGCGCACTACTTTTCGGCGCGCGGAACTCGCCCGCGTTCACACTTCGTCTCGCCCGGATCGGGGAGCATCATGAAGGCCCGCGCCCTTGTTCTCATCATCGGTATCACCACGATTCTGGGGATCGGTGGGTTCGCCGCGTACCAAAGCCCGTGGGTGCGGTCGCTGTTCGCGCGCAGCTCGGTCGACCCCGCTGAACTCGAACGCGCGATGAGCGCCCCGCTGCGCAACCCCGCGGCCGCGGATGCCGCGACCGGGTACCCGCAGTGGCGCGGGGCCGCGCGAGCGGGCGTCGCACCGGTCGGGTCGTTCCGCACCGATTGGGACAAGAAGAAGCCGAAGGAGTTGTGGCGCCAACCGATCGGCGGCGGGTACGGGTCGTGTGCCGTCGTCGGCGGGAGGCTCTACGTTCAGGACCGGCAGGGCGGGACCGAGCGCGTCGTGTGCATTGATGCAGAGACTGGTAAACCGGTCTGGGATTACGCCTACCAAGCCGGGCAAGCCGGTAACGACAGCACCTACGCCATCGGTCCGCGGGCCACGCCCACGGTCATCGGGAACACGGTGTACACGGTCGGCGGATCCGGCAAACTGCTCGTGCTCGAGGTCGAAGGCAGAGCGGTCAAAGTGAAGTGGGAACACGACCTGATTCCCGAGTTTCAAGCGCCAATGCCACAGTGGGGCGTGGCGTGTTCGCCGCTCGTCCTCGGTGATCTGGTCATTGTGCAACCCGGAGGCAAGGACGCGGCGGTAGTCGCGTTCGACAAGAACTCGGGCGCCGTGAAGTGGCGGGCGGGTTCCAATCCACCGGGCTACAGTTCGCCCATCGCCGCGAACATTGGTGGGCAAGCGACAGTGTTCGCGTTCCTGGGGGACGCGCTCCTGGCCGTGCGCGCCGCCGACGGCGCGGTGACCGACAGCTTCAAGTGGGCCACCCAGTTCAGCGGGAACATCGCCACGCCCGTCATCGTGGACGACGAGTACGTCTTCATCTCGTCGGCTTACGGGATGGGCTGCGGGCTGTTGCGGGCCGAGAAACAAGGCGACGAAGTGAAGCTGGTGAAGGTGTATGAGAACCGCGGGCGCGCGTTCCAGAGCCACCACGCGACGGGCGTGTTCAAGGACAAGCACCTGTTCGGCGTCGACGGCACGCGCGGCGACCGTGGGCTGAAGTGCATCGAGTTCATGACTGGTAAAGGGGTGCCGGATTGGGAGTGGGCCGAGAGCGGTCAGGCGAGCGTGATCCTCGTGGGCGACCACCTCATTCTCCAAACGGAGCGCGGCGACCTGTGCCTGGTCGATGCGAACCCGAAGGAGTTCAACCTGGTTGCGAAGATCCCGAAGGTGCTGAGCGGGAAGAACAACTGGGCGACGCCCACCCTCGTGAACGGTCTGCTGTACGTTCGGGACGAGGAGAAAGTGCTGTGCTTCGACGTGCGGCCGTAGTCCGCGTGCCGCTCGCAGCGCGAGCGGCACGTGTTTCGACAATCCATTTAGTCTTGTTCCGGATCGTCGTAACGGATTGAACGAGCCGCGACCGCAAGGGCGCGGGCGGCTCGCTACAAGGAACTCGAAACTAGATTAACCTGTAACGACCGCGCCGGCTTCGCGGCAGAGCTGTTCCGAGCGCTCGGCCGTGGGCGCTTCGGCGATGACACGGACCACCGGCTCGGTGTTGCTCCCGCGCACGTGCAACCACCAGTCCGGCCCGTCGAGCCGTAACCCGTCGATGCGGTCGACCCGCGCGTCCGGCCAGCGCACTTCGAGTGCGGTCAGCGCATCCGGCAGGCGCTCGCGCGAGACGGTGAACTTCGTCTTGAGCATCGCGTACTTCGGAAGCTCGGCCACGAGCTGCGAGAACGGCTTCTTCTCTTCGGCCATCAGGCTCAGAATGAACGCCATCCCGACGAACGGGTCGCGCACCCAGCCGATGCGCGGGTCGATGACGCCGCCGTTCCCCTCGCCGCCGATGACCGCGTGCGTGTCGCGCATGAGGCCGACCACGTTCGCTTCGCCCACCGCGGAGCGGTAGAACGGGCACCCGGCCGCGATCGCGATGTCCTCATTCATGCGCGAAGTGGACATGTTCACGACCACCGCCCCGGGCTGCTGCCGCAACCGGTACTTCACCGCGAGCGCGAGCGTGGCTTCTTCGCTCACGCACGTCCCGGTCTCGTCGATGAGCGCGAGCCGGTCGGAATCGGGGTCGAGGACGAACCCCACCGCGCATTCGTGCTGCTGCACCCAGGGGGCCACGTCGCCGAGGTTGGCCGGTGTCGGCTCGGGTTCGTGTGCGAACAAGCCGGTCGGGTCGCAGCCGTACTGGATCACGTCGCAGCCGAGGTCGGAAAGCAGCCGCGTACCGAGTGGCCCGCCGGCGCCCGCGTTCGCGTCGAGGAACACGCGGAACCGCTGGCCCGCGACCGCCGCGACGCTGATCGTATCCAGCACCGCGCGGGCGTGATCGGCGCTCACGTCCGGCGGAACGCTGACGCTCCCGATACCGTCCCACGCGGACCGCGCGAAGTCCCCGGTTTCGTACAAGGCGCGAATGGCCTGGCCCGTCTCGGCCGGGAGTACGGCTCCGTCCGCGCCGAACATCTTGAGCCCGTTCCAGGGGGCCGGGTTGTGGCTCGCGGTGATCTGGATCGCGCCGGCCGCGTTCATCTGGCGCACCGCGAACCCGCACGTCGGGGTGGGCGCGATGCCGATGTCTTCCACGGTGCAGCCGGCACCGAGTAACCCGGCGACGACCGCGTGGCGCAGCATTTCGCCACTGGGCCGACCGTCGCGCGACAGAATCACGCGCTTCCCCGCAGCGGTAGAGCCATACGCGGCGGCGAATCGCGCCGTGGCTTCGGCCGTCAGCCCGGCGCCAACGATCCCGCGAATCCCGGACACGGACACGATCAAATCGGACGGAACCGCCATAGTAGCGCGCCCTGGGAAAACAGTTGGAACGAGCGAACCGGGCCGAAGGTGTTATAGCGACGGGCGGCTACCTCCAACCGATTACGCTCTCGCCGAATCGGTCAAGGAGCGCCCATTTCCCCTTCATGCCCACCGTCTTTTCGTCCACGGTGAGCGTTTTGAGGTGCTTCAGGTACTGTGATTTTGCGAGCGCCGTTGCACCGGCGGGGCCGATTTTGTTGTCGTTGATATCGAGCTCCGTCAGGTTCGCCAGGAGCGGGCTCTCGGCGAGGGCGGTGATCGCGGACGGACCCAGTTTGTTGTCCCAAAGTTTCAGCGAGGTGAGTGCGGGGAGGCTTAGTGCCGCGTGCGCCAGTGCAAGGCCGCCACGGTTCGTAAGTCGGTTGCGCGACAGGTCGAGGGTTGCGAGCGTCGGGAACGTGCTTTCAAGGAGAGCTTGGGCACCTGCTGCGCCCAATCCGCAGTTATCGAAAAAGAGAGCCGTAAGCGTACCGGCGAATGCCGCACTTGAGAGGTACGCGGCCTCCTGCGCGCGGAGTCGGACGTTATTCAACTTGAGAAATTCGAGCGCGGGAAGGTGGCACCGCGTAAAGTGCCCGAACGCGAGTGCCGTGAACGTTGCTGAGTCCAGATCGATTTGTTGCAGCGTTTTGGAGGAAGCGGACGTGTGGAAATGAAACGCGGCAACGTGGTCGAAGTCCGCTCCCGCCAAGTCGAGTTCGATGAGGCGGCCGAGGTGGGGGGAACCGAGGACCGCGCGAACCGCGTCGCCGTCGATCGAATTGTGACCGAGTCGGAGGCGCGTGATGTGTGACGTGTTTTCGCACCGCGCGAGTTCCACGACGGCTTCGGGGCCGGTGTCGCATCTGGTAAGATCGAGTGTTTCGAGGCGCCCCAGCCCCGGCCATTCGGTGAGTGCGTGAACACCCGCGTGACCAATTTCATTACCGTAGAGGTGCAGGGCCTTCAGACCGGTGAGGTGTTTCGAGCGAACAATCTTCTCAAGGGCTTCTGCTGTCAGGTCCGCGTGAGTGAAGTTCAGTTCCTCGATCTGTGTCAGTTGCTTGACTTTCCCGAGATCCGGAGCGACGTGCCCCTTCTCGAACGTCAGTTTTCGCAGAAACGGCGCCGCGGCGAAGAGCCGATTCGCGTTGCCCGGCAACAGCCCCGGTCGGTCGACTGCCACCGCATCAATAACGCCGTACTTGTCGGACAGCCACAACCACGGCGCGAATTTGCCGACCAATTGCGGCCGCAGGCCGAGCACCTCGAGGGGGTCGAACCACTCTTCGGCGTGTGCGTCGACCAATTCGGCAATTCGTTCATTCTTCGCTTCGTGCGCCGGGGCATCAGGCTTCAGTCGCTGCATTTCGGTACACAAACGGATGAAGTCGCCCTGAGTATCGCCGTTCTCGGTTAGGTAGTCCGCGTACACTAGGTAGCCGTTTTCGTCGTCGCGGCTCCGGAGGATCGCGTTGATGAGCGCCGTTTCGGTAGCACTTCGGCGCACCGTCTGGCCCCGTGCGACCCGCTTGGTGAACGCCCCAAGACCGTGGGCCGCGTCGTAGAAGAAATTGGCCTCTCGTAATTCCTGTTCCGTCTCCGGGTTCCAAATACGTGTGCGAACACTGTTGTTCTCGTCGCGCGCTGCCCACAGCAAGAAGAATCGCCCGTTGCCGAGATCGCTCTTGAGTGGTGCGTGGAGCATGTGTGCGAGCCGAGCGTCAAGTTCCGCTCGCTCTTCAGCGGTCATTTCGGGACCGGTCTGTTGAGTGCGCTCATTCTTCCCGGCGCGTTTGCGTGCCATTGGGCGGTTCCTGGCGAACGATCTGATTTTTTTAACCATCCTATTGGCCCGACTGGGTGGAATCAGCGTCCCACGCGATGCGGTCGAAGGTAGCCCACAGCTTTCGCCCGCGAACCGGGTTCACTGACGCGAGGTGCGCGATTCGTCCCGCCAGATGCGCACGAAAGTCGGGGTGGCTCGCGCGGTTTTGGGTCGCGGGTCCGTGGCGCACGCAGTTCGTGAGAATCGCTTTCAACAGATCGAAGTCCGCACGCGGGATGTTCGGCCGCACGTTCACGACCGCGCCGGTCACGGTTTGCCGTTCGCTGCGGCCTTGCATGCGCGTTTTTCCGCGATTCAATGTGAAGCCTTCTTCTGCCGCGATCAGTGCCACTCGGCGCGCGAGCCGCGACGCGGAGCGCCTCACGTCTTCACCACCGGAGAACGTCAGATCGTCCGCGTATCGCGAATAAGTGGCTCCGCACGCGGACGCGAGGCCCGCGAGTCGGCGATCGAGTCGGTGGGCCGCCAAGTTCGCGAGTGCGGGCGAGGTCGGCGCGCCTTGTGGTAGGTGGCGGGTTGCGAGCCGAATTCGCGTTTGGTATTCCGCGCTATCGGTACGCGGGTTGGGGCGCGCGTTCCAATCTTTGGTCGGGAGGCGCGTGGTACACAGACTCCCGAGGAGCCGTGCGACTGTTTCGGGGTAGCCCAGCGTGAGGAACATTCGGAACACGCGCCCGGCCGGGATCGAGGGGAAGAAATCCGCGAGGTCGAAGCGGATCACCACTGCTCGCCCACAATGTGGGGCTGCGTTCGTGATTGCGGATCGACCAACCCGGAACCCGTGTACGGCCGGGTGTGATGGTACGGAATTCAGCAAGCCGACGAGTACCTTCCGCTGTGCTCGCATGAGCGCAGGTATTGGAACCTCCAGCAACCGTGCCCGGCTGTGAGTTTTGGGCACCCATCGCGCCCGGTACGTGCGCACGGAACCGGGGCGGTGTCCCGTATTGCGGCCCTTCGGGTCCGCGAGCCACAGCAGGCGCTCGAGCGGCACGCCGAGCCACTCCGCGAGCGCGGGTTCGTTCGGGAGATCGGGGAGCTCCTTTGCCCATTCTGGGCGCGGCAATGGGGGAGGTGTGGGAACCGGAAAGAGGTGCCACACGGGGAAGCGATCGTCCGCGTTTCGGTCGGACGCGAGCGCAGCGAATGCCCGCTGAAATCCGGCATCGGCCGTGAGAACCGCGAGGAGTGTGGGGAAGGGGGGCGCGGTTGAATGTGTTTCGAGGACGCGCTTCGCGAGTGCCGGTGCCCACGCGAAGGTGTGGCCGGTTGCACGATAGGCGGACTCGCGCAGTCCGGCAGCGGTCCATTCGCCCGCGAGCATCCCGGCCGCGAGGTTTCGCACGAATCGTTGCTGGGTGCTCATTTCGTCCGTGAACGTGAGAGCCGCGAGCGGGTCGACGAGTCCCGTCCCGCGCGACATCGGGGGCGTGGAAGCGCCCGGGCTGTCGCGCGCCTGCAGTCCCAAGTGATAAAAGGTCTCCGGGGTAACCCCGGAGCGATGGCGGACACGGTTCTCGCGAACCATGTTGCCATCGTGCTCGGCCCGCTCGCGGTGGAGGGATAGTGGCCGACGGCTCGCGAAGTGTCAACGTCGGTAGCGGAACGGAGCGCGTCCGGGGTGTAGGACCGGGTTTGCGCGCGTGTTGTGCTGAACTACAATGTAATGGTGCAACTCACTCCCGGCGTTCGCCCCAAGCGCAAAGCCGGATGGCCGATGGCGAAGCGCAAGCCGTCACCGGAGCAACGCGCGGCGTTGGAGGAACAGGCCCACCCGTAGGGCCAAATCGTCGCCCACCGTGTTTACGGTGAAGGCGGCCCCGACCCCTATGTGGACTTCGATCCGATGGAGCAGGCACGGGGAGCGCTCGAACAATGCACCCAACGCCAAGCTCAGCAACGTCCCGACGAGTTGCCCGGTATCGTTCGCGCCGGGGCCGCACTCCCTTAGTTCGAGTCGGGCTCCGGCTCCGGGCGGACGTTTCGATCCGCGGTCGACACGTCGGGCGGTTGACCGAACCCATCGGCGCCGTGGGTTCCCAGTTCCAGCGCCGAACCGGCGCCTGATTACAAACCCGGTGCTACACCCCACCTCAACTAACACTTACTCGGTGGTGGTTCCAACTGCGAGAATGCCCGCAGTTGTGGCCGATGGACATCGTCCGCACCGGGTCACGGGCCATCGATCAGTTCCAGATCCTCCGCCGAAATTGGGCGCGCGAACCCGGCCGGAGGACGGTCCCATTTGACGTCCCAATATTGGCGAATCGGGATCTCGTGGTGCGGCCCGCACTCGCGGACGATCACACCTTCGAGTTCAGTCCCCCGGTGCCGGACGCGATCACCCGTGCGGAAGTACGGAAGGGTTGGTTCTGTCTGCGTTTCAAACATGGTGGGCGCCGTTCGGGAGGATTGCTGCCCGAACTGTAGCTCACATTTATTCCTCGGACTCGCGGGCCGATAACTCGAGTCCCTTTTTCTGATGAGCCTCGTCCCGCCACCTGTGGTCGTGTTTACAGGTCAACGTCCGCTCCCCCCGGCTACTCGTCGCAACGATCATCACCAGGCTCCCGCACACGGGGCACGTTCGCCCCCGGTGGTGGGCGATGCAGGCGCCGTTCGTACACATCCAGATGGCCTGCTCGTCTGGTCCCACGGCAGCGGGCTCCATTTCCGTTCCGCACACGCGGCAATTCATTTGATCTCCTCCCGGCACGGTCCTACGTGCTTTTTTCACGCAATCCGGGTGCCGGGCGCTTTGTAACGGACGCTCTAACGAAGGGTATCTCCACCAAGTGCCGTCTTTTCCGACATCAGCCGAGCGTAACTTCCCAGTTTCAAGTGTCTTTGCGAGCCAATCAACTCACGAGATGTCTCGCCCAGGTAACACACAGGTTCAGAGCGAGGAAATCTCGTTTGTTGTCGTCGAATTGGAGGCCGAACCGCCGGGCCACGGCGTCCCGAAATCGGTCGATGAGTTCCCGATCCGGCGCGTTCATCGTTCGCCCGCCCCGTTCAGCTCTAAGGTCCGCCAAACCTCGTCCGGCACAACTCGCGCGGTTTGGAGGACGAAGAGCAACTGCTCGTCTCGCACCCCGATCCCTGTTATGAGTTCCAGATCGGAAGTTTGGAGGAGCGGGGGGGTAGTTTGCGGAGGGCTGAGCCGTCCAGCCGACGCACGCCCAGCACCCCGTCTACTGCGATGGCAACCCTCCGCTCGCCGAGGTGCAAAAGAACATAACGCCCGGTCGGCGCTGCCCCGGTCGCGCCGACCAAGAGACCGAGCGACCACCGAGACCGGCGCCCCTCGGATGACGGCTAGTCCGCGGACGACCGGCGGCGTTCCCGGAACGGGTTCCGCGGGAAGCGGGCGCATGCTTCCCACCACGTCTACAAGGGGATCGCACACAACCTGGAACCCAATCGCGTGAGGAGAACGGTCGTCTCCGTGGGAGCGGGTACCATTGTCGCGCTGGATGAGTTCGGAATGGGCAACATCTCGGAGCGTCGGCTGTTCCCGCACTTCTGGGAGCGGTCATTTCGCAGGGAGGATTCACAGATAATGGGCAAAAACTGCGCCCTGGGACTCGGCGTTTTATGGGAATGGAGCGCGGGATGTCAATTCGTCTTAATTGTGACCGCTCTCTTCGAATTTAGTGAGGCAAAAACTGGTATCTAAACGAAAATAATCTGGGACCGTATGGGCGAGGCTTATAATGTCGCTAAAGATATTCATGTGATACCTCACTGGCTACCTCACGTTCCGCTCTTCGGGTATGGACGGGCTGTTGACTCACATTGGCAGATAACTGCATCATTCGAGGTGCTCACAATGATCGAGAAAGAATTACTCTGCAGAAGTGGGTGCTAACCCGCGCGTAATCAGGAGTCGGAGATGCGAACCGTGCTTCGTCTGATCTGCTCCGTGGCGCTTGTAGCGGCACTGGTTCCCACCGCGGGTTCCGGTGAACCGGCCGCGCCCCCGTCGACAAAGGAGCCGAAGGTCGAAACCATCGACGACCTGTGGGCCGGGTTCGATCCGCGCGCCCTGCCACTCGAAATTGAAGTCGTCCAGAGCTGGGACGAGGGCGATCTCACCGTCGACGCGATCTACTTCAATGGCGAGGAGTTCGGCGGGCAGACGACGCGCATCTTCGGCTACCTCGGGCGCCCGAACAAGGTGAAGGGGAAGATCCCCGGTGTGCTCCACATCCACGGCGGCGGGCAGACGGCGGTGCGCGACTGGCCCCGCTTCTGGGCCGCCCGAGGGTACGCGTGCCTGAGCTTCGATTTTTGCGGCAACACCAACCTCCCGGAACTCGGACCGGGGTACAAGCGCGAGCACTACACGCACTGGGGAAAGGTGCCGGCCGACATGCTGAAGATCGGCGCCGGCACCCAGATGACCCCGACCCCGCGCCACAACCCGTGGTACCACTGGACCCTCGCCGCGCGTCGCGGGCTCACGCTGCTCGAGCGCTACTGCGAGGTCGATGCGGAGAAGCTCGGTGTGTTCGGGGTCTCGGTCGGCGGGACGCTCACATGGAGCGTCGCGTCGGTCGATTCACGGGTGAAGGCCGCGGCGCCGATCTACGGGTGCGGGTGGGAGTTCTACCAGTACCCGCCCGACCCTGCCGCGCCCGCGGGTGCCGATCTCAAATTGTGGCGCAAGCTCATTGCGCCCGAGGCCCACGCCCCGCGGGTGAAGTGCCCGCTCCTGTACCTGAGCGCGACCAACGACGGGCACGGGCGCATGGACCTCGCGTTTCGCACGCTCGATACGCTCGGCTCGAAGGACCGCGGTCAGGTGTTCTCGCCCAACTACGATCACCACATCGAACCGGCCGAGGCGAAGTCGCTGCCGCTATTCATGGACTGTCACCTCAAGGGCACCCCCGCGAAGTGGCCCGCGACACCGGAACTCGGCTTCGCGGCCGGCGCAGGAGGCACCCCCGAAGTCCGCGTCGTGCCCGCGAACCCGGAGCAGGTCGAGCGCGTGGACGTGTACTACTGCCTCAACAACGACAGGCCCACGACGCGCTTCTGGCGCACTGCGGGGGTCGTCAGGCGCGTGAAGGACACCTTCACGGCCCCGGCGCCGATCCTCGCGCCGACCGACGTGCTGTTCGCGTTCGCCAACGTGAGTTACGAGTCCGGCGCGCGTATCAGTTCGCGCCTGGTGAAGCGTGCCGCGGCCGACATCGCGGGAGCAAAGCCGACCCTCGAGCGCCAGTTGCTCATCGACGCGATGGACGCGCCCACCGATTGGAACTGGGTACCGGCGAACACGGACCCGTGTCGCGACGTCTCGTTCTTTTCCGAGTGGACGGGGCCGACCGGCGCGCGGGGGTTCACGCTCGATCCGAAGACGTTCGGGTACGGCGGGGCGATGCCCTACTACTTCGGCACGCGCAAGATCGGCGACCCGCAGTTCCGCGGTACCGGGCGAAAGTCCCTGCTACTGGATTATCCCGCGGAGAACGTACCGGAGAAGTTAACTGTGCGGCTAACGAACCGCGTTCCGGGTCAGAACCAGACCGAGTTCACTGCTGCGATCACACTCCCGCAAAGGGGAGAAGGGGCGTGGCGGACGATTCGTATGGAAGCGGGCGACTTCCACGACGCGACCAAGAAAGCCCTGCCGAACTGGGATCGCGTCGAGTTCTTCGTGCTCAACGGAACCAACCCGGCGAACAAACCGCCGGTGTTCAAGCGCCTGCGCTGGAGTGAGTAATTGCGGAGGCGGTGCGTCGGGCCACTCCCATTTCCGAAAAGCAGCTCCGCTGGACCATAAAACGCAGACCACGCATTACGCTCCCGCTCGATCCGGGGCGAAGAACGGGCGCCCGGCCCGCTGGAGGATCTGGTACCCTATCCCGGTCAGCGGGAAGTCCTTCGCGACCAATCGCTTCACTTTGGTTTTCACGCCCGTTTCCTCGACCACGTCCCCGGCTTTGGGGTCCAGTACGGCCAGGCTGTCGGGGTGAACCACGAAGCGCTCGGGCCGAACGCCCCGGCCGAATTGCTCGATGAACGCATCAATGCTCTCCGGCTGGAGGCAGAACGCGCCCGCGACGAGCTTCATGCGGAACGTTTTGACCATCCACAGTGCGGCAATCGGGTCGGTGTAAAAGTACGTGTGCTTGCTCACGCGGCACCTCGAACGGATCTCGGCGAAAGCGGAAGATCCTAGCGTTCGCCGCCCAACGGGTACACCCCAGATGCGCCCGCACTACGAGAAGGGTGAAAAAATCGGTGGGATTGATTGGAAGACGCGCGGCGGAGGTCTCGCGAATTCAGGAGCGGACTCGAATCACCCGCCAACAGAGGCGATTCGACGAAGCGAGCCGCCAGCTTCATTCGCGCTCGTGACACATCTGCGCCGGGCGGCCGGAGGCCCCGTTAATCGAGATTCACGACTTGTCCGTCGTTCCGAACGCAGAACAATTTGAGCATCGGTTGCGACAGGGAATCTCGGACGAATCGCACGGACCCGTCCCCGAGCGCGAAGTTCGCGCCGCCGGTGTGCTGGCTCCCGAACGAGTTGACCCGGAGTTCGTAGAGCGGGAAGAACCCGGCGTAGTCGGTCGGCGGGTTCGCGGGTACGCGGTAGTTGAGTGGGGCGAACGCGCTCATCGTCACGTCCCCGGCCGCGAGGCGCCCGCCCGAGTTCGCCCACCACCCCACGCTCCCCATCGGGTTGACGAACTGACCGCTCGGCGGAACCACCACGGCCGCGGCCTTATCGTTGTTCGTGTCCGTGTGGCTCCGCTCGCCGAACAGTGCGGTATTCGACAGCCCGTCCGTCACGTCCCCGATCCGCACCGGCTGACCCGTCGGCGCGGTCTGTGAACCCGGCCCGATCACGGAGAACATGCCGTCGTTTGTGGCGGCGGCCGGGTCGTAACTCCGCCCCCCGCCGTTGCCACCGTAACTCGCCAGCGCGTACCAGCGGTTGCTCCCGGAATCGACCGGGTTCGGTCCGTTGATCGCGTCCGAGGGGCAGAGCAAGATCGGGACGAGTGTCGCGGTCTTCGCCGTCGGTCCCGGTGCCGGGAGGGTCGTGTTCACGAGCGGATCGGTCAGGTTCCAGTCCCTCGTCAAGTTGTCCTGTTCCATGAACGGTGCGAGGTACACGAACAGCGTCACGCCCCGGAACTTCGGGGCGGAGGCGAAGGACAGTTGGTTCACCCCGGGCGGGAACTTTTCATAAGCCCCGTGGTAGCTGTGGGCCGCGAGTCCGAGTTGCTTCAAGTTGTTCGAGCACTTCATCCGCGCGGCCGCTTCACGAACTTTTTGGACCGCGGGGAGGAGCAACCCGATGAGGATCGCAATGATCGCAATCACCGCTAGGAGCTCGATCAGCGTGAACGCGCGGCGCATTGAACCCTCGGGCGCTATATCCGAACGGGAATAACGATCCTACATTACCCCGAAGCCGCGGGCGCGGCCAGGGGATCAACAGAGAGCGGAGCGCCCGCGACCGTCTGAGCGATCTGGGCTGCGAGCGCGCGGTACAACCGAATCGCCTCGTGCCCGTGTGGGGTCACAATCGCGCCGCCGCCGCCCGTCCCGCCGGTACTGGATTCAACGAGCGCGACGCCCGCGGCCTCGTTCATGTCTTGAACGAGGGTCCACGCCCGGCGGTAGGACATCTGCATCTTCTTGGCGGCGGCCGAGATGCTCTGTTCGCGCGTGATGTGTTCGAGGAGCTCGACGCGCCCCGGTCCGAGAACTTTCCGGCCGTCGCGCTCGACCCAAATCCGGGTCTTCAATCCCCATCGGGATTTATCAGTGGGCATACTCGACCCTCGGAAATTCGTGACGGTTGCACTGCCCGTCATGGTACGCGGGGCACGACGGTTAGCAGTGCCAACGTCGTTGTGTCGGCGAATCAAGCGTGGAGGTGTGACGTGATCGTGCGAAGTCTGTTGGTCGTCGGGCTGCTTTCTTTTGGTGCGCGTGCGGCGGACGAGCCGAAGCCGCTCGGCCCGGTCGAAGCGCGCAAACAGGTGGGGAAGGAGATCGCCGTCAAGATGAAGGTGAAGACGGCGAAGGACCGGCTCGAAAAGCGCGGGGAGATCTACCTCGACGCCGAAGAGGACTTCAAGGACGAGAAGAACTTCGCGGTCGTCATCACCCGGAAGGGCGCAGTGAGTCTGAAGGAAGCGGGCACCACCGACCCCGCTGACCACTTCAAAGATAAGACGATCACAGCAAAGGGTACGGTGAAAGAGGTAGACGGGGTACCGCGGATCGAGGTCGACGACGCGAAGCAGATTGCTGCCGAGAAGCCCTGATCCGCGAGCCGAGCCTCGTTCGCTTCTGACAGTGAAGTGCGTTCGGCTCACCGCGTGCGGAGGGCCTCAAGGAGTTCGTTTGATCGGTGGCTGCCGGGCCGAGTGGGACGTGATACGCTGGTAGTACCAGCCCGACTGTTCCCGATGCCCGGAAGAAATACGTGACCGAACGCTCTCGCCGTGTGAGCCCCGCACTGGCGCTCCTCGCCTTCGGGCTACTTTCCAGTGCCGCACGCGCACGCGATCCCCTACCGGGCGCCGGAGCGGACCCTCTGGAGGCGGTCGCACGAGCCTACCGCATCGAGGTCACAACCGAGTCCGCGTTTCCGGTTCGGACGACCTACGGCGCCATAGACGGAAAGAGCCCGGACCGCGCTGCCCGCGAGCGCTACGTTCCCCTTTTCATTTCCGAGTTCACCCTCTACCCCCGCGAACTGGTAACGCGGTCGAAACTCAAGCGCGTCGTTCTGTGTGCCGAGCTATCATTCGCCGGTCAACGCAGGAACGCGGTTCCCGATTTCGAGCACGACACGCTGTACCTTGATGCTGAGCGCGGCGCGGGCGACCGCACGTACTTGCGGAAGGTGATCCACCACGAGTTCTTTCACATCATCGATTACCGGGACGACGGCCAGCTCTATTCGGACGCGGGGTGGGCGGCACTGAACCCGCGGGACTTCATGTACGGGACCGGCGGCGCGAACGCGCAGACTACGAGCACAACATCCGTGCTCACGAGCGCCGTGCCCGGGTTCCTGAATCACTACTCGACGACCGGAGTGGAGGAAGACAAGGCCGAAGTGTTCGCCAACATGATCGTCGATTCGGCTTACGTCGAGGAGCGGATCAAGACGGACCGCGTGCTCGCGTCGAAGGTCGAGCGCATGCGCGCGCTGATGGCCCGGTTCTGCCCGGATGCGAACGAGAGCTTTTGGACCGCCGCGCGCAGAGTCGATCGAGCGGACGCCGCGCCCGGGAGTAAGGCGGATTCGTGTGCTCCTGAGTCGAGTTCGTGTCGGCCCGCGTGCTTGGTAGACCGCTGGCGCCTGTTGCGGGTACCACACCGCCGGCTCTTGCGCTGTGATTGAGATAAACTGGTTCTCCGACAATCTTGTGGAGTAACCCTTCAGCCTCCTGAACGGTCCTTCTCCGACATCGGGGCATTGTCCCTATGGTGGCGGAGGTCCGCAGGGCGTCGAGGACCGCTTGTAGTGGGTTCCGGCCCCTGTTCTCCAGCGCTCGGCACACGCTCGTCCGGATACCCCGGGGTCGCGGCCCTCGCTCACTCTGGCTCCCGTAACTCGCCTTCCGCATCAGTAGCCGGACGCACGTCCCGTTCCGCATGGTTGCTCGACGACGGCCCGCCCTCGAGTTCCACGAACGTCAGCAACTCCGCTCCGTACTTGTGCAACCGCTTCGCCAGCCGCGTGGCGTGCGGATTCGACCAGTTGCCGGGGCTCAGATCGACGCCCCGGGCGTGGAGCCGCGACCGCTTCAGGTCGTGCTCCTCCGAGGGCTTCACCCCGCGCGTTCATTCCGCCCGCACCACCGCCGAAGACTCGCCGCAACCGCTTGGCGAAGTCGGGCCAGTCGCCGGCAGGTAGCCGTGGTCGTCCACGAACTTGAGTTTCACTTTACCGGCGTCGATCTGCTTCTGGAGCGCTGCGGCGACGTTGTCGGCCGTTGCGGTCTTGTACTTGATCGGCTCGCGCACTCGGTCGCCGGCCCGCGCCGCAACGGGCGGCGACCGAGTGCGCGCAGCAGGCAGGTGCCGATTCGACACATGGCCGATTCCGGAGGGGAGGCGGGATTGGAACGTAGCAGAAGCGGCGCGGCGGGAAATACCCGTCTGGACGATACTTGTCCAAACAAGTATTATCTCCGGGACGCTCCTTCGGAGACCACAATGTCCCAAGTAGACACGCTGCGCGTTGCCCGGCCTTCCGCCCTGATCAGTGCCGCCGCTTACATCACCCTGCTCGCCGCCGGAATCGGGCTGGTCGCCCTCGTGTGCCGCACGGGGGCCGATCTCACCGCACCCGCAACGACCGCCATCGCCGCGCCGACGTCCACCGCCCCGCCTGTGGACGTGGTGCTGCACGTCATGGCGACGCTGGTCGCGGTGATCTTCCTCGGGACGGTCCTCGGGCGCCTCTGCCGGTGGGTCGGCCAGCCCCCGGTCATCGGCGAAGTGATCGCCGGCATCGTCCTCGGGCCGTCACTGCTCGGGGCCGTCTGGCCGCAGGGGATGCACTTCCTGATCCCCTCGGCCGCCGCGGACCCCAAGGGACAGGTGCCCGCGGCGATCAAGGCCGTCTCGACGATCGGGGTCGTCCTCTACATGTTCCTGGTCGGGTTGGAACTGAACGCCGCCCGGCTCAGGAAACAGATGCACTCCGCTGTCGCGGTTTCCCACGCCAGCATCGTGGCGCCCTTCGTCCTCGGCTCGGCGCTCGCCCTGGCGCTGTACCCGACCCTCGCCCCGGCGGGAGTGCCGTTCACGAACTTCGCACTGTTCATGGGGGTTGCGATGTCCATCACGGCGTTCCCCGTGCTGGCCCGCATCCTCACCGACCGGAAGATGGAGCGGACCGAACTGGGGACCGTGGCGCTGGGTTGCGCGGCGGCCGACGACGTGACCGCGTGGTGCCTGCTGGCGCTGATCGTCGGCCTCGCACAGTCGCAGGTTTCGAGCGTGGTCGCGATCGCCGCGCAGGCCGCATTGTTCGTCGCGGTGATGGTGCTGGTCGCCCGGCCGCTCGCCGCTCGACTGAATTCTCGGCTCGACGCGACCCCCGGCCCGCTCCCGCCGCTGGTCGTTTCGGGCACGTTCCTGGCGGTACTCGCGTCGGCCCTGGCGACGGAGGCGATCGGCATTCACGCCCTGTTCGGCGCGTTTCTCCTCGGCGCCGTCGTCCCGCACGACGGGCGGATCGCGAAGGAGTTCACCACCAAACTGAAGGACCCGGTCACGGTCCTGCTGCTGCCCGCGTTCTTCGCGTACACCGGGATGCGGATGCAGATCGGACTGGTCAGCAGTGCGGGGGACTGGCTCTGGTGCGGGGCGATCGTGCTCGTGGCAACGGTCGGCAAATTCGGCGGGGCCATGATCGCGGCCCGGCTCACCGGCCAGTCGTGGCGGGACTCGGCCGCGCTGGGGGCGCTGATGAACACCCGCGGGCTGATGGAGCTGATCGCGCTGAACATCGGGCTGGACCTGGGGGTAATCAGCCCGACCCTTTTCGCCATGATGGTAATCATGGCCCTCGTCACTACGGCGATGACCAGCCCGATCGTCGGCCTGCTGGTCCCTCCCGCGCCCGAGGAGGGGGCCTCCTGACCATAAATCCTCCGGCTGCCGGCGAGTACCCGCGTGCCAATGACCCGGCCCGTCGCCGCCCGCCGGTTCGCCCCCTCGAACTGGAGGCGTTCCTCGGTAGTGGCCCACCGGTTGGGATTGCTCTAAAGTGTTGGGATGCTGGACGCAACACCCCCTCGTCCCCCGATTCCGCCGTGCCCCCGGTGCGGTGCGACCCATGTGGTGCGCAACGGTCTCACCCACTCGGGCACTCCGGGGTTCCGGTGCCGGGGGTGCGACCGGCGGTTCGTTGCGGACCCGAAGACCGGACCGGTCCCGGAGGCCACGAAGGATCTGGTGCGGCGCCTGTTGGCCGAGCGCATGGGAATCCGGGCCATCGCGCGGGCCGTCGGGGTGTCCCGGTCGTGGCTCCAAGGGTTCGTCAACGAGCTGTATCGACAGGAGACCCCACACGAGCCGGGACCGCCCCCAAAAAGTGCGGCCCGGTCGTGATCGAGGCCGACGAATTGTGGAGCTTCGTGGGTTCCAAGGGTGATGTCCATTGGGTCTGGGTAGCCCTGGACTTGGGCACCCGGCGGGTGCTCGCAATGGTTCTCGGGGACCGGTCCGCAGCCACGGCCCAACGGCTCTGGGACGCGCTCCCGCGCGGGTACCGGACCGGGGTCACCGTGTACACCGACTTCCTCGCCTCGTACCGTGGCGTGATCCCACGCGCCCGGCATCGACCCGTGGGCAAGGACACGGGCCTCACCGCCCACATCGAACGGTTCTGGCTTACCCTGAGACAACGATGCGCCCGACTCGTGCGCAAGACTCTCACGTTCTCCAAGTGCCCCAGGAACCACCTCGGCGCCTTGTGGTATTTCATACGCCTGTACAACGAATCCCGACATTAGGGCCACTACCCGTTCCTCGGACTGTGGCGCGCGCCCGACCCGGCGGTGGGCTTCGGCCACCCAGTACCCGAGTTCCTCGGCGGCCTGCGAGGGTACGCGGCCCTCGAGGTCGTGGAGCGTGACGGCCTGGCGCAAGCGCCCCCGAGAGTCGATATTGTGAACGAGCCAAGCCCGGTTGGAGATCTCCCGCACGAAGCACCGGCGGCATTCGACTCATAAGCACATTCAGGCCGACTAAACCTGTGCGGTTCGGGTTCGTTCCAGCAACTCCCACTTTGGTGGTCGCGGCTTTTGCACAAGACGGGCGAACGGGCGAAGCCGGCGTGAAGATCGCGCGGAATCTCTTCGCGTGTCGCGCGTAAAATCTCCAGCGCCAGCAGGCATTTCTCATCTGCACCCAGTCTTCACCGCCAATTCACTGTCATCGCGGTCTCCGGTCGAGAAAATCGCCGTGGCACCTTAAATCGCGATTTCGGAGCCAATCAGCATGTCAGGCCTTTCCCGTCGTGCGCTCCTCGGAGCGTCGCTGGCCGGCGCATTAGCGCCGTCAATTCGTGCCGCCCAGCCACAACGGTCGGCGCTCGACGCGCCCCTCGTCGGCGGGCCGGACGATTTCACGTTCCAACCGACCACGCTGTTCCTGACGTGGCACCGCGACCCAACAACGACCATGACCGTGCAGTGGGTCGGCACCGTGGGCGAAACGGCCGACACCTCGGTCTACTACCGCCCCGCGAACCTGGGCGCATCCGCGCACCTCGCGATCGCGGCGGGTACCGCCCGCGTGGGGGTGTGGAAGGCGCAAACAACAAGCACGAAGCCGTACCCGAAAACTGACTTCAAGGTGTTCCGCACCGAGCTGACCGGGTTGGTTCCGGGGACCGATTACGAGTTCCGCATCGGAAAGTCGTCGCCGGTGTACCGGTTCCAGACGATGCCGGCGAAGGCGAACGACGCGATCCACTTCGTTTCGGGCGGCGATTGCGGGGTGAACGCCCACGCGGTCGCGAACAACATCCAGGCCGCGCGCCAGAACCCGATGTTCGCGGTGGTGGGCGGGGACCTGGGGTACGACAACGGCCGCTCGGTCGAGGTCAGTCTCGCGTTCCTGCGGAACTACTCGAAGCACATGGTCGGGAAGAACGGGCGCATGATCCCGATGATTACGTGCATCGGGAATCACGAAGTGGACGGCGGGTTCGGGAAGACGCGCGAAAAGGCGCCGTTCTACTATGCGCTCTTCGACGGCCTGTTCCCCGATACGGGCTACAGCACACTCGACTTCGGCGACTACCTGAGCCTGGTGATGCTCGATACGGGCCACACCTCGGCCATCGGCGGCGATCAAGCCGACTGGCTCGAAAAGACCCTCAAGGCCCGAAAGGATCACCCGAACACGATTGTGGTGAACCACGTCCCCGCGTACCCGTCGTTCCGCAAGGCCGAAGTCCCCGCGGACGGTAAGGAGGGCACCGGTACGGGTGCCGGGAACCGCAAGCACTGGGTTCCGCTGTTCGAGAAGTATCGCGTGCCGGTGGTTCTGGAGCACCACGACCACACGTTCAAGCGCACCAAGCCGCTGATCGGCGGGCTCGCGGACGACAACGGCGTGCTGTTCCTCGGCGACGGGTCGTGGGGCCGGCTCCGCGCCCCGCAAGCGCCGGACAAGCTCACGTACCTGGCGGCCAGCAGCGGCGACTACCACCTCACGCTCCACCGCATCCAGGGCAGGGAGCGGTTCCACCTCGCGATGGACGAGAACGGCCGCGTCATGGACGCGAGCCGCACCGGTCAGCGGAAGACCGGCGCGGTGGCAGTAGGCGGGTAACGGGACCGCCCGTGGTTGTGTGGGACGCGCGAAGCTCTGATGAATGCCGAAACGCCGCGAGAAATGCGGACGACTCGGAGCGGCATTGTTTGTGTTGACTCGCACACCCGCGGGCGGATTCATGGCGGAAAAGCCCCGATCGACCGTGATTCGGCAACTGCGGTTCGTCGTGGCTTCCTGGAAAGAGGACACGCGGACCGACGTCGAACTGCTCCGCCGGTTCATCCAGACCCGCGACGAGCAGGCGTTCACGGCCCTCGTCGGGCGGCACAGCGAACTGGTGTGGGGCGTGTGCCTCCGGGTGCTCCGCAACCAGGCCGATGCAGAAGACGCGCTCCAGGCAACATTTCTCCGACTCTCGCGCGACGCCAAGCGCATCCTCAACAAAGAAGCACTCGGCGGATGGCTCTTTCGGGTCGCGCGCGATTGCTCGATCGACCTCCAGCGCTCGATCGCCCGTCAACGGCGCATTGAGGAGCGGGTTGCCGAAGTCGCGCCTCACAACGACGAATCGGCCGCGAGCGACCTTCGGATGCTCCTCGACGACGAACTCGCGCAACTGTCACAATCGGAACGCGCCGTTCTCGTCCTCTGTTGTCTCGAAGGGCGCACCTACGCGGACGCGGCCCTCGAACTCGGGTGCTCGACGGCCGCGGTTCACCGGCGCTTCGTCCGCGCCCAAACACGACTGCGCCGCCGGTTCGCTCAACACGGCAAAACCGCGACAAAGATCCTCGCAGCCGTTCTCACCGGGGCGGCACTCCCCGCGGCTTCCGCCGCACCGCCGGCTCTTCTCGCACAAGCCGTAGAAACCGGACTCGTCGTCGCGCGCACGGGGCTGCTCCCCACGACTCGCGCGGGTGTGTTTGCGAGCGCAGCACCTTCGACAGTGGCGAACGGGACCAACCGCACTGGTACCGTGTTCGCGGTCTTGGCGGTTGCGGTCGTCTGCGTCGGAGGTGCGATCGCATTCATGATCTCGCCGGAATCGCCCCCGGCTCCAACACCCGAAGCCGAAGCACACCCGCGGGTTGCCCCCGCCCGGCCGCACACGCCGGTAACGGGTGTGGTTCGCGGACCGAAAGGTGAGTCGGTTGCGGGCGCATCAATCGTAGCTCTGGCGCGCCGGCCATTCGGACCGGGCGAGCGCGGGTTACGCGACGAAGCGATCGCAACGACTCGCACCGACGCAGAGGGGCGATTCGCGCTGTCCGTGCCCGATGACTTCGACACGTGGTTTTCGGGGCGTGTGGTTACCGTGCAGGCGTCGGGACCGAACTTCGCTCCCGCGACGCTCCCGGTCCGACTGCGCCCCTCACCGGGCGAGATCGAACTGAAGTTGGCGGCCGCGTCCGATCTAAAGGGCAAACTGCTCGACAAAACCGGGCACCCGGCGGCCGGTGTGCGTGTCGAAGTGGTCCGGATCGGCGACGCGGTCGCGGAACCCGTCGTGGGGCGGGCGGACCTCACTTCCCCACCGGCGTGGCCGAGCGCGGTAGTGAGTAGCGCGGACGGCACGTTCACGCTCCCGGCGCTCGGTGGTTCTGTGAACGTGTGGGTTCGCATACTCGATCGGCGGTTCGCCCTCGATAGCTTCCGCGTCGATGGAGTGAAGGTCGGGGCGGTGGGCGAGTTCCGACTCGATTCGGCGCGCCCGCTGACGGTCGAAGTACGGGCCGGCGACACCGACGCGGTCCTTGTCGGTGCGCGCGTCACGGTCATCACGGACCGCGTCGCGGCACACCCGCACTTCTGCGCAACCGATCACGGCATCCTCGGCCCGCGGTCCATCCCCGCCGACATCGACGCAGTAACAGATAATCGAGGGCGGGTGCGCGTAAGCCTCGCGCCGCACGACCGCGCGGAAGTGCTCGTTCACCCACTGGCCGAGAGTGGGCCATACGTCGGCGTGCGCACCCGGATCGAGGTGACGAGTGATTCGACGGACCAGCGGCTCGTCGTGCGCGTACCGCGCGGGCGCCGGCTCACCGGCACGGTCACGGACGAGAACGGGATGCCGCTCGCGGGCGCCGCGGTTCACTGGGGCCGCGAATCGGCCACGCGCCCGGAATGGAAGGACGACGTCCTCGTCGGGCGCGACGCGATCACGCGCACCGGGTCCGATGGTCGTTTTTCACTTCCCGTGTTGCCCGGGGCGTGTTCGGTTCGCGTCTACGGCCCGACTCCTGACTTCGAGACGGCTTCCGCGAAACTCCCCGGCACGACTCACACCACGATCTTCGCGCACCACATTGCACGAATCGAAGTCGCGGAGCGCGGAGACGTGCCCGCCGTGAAGGTCGTGCTCCGCTCGGCGCGATCCATCAGTGGCACGGTGCATCACCCCGGCACCGACAGCGGCTCGATATTTCTGCTCGCGTCGGGGCGTGTGTCGCCGGTGCGCGGGTACGCGGCCCTACCCGCGCCGGTGCGCGGAGCGGCGTTCACTGTTCCCGGGTGCCGCGAGGGGTATACGACGCGCGCGTACCTGCTCGATCCGGGCGCCCGGGTCGGTGCGGTCATTGATCTGACCGCCGTGACCTCTGGGGCGCCGGAACCGAGCGCCCAACTGCTCGCGTGCGGCACGATCCGATTTCGTGTGCTCGGCGCTGATGGCAGGCCGAGGGTGGGGCAAGAAATCGGGCTGTCGCTGCTCGTCGAACGCGACTGCGTGAGCGGCTCGAAAATCGGCGAACCACTCGCGGACCCGCAACCGGTCGAGTGGTTCGATGCGACGAACTACCCGGCGCGCCCGAAGACAAACGCCGAAGGGATTGCCGAGCTGCCCGCGCTAATCCCCGGTGCGCGGTACGCCATCGCGGTCGGTTCCGGCGCGGGTCGGGTCGTTCTCGGCAAGTTCACAATCAGCTCAGGCAAGACGATCACGGTTCCCGATGTGGTTCTGCCCGGCACTTCTGAAGGAGGCACGCGATGAAAGTGGCTCTCGCAGCGCTCATGGGGGCGACGATCGTAGCGGCAGGGTTCACCGCCGATGCGCCCGCGCCTGTGGGCACGGGCGCGAAGCGGACCGTGACGTTCCAGGACGGCGCGAACGGCTACGCCGGCACCGTGGACATCGAAATCTGGGCCGTGTCGCCGAACACGTGCCTCGAAGGGAACCCGAACGCGAGCAGCGACGCCGACAACGACGGCGGCGAGAGCCAAATTCTGATGCGGTTCGAGAACGTCATCGGCGACAAGCTCGGGCAGATCCCGCCGAAGTCCGCCATCCATTCGGCCAAAATGGTCGTGAGCGCGTTCGATCCGGGCGATACGGTTCACCTGCACCGGATGCTCGTGCCGTGGAAGCGCACCGCGACCTGGGCGAGCGTGGTCGCGGGGGTCACCGCCGACGGGCTCGAAGCCTCGAAGCAGAAAGACAGTTTCACGTTCGGGAAGATCTCGGCCAGTTCGTCGGACATCCCCTTTGAAGTGACGGACACCGTACAGGCGTGGGCCAACGGCGCGCCCAACCACGGCTGGGTGTTCATCAACACCGGCGGCAACGGGTGGGACTTCTACACGTCCGAGTTCGAGGACGTAAAGCAGCGCCCGAAATTGGTGGTCGAGTTCACCCCGCCCAAGAAGTGACACCACACTAAACACCAGACACCAAAAACATCAAACCGCGAGGATCAGTATGAGCAGCCCGCAACCCGGTACCTGGACCGCGGACCCGACCCACTTCGCCCGACCCACGCGCCGCGACCTGATTCGCGTCGGCTGGCTCGGGGGGCTCGGACTGTCGCTCGGCGGGTTTCTCAAAATGGAAGCGGCGGTGAAGGCCGCGGAACCGGCCAGTAAGGTCGAGGCGAAGGCGAAGTCCGTTATCCACATCTACCTCCAGGGCGGGTTCGCCCACATGGACAGCTTCGACCCGAAGCCAGATGCGCCGGCGGAGTACCGCGGCATCCTCGATACGGTCGAAACGAAGCTCACCGGGGTGCGGTTCAGCGAGCACATGGCGAAGACCGCGGCCGTCGCGGACAAGCTCACGGTCGTGCGCAGCATGACGCACACGGAAGTGGACCACAGCCGCGGCGAGCACAGTATGTTCACCGGGTACCGGCCCAGCCCGGCGCTGACGTACCCGAGCATGGGCAGCGTGACCGCGCAGCAGCTCGGCGTGCGGAACGACATGCCGCCGTACATCGTGGTGCCCACCGCCGGCAGCCAGTACCTCAACAGCGGGTACCTGAGCAACCAGTACGGCCCGTTCGCGCTGGGGACCGACCCCGGCCGGCCCGGGTTCGCGGTGCGCGACCTGGCGCTGCCGCGCGGCGTCGATGACGCGCGGTTCGCGACGCGCAAGGAGTGGAAGGAACTCGTCGACGATCACTTTGCGAAGACCGAGAAGGACGACCAACTCGCTGCGATGGACAGTTTCTACCAGCGCGCCTACGGGATGCTCAACTCCCCCACCGTGCGCGACGCCTTCAGCCTGAAGAACGAGACCGAGGAGACCAAGAAGCTCTACGGCATGGCGGGGCTGACCGGGCCGCTCGCGTTCCGCAACGGCGGCGCGGCGCGGTTCCTGATCGCGCGCCGGTTGGTCGAGGCGGGGGCTCGGTTCGTTACAGTCACGTTCGGGTCGTGGGACACGCACGCATTCCACTACAACGGCATCCAAACGCAGATGCCGGTCCTCGACGTCGCGCTCGCAGGGTTGGCCACCGACCTGGACCAGCGCGGGCTGCTCGACAGCACGCTGATCGTGGTGAACAGCGAGTTCGGGCGCACCCCGAAGGTGAACGCGGGCGGCGGGCGTGACCACTGGCCGCGCGTGTTCAGCGTGGTGCTGGCCGGCGGCGGGATCAAGCGCGGCCAGGTCTACGGGGCCAGTGACGCGCTCGCGGCCGAACCGACCAAGAACGCGCTGGGCGTCGAGGACTACGCCCACACGCTGTACCACCTCCTCGGTATCGACGCGAAGAAGGATCTCATGTCGCCGGGCAACCGCCCGCAGCAGATCGTCATGAACGGCAAGATTGTGAAGGGGCTGTTGGCTTGAGAGCCGAAGACGTGATGGCCACAAGAAAGCACAAAGGGCACAAACGAGAATCACAAATGAATTGCACCTCGGTCCGCGTCCTCTTGACTGTGTTTGCGCTTGCTGTGCCTTTTTGTGGCCACTCCTTTTCTGCTCCCCCGACCCTCGAAGGGGTCGCACCCGGTGTCGGTCAGCGCGGGACCGAGTTCACGCTGACCATTACCGGCGCGCGACTAAATGATCCGCAAGAATTGATGATGTACAGACCCGGCGTGGTCTGCACGAAGCTGACCGCGAAGGGCGAGAACGAAGTGACCGCGACACTGAAGTCGGCGCCTGACTGCAAGCTCGGGGAATACCCATTTCGGTTGCGCACCAAGGGCGGCGTGTCCGAACTCCGCACGTTCCGCGTCTCGCCGTTCCCCGTCGTGCTCGAAAAGGAGCCCAACGACACGCGCGAACAGGCCCAACCGGTGCTGGTGAATGTGAGCGTTGCGGGCGTGGTCGAGTCGGGCGGCTCGGATTTCTTCGCGGTCACTCTGAAGAAGGGGCAGCGGCTCGCGGCCGAAGTCGAAGGCGTCCGAATGGGTGGCGAACTCAACGACACGGCCATTGCCGTATTCGGGCCGGATGGGAAACAACTGGTCGCGGTCGATGATACTCCGCTGTTCCGCCAAGATCCGTTCGTTACGGTCCTCGCGCCGAGTGATGGTACCTACGTGGTTCAAGTACACGACACCAACTTCGGGGGCGGGGACACGAACCGTTACGTGCTCCACATCGGCACCTTCACCCGGCCCGGCGCGGTCTTCCCCGCCGGCGGGCAAGCTGGAACCGAAGTCGCGGTGAAGCTATTCGGTGACGCGGCGGGCGAGCGATCCGAGCGGGTCAAACTTCCGAAGGTCGGCACCCCGTTCGAGTTCTACCCCTCCGATCTCAACGGCAACGCGCCGACCCCCAATCCGTTCCGCGTGTCCGCGTTCCCGAACGTGAACGAAATCGAACCGAATGACGATCTGAAGCAAGCAAATACTGCGGCGGCCTGGCCGGTCGCGTTCAACGGCATCATCGAGAAGCCCGGCGACGCGGACCACTTCCGGTTCCGTGCCAAGAAGGGCGACGTGATTGATGTGCAGGCGTTCGCGTTCCGTGTCGGGTCGCCGCTCGATACGGTCGTCGCGGTGCTCGACGCCGGCGGCGAACTCATCGGTGCCAACGACGACGACGAAACGCACGACAGCCGGCTCCAGGTCGCGATCCCCGCGAACGGTGAATACTTCGTCCGCGTGACCGACAAGCGGAAGCAGGGCGGTTCGGCGTTCATCTACCGCGTCGAACTCGATCGCCCCCAAACGGGCCTCGCAGTGTTTCTGCCCGAGCGCAACCGGAAGACCCAGAACCGGAACGTCATCACCGTGCCGCGCGGGAACCGCGTTACCGCCTACCTCGCGGTTCGGCGTGATGGATTTACCGGGCCGGTCACCCTCGCCACGAGCGAACTGCCCGCGGGCGTGAAGGTCGGACTGAACGCGCTGCCCGCGGAAGAGTACCTCCTGCCCGTCGTGTTCGAGGCCGCTGCGGACGCGCCACTTGGCGGGCGCTTGATTGAACTGACTGGGAGCGCCGGTGACTCGAAGGTGCCAATTACGGGTGGCTTCACGCAGCAAGTCACTCTCGTGCGCGGCCCGGGGGATTCGGCCCTTCACGCGGTCACACTCACACAACTCGCGATCGTGGTCGTGGAGGAATCGCCGTTGTCGGTCAGCATCGTTCCGCCGGCCGCGCCGATCGCCGCCGATGGGACGCTCGATGTGACCGTGCGCATCACGCGCGCAAAAGACTTTGCTGATCCGGTTGAAGTGACTTTCCCCTGCTTGCCGCCCGGCGTCGAGGTTCCGACCGCGGTTCTTATCCCCGCGGGCAAGACAGAAGCCGTCGTCACGCTGGTCGCGAGCAAGGACGCCGAGCGGGGCGAGTGGAAGCTCATCGCCGAGGCGAACGTCGCCCGCCCGGGGCGCGCTGCACGTGATCCGCTCGCGGCTCCAACGGGAATGGGAGGCGCGGGTGCGGGGGGCGGCGGTCGCCGGTCGCGCCGGTCGCCCGAAGGGATGCCCCCGGTCGCGTCCGAGATGCTCTCGGTCAAGCTCGCCGAAGCCCCGCTGAAGGGCAAATTCGACCTCGCAGCGGGGGAGCAGGGCAAGACTGTCAAAGTGGTCTGCAAGCTCGAAGGAGTGCCGATTGGTGGGACATTCACCGCGAAACTCGATGGCCTCCCCCCCCGTGCAACTGCGAAAGATGTTCAAGTGAAGGGGGACGCGAAACAGGTCGAGTTCACCGTCGCCATCGACGCGACCACACCTCCCGGAACGCACGCTTCGCTCGTGTGCGAACTCATCGGCACCGTCGGCGGGCAGAAGGCCGTCTACCGGCTCGGGCGCGACGGGACGCTGAAGGTCGATGTGCCGGGAGCAGTGAAGACCGATGCGACCGGCAAGCCGCTCAGCCCGCTCGATGCTCTGCGGTTGGAACAAAAGAAGAAGTAACTGCCGAACACGAGTTGGAACTCGCGCGCCACAAACCCAAGAACCGAAGACCGGCCACCACGAGGATTTTTCCTATGCGTTTTGCGCTGATCGCTGCTGTGTTGGTGGCTGTCGCCGCGCCGGCCCGCGCGGCGGCGCCGGTGCGAATCACCGTGGCGCCGGACAAAGTCGAGCTGACCTCGGCGCGCGACCGGCAAGGGCTCGTCGTGCAAGCGGAGTTCGCCGACGGCAGCACGAAGGACGTGACCGCCAGCGCCACCTTCGCGCTCGACAAGCCCGTCGCCACGATCACGAACGCTTTTCTCGCACCGGCGGGCGACGGTACCGCGACTCTCAGCGTCGCGTTCGGCACGTTCTCAGCGCAGGTGCCCGTAACGGTGACGAAGGCGCAAGAAGCGGAAGCGCTCCGCTTCCGCACGGACGTGATGCCGGTTCTCACGAAAGTGGGCTGCAACACGGGCAAGTGCCACGGCTCCGCGTCCGGGAAGGACGGGTTCCGGTTGGGGCTGTTTGGGTACGACCCCGAGGGCGATCACTTCCGCATTACTCGCGAAATGGGCGGGCGCCGGGTGAATCTGGCGACGCCGGACGATTGCCTCCTCATCAACAAGTCCACCGGCAAAGTTCCGCACACCGGCGGTAAGCGGATCGAGCCGGGGAGCGAGAACTACTTGTTGATGCTGCGCTGGCTCGAAGCCGGTGCGCCCAAAGACCCGAAGGCCACGGCCAAGCCGGTGAGCATTGAGGTGTTCCCGAAGCGGGCGGTGTTCGCGACGAAGGGCGAGGCCCAGCGCCTCGTGGTTCGCGCCAAGTACGACGACGGTACCGACCGCGACGTGACCCGGTTCACCGTGTTCGTCGGTAACAACGATGCGGCCGCGACCGTTTCCGACGACGGCGTGATTACGGGGACCGGGCCGGGCGAAGCGTTCATCCTCGCCCGGTTCGATCAGTTCACGGAAGGTAGCGCCGTCATCGTTCGGCCCGGCACGGAGTTCACCGATCCGAAGACGCCGGTCTTCAACTACATCGACACGCACGTTTACGCGAAGCTCAACAAGTTGCACGTCGTCCCCTCGGAGGTGTGTACCGACGAAGTGTTCCTGCGCCGCGTGTACATCGACTTGCTGGGCCTCCTCCCCACCCCCGCGGAGCGCGAGAAGTTCCTCGCCGATACCGACACCAAGAAGCGCGAGAAGCTCGTCGATGCGCTCCTCAATCGCGGCGAGTTCCAGGACATCTGGGTGATGAAGTGGGCCGAGATGCTGCAGATCCGCACGATCAACGGCATCAGCCAGAAGGGGCTACAACTTTACGACAAATGGCTCCGCGACAAGATCCGCGGTGGCGCGACCATCGACCGGGTCGTGCGCGAATTGCTCCCGGCCGTCGGCGGGACCTTCGAGAACCCGGCCGTCAACTACTTCCAGACGGAAACCACGCCGCAACTCCTGGCCGAGAACGTGTCGCAGGTGTTCCTCGGCACGCGCATCCAGTGTGCCCAGTGCCACAATCACCCGTTCGACCGCTGGACGATGGACGATTACTACGGGTTCGCCGCGTTCTTCAGCCAGGTCGGATACAAGAACGCACAAGACCCGCGCGAACTCACCGTCTTCAACGCCGGCTCGGGCGAGATGCGACACCCGCTCGGGGACCGGCTCGTGAAGCCGAAATTCCTGGGCGGTGACGCCCCGGAACTGAAGCCGGGCCAGGACTACCGCGCGGCCCTCGCGGACTGGCTGACCAGCACCGACAACGCGGCGTTCGCCCGGAACATCAGCAACACCGTCTGGGCGCACTTCTTCGGGAAGGGCATCGTGGACGCGGTGGACGACGTCCGTGTGTCGAACCCCGCGAGCAACCCGGAACTACTTGATGCGCTCGGCAAGAAAGCCTCCGAGTACAAGTTTGATGTGAAGAAGCTCGCACGCGACATCTGCCTCAGTCGCACGTACCAGCTCTCGACAAAGCGGAACCCGACGAACGAGTGGGACGAGCGGAACTTCGCGCGCCAGACGGTGCGCCGGATGCGCGCGGAAGTGCTCCTCGATTGCATCACGCAGGTGACCGAAACGACGAACCGGTTCCCCAATTTGCCGCTCGGTGGGCGGGCGGTTCACCTCCCGGACGGGCGCACTGCGAACTACTTCCTCACCACCTTCGGCCGGTCCAACCGCGCCACCGCGTGTACGTGTGAAGTGAAGACCACGCCCACGCTCTCGCAGGCGCTGCACTTGCTCAACGGTGAAACCACCACGGGCAAGATCGGAGAGGGCAAGGTGGTTGAAGCACTGCTCGCTGCAAAGAAAGAACCGGGCGCAGTGGCCGAAGAACTGTACCTGCGGTGTTTGGGTCGCAAGCCCACCGCGAACGAAACCGCGAAGGTTGCTAGTCGGCTCGAACAAGCGACCGACAAGAAAGAGGCGCTCGAAGACCTGTTCTGGGCGCTGTTGAACACGAACGAGTTCATCTTCAACCGTTAATCCGAAGTGACGAGTGATGAGTCCGGCCGATCAATTTCGCTAACCTCGAGGACCACCGCTGTGACGATGCGCCTGTGTACGTTCTTGGCACTTGCACTCATCACTCATCACTCGTCACTCGCGACTCCAGCAGCGCGTGCGGATGAGAAGAAGGCCGACGATGCGAAGGTCACGTTTGATGGCCAGGTGCGCCCGATCCTCGCGAAGCGGTGCGGGAAGTGCCACAGCGCGGAGCGCCCCCGCGGTGAACTCGATCTTTCTAACTTCGCGGCCGTGATGCTTGGCGGGGTGTCGGGCCGGGCGGTTGTTGAGGGGAAGCCGGACGTCAGCCCGCTCTACACGATGACGGCGCACCTCGAAGACCCGAAGATGCCGCCGAACAGCCCCAAGATCCCTCAAACTGAAATCGACACCCTCCGCAAGTGGATCGAGGGGGGACTTCTCGAGAAGGCGGGCGGAGCGGCTTCAACAACGGTCACGCCAACCCCCGCACCGAAGAACCTCGATGGGCTCGGCAAAGTGGCCGTGTTGTCACGGCTCACGCCCGTCACCGCGCTCGCGGTCAGTCCCAGCGCGTCACTCGTCGCGGTCCCGGGGAAGAGGCAAGTTCTCCTCTACGAACTCCCCACCGGCAAAGCGCTCGGAGCGCTCGCGTTCCCAGAAGGCGAGGTTCACGTTCTCCGGTTCTCACGCGACGGCAAAGTGCTGCTCGCTGCGGGCGGCGTCGGCGGACAGTCCGGGGCCGTCGTCGGGTACGAAGTCGGTTCGTGGAAACGGCAATTCGCGGTTGCCGACGAGAACGAAGCGGTCCTCGCGGCCGACATTTCTGCAGACAAGACCCGCATCGTGTTCGGCGGCCCCAACCGCATCGTGAAGGTGGTTTCCGTACCCGACGGCAAGATCGTTCACACGTTTCGCAAGCCGACGGACTGGGTGCTGTCGGTCGGGTTCAGCCCGGAGGGGTTGCTCGTCGCGGCCGGTGACCGGTTCGGCGGACTCTACGTGTGGGAAACGAAATCCGGCAAGGAGTTTTACACGCTCCGCGGGCACACGAAGGGTGTGACGGGCATCGCGTGGCGCGCGGACTCGGACGCGCTCGCAACGAGCAGCGAAGATCACACGGTGCGCGTGTGGAACATGCACGCGGGAACCGAAGCTGCGAAGTGGGAGGCGCACGACGGAGGGGCGACGGACATCGCGTTCCATTTCTCTGGCGCGATTGCTACCACGGGGCGCGACGGGCGCGTGAAGCTGTGGGACGAGAAGGGGAAGCGCGCGGCCGAATTCGGCCCCGCGGACGACGCGGGGCTAAAAGTCGCGTTCACTGCGGATGCGAAGACGGTCCTTTCCGGCGACTGGTCCGGCGCGGTTCGGACATGGCCGGTCGCGGGCGGAACCGGGGTGAAACTCGCTCTGCCACTCGAAACGAAGCTCGCACCGCTGGCGGCGATCCCCGTACCGACACCGAACCTGCCCGTCGCGGCCGTTCGACCCGCTGCTCCGGTCGCGCTACCGACCGCGCTCGCGGCTCTCCAGGCGGAACTGGCCCGCAAGCGAATTGCACTGAAGGCCGTGGAGGATGCAGCGGAAAAACTCAAAGACGAAGCCGCTCGCAGCCCGAAGAACGCGGCGCTCGCAAAGGCCTACCTGCAACTGTGCGAAGCCGCGCTCGCGATGAAGGCCGAAGTGGTCGAAGCAGAAGCAGCAATTACTGCGGCCGGAAGCGCGGAGGGTAAAAAGTGATGCCAGTTCAAACCGTCTCAAGTCATAAAGTCGAAGGTCGTAAAGTCGAAGGTCAACGACGCAAACGTTCTCGACTTTATGACTTGCGACCTTGCGACCTTCGACTCCTGCTCGTCCTCGCTTTGATCCTCGCACCCGGACTCTCACTCCGCGCCGCAGATTGGCCGGTGTGGCGCGGCCCAAAGGGTGACGGCATCGTGACCGATGCCGCGGTGCCCACCAAGTGGAGCGCGACCGAGAACGTCGTTTGGAAGGTCGAAGTGCCCGGTGCCGGGCACTCGTCGCCCGTCGTCTCGAACGGGCACATCTTCCTCACGTCGTTCGATTCATCGACGACCGACCGGATGTTGCTCTGCTTCGACCGCAAGGACGGCAAACTGCTCTGGAAGCAGAGCGTGCTGAGCGCTACGGCCGAAAAGATGCACAAGAACAATACGCCCGCCAGTTCCACGCCCGCGAGTGATGGCACCCACGTGTGGGTCACTTTTTTGGACGGCGAGAAGGTCGCGGTCGCGTGCTACTCCTTCGCGGGCAAACAGCTCTGGTTGAAGTCATTCGGCGGGTTCACCTCCGCACACGGGTTCTGCGGAACGCCGGTACTGTTCGGCGATCTCCTGATTGTTAACGGCGATTCGGACGGCGATGCGTTCGTCGCCGCGCTCGACAAGAAGACCGGCGAGACGAAGTGGAAGATCGACCGCCCCAACCGGGTGCGGTCGTTCAGCGTGCCGCTGTTCGTGGAGGTGCGAGGGAAGGCGCAGGTGGTTCTGGCCGGGAGCAAGTCGGTTGCTGCGTTCGAGCCCACCACCGGTAAACAGCTCTGGATCGCGGACAGCACCACGGACAAGTTCGTCGCGACGGTCGCGTTCACCGAAGGGCTGATCTTCGCGACCGGCACCAGCCCGAACAGCACGCTCGTCGCGCTGGACCCGACCGGGACCGGTAACGTCACCAAATCGCACACCAAGTGGTCCGACACGAAGACTGCGTCCTACGTCCCTTCACCGCTCGCGTTCGGGAAACACCTGTTCGTGCTGTCGGACTCCGGGATCGCAACGCTGCTCGAAGCGAAAACGGGCAAGAAACTCTGGTCCGAGCGCCTCGGCTCGCGCCTGCACCACGCCTCCCCGCTCCTCATCAACGGCCTGATCTACTGCCTCGCGGACGACGGCGCTACGTACATCTTGAAGCCCGACGAGGAGTACGAACTGGTCACGAAGAACACACTGGGCGAGGAGTGCCACGCGACGCCAGCCGTGTCGGACGGGCAGTTGTTCATCCGCTCCGCGACGAGCCTGTGGTGCATCGGGGCGAAAGGCACCGCGAAGCACCCGTGACCCTTCATAATAGATTCTAATGAATGGTTAATTTTCTTCTCGTGCTCGACATCAGGGCTTCACGAATTGCGGGTAGCGTACCGTCGGCTACTTGTTCCCGCTGCTGGGTCATCATCCCTTGCTCGGAGCCTCATTCATGAACCGCCCGGACCGTTGGCGTGGGTTTACACTGATCGAACTCCTTGTTGTTATCGCGATTATCGCCATTTTGATCGGACTGTTACTCCCGGCCGTGCAAAAGGTGCGCGAGGCCGCCGCGCGCATGAAGTGCCAGAACAATCTGAAGCAGCTCGGTCTAGCGATGCACAACCTGGAAAGCACGACGGGCAGCTTCCCGCCGGGTTACGTGACTTTTTCGGAATCGTATACCTCAGCGCCGAATAACCAAAACTCCGATGGCTCGGTGCGCGGGTCGTACCCGAACTTCCCCGCCTTCGTAGTCACGGGTTCTCAAGGGGGCGGGATCGTGACGAGGGCCGAAGTGTTCGGCCCCGCGTGGGTGATGCACGTCAACTCTTACATGGAGCAAACGACGCTCGACCAGCGCGTTCAACAGGGCGTGGCTTCCGACGACCTGAACGAGTCGTGCCCGTGGGACAACCTGGACGGTCTCCCGCAGCGCCGCCCGGATATTGACACGCAGAGCTACATCCGCAAATTCATGCAGTGCCCCAGCGCGGAACAGTCCGAAATACATTACAACGATTTGAACCTCGAGAATCTGTATAAGGGCAATTACGTCGCGTGCTTCGGTGGCGGGTTCATGCGCGACGCAACGCCGCGGGGCAATTCGCAACTCGCGGGCGTGTTCAAAGCCGTAACGGACGTCAAAAAATTCCCTTACGGAGATCGGTTCGCGGCCGGTAAGGGAACCCGAATCACTGGTATCGGCGACGGCACCTCGAACACCGTAATGCTGAGCGAACTGCTGGCCAATCACGTCCCGGACGGTCGAACGTCGTCGACCTCGAGTGCCATGAACCGGGACGTGCGCGGTGCGATGCTCTGCCCAATGATGGGCGGCAACTCTTTCAGTGGTGCGTTCCCGCCGAACTCGCGCGGTACGGACATCACCCAGGGGTGTCCCCCCTCGGGTGATCTGGCTGCGAAACCGGCCGGCGACCCAATGTTTTGCACCTTAGACCGCAACCTCGATCCCACCACCGGGGGGCAATGGGCCGTTGCCGCACGCAGCAAGCACACGGGGGGAGTCAACGCGGTACTTGCCGACGGGTCCGTTCGTTTCATCCGCGAGGGTATTAGCGCCCAGCAGTGGTCGGCACTGTGTACCGCGAACGGCGGCGAGGTCGTGAACATCGATTAAAACCCGATCCTGTGCGTGCCGGCGTTGGGCCGGCACGCGGTTTTCGACACACTGGCGGGGAGTTCCGATGTTCGGCGCGCGTGCCTCGTGTTGTGCTATCGCTCTTGCGCTCTCCGCGGTCGGTTGCGGTTCCTCGGGGGTCGGCACTGGGGCCGATATGGGCGGTGAAGAGGGGCGGCGCGTCGCGCTCCTCATCGAAGACATGAACGACGCAAAGGGGAACCAGAAACGGACGGTCGAAATGTTTGTGAAGGGCACGAAACCGCCCGACCCGAAGAAACTCGCCCCCTACGATTACGCGGTTCAGGGCAAACCGGCCATCGCGGGCGAGACCGCGACCTGCAAAGTTCGGATCGACAAGCCAACGGGAGAAAAGGTGGGTGAGGTCGAGTGGACCTTCGAGAAGGAAGGGGACAAGTGGAAGATCAAGACCGCCCCGCTCCCGTAACTGCGGCGAACCGGGGGTGGATCGTCTCCCCGGTCTTCGATCTGCTCTTCCTCGCGAACCTCGGCTGGCTGCTCCTTTTGCTCCCGGGGCTCGCGACCCGGACCGATACGGCCATCGATTTCTGGCAGGTCTATTTCCTCACGCTCCCCCACCGGTGGATCACGCTCGTCCTCGTCCTCACCGACACGGACCGGCGCAGCGCCCAAACACACAAACTCGTAGCCGTTGCAGCGCTCGTGGCCGTTCTCGTAACAGGGGCGTTCTTCGGCACCGGCGCGTTCCTCTGCCTCGCACTCGTCGATTACATCTGGAATTCCTGGCACTTTGCGAGCCAGCACGCGGGCGTGCTCCGCATGTACGCGCGCAAGGTCGGTGGCGGGTCCGCGTGGCTCGAGCGCTGGGGGCTGCGCGCCTTCGTGACTTACGGCGCGCTCCGCGCCGCGGGGTGGGCCACGGGCGGGATCGAGGCCGACACTTCGTACCTTCCGTGGTTAAAGGGAACCGACTGGGCCGTGCTCGTGGTTCCGGTCGCGCTCATTCTCACCAATTTCATCGGAGCCACACGCGACCGGATCGGGAAGCTCGCGTACCTCGCGAGCGTGTGCGCGCTCTACACCGGGTTCGTACTCAGCTTGCACTTCGGTTGGTCCGGGTTCGTGGTGATCTTCGCCGCCGCCGGTTCCATGTTCCACGCGGTGGAGTATCTCGCGATCGTTACGCACTACGCGCGCCGGCGCGAGGCGGTCGGGAGCCCGGGCCGGTTCCGCACACTTGCCCGGTACTGGACGCTGTTTCTGGGCGGGTACGTTCTCGCGCTCGGTTCGGTCGGGGTGCTGGCGTCGCGCCCGGATAGTGGGCTGGTCGTGCTCTGGCAGGGACTGAACCTGTGGGCCGCGTTCGTTCACTACGCCTTCGACGGGATGATCTGGAAACTGCGCCGGCCGGAAACGGCCGCGGCCCTGGGGGTTACGCAACCATGATGCCCTCGGATTTGCGCTTCGCCGCCGGGTGCGTTCTCGCGGTGGTAGTTCCCGCCGGCATTCTACACTTCGGGGACACAGACGAGCGCCTCGCCGCGGGGCTGACCGCGGCGCCGTTCGGGTGGGCGCGCGTGCTCGTGGCGCACCTCGTGACCGCACTGCCGCTGGGGTTACTCGTTGCCGGGTGGCTGCGCTCGGTCCCCGCGGTGAACGGTTCGACCGGAGCACTGTGGGCGGGAATCGGTGTCGGAGCCGCCGCGCTCGGTACGCAGGTGTGCCCGGCATTCGGCGATGCCATCAGTGGGGGGGAGTTCGGGGCGGTCCCCCTCCTGGTGCTTCGCGCCGCGATCGCTTTCGTGATGGCGTTGCCGTGGTGTATTGTGGCCACGGGCACATCTGATTCAAATGCCCGCCTGCTTATGAATCCCGGGGTGCTGTTTGGGTTGGCAACGGGGGTTGCGGTTCTCCCGTGCGGCCTTTTCGCCGAGGCTGTTGTTGCAGCGCGGACCGAACAGGCCGGCGACTTGATCCAGCGCGAACGGATCGTGCGGGCCGATGCCGTGCTGACGGGCTTGATCGAACTCGGGAGCGATCGGCCCGTTGGTAAGAAACTGCCCGCAGCGATTCGCAAGGATCTCGCCACGACGATTCCACGACTCAAACGGTCCGGGGACCAACCGCTCCCGGCGAACGCGAAACCGAGCGACCGACTCAACCGCGCGCTCCTGATGATTCAAATCGATCGGCTCGACGAAGCCGCCACGCTGCTCGAACCCCTCGCTGCGAACGACACCGTGGCGCTGCTCCTCGCGACCGTCCACCGCGACCAGGAGCGGTGGGCGGAAAGTGACGAGTTGTACTCGCGCGTGCTGGAAAAGTTTTCCCCGCGCGCGGAAATGAGCCCGCCGGCGCGCGAGGCGTGCTTCACCGCGATTGAAGGGCGGGCATTTAACGCCCGCTCCGATCGGCGCCCGGCGGACGCGGAACGTGCCCTAAAATACGGTCTCGAAGTGCTACCGGATCGCGCCGCGCACTTTCACTTTCAGCTCGGGCAGCACTACCACGACGGCGGGCGCCCCGGTTTGGCGCTCGAACACCTCCGCGAAGCCGCCCGACTCGATCCCGCCCGCTTCGGGGGGCCAACGGCCAAACTGATCCGACAAATCGAGACGTCCACTCCCGCGTGCATGTCGTGGCACGCAATTTGAGGCGTTCAGAAGGGCGCCCGACTACGAACCCGCCGCGCCACCGACACGGGTCCGCGTCGCTCGGCTGCGCGCCGGAGCGCGCGCGTCGCACCGGGGCTCGGCCTCTCCACCTTCTGCACTCGCGCGCTCAATCGGATGATTGCTCCTCAGCCCCGGTGCATCACATCATCGAGTGCCACCCGCACCCGCTCGTCGGTCGGGTGCCGTGCCGCGGGGGTACGCGCCTGGCTGTCGCTCTTGTACAAGTTGGAGCCGCGCCCGGCGCTCGGACCCCAGTGCCTGCCGGAATGCACGCATTTGAGCCAGCCACCCGGTGTGGTTCGGGTCGGTCCGATCGAGGCCCCGCACCCGCGCGCCCGTTATTGTTTCTCTTCCTTCTCGGCTTCGTTCTTCACATAGTCCTTGAAGGCGGCCATGTTGTAGCTGATGAACAGGAAGGCGTGGTGCAGCGCCTGATACGTCTCGTCTTCGGGGTCGTCGGCATAATCCTTACGTAGTGCATAAAGCTTCGCGAGCAACTGGTCGGAGTTCGGCACGGATCGGTCCTCGGTCACTGGGACTGAGCGCGGCGGGCGCGCAATGTCGATGGGAATTCTACCCATCTTGACGCGGCGCGGCACGGGTGCTACCGTCTCGGGCCGCGCTACGATGGCGCGTAGAACGAAGGGCAGGGGCGCCCGATGGTCCGCCGAGTCAGTCAGTCACTCGTTGCTTGGTTCCTCGTTTGGGACGTGGCCCTTACAGCAGGGGCGTGGGTCGCTGCGTACTTCGTGCGGTTCCACTCGGGTTTCTTCACCGCGCACCGCGGTGTTCCAGACTTCGTTCTGTACCTCCGCACGCTACCGCTCATTCTGCTCGTCGGGGGCATCGCGTACCGAATCGCCGGGATGTACGAGGTCCACCGGTTGCGGCGGTTCCGTGAAGAACTCGCGGCGGTGGCTCGCGGCGTCGGGCTGATGTCCCTTCTTGTGATGGCGACCAGTTTCGCCCGCCAAGCACAGTACGAGTCCCGCGGCGCGATGGTGATGTTCGCCGTGGGGACACTTTGCTCCTTGCTCGTGGCCCGGCGCGCCAGTTGGACCGGAATGCGCCGGCTCCGTGCGCGCGGGGTGAATCAGAGTCACGCGCTGGTCGTCGGCACGGGCCGGCTCGCGCGGCGCACGGTGCGCACGCTTCGCACTGTGAACTGGTCCGGCATTCAACCCCTGGGCTACGTCGAGGACGATGCGCACCGCGGGTCCGGGGCAGATTTGCCGCTCCTCGGCTCCCTCGCGGAGTTGCCAGAACTCGTTGAAAAGCACCACATCGAACACGTATTCGTTGCGCTCCCCCTCAACCGCTACGCGGACGCGCGCCGGGTGTTCACGGCCCTGTCGCAGACGGTCGTGGACGTGCAACTCATCGCCGATCTCCCGGCAATCGCGGGCATGACGTTCACCACGACTCAGATCCACGGCATGACGGTGGTCGGGTTGCGCGAGAACCCGCACCACGGGCTGAACGTGGTCGTGAAGCGCGTCATGGATATTTGCCTCGCGCTCGTCGCGATCGTGTTGACCGGGCCGCTCATGGCGCTGATCGCGGCGCTCGTCAAGCTCACCAGTCCCGGCCCGGTCCTCTATCGGCAAGAGCGGTGCGGGCTGAACGGCAGCTCGTTCATGATGATGAAGTTCCGTTCGCTGCGCGCGGACGCGGAAGCAAACGGCCCGCAGATGACCGCGAAGAACGACCCGCGGCGCACGCGGTTGGGGGCCATCCTGCGCGCCACGAACATGGACGAACTGCCGCAATTCTTCAACGTGCTGTGGGGCGACATGAGCATCGTCGGCCCGCGCCCGGAGCGCCCGGTGTTCGTGCGGCAGTTCGCGAAGTCGATCCCCAACTACAACGCCCGCCACGCGGTGAAAGCCGGGATCACCGGGTGGGCACAGGTGAACGGCTGGCGCGGGAACTCGTCGCTCCGCAAGCGCGTTCAGTTCGATCTTTACTACATCAGTCACTGGAACCCACTTTTCGATCTGCGGATCGTGTTCCTCACGGTCTGGCGCATGCTCTTTTCAAAGCAGAAACACGCATATTGATGAAATGACTCCGGTGTGAAGACGTGATAAAGCCCGTTGGCGGGTGTTGGCCCCGGCGCGCGCTTCGCGGTATTATCTCTGGGACCGTCGGCCCGCACGTCTCGCTCCCGGAGTTCTCCTATGCGCACCCGTCTCGCGTTGTTCGTGCCGCTCCTTCTTGTTTCGGCCACGGCACCCCCCGCGCCCTCACAACCGCCGGCAACCCCCGCGAAACCGTCGGCACTCGCGGTCGTACCCACCGACTCGTTCGGGTTCCTCACGGTGAACGTCGGCAAGTTGTGGGACAACCCCGATTTCAAACCGCTCCGCGACTGGTTCGTCGCGCAAAAGTCCGGCCCGGCGGAAGATGCGATCGGCTTGCCGATGGGCGACATCGAGCGCCTGACGCTGTTCGTGCCGGCCATGACGCGCGATCCGGAGCCCCTGCTGCTCGTCACAACGAAGAAGCCGTACAACGAAGCGAAATTAATCAAGCTCTTGAACGGCGAACGCGAACCGCGAGCGAGTAGCAACATTATTCGCACCAAGGGTGGTGCGTTTTCGCTCGTCGTGCTGGCGGATGACCAGACTGTACTGTATGTCCCCGAACGCGATCAACTCGCACTCGCCGGGCTGGTCGGTCAGCTCGTTGCGAAAAAGACGGACGGCCCGCTGGCGGTCGCACTGGCCGACGCCACAAAGCACGACATCGCGTTCGCGCTGGACGCCCGCCCGCTCGCCGAATTCGCACGGGTCGATCAGATCAAGGAACTGGCCCCCTACGCGGCCCTCTTCAAAGCGCGCACGGTGACGTTCGCAGCAGATTTCGACAAGACCGCCCAGGGCGCGCTGAAAATCACGTTCCCGGACGCGGAGAGCGCGAAACGCGCGGCACCCGTGCTGAAGGAAGGGCTGAGTGAGGTCACGGACGCGGCCGAGAAGGACCTTGTGGTCCGCAAGGAGAAAGCGGACTCGGCCGAATACGCGCTGCTCGGGACGTTCATCGCGGTCCTGAAAGCGACGAAGGTCGAGGCCAATGGGGTCGATGTCTTCGCGACCGGTGACCTCCCTCACCAGGACGCGGTCGCGAAGCTCGCCGCCGCACTACCCAAGTCCTATGCGGCCGCCGCGAACAGCGCGCGCGGGCTCAACAACCTCAAGCAACTCGCGCTCGGGATGTACAACTACGAAAGCGCGATGGGGGTCTTCCCGAGTGACGTGTACCCGTTCGGCGACAAACCGTCCGCGTGGAGCTGGCGCGTCCAAATTCTCCCGTACCTCGAGCAGGACAACTTGTATAAGGTGCTCGATCTCACGAAATCCTGGGACGATCCCGCTAACCTGAAGAAGCTCGAAGCGATGGAGATGCCGAAGGTGTTCGAGATCCCGGGGCGCCCGGCCCCGAAGGGGCACACGTACTTCCGCATCTTCACTCTTCCAAAGGGCGCGAAGGGGACCGATCGCCCGTTGCTCACGGAAGGACAAAAGGGACCGCGAGTTACTGAGATCACCGACGGTACGAGCAACACGTTCATGATCGTCGAAGCCGGTGAAGCGGTCCCGTGGTACAAGCCGGACGTGCTCGCGTTCGACGGCAAACTTCCGCTGCCGCAACTCGGCGACAAGGGCGCGGACAAGTTCATCGCTGCGATGGGCGACGGCAGCGTTCGTGTTCTCCGGCCGAGCAAGGTCGGGGAGATGACGCTCCGTGCGCTCGTCACCATTCAGGGCGGCGAGATCATCAACCTGCCGTGATCGGACGCAGCGGTTCCAAGTGAACCGCTGTTTCGCATTCAACACCTACCTCTTCCCGAGGTGTTCACCGTGATCCAGCCACGACTGTTGCCCGCGCTGGCACTGATGGCCGGGCTGTCCTTGTATGCGCCCTCCACCGCACAACAACTGCCTCAACCGGGTGCCCCCGGTGAGGCGCCACCAGCGGCTTCCGCGCTGCCGGTCGTGCCGAAATCGGCCGGCGCGTTCATCACGCTCAAAGTTTCCGATCTCGCACGGAACCCGGACCTGAAGACGGTACTCGCGCAACTCGCGAAGCAGCCGGACGCGCTCGCGGGGCTCACCGAAGTGATCGGCGTGGCGCCGACGGAGATCGATCGCGTGACGCTGTTCTGGCCGCGCCTCGACCCGCGCGGCGGGGCGGAGCCGATCCTGGTCGTGACCACGCGCGAGCCATTCAACGAAGTCCGCGTGCTGAAGAGCCTGAAGGCCGAACCCGTGTTCGAGGGCGATGCCGGGCGCGGTCCACGCGGCGGCTTCGGTGGTTCGCCGCCGAGAGTAGAGGTGAAGTCCCCGGCCCCTCGCCCGATCGAGGTGGCCCCCGACCCGAAGGACGCGGATTCGTGCTCAGCAACTGCGGACGGCGGGGACGCGGAACCTCTGTGCTACGCGCTCGAACGCAACCCGTTCTCCGTGCTGTTCCTGATCGATGAGCGCACGCTCGTGTTTCTCCCCGGGGGGACGAGCGGCGAACGCGCGCGCATGGCGCTCCTCGGCGCGACTCTGAAAAAGAACGCGACGGGTCCGCTCGCCGACGCGCTCGCGGCCGCAAGCACCCACACGCTCGCGGCCGGTATTCACCTGCCGCCCGTGTTCCGCGAGTTCGACCGGCACGTGCCGCGCGAACTGGTGCCGTACACCGCGCTGCTCGCGTCGCGCACCGCGGTCCTCGCGGGCGATCTCAACGAGTCCGCGAAGTTGACGCTGGCGCTCACCTTTGATGACGCGACCGCCGCAAAGCGGGCCGCTCCAGTGCTCGAAGAGGGCATCGGGACGGTCGCCGAGAAGCTGAACGAGTGGGCCGCGGAGATGAAGGAGAGCCGCCGACCGTTCGAGAAGTCCGCGGCGCCGATCGTGACCGCGTTTGCCGCGAGCTTGAAGAAGGCCACCGTGAAGACCGAGGGCACGGCAGTGCTCGCGAGTGCGGAGGTCGATGCCGGCCCCGCCGCGTCGAAGGCGTTCGGCGAACTGCTCCAGGCCGTTCAAAGCCGCAAGAAGGCCGAGCAGCGGATGAACAACTTGAAGCAGATCGGCCTCGCACTTCACGCTTATCACGACGCGAACGGTAAGTTCCCCACGAACGTCTACGGGCCGAACGGGGAAGTGCTCCTCAGTTGGCGCGTTCACCTGTTACCGTATCTCGAAGAAGACAATCTCTACAAGCAGTTCAAGATGGACGAGGCGTGGGACGGGCCGAACAACAAGGCGCTCATCGAGAAGATGCCGAAGGTATACCTGGCGCCCGACCGCGACCACACGAAGGGCAAGACGTTCTATCAGGGCTTCGTCGGCTCCGATCTGCAAAAGCCCCAACCGAAGGGGATCTTCGGGCGCCCGTGGCTGCGGCAGGGGGAAAAGACCGGTCTTGCGATCACGTCGATCCACGACGGCACCTCGAACACGCTCGCGGTGATCGAGGCCGGGGAGGGCGTCATCTGGTCGAAGCCCGGCGACCTGCCGTTTGGCGGGGCGGTTCCTCCGCTCGGCGACAAGGGCTGGGACCGAACTCCCGCGCTGCGCTTCGACGGCAGCGTGAGCATGTTCCCGACCAATCTCAAACCGGAAGTGTTCTGGCCGTATGTCACGATCGACGGCGGCGAAGTGACCGTCGATCCCGAGGACGCAGCGGGCTCCAATCGCCCGCCGCTCGGGACGCGCCCGGTTCCTCCGCCGGCCGTGAAAGAGGCGCCGAAGTGATCTCTTTTCCCGGGACCACGGACGTTCCGCCCGCTCCTCTTCCGAAGAGCAGGCGGGACGTCTGCGGTCCCGGGATCAGCACTAGCGGGAGCGGTGCCGGGTGTTGCGCACTTCGCCGCTCACTCGCCGCCCTTGAACTGCGCTTTGTCGATCTTGTACTGCGCAATCTTGTCCGTGATGCTGCGGCGCGAGAGCCCCGTAATCTTCGCACACTTGCCCACGTGCCCCCGCGAGCGCTTGAGAGCGCGACGGATGTACCGCTCCTCGAACGCCGCGACCAGTTCGGCCAATTGGTCCGGTAGCTTGCGGGTCAGGTCCACCTGGAACGGGTTCTTGCCGCCCTCGGCTTTGCGCCCCACTTCCGGGGGTAAGTCTTTCGTGCGGATGACGCCGTCGCGCGCGGTCACGCAAGCGCGCTCGATGGCGTTTTCGAGCTGGCGCACGTTCCCGGGCCACGCGCACTTCGTCAGCATGGCCATCGCTTCCGGGCTGACGGTGGGCGCCTTCTGGTTGATGCGCGCGAACTTCTCGCAGAAGTGCGACACGAGCACGGGGATGTCCTCGACGCGCTCGCGCAGCGGCGGCAGGTCGATCCGCACCACGTTCAGCCGGTAATAGAGGTCTTCCCGGAACTTCCCGTCCTTCACCAGCTTTTCCATGTCCTGGTGGGTCGCGGCGACCACGCGCACGTCCACCTCGATCGGCTCCGTCCCGCCCACGCGCTCGAACCGGCGCTCCTGGAGCACGCGGAGCAGTTTGATCTGCATCGACATCGGCACGTCGCCGATCTCGTCGAGGAACAGCGTCCCCTTGTGGGCCAGCTCGAACCGCCCGATGCGCTTGCGGTCGGCCCCGGTGTACGACCCCTTCTCGTGGCCGAACAGTTCGCTCTCCAGCAGGTTCTCGTTGAGCGCGCCGCAGTTGACCGCGACGAACTCGCCGGGCCGGATCGCGGTGGACGCCTGGTGGATCGCGCGCGCGACCTGCTCCTTCCCGCTCCCGGTTTCGCCGCGGATCAGCACCGTCGAACTGGTCTCGGCGATGTTGCCGATCAGCTCGAACATGTCGTACATCTTCGGGCTGCGGCTCAGCACGTTCTGGAAGGCGTGGCGGTCGCCGAGCTCGCGCCGCAGGGCGGCGACCTCGTCCCGGAGCGTGCGCTCGCGCAGCGCCCGTTGGACGATGAGCTGGAGGTGCTGCGGGTCCGGCGGCTTGGTCATGAAGTCGTAAACGCCCATCCGCATCGCTTCGACGGCGTCTTTTACGTTCCCGTGACCGGTGGTAACGATGATGGTGACGGGGATCTTCTCGCCCTGGATCGCCTCGATCAGCTTCATCCCGCCGACCTTCGGCATCCGCAGGTCGGTGATGACCAGGCTGTACGGCTTCGTGCGGAGCAGCGCCAAACCCGCGGCGCCGTCCTCGGCGGTATCGACCTCCAGCCCGAGGCTCATCTGGAGCAGTTCCTGGAGCGAAGCGCGGGTGTCTTCCAGGTCCTCGACGACCAGTACCCGTTGCGCCGGTGAGGGGGCTGGCACGGAAGGTGCAGGAGTCGTGTCATTAACCATGCGCTGTTCCTACGTTGATTACCCGAACCTGTATTCTACAGCCCGAACCGGTTCCGTGGAACACACCCGCGCTTTGCCCCGGACGTTTTCGGGGCGGCCAAGCTCCGAATACTGGCACGACGCGACGAGAACGACCCAGCGCCCTCACCGTTCGGAGCCGCGGTACACGGAGTGTGCCGGGCGCCCCGACCCGTTCGGCCCTTCGCCCATCTCAGGGAAGCCATGCTCGAGGTACTAACCGGTCTATTCGATCCCGCGGGATTCGCCCGGCGCGGGGAGGGCGGAACCGGTTGGACCCCCGCCCTCATCTGGCTGCACGCCACCAGCGACTTTTTGATCTGGTTGGCCTACGTTTCGATTCCATTAATGTTGTTCTATTTTACGCGGCGCCGCGACCTGCCGTTCCCGCGCCTCTTCGTCCTCTTCGCGCTGTTCCTCCTCGCGTGCGGCACCACGCACCTGATCGACGCGCTGCTCTTCGAGTACCCGGTGTACCGGTTCGAGGGGGTGATGAAGGCCGTCACCGCGGTCCTGTCGTGGACGGCGGTCGTTGCACTGATTCAAGTGATCCCGCGCGTCGTGCCCACCGTAACCGGGGCGGTGACGGCAACCGATACGGGAACCAAGCACCACCGCCCGCTCTCCGGTGCCGGGCGCGGGGTGCCCTGGCGCGCCTACATCATCGCCGTTCTGGTCGGCGTCCTCGCACTACTCGTGCGCGGGGTCGTGGACACGCTCCTGCGCGACGACCAAATCTTCGTCGTCGCGCTCCTCGGGGTCGTGTACGTGAGCTGGCAGCACGGGTTCCGGCCCGCACTGGTGACCCTGATTATTACCGTGGTCGGGTACATGTATTTTTTCTTGCCGCCGCGCGGGACGCTCTTCATTACCGGGCTCGGGAACCAGTTGGCGAGCGCGCTGTTCTTTTTTTGCGGGGTCGCGTGTGCGGCCCTGGGGGAATCGCAGCGGGTGGCCCAGCGGCGCGCGCGCGCCGCACTCACCTCCGCACTGGCCCGGCAGGAAGAACTGGAATCCGAGGTCGTCCGGCGCCGGGTGGTGGAGGCGGCCCTCCGGCAGCGCGAGGGGGAATTAATGACGGCCCGGAACCAGGCCGCCGAAGCGCTCGCCCGGCTGGACGCCTTTCTCGACAACGCCCCGGTGGGCATCGTTTTTTTCGACCACGACTTGCGGTACGAGAAGGTCAACACGTTCCTCGCCGCGGCGAACGGCAAACCGGTGAGCGAGCACTTGGGGCGCAAACTCACGGACGTGCTGCCCGACTTCCCGCGCGAGTTGGCGGAGACGTACCGCCGGATCGCGACCGGCGCGTCCGGGGCGTACTCGGGTACCGTCCAGCGCCCCAATCTCGCGACCGGGGGGGCACTGGTGTGGCACGTGACCGCGTTCCCGGTGCGCCGGGCGGACGGGTACACGTTGGGCGCGGGCGTCGTGCTCCACGACATTACGGAGCAGAGGCGCACGGCGGACGAACTGGCCGAGCGCGCCCGCGCGACCGCGCTCCGGGCGGACGTGTCATCGGCCCTCGCCACGGTCCGCGAAACGAACGCGGCCCTTCAAACTTGTGTGGAAACCCTGGTCCGCTCTCTCGACGCGGCGCTTGCGCGCATTTGGCTCACGGACGCAACGGGCGAGTGGCTCGAACTGAGGGCGAGCGCCGGTCTGTACACGCACCTGGACGGAGCCCACAGCCGGGTCCGGGTCGGCGATTTTAAGATCGGCCGAATCGCCCAGACGGGCGCGTCGCACTTGACGAACGATGTCCTGAACGACCCGAACGTGAGTGACCCGGCGTGGGCGGCCCGTGAGGGGATGCGGTCGTTCGTCGGCTACCCGCTCGTCGTGGAGGGCCGCGTCCTCGGGGTTTTGGCCCTGTTCTCCCGCGCCAAGTTGTCCGAAGCGCTGGTGGCCGATCTCGGGCCGGTCGCGGCGAGCGTCGCACAGTACATCGATCGGCGCCGGACCGGTGGCGCGCTGCACGAGAGCGAGGAGCGGTTCCGAACGATGGCCGACAGTTCCCCGGCCCTCATCTGGCTCTCGGAACCGGACCGGCGGCGCACGTACTTCAACAAGACGTGGTTGGCGTTCACGGGGCGGACACCGGACCAGTTGGCCGGCTTCGGGTGGGCCGACGACATCCACCCCGAGGACCGCGCCCGGTACCTGGACATCTACAACGCCGCCGCCGACCGGCGCGAGCCGTTCGGGCTGGAGTACCGCCTGCGCCGGCACGACGGCGAGTACCGGTGGGTGCTGGCCCGAGGGACGCCGCGGCACACGTCCGGGGGCACGTTCGTGGGGTTCGCGGGCCTGTGCCTGGACGTCACCGATCAGCGCGCCGCCGAAATCGCGGTGCGCCTCAACGAAGAGCGGTACCGGACGCTCACCGAAGCGGTCCCGCACATCGTGTGGAACGCGGGCGCGGACGGCGAGATCACGTACTTCAACCGGCGCTGGCTCGAACAGACCGCACTACAAGTGGAGGAAGCCCGCGGGGGCGGGTGGATGCGTGCGGTTCACCCGGACGACCGGGACCGTGTTTACGGGGCGTGGCAGCGCACCGTGAATCACGCCACCTCCGGCGGAGCGGACCGGTTCTCCGAAGAGTTCCGCCTGATGCACACCGGGACCGGCACCTACCGCTGGTTCCAGAGCGTCGCGGTCCCGTTGCGGCACGCCGACGGGCGCGTGGACCAGTGGATCGGGTCGATGGCCGATATTCACGACCAGAAGACCGCGGTGGAACTGATCGGCGAGAGCGAGGCGTTTCGCCGGAGCGTGTTCGAGAACAGCCCCGACTGCCTGAAGGTGTTCGACCTCGACGGGCGCGTGCTGGAAATGAACCAGGCCGGGTGCCGGCTGATGGAGGTGGACGACTTTGAAGCGATCCGGGGCGGCGCGTGGGCCGAACAGTGGCCGGTCGCGAACCGCGAGACGATTCGGGAAGCGGTCGCGGACGCGCGCGCCGGCGCCGTCGGGCGGTTCCAGGGGTTCTGCCCGACCGCGAAGGGCACCCCGAGGTACTGGGACGTGTCGGTCGCGCCGCTGCCCGGGGCGGACGGGCGCCCGTTCCGGTTACTCGGCGTCTCGCGCGACGTGACCGAGCAGCGCCGGGCCGAGGAGCACATGCGGGCCAGCGAGTTGCGGTTCCGCACGCTCACCGAAACCGTTCCGCAAATCGTCTGGACGGCCGACCCGCGCGGTACGGTGACGTTCTTCAACCGCCGCTGGGCCGAGTACACCGGGGCGGAACTCGAATCCGGGCGGGAGTCGGGTTGGGGGGGCGATTTACTCCACCCCGACGACGCGGACCGGCTCCGCGCCGGGTGGCAACTCGCGGTCGCGAACCGGGCCGACGGGTTCTCGCAGGAGTTCCGGCTGCGGCGCGCGGCGGACGGCGAGTACCGCTGGTTCCTCTCCGCGGCGATTTCGCTGCGCGACCCGACGGGCGCGGTCGGCGAGTGGGTGGGAACACTCACCGATATCGACGATCAAAAGCGCCAGCGGGACTTCCTGGAACAGGTGGTGCGCGAGCGGACGGCCGCACTGGAGCAGGCGAACGCGGCCCTGACCGGCGAGATCGAGGTCCGAAAGGGGACCGAGGCCAAAGTCCGGGCGGTCGCGGTCGAGCTGGAGCGCAGTAACGGCGAACTGGAGAAGTTCGCGTACATCGCCTCGCACGACCTCCAGGAGCCGCTCCGGAAGATTCAGGCGTTCGGCGACCGGCTCGTCACCAAGTGTCGCGACGCGCTGCCCGACAAGGGAAAAGAGTACGTGGACCGGATGCTGGTCGCCGCGGGCCGGATGCGCCGGCTCATCGACGACCTGCTCTCGTTCTCGCGCGTCACCACGCAACAGCGCCCGTTCAAGCCGCTCGATTTGGGTAAACTGGTCCGGGAGGTCGTGTCGGATTTGGACGTTCGGATCGGGCAAGCGAACGGGCGGGTCGTAATCGGGGCGCTGCCCGAGGTCCGTGCCGACCCGACGCAGATGCGGCAGTTGTTTCAGAACCTCATCGCCAACGCGGTAAAATTTCAGCGACCGGGCGTACCGCCCGTCGTGGAGATCGCGGGAGAACTCGTTACCCCGCCCCCGGGTGATCCGGGGGCGGGCGGGCCGGCGCACCGGTTGTCCGTGCGGGACAACGGGATCGGGTTCGATGAGAAGTACCGGGACCGGATTTTTGAAGTGTTCCAGCGGCTCCACGGGCGGGACGAGTACGAGGGGACCGGGGTCGGACTCGCTATTTGTCGTAAGATCGCCGAACGGCACGGCGGGACGATCACGGCCCACAGCCGGGAAGGGGACGGGGCCACGTTCGTGGTCACGCTCCCGGTCCGTCAAACTCCAGCGCACGAGGATACCAACGCCGATGCCCCACAGGAGCAAGCCAATCACGATCCTGATGGCCGATGACGACCCCGACGACCGCCAACTCACCCGCGAGGCGTTCGAGGAGAACCATTTGGCCAACGATTTGCGGTTCGTGGAGGACGGTGAGGAGCTGCTCGACTACCTGCACCAGCGCGGGAAGTACGCCGCCGAGGGCGCGGCCCCGCTCCCCGGGCTGATCCTCCTCGATCTGAACATGCCGCGGAAGGACGGGCGCGAGGCCCTTCAGGAGATAAAATCGGACCCGCGCTTGCGCAACATCCGCATTGTGGTGATGACGACCTCCAAGGCCGAGGAGGACGTGCTCCGGAGCTACGACCTGTCGGCCGCGTCGTACATCACGAAACCCGTTACCTTCGAGCGCCTGGTCGACGTGGTGCGAGCGCTCGGAAAGTACTGGCTCGAAATAGTGGAGCTTCCTCCCGATGGGAACGGACCCCAAAGTTAGCCGCCCGCCCGGTTCCGTGACCCGGGTGCTGTTAATCGACGACGACGAGGACGACCGGTTCCTGACCGAGGAGCGCCTGGCGGACGTGCCCGGGCGCCCGTACTCGCTGGACTGGACGCCCCAATACGCGGAGGGGCTCGAGGCGATTTGCACGGGCACACACGACGTGTACCTGTTGGACTTCCACCTCGGGGCGCGGACCGGTATCGAGCTGCTCCGCGAGGCCCGCGCCCGCGGGCGCTCGGCGCCGGTCATTTTGTTCACCGGTCAGGCGCACTCGCGCACCGACTTCGAGGCGCTCGACGCGGGCGCGGACGATTACCTGGAAAAAGCCGGTCTCACCTCGTCCCTCCTGGATCGCGCGATCCGCTTCGCTGTTGCGCAGTCCCGTGCCTCTGCCGAACTGGAGCGCAAGGTGCAAGAGCGGACCGACGAACTGGCCCGGGCGAACGCGGCGCTGCGCGAGGCCGACAAGCGGAAGGACGAGTTCCTCGCGCTCCTGGCCCACGAACTGCGCAACCCGCTCACACCCATCATGAACGCCCTGGAGATCCTCCGGCTCGCGAACGACACGGGCGACACCGTTCGGCGCCAGCGCGAGCGCATGGAGCGCCAGGTCGCGCAGCTCAAGCGCCTCGTCGAAGACCTGCTGGACGTCTCCCGGATCACGACCGGTAAGTTGCGCCTGACCATCGAACCGCTGACCATTCAGGACGTTATGGAGTCCGTGCTCGATATGAGCCGGTCGCTGTTCGAGAAAGCCGGGCTGGAGCTGATCGTGGACGTGCCGGCGGCCCCCGTGCGGCTCGAATGCGACCGGGTCCGGCTCACGCAGGTGTTCGGCAACATCTTGAACAACGCGAGCAAGTTCACCGAGCCGGGGGGCCGCGTGTGGCTCACGGTGGCGCCCACCGGCGGGCGCGTGACGGTGAGCGTGCGCGACACCGGGGTGGGCATTCCCGCGGCCGTGATCCCGCAACTCTTCGGGCTGTTCACGCAGGTCGATCGCACGCTGAACCGGTCGCAATCGGGTCTGGGGATCGGGTTGGCGCTGGTGCGCCGACTGGTGGAGATGCACGGCGGCACGGTCTCTGCACACAGTGAAGGAGTGGGAACCGGAGCGACGTTCACGGTCCACTTGCCCACATCACGTTCGGCTTGAGCCCGGCTATTTGAGCGGTTTCGGCTCTTTACAACGCGCACCCCAATGCGCTTCACCGGGCAACACTTTGCTGCGCACCGCGGCACTCCCCTTGCGTGTACCGAAGCAACGTTCGTCTGCGCTTCTACACACGGAAGGGGACTCATTATGTCTTCGGACTGGCAACGCGCGCTCACCGCGCTGTCTGCGACGGTCGTTGGTACAGTGCTCGTGGCGCTGCTCTTCTGGGCGCGCTCGATTTTTATTCCGGTGACGCTCGCAATTTTCTTGGCGTTCGTGCTGGCTCCTGTCGTTAACCGGTTGCAGCGGCGCGGATTGGGGAGAAGCCCGGCCGTAATTGTTACGGTCGGTTTTCTGGGCCTCGTGTGTGCCGGGATCGGGGCCGTTATCGCGCAGCAGGTCACGCAACTCGCGGGAACACTCCCCGACCGCCAGGAAATCATCAAGCAGAAGATCACCGCGGCCAAAACCGCGCTCGTCGGCGACGGGAGCAGCCGGTTCGGTTCCCTGGTTGATGACGTGACGAACATCATCTCCCCGAAGCCCCTGACGACCCCCGCGATGATGGTCGAATCGCCGGCCCCGTCGTTGGCCGCTCAAATGAACCTGTACCTCAGCCCCGCGGCAGAGTTTTTGGGCCAAGCGGCGTTCACGTTCATCCTGACCGTGTTCATGCTCCTGAAGCGCGAGGACCTGCGCAACCGGATGATCCGACTCCTGGGTTCCGGGAAGGTGACTACAACCACGAAAGCCGTAGACGATGCGTCCCAGCGCATCAGCCGGTACCTGCTCAGCCAACTGATGGTGAACACCGCGTTCGGGGCCGTTATCACAGTTGGGCTGTTCGCCCTCGACGTGAAATACTGTCTGTTGTGGGGCTTCATCGCCACGATGATGCGGTACGTGCCGTACATCGGCACGTGGGTGGGGCTGATCCCGCCGGTGCTGTTCTCGTTCGCCACCGCGCCCGAGTGGGGGGCCGGGTGGGGACAACCGGCCGCGGTGTTCGTGCTGTTCATCGGTTTGGAAACGATCTGCAACAACTTCATCGAGCCCACCCTGTACGGCAAGAGCATGGGCTTGTCGGAAGTTGCACAACTGGTGGCCGCAGCATTCTGGGCGTTCCTGTGGGGGCCGATCGGCCTGATCCTGTCCGGTCCGCTCACCGTGTGCCTCCTGGTGCTCGGGCGCCACGTCCGGCAGTTCGAGTTCTTCGTCGTGCTGCTCGGCGACGAACCGGCACTGGAACCACAGGTCGCGTTCTACCAGCGCCTTACGGCCCGCGACCAGGACGAAGCGGCCGAGGTCGCGCTGAGCGCGGCCGAAGAGAGCGGCGCGGAGGCCGCGTTCGACAAGGTTCTCGTTCCGGCCCTGTGCCTGGCGCGCCGGGACCACGAAGACGGCGATCTGGATAAGGCGGACCTCCGGTACGTGGTGGGCGCGACGCGGGAGATCGCGGAGGAGATTGCGGAGCTGCGGGCGCCGACGACCGGGGCCTTTGAAGCACGGGTGCGCGCGCTCGTGGTCCCCGCCCGCGACGAAGCCGAGCACGTTGCGGCCGAAGTGTTCGCGATGACTCTCGACCCGGCCCGCTGGGAAGTGAAGGTCGCGGGGGATGAAACGCTGGCTTCCGAACTCGTGGGGATCGTCGCCGAGTTCCGGCCCGCGGTGGTCGTGATCGCGACGATGCCGCCCGGGGGCGTGACCCACGCGCGGTACCTGCTGGCCCGGCTGCGCCAGCGGTTCCCGGAAGTGAAACTGCTCGTCGGACGCTGGGGCTTCGAGTCCGCGGCCCTCGACCCGCGCAGCGAAGCCATCAAAAACACTGACGGCATCGACCGAACTCTGGCCGACACCCGCAAGCGCCTCACAGAAATTCACGCGACGCTCGCGACCGAGGGGGCCGGGTTCACGGAGCACCCGGCGAAAGCCGAAAGCGAATTGGTTGGCACGGCGGGTGCATAACACTGAGCGTCATCGGGAGGAACTGGTTCCGCCCGGACTTCAAACTCTTCAGGAGGCTTGTACCGTGGCTGATATCAAAGACCGCATGAAGAACGGTATCGATAACGCAGCGGACGCGGCCAAGAACGCGACTGACCGGGCCGCCGGTGCGACCCAGGGCGCGAAGCAAGAAGGCCAGAACATCGTGGACCGCGTGAAGGACAATGCCCAGGGCCTGATCGACCGGGCCGGTGACGTAGCCGGTCACGCCCGCGAGAAGGTCCAGGAGTGGGCCGGCGACGCCCGCGACGCTGCTCGGAACGCTGGTGGCAAGGCGGAACAGTGGGCCGAAGACGCCTACAGCGCCACCACCGATTCGGTCGGCGACTTCGGGCGCGAGGTCACGAGCCTCGTTCGCAAGCACCCGCTCCCGGCCCTGCTCATCGGGTTCGGTGTCGGTCTCCTCATTGGGCGGACCGCCCGCGTGCTTTGATCGCTAAACGTGACGCAACACGGCGACCCCGGGAATCGTCCCGGGGTCGCCGTCGTTCGTACCTGTGCTTTGACAGTAAGTGATTTGTGGCACAAGCTTTGCGATTCTCGAGCACACGCCCAATGTCACGGAGACCCTATTCGATGGTCACCCCTCCGACTCGCCGCTCTCGATACGCACCATCCGTCGTCACGAAAAATGATCTGCTCGAGCTCCTTAACGCGGACTTCACTCGCGAGTGCCGAGCGATCTACGCGCACGCGGTATTCGCGGAGCGGCTCAAAGATATTGATCCAACCGCGTCGGCCGCCATCACGCGCGGCGGTCAGGAAACGGTCCTCGCGGCGCTGGCACTTTGCCAGCTCATCTATGATTACGGCGGGATCGTTGCGAACGATCTCGACGAGCTCAACGCCGTCTTAAATGCGGACCGTGTGGCCCAACCCGGCTGGGCCGTGGAAACCGTGCGCCGACTGCACGAACGCGCGGGCCAGCTCCGCTCCGCAGGCGAGCCGGGGTTGGCGAAGCGCGTGCGCCGCATCCTCGCCGCGAAGAGAGCTGCGAAGCCACTCGACGAATGGGTCATCGGGCGGCAGCGGAGCGGGTCGAAGTGAGCACCGGGTGTGACAACGAAATCTCATCGCGGCCGGGGAATTACCCCGGCCGCGATTGTTTTTCGGCTCTGCAAGTATTTGGCTCGCTCGATAGGGCACGCAATTGAGTCGCTCTTCAACGAGAAGGTTATTGTGCCACGTAGTCGAGTGGGCGGGGCACTCGCGATCCCGGGAAAAACAAAACCGCCCCCGAAATATCGGGAGCGGTTCGAGTGAGCGTCGGTGGCTGCTCTTTAGTGAGTGGGAGCCACTTGAGGAGGAGCTAGTGGGGCCTGCACAACCGGCGCGGCGTTGACAGCCGCCGCAGGGATTGTCGCCGCGACATTGGTCGGCGCGGGTGCTACTACCGCGGCCGGGTGCGCCGCGGCCGTTTGCTGAATAGCGGCTTCTGCATTCAGGACCGCTTGCGGGGGCAGTTCCGATTGCCGGGCGGCGCGGCCGAGCGGCCCGAGGATCAACCCCAGGAAGATAAACGTTACACCTGTGAGGAACAGGCCCGCGACCCAGAACCACTGTGAACGGCTCATCTCATACTCGCGCGTGAAGTACCACACGAGCGTCCACACGCACAGGAGGGAACCACCGGTGACGTACCCAAGAGCCGTCCGCGGACCGAACGCCGGGTGAGAAAGCATGGGCATGATTGTGCTCCAATTCACGAGAGTTAAGGGCCGCAGGCCCCGTGTTGTTCGCAACTGCTTTTACCTCGAATGCAACGCCCATGCCGTTCGGCGACTTCATATGGCACAGCGGTTGCGTAACGTTTGGTACCCGACACTCTCGTCGGGCCAATCTGTCGATCAGGTGAGGTAACAACATGCGCGTTTGGCATATCGCGACCGCGGCGCTGGTGGCGTTCAGTTTCGGCTGCAACAAGAGCCCCGAGGGCGGAACGCCCGGTACGAGTGCGTCCTTCAAGATCTCGCTGCCCAGCGGCACGAGCACTCTTCCCAAAGATGTGAAGCAAGGTAACACCGAGGTCTACGACGGGAGCATCGATCGCGGCTCGGACTTCAAAAAAGACGTGAAATTGTCCGTGGCTTCCAAGCCGGACAAGATCGACGTCAAATTGAACAAGGACTCGATCAAGGCCGGTGAGGGCGACACGAAGTTCACCATTACCGTGGTAGCCGCGAAGGATGCCGCGATCGGCGAACACGAGATCAAGATCACCGGCACCCCGGACGGCGGTAGCCCGACGAGCGGCACGTTCAAGATCAAGGTGATCGAGAACAAGTAACCGGTCGGCGGAACACTACTACGCCCGCCGGCACCGTTGCCGGTGGGCATTTTTCATGAGGAGCCCCCGATGAGCACGGCAACAGACGAACCGACGACCTGCGATACCGAAGCACTGAACTCGCTGCTGCGGGGCGAACTGTCGGCGGTCGAAACGTACACTCAGGCGATGAGCAAGTTCGACGACGTTCAGGTGATCTCGGAACTGCAAAAGATCCGCGACGAGCACAGCCGCGCGGTGCGCGAGCTGCGCGACCGCGTGGTTCTGTTCAGCGGCACACCGGCGGAAAGCTCCGCGGTCTGGGGGACGTTCACCGCCGCCGTGACCGCGACCGCAAAAGCGCTCGGCCCCGCGACGGTCGTCGCCGCGCTGCGCCAGGGCGAGGAACACGGCATCAGCGCGTATGAAGACGCGCTCCACAATCCGGAAATTCACGCGGATTGTCACCGGATGATTCTGACGGACCTGTTACCCGCGTGCCGGAAGCACGTCGAGGAGCTCAATCACCTTCTCGGTTGCAGTCACCACGATTAAGTGGTAATGGCTCCCCGGCGCCCGAAAGGATTTCCCTCATGTCTTCTCTCACGTGCAGTTCTGTCGGTAGCACGACCAAGCCGGCGCCGGGGCTGACCGGGGTCGCAGTAATCGTCGCCGCGACCGCTCTCGTCGGTGTGCTCGGTGGGCTCGTTACCGCTCCCGCGGTGGACGGTTGGTACCGCGACCTCGCGAAGCCGACCTGGACCCCGCCCGACTGGGTGTTCGGCCCGGTGTGGACGGCCCTGTACGCGATGATGGCGGTCGCCGCTTCTATCGTCTGGGTCGAGCGGAACAGCGACGACGTGTGCTGCCCGCTGGCCGCGTTCGGGCTCCAGCTCGTTCTGAACCTGGCCTGGAGCGTGTGCTTCTTCGGCCTGCACAGCCCGCTGCTGGGATTCCTCGACATTTGCCTGTTGTGGGTTTTGGTCGCGGTCACAATGGCCGAATTCTTCCTGGTATCGCGCCTCGCCGGGTTGCTCCTTTTGCCGTACTGGTTGTGGGTCACGTTCGCCGCGGCACTCAATGCCGCGATCGTGATCCACGGCGGTTGAGAAGCGCGAGTACCGATCAAACGCGAAGGCCCGCTCGATATTTCGAGCGGGCCTTCGCGTTGTTGGTGGGTCACGTTACTACCGCGGGGCAACAAGTTCCTGTTCTGCACGCAGCCAGAACTCCGCGCCGTCCCCTTCCGGGCGGCCGGCTTGTTCCCACAAGAAAAACGCCCGCGCGCGAATCTTGTCCTCGCTCGTCTTCGCGGGGTTCGGAGTAGGTTGTAGCGAGACCGATTCCGATGCTTCGGCCGGATTAGTACGCTGGGTGACCGGTGTATGGGTGCCGCTTCGCGCGGGACTCTTGCTGGCCATGTGGTTCTCCGGGGTGGGAGGCTAACTGTGGAAGATCGGGCGCGACATTCTACGCAGGACGCTTCACCCGCGCGCGACTTTGAGAACTCTCTTGCGCTGTGTCGCGCGGTGGGGGTGAAAAATTGGGCGCGGGCACTCGGTGTTGTGACGTGTTCGCAATGTGATAGTGCTGGGAAAACAGCGTTTTGTGCGTGCATTCGACTCGTCTCCGTTCTCGATTTCGCGCTCCGGGATCGTTTCCCACGTCGTTGAATTGCGAATTGGCACGGTGTCTGCATTACCTCAATCACTCGCCGCGAGGCGGGATGACCGAACAGACTGCTGATCGGATGGATCGGCAGAAACGATACAGACGGCTCCGCGTTCGTGTCAACCTGTCGTACTCGAAGAGTCGCGGCAGTTCACAATAGTAGTCCTCCTCACGCACCACTAATTTGGAGAGCTAGCCATGCTCCGCTGGGCACTAATGTTCTTGGTCGTCGCGCTGATTTCGGCCCTGTTCGGCTTCACCGACGTGGCCGGCACTTCGATGGTTGCCGCCAAGATCCTGTTCTTCGTGTTCCTGGTGATGTTCGTAGTCTCCCTCGTTTTGGGGGGCCGGTCCACCAGAGACGTCGTCTAGCGGTGAACCAGTGCCGCTCGCAGCGACCCACCCAATCAGGGTGGGTCGCTGCGTTTGGTTACTGTGTTTGGCGTGCGCGTTGCAATGGGCCTGGCACCATCGGGGTCGAAACGATGAAGATGAAGCCACGAGACGTGTGGAAATTGTTGAAAGACTCGGGTGCGAAGTTCATTGAAGACAAGGCGCCGCGGATCGGGGCCGCACTCGCGTATTACACCGCGCTGTCGCTCTCACCGCTGCTGCTGGCTGTGGTCGCCATCGCGGGGCTCGCGTTCGGAGAAGAGGCCGCGCGCGGCGAGATCGTCGAGCAGTTCCGCGACACGATCGGTGTGGAAGCGGCGAGTTTCGTCGAACAGCTCGTGCTGAAGAGCTCGTCGCAGTCCGATGGGATCTTTGCCGCGGTGATCGCCGGGTGCGTGCTGTTCTTCGGCGCTTCGGGCGTGTTCGCGGACATGCAGAGCGCGCTCAACACGATCTGGAAGGTGCCCGGGCGCCAGTCGGAAGGGGGCATCCTGACTATTGTGAAGGAGCGGCTCCTTTCGTTCTCGCTCGTTTGCGGGGCCGCGTTCCTGCTGCTCGTCTCACTCGTCGCGACGGCGGTACTCGCGGGCATCAACAGCCGCATTTCCGGTTGGCTGCCCGGCATGGACGCGCTCGCGCAAGTGGTCAATTTTGTGCTGAATTTCGCGCTCACAGCGGCGCTGTTCGCGATGATCTTCAAGTGGCTGCCGGAGACGAAGCTCTCGTGGCGCGACGTGGGGGTCGGCGCGTGCGTGACGGCCGGGCTGTTCTCGATCGGCCGCTACCTCATCGGGTTGTACCTGGGTAAAGCGGCGGTCGGTTCGACTTACGGTGCCGCGGGCGCGTTCGTGGTACTCTTAGTGTGGATCTACTACTCGACACAAATCCTGCTGTTCGGTGCGGAACTCACGTTCGTGTACGCCCAACGATTCGGGTCCGGGGTCCGCACCCCGGACGGCGCGCTGGTGGAACCGCGCGCGGCAACGACCCCGGGCCTCGCGCCGGCGGCCGTGAGCTAACAGAACGGATCGCGCTTTTCTTCCTAATTGCCCGGCGGGCGCGAAGGGCGCCCGCTGACTTCATTGAGGAGCCAACAAATGCCCGCGACGAAGCCCATCGCCCGAACTCGACCCTACCCCGCGGCGGAAGTCCGGCGCGGGCGCGCGTCTGCGCCCGCCGCTCACCCCGGGATGGGTGCGATCCCGCACGCCGCGGGGGTCGCGTTCCGGGTTTGGGCGCCGCACGCCGAGAGCGTCGCCGTGGTCGGCACGTTCAACAACTTCGACAAGGCCAAGAACCCGCTGACGCGCGAGAACGACGAGGGCTATTGGTACGCCGACGTGCCCGGCGCGAAGATCGGCGCGGAGTACCGCTTCGTGCTCCAGACGCCGGCGGGCGAGCTCTCGAAGATCGATCCCTACGCGCGCGAGGTGACCAACTCCGTCGGCAACGGCGTCGTTCACGATCCGAACTTCGATTGGGGCGAGGAGTTCTTCCCCAGCCCGAAGTGGAACGAGATGGTCATCTACGAACTGCACGTTGGCACGTTCAACGACGAGAAACCGGACGACCCGATGCCCGCGACGTTCGAGAGCATCGTGCGCCGGTTCGATCACCTGAAGCGCCTCGGGGTGAACTGCATCCAGGTGATGCCGGTGGCGGAGTTCGCGGGCGACCGGTCCTGGGGGTACAACCCGGCCCACATGTTCGCGGTCGAGAGTTCCTACGGCGGCCCAAAGAAGTTCAAGGAGTTCGTGCGCGAGGCGCACCGCAACGGGTTCGCGGTCATTCTCGACGTGGTTTACAACCACTTCGGGCCGAGCGACCTCGACCTGTGGCGGTTCGATGGGTGGAGCGAGAACGATGGCGGTGGGATCTACTTCTACCAGGACTGGCGCAACGAGACCCCGTGGGGCGCGACCCGGCCCGATTACGGGCGCCCCGAAGTGCGCCAGTTCGTCCGCGACAACGCGCTCATGTGGGTCGAGGACTACCACATTGACGGGCTCCGTATGGACATGACTCTGTACATCCGCAGCGTGCGCGCGGACGGCGAGCCGAACCTCCCGGACGGTTGGACCCTGATGCAGTGGGTGAACGGCGAGATCCGCGAGAAGCACCCGAACACGATCACCATCGCCGAAGACCTGCAACACAACGACTGGATCACGAAGACGGTCGGAGAGGGCGGGGCCGGGTACGGGAGCCAGTGGGACGACCAGTTCGTTCACCCGATCCGCGAAGCCGTTATTGCGGCCGAAGACGAGCACCGGTCGATGGGCGCGGTCGCGGGGGCGCTCACCAACCGGTACAACGCAGACGCGTTCCAGCGCGTGATCTACAGCGAGAGCCACGACGAAGTCGCCAACGGTAAGGCCCGCGTGGTCCACGAGATCGCGCCGGGCGACCCGAAGAACTGGTTCGCGCAGAAGCGGTCCACGCTCGCCGCGGCCCTGGTGTTCACCGCGCCGGGCATTCCGATGCTCTTTCAGGGGCAGGAATTCCTGGAGGGCGAGTGGTTCCGGGACACGGTCCCCGTTGATTGGGACAAGCGCGCGGAGTTCAAAGGGATCGTGCGCCTGTACCGCGACCTCATCAACCTGCGGTTGAACCGGGGCGGTCAGACGCGGGGGCTGGCCGGGCAGCACGTTCAGGTGATTCGCGCCGATGAGACGGCAAAAGTGATCGCGTTTCACCGGTGGATGGAGGGTGGGGAAAATGATTCTGTTGTAGTAGTTGTGAACTTTCACCGTGACGCACGAGAGAACTTCCGGATCGGCTTCCCGGCACCAGGGGCATGGAAGTTGCTCCTCAACTCAGACTGGGAGGGTTACAGCACACTGTTCGGCAACCACCCTTCCTCCGACGCGACCGCCGAAGTCGGCGAGTGCGACGGGTTGCCGAACCACGCGGCCGTAAACATCGGCCCGTACAGCGTGCTGGTGTTCGCACAAGCCCACAACTCCTGAGGACGCAGCATGAACATCCGCATCTCCGCGACCCGCGAGTGCCTGAAGGAGACCAATTTGGAAAGCCGCCTCGCGTGTCTAGCGGATGCCGGCCCGCAGGCCATTTCGGACCGGCTCGCTCAACTCGAGCGCGAGTGGAGCGCGGGACGGATGACGAAGGCGGCGATCGGTGTACTGATTGTGGTGGGCCTGGGGCTCACCGCGCTGGCGAACCCCTGGTGGCTGGTGCTCCCGGCCATCGGCGGGCTGTTCCTGCTCCAGTACCTGTTCGGGCGCTCGTCGTGGCTCGGCGCGACGTTCCGCGAGATGGGGTTCCGGTCGGGCTCCGACATCGACCAAGAGCGGTTCGCACTGCGGGCACTCCGGGGCGACTTCAAGAACCTCCCGACGGTTCACGAGATCGAGAGCAAGGACGACATCTCGCGGTTGGAGGGGGAGGGCGGGATCGCCTTCGACCCGGAGGAATCGAAGCACGACGCGAAGGACGCGATCAAGATCGTTATTCAAGCAGCCAAGAACTAATTCGAGCCGCTTGACTCGCAGGGGCCGACCGGTGGAATCCGGTCGGCCCCGTTCATTTACTGGCGCTCGCGTGCCCATTAGAGAGCACCCCCGTGCGCGGCCCGAGAATTGCAAAGGGCAGACGAAATTCATGCCGTTTGCATCGCGACCGCCACGCAGAGCCGCCGGGTCGATGGCGTATTACAGCACAGTGTCTGACACGTCGGTTCGCAACAACCGTCATTGTGTAATTCCGTATACTCTTTGCAATTACCAGGTGAGTTGTTCGACGCGCTACAGTACCGAGAACGGGTGCGTTCGGGGAGAAAATCGCGGTATGGTAGCGTTTGTCAGCCTGTGTTAGTCGTTTTCCCGGGCGGTTGGACGGGCAACGACACAAATAGTCTGGAAATACCGTGAATTGGTAGGGGAGGTGAGTTCACACGGTCCTCCAAGGCCGAAATGTTAGCGGATGTTAGCCAAGTACCAACGCGGCGAGGGGTAGGTACCAAAATGCCGCAAAAAGGCACTTCCTGTGTCCGGCACGCAACGTGCATTCGGATGAGACATTGGTTACCTGTTCCAGGAGACCCCGATGGCCACCACCGAAGCCGCCCCCCCTCCCACATACGACGGTTCCAACCGCGCACCGAGCGAGCCATCGAACTCGATGGCCGGCCTCGTCTCGGGGATCATCAACGACGCACAAACGCTCCTCCGCCAGCAGGCCGAAATGCTGAAGTCGGAGGTGCGCGAGGACTTCAAGCGGTCGAAGCGGGCCGCCGAGTTCGGTGCGCTGGGGGTCGTGTTCGGCACGGTCGGGGCACTAGGGCTCATTACCGCGCTCGCGTACTTCATGCACGAGCAGTTCCAGTTCGCGATGTGGGCCTCGTGGGGCATCGTGGGCGGGCTGTTCTTCGCGGTCGGCGGGGCGCTCGGTTGGATCAGCTACGGTCTGCTCGAACGGTTTAACCCGCTCCCGGATAAAACTCTTAACGCGCTCAAGGAGAACATCTCGTGGCAGACCAAGTAACCCCCGCCGTCGAAAAGACGCCCGAGGAAATCGAGCGGGAAATGCTCCAGACGCGCGAGTCCCTCACTGAGAAGGTCACCGCCCTGGAGAACCAGGTGGTCGGTACGGTGCAGACCGCGGCGGACACGATTTCCGGTACCGTCGACGCGGTCCGGTCGTTCGTGTCGAGCGCGCCGGAAACGGTGAGCGAAACCGTCAAACAAGCGACGGCCGCAGTGAGCGAGAGCATGAAGGGCGTATTCGACATCTCCGCGCACGTCCGCCAGAACCCGTGGACCGCGGTCGGGGTCTCGGCGCTCCTGGGTGGTATTGTCGGGTACCTGACGGCGTCGCGACGGGAATCGTTCAGCGCACTCGCGGTTGCCCCCCCCCCGGTCCCGCAACCGGCCGCGGCCCCGTCCGCCCCACGTGAACCGGGAATCGCGGACGAGTTCATGGGGATGATTAGCGGCAAACTGAAAGAGCTTGCCGAAACCGCGATCAACTCGGTATCGGCTTCACTGAAGTCCAACATCGAAACCGGTGTGCCGCGCTTGGTAGACGAGGCCGCGACCGCTTTGGCAGATAAGGCGTCAGGCGCCGACGCATCGCCCCTCGCCGCCCGGTTCGATGCCCGCCGCAATTCCGCATAAGACCGGACGAATTTGTGCGCTTCGTGACCGGGAACGTGGGGGACTCGAACCCGGTCACGAAGCATACGGGGGGAGGGGAGCGTGCGAATCGTGGGGATCATACTCGTTGCTCTCGGGGCAATGGCTCTCGGCTGGGAAGGGTTCAGTTACGTCACAACGGAACAGGTCGGTGACGGCCCGGCTGAGATGTGGCGCGAGAAGGAAAGAACCATCTGGGTGCCGCCGCTCGTGAGCGGGATCGTAGTTGTGAGTGGCCTGCTTCTGCTAGCGAGTAACGGCCGGCGTGAGGAGTTGTAACCGCCCGAGGTAAATTCCTAACTCACGAGATCGCGAACCCGTCTGTTCGCTGCCGTGTCCGGGTACTAGAATTCGGAATGACCCGGAGAGGTGGCAGAGTGGTCGAATGCGTCGGTCTCGAAAACCGATATACCAGCAATGGTATCGAGGGTTCAAATCCCTCCCTCTCCGCTTAAACGCCAGTTGCAAAGTGACGCAACTGGCGTTTTTTCATGGACTTTCGGCACATCTCACTTCACGACACCCGGCCAAAAACCTCGATCTGTCGGATTTCCTTTAGGTGTTACGCGGTCCGTGATTTTGGGAAGCTGATGTGCGGCCGCGTGAGTTAGGCTCGGACGGCGTCCCGAAACGCGGGGGCCGTGCGCCGGTGCCTCGAAGCAGACGGGAGCCGGACGAGCGGTGGTGACCGACATCAATCGGCGCGAAGTGAGCGGTGGTGCTGCGCTGGGTGGGGTTCCACGACTTTCCGATACGCGGTCCGCATTAGCTTCGCGCGAATCGCACGATCGGCATCGTTACGGCTTTGGTTCATGATCGATCTGCCTCACAAGACGCCGTAGCGGTCATAAACCTCTCGCAGGGTCCGGCCCGCTTTCAACTCTTTTCGGGAAAGAGATTCCTGTTCGGCCTTGTGACAAGCCCGATCGACAACTTGGGCGAGGACCGACGCGGGAATCACCACGATGCCGTCGAAGTCGGCGAAAACGGTGTCCCCGGGGCGCACGAGCACGTCGCCGCACCGCACCGGGACGTCGTAGGCCATCACCCGGCCGCGCCCCATCGAGTCCAGCGGGCGGATGCCGGTGTAGTAGACGGGGAAGCCGAGTTCGATCGTCTTCAGGCAGTCGCGGATCTGGCTGTCGCACACGCACCCGACCGCCCCGCGGCACTGCGCCGCGGTGGACATCAACTCGCCCCACGGCGCGTTCGTTCCGGCGAAGTCGGTCGAGTGGACGACCACGTCGCCCGGTCGAAGGGCGTCGATCGCCTCGATTTCCAGCCCGTAAGGGTTCTCCTCGTCGGCGTAATCGGCCTCCATCCAGCGGACCGTCCGGGCGCGCCCAATGAACCCGCACCGCTCGCGGTCCGGGAGCAACGGGCGCAGGCGGTGGTGCATCGCCTGCTGGCGAAAGTCGAGCGCGTCAAGGATGTCGCACACCGCGGCGACATACGACCGCGTTTGCAGGCGCTGCCACAGTTCGGACTCGGTCGGTGTCGCATCGGACATTTCTATCCCCCGTCGGACGTTATCGCTCAGCGCACGGTGACGAACTCGTGGTGGTTGAACAGCGCGAGGACGACCCCGGTGCGGCGGCGTTCGGCCGCGTCCATCGGGGCCTCCTTCTCGCTCCCGCGTGCTACGGGTGCGTCCATGAAGGCGATACACTCGGACCGCTCCGTCGCGGTCGGTGCCCGCCCGATGACCCGCTCGAACGCGGCCGTCACAAACTTCTCGGGGTCGGTTCCCGCTTCGGTTTCGATTTGCCGCGCGACCAGACGCGCCATCTCGGCGCTCAGCGGGCTGTTGACTAGCGCGAGCGCCTGTTGGGGAACGATGCTCTCGCGCCGCTGGTAGCACTCGCTCACCCCGGCCGCGTCGAACAGCTTGAGCAACTCCATCTGTTTCTCGTGCGCGTGCCGGAAGTAGAGGCTCCGCCGGTAAACCGTCAGCCCGGAGTTGTGGTCGAGGTCCGGTCCGCCGGTCGTCAGGTCGAGCTTGCCGGCCACGAACAGGAGCTGATCGCGGACGGCCTCGGCTTCGAGTCGGTGCGTGGGCACCCGCCAAAAGTAGACGTTGTCGCGGTCGGCCGCCAAGTTCTTCGCATCCGGCGTCGAGCCCTGCCGGTAGGTGCGGCTGGTCACGATCAACTTGTGCAGGTGCTTCATCGACCACTTGTGTTCGACGAACTCGGCCGCGAGCCAGTCCAGCAGCGCCGGGTGCATCGGCCGGCGCCCGTTCTTGCCGAAATCGAACACGCTCGGCACGATCGGCTGGCCGAAGTGCCGCATCCAGATGTGGTTCACCGCGACGCGGGCCGTGAGCGGGTTTTTGGTGTCGGTGAGCCAGTGGGCGAACGCCCGGCGCCGGCCGGTGCTTTCCCCCGACTCCCCTTTCACGGGCTTCACCGCCGGAAACGGCTCGTTCAGTGCGCTGGGAATGCCGGGGAGTATCGGCCGCGACTTGTCGGGGTGGCGCTCGTCGCCGCGCTCGTAGAGGTACGTCGGCGCGTTCGGGTCCGCGTCGAAGGCGCGGGCCAGCCCGTCCTTCTTCGTGTCCTTCTCACTGCCCAACGGGTCGATTCGGATGTTGTGCGGCTCGAATACCGCCCGCACCTGGTAGTATTCGGTTTGTTTGATCGGGTCGTAGAAGTGGTCGTGGCAGCGGGCGCAGCCGATGGTCAGCCCCTGGAACGCCAGGAAGGTGTGATCGACCACGTCGGTCATCCACTTCTCGCGGCTCGATTTGTAGTTCCGCGCCAGGTACCCCGTCGCGCGCAGCACCTTCGGGTCGGCCGGTGCGATCTCGTCGCCGGCGAGCATCTGGTGGATCATCTGGTCGTAACCCAGATCGGCGTTCAGGCTCTCGATGATCCAGTCCCGCCACCGCCACACGTGCGGCTGGCTGTCGCGGACGGAGTTCCCGCCGCTCCACCCCGCCCAGTCCGAATACCGCCACACGTCCATCCAGTGGCGGCCCCACCGTTCGCCGTATCGCGGCGACGCGAGTAGTTCGTCCACCACTTTCTCGTAAGCGCCTTTGGAGGAATCCGCCTCGAACGCCTTCACCTGCGCGGGCGTCGGGGGTAGGCCGATGAGGTCGAAGTACACGCGGCGAATGAGTGCGGCTTTGCCCGCGTCGGGTCGAGGGGTGAGGTCGTGTTCGCGGTGCCCGTCGGCGATGAAGGCATCGATCGGGTTCGCGCCCCAGCCGTCACCGGCTTTCGGCACTGCGGGGCGCTTCACGGGCTCGAACGGCCGCCACGGGTACGACGCGAGGAACCGCGTGTACTTGCCGACGGTCTTCTCGGCGCCCCGGACCTCGTCCGCGGTCGGCTTATCCTGCGGGTCACCGGGGAAGTGTCCCGTCAGCACCTCGACCAGATTCGACACTCCGTCCCCGTCGGAGTCCTCGTTGGCGACGGCGTTGAACCGGGCCGCGATGTCGAACGGCTTGCCGGCTTCTTTCAACTCGCCGCGAACCTCTTCGAGGCGCTCGCCGAAGGCGTTCCGGGGTTTGTCCGCGTGCGGGGCGGTTTCGCCCGGAACGTGACACAACCGGCAGTCGTTCGCGCGCGCCGGCAGGTACGGCCCCATGTGCGCCAGGAGCGACTGCTTGTGAACCGGTTTGGCGCTCGCGACCAGCGGTAACAGGAGCGCGAACGCGAACGCGGTGGCAAAACGGGTCATACTCGTGCGCCCTCGTGCGTCAGCCGATGATGCCGGTGATCGGTTCGCCGAAGTCGATCTCCAGCCGCTTGCGGCCGGGCACCTCGAGCTTCCGCGGGTCGAGCCCGAGTTGGTGCAGGACGGTCGCGTGGACGTCGGTCACGTAGTGCCGGTCCTCGATTCCGTGGAAGCCGATCTCGTCGGTCTTGCCGTGAACCACGCCACCCCGAATCCCCCCTCCGGCCAGCCACACGCTGAACGCCTGCGGGTGGTGGTCGCGGCCGTCCCCCTCCGCGCCCGGCGAGCGCCCGAACTCGGTCGCCCACACCACGAGCGTGTCCTTCAGTAACCCGCGCTGTTTGAGGTCGCGGAGCAGTCCGGCGATGGGCTTGTCAGTCTGCGTCGAGAGTTTCGTGTGGTTATCTTTGATTTTGGAGTGGGCGTCCCAGTCACCTCCGCCCCCGCCCCCGTGGTACACCTGGACGAACCGCACCCCGCGCTCCACCAGGCGCCGGGCCGTGAGGCAGATCTTCCCGAACGCGGCCGTTTCAGCCCGGTCCACGCCGTACAGGGCACGGGTCTTCTCCGACTCCTTTTCGAGTTGCAGCGTTTCGGGTACCGCGGTCTGCATCTTGAAAGCAAGCTCGTAAGACTTGATCCGCGCCTGCACCTGCGGGTCGTCGGGGTAGTCGATCCCCGAGAGGCGGTTCAGCTTGCCGATGAGTCCGAACTCGTCGGCCTGTTCTTTCGCCGTCTTACCCGCCGGCAGTTTGCCGAACGGGAGCGGGGCGCCTTCGAGGTTGAGCCGAACGCCGGCGTGTTCCGGGCCGAGGTACGCGGCCCCGTGCGCCCATTCGCCGCCGCAGCAGTCGCCCGGCGGAACGCCCAGGACGACGTACTCGGGCAGGTTGCCCGTCAGTGCCCCGAGGCCGTAGCACGCCCACGACCCGATTGTCGGGTAAGCCCCTTCGCGAACGTGCCGACCGGTGTGGAATTGGAGCATCGCCCCGTGGTCGTTGTCGGTCGTCCACACCGTTCGCACGACGGCCAGGTCGTCCGCCATCTCAGCGGTGTGCTTCCACCAGTCGGCCGCGAGCAGTCCGGATTTACCGTACCGCGCGGTGCCGCAGTTCAGGCCCATGAGCATTTTGCGGTTACCGTGCTTCGGGTTCCCCTCGACCACGTCCTTTCTCTCCGCCTTCACCGCGTCCGCGAACGGGGTGTCGGCGATCGACTTGCCGTTGTACTTGTTCAGCGCCGGCTTCGGGTCCCAACTTTCGAGGTGCGAAACGCCGCCGCACAAGAAGATCCAGATGACGTTCTTCGCCTTCGCCGGGTGGTGCGGGCCGCTCTCGACCCCGACCATCGGGTCGGCCGCGCGCCCGACGCCGTCGCGGAAGAACATCGCTCCGAGGGCCAGCCCGGTGAACCCGAGGCCGGTGTCGGCGAGGAACGAGCGGCGGGTCGCCCCGCGGTGGTGGGTCCGGCTCATGCTCGGCCTCCCGGGGTATCGGGGCAGTACATCGTCGCCACCAGTGCGTACAGTCGGGCGACGCGGACCAGATCATCGACGTTCGCCCACTCCGCGGTGGTGTGTGCTCCGCCGGCCGTCGGGCCGTGGGTGACGGCCGGGATGCCGGCCCCGGACCAGAAAGAATTGCCGTCGTCCACGAACGGCTTCCCGCCGATCGGCAGGCGCTCGCCGACGAGCGTCGCATACGCGGACTGGAACACTCCGACGAACGGGTCGGACGTGTCCAGCCGGAAGGCGTCGCGCATGAGCCGCGTTTCGACCTCGATGGCCGTCCCCGTATCACTTGCCAGGGCCGCGCACAGGGCGCGGAACTGCTGGTCGGCGTCGGCGAACCGTGTACCGGGGAGCCAGCGGCGGGTGCCTTCGAGCCGACACGTCTGTGGGAATTCGTTGTAGATCGACCCACTCTGGATCGTGCCGACGAACGCGCTCGCGGCCCCGGCCAGTGGGTCCGATTGTCGCGACAGTTCGGCATCTAGTCTGGCGAGGCGGGTGACGAGTTCGGCCCCGACCGCGATGACGCTCGGCTCGTTCGGCCGGTTCACCTCGTGGACCGGCGGCCCGGGCCGCCGGATGGTCGCGGCCCACGTGAATCCGCCGCGGCCGATCACCGGCAGCGCCGCGTTGAAGTATTCCGGGAGCAGCACCGCGTTCCCGACGATCCCGTCGGCGACGAGCCGGTCGAGTTGGCTGCCGTCGCCCCACGGCGTCTCGTGCAGGTCGTGTGCGGTGAGGAGGATTCCGCCGCCCGCCAGCCCGCCGGCGTCGCGCACCGCCCGCAGTGCTTCGACGGCCGCCGCGATGCCACCCTTCATGTCGGCTGCTCCGCTCCCGGTGAGGCGGTCGCCCGATACTTTCGGGGGAACAAACGGTAGGTGAACGGTGTCGAGGTGGCCGTTGAACTGGAGGGTCCGGCCCGGGCGCCCGGACGAGAGCCGTGCCACGACCGCCGGCGCCGTCGGGTGCCCGGCGGGCGGGCGCTCGACGGCGAACCCGTCCTCGGCGAGTACGGCCGCGAGTTCGTCCGCGGCGGCGCCGGCCGAACCGGTCGGGCTGGGCTTCGCGATGAGCCGAACCGCTGTTTCCAGCAGTCGCTTCGCGTTTACCGCGGCGCACACGGCGGGCAGCGGGTGCGCCCCGCTATGACGGGCCTCAGTTCTCATCGATGTGCCGCTCCAGGGCTTCCACGGCCGCGGTCTTCGGCCCTTTCCGAAACGCTTCGAGCAGTTCGGCGTGGTGCCCGTGCAGTCGGGCAAGATCGTTTCGCTCGTTGTGCTCGCGAACCGTCTCCCAGAAGTGCGCCCGCAGCCGGGTCACGATCGTCTGCCAGATGGCGAGCAAATCGGGCGAACCGGCCCGCTCCAGCACGTGGCGGTGGAACGCGAGGTCGAGTTGCGGGAGCAGTTGCCACTCTTTCTGCTGGCACGCCCGATCCATGCGGTACAGCACGTCGTCCCAGTAACGGAAGTCGTCGGGCGTAAGAGAATCAAATATTTGCTTGAACGCGTACACCTCGATTGTCTGCCGGATCGGTAGCACGAGCCCGCGGATCGCTTCCGGTGCGGGCGGGGCAACGGTCACGCCGCAGTTCTGTTTTGTGACAAACAGCCCCTCACTCGTGAGGAGCGAGAGTGCCTCCCGGATCGGCCCGCGGCTCACACCGAACCGCTCGGCGAGCGTCGCTTCGGACACTCGGTCGCCCGCGTGCAGGCGACCGGCGAACACGTCTTCCCGGAGGCGATCAGTGATCTGCTCGCGGGTGCTTAACACCCCACGGGGGCTTGACATTTCAAGGTGCCTCCCAATTTCTTTGGAATTCCTGTTGACTACAATATTGTCGACTGTGTAGATTGTCAACAATCGTGGTCGGATTTTCAATCAGCGCACACACCGCGTTCACCTCACTCCGCGGTGTCTGGATCGGGCCTCTCAGTCTCGTTGAGAATTATGATATTAGTGCGAATTTCCTCGTTCCACTTCCTCTCACGGTCATTTGAGGTGCCCCCATGTCCCGGCCTTTCGAGCGCTCGCGTCGCGGGTTCACGCTGATCGAGCTGTTGGTCGTCATCGCAATCATCGCCATTCTGATCGGCCTACTGTTGCCGGCGGTCCAAAAGGTGCGCGAGGCTGCTGCACGCATGAGTTGCAGCAACAATCTGAAGCAGATCGGCCTCGCCATTCACAACTACCACGACCAGAACGACAAGCTCCCGGCCAGCCGGTACGGGGACTACAGCGACGGGGCGGCCTTCGGCGGACCGTTCTACAGCTCCAGTTCGTGGAGCTTCTTGGCGCTCATTCTGCCCCACCTCGAGCAGGACAACGTCTACAAGGTCGGTAACATCCCCACGTCCACTTTGGCGGCCAGCCCTGCGTTAGGTCAATCGATCAAAACATACTTGTGCCCAAGTGACCAGATGTCATCGATACGGACCTTCAACGCACGGTCCCGGTACTCGCAGACCAACTACGTCGTGGGATTGACCAATTACAAAGGTGTGCTGGGGAGCAACTTCAACTACGGCGATTATGCCAACGCGAACCCCGCATTCGTAAATTCCGGCGACGGGTTCTGGGGTGCCAACGGGCTTTTCTCACTCGACCGGTGGAAGACGTCGGTCACACTCGTCGGCATCGCGGACGGGACGAGCAATACGGTCATGGTCGGCGAGGACATCTGGACCGCGGATTACGCGAACGGCACGCAACCGGGCAACGGGTTCTCGTGGGCGCATTCGGTCGAAGCTACGCTCACGTGTGCGATGCCCCCGAACTACATCAAGCACGCGAACGGGGTGCCGATCAACACGACGAGTTTGGACCAGGCCGAGTGGGGGAGCTACCACGGGTTCAAGAGCAAGCACACGGGGGGTGTCCAGTTCGTCTACGCCGACGGCTCCGTTCACTTCGTTCGGGACTCGATTCCGCTTAGCACGTACCGCGCTATGGCGAGTTATGCCGGTGGCGAGGTTCTCGTCGATGCACCGTAAGTTGCACCGGATCGGCCCGCGGGCGTTCCGCGTGGCGGAGTTTCTGCGCGAAAGCGGCTCGAGGGTCACTCACTTCGTTTTTCGTGGAGTCTGCCCATGCCTGGTCCGAGGACGGCCCGCGCTCGGTTTTTCGTTGCCCTGGCCATTGCCCTCGCCGCCCTCGCAACGGGCTGCGGCAGCGAGGGCGAGAAACTCGCGCCGGTGTCGGGCGTTGTCACCGCCGGCGACAAGGTGGTCCCGAACGGAACGCTGACGTTCTACCCGGATGCGTCGAAAGGGAACGCGACCCAGCACCAACCGACCGGCGTCATCGGCGCCGACGGGCGCTACGAGGTGTTCGTTCCGGGGAGCAAGAAAGGCGCCCCGCCCGGCTGGTACAAGGTCGTCGTGTACGCGGTCGATGACCCGCAACCGGGCAAGCCGAACAAATACTTCGTCAACAAGAAGTACACGGACCAGGCCACTACGACGGTGCTGATCGAAGTGGTCAACAATCCGGAGCCGGGCCGGTACGATTTGAAGCTCAACAAGTGACCGCGGTCCGCGACCTTCTGACACAGCCGGATACTTTATGCCCGATCCGATACGCCCTGAACCCGAGTACCGTTACGAGAAGCTCACGTGGCCGGAGGTGAACGCCGCCGTAGCCCGCCGGCCGGTGTGCGTTCTACCGGTCGGTAGCATCGAGCAGCACGGCCCGCACCTGCCGCTCGACGTGGACGTGGTGTGCCCGGCCGGGATCGCCGCGGGCGCCGGGCGCGAGATTCCCGATCAGGTACTCGTCCTGCCGACCCTGTGGAACGGGTACACCGCGCACGTGATGGACTTCCCCGGCACCCTCAACGCCCACCACACGACCCTGCTCGAATCGGTCCTCGATGTCACCCGCAGCCTGGCTTACCACGGGTTCAAGAAGATCCTGCTCCTGAACGGGCACGGGTCGAACTTTCCGATCCTCGATATGGCCGCCCGGCGGACCAACTTGGAGACGGACGCCGAGTGCGCCGCCCTGTCGTGGTGGGGCCTTCTCACGGTGGACAAGGCCTTCCTCCCGGGCTGGCGGGAGAGCAAGTTCCCCGGCGGGTGCGCGCACGCGTGCGAACTCGAAACCTCGCTGTACATGTACCTGGACGGAGGGGGCGTTCGCCGGAACCTGATCCGCGACGGGGCCATCAAGTTCAACGAGGAACACAGCCCGTTCCTGTGGCTCGACCTGTTCGCGTCCGGGCCGATGGCGTTCGTGCCGTGGACCAGCGCGTACTCCGATACCGGGGCGTTCGGCGAGCCGGAACGGGCCACCGCCGAGAAGGGCGAGCGGGCCTACCTGGAGGCCGTCAAGCAACTCGTCGCGCTCGTCTCGTGGTGGAAGGACCGCCCGCGCGACACCCGGCGCGACCACCACGCCGTCCCGCCGACGTTTCCGCTGCCGTGGGGCCAGCGCCCGTTCTCAAGTACGGGAGGCGCCGCGCGATGAAAATCACGCACGTTGAAGCGATCGTACTGCGGCTCCCGCAGGTGAGTGTGGCGGCCGATGGTACGCAGGACACGTGCCTCGTCCGCATCGACACTGACGCCGGAATCAGCGGGTGGGGGGAAGTCGATTCGTGTCCGGGGGCTGTGAAGGCCGTCATCGATGCCCCGCTGTCGCACTCCAACTGTTCCGGGCTGGCGCGCGTGCTGGTCGGCTCGGACCCGCTCGCCATCGAAGTGTGCAACCACCGGATGCGCGTCGCGACCAATTATTACTCCAGCGGCGGGGTGGCCGTTCACGCGATGGCGGGCGTCGATATGGCCCTGTGGGACATTGCCGGGCGGGTTCTCGACAAGCCGATTTACCAACTCCTCGGTGGGCCGTTCCAGACGCGCTTTCGGGCGTATTCGAGCGTGCTGTTCGGCGACACCCCGGCCGCTACTTACGACGCCGCGCGGCGCTGGGCCGATCGCGGGTTCACCGCCGTCAAGTTCGGCTGGGGACCGATGGGCCAATCCGAAACGACCGATATCGCGCTCGTTCGCGAGGCCCGACGCGGCCTCGGCGAAGTGGACCTGCTCATCGACGCGGGCGAGTGCTTCGACGCCCGGACCGCGATCCGCCGGGCGACGAATTTCGCCGAATTTCGCCCGTACTGGCTCGAAGAGATGCTCCACCCCGACGACATCGCCGGCTACCGGACCCTGTCGGCCGTCAGCCCGACGCCGATCGCGGCCGGGGAGACGGCCGCTCGGCTGGACGAGTTTTTGCGGATGCTCGACGACGGCGGGTTGGACTGGATTCAGCCCGATCCGTCGCGGTGCGGCATCTCGACGATGGTCGCGGTCGGTCGGGCCGCGATCGCCCGACACAAGCGAGTGTGCAACCACACCTTCAAGAGCGGACTCACCATTGCGGCGAGCCTGCACGTGATGGCCGCGCTGCCCGGGATCGATGTGGTGGAGTTCTGCATGGCCGATTCGCCGCTGCGCCATGACCTGACGCACGAGCGGTTTGACGTTACGGACGGGTTCACGACGATCTCCGACCGACCCGGTCTCGGGGTGACGGTGAACCTCGACACCGTCGCCAAGTACAGGGTGGCTTGAATGGGGGCACAAGAACCCGACCCGGCGACGAACGCGCGGTACGTGACGCTCGCGTACCTCTGCGGACTCACCCTGATCCTCTACCTCGACCGGATGTGCATCGGGAAGGCCGCGCCGTTCATTCAGGACGAACTCGGGTTACTCGACTGGCAGATGGGCTTCGTCCACGCTGCGTTCATGCTCGCCTACGGGCTGTTCGAGGTGGTCACGGGGCACTGGGGCGACCGGTTCGGCTCGCGGCGGGTGCTGATCCGCATCGTCGTGTGGTGGTCGATCTTCACCGCGCTGACCGGGGCCGTCACCGGGTTCGTGATGCTGCTCGTGGTGCGGTTCCTGTTCGGCGCGGGCGAGGCTGGCGCGCTGCCGAACGTGTCGCGGGTGGTCGACCACTGGTTCCCGCCGTCCGCGCGCGGGCGGGTGCGCGGGTTCGTTCACACGCCCGCGCTCGTCGGCGGGATGGTGGCCCCGCTGGTGACCGCGTACCTCATCGAGTTGATCGGGTGGCGGTGGGTGTTCGTCGCGTTCGGGTCCGTCGGCGTCGCCTGGGCGCTCCTCTTCAGCCGGTGGTTCCGGGACGCCCCCACCGACCACCCGGCGGTGAACGCGGCCGAGCGCGCCCTGATCGGCCCGCCGCCCACAGCTGCTCACGCCGGCCACCTCCCGGTCCGGCCGATCCTCGCCAGCCGGAACGTGTGGCTGCTGTGCGGCGTGCTCGCGAGTGGGTCGTGTTGCGTGTACCTGATGTTCGCGTGGTACCCGACGTACCTCGAAAAAGTGCGCGGCGTGTCGAACGTGGAATCGGGGTGGTGGAACAGCCTAATCATGCTCGGCGGTGCGGTCGGGTGCCTGGCCGGTGGGTGGTTCGCGGACCTCGCGCGCCGGCGCGTACCGAACCGGCGGTGGACGTTTCCCGTGGTGGGTGGGCCGGCGTTCGCGCTAGCCGCGGTCGCGCTGGGGGCGGGCTCGTTCGCCTCGGCGGTAGAGTGGAAGAGCGCGTTTTTGGCGGTCGCGTGCTTCGGCATCCATTGCCACGCCGGGTCGTGGTGGGGGGCGAACAGTGCGATGAGCGCGCCGCACACGGCCGCCGTGTTCGGGGTCATCAACTCGTTCGGGGTGCTGTCCGCCGCGGGCGCGCAGATCGCGTTCGGAGCAGTCTCTCGCGCGTACTGGGACGGCGCGTTCCTCGTGTCGGCGGGGTTGCTCGCGGTCGGGGCGGTCTGCTGGTTGTCAGTTGATGTCCGCAAACCGGTGTTCCCCGCGGAGCGCCCCGGCGTACAACCCGAATGAGAATCGCGCGGCGATTGGAGAGGTTCCCGATGCGAATCGCGACGGTCACGCTCGTGCTGCTGGTCGGCACCGCGCCGGTCCGGGCGGACGCCTCCACCGGCGAGCAGATTTATCGGAAGCGGTGCGCATCGTGCCACGGGCCGAACGGGGAGGGGGCGAAAAAGTACCCCGAACCGCTGATCGGTGACCGGACCGTCAAGGAGTTGGCGAAGGTGATCGCGCGCACCATGCCGGAGGACGATCCCGGCTCGTGCGTCGGCGCCGATGCGGACCTGGTTGCGGCTTACATCCACGAGACGTTTTACTCCAAAGCCGCCCGCGAGCGGAACCATCCCCCGCGCATCGAGTTGTCGCGCCTCACCGCGGTGCAGCACCAGAACGCGGTCGCCGATCTGATCGGGAGCTTCCGCCCGAACGTCGCGAACCCGAGCGCGGAGAAGGGGCTGCGCGGCGAGTACTTCCAGTGGCAAGAAGACATCGTTTCGGGCTTCTACTCGGACAAGGATCGGGCCATCGACCGCACCGACCTGACCGTTCGATTCGACTGGACCCGAACCCCTCCCATTGAGGAAAAGAAGAAGGGCGAGGGCTATTCCGTGCGCTGGACCGGTTCCTTCACGGCCCCGCGAACCGGGGACTACGAGTTCATCGTCCGGTCCGAGAACGGGGTCCGGCTGTGGGTCAACGCTCCCGCCGCGCCGCCCCACAGCAACCGCGCACAATCGGTGGACCCCAGCCCGAAGTCACTGATCGATGCGTGGGTCGGCGCTGGCTCCCCCACCGACCACCGCGGCACGGTGCGGTTACTCGGCGGGCGCTCGTACCCGATCCGCCTCCAGTTCTTCAAAGGAAAAGAGAAGACCGCGTCCGTGTCGTTGAAATGGAAACCACCACTCGGCACGGAAGAAGAGATCCCCGTTCGCCACCTGTCCCCGGTGCGGGTGAGGGAAACGTTCGTGCCGAAAACGAAGTTCCCGCCGGACGACCGGAGCCTGGGTTGGGAGCGCGGCACGTCGATCTCAAAGGCGTGGACCCGGGCCACATTCGACACGGCTTTGGAGACCGCCGGCTACGTCGGTGACCACCTGCACGAACTGGCCGGGTTAGCGGAGAAAGAGCCCGACCCCCGCGCGAAATTGCGCCGGTTCTGCCAACTGTTCGTGGAGCGTGCCTTTCGCCACCCCTTGTCGGAAGAACAGACGAAGGTCCACGTCGATCAACTGTTCGATTCGACCAAGGACACGGTCACCGGTGTGAAGCGGGTCGTCGCCGCGGCGCTGATCTCACCGCAGTTCCTCTATCGCGACGCGGAACCGATCCCCGAGGGTTACGCGGTGGCCGCGCGGCTGTCGTTCGTGCTCTGGGATTCGCTCCCCGACGCCGCACTGCTGACCGCTGCGCAGGACGGAAAACTGACCACCCGCGAAGAGATCCGAACCCAGGCCGATCGGCTGTTGAGCGACCCACGGGCGAAGTTGAAGGTGCTCTCGTTCTTTCACACGTGGCTGCGCCTCGACCACGCGACGGACGTCGTCAAGGACGCGAAGCGGTTCCCGGGGTTCGACCAGGCCGTTGTCGCGGACCTCCGGGTGTCGTTGGACCTGATGCTGGAAGAGATCGTCTTCGGCGGCAAGTCGGACTTCCGCCAACTGTTGCTGGCGGACCACCTGCCACTGAACGGTCGGCTCGCGGCGATTTACGGCGCCGCGACTCCGAAAACGGGTGACTTCACGAACGTGGTACTGAACGCCGAACACCGCGCGGGCGTTCTCACCCACCCGCTCGTGATGACGGTCCACTCGTACACGGCGGAAACGTCCCCGATTCATCGCGGGGTCTTCTTGACTCGTGGTATCCTGGGGCAGAACCTGCGTCCGCCCCAAGAGGCGTTCACGCCCTTCGCCGCGGAGTTGCACCCCGCGCTCTCCACGCGCGAGCGGGTGGGACTGCAGACGAAACCGGCGAACTGCATGACGTGCCACGGGGTCATCAACCCGCTCGGGTTCACGATGGAGCACTTCGACGCCGTCGGTCGGTTCCGTGACCGGGACAACAAGAAGCCGGTTGACGCGACCGGCAGCTTCCGATCCCCGTCGGGCCACGAAGCGAAGTTCGCGAACGCGCGCGAGCTGGCGAAATTCGCAGCGAACAGTGAAGCGGTCCACGCCGCATTCATCGAGCAGATGTTTAGCCATCTAGTTCAGCAGCCGATCCGTGCCTACGGACCGACCCGACTGGCCGAACTGCGAACCGGCTTCGCCAAGGATCAATTCCACGTTCGGAACGTCGTCGCGGAAATTGCGGCGATGGCCGCACGCCCCCCCGAGCCCAAACAGACCCCGAAGTCGCGCTAAACGAGGTGGACATCACATGGCACGATCCCGCAACCGGCGCGACTTCATTCGCGACCTCGGACTCAGCGCCGCCGCACTGCCGTTCGTTCTGAACCTGCCGGGGCTGGCGTTCGCGAATCAGGCGAGGCGGAAACAGCGCCTCGTCATCCTTTTCAGCCCCAACGGTGTCGTTCCCGAAACGTTCTGGCCCGATCAGGACGGGGAGAAGTTCGCACTCAAGGAGAGCTTGAAGCCGCTGGAGCCGTTCCGCAAGCGGATGCTGGTTCTTCGCGGCCTGAGCGACAAGGTCGGTGGCGACGGGGACAACCACATGCGCGGGATGGGGTGCCTGCTCACCGGCGTTGAACTCAATCCCGGCAACATCCAGGTGGGCACCACCTCCGCCGGTTGGTCCAAGGGGCACTCCATCGACCAAGAAATTCGACGGCACCTCCAGGGCGACGGGGCGACCAAAACGCGCTTCGGTTCCCTCGAATTCGGCGCACTGGTCCCCGATCGGGCCGATACCTGGACGCGCATGGTCTACGCGGGGGGGAACAAGCCGATCGCCCCCATCGACGACCCGCACCAGATGTTTGCCAAGCTCTACGGGCGCGTGAAGGATCAAGAACTGCTCGGGAGCGTGCTCGATGTCGTCGGTGACGATCTGAAGCGCGTCGGTCGGGTCGTGAGCGCGGAGGACCGTCGCCTGCTCGAAGAACACGCGGCCCACGTGCGCGAACTGGAAGAGGAGACCAAAGTGGCGAGCAAGACGGGAGCGGTCGCCCACCCGGTGCCGGAACTCGACCCGGGTCTCAAGCGAGAAAACGATTTGCTGCCCAAAATCAGTAAGACCCAGATCGACCTGATGGTTCAATCCTTCGCTGCCGATTTCACCCGGATCGCGACCCTGCAGTACACGTGTTCCGTTGGAAACGCCCGCATGCGCTGGCTCGGCATCGACGACCAGCACCACGAGCTGTCGCACCAGGACAGCGACGGGGCCAAGAAGAAGCTCACAAAAATCAACGGCTGGTTCTGCGAGCAGGTGGCGTACCTGGCGAAGCGACTGGCCGACACACCCGAACCCGGGGCAGGGGGCTCACTACTCGACAACACGCTGATCGTCTGGACGAACGAACTCGGCCAAGGGAGTTCGCACACCCTCGACAACATCCCGTTCGTGCTGGTCGGTAACGGCCTCGATTTCAAGATGGGGCGATCGCTCAATTTGAAGAACAAGTCACACAGCCGGTTGCTGCTGTCGTTGGCCCACGGGTTCGATCACCGGCTGAAATCCTTCGGTAACCCCACTTACTGCGAGGGCGGCCCGCTGTCGGAACTTGTCTAATTTGAAAACGCAATCGCGAGGGCACCGGCCGAAGTACCGATCCGAGTGAAACTCAGTGAGTCGCACGGCCCCGAGGTCGGCCGGGTTCCATTTCTCGCGGGACTATATCGGAGAGCCGCAATGCCCACATTCGTCCGGTACGGGACCGTCGCCTCGATAATCGCCCTCGCCGGAGCGGTCGGCGCTCAGCTGGCACGGGCCGAACTGCCAGCCGGTCTTTCCGCTGCCGACGCCTCTCAAATTGACCGCGATCTCAAGACGCTCGGTGACCGGCTCCTCGCGTTCCGTGAGAAGCCGGTCCCGCTGCAGCGGGAGGATCTGATCGCCGACGCGGACGTGTTCCGCAAGGGCGTCGCCTGGGCACTGCGGTACGAGACGGAACTCAAGCCCGCGGATGTCGCCCTTATCAAAAAGGCGCTCGCGCGGTGTTCCGAACGGGCCGAGGCGCTCGCCAAAGGTAAGCCCGCATGGACTTCCCGAAGAGGGAAGCTCGTCCGCGGGTACGTGTCCGCTGTGGACGGCTCGACCCAGCCTTACGGACTGGTCATCCCAGCCGGGTACGACTCAAACAAGCCCTCGCGACTGGACGTGGTGCTGCACGGGAGCATGAAACCGAGCGGCCTGAACGAACTCCGGTTCATGAACGGCTTCGACGCGGGCGATGGTTCGGAGAAGAGTGCCCCGGATGCGAATTTCATCGAGTTGCACCCACTCGGCCGCGTCGAGAACTGCTACCGCTGGGCGGGCGAGACGGACGTGTTTGAAGCGATCGAGGCGGTTTGCCGGGGGTACAACATCGACCGCGACCGGATCGTCCTTCGCGGCATGTCGATGGGCGCGTCCGGTACTTGGCACCTCGGGCTGAAGTACCCGAGCCGGTTCGTCGCTCTCGGCCCGTACTGCGGGTACGTCGATACACGCGAGTTCTCGCAAACGCCCCTCTCGACCTTTGTGAAAGTCGCGGCCCTTCCCGAGCACCAGGAGAAGGCGCTGCACGTGCTCGACTCGGTCGATTACGCCGCCAACGCGGGGGCGGTCCCGGCGATCGCGTGCATGGGCGAAAAGGACGTGTTTTTCCAATCGCACGTGCTGATGGGCAAAGCAATGGAGAAGGAAGGCCTGAAGCTGACCAACCTGATTTCGCCGGGCACCGGGCACGTGATCGATCCCAAAACGCACGCGGAACAGATGCGCCGCATCAAGGAGTTCGCCGACAAGGGGCTGGATCGTTCCCCGAAGCACCTTCGGTTCGTCACCTGGACGCTCAAATACAACCAGTGCCACTGGCTGTGGGCGCTCGGCCTCACCGAGCACTACGCGCGGGCGGAACTGGAAGCCTCCGTTGCCGCCGACGGCACCGTGGAGGTGAAAGAGCCGAAGAACGTGACGCGCTTCACGTTGTTACCACCCGTGTTGCAAGAAACGAACCCGCAGCTTCGCGTCGGCGGGGCGGAGATCGCGCTTCCCGTGCGCGAGAAGAACGCGCCGCCCGCCAAGCCCGTGATCGGCCGGAAGGACGGGAAGTGGGCGTACCTCGGGGAACTCGACGCAACGCCCCTCTCGGGCAAGCGGCCGGGCGTGCAGGGGCCGATCGACGACGCCTTCGCCACGCCGTTCCTGTGCGTCCGTGGCACGGGTAAAGCGTGGAACCCGGCCATTCAGACGTGGGCCGACGCGAGCCTCAAACGGTTCGCCTACGAGTGGGACCGCTACTTCCGTGGCGAACTGCCGGTGAAGGACGACACCGCCGTCACCGACGCGGACATGAAACGGTACAACCTGATCCTGTTCGGTGACCCGGGCAGCAACGCTCTGATCGCCCGCGCCCTGCCGAAAATGCCGGTGACGTGGACCGAGAAGGACCTCACGCTCGGCACGGACAAATACGCCGCGGCCGATCACGCCCCGGTCCTGATTCAGCCGAGCCCCTTCGCCCCGGGCCGGTACGTCGTCTTCAACAGTGGGCACACGTTCCACGAGAAGGACCTGGCCTCACTCAACTACCTATTGTTCCCGCGACTGGGCGACTGGGCGGTGCTGAAGGTGGGCGCGAAGGCGCCGGCGCGCCCGTCCGACCCCCTGGAGGAACAGGTGATCCGTGCCGGGTTCTTCAACGAAGGCTGGCTCCTGCCCTGATGCCCGTGGCGCGGGCACCCGACGGAACGGTTCGCTACCCAGAGGGCGAACTGTCGGATGCGACCGCGGACGGACGTACTGAGCTTCACGCCGTCTCCTCCGCGACACCCCGCGCGGCGTGCCACCAGAACGCCCCCTCTGCAAGGGCCGGAAGATCGATGGCACGGGCCGCTTCTCGAAACCGCTCCGGGTTCTTCTCTCCTATGAACGCGAGCAGGCACTCCGCAAGGCAGTGAACGCTGCTGTTCACGAACTGCCGGGTGACGAAGCGGTCCTCGTGGTCGAAGAGTACGACCTTCCCGGCCTCGACGCAGATCGGGTTCCCCGCCCCATCGGAGCCGATGACCAGAACCGGTGCCAGGCGTTCGCGGTCCTCAGGGGTCCACTTCAAGCCGAAGACCTGCCAGAGGGCCACGGGCTTCTCGGCACGGTCGAAGCTCAGACACGGCGCGGCGGAGTCGGGGAGCACGGCGCTGCCGCACGTCACCATCTCGATACCCGCGCCCTCGAAGCCGCACGCTTCCCACTTCCTTGCCCAGCGGTCGGCGAATGATTCTGACACCGCACCCTCCACGGCTTCATGTGCTGTTGAACTCGAACTCCCCGGCGACGTACTCCTCGATCCGCACGGCGACCTCGGCGATCTGTTCGTTATGAGGCGACGTGACTACTCGGTCTCCGCCGCCTTCTTCGCCAGCTCGTGCAGCTTGAGTACGGTGTTCCAGTTCCGGGCGGTATTCGCCACCCCAATGCCCTTGCGGACGTTCTTCGTGGCACGAAAGCAGTCGATCGTGAGCGCGAGGCTTCCGAGGGGGCCGAATTCAATAACGAGACGAATGGAACATTTTGACAATCCGATCATTATCCCTATTCCCTCGGTGATGTCTTCACGTCTTCTCTGAGCCCGCGCCGCCCAACTGTCCGAAAATCTGTCTGCGCCTACTCCCCGCTGTCGGTTTACCCCGGTCTTTGTCTCCCCCGGCGAGAAGCCGTTCTACAGACATGCTGTTCTCCCAGAGCGTCACCGAAAATTCCGACACTGAGGCCACCGCGGGGAGCGGACGCACCACATGTCTGCACACACGACCGCCGCTGCGTTCTTAGAAATCGTCCACAGGAGTGGGATTCACGCCCCCGGCAAACTGGATGCCGCGCTGAGAGACATGGAGGATCTGCCCGACGACCCGAACCGCGCCGCCGCGGTCCTGGTCAAGAACGGCCTGCTGACGCCGTTTCAGGCGAAGAACCTGCTGGCCGGCAAGTGTCGGGGATTTCGGTTCGGCTCCTACGTGATCCGGACCCCGCTCGGGCGGGGCGGCATGGGCGCGGTGTTCCTGGCCGAACACGAGACCCTCAACCGACCGGCGGCCATCAAGGTGCTGACCGCGAGCGACGCCAACCGCCGGGTCGCGGTCGAGCGGTTCCTCCGCGAGGCCCGCGCCGCCGCCGCCCTGGACCACCCGAACATCGTCCGCATCTTCGACGTGGGCCAGCAGGGTGACGTGTACTTCCTCGCGATGGAGTACGTGGACGGTCAAACCCTCGAGCACCTCGTCAAAACCAGCGGCGCGCTCTCGTGCGGCCGCGTCGTGGAATACATCGCACAGGCCGCGGCCGGGCTGCAACACGCCTACGAGAAGGGGTTCGTTCACCGGGACATCAAGCCCGACAACCTCATGCTCACCCGGGACGGGACCGTCAAGGTGCTGGACATGGGCCTGGCCCGATCGTCCGCCGACGCCGACAAGGTGACCGAGATGCTGGACTCCGGCGCGGTGGTCGGCACGGCCGACTTCATTGCGCCCGAGCAGGCGATGAGCGCCCCCGTCGACATCCGGGCCGACATTTACAGCCTGGGGGCAACGTTCTTCGCCCTCCTCACAGGCAAGCCGCCGTTCACCGGAACGACCGCGCAGAAGTTGCTCCAGCACCAGGTGAAACCGGCCCCGAGCCTGACCGGGGTCGACAAGACGTTCCCGCCCGGGCTGGCCGAGGTCGTGGCCAAGACCCTGGCCAAGCGCCCGGAGGACCGGTACCAGACCCCGGCCCACCTGATCGCCGCTCTGACCCCGTGGCTGAACCCCAGTGGCAAACTGGTCGCCGGGCTCTCGAGTACCGGACCGAACGGGGGCGAGCGGGCAATGGAAGCGGTGACGGCTATGGTCACCGGGGCGAGCAGTGCCCGCATGGCGCCCAGTCGCCCGCAGACCGGATCGGCCCGGAACACGCGCCTCCCGGAACTCGGGCGGAAGGGGAAACTGGTGGCCGCCGGGGTCGGCGTTCTGCTGGTCGCCGGTTTGGTCGCGGCGCTCTCGGGCGGGCGCAGTGGTGCGCCGGCAACCGAGCCGGGTACCCACGCAGCCAAGCCCCCGGGCACCGGGGCTCCTCCCGCGCCGGCACCGCAACCCGCTCCAGCGCCGCAACCCGAGGCGGCACCGGGTAACCGCGTGACGGCCGGCCGGTACGAGGTGGAACTGGACGCGACCGGGATCAAGAGCTTGCAGATCCAGGGCCAGGAGTTCATTCGGAGCCTGACGGTGTACCGCGGCGCCTACTTCTACGACGGCAGCCGGAACGCCGCCCTTCCGTTCCCGACGTTCACCCGGCAGTCACCGACCACCTACCTCGGCGATGGCCCGGTAGCCTCCGTGCGCTACGAGTTCTTTCCCGATCGCATGGCCTGGACGATTACCAACAAGCAAGGCGGCGAGGGACTGTTCTTCATCATCTTCAACGGGAAGGCGGTCCAGGCGGTATCCAACGACGCCGGCGAGTGGGCCGGGGCGCTCGCCAAGCGGGACTGGCCGAACTCGACCTGGTACGCCGGCCGCGCCAAACTCAAGGTGACCGGCGGGAGCGTGCTCCGCGGCGCCTGGACGGACCTGGACGAAACCTGCCAAGTGTGGCAACTCACGCTCCCGGCCGGCGCGACCCGTACCGTGACGCTGGAACCCGGCGAAGTCACCCCGGCCGAAGCCGCACAGGTCGCGAAAGTCGCTACCGCGCCGACGGCGAATTCCGAACCGGCACGCGGACCGCTGGGCCTGACGGCCCCGCTCGACAGGCAAGTGTTTCAGCGGACTTCTCGGACGACCGGCTGGGTCGGGGTGTCCGGTCGGGCGCCGGTCGGCGCGGATCGCGTCGAGGTCAAACTCGAGGGGCAGCCGCTCGAAGGCGTGTTGTCGACGGACTGGCGCGCGGTCCCGCTGAACGCACAAGAGCGCACGTTCGACGCCCGGGTTCCTGCCCCGGCGGGCGGGTGGTACACGGTCACCGTTCGGGCGCTCTCAAACAACGAGGTCGTCGCCGAAGAAGCGGTCACCAAGGTCGGGGTCGGCGAAGTGTTCGTCGGCGCCGGGCAGTCGAATTCGACCAACTACGGCGCCGAACCGACCCGCCCCAAATCGGACCTCGTGGCCTCGTTCGACGGCGCCCGGTGGCAACCGGCGAACGATCCCCAACCCGGGACCCACGACCACAGCAAGAGCGGGAGCTTCTGGCCCGCGTTCGGGGACGCGCTGGCGGACCGGTACAAGGTTCCGATCGGATTGGCCGTGACCGGTCACGGGCCGTCTACAACGGCCGAGTGGCGTCCGGGCAGCGAACTGTTCGAGTGGACCGCCAAGCGGATGAAACAACTCGGGCCGGACGGGTTCCGCGCCGTCCTGTGGCACCAGGGCGAGTCCGATGTCGGCCTCACCGCGGACCAGTACGCGACCAGCTTGACGACAGTCATTGAGGGCTCGCGCAAGGTGGTCGGCCGACCGGTTCCGTGGTTCGTCGCACGGGTCTCTTACATGGGTCCGGACCGGCCGAAGGCCGAGGGCGTCCGGGCCGGTCAGAAACGATTGTGGGACACCGGCGTTGCCCTGGAAGGCCCCGACACCGATGCCCTCACGGGCGACAACCGGGACAACGGTGGGCTGGGGGTTCACTTCAGCCCCAAGGGGCTCCAGGCCCACGGCCGCGCCTGGGCCGGCAAAGTAACCACCTACCTCGATACCGCGCTGACCGCTCCGTAGTCCGCCGGAACCGGCGCCCGGTGCGGCCACGAGGCACCATATTCTCCGTTCCGACTGACCCACAACTTGACCATCAACTGGAGACGACGGATGACGACGACTTCGACCCGCCCGAACCGGCGCGGGTTCACGCTGATTGAACTACTGGTCGTGATCGCGATCATTGCGATCCTGATCGGGCTGCTCCTGCCCGCGGTGCAAAAGGTCCGCGAGGCCGCCGCCCGGATCAAGTGCCAGAACAACGTCAAGCAACTCGGCTTGGCCGTGGCCAACTACGCGGGCGCGAACAACGACCGGCTGCCGAACCTGTACGACGTTGACACGAGCGGACGGAACCGTGCGTCGGCGTTCCACCTGCTGCTGCCCTACCTCGAACAGGAGGCCCTGTTCCGCGCGGGCCAGACCCCCGATCCCGGGAACCCGACCGACACCTGGTGGGGCGCGGTGAACGGCGGGTACATCTATAACCAGGGGGTCGTGTCCGCGTACCAGTGCCCGTCCGACTCGACTGCCAACGGGGGGAAGGTCACGGCGACCCCGGCCGCCGGGTACACGTCGGGCGGCTACGTCCTGAACTACCTGCTGCTCGGCACCGTCAACGGCAACGACCCCACCCGGAGCGCCAACGCCCTTTACCCGTGGAAGGCCCAGTACGGCATCGGCAACATACCGGACGGCACCTCGAACGTGGTGCTGACGGCCGAGCGGATCACCGAGGGCGGGGCCGGGGCCGGGGCCGCATACGGCACCCTGTGGTGGTGGCCCGCGTCCCACCAGTACGGGAGCCCGAACACGAGCGCACCGATGTTCGGGAAGTATTCAAACGGGGTACCGCAAGTCGGGGTCAAACCGAGCATGGCCGACTACTCCCGGCCGAGCAGTGCGCACACCGGCGGCATGGTGGTCGGGTTGGTGGACGGGAGCGTTCGGACGGTGTCCTCGAGCGTTACCGCGAGCACCTGGGTGCTCGTGATCGATCCGGCCGACGGGTTGCCGGTTCCGGGCGACTGGTAACCGCTTCACGTGCGCGAAAATTGGTACCGATCCTTGCGGTGCGGACGTGCTGAAGGAGCATTTTGCTCCTTCAGCACGTCCGCACCGCGGCTCACGTCGAAGTGTAAATACCCCGGCGCGCAGTGATCGAACCAAGGGTACAACTGAAGTTCGATCGGTCTATTGATTCGGATTCGGCTGATCGGGCGCGAGCGAGAGCGCCGCCTCGACCTCCTCCAAGTTCGTGAGGAGCATTTGGAGCTTGTCTCGGTAGGCTTCGAGCGACGCGATCACCTGTGTCGTGTCGCACGTTTCATACGCGCCAAGGGCACGTTCGAGGTCCGCTTTCAACCATTTCGCGTCAATCGGTTCAAGGTTCACGACGTGCTCCTCGACTCATTAGTGTCTCCGCGCTCATTTACCCACGATGCGCGGCACGGCCTACTCCTTCTTCGCCCTTAACCGCGTCGCCGCCGTACTCGCGGCCTGTCGGGTGGCCGGTGCCGACTTCGGACATTGCTCCAGGGCCGCAATCGCGCGATCCCGTCGGCTGGGGTTGTGCGCGACATCAACTTCGATCGTTGCGACGGCGGAAAGTTGGGCGGCCGGGGTGTCGGCACTGAGCAGCACAATCGCGTTGTCGAATTCCTCATCGGTGAGGGGACGTGTTCGTGCCGTGTTCAGTAGTGCCATCGATTCGCGCATGTCCGGCCGTTCCATGACGAACGGGTCGTAGCGGTCCCAGAGCCAGATCCCGACCGCGCTGAGGATGATGAGTGCCACCGGTATGAGTGCCCAAACGACCCACGGTGGTCGGGATCGCTTCTGTGCTTCCGGTTCGGGTGACACGTTTTGCCTCATCGAGTTGCGCACAGAAGACCCACCTCTGACCGGTGCATGTCCGGTGCGCGAACGGAACGGCTGCGGGGTTTGGTGGGCGCCGGGCGGGCGCGTCCTGAACCGCTATTTCCCGGCAAATATCACAAATCGCTCCGTGAATTGCAAATGTCTTCTTGCGAGCGCGCGTTGTTCCATGTGTTGTTCCAGTGTCAATTCGGGGCGGTGTGGTACAATTGGCGGTATGCAACGTCTCAACAAGTATCTGGCGCACGCGGGCGTCGGCTCGCGGCGGCACTGTGACAAACTCATCGCGGCCGGGCGCGTGAAGGTGGACGGCGTCCGGGTCACGGAACTCGGTCTGAAGATCGACCCCACCAAGCACCAAGTGGCGGTCGACGACCAGTCGGTGAAAGCCGAGAAGCTCGTCTACTGGGCGGTGAACAAACCCGTCGGGCACCTCTGCACGAACCACGACCCCGCCGGGCGGCCGCGTGCGGTCGATTTGCTCCCGCACGTCGAACAGCGGGTTTATACCGTCGGCCGACTCGACGAGGGCAGCGACGGGCTCCTGCTGATGACCAACGACGGCGACCTCGCGATGGGGCTGACGCACCCGCGGTACGGCGTGCCGAAGACCTACTTCGTGCTCGTCGCGGGGCGCCCCACGGACGAAGACCTCCAGAAGTTGCTCGACGGCGTGTGGCTGAGCGACGGCAAGGTGCGCGCGAAGAGCGCGAAGCGGGTGAAACCGCAGGGGAACGGCACCTGGGTCCGCGTGATCCTGACCGAGGGCAAGAACCGCGAGATCCGCCGGATGCTCGCGAAACTCGGCCACAAGGTGATGCGCCTGAAGCGCGTCGCGATCGGCCCGGTGAAGCTGGACAAGCTGCCGAAGGGCAAGGCGCGCCGGATCAGCGAGGACGAACTGAAAGAGCTAAAACTGTTCGTGACGAGGTCGCAGGAAAAGGTCGCCGCCGCGCGCCTCCGGGCCACGGAGAAGAAGACCAATCCGGGCGAACGGCCGGTGTGAGCCGGCCGGTTCTGCCAAAATTGTTCGCGAAAGTCTCACCGACCGGCGCGAGCCGGTCGTTCACCAAAACACACCAGCCGGCTCACGCCGGCCGTTTACCAAAACAATGTTTCACCGCATCGCGCGCGTTCTCGAACACGTCAAACTCGCCGAGCGCACGTTCCGCGTTCGGCTCCACTGCCCCGAACTGGCCGGCGCGATTCGACCGGGGCAGTTCGTGATGCTCCGGCTGCCGAACACCACCGACCCGTTGCTCGGGCGCCCGTTCGCGCTGTACGACACCGTGCTCGATGCTGCCGGTGCGCCGGTCGCCGTCGACGTGGTGTACCTCGTTGTGGGCAAGATGACGGGCCGGCTCGTGGAAGTGCGAGAGGGGGAAGAACTCCAAGTGTGGGGACCGCTCGGGAAGCCGTTCCTGGATGTCGGTACGCCGGACCGAGTTACGCTCGTGGCGGGCGGAATCGGGCAGACGCCGTTTCTGGCTTACGCACGCGAACTACTCGGCACGCGCGGCTTCGGTGGTGACGCCCCCCGCGCTCGCACGAAGAACGTTTCGCTGTATTACGGCGTGCGGAACGCGGACCTTGCGGCCGGTGTGGACGACTTCCGTGCCGCGGGTATTGACGTTCACGTCGCGAGCGACGACGGCAGCATCGGCACGAAGGGATTCGTGACGCAATTGCTCGAATCGCACGGGGTGACGGGGCCGCTCGTGGGGTGCGGGCCGGAGCCGATGTTGCACGCGCTCGCGAAACTGGCGGCGAAGTGGAACGTGCCGTGTCAGGTGTCGCTCGAAACGCCGATGGCGTGCGGCGTGGGCATCTGTTTCAGTTGCGTGGCGAAAGTGAGAACCCCGGACGGCGACGACTACAAGCGCGTCTGCGTGGACGGCCCGTGCTTCGACGCGGCGAAGCTGGTGTGGGAGTAACGCATCGCGCGTTCTGAATCGCACGTAGGGCATGTTTCGGGAAAGCCGTGAGCCAAGCGGCCGACCGGCCCGATTACGCGCCACTCCTCAAATTGCACCAACAGCGCGCGTCCGGGTGCCCCGGTACCACGCACCACCCTTGACGCCTCACGCGATGGGGACTAGCGTGAGACGGGTTGATTCACACCAATGAAGTTCGCAACGCGGCGGTTTCACACAATGCCCGGTACGTGCGTGGTCGGTTTGCAGTGGGGGGACGAGGCGAAGGGTAAGATCGTCGATCTCCTCGGTGACGGCTTCGATATCGTGGTGCGGTACAACGGCGGCGCCAACGCCGGCCACACGGTCGTCGTCAACGGAAAGAGTTTCAAACTCTCCCTTCTCCCGACCGGAGTGATCCGGTCGAACGTCCAGTCCGTTATCGGGAACGGGGTCGTCGTATACCCGCCCCGGTTCATCGAAGAAATCGAATCGCTCGTGAAGCAGGGCGGGCTCGATGTGTCCGGCTCGCTGTTCGTGAGCGATCACGCGCACGTCATCTTCCCGTACCACATGGAAGAGGAGCGGCTGCTCGAGAGCGGCGCCGAGGGGAAGATCGGCACCACCGGCCGCGGGATCGGGCCGTGCTACCAGGACAAGGTCGGCCGCCGGTTCGCCATCCGCGTCGGTGAGTTGCTCCAGCCGGACCACCTGCGCGAGCGGCTGCGGTTCGTGGTGCCGTTCAAGAACAAGCTCATGGGCGCGCTCGCGGGCGGTACGGCGCCAAAGGTCTTCGACCCCGAAGCGGTCGCCACCGAGTACCTGACCTACGCGGAACGCCTCCGACCGTTCGTGCGCGACACCACGCGCTTCCTGCACGACGCGATCGCGGCCAACAAGCGAATCATTTTCGAGGCCGCGCAGGGCAGCTTGCTCGACGTGGACCACGGCACGTACCCCTACGTCACCAGTTCGAGCAGCCTCCCGTCCGGCATTTGGGGCGGGTCCGGCGTGCCCGCGAAGCACCTGAAGCGGATCATCGGCGTGGTGAAGGCTTACACGAGCCGCGTGGGTCAGGGGCCGTTCCCGACGGAGCTGAACGACGGTCCCCAGGGCCTGGGTGAGCGTATTCGGACTATCGGGCGCGAGTTCGGCACCGTGACCGGGCGCCCGCGGCGCGTCGGCTGGCTCGACGCGGTGGCCGTGCGGTACACCGCCGCCCTTTCCGGTGCGGACGAAATCACGCTGATGCTGCTCGACGTGTTGAGCGGCATCCCGGAACTGAAGATCTGCACCGCCTACGAACTCGATGGCTCGCGCATCACGCACTTCCCGAGCGACGCGCACCTGCTGGCGCGGTGTAAGCCGGTGTACGAGATGCTACCGGGCTGGACGGAAGACCTGACCGCGGTGCGCGCGATCTCGGACCTGCCGAGCGCGGCCCGGGGCTACATCGATCGCGTCGCCGAACTGGTCGGGCTGAAGGTGTCCGTGGTGTCCGTCGGTCCCGGCCGCGAACAGACGATCATGGTGTAATCGCAACACGTGAATTGGCGCCAGTGTTAATGAACGCACCGCGGGCTGAAACGCCCGGTTCACCCCGGTCCGCGGTGCCATCAGTTGAGTGACCTGCGTCATTGTGGGGACCGCGCACGCCGGGTGTAATGAACGGCACGCGATCGACCGATGGCAGATGTGAGTGCGGGGCCGCATTTTTCGGGTGCGCGACGGCGGGTCGGGGCGGAAAATGTTAGCGTTTGTTAGCCGTTGTGAGCACTGGCGAGTGCGATCAATCGCATCGAAGTGTTGGGCGCATCAGTGTTTGGGACGATTCTTGTTAGAAGCGGGGTGGGAAACGCCCGAAATGTTAGCGATTGTTACCCGACCGCCGCTCGTTTGTAGGCCCCTGTGTTGACCTACGTGCCTTTGTGGTGCGACTGAATGATTTCCACGACGCACGAACCTCGTGAATACGCCCGCTCGGTCGGACTCGATCCGGCCCGGTTGCCGCGCCACATCGCCATCATCATGGACGGCAACGGCCGGTGGGCGCAGCGCCAGGGCAAGGAACGGGCCGAGGGGCACGAGCGCGGCGCGCACTCCGTTGATGTGATTACCGAAGAGTGCTGCCGGCTCGGGATCGGCCAACTCACGCTGTACTGCCTCAGTTCCGAGAACTGGAAGCGCCCGAAGCCGGAAATCGACTTCCTGATGGCACTCCTCAAACAGTACCTGCTCGCAGAACGAGAGAAGATCCAGGAGCAGAACATCCGGTTCACGGTGATCGGTCGGCGCTCCGGGCTGCCCGACGAAGTGCTGGCCGAGATTGATGAGAACGTGCGCCTCACGCAGCACAACACCGGGCTGACGCTGTGCCTCGCGATCAACTACGGGAGCCGCGCCGAGATCGTGGACGCGGTGCAGGCGCTCGCGGGGCGCGTGAGCCGCGGGGAACTGCGACCGGAAGAGATTGATGAAGCGGCCATTTCCGGCGCACTGTACACGGGCGGGATGCCGGACCCAGACTTACTCGTGCGCACCGCGGGCGAGATGCGCGTGAGCAACTACCTGCTGTGGCAAATCTCCTACGCGGAACTCTGGGTCACACCGAAGTTCTGGCCCGAGTTCGACGCCAGTTTGCTGCACGACGGGCTCCGCGACTTCGCCCGGCGCGAGCGGCGGTTCGGCGGGCTGAACGCGGACACCACCACATGACCGACCCACGAGCGCATTCGTAATGATCCGAACGCGACTGGTTGTCGGGTCGCTCCTCGCCCTGGGAGCCTGTGGTGTACTCTTCGGCGACTCGTGGCTCGCGCGCAGCGGGTTCGCGTGGTTCCCGTTCCTGTTCGCGTTCCTGCTGTTCGCCGGGTTCGTCGGCTCGCGCGAACTCGTTCGGCTCATCCCCGTCGCGCTGCGCCCGTCCGAAGGGCTCGTCACCTGCGGCGTACTGCTCGCGCTGTTCGCGAACTGGTACCCGGCGCTGCGCCTGCAGTTCAGCCTCGTGCCCGCATCCGTGTGGGCACTGGTCGCGTGGATTCTCGCGATCGTGTTGATTGCGGCATTCCTGCTCGAAATGCGGCGGTACGTTAGCGAACCAGGAATCGTGGTACCCCGAATCGCCCTGACGCTCTTTGCTGTGGCGTACCTGGGTTTGTTGTCGTGCTTCTTCGCGCAAATCCGTTGGTTATCGAGCGACGTCGATACGTCGGCGATCATGCTGGCGCTGGTGGTGTTCGTGCCGAAGGGGAACGACATCGGGGCGTTCTTCACGGGCACGTTTCTCGGGCGCCACAAGATGGCGCCCGTGCTCAGCCCGAAGAAGACGTGGGAGGGGTTCGCGGGCGGAATGACGGCCGGTGCCGCGATCGCCGTGGCCTTCTCGTTCATGGGGGATGTATTCAGCTACGGCATCCCGGAAGCGATCGCCTTCGGACTGGCCGTGGGGCTCGCCGGCGTACTCGGCGACCTGGCCGAATCGCTCATCAAGCGCGATTGCCAGATGAAGGACGCCTCCAAGAGCATTCCGGGCTTCGGCGGGGTGCTCGACGTGATCGATTCGGTACTTTTTGCCGCCCCCGTCGCGTATCTGTGGTTCAGTTGGCACTAAAAGCCGATCTACTGTCTGAGAGACAAGCGCGAAGGAAACGAACTCGCCGCCGACTTCGTGTGTCCTTGTGTGAACTTCGTATTTCTGCGTCGCAAGATTGGGACTCCAACATGCCTGATTCGCCGGTGAACCGCACGCTGACGATCGAGGACCGCGACGAAGCGGTGATCCTCTTCGGTCCGCGCGATCAGCACTTGCGCGCCCTCCGCGATGCGTTCGCGGTGAAGGCCGTGTACCGCAGCGGGGAACTGAAGATCGAGGGCACCGCCGAAGCCGCGGAGCAGTTCGAGCGCGCGCTCCAACAGGTGCGCTTGGTCGCGCGCAAACAGGGGAAGCTCGACGCGAAGGACGTGACCGACGTGATCGAAGTGATCCGCGGGGCGACCACGCGCGGGACCGGCTCGGTCGTCGCAACGGAAGGCGGCCGGAACCTGCGCACGCGGACCGACGGCCAGGGCCGGTACGTGCAGGCGCTCCAGTCGCACGACGTGGTGCTGTGCGTCGGCCCGGCGGGTAGCGGTAAGACGTATCTCGCGGTCGCGTGGGCGGTGTCGCTGCTCCGCAGCAAGCAGGTGCGTAAGATCGTGCTCGTGCGCCCCGCGGTCGAAGCGGGCGAGCGCCTCGGGTTCCTGCCCGGCGACCTCGTCGCGAAGATCAGCCCGTACCTCCGGCCGCTCTACGACGCGCTCGCGGACATGATGGAACCGGAGACGGTGAAGAAGCACATGGAGAGCGAGGTCATCGAGATCTTGCCCCTGGGGTACATGCGCGGCCGGACACTCTCGCACGCCTGCATCATTCTGGACGAGGGGCAGAACGCGACCGTCGAGCAGATGAAGATGTTCCTGACCCGGATGGGAACGAACTCGAAGGTCATTGTGACTGGCGACATGACGCAGACGGACCTCCCGCGCACCATTCGTAGCGGGCTCGCGGATGCCGTCCACCGGCTGCGGGACGTGGAAGGACTATCGATCGTCCACCTCGATCAAGCCGACATCGTGCGGAACCCGCTCGTCACGCGCATCGTGCGAGCCTACGAGGACGATTCGCCGCGCGGGAAAAAATCGAACTCATAGTGCTTCTGAAGCGAGCGCGGTCGGCAGGGATGGCACCCCGCCGACCGCGCAACTTAGCAACCATGAGGCGCTGGGAACGTTACTTCGCGGGCATCAGCACGGTGTCGATGACGTGGACGACGCCGTTGCTGGCCTTCAGGTCGGCCGCGGTCACCTTCGCGTCGCCGACCATCACGGTCTTGTCCTTCACCGTGATTTTGAACGAGGTGCCTTGGAGCGTCTCCACTTCCTTGCCGTCGAGCTTCACGACATCGGCGGCCACCCACGTGCCCTTGACCGCGTGGGCCATCAGGATCTTCTTGAGCAGTTCCTTGTCGCCCTTGACCTTCTTGAGTGTGTCCGCGTCGATCTTCTTGAACGCGGCGTCGGTCGGGGCGAACACGGTCCACTCGCCCTTGCCGCTCAGTGTTTCCGCGAGCCCGGCTTCCTTGACCAGTTCGAGCAGGATGGTGTGGTCCTTCGACCCGGCGACGATACCGGCGATGGTCTTCGGCTCTTCGGCGCGGGCCGGGGCCGCCGCGAACACGAGGGCGGCGAACGAGAACGCGGCAATCAGCTTCGACTTCATCACGGGGAACTCCACGGGCGATGACGGTGGGACCGGCGCGGGGCCGGTCGCCGAACGGAACCCAGGCGGCTGTGAACGGCTCCTGCGTTAGAAGCACGTTCGCGGCCACTTCCCTTCGACCGGAGTGCATTCGGGACGTGTATCGCGCCGGATTCGCAACTCGGAACATTTATTTTCGCTGTTATTCGCAACGTGATTGTGCGGTTAAGAGAGGTTGCGGATATCAATGCAGAGCGCGTGTAATTGTTCGGTCGTCGCGTTACTTGCTGTGTCTGCGGCAGTGGGGCGTGGGAGCGGTCGTCGAATTGTTGCGCGGAGAAGGTTACACCCGCGCTAAGCGGAACGAGACTGTGTTTGCTCCCGCTCGTATCATCACCTCGCGCTTCGCGTGGAGCTCTTCGCCCGACATGTTCCAGGACCAGCGCCGATGGCCAGTGACGGCTCGACACCACCCGGCCCAGCCCCTGTTCGCGGTTACTGGGTGGGTGACGCGCTCTGGTTGGCGGTTCTCGCCGCTTGGACGGCCGGGTGGTGCCTCAGCGCGGCCCCGCGGCTCGGCGTGACTTACGACGAACCGTTCTACATGGACGCCGGGCTAGAGGCCTGGCGCGGGTGGGTCCGCGACGACGGGAGGCCCGAGCAGTTCTTTCACGAAGCCACGGCCACCAACGGCGTGATGCCGCTCCCGATCGATGCGGTCACGCTGCCGCTCTATATCCACGAACGGCAATCGGGCGTGCGCCTCGAAACCCCGGACGCGAAGTTCGCGCTCCTGGGCCGGGCGCGGGCCGTGACCCTCGGCTGGTTGTGGCTGCTCGTCTTCTCCGCGTGGCGCCTGGGCCGGGCGGCCGGTGGAGTGTGGGCCGGGCGCATCGCGGCCGGGTTGATCGCCGCCGACCCGAACTTCCTGGGGCACGCCGCAATTGCGACCACGGACATCGCGGTGAGCGCCGCGCTGATGGCGTTCGCGCGGGCCGTGTACGCCGGGCGCGCGGGCGGCTGGTGGAAGCGACTCATTCTGCCGGGACTGTGGTTCGGTGTCGCCGCATTGTGCAAGATTTCCGCGCTGCTTTACGGCGGCATTATCCTCGTCGTTCTCGAAGTGTGCTACCGGTTCGCGTCCGGCGGGTTGTCGCGCCCGGTTGGGGGCAGTTGGAAGACGTGGGGCGTGAAAGTGACCGGGGCCGTGTTCCGCTCTGTGCTAAACGCGACGGTGATTCTCGCCATCGGCCTCACCATCGCCGTCGAATACTTCGGCTATCCCGAACCGGACCGGCGCCCGTTCGAGAAGGTCGCGAAAGCCGTCCCCCCGACCGAACCGCTGAAGCCCAAGTACGAGAAGTGGGCCAAAGAATACACCCGTGTGCCGCACGCCGTGTGCGCGTTCGCGTTCCAGTGGTGGTACAACGCCCACGGCCGGCCCACCTTCCTGAACGGCACCTTCTACCCGGAAGGGTACCGGTACTACTTCCCCGAAGTTCTGTTGATGAAGGTGCCGCTGCCGATTTTCCTCCTGATGCTTATCGCCCTCGCGCGGCCGCGCGCTGTGGCGAACCCGCTGACGGTTGTCACGCTCCTGTTGCTCGCTGCGCTCCTCAAAGCGAACCTGCAAATCGGTGTGCGGCTCGCGTTCCCGGCCGTCGCGCTGGGGTACGTTGCGCTCGCGGTCGCGCTCGGGCGCGGGTACTCCCAGCGCGCACCGTGGATCGCCGTGCCCGCGGTGCTGGCTCTGGCCGCGGTCTCTGTGTGGGTGTGGCCGAACGGGTTGGGGTACCTGAACCAGGCACACGGCGGGCCGGGCGCGGCCCACTGGCGCGTGACCGACTCCAACGTCGATTGGGGGCAGGGCCTCCCCGAACTCAAAGCGTGGCACGAAGCGAACGGGCGGCCGTTGATCTGGGTGTGGTACTTCGGAGCGGACCCCGCGGTCGATGACCCGCCGTTCGGGCGCTTCCAACCGGACGTCCAGCGCCCGGAGATCAGGAACGAGGCGGAGCTGCGCCGCGCGGTCGGCCCGCGCGTCCTGGCCGTGGGGCACACGGTCGTTTCATTGCACCCGAACGTGACGCGCTCGAAGACGGTTACACTGGAGTACCTGCGCACGCGGCGCCCGCTCGCGCGCACCTCGACGTTCACGCTCTACGACTTCCGCGACGAGCAAAACGGCCCGCCGGCACTCGAATAATTAGGCCCCTTGTCCCAGCAACCACCGGCCCAGGTTGAAGTACAGCAACAGTGTGACCAGGTCGGCCGCGGCCAGCGCGATCGGACCGCTCGCCACCTGCGGGTTCCGGCGGGCCATTCGCAACAGGAACGGCAGCGCGATCCCCACGGCCGCGCTCGCCGCCACCCCGCCGGCGATCCCGATGCACAGGCTCAGCCCCGCCCGCGCGCTCCCCTTCCAGAAGTACGCCACCACCCCGACGATCAACCCGCAGAACGCTCCCAGCAGCAGTCCCACTAGCACCTCCCGGCCCACCTTCCGGGCCAGCGTCGCCCACGTCGGCCGTCGCCCGTGCAGGGTCTGTAGGGCCAAGCTGACCGACTGCATCGCCACCCCCTCCGCCATACCCGTCACGAGCGCGATGAACGGGGTCACCAGGGCGAGTGTGGCCACGTCCTCGTAGGCGTCGGCGATCACGGCCGCAATCATCCCGCCGATCACGTTGCACAGCAGCCACGGGAACCGCTTCCGGGCCGCGAGCACCGTCTGCCGCTGCTCGGTCTCGGTCAGGTACACGCCCACCAGTTGGAACAGATCGTCGCTCTCCTGGCGCTTCTCCAGGTCGGCCAATTCGTCCGTGTACAGGTCCACGTCCACGAGCCCTAGTAACTGCCCCTCCGCGCCCACGACCGGGAACGCGAGCAACTTGTGCAGCGTAAAGAACTCGCACGCCTCCAGCACGGTGGCGGTGTGCGGGACCGCCGCGACGGGCGCGATCATGATATCGGCAACCGGGGCGTCGGGCCGCCCCCGGAGGAGGCGGCGGGTGGGGACGACGCCGACCAGTTTGCCCTCGCCGTCGACGACGTAGAAGTACACGACCCGGCCGCCGATCTCGTGGTCGCGGATGTAGTCCAGGGCTTGCGCAACGGACGACCCGGCCGGGATTCGGGTCGGGTCGGTTCGCATGTGCGTGGTGACGGGATCGCCCAGGATCTGGCGGGTGGTAGACACGAGTGTGCTCCGGTTCGGGTGCCGCGTGTGCCCGGCGCTGCTCCCGCGCGGTGGGTGGCGCGGCCGCAGGTCGAGACAGGATAGAGCCGGTCGGTGTTCGAGGCTCGGCGCGAAACGCGACAACCCGAGCGCGCGGCACCGCGGCTCACCAGGGCCGCGTCCCGAAATGCCTTCGGTCGTATCCTTCCAACAGGAGGTCGCGGAATGAATAAGGTCGTGATTGTGACCGGCGGGAGCCGCGGGATCGGGGCGGCAACCTGTCGGCTGGCCGCCGAACGCGGCTACACCGTGTGCGTGAACTACCGGGCCAATCGGGGGGCCGCCGAACAGACCGTAGCCGAGTGCGCCCGTGCGGGAACAAAGGCGCTTGCGGTTCAGGCCGACGTTGCCGTCGAGACCGACGTGGTCCGATTGTTCGAGACGGTGGACCGCGAGTTGGGGCGGGTCAGCGCGCTGGTGAACAACGCCGGTATCCTCGAAGCTCAGATGCGGGTCGAGGACATGGATTCCAGGCGCCTCACACGGATCTTCGCCGCGAACGTGATCGGTTCGTTTCTGTGCTGCCGCGAGGCGGTCCGGCGCATGTCCACGAAGCGCGGCGGGGCGGGGGGGGCGATCGTGAACGTGTCGTCCGTGGCGGCGCGCGTCGGCTCGCCGGGCGAGTACGTGGACTACGCGGCGGCGAAGGGGGCGGTGGACACGCTCACGATGGGGCTGTCGAAGGAAGTCGCCGAGGAGGGCATCCGGGTGAACGCCGTGCGGCCGGGGTTCATCTACACGGATATTCACGCCAGCGGCGGGGAACCCGACCGAGTGGACCGGGTGAAGGCGTTCGTGCCGATGAAGCGGGGCGGGCAGCCCGAGGAAGTCGCGGCGGCGATCCTGTGGCTCCTGTCCGACGAGGCGTCCTACGCAACGGGCACGTTCATCGATTTGGCCGGCGGACGGTGAGCACGCTCTCCCTGATCTTCTACGAGCCGTTTGCCGTCGCGCTCGCGGTGCTCTGCTTTTACTCGATCTGGGCGATAGTTGCCGAACCGCAACCCGGCCGGGGGCTCGCATCCGAGGTCGCGGCGTTCAATTCCCGGCAACTTGTGCAGTATCTGAACCGGCCCGTTCGCGTTTTCGGCGTCGAATTCTCGGAATTGCGAACCAACAGTCCTCTCACGTCCCCCTATCGGAGCGGCACGGCGTGTGCTCGTTACGGGCCAACCGATCACCCACAAACCAGACCCGGTATCGGGCGAGCGCGCTCGCGGTGATCGAGGCGACGGGAGCGATTGGCGCGGCTCCCCGACTTGCGGACGTCCCCGCGACGGCATCCGGGTGAGCCCCTGCGCGGGAGCCGGTCAGACCGTAATCGACTACCCCCCGGAGCCGCTCCCATGTCACCCGCATTCGATCTCATCGTCATCGGCGCCGGACCCGGCGGCGAGGCCGCGGCCGTCACTGCCGCCCGGCTCGGCAAGCGCGTCGCCGTAGTTGAGAAGGCCCCGTTCGTCGGCGGGGCGGCTGTTAACACCGGTACCCTCCCTAGCAAAACCCTGCGCGAGACCGCACTCGCGCTGTCCGGGCTCCGTACCCGCGACCTGCACGGGGTCGACCTGTCCCTCCGCCGCGGCGCGACGATCGACGACGTGCTGCGGCACGAACGGGCCGTCAAATCTGCCCACCGCGACCACATCCGGGGGCTGCTCGGCCGGTACGGTGTGACCGTCGTCCACGGGACCGCCCGGTTCAGTGGCCCGCACGCGGTCCGGGTAACAGGGTCCGGTGCGCAGGAACTTCACGCCGAGAAGGTCGTCGTCGCCACCGGCTCGGTCCCGGTCCGCCCGCCCGGGTTCCCGTTCGAGCACGACCGGGTCCACGATTCCGACGAGTTGGTCGAGTTGCACCGGATGCCGCGGTCGATCGCGGTCATCGGGGCCGGGGTGATCGGCAGCGAGTACGCGTGCATGTTCGCCGCGCTCGGGATCGAGACGTACCTGATCGACGGGCGCAACGCCCTGCTCCCGTTCCTCGACGCGGACCTCTCCACCGCGTTGGAGGCATCAATGCGCCGGCTCGGGGTGCGATTCGTATGGGGCGAGTGCGTTAACTCCTGTGACGCGCCACCGACCGGCGACGTGCGCCTCGGCCTGTCCTCGGGACGAGTTCTGACGGCCGACCACGTCCTCATCTGCGCCGGGCGCGCGAGTCGGGTCGCCGACCTGAACCCGGAGGCCGCCGGGCTCGCGGCCGCCCGGAAGGGCCGGTTGGTGGTCAACGAGCATTTTCAGACGGAGGTGCCGCACATCTACGCGGTCGGAGACGTAATCGGGTTCCCGGCCCTCGCGTCCACCAGCGCCGAACAGGGCCGTGCGGCGGCGGGGCACGCATTCGGAGCCCCCACCAGGGGGCCGGTCGCCCGGGTTCTGCCGACCGGGATCTACACCATTCCCGAGGTGAGCGCGGTCGGCGAGACGGAAGACGCACTGCGGGCTGCCGGGGTCGAGTACCTGGTCGGGCGGGCCGGGTACACGGAAGTGGCACGGGGCAAGATCATCGGCGACGAGGCCGGGTTCCTCAAGCTCCTGTTCCGCCGGTCGGACCACAAACTGCTCGGTGCCCACGTCATCGGAGAAGTGGCCTCGGAAGTGGTCCACATCGGGGTGATGGCACTGATGGTCGGGGCCGGTGCCGACCTGCTGCTCGACACCTGTTTCAACCACCCGACGCTCGGGGAACTTTACAAACTCGCTACGCACGACGCCCTGCTGCGGGGGCGGGGTACGAGCTAACCACCACACCTTCCCTCCCTGCCGCAGGAGCCGCCGTGCCGCACGAAATGTCACTGATCGCCATCATCGCCATCGGGCTGACCCTCGCGTTCATTTTTGGCTTCGTCGCTGTCCGGCTCCGGCTCCCGGCGCTGGTCGGGTACCTGCTCGCCGGTATCGCCATCGGTCCGTTTACACCGGGGTTCGTCGGCGACGCTAAACTGGCCCACCAACTCGCCGAGATCGGGGTCATTCTGCTCATGTTCGGCGTGGGCATGCACTTCTCGGTCGGGGATCTGTGGGCGGTTCGGAAGGTCGCGCTGCCGGGGGCGGTCGCCCAGATCGCTGCGGCGACGGCAATGGGGGTCGGCGCGTCCGCCGTCTGGGGTTGGTCGCTCGGGGCCGGGCTGGTGTTCGGGCTGGCCCTGTCTGTAGCGAGCACGGTCGTCCTGCTCAAGGCGCTGGAGGCCCGGGACCGACTGGGCACGCCCGACGGCCGCATCGCGATCGGCTGGCTGATCGTCGAGGATCTCGCCATCGTTCTCGCGCTCGTCGTGCTGCCTGCGCTCGCCGGGGTGCTCGGGGGAACCGCGCCCGGGGGCACCGAGGGGGCCGGCCTGTGGCGACCGCTCGGCCTCGCGCTCGGGAAGGTGGCCGTCTTCGTCGCACTGATGCTCGTCGTCGGCACCCGGGTGTTCCCGTGGCTCCTCAAGCGGGTCGAGGAAACCGGCTCGCGCGAACTGTTCACGCTGGCCGTGGTCGGCCAGTCGGTCGGCATTGCGTTCGCTGCGACCGAGGTGTTCGGGGTGTCACTCGCGCTGGGCGCGTTCTTCGCCGGGATGGTGCTCAACGAGTCGGAATCGGGGCACCGGGCGGTCAAGAGTCTGCAACCGCTGGAGGACGTGTTCGCGGTCCTGTTCTTCGTCTCGGTCGGGATGCTGTTCGACCCGCAGGTGCTGATCGACCAACCGCTGCGGGTGCTGGCCGTACTCGGAATCATCGTCGTCGGCAAATCGGTCGCGGCGCTCGGCATCGTGCTCGCCCTCGGTGGGTCGCGCGCCACCGCGCTGAGCGTGTCGGCCGCCCTCGCGCAGATCGGGGAGTTCTCGTTCATCCTGGCCGGACTGGGGATCGTACTGGGCCTGCTCCCGTCGGAAGGGCAGAGCCTGATCGTGGCCGGGGCGATCCTGTCCATCACGTTCAATCCACTCGCGTTCTACGCCGCCGACCGGTGGTCCCGTCGCGGCGCGGGGGAGCCGTCGGAAGAAGAAACGGCGGTCACAGTGTCAGTTCGCTGAACAAGGTGACGTCGCGGTCGCGCTGGTGGGCGTTTCCGGGTAAGGCCATGCGGGGGTCCAAACGCAAGACCTCGGCGGGCTCTCGGGCGGTGCCGATTGTCAGCGCGTGGTCGCCGGGGAACGGAGCCACGCGGCCCCGGTGCGCGCCGGTGAGACGACCAACGAGATCACCGCGATCTCGGAATTGCGGTGGTTGCGCGACACTTTCGAGGCGCTGGTGCGCACCGGCGCGGCCGGGTGCCGGACGAACATCGCCACGCAAATCGTGGCCGGCGGGGGCGACTATCTGCTGGCGGTCGAGGACAACCAACCTCGGCTCTTCGAGGACATCAAGGCCCGGGTTCGAGTGGCGTTGGAGACGGCTTTCGCGGTGCGGAGGGGCACCAGACCGACGAGCACTCCCACGGTCGCGAGGAACTCCGGTTCGGCGTCATTACATCAGCCACGGGCACGGGTCCGGGGCGCGCCGCGCCGGAACTGGGGTATCGGGCACGCGCGCCACCGGGTTCGAGACGTGGCGTTCCGTGAAGGTGCTCACCGGCTCCGGGAAGGGCACGCACCCGAGAACGTGTCCGTGGTGCGCAAGATGGCGCGGGCCATGCTCCAGAACACCACGGCCGAGCTGCGACGAGCGGGCGGACGCCCGCGGTCCCGGGTTCTGAGCGAGACCACACTTCCAAAGTCAACCCTTCTTCCTCTCCCGTCGCTGGTGTGTCGCGAATCACTTCGCGACGCCGTACACTATCCCCGTGTCCTTCTCCGGTCGTTTAAAACCTCGCATTCGCAAAGAGGCAGTTCCCGATGAGCGACCTCTCGTTCTTCCGCGGGAAGGCTGTTCGACCAGCCCGCGGCGCAAATAGGGTTTTTCATCTCGTATTCGCACTCGCACTCGTCGGAGTCTGGACCATGCCGGCGGTTTCGGACGAAGGGATGTGGTTACTCAACGACCCGCCCAAACAGCACCTCAAGGACGCGCACCAGTTCGACCTCACCGGTGCGTGGGTGAAGAACGCGATGCTCGGCTCGGTGCGCCTCAACAGCGGCGGCTCGGGCGGGTTCGTGTCGGCGGAGGGGTTGTTCGTGACGAACCACCACGTCGCGGCCGACTCGCTTCAGAAACTGAGCAAGGCGGGGCAGGACTTCCTGCACGACGGCTTCTATGCCGACACGCGCGAGAAGGAACTGAAGTGCCCGGACCAAGAGATCAACGTGCTCCAGGAAATCGTTGATGTGACGGGCGAGGTGAACGCCGCCGTGAAGCCGAGCATGACCGGCGCGGAAGCGTTCGCCGCCCGCCGCGCGGTAATGGGGAAGATCGAGAAGGACTCGCTCGACAAGACCGCGCTGCGGTCGGACGTCGTCACGCTCTACAACGGCGGGCTGTACCACCTGTACCGCTACAAGAAGTACACCGACGTGCGGCTCGTGTTCGCCCCGGAGCGGCAGATCGCGAGCTTCGGCGGGGACGTCGATAACTTCGAGTACCCGCGAATGAACCTCGATATCGCGTTCTTCCGCGCCTACGAGAACGGCGCGCCAGCGAGGACGCCGAACTTCTTCAAGTGGAGCGAAACCGGACCCGCGGGCGGCGACCTGGTGTTCGTGACCGGCCACCCCGGAACCACCCAGCGCCTCGAAACGCTCGCGCGCCTCAAGCACCGGCGCGATTACACGCTGCCCTACACGCTGTACCGGCTGCGCACGCTCGAAGCGGCCCTGAAACAGTACAGCGAACAGAGCGGCGAGAACGCGCGGCAAGCCGCGACCGACCTGCACAGCGTCGCGAACGCGCGCAAGGCGTTCAGTGGGCAACTGCAGGGGCTACTCGATCCGAAGATCATGGAGCAGAAGCAGAAGTCCGAGCGCGGACTCATTGAAGGGGCTGCGGCGTACAAGCAGCGGGTCTCGATGGGCGAAGGCCCGAGCGACCCGAAGTGGCGGGCCGCGTTCGATGACACACTCGACGCGCTCGCGAAGATCGAGGCCGTGCAAGTGAAGCTCCGCGGGTTCGAGAAGGAGTACGGGCTGGTCGAAACCGGGCACGCATTCTTCTCGCCGCTGTTTGGTATCGCTCGGCACTGCGTGCGGATGGGCGACGAGTTGCCGAAGAAGTCGGCCGACCGGCTCCGCGAGTACCGCGACTCCAACCTCGAATCGCTCAAGTACCAACTTTTCAGTCCGGCGCCGATGTACCCGGAACTGGAACGCGCGAAGCTCACCGCGTCGCTCACGTTCATGGCGGAGAATTTGGGGGGCGAACACGCGCTCGTGAAGCTCGTCCTCGCGGGGAACAACCCGGCCGCACGCGCGGAGGAGTTGATCGCGGGGACGAAGCTCCTCGATCCAGCCGAGCGGAAGAAACTGGTCGAGGGCGGCAAGCAAGCCGTCGACGCGAGCAAAGACCCGCTGGTCGTTCTCACGAAGGCCGTAGACGCCGAAGCGCGTAAATTGCGCACGCAGTACGAGAACGAAATCGAGGAACCGGAGCGCCAGGCGTATGCCGCGCTGTCCGGCGTGCGGTTCCTGACCTACGGCAACTCGGTCGCCCCGGACGCGACGTTCACGCTGCGCCTGGCGTTCGGCACCGTGCGGGGGTACGAGGTCGGCGGCGAGAAACTGAACTTCCACACGACCTTCGGCGAAGCGTTCGAGAAGGCCGCGAAGTTGGACGGCAAGGAACCGTTCGATCTCCCGAAGCGGTGGCTAGAGGGGAAGGACAAGCTCGACCTTTCGACGCCCTTCAACTTCGTGAGCACCGCGGACACGATCGGTGGCAACTCCGGTAGCCCCGTGCTGAACCGCGCGGGCGAGTTGGTCGGCATCAACTTCGACCGCAACCGGCACGGATTGGTGCGGAACTTCGTGTACACCGACGTTCAAGCCCGGCACATCGCGGTTCACTCGAAGGCGGTGCTGGAAGCGCTCCGCAAGTTGTATCCGGCCGCGCCGCTCGTCAAAGAATTGACGGGAAAGTGACCCCGACGCGGATGTCCCATGTTTCGTCTGCTTCCCCTTCTGGTGTTTGCTCTCGTGCCAGTGCTGCTGGCACCTCCACGTAACGAATCGGCACAACCCCGCCCGGCGACCCAAGTGGTCGCCGGGCGCTCAGCGAGCGAAGGGAGCGCAGAGCGCGTCACGTCCACATCAATGTGGCTCGATGGCGCGACTGATGACGAACGCTGGGACGTCTGGGACGGAATCCGGCGCGCGAAAGCCGCTGAAACGCAATTCTCTCTTCCGCTACCTGCTTCCGATCCCGCGCCTTGAGGTTGCGACTGTGGGGGCGTTGCGTCACAATGCGAACGGCCCCAAGGAGCACACGAAATGCCCGCTTCTACCGCGAAATCCACGCCGAAGACCAAGTTCCCCACGATCGCCGACGTTCAAAAGCGCCTCGGCCACGTCCCGGAATCGCGCATCCTGTCGTTTCCCGCTCCGGGTACCGCGACCGTGCAGGACTTGCTCGATGGCTCCATTACCGGGGACCGAGGGTGCGAACTCGTCGACGGGATTCTCGTGGAGAAAACGATGGGCTTCCGTGACGATTACTTCGGATCTCGGCTCATCATCCTGCTTGGGCAATTCCTCGAATTGAACAACCTCGGGGCCGTAGCCGGTGCTCAGGGCCTAATTCGGTTCAAACTCGATTTGGTTCGCGTGCCCGATGTCTCGTTCATTCGCTGGGACAGTGTGGACGACCCGAACGAGATCGAGAACCCCGCCGGCGCGTTTCTGGAAGTGCCGCCGGACCTCGCGGTGGAGGTGCTCAGTCCGAGCAACACGCAGCGCGAGATGGAAATCAAGCTCGCGGAATACGCGAAGGCGGGCGTAAAACTGGTGTGGTTCGTGGACCCGGAACGGAAAGAAGTGGACGTGTATCCGAAGGGGAACCCGAAGCGCAAGAAGACACTTGGTGTGAATGATGAGTTGGACGGCGGAACCGTGTTGCCTGGGTTCGCTGTGAAGGTGTTGCGGATCTTCGAGAGCCGTGCCCCGAAGAACCTCAAGGCTCAAAGTAACAAAACACAGCCGAAGCCGAAAAAGAGACAGTGACGGAAGCGGGTCGCAAGGTACGACCCGCTTTCGTGCGATTGGTTACTCGAAGTTGTCACCTGGAGCGATTAACACTTTCGGATGACGCCGGCCAGCACGCCGAGGATGCGGATGTCCTCGCGGGACGGGTCCACAATGATCGGCTCCATCGTGCTGTTCATCGGGTGCAACTGGATCTCGTTCTTCTTCTTGTAATACTTCTTCAGCGTCATCGATTTCTCGACCATCGCGACCACCTTCTCGCCGTTCTCGCACGTCTCCTTCTTGCGAATCACGACGAAATCGCCGTCGGCAATGTGCCCCTCGATCATTGAGGTGCCGCGCACCTTCACGACGAACAGGTCGTCGCTGCCGAACAACTCGCGCATTTCCAAGCGGTCGTCTTGTTCGGTCGTTTCGATCGCCCGGCCCGCGGCAATTACGCCCACGAGCGGGAGGCTGAATCCGCCGGACGTGACGCCCGGGATGGTGATCCCGCGCGCCTGCGCTTTGACCGAGTTCTCTCCCTTTTGGATGCGCTGGATGTATCCTTTCGATTGCAGCGCCTTCAAGTGGCACATGACGCCGTTGGGCGACGAGATACCGAACTCGGTGCAAATGTCGCGGATCGCGGGCGGGAAGCCCTTGTCCTCGATGTGTTTGCGGATGAAATTGTAGATCGCTTCCTGGCGATCGGTCAGCGGAACGCGGTCGGACATAGGGTGCCTCGATCAGGAGTTAGTGTAGACAGACGGTTCCTTCCTGCAGGTTTATCCGCGTCTGTCAGTGGGTGTGATGAACCGGGATCGTATTTTGTGCGCCCTCGCCTTACGCAACCGGCACAATCGCTACGCCCGTCCACTGTATGGTAGTATACAGTGACGGCTGTTCACAACGGAAGAGAAAAATTTCGCTTTCTGAGCTTGCGCGATAGCATTTCGCGAAGACGTGAGGATTTCACCTCTTTTGGGTGCGTCGTTTGGAGCATTTGACCCCAACTTGGTTCCCCGAGCTGTTTGCCCAACTCCTTGCGGGGCAAGATGTACCCGCGTCCGGGATGACGGAAGCGGTGCGCGATCTCGTCGCCGGGCGGGTGGACGACGCGCGCGGCGCGGCGTTCCTGACCGCCCTGCGCATCAAGGGCGAAAGCGCCGAAGAAGTTGCCGCTGCCGCGCTCGTTTTGCGCGAACAGATGATCGGACTCGTCCCCGTGTCCGGTCCGGTGTTGGACACGTGCGGTACCGGCGGCGACGAAAGCGGCACGTTTAACATCAGCACGGCCGCGGCGCTGGTCGCGTGCGGGGCCGGCGTGCCGGTGGTGAAACACGGCGGGCGGGCGGTGTCGAGCAAATCGGGCAGCGCGGACGTGCTGCGCGAACTCGGCGTACCCATCGAGGCCGGCCCGGAGTGGGCGCAACGGTGCTTGGACCGCACCGGGTTCGCGTTCTGTTACGCCCCGCACTTCCACCGCGGTATGGCTCACGTAGCCGACCTCCGCAAAAAGCTCGGTACCCGCACGCTGTTCAACCTGTTGGGGCCGCTCGCCAACCCCGCCAATGCACCCTACCAACTTTTGGGAGTGGGCAAAGCTGAGTTGCTCGACCCACTGGCCGCAGCGATTGCGCGATTAGGGATTCGGCAGGCTGTGCTGGTTTGCAGCTTCGACGGGCTGGACGAAGTGAGCCTGTCAGCGCCGACGATGGTCCGCGTGGTGCGCGGGAACGAGTACGAAGTTCGCGAGTGGAGCCCCCGCGAATTCGGGCTGTCATCGGTTTCGCCGTCCTCGATTCGCGCGAACGACTCGGTCGAGAGCGCAGCGATTATTCGCGGCGTACTGAACGGCGAAGACGGCCCCGCTCGGCGCATCGTGGTCGCGAACGCGGCGGCAGCACTGTGGGCAGCGGAAGCGGTGCCGACGCTCCGGGACGGTGTTGAACGAGCCGAGGCCGCGCTGAAGGCGGGCAAGCCGCGCGCGGTGCTGGCCGAATTGTGCCGCAAGGACAGTTCGCCGGGCTGATCTCGTTTCGGATCGCCGAACGAGCCGCGACCGCAAGGGAGTGGGGACGCCTCCCGCTCCCTTGCGGTCGTGGCTCGTTATCGGGAAGCCAAAGATAGCTATTTCTTGCCGAGGACCAGATCGACCACCCAGCAGCCGCGGACGTGCATCAACGACGTGTCGCGGCAGTGGTCGAGGATATCGGCCCTGTCGCAGCCCGCATCTTGAAGTGCGTCAGCCAGGATCGGCATCGCGGAGAAGTCACGCGATGCGTACATCTGTGATGCGAGCGCGATGGAGTCGGAGGTGCGCCAGGAAGGGGAAAAGATCTCGGGGCGGAACGGGTTCCCGAAGATGTCGCGGATGAGACTGACCTGATTGGTTCGTTCGGTTCGTAACGTGGATACGAACTCGGGCAAAGCCCGAACCGCAGCCTCGTCCCTGCGCTGGGCAATGTCTCCCAGCCACCCTCTCGGCTTCCAGGGGGCGGCGATCCGTTCCAGTTCAGGATTGCCGCTCTGCCAAAGTGCATCATACGCGACGGCATCGCACGCGAGGTCGGCGCAATTTGCCCATTCGCCCCGGCAAGCGGTCTCGAAGGCGCACGCTGAGTAATGTAGCGCGTAAAGTCCGGCTTCCCCCGGGTTTCGGATCGACCCACCGGTGTCGATCGCATCACTGACCACATTGACCAATGCGGCTCGAAAACGGCTTTCACCATCTGGCCCCTCGACTTCATTTTCCCACGTGATGAGGGCCGTGCGACATCCTTTCGTGTCCTCGCCACTCAGCAGAAACTGGATGCGTTGGCAGCAAGCGAGTACAAGCAGACGCAGTTTCCGCTTCTCTGCCCCATCGCAAACAGCGTTCAACAGCAAAAGTTGGTCTTCGCACGTCAGCCACTCTGTTTCGGTCATCGCGCACCCTCGTCTGCCGCTTTAGCATGACCGCTTCCCTTCTCTCTGCAAGTGCCGGCGCGGGAATTGCTCCCCTACGGTCGCTAAATCGAGGGTCGTGATCCGATACTTGGTTTCACTTGCTGTGCCGTCTCGTTAAAATGGGCGAACTCGCACTCTCCGCGGTTCGCCCTCTCCGTCGGGAATGAATCAATGCCACGAAAGGTGCTCCTCATCGCCGATCCGGGGATCGACACCGCGTTCGCGGTGGCCCTCGCGCTCAACGACCCGAACCTGGAAGTCGTGGGCCTGCTGCCGACGGCCGGGAACGTGTCCGCGGAACAGGCGACCGCCAACGTTCACACGCTCATCGATGTTCTCGACCCACCCAAATGGCCGAAACTCGGGGCCGCGCTGCCGGTGCGGTACGAAACCGACGGTACCGCGCTCCACGGACCCGGTGGGCTGGGCGGCGTCACCTTCCCCTCGGCCACGCGGCACACGCTGCACCCGGCCGACAAGATCCTGTGCGAACTCGCGCACGAGTACCCGCGGCAAATCACGGTCATCAACCTCGGGCCGCTCACGACACTCGCGACCGCACTCGATCGTGACCCGGTTCTGCCCGCGCTGCTCGATCAAACCGTTGTCATCGGCGGCTGTTGGCGCGAATCGGGGAACGCCGGCCCGGTGGCCGAGTTCCACATGCACCTCGACCCGGACGCGGCCAAGCGCGTGTTCGCGGCCGAGTTGAACCCGCTCCTCATTACCCTCGATTCCACGCGCCGGTTGATCTTCTCGCCGCGCGACTTGCTAAACCTGCCGAACCCCGATTCGCGAACGTGTCAGTTCTTGCGCCAGATCGTACCGTTCGGCATCCGCGCAAGTTCTAACCTGTACGGCATTGAAGGTTTCCACCTCAAGGACGTGCTCGGCACCGTGGCCGTGGCGGTCGCGGGGTGCGTGAGTAGCGAATCGCATTACGTGGACGTCGAGACGCGCGGCGAACTGACACGCGGGATGACGGTGATCGACACCCGACCCAGCCCCGCATCCGCACCGAACGCTCGTGTGGCGACTAGTGTTGCGGTGGACGAGGTCCGAGAGTACATCGAACGTACCTTAAAGGCCGCGCACTGATTTAGGAGTGGGCATGAAGAAGTTGGCACTGGGTGCGGTCGCGGCCTTGGCGGGGCTATTTATTGGTGGGTGCGGAGCCAAAGGCGATCCGGCGGTTACGGGCGCCGGGCTATCCAAGGAAGAGACGCGGCATCGCTTGGACGTGGTTCTGAATTTGCAATGGCTGGCACTGGCGGCGGGAAATTATTGCTCCAATTACAATGTTTTTCCACCAGCGGACGGGTCGGGTGCCTCGAACCGAACATTCGGCCCCAATTCAGAAGATCGGACTCTGGTCGGCTACAGTTGGCGGGCGCACGTGACAGAATTCATCGAGCCGAGCAGCCGGGAGGAGGCCGACTTACGGAGCGGGCTGCAAAAGGGCAGTTTCCCGCTTGCGCCCGGCGCCAAACCGGGAGAGGAATGGAACCGGCCGGCATTGAACGGACTCAAGTTGCGACAGTTCGACGCCGGGCGAGAGGTGCCGGAGAACTGGCACACGTTCTACCGCGTCTTTGTTGGTAATGGGGCCGCGTTCGAGTCGAAGAAGCAACTGACCCAAAACGACTTCACCGACGGTCTCGACAAAACCATTCTCATCGTCGAAGCTAATGAATCGGTGCCGTGGCCGAAGCCGGAAGAACTGGACTACGACTCCGCGAAGCCGCTCCCGAAACTCGGTGGAGCGTTCCCCGATGGCTTTTACGCCGCATTTGCGGACGGAACGGTGCGATTCATTAAGAACGGCACCGACGAGAAATTGATTCGCGCGATGATTACCCGTAACGGCGGCGAGGCGATTGCCGAGTTGCCCCCGAAAGTGGACAATCAGGCACTGCGGAAAGCGGCCGGCTACAAGGACTGACCGCGTTCCCAAGGATGAAGTGGCTGCACGGAGCTTTTCATGATGCGTTTCGCCGCACCTCTGGCGCTGGGCTTCGTGCTGACCGCGGGCGTATCCGCACAGCCGCCCGAACCGGAACCGATCCCGCTTCCGCTGCCCGCAGCCAAACCGACGCAAGCGCCGGCCCCGATTCCACTCAAAACGCCGAAGAGCGTACCGCAGCCGACGCCCCAGGAGATCGCGGCGCTATCGAAAACGCTCCGCACACTGGCGCTCGCGAACCTCCCCAATCCGCTCGTGAAAGCGAACGACGGTTGGGGGAGCCAGAAGGAGTACGTTGTCGGTGCGGTGATGCTGCGTAACGCGAAGAGGTTCGGGCCGGATGCGCCGCGCCAAATGGTCAACGACGGCTTGTGGCGCCGAACCACCGTTCTGGCGCGGAAGCCGGACGATACGCTGAACGTGGCCATCGCCGAACTCGTGCGGCACGACGTGAACACGGCGACCCTCGTGCTCGACACCGAAATGGAAATCGACTTCCGCGTCGAACACCAACTCTGGAAGCGCGGCCTTCAACTCTATTCGGGCGAGACACGCGGCCACTGCAAGGCCGGGCTGAAGCTCAAAGTCGAGGTCGTGAGCAAGACCGAGAAAGACCCGGGCTCGTTTTTCCCGAAAGTCACGCTCCTCATCAAAGTGACGGACGCGAAACTGTTTCACGACAAGATCGCGATCGACCACGTCGCGGGCTTGGACGGCGAGGACGCGAAATCTGCGGGGAATTTCGTTCTCGACACGGTGAAGACCATCAAGCCAGATCTGGAAAAGCAACTGCTGGACAAAGCGAACGCGGCCATCATGAAGGCCGCCGGGTCGAAGGAGATCAAACTGGAGCTCGACAAGATTCTGGGAACGGCCGCGAAGAAGTAAAAGGGCGATACGACTGCGGCTAAAATCTCATTTATTCTGATACTGTGTTCACGTTTGATTGCTAGTAATGTTCTACCCATCGCGCGGACAGTCACGTCCGCGCTCGAACTGTCGCCGTTCGGCGCGTCGACGTGCAGAAACCATTCGCGGTGTCACGTGGAGAGTTCGTTTTCCAAGTCGGCTCACCGACACAACTCCAAAACGTCTCTAGCGTTTGTTCCGTATTGATCCGGTGTCCTTGTAACGAGCCGCGACCGCAAGGGAGTGGGAGGCGCTCCCATTTGTGGTCACGGTCTAACACACGGGAAGCCCCGCTCCCTTGCGGTCGCGGCTCGTTCGGTCGCTACACGGATCTCGAAACAAGACTAAGTGTTCTGTTTGGTCAGCGCTTGGCAGCATTCGGCGAACGGCCGGTGTGAGCGAATGTTAGCCGCGCGATTGATCGGCTGGTGGTCGGCGCATGCCGCACAGGGCTCCCGCCCTGTGCTACGAACGGCGGCCCCTCCGGGGCGAAAACAATACTCGCGATCGGGCGTTCGCGGCGAAAAACTGCTGCAAACGCGGGCGGGCATCCCCATAATCTGCTGGTGCCCGCCTGCCTCACTCCACTGCCACAGGATCTGCCGATGCGCCCCTCTCTTGCGTTCGTGTTCGCGCTGATCGCGCTAGCCTCACCCGCTCGTGCCGCCGATCCGCGGGTCGCGGATAGTCTGCAACCGTTCGTCGAGAAGAACCAACTCGCGGGCGCGGTCGTGCTGGTCGCGTCGCCGGACAAGGTGCTGACCGTTGAAACCGTGGGCTTTGCCGATCGCGAAACCAAAACCGCGATGAAGCCGGACAATCTGTTCTGGATCGCGTCGATGACCAAACCCATGACGGCCGCGGCCCTCATGATGCTCGTCGACGAGGGGAAGGTCGCGCTCGACGATCCCGTTGAGAAGTATTTGCCGGAGTTCAAACCGCAGTGGATGATCGCGTTCCAGGACAAGGACGCCGTTCTGCTGAAGAAGCCGACCCGCGTGCCCACGGTGCGGGACTGTCTGCGGCACACGAGCGGGATGCCGTTCGTCTCGGCGCTCGAGAGCCCGACCATCGACAAGTTGCTCCTCAAGGACGCGGTCGGCAGTTACGCCATCACGCCGCTGCAATACGAGCCCGGCACGAAGTACGTGTACTCGAACGCGGGCATCAACACCGCCGGGCGCATCATTGAGGTCGCGAGCGGGCTTTCCTACGAAGATTTCATGGCGAAGCGACTGTTCGCCCCACTCGGAATGACCGAAACGACCTGGCGCCCCACGAGCGAGCAACAGAAGCGGCTCGCGAAGACTTATCGCCCGGGTAAGGACGGCAAAGGCTTGGAAGCGATGCCCATTTCGCCGCTGGCGTACCCGCTCGGCGACCCGACGCGGCACCCGTGTCCGGGCGGCGGGCTGTTCTCCACGGCGAAGGACGTGGCCGCGTTCGGGCAGATGATCCTGCGCGGCGGGATGTACGGCGAGAAGCGCCTGCTCTCGGAAGCCTCGATTCGCGCGATGACCGGCACCCAAACCAACACCCTGCTCGACAAGGCGAAGGGCGAGAGCGGTTACGGTTTGGGGCTGAGCACGACGCGCAAGGCGAAGGCGGACGGCCCGGCGGTCGCGGGTCCGTGCGGGCACGGCGGGGCGTTCGCCACGAACGTGTGGATCAACCCGGACAGCAAGCTCGTGACCGTGTACATGGTTCAACACGCGGGCTTCCCCGGCGACGGCGGAAAGGCGCGCCCGGCGTTCGAGAAGGCCGCCGCGGACATTTTTGGTAAGTGACCCAACGACCGCTGGTGGCTCGGGCCGCCGCACACAAACGAAAGCACCTATGTCGCGTACCCTTCTGCTGCTCCTTTGTCCCCTTCTGGTACTCAGCGCCATGCCAGCAGCCGAACCGCCCGCGACACCGAAAAGCGAGACGCTCACGCAAGAGTGGGCGTCCGCGTTCGCCAAACTCGCGCTGAAGGGCGCGCAGAAGGAGTTCCCGAACAAGCCGGGGCACGTGCTCCTCGACGACAAGGACGCCAAGACGCCCAAAGCACTGCACCCCGCGTTCTACGGCTGCTACGACTGGCACTCCGCCGTCCACGGGCACTGGATGCTGGTCCGCGTGCTGCGTGCGCACCCGAACCTCCCGCAAGCAAAAGACATCCGGGCCGTGCTCGCGGAACACCTCACTGCGGCGAACATCAAAGTGGAAGTCGAATACTTCAACCGGCCGGAGGCGAAGTCGTTCGAGCGGCCCTACGGCTGGGCGTGGTTGCTCAAACTCGCGGAAGAATTACACACCTGGGACGACCCGGACGCGAAGACGTGGTCCGCGAACCTGCACCCGCTCGCGGACCTGATCGCGAACCGGTACGTCGAATACTTCCCGAAGCAGACGTACCCGATCCGCGCCGGGGTTCACTCGAACACCGCGTTCGGCCTCACGTTCGCGCACGACTACGCGAAGGCGACCGGCAACAAGAAGCTCCAAGAGTTGATCGAAGGGCGGGCGAAGGCGTACTACGCGAAGGACGCGGACGCGCCCGCGCGCTGGGAACCTGACGGCGCCGACTTCCTCTCGCCGAGCCTGTGCGAAGCCGACCTCATGCGCCGCGTGCTGCAGCCGGCCGAGTTCCGCGCGTGGTTCCACAAGTACCTACCCGGCGCCACAAAGGGCGAACCCGCGAACCTGTTCGTGCCCGCGACCGTCACCGACCGCACCGACCCGCAACTCGTTCACCTCGACGGCCTGAACCTCAGTCGCGCGTGGTGCTTGCGCGGCATCATCACGGCACTTCCGAAGGACGACCCCGCGCGCAAAGCGCTAGCCGTTTCCGCCGCGAAGCACGCCGAAGCCGGACTGAAGCACGTCTCCAGCGGTGACTATGCGGGCGAACACTGGCTCGCGTCGTTCGCGGTGTGGATGCTCTCGGTGCCCGCGCCGGAGTGAGGCTATTCGACGTAACTGTCCGCTGCAGCGCGAGAGTAGGTGGATTCCAGATCGACCGTGAGTTGCTCGTCGAGGTTCAGCGCGAGTGGGATCGGAGGTAGTGGTTCGCCGACTACGAGCGGGTGTTGCCACAGGCCGAGCATCCGGCCCCCTTGTGCCGCGGGCGCCCCGACCCGGTAACTCACGGCTGCGGGAGCGGACGGGGCCGCAAGATCCTGCCCCAAACTCGCCGCGATGAGTTGCGCGAACGAGAACCCGAGCGGGCGCCGGTGAACGTCGACTAGCAAGAGATGGACCCCACCTCGCAGGTAGTTGAGGTACCGGGCCGCGTACTGGTCGCGTGCGGCGGGTCGGTCCTTGTTTCGCGGTGAAATCAACTCGATGGCGGCCACCAAGCGCCCCTCGCGCTCGATTTGCACCGTCGTGTCTTCTTCTAGTGTGGCGACCGCGACTTCTAAGTCCGGTTCGCCGCGCGCGGGTGCTGTATTGGAATGTGCGGGCGAGTGCCCCGAACCGTTGGTGACGGCGACGTCTGGTTTGACGGGGCCGATCCCGATTGCGACGAGCGGGCTGGAGCCGATCACGGCGCGGTACCCCGGCGGCAGACCGGCGCGAAGGGCACGCGCGATTTCTGTCATCCAGTAGATGTGCATCCCCTCCCAGCCGGGCCGGTCCGTCCAATCGTGGAGTGGCATGCGTCTCCCTCAATGCGTCGAGCCAGTTTTGATTCTACCATAAATCGTGACCGCGCCCCGGCGTCAGTTCTACTGGCGCGCGCCATCCTGACTCGCACGGCGACCGGAACTCACGATGGAATCACGACTTTCGCGCTGGCGCCCGTGGACCGTCGTGTTCGGACTGGCGGTCGCGTACATTGCGACCGCCCGGCTCGGGTTGGCGCTGGGGCTCCCGCCGGACCATAAAGTGACGGCGATTTGGCCGCCGTCGGGGATCGCGTTCGCGGCCGTGCTCATTTTCGGGCTCCGGGTGTGGCCCGGGATCTGGCTCGGCGCGTTCCTGGCGAACCTGTGGGATGCGTTCGACCCGGACCGCACGGGGGCGCTCGGAACGCACGTCCTGTGTGCGGCGGCGATCGCGGTGGGTTCGACCCTCCAGGGGCTCGCGGGTGCCGGGCTCGTGCGCCGGTTCGTCGGGACCGGGTACCCGCTGGACCGTCCCCGCGACGTGTTCCGGTTCGCGGCGGTCGCGCCCGCAATGTGCCTGATCGCGTCCACGATCGGAGTGTCTACCCTGTGCGCAAGCGGGGTGGTCCCGTGGGGCGCGTTCGGCGCCAAGTGGTGGACGTGGTGGCTGGGGGACACGGTCGGGGTTCTGGTATTGGCCCCCGCACTGTTGGCCCACGCGCGCCCGCGGCCCACGGGCTCCCGCATCGGGCGGGAGCCGGTCCTGTTCTTCGCGCTGCTCGCGGGCGCGTGCGTCCTGGTGTTCGGATTCTGGCTGGACGCGGTCCTGCCCCGGAGCCCGCGCACGTACCTTCTGCTGCCGTTTTTGGTCGTGGCCGCGGTCCGGTTCGGGACGCGCGGGGCCAGTGCCGCGCTACTGGTCGTTGCGGGACTCGGGGCGTGGGGAACGTTCAACAACCACGGCCCGTTCGACCGCGTGGACGAAACCGAGTCGCTTTTGCTCTTGGATTTTTTCTTGGCGGTCGTGGTCGTCATGTCCCTGGCGCTGTGCGCCGTCCTGAAGGAGGGCGAGGACGTTGAAGCCGCGCTGCGGGCGAGCGAGGCCCAGTTCCGGCACCTGGCCGAAGCCGTGCCCCAAATCGTGTGGGCGACCGCCCCGGACGGCGCGATCGTGTACCTGAACCACCAGTGGACCGACTACACCGGACTGACCGGGGTGAGCCGCGACGACCTCGCCCGGGTGATCCACCCCGACGACCTCCCCCACCTGATCGGCGCGAGCGCGGGCGCGCGCAGAGCGGGGGCCGTGTTCCAGAACGAGTTCCGGATGCGCCCGGCGCGCGGGGGCGCGTACCGGTGGTTCCTGGCCCGGTCCGTGGCCGTGGTCGGCCCCGACGGGGCGCCGGCCGGCCGGATCGGTACGTCCACGGACGTCGACGAGCTCAAGCAAGCGCAGGCCGAACTGGTCCGGCAGCGCGCCGACCTGCAATTGATCCTCGACACCGTTCCGGCCCTCATTTTCCACAAGGACCGGGACCACCGCCTGGTGCGGGTGAACAACGAGTTGGTCCGGCTGGTCGGGCTGCCGCGCGAGGCGCTCGAGGGGCACACGGACGCCGAAATCGGGTCCCCGCACGCGGACCGGTACTGGCGGGACGACGAAGAGATTATGACCACGGGCCGCGAAATGCGCGGCCTCATCGAGCCGCTCTACACGCTCGCCGGTACCCGGTGGCTGCAAACGTCCAAGCTCCCGTACCGCGACTCGGCCGGGCGGATCACCGGGGTCATCGGGTTCTCGGTGGACGTCACCGAGCAGAAGCTCGCCGAGGACGAGGTGCGCCGGCTGAACGCGGAACTCGAACAGCGGGTCGCCGACCGCGCCGCCGTCGCCGAGGCGCGGACCGCCGAGCTCCAGTGCGCGGTCGAAGCGCTCCGCGAGCAGAAGCAACTCCTCCAGAGCGTTCTCGACAGCCTGGGCGAGGCCGTACTCGTGGTCGATAAGGCCGGCCAGTTTCTGATGCAGAACCGCGCGTTCCGGCAGTTGCACCCGGAGCCGACCGAGCACCTCACGCACGTCGAACGGGCGCGCACCCACGGGGTGTACTTGCCCGACGGGGTCACGCCGTGCCTCCCAGACCGGCTCCCGATCGTCCGCGCCGTGCGCGGCGAGTCGTGCGACAACGTGGAACTGTTGATCGTCGACGACGCGCACCCGGGCGGCGTGCCCATCAGCGTCACCGGGCGCCCGATCCTCGGCCCCAACGGGGTCGAGGGCGGGGTGATCGCGATCCGCAACGTGGCGGAGGTGCGGGCCGCCGCCGCCGCGCTTCGGGAGAGCGAGGAGCGGTACGCGCTCGCGGTCCAGGGATCGCAGGACGGGATCTGGGACTGGGACCTGCGCACCGGGACCGTGTATTTTTCGCCCCGCTGGAAGAGCATGCTCGGGTACGCGGAGCACGAGATCCCGAACCTGTTCTCGGAGTGGGAGCGCCTGGTTCACCCGGCCGAACGGCCCGGCGCGAGGGCCGCGGTGGGCGCGTACCTGGACGGCACCGCCCCGGGGTTCGGGCTGGAACTCCGGATGCTCCACAAGGACGGCGCGTACCGGTGGATCTACACCCGCGGGGTCGCCCAGTACGGGCCGGACGGGTGCCCGTACCGGATGGGCGGGTCGCACACTGATGTGACCGTGCGCCGGGCGTCCGAGGCCGCGCTGCGCGAGAGCGAGAAGCGGTTCCGGGCGATCTTCGACCAGACGTTCCAGTTCATCGGGCTGATGGCGGCCGACGGCACCCTCCTGGAATCCAATCGGACCGCCCTGACTGCGGCCGGGCTCGCCGAAGCGGACGTGCTGGGGAAGCCGCTCTGGAACACGCCCTGGTGGACACACGACCCGGCTCAGCAGGTTCGGTTACGGGACGCGGTGGTCCGGGCCGGGGGCGGGGAGACGGTGCGGTTCGTGGCCACCCACCCCGCCCCGAACGGAGAGGTGCTCTGGATCGACTTCTCCCTCAAGCCGTTTCACGACGACGCGGGGAACGTGGCCCTTCTGATCTTCGAGGGGCGCGACATCACCGCGATCAAGCGCTCGGCCGATACCCTGGAAGCGACCGACGCGCTGCTGCGCCAGTTCATCAAACACGCCCCGGCCGCCATTGCCATGCTCGACACCGAAATGCGGTACGTGCAAACCAGCGACCGGTGGTTGACCGATTACCACCTCACGGGGCAAGACGTCATCGGGCGCACGCACTACGAGGTGTTCCCGGACGTTCCCGCGCGGTGGAAGGAGATCCACCAGCGCGTTCTGACCGGCGCGGTCGAGGCGTGCGCCGAGGACTCGTTCCCGCGCGCCGACGGCGGGACCGAGTGGTTGCAGTGGGAGGCCCGGCCCTGGCGCAAGGTCGGGGGCGAGATCGGCGGGCTCGTGTTCTACACGCAAGTCATCACGGACCGCATCCGCGCGGCCGAGGCCCTGCGCGACAGCGAGGAGCGGTACCGGCTGTTGATCGAAGGGGTGGCCGATTACGCGATCTACATGCTCGACGCCGGGGGCCGGGTCGCGAGCTGGAACCCGGGGGCCGAGCGCATCAAGGGGTACACCGCCGAGGAGATCATCGGGCGCCACCTCTCCGTGTTCTACCCGCCCGAGGACGTGGCGGCCGGGCGGGTGGAGTGGGCGCTGGCCGCGGCCGCGGACGGGCACCTCGAGGACGAGGGGTGGCGGGTGCGCAAGGACGGCTCGCGGTTCTGGGCCGGGGTCGTCATCCGGGCCGTGCGCGACGCGACCGGGCGCCTCCGCGGGTACGCGAAGATCACCCGCGACCTGACCAACCGGCGGTCGGTCGAACTGGCCCTGCGCGAGAGCGAGGAGCGGTTCCGCAGCGCGTTCGATTTCGCGCCCATCGGGGTCGCACTCGTGTCCCCCGACGGGCACTGGCTGAAGGTGAACCAGTCGGTGTGCGCGCTCGTCGGGTACTCGGAGCCCGAGCTGCTCGCGATCGATTTCCAGACGATCACGCACCCCGACGACCTGGGCACGGACCTCGCACTGGTCGAAGAGGTGCTGAGCGGCGCGCGGGCGACGTACCAGATGGAAAAGCGGTACTTCCACAAGGCCGGGCACGTGGTCCACACCCTCCTGGCCGTGTCGCTGGTCCGCGACACCCGGGGGCACCCGCTGTACTTCATCGCGCAGATCCAGGACATCACGGAGCGCAAACTGGCCGAGGGCCGGTTACTCGCGTCGGTGCGCGAGAAGGAGGTGATGCTCAAGGAGATCCACCACCGGGTGAAGAACAACCTGCAGATCATCTCGACCCTCCTCGATCTCCAGGCGGACGGGGTCACCGACCCCGCGGCCCTGGTCGCGTTCCGCGAGAGCCGCGGGCGGGTCCGGTCGATGGCCCTGATCCACGAGCGCCTGTACCGGTCCGAGAACCTCGCGAGCGTCGAGTTCGGTACTTACGTCCGAAATTTGGCCGAGGATCTGTTCCGGGCGTACCGGGCCGACGACGAGGCGATCCGGTTGTCGGTGTCGGTATCGGTCCCGCCCGTTCCGCTGGACATCGCGATCCCGTGCGGGTTACTGGTAAACGAACTGGTTTCAAATTGCCTCAAGTACGCGTTCGCGGGCCGGGAGCGTGGTATAATTGATGTGTCCTTGGAAAGCGCTGCCGAGGGCACGCACCTCCTCACGGTCGCCGACGACGGTGTGGGCCTACCCGCCGGGTTCGACTTCCGGCACACGTCCTCGTTCGGGCTCCAGCTCGCGAACACGTTGGTGGAGCAGCTTGGCGGGGAAATCGCCCTGGACAGTACCTGTGGGACACGTTTCACCGTCCGGTTCCCGTTGCGCCGGTAGAGCGGGCCGTCGCGCACTAGAGGGGCTCATGCCACCGACCAGTGTACTGATCGTCGAGGACGAGCGGATCATCGCCCTGGGCATCCAGAAGCGCCTGATGAACATGGGGTACTCCGTGGCCGGCCTCGCCGCGAACGGGGCGGACGCCGTGCGGAAGGCGACGGACCTGCGCCCGAACCTCGTGCTCATGGACATCCGCCTCGAGGGGGACATGGACGGCATCGAGGCCGCGGCGCGCGTCCGCGGGCAGCTCGACCTGCCGGTCGTGTACCTGACGGCCAACTCCGACCCCGACACGCTGCGCCGGGCCAAGATCACCGAGCCCTACGGGTACGTCCTCAAGCCCTACGAGGACCGCGACCTGCAGACCGCGATCGAGATGGCCCTGTACAAGCACGAGATGGATCGCCGGCTGCGCGACAACGAGCGCTGGCTCGCGGCCACGCTCGGGAGCATCGGCGACGGTCTTATTGCGACCGACGAGATCGGCCGGGTCCGGTTCATGAACGGGCTCGCCGAGCAACTGACCGGGTGGCCCGCGGCCGCCGCGCAGGGGCGCCCGATCGCGGAGGTGTTCCCCGTCGTCTCCGAGCGGACCCGCGAACTGGTCGCCAACCCCGCCCTCGAAGCGCTGCGGACCCAACAGCCGGCTGCCATCACCGAGGGCTGCGTGCTGCTCCAGCGCACGGGCGGGGAGCTGCCGATCGACGACAGCGCCGCCCCGATCAGCGATTCCTACGGGCGCATCTCCGGCGCGGTCCTGGTGTTCCGCGACGTGACCGAGCGCAAGCGCCTCGAGGAGCACCTCCGGCAGGCGCAGAAGATGGAAGCCATCGGGCGGGATCGCGCACGACTTCAACAACATCATGACCGTGATCGGCGGGTTCAGCGAGCTGATCCTCTCCGGGGTGCTCCCCCCGGCCGAGGTGCGCGAGCACCTCCAGGAGGTGAAGGCCGCCAGCGAGCGCGCCGCGGCGCTCACCCGGCAGATCCTCGCGTTCAGCCGCAAACAGATCCTGCTCCCCTGCGCGCTCAATCTGAACGGCGTGCTCCGCGACGTCGGGGGCATGGTCCGCCGGCTGCTCGGCAGCCACATCGAGTTCGCAACCGACACCGACCCGCTCCTCGGGTCGGTGATGGCCGACCCGACGCAGCTCACCCAGGTGGTGATGAACCTGGCCCTGAACGCCCGCGACGCGATGCCGCGCGGGGGCCGGCTCACCGTTCGTACCACTGACCTGCGGCTCGACGAAGGGGCCGCGCCGCCGGTCCCGGGTCTGAAGCCGGGCCGGTACGCGGTCCTCGAAATGACCGACACCGGGACCGGGATGACCGACGAGGTGAAGAGCAAGGTCTTCGAGCCGTTCTTCACGACCAAGGGGAGCCACGGCACGGGTTTGGGCCTGTCGACCGTCTACGGCATCGTGCGCCAGTCCGGGGGCGACATCGATGTCGCCAGCACCGTCGGGCGCGGGTCGACGTTCCACGTGTACCTCCCCGTGATCGAACCGCTGCCCGATCGCGGGCCGGACGGGGCCGCGCGCCCGGACCGCGGGACTGAAACGATCCTGGTGGCGGACGACGATGCCGGGGTGCGGCGCGTCATTACCATGCTCCTGGCGCAAAAGGGGTACGCGGTCCTCGACGCCTCCTCCGGCCCCGAGGCTCTGGACCTAGCCCGCGCGCACCCCGGGCCGATTCACATGCTCCTCACCGACGTCGTGATGCCGGGGATGAGCGGCGGCGAGTTGGCCCAGGCCGTGGCCCCGCTGCGCCCGGGGATCAAAATCCTGTTCGTGTCCGGGTACTCGGAGGACGCGCTCGTGGAGCGCGGGCTCGCGGAGGCGACCGCGACCTTCCTTCACAAGCCGTTCACGGCCGAGGTGCTGACGCGGCTCGTTCGCGACCTCCTCGACCCGGGCGCGGTCTAAGGTTTCGCGCGAATTTCGGTCCGAGCGCAACGGGGCCGACTTTTTCATTTCTTGCGAAAGAACTTCTCGCGAAAATCGCCCGGCTTCTTCCCACGGCGGGGCGGTTCCGTTCTACAGGGCAAGTACGGAATTGTATTCGTTACAACCCGCGCCCCCGCGCGGGTCGTTCCGGACGGTGGAATCCGACTGCCGCCCATACCGTTTTTCGCCCGAGTTGCCCGTGCATTCCACGACGGTCTTTCCGAACACCGATCCGAGGTTCGTCCCGGAACCCGAACCGGCGCGCGCGGCGCCCGGGCCGGAGAACCAGCCGACGATGCGGGTTCCGGCGGCCCACCCCGCAATGGCCGAAGCGTTCCCGGCCGTGACGCCGCCGCCGCGGGGGCGCCTCGCGCCCCTCACGAGTTTGCCGTTCGGCGGCGCGCACCTGCCCGCCTCCGACTGGAGCTCGGAGTGGGACGACGGGGACGAGGCGCCCCCGGGCGCGCGCCGGCCCCCGCGCGTCGGGGACACGGTTCTCGGGTTCAAACTCGTGGGCGAGCTCGGGCGCGGGGCGTTCGCGCGGGTGTACCTCGCGCACCAGGAGGCCCTGGCGGACCGGCCCGTCGCGCTCAAAGTCACGCTGCGCCCGACGCGCGAGGCCGAGCGCCTCGCCCGGCTCCAGCACACGAACGTCGTGCCCGTGTACTCGGTCCACAACGACGGCCCCGTGCAGGTGCTCTGCATGCCGTACCTGGGCCGGGTCACGATCGCGGACCTGCTCCGGGTGTACCGGTCCGAAAACTCCGCGCGGGCGCCCGGCCGGAGGACCTCGACGACCCGGGCGGCGCGCACGACGGTCACCACCGACAGTAAGTCCAAATCGGTTCCGGCCTCCGACGGGCGCACCAGCGCCCCGCGCGTGCCCGTCTGGACCTGGGACTCCGAGGGGCCGCCGCCCATCGTGGGCGACCCGCGCGCGGTGGTGCAGGTGCTCGCGCAACTCGCCGAGGGCCTCGCGCACGCGCACGCACGCGGCATCCTGCACCTGGACCTGAAGCCCGCCAACGTGCTCCTCGCCGACACCGGCGAGCCCATGCTCCTCGACTTCAATTTGTCGTTCGACGCCGCGCGCCCGGACCGCGAACTCGTCGGCGGGACGATGCCGTACATGGCGATCGAGCAACTGCTCGACATGCGGAACCGCGGCGCGGGCGCGCTCGACCAGCGCACCGACCTGTACGCGCTCGGCGTGATGGCGTTCGAGATGCTCACCACCACCGTGCCGTTCGTGCCCACCCAGAAGGGCCTGCGCGACGTCGACGCGCAAGTCGCCGCGCGCCGCGCGGGTCCGCCGGCCGTCCGCGCGCTGAACCCGGCGGTGTCGCCCGCGGTCGAGGCCATCGTGCGGAAGCTCCTCGCCCCGGAACCCGCCGACCGGTACCAGAGCGCGGAACAGCTCCGGACCGACCTGGAGCACCACCTGAACGACCTGCCGCTCCGGTACGCGCGCGAAACCTCGGTCACCGAGCGGCTCGGCAAGTGGCGCCGGCGGAACCCCGGGCTGACCGTGCGCCTGATGGCGGCGGGGCTCATCGGGCTGGCGCTCGGGCTGGGGGGGATTCTGCACCAGCGCGCCGAAGCCACGGCCCGGACCGGGGCCGTCGAGCAGGCCCGCACCACGCGCGCCGCGCTCGACGCGGTGCGCCTCGACCTGATCCTGCCCGGCGACCCGACCGCCCGCGAGCGCGGGGCGAAGCGGGCCGAAGAACTGCTCGCGGCCTACGGGCTGCCCGGCGACGCGGACTGGCAGAAGCGGCCCGAGGTGAGTCGACTCACCGAGGCCGAGCGCGGCGTACTGAACGCGGACCTGGGCGAGCTGCTGATCCTGCTCGCGCAGGCCCGGTTGCAGAGCACCGAGGCGCGCCCGGAATCGGAGCGCCGGGAGCTCGCGGCGCGGGCCTGGAAGCTGAACCGCGCGGCGCGCACCTGCTTCGACGCGGGCGCGGTCCCCCCGCTCCTCGATCGGCAAGCGGCGCGCATTGCGCCGCTGGCCGGCGAAGCGCTCGGCGCCCCGGAGGACGTGCCCGACCCGGCGAAAGTGGCCGGCGGGCGCGCGGACTTTATCGAGGCCGCGTTCGGTCTGATGAGCGGGCGCTACGCCACCGCGATCCCGCTCCTCGACCGCACGATTTCCGACCGGCCGGACCACGGCGCGGCGCAGTTCTGCCTCGCGTACTGCCGCCAGCAACTCGGCCAGTACACCCGCGCCCTCGAGCGCTACGACGTGGCCCGCGTGCTGCTCCCCAAGGACCCGCGCCCGGCGCTCCAGCGCGGAGCGATCTACGGCACCTGCAAAAAGCCCGCGCTCGCCGAGGCCGAGTTCTCCAAAGCGATCGACCTCGATCCGAACTATGCGGAACCGTACCGCGCGCGCGGGTTGACGCGCTACCGGCTCGCGAAGTTCGACGAGATGCGCCCGGGCAAGGCCGCCGCGGCCCGCGCGAAACTGGAGGCCGCGGACAAGGACTACACGAGCGCGCTCGAGCGCGGCGCGTCCCCGCTCCACATTCACCTGCTCCGCGCCGCGGCCCGCGACGGGCGCGACCCGGTCGGCGCGAAGGCGGACCGCGGGGCCGCCAGCGAACTCACCGCGGCGACCGAAGCGGACTACCTCGTCCGCGGAACGGTGCGCATTAACACCGACCCGGCCGGCGCGCTCGCGGACTTCCGCAGTGCCACCGAACTCAACCCGCGGTCGCTGGTCGCGCTCCAGAACCAGGCCCACGTGCTGGCCGACAAAATGAAGGACAAGGACCTGGCGGGCGCGCTCGCGGCGGCGACCCGGGTCGTCGAGCTCTACCCGGAGTTCGCGATCGGGCGCTCGGGCCGGGCGGTCGTGCTCGCCCGCCTCGGGCGGCGCGAGGACGCGCACAAGGAGATGGAGCAGGCCCAGTTACTTTCCGACGACGCCGAAGTGACCTTCCAGGCCGCGTGCGTGTACTCGCTCACCTCGAAGACGAACCCGGGGGACAAGGCGAAGGCGCTCGAGTTCTTGCGCCAGGCCATCCGCGACGGGTACAGTAACCTCAACGGGTTGGGCACGGACCCGGACCTCGATCCGATTCGTAAGTCCCAAGAGTTCCAGGGAATCCGCACCGCGGCCGATAGCCTCATCAAGTAAGCTCTTCCCGCCCGACAAGCTCGACAAAAAAACGACCCCGACCAGATCCCTCTGGTCGGGGTCGTTCGCGTTTCAGGCCCGTTGCGCCGCCCGGATGGGAGGAGCGGCTCCGCGCCCGCGCGGGTTCACAATCACGGGATGAGCGGGATGTTGTAGATGCTGTTGTTCCCGAGCAGCGGATCGGTCGGGGGGGGCGGGGTGATCGGGGTGGTCGGGGTGGTTACGCCACCGCCGGTCGCGCCGCCCGCGTCGATGATGGTGACAATGACCGGCGGCGCGGGCGGTGCGACCGGCGGTGGCGCGTCGCCACCGATCGGGTCGAGGGCCGGGACGCTCGGGTTCTCGCGTTGCTCGAGTGCGAACACCGACAGACGGGCGCGGAAGCTCATGGAAACCTTTCTGCGTTGAGGGGGTGCCCAGAGGTCGTCTGGGGGGTGAGTTAACGGGAGCGAGTCAACTCACACGTGATTTTGTCGTGATCCAAATTCCTTGACTAGTGGAATTTCTACTTAGATACGAGTTTTCTCAAAGCAATGTTCATGGGTGAAAAGAGATTTCTGATCCCGATCCCAACCATTTTCTACTGCACCAGAAATCTCGGCACAGATATGATCCGAGATGATGAAAAAGTGGTTCCGCAATAGTCAGGTATTGCGCACTCAGGGCCGGGCGGAGACGGCCCCTGAAGTGGTAATTTTCTCGGCACCGCGCCGATTTCTGTTCTACCGCGGGCCGGTTCGTCGCGGTGCTCAGAATACGACGCGACCCGTAACGCGGCAAACTTCGGCCGGTGAGTTTCTGGCGCCGGGAATCGAATGACTTTGTGGCATCGGAAGTGACGTTGGTTCGATTTTCTGTTTGTGACGCGCGTAGCGATTGTGCGAGCGCTGAGAATGCTGCTTCTCGATTCCCCGCGCGTGCGTATCTTCAATCTCGCACTCGGTGCGAGGGGAACATGCGATTCCGGAAGGTGTTATTGGCTCTCACGATTGTCGCGCTCGCGGCACTAATTGCGGGCGGCGCGGCCCTGCGCTTTCTGCGCCCGAACTCGGCGCCGCCCGCGTGGGTGGACGAGTACGACGTGAGCGCCTCCGCGCCCGAAACCATCGCACCGGGCACGGTCATTGAACGCGCCGCGCCGGTCGGGTGGTCGCACCTCGTCATCAAGAGTTTGCCGCGCGTGAGACCGAGCGAGGTGGGGCGCGTGCCGAGCCTCCCGATCGTCGGGCGCGATCTCACCGTGCGCATGGTCGCGTGGATATTCACCGCGTTCACCGCGGACGTGGTTCGGGAGCACCAGGGCGCCCAGGCGCGGTACCGGCTCCGCGCGATCGGGCTCGGATTGGGCACGAACGCGAACGGGCGCGACGTGGTCATCACGTCAGAAACGGCGGAGCAACACGGCGCCGAGATGAACACGATCAAGCGGCAAGTTCTGGACACCGGGTACCGCATTCAGAAACGGGCACTGATCCCGGTTCACGGTCCGTCGTTTGCACTTCTGGACACGCCGGTCATTGCCCGATGTGGGGACAAGCACCGGACGATCCGGTACCGGTACGCGCTGCTCGTGGATACGAAAACCGGCGCGCTCGACGTGCTGCTCTGGCTCCTCGGGGGCGACGGCGGGGAGTGCGGCGACCCGACCCGCGCGGTGCGGATCGAACCGAACTGCATTGACGAGGCGGAGTTGGTGCCCGACCCCGACGAATTTAAGGGAAACATCCCCTCGGACCTGTCGTTCGCGGTGGACAAGTTGCCCCCGTTTCGGTTAGAGATGGCGGTCCCGCCCGAACTGCGCGGACTGGTCGGGAGGACCAAGTTCACGCCCGACGAAGCCCGCGCCCTCGAAGCCGGTTTGCGGCAGATGGCGGCCGGCCCGCGACCCTAATTTTCAGGAAGATTCTCCCATGAACGCGATACTCCTCGCTGCACTGGCGCTCGCCCCGGCGCAACCCGCGGCGGACAAACACGACGAGCAAAACCCGCTGTTCAAGCGCCTGATGGACCCGGGGCTCGACGTCGGCCCCAACGCGAAGGCCAAGTTCCCGGCGCCGACGATGGCCGACGGGCTGACCGCGGCGAAGCAGAAGGAGATTATCAAGTCGGTGATCGGCACCGACTACAGCTACGACGAGTTCGTTCGCGATTCCGTGGTGGCCCCGCAAATCCTGAAGATCGGCGACCTCGAATCGGGGGACAAGGCCGCGCCGGCACGGGCCGTGGACGTGTGGTTCGTCGTGTACGGCGATTTCAAGCAGTTGGAGGACGACAAGTTCCTCGACAAACTGGTGGGCGCGGGCAAGACGAGCGGGGGCGGGAAGGGCGGCCCGCTGGCCCCTGCCGACCTCGCCAAGCGGAAGATCGAGATCAAAAAGGGCGACGAGAAGCGCGAGGGCTACGGGACGGTGGAGTTCGACTTCCTGGAGAAGGTGCGCCTCACCGCGACCGGGCACGCGATGTGGAGCCGCAACGGGGAATCGGTCGTAGCGGCGGCGGAGATCGATCCGCGGTTCCGCGACGACAAGGAGTTCCCGAACCAGTGGCGCTCGATCACGAAGGCCGGCGGGCAGACGAAGGTCGGCGACGCGAACCCGTGGGGCGGGGCCGCGGTGTACCTGAAGGTCACCAAACTCGCGGAACCGGCCGGCGCGCTGTTCGTCGAGCAGCACATCGTGTTCGCCGAGCCGACCGGGTGGTTCGACGGGGCGAACCTGCTCCGCTCGAAGTTGCCCATCGCCGTGCAGGACAACGTCCGCACCATGCGGAAGCAGTTCAAAAAGTAGTGAGGGATGGTGAGTGAGGGGCAGAACGCAGAAGGCCGGAGGATCTAATGCCTCCGGCCTTCTGCGTTCTGCCCTCACTTCTTTTTCAGCGCGGCTTGTTGGGGCCGCCCCCACGCGGACCGTTGAGGAACGAATTGACCCGCTGCTTCAGCTTGCGGTGCGCGGAAGAGCTGCCGACGGAGAGCTGGAGCGCGTCGCGCACGTTCAGTCCCGGGTCGGGGAACGGCAGCTTCGCGAGCGCGGCGTCCACTTCGCCCTCGAGCGTGTACTTGGTGTCGTCCCCGACGTTCACCTCGATGCCCAGCGCGCGAAGGGACTCGAGGTCGCGGTAGAACCCGCGGACGTCCAGCTTGAGGCGCCGGAGGAGCGCGGCGCGGGTTTGGGGACCGTTGCGGAGCAGGGTGAGGAGGCGGTACAGGCGCGCCGCCCGGAGCGAGGTGAGTGAGACCGCGGAGGCGCCCACCTTCTTTTTCCCCATGAGTCGCCTCCGTCCTGGTGCGGGGCCGCCGTCCGTGCGTGCGCCGGGAGCGCCCGGCCGTGGACCCGCGGGTGCCCGCCCTTTGGGTGCCCGCAACGTGTGACCTCCCACGCCGAACCGTCGTGGTGATATGGGCATGATGGTAGACACGGCGCGCGGGGAAAGCAAGCGTTCGACGCGCGGACTCGCAAGAAATCGAGCGGATTGAGACTCGGCGCGAGCGTTTACCGGTTTAAGTGACAACCAGTTGTCACTCACTCGCGGACCGCGCCCAGCTTCGATCGGCGCTGGCGCGCGGAGTCTTGCTCCGCGCGCCGCTTCCACCTCTTGTCGAACGGGTTCTCGGGCACGGCGCCGCTACCTGTGGACCCGCGAGCGCCGGCGGATCAGTTCGTCCACGATGGTGCCGACCAGCAGCGTCACGCCGACGACCGCGGGGATCACGTCGCTCTTGTCGCCCCGGAAGTTGACGATGCTCTCGATGATCGGCAGCACCATCGCGCCGAGCACCATGCCGACCGCGGTGCCCTCGCCCCCGCGCAGGCTGCACCCGCCGAGCACGGCCCCGAGGATCGCGTAGAGTTCCCAGCCGAGGCCGGCGTTGTCGGACTGCACCGACGGGGAATTGAGAAACAGAAGTGTTCCCGCGAGCGCCGCGAGCGCCGAGCACGCGACGTACACCACCAGCCGGTGCCGGTTCACGTTCACCCCCGCGTACTTCGCGGCCAGTTCGCTGTGCCCGATCGCGTACCAGTAGCGCCCGTATGCGGTCCGGTGGAGGAAGAACCCGATCACCGCCGCGAGGACCAAAAGGAGGGCGAACTGCGCCGGGAACAGGAGCTCGCCGTCGGTCGGGGCTTTTCCGATGAGCACGTACCGGAGGGTGCGGAGCGCCGGGTCGAACTCGGGTTGCGCTTGGGCGACGCGGGACATGCTCACCGTGTCGCCGAGCAAGCGGGCCACCCCGCGGAAGATGAACATCCCGCACAGCGTGACGAGGAACGGCTGGAGCCGGAGCCGGGTAATGAGCAACCCGTTCACGAGGCCGACGCTCGCGCCGAACGCGACGACGATCGGTACCGCGAGGTACGGGTGCGTACCGCGGGTCGTTAGCAGCCCGAACAGGACCGCGCCGCACGCGACGACGGAACCGACGGACAGGTCGATGCCGCCGGTGATGATGACGAGTGCCGCGCCGAGGGTGATGAGGCCGTACTGACCCTGGTAGTTCGCCACGTCGATCAGGTTGCCGACCTCGCCGGCCTTGTCGTGTGAAGCGAACAGTGCGCCGTACAGTACCAACACCAGTCCCAGCACGCCCAGAATGCGCGTCATGTCGCTGTTCCCCCGGTCGCGAGTCGCATCACCGCTTCCTCCGTTAACTTTGTGCCCGCCAGTTCACCGGCCACGCGGCCCTCGTGCATCACCACCACGCGGTCGGACATGCCGAGCAGTTCTTCCATGTCGCTCGTAATCATCCACACCGCGACGCCCTTCCCGGCGAGCTCGTCGACCAGGGCGTAGATCTCGGCTTTCGCGCCGACGTCCACGCCCCGGGTCGGCTCGTCGAGGATGAGCACCTTCGGCCCGCGCGCGAGCCACTTGCCGTACACGACCTTCTGCTGGTTGCCGCCCGAGAGCAGCCCGACCGGTTGCGCCGCGCTCGGCGTCTTCACGCGGAGCCGGTCGATCCAGGTGCGGTGCAGTTGGCCCTCTTCGCGCCGGTTCACGCCGAGGAGGGAACCGAGTTTGTCGAGGTTCGGGAGGCTGAGGTTGAAGCCCACGCCCTCGGCCAGAACCAGTCCGTGCAGCCTGCGGTCCTCGGGCACGAGCAGGATGCCCGCGGCAATCGCGTCCCGGGGCGAGCGGACCGAGAGCGGTTTGTCGCCGAAGAAGAGTTCGCCCGCGACGAGCGCCCGCACGCCGAAAACGGCCTCCGAGAGTTCGGTGCGCCCGGCGCCGACCAGCCCCGCCATCCCCAGGATTTCGCCCGCGCGCACTTCAAAATTGGCCGGCGTGTCCGATCCACCCGCGAACCGCACCCCGCGCGCACTGAGCACCGCCGCGCCCCCGGTCCCGGTGCGGTGAACCTTCGGGTAAAACTGCTTCAGGTCGCGCCCGACCATGAAGCGCACCATGTTGTCGTGCGTGATCTCGGCTTTCGCCAGTTCACCGGCATTGCGCCCGTCGCGCAGCACGGTCACGCGGTCGGCAACGCGCTTCACTTCCGCGAGCCGGTGTGAGATGTACAGCACCGATACGCCCGCCGCTTTGAGCGCGTCGATGACCAAATACAGTTGCTCGGTTTCCTTCTGCGTGAGGCTCGACGTCGGTTCGTCCATGATGAGGACGCGGACGTCGGTGCCCAGCGCGCGGGCGATCTCAACGAGCTGCTTCTCGCCCGGTGGGAGACTCTCCACGCGCACGTGTGCTCGTGATTCGGGCAGGCCCACACGGGCCAGGAGCGCTGCGGCGCGCTCGTTCATCGCGCGCCGGTCGAGAACGCGGAGCGCCCCGGCGCGCGTGAGCTCGCGCCCGAGGAACAGGTTGTCCGTGACGGTGAGGTTTTCGGCGAGGTTGAGTTCCTGGTGGATGAGCGTGACGCCCGCGGCAATGGCTTCGGCCGGGCCGCGAAAGCGGATCGGCTCCCCGTCCAGTCGCACCTCACCGTCGTCCGGAATGTAAACACCCGCGACGATCTTCATGAGCGTGGACTTCCCGGCCCCGTTCTCGCCAACGACCGCGAGCACTTCGCCGGGAGCGAGAGTGAGTGAAACGCCGTCGAGTGCCAGGACGCCGGGGAACTGCTTGCGGGCGTTCGTGACTGTGATCCGGGGTGTGGGCATAAGAGTGTGCGGGAGGTGCGAGACCGGACGGGCGGACCGCGCCCACACGAGCGCCACTGGGCGCACTCGTGCGGGCACGATTCGTTAAGTGGTATCCCGAGCGGGTTCCCTACCGGGCGCCCGCTGCGCTGTCGTTATTTCTTCGGCACGGAAGCGATGTCGGAACGCAATTTCGCTTCAAATTCCGCGACCTTCGGGAATTTCACGACCAGCCCGTTGACCGTTTCGTCTGCCCCGCCGTTCTTCGTCACGATGCGGTAGGGGATCGGCTCCTTCACGAGCTTCGAGGTGTCGCCCTTCGCGTTCGCCGCGAGTGCTTCCACGGACTTGTAGCCGTAGGCGAACGGGTCTTGCACCACCGTTGCCTCGATCTCGCCCGCGGCGATCCCCTTGAGCGTTTCCCAGTCCTCGTCGAAGCCGATGATCTTGACGTCCTTCGCCATCGACTTGGCCTTGGCGTCGTTGAGGATCGCCGGCGGGTTGTAGGCGTAGAGGCCGACCATGCACAGGTTGGGAAGGCCCTTCACGCGGGCCAGAACCGCCCCGACGGTCTTCTGCGCGTTATCGGGGCCGTTGTCCTCCTTCGCGGCGCCGTCCACGAGATGGTACTTCCCGTAGGTGCGCACTTCGAGATCGGCCTTCTGCGGGTGTGTTCCCTTCACGCCCGGCGCGTCCTTTTGGCCCGCGAGTTCGTCGAGCACGCCCTGTGTGCGGGCCTTGCCGTTGGCCGATTTGGTGCTGCCGATGAAGACCCCGACGGTACCGCCGTCGGGCAGCGCCTTCTTCACCAAGCGCCCGACCGCCTTGCCGCCCTCGTAGTTGTCGATGCCGATGTAGCACAGGCGCCCGGTCTTGTCGGCGTCGTTGTCCATCGTGAGGAGCGGAACCTTCTTGGCGATCCGCGTGAGGTCTTCGGTCTGCCCGTCGGGATCGATGACGCTGACCGCGATCCCGTTGAGCCCCTGCTTCGCCCAGGCCTCGACGATGGGCATTTGGACGGCCGCGTCGAACGCCTTCTCCGGTTGGCGGAACTGCAGTTCCACGCCGTTGTCGGTGGCGGCCTTGTTCGCACCGGCCTCGCAAATGCTCCAGAAGTCGGCGGTGCAGTTGGTGACGACACCGATCTTGATCTTGCCGGCGCCGTCTTTCTTGCCGCACGCGGGAACGCACGCGAGCACGGCCGCGAGGCCCACAACGACCGAAATGCGAAGGAGTACAGACACAGTTGCACCCGTTTCGATGGAGAGTGACGGATTTCGTAAAGGGTGTTTACAAACTACCGGGCGCGCACGAAGTGGCAAGCGCGAAGAACCAGAGAAGGGGCACGAAAGGGCCGTTAGTGCCCGATCCGGTACGGTACGCCTTCGGCTTGAATGATGTCGGGCGAGTAGACGGCCCCGCCGTTCGCGACGAAATCGAACAGCTCGGTGACCTCGGTACCGCGGAGGGCGTATTTCGCGAGTTCGTCGCGCGTGACCCACGCGGCGCCGAGCGATTCGTCGTCGGGTTCGGTCTTGGGCGGGGTGTCGTCGGTGGGCTCGGCGAGGTAGATCACGCGCATCCGCGCCCCCGCGGGGCTGGGCGAGTGTTCCACACGAATGAGGCCCGTTACGCGGACGGGGATACCGGCCTCTTCGAGCGTCTCGCGCACGGCCGCGTCCGCGAACGATTCGCCCTGTTCCACGCGCCCGGCCGGCAAATACCAGGGTTGCCCGTACTTGCTCTCCTGGACGATTAAAAAGTGGTCCCCCCTGCGCACAACTACGAGGGCGAAACACCAGGTCGGGATCGGTGCGCGTGGCATGTGCGGTTCCCCCAGCGCCCGGCGGCGGAGAGGTTGTTCGCGAGGCTACACCGCACGCTACCACCGATTTCGGGGGGCCGCAAGGGGCGGGTTCGATGTTATGTCAGATCGAATGCGATTTCCGAATTGATACTGGTCAAAAATTCAGAAGTGTAATTGTATGCGTATTTGAAATGTGGTAATCTTGAAGAGCGCGCGAGTAGGCTGTTTCGTGGGACTGCGCCATAGGAACAAAAGGCTGGTGGAAAGTCGCAGAATGTTAGCAGTTGTTAGCAAATTGGTGGTGCTGCCAGATCACGTGGAAACGCTGAAAGACTGGAAGTCATAGTGTTTCGTGCTCTGTGTTCGCGCCTCACGCCCCTGGACCCCGAAAACGTTAGCGAATGTTAGTCGAGCTCTGCGTTGATACGGAACTGAGGCAGTGTTCGGGGCGAACAAAACGGATGTATTGCGGCGCTTCACGGGCGCAGTTGGGGCGTGGAGAGCGGAGGTGTCGCGTTGCCACTTTTGGTTTCCGGGGCGCGGGGGGGAGCGGAGTGGGGAAGGGCGGGGGTGTCCACGCTCGTCGCGTCCAACTTCACCGCGCTCGTTGATTTGGGTCGCGTGAGTAGCCACGCGGTCGGTGCGATCACGAGCGCGGTCCCGAATAGCGCGGTCGCGTTGACAGAGCGATCGAACACCCACACGCACATGACCATCACGAACACGATCTGCATCAACCCGACCACGGACACTTTGGCCGGCGCGCCGCGCCCGAACGCTAGTGTGAGGAACACTTGCCCGATGGTCGCCGAGACGCCGATACCGATCAGCCGGAACAGCACGCCGAATTCGAGTACGCGATCGAGCGGTTGCGCGCGCGGGGTGATGAGGAACGCCGCGAAGCAAAAGACCGTGGCGACCGCGGAGAAGTGGACCACCACGGCGCGCGGGTCGATGTCGTGGAGCCGGTGCAGCCCGAGCATCGCGATCGCGGTGAAGAGTGCCGCCGCGAGCGCCGCGAACACGCCGAGGTTCCCGGCCTCGATGTGCGGCTGCTGCACCAGCGCTACGCCCGCGATTCCGGCCAGGATCGCGATCATCGTCTTCCACCCCGGCGCTTGACCGTATAGCGGCCAGGAGAGGAGGGCGACCCAGAGCGGGAACGTGTTGCTCAGCGTGACGACGTTATCGGCGTGCAGATTACCGAAGGCGTAAAACGTGCCGACCATGCTGCAACTGCCCGAGACGCTCCGCACCCACAACCGCCACGGGTGGAACCACACGAGGCGCACCCCCGCGTGCCACGCGAGGACCGCGGCGAACACCGTGACCAGCGCGGCGCGGAACACGGCCACGGTCTGCCAGTCGCAGAAGGTATTGGGCCGGTGGGTGAGGTATTCGGCCAGGACCGCCATCACCGCGAACGAGAACGAACCACACAGCATCCACACATACGGTCGCGCATCGGACTGGTTCATTCAGGAACCTTAGAGCGCTTCGGCGAACCGGGTAGGCGGCCCGCACCGGCTTCAGCTACAATCGGCGCTGCGATCGCGTGTCGCGTTGATGATCGCGCGGGAGCAGGTAAAGGGGACAGCGATGTATCCGTCGGGTCGGTGGGACGGGTTCTGGGTGCAAGAACACGTGGGTCGACAGCAGATGACACCGTTCACGCTCCGGTTCGCGGGCGGCGAAGTGACCGGTGAGGGGCGCGACATGGTGGGCGTTTTCACGTTCAGCGGCACCTACGATGAAGCGACCGGCCAGGTGGTGATGATGAAGCACTATTTCGGTAGGCACAACGTGCTGTACGTGGGCCAATCGGACGGCGAGGGGAGCATTCAGGGCACGTGGTCGATCGAGCGGCTGCACACCGGGCCGTTTCTGCTCCGCCCCATGATGGCGAAGCCCCGTGGCGACGAGCCGATTCACGAGATCGGTTGACGCGAGCGATGAACCCAACCGATGATCCGCGTGCGGTGCTGGTGCGACTCGTCGTGCGCTTGCGCGCGGCCGCGCCCGCGGACCGTGAACAAGTCGTGAGCCAGCTTTTGCCGCTCCTGGCCAATCCCCGCGTTCCATTGGCGGTGCGGTTCGCGGCGGCCGGGCGCGCTCTCGATGCGGTCCCCGACACGCCGCGTGGGGTTCGCGGAGTTGTTCGGGCGCTCACGGGGCGCATCTCGGCGTCGCGCGGTCTGGCCCGACTCCGACACCTTCAGCGCCTCACGGAGCGCTCGGACGCGCTCGACGCGGTCATCGCGCGGCGCGAGCGGAAGGTGAAAATGAGCTGCCCCCGGTGTGATGCGCGTTTGCCGCGCCCGGAGATGGCGAAACACTTGTGGCACGAACACGGCTTGATGCTCGTCAGGAAGAAGACCCGCTCGCGCGCCCGCGCGGTCGGAGCGATCCGGCGCGCGCACGCGGCCACGGGCGACCCGGCACTCATCGACCGCGCAATCGCAATCGATGGCGAGCGCGCGGTGCGGTTTTTGGCAGCGGAAACGGCTACCGAGGACGAAACCGCGCCGCTCCGCGCTGCCGCACGTGAACGGGGCGTCGGGTTGTGCCCGTCGTGCTTCACAGAAGTGGTCCCGCGGGCGTCGCTGCTACCACCCGCCCTCGCGCTCGCCGATGGCCGACTCGCGGGCGACGGGTTCGTTGCGCGGGGGCTGAGGGTGTCCCCGGCGCGGGCGCGGGCAACGCTCGCTGCTGCGAGCGCGATGATTGTTTTTACGCTCTTGGTCCCCTTTTGGTTGGCGCTTGTTCTATCGGGGGTCGCGTATGCACTCACGCGCGCGATACTCGGCACGAAAACTACACCCGACGATCGGGCCATCGACGCCGGGTGGCGGAAACTCGCGCGGGCGCTGGCGGACCGCGATTCTGCGCGGCTCCTGACGCGGCTGTGCCTCACGAGCGTCGGGCTCGGTGATCCCTTCGAGCGCGCGAGTGTGCTGAATGCCGTGGTCGCTCGCGCCCGTGCGAACCCCGCCGAGCGCCAGCTTCTCGCAGTGGCCCTCGCGCTGCAAATGGACGACAGCGGGCGCTTCGGCCGCGACCGCGCTGCGGGCGTTGCGGAACTCATTGCGCCCGTATTTCGTGGCGACCAGTCCGCCGACTTCGCGGAGTTCGTGCTGGCCGCGTACCTCCGCGTTCCGCGCGACCCGGCCGAACGCGCGCGGCTCCGCGTGCTGGTCCTCCTGGCGGCGTTCCGCGCCGGGCTCACCGCGCGCGACGTTCTCGACCTGTGTGACGTCGCCCCGCACGTAGCGACCACCGTTCAGATTTCGCCGAACTACGTCGCAATGATGTACGGCATGTGGGTGAACCGCGCGAAGCGCCCGTGGGAACGTGTCGGCAAGGCCCGGACGGTGTTCGACGCCGTTACCGCGTCGCCAACGACTACCGGCAAGTTACTCGCTCACGAACCCGGTCTCATGCTCGTGTGCGAAACGGACCCGGACGCGGAAGCCGAACTCGGTCCCGTATTGGTCGCGCTCGGGGGCGTGGCCGTGGGGGGCGTGTTAGCGACCGATCCCGAGGGGAACGTGCGCCTCGAATCGAACGGGCGCGTGCTCGTCTTCGGGGCGCACGCGCTCCGCGTGAGCGGGCGCCTTTCGGAAACGTTTGCGGAAGAACTGGAGGCGTGGCTCCGGTTCCGGGCCGAGGTTCTCGCGGGGTACCCCGCGGCGTTTCTTGATAGTGAAGCGGCCCACACGAGTCGTTTACTCGCCCCGTTCGTTGCTCAATGCGAAACGTGTGGAACCAAGTGCCTGCCTGTCATCGGTGCCGTGTCGCGCCCGTGGCAAAACTCATGAGAAAACGATGGCGCGCTGAGAGCGCGATTGTGCCGGTGGTGCGGACTCGCGCAGCGCGCGCTCTCTTGGATCGAGCGCGCGGGTAGATATCGAGTGTGCTCGCGGGGCGAGTCGCGCGCAGACTGGAAGGGTCTGCTTCACCCGTGAGGACGCACCAATGAAGCGATTCGTGATCGCGGCCGGTCTGGTCGCGGCGCTCGGCCTTTCGGCCGGCGCCCAACCGCCGCCCCAACAGCCCTCGACCCCACCTCCGCCGCCCCCGCCGGTCGCGGTTCACCCGACCCTCGTGGCTCCGGCGATCGGCTCACCCGCGCCGAACGTGTTCGTACCCCCGGGCACGCCGCCCGGTCCGGCGATTCCCTTCTACAAGAGTGGCGGCTTGGTGGTCGGGGTGTACGGGCTCTACCCCTACGACACCGGTCACTGGTTGCTCGGTGGGACCGATGGGGTGACGCGCCAGAGCGGGGCGTTCACGATGGTCTACCCGGAAACGACGGGCGCCGTCGCACCCGTCGGTCCGGTTTCGCGTACTCCGATCTTCCACGGGAAATCACGCACCGGGTTGTTTTGTCGCTGAGCAGACGTGTATCTGAAACGAACAACCGCCGGGATTTTACCCCCGGCGGTATGCGGGCCCGATTTGAACGCGCGATCCCGGTTTAAGAAGTTAGTGCGACGGATCGGAATTCGCAGACAATTCAAGAATTTCCACAGCGTTAACACAACCCAAAGCAGTAACTGTTCCGGACCCGTCCTCATCGTCTGACGTCACCCTTGCCAGGAAAGCATGACCGATCTGGTATCCGGTGTAAGCGCGAGCGAACGTACCGTGCCTTCCACTTGACCCACCATGCGACCCCGCGTTAGCCTGGGAAGAGCCCACAGACGCGAGCGCACGGAGGCGACCTCATGGCTGTAGAAACATCTTCGTGGCGTGGACGACGGGTGCTCGTGACCGGGTATACCGGGTTCCTGGGCGGCGCAGTCGCGCGCGAATTGCTTGCCGCGGGTGCGGAAGTCGTGGGGTTGGTCCACGAACGCGCCGAGAGTGACATCTTCGGTTCGGGGCCGGGCGGGCGCGTGCATTTTATCCGCGGACGTGCGGATAACGTGTTCCGGCTACACTCCGCGATGGCCGTTCACGAAGTCTCCGCCGTCTTTCATCTCTGCTCATCTGACCCGTTTGGTGAAGACCGAAGTACCCCCGCGGTTCTCCAGGCCGCGAATCTGTATTCGCGCCGCGTCCCGGTCGTGACCGCGCGCCCGCTGCAGCAAATTGCGCTCGCGCGCACGGCAGAAACACACGCAGACGGGCTGAGCGTCGCGCGGTTCGGAGCGGTGTTCGGCCCCGGCGACCGAAAGTTGTTCCGCACGGTGCCCGCGGCCGCGCTCGGTCTTATCTCAGGAGGCTTTACGCTTCCCCCCGACGGCCCGGCGAACGACCTCGTGTTCGTGCGAGACGCGGCCCGTGCGTGCCTGCGCGTGGCCGAAGACGTTGCGAAGCACGGACCCGGAGACTACCCGTTCCGAAGCGGCTGGCAGATGAGCGACCGGCAGATTGCGGTCGCGTTTCGCGCGGAGTTTGCAGGGGCGGCCCCTGGGTGGACCGAATCCGCTCCCCCCGCGAACCCGCTCGGATGGGCGCCGGCGCGGTCGTTCTGCGAGGCCGTGACCGAAACGCTCACGTGGTACCGCGAGTTCCTTCGCGCGGGTGCCGGTTCGCAGGTCCGAGTCGCGGCTTAACGGCGCCGGGAACGCGCCGCACGCCGTCGTTTCGCTTCCGTACAACATCCCAACGATTCGTTACCTCGATAGGGATGTTCGCGATGCCCCCTCAAACGCTCGCCGCACGGCTGGCCGGTTACGCACACGACCTCACGTTCGACAAGCTCACGAAGGAAGCCGTTCACGAGGTGAAGCGGCGGTTCATCGACTCCTTCGCCACCGCCATCGGTGCGATGCCGTCGGACGCCTACGCGATCGCGAAGAAGTGCGCGGCCCGCGTGTCGAGCAACCCCGGGGCGTCGATCCTCGCGGGGGGCAAATCGAGCGTCGAGTGGGCCACGTTCGTGAACGGGCTGCTCATTCGGTACCTCGACTTCAATGACACCTACCTGAGCAAAGAACCCGCGCACCCCAGCGATAACCTCGCTGCCGTACTCGCGGTGGGCGAATCGGTCGGCGCCGGCGGTAAGGATCTCATCACCGCGGCCGTACTCGCTTACGAGATCCAGTGCCGGTTCTGCGACGCGGCCAGCCTCCGCAAGCACGGCATCGACCACGTCACCTACGGCGCGATTTCTTCGGCCGTGGCCGCCGCGAAGCTGATGAAGCTCGATGTGACGAAGCTCACGCACACCGTCGGGCTGGCGGGGGTGTGCAACGTCGCGCTGCGCCAAACGCGGTCGGGCGAGTTGAGCATGTGGAAGGGCTGCGCGTTCGCGAACGCGGCCCGCAACGGCGTGTTCGCGGCCACCCTCGCGGCTGATGGGATGACCGGTCCCGCCCCGATTTTCGAGGGCGACCTCGGGTTCTTCAAGCTGGTGGCGCGCGAGGTCTTCACCCCGGCGCCCTTCGGCAGTGAACCGGGCAACGCCGACGGGTTCATGATTAACAAGACGTACATCAAGTTCTGGCCGGCCGAGTACCACTCCCAGAGCGCCATCGACGCCGCGCTCCAGATCCGCGCGGAACTGAAGGGCGATGTGTCGCAGGTCGCGAGCATCGACATCGCGACGTTCGAGGCGAGTTACAACATCATCGGCAAATACCCGGAAGCGTGGGCGCCGAAGACCCGCGAGACGGCCGACCACAGTCTGCCGTACTGTACTGCCGCGGCCCTTCACGACGGCGACGTGTACCTGGAAACGTTCGACGACGACCACTTCACGAACCCGAAGCTGGTCGCGTTCACGGGGAAGGTGAAGATCCGCCACGACGGGACGCTCGACCCGCGGTACCCGACCGGCATCCCGAACCGCATCACGGTGACGCTGACCGACGGCCGCACGCTGGTGAAGGAAGTCGAGTTCCCGCGCGGCCACGCCGGGAACCCGATGACGGACGCGGAAGTCGAAACGAAGTTCCGCCGCGTCGCGGAACCGAAGTACGGCAAAGCCAAGGCGGATGAGATCCTCGCGCGCTGCTGGGACTTGGAGAAACTGACGAGCGTGACCGACCTGATCGCTCTCTTCGCGTGATCGACCGCTTGGTGAACCCCGCCCGCAAGGGCGGTGGGTCACTTGCACCCGACTTGGCGTGGGTACCTACCAGTGTGCGATCGGTCCGGCGGGGACCGCGATGTGTGCTTGCTGGGAGTCGTACTCGCTCCACCCTTCGGGCGCTGAACCGGACGCGAACGGCGCGATGATCGCCTCGAATTCGTCCAAACCCGAGAGCATCACGAGTTGTTGTTGAACGCGCTTCGGGAACCGGAGCGCCTTCGTGTACCACGTCGCGACCTTGCGGAAGTGGACGCAGCCGTTCTTCTCGCTCCCCTTCCACTCGACCAATCGCCGCAGGTGGAGCCGCATGAACGCGAGGCGCTCCGCATAAGTTCCGCGCGGGCCGGGATCGCCCGTGCGCACCCACGAATCGAACTGGCGGAATATCCACGGGTTCGCGAGCGCGCCGCGCCCCATCGCGATGCCGTGGCAGCCGGTATCGGCAATCATCCGGGCCGCGTCCCACACCGAGCGCACGTCGCCGTTGCCGAACACCGGGATGCGCTCGACCGCTTCCACGACGCGCCGGATGCCCTCGTGATTCACGCCCCCGGAGAACCCCTGCTCGCGCGTCCGACCGTGGATGGTGAGCGCCGCGACGCCGACCTTCTCGAACTCGCGCGCGAAGTACGGGGCGCTCAGGTTGTCGTCGTCCCAGCCCAGGCGCATTTTCACACTCACCGGAACCGGCACGGCCTCGACCACCTGCCGGACGAGATCGACGGTCGCGCCGGTGGTGTCGCACATCATGGACGACCCGCCGCCGGTCTTCACCACCTTCCGCACGGGGCAGCCCATGTTAATGTCGATGCCGTCGGCGAGTTTGCGCTCGACGAGCCACTTCGCGGCGCCGGCCATCTCGTGGGCTTTCGAGCCGAATATCTGCACGAACAGCGGGCGCTCGGCCGGGTCCGTGGCGAGCAGAATCATCGTCTTCTGAATGCCGTCGACGATCGCGCGGGCGTTGATGAGGTCCGTGGTGCAGAGCCCGACCCCGCCGAGTTCGCGAACGGACAGGCGAAACGGGAGATTGGTGTACCCCGCGAGCGGCGCGAGGTTGAACCGCGAGGCGAGTTTGATTGTCCCAATGGACACCGGCTCGCGGTACTGGACGGGCGGCGGGGGGAGTTCGGCGTTCGCGTTCGTCATGAAATTACTTTACAACAGGTCGGCGCGGCCGGTTAGCCGATGGGGAACGGACAATGACCGAAGAGGAGTGGTTCGGATCGGCGGACGCGCGCCAATTGGCGGGTTATGCAGCGAAAAAGATGTCGGCGCGTAAACTGAGACTCTTCATGGTCGCATGGTGCCGGCACAACTGGGACCGTATCACCAATCCGTTGGTTCGACACGCCGCGGAACTCGCGGAGCAATTCGTCGACGGACGCGCGCACAAGAATCAACTGGAAGCGCTCTTCGATGAGGCTCGTTCAATCATTGGCGGCACGCCTGCGAGTTATCTACTCTGGGCGAACTCCGTCCAAATGGGTGACTGTGTGAACGGCTTTTGTGGCAACGACTTCGGTTTCTCACCCCGGGCCGACGATCAGGGCGTAACGTACCGCGCCTATCAACTCATCAAGGCCCGTATCTTCCGCGACATTTCGGGCAACCCGTTCAAGAGGGTGAAGTTCGACAAGCGGTGGCGCACGGAAACGGCCACTCTGCTCGCACAGCAGATGTACGAGTCGCGCGAGTTTAGCGCGCTGCCCATTCTGGCGGACGCGCTTCAGGACGCCGGGTGCAGCAACGCGGACATCCTGAACCACTGCCACGGTGAGAGCCTCCATGTTCGGGGGTGCTGGGTGGTTGATCTTGTGCTCGGAAGATCATAACTCCGCGCCCCGTTTGCCACAGTAAAGGCCGGGGGTGAGTATGGCCAAGCGATCCGATCGCCGGCGCCAGTCGCGATCTGCAAAATTGTGGCACGCGGAACAGGCGTGGCGGGCCGCAACAAGCTGTTCCGAACTGCTCGCGGTCGAAACGGACATTTCGGACCGGAAGTGGCGGCTGTTTGCAATCGCGTGCGTTCGGAAAGTTCTGGCGCTGTGCCCGGAGCCGTGGCACCGGGAAGCGTTCGAGCAGACCGAAATCATCGTTGATGGCCCTTCGCCGGGGGCACCGTGCAAGGGCATCCCCGAGGTCTGGGAAGGTTACAGTTGGCTCGAACACTGGTCCATTTGGGACACCTGGTACCCGCGCCCGAACTCGCCTCGTCCTTCTCCGTCCCCCGAAGAACGTGCAGCGGAGAACGCGCTGATTTATCTCGCGCACTGGCCGGAGGGCAAAAACGCTCGACACCCGACCTTTCAAAACGTTCTTCTCGCGCTCGCCCCGGGTGACGGTGCGGACGCCGCGCAGAAGCGCGAGGAGCACGACGGTCGGTTCACAGACGTACTGGACGAGATTGCGGGCGATCCGTTCGGGTGGATCGATTTCGACCCGAACTGGCGCACCTTCAACGCGATGTGCCTCGCGCGAACAATCTACGCGACTCGGGATTACTCACTGATGCCGATTCTGGCGGATGCCTTGCAGGACGCCGGGTGCGATGTGGACGACATCCTCAACCACTGTCGCGCGCCGGGCGCACACATGCGCGGGTGCTGGGTCGTGGACTTGGTACTGGGGAAAGCGTAACCGCGGTTGCGTGATGCGGGTTCGGGACTGATAATTCAACGAGGAGGCACCCGAATGGCGACCGCAACCACTTTATCCAATCCCCCGCGTCCGGCCCCGATCGTATCGCGCTGGACGGTCGCTGACCTCTTACAGCAACTCGGTGACATCCCCGCCGATCGCGTGCGCCTGGAGCCGTCACCGGGCCGGGCGACGTTCGATGACTTGATTCGTGTGAACGAGGAACGGCGCGGCCCGACGTGCGAGTGGGTCGATAACACGCTGGTGGAGAAGGCGATGGGGTTCCACGAATCGTGGCTCGCCATGATTGTTGCGGGCGAACTCTACGCCTACCTTCGGACCAACGACCTCGGCATGTGCTCTGGACCGGACGGCGTGATGAAAGTTCTTCCCGGCATCGGGCGCGCGCCGGACGTGGCGTTCATCGCGTGGGCGAGTTTGCCGGGCGGAAAGCCGCCACCGCGCGACGACAAAGTTCCCGCAATCGTTCCCGATTTGGTCATTGAGGTGCTCAGCGCATCGAATACGGTCCGGGAGATGGCCCGCAAGCGCGACGAATACTTTAGGGCCGGTGTGAAGCGCGTTTGGGAGATCGAACCCGAGTCGCGGTCGGCGAACGTGTTCAGTGGACCGAATACCGTGGAGCCCGTTCCGGTTGACGGCACGCTCGACGGGGAAACGATCCTGCCCGGTTTCGCCCTCTCGCTCCGCGAACTGTTCGATCGGGCCGATCGGCGCCCGTGATTTGCGGCTTTTCTGCTGGCGGGACTCCCCTCTTGGTGGCACCGGTGCCATAATACTCGGGCGTGACCGCCGGCACCCGCCGCGGTCCCGTTTCTACCCACCTTGGTCGTCCGTTCGCATCCCAAAAGGAGACACGTTCGTGACCAATTCTCTCCGCACCCTCGTCGGCTGCGCCGTGGTCGCTGCTGCGGGCCTGTGCCTCGTCAGCGGGCCGGCGCCGGCCGGTACCCCGGATCTGCCGAAGGATTCGTACAAGAAGGCCGCGGACGCCGACCTCAAGTTCCTCCAAACCCGGCTCGACGAACTCGCCAAGTCGGACGAGCCGTCGGCCCGGTCCGCGAAGCCGGCCGTCGGCATCACACTGATCCTCGCCGCCTACGCCGATGTCCTCGGGGACGCGACCCTGAAGGCCGACGTCATCAAGGTCGGTGAGGCGATCCACGCGAAGAAGTACAAGGACGCGGCGGAACTGGCCAAGAAGCTCGCGATCAAGCCCGGGACCGGGAAGGCCGGCGGCGACCTGCCCAAGCTCCCCGCGTTCGAGGCGGCCAAGGACAAGGACGTGACGTACATGCCCACCACGATGAAGCTGTTCACCAACACGCAGGTGCTCAAACTGCCGAGCGGCCTGAACATCGAGAAGGATCTGAAGGACTGGACCGCGAAGGGGAGCACGGTGAAGCTCGACCCGGCCGCCGTCGAAATTCTGGCGGTGCGGTCCGCGGTGATTAACGAGTACGTGCTCCACAACCCGAACGAGAAGGCCCGGACCAAGCCGGAGAGCGAGAAGGAGTGGAAGGCCATCAGCAAGCAGTCGGTCGATCTGAGCAAGGAGATCGTGGCCGAGGCGACGAAGAAGACCCCGGACTTCAAAATGCTGCGCAGCAAGCTGACGCTTCTCGAAGCGGCTTGCACCAACTGTCACGGCAAGTACCGCTTCGATGATTGATGCGATCGGAGAACGGGATCAACGCGAACGGGAGGCGAAAGCCTCCCGTTTTTCGTGAACTGCAGAACTCGGTGTTCTGCTTCTCAGCGGCGCCGCTCTTTGGCCCGATGAACTGCGACGGCGACTCCGTCCGGGCCGCCGTACCACACGACCAACCGCGCGTTCACATAGTACCGCATCACTTGCAAGTTCTCAGTCCCGCCGGTGGCCATTGATGCCGTGGCTTGTTCCCCCAACATTTTCTCGATCTGATCCGACGACAGTCCGACCCACGGCGGGGCAGCGGCTTGGGGGAATGGCCCCAGGACGAATGCGCTGACCCAGAGAATCATCGCGAAGATCATACTGCCGCCGTTAAAAGTTCGATGAGCGGATTACGAAACCGATCTGCGAATCACGCGATTCTGGGAGCGCGCTTTGATTACCTCGGGTGAGCAAGTGGCACCCGAGTTTTGTTCGTGAATCGTTAGCGCAGTTCAGAAATCCCTTTAACCCCGCGGTAAATACGGGCGATGCGCTCGCGGGTCAACCCGAGTACCTTGTCGAAGCGGCTCAACTTCAGCCCCTCGATCCCGGTGCCGAAATCAGCCATGTGATGGAGCATCGTCACGTCCGCGCGGATCTCGCGATCGATTTCGCGGCGCATGAACCCGCGCGCCAACCGCAGCGCACCGGCCGGGCCGGGGTAGCGCGACTTCGCGAACGTGATCGAGAACACGCGCGTCGTCTTGTCGTCCTGCGGAACGAAGAAGATGTAGAGGCGCCAGCGGACCATCGATTCGCGCGCCCCGTCCGGGCTGGTCCACCAGTGGTCGAACACGGAATACATCGGCGAGAACCGGGTGGTCCAGTGGTCGTGGAAGATGTCGCCGGCGCGCACCCCGAGCAGCCAGGCGAAAATACGGTTGAGGCGCTTCGTGGGGCCGGCGTTCGTCACGCGGACGGTGTCGTCGGTCGACTCGAACTCGACTTTCACCTCGTGCAGGCGGTCGAGGTCGTAGCCGAAGGTGTCGTGAACGGTGCCGCTGTGCTCGATTTCGTTGAAGTTATCGACTGAGAGTTCCAGCGGGGCCGGAACTGTATGTTCGAGCGTGCAGATCGGAAAATACCCTTGCGGGTCGACTACCGGGAACTCTGGAGAACTGTCACGCGACTTCAGCCAGACCAGCCCGTGCTCTTCGCGCACGTCGAAGCTCGTCATGCAGGTCGTCATTTTCGGCGTGGCGGGGCTCTCGCCGTTTCCGCAGGCGTCGAATGTCCACCCGTGGTACTTGCACCGGAGCCGGTCACCGACCACGTCCCCGGCGCTGAGTTTCAGGCGCCGGTGCGGGCACACGTCGGAGAGCGCCGCGGCCCGTCCGTCCGAGGTGCGGAACAGCGCCACGGGAGCACCGGCCACCAGCACGCCCACGGGCTTGTGGCGCAAACGACGGCTCATCAGGACCGGTTGCCAGTGGTCCAACATCCCCATCAGCAAATCCTCTGCTAGAATGACTCCGTATTTTGTATCGGTTCGTTGTGGCGCGTGCGTGCGTCCAACCGCGCTAAAGCCGTAATCTTACGCAGATTCTCTATGTTCACCGGTCTCGTGCAGGCACTGGGAGAAGTTCGTGGAGTTGTAGACGGGCAGGGCGGGCGCCGGTTGCGCATCGCCGAACCCGGCCTCGCGCCCGCGCTGCAACTGGGCGAAAGCGTCTCGGTGTGCGGGGCGTGCCTCACGGTCGTCGCGCGCGATGGCGACACGTTCGACTTTGAAGTCGGGCCGGAAACGCTGGTGAAAACGACCCTCGGCCGGCTCGCGGTCGGGGACCGGGTGAACCTGGAGCGCGCGCTCCGCGTGGGCGATATGCTCGGCGGGCACTTCGTGAGCGGCCACGTCGATTGCGTCGGGCACGTGCTGGAAGAAGTGGTGACCGGCGAGTGGCTGACGGTCTGGTTCGGGTTCCCGCCGGAATTCGAGGATCTGCTCGTCGCGAAGGGTTCGATCGCCGTGGACGGCGTGAGCCTCACGCTCGTGGACGTTCAGCCCGACCGGTTCAGCATCATGCTGATCCCGCACACGTGGGCACACACCACGCTCGGGTTCAAGAAAGCGGGCGATGCCGTGAACTTGGAGTTCGATCTGCTCGCAAAACACGTACAAAAGTTGTTCAAGCGAACCAGTATCACTATTTAGGCGAACCGCGCGCTGAGGTCGAGCGTTTTGACAGGCTGAACCGGATTAAAACAAACGACGGCGTTTTGAATTAATCCTGTTCATCTTGTGAATCCTGTCAAAAACTCTTCGTTCCGCGACCGTTCGCCCGGAGTTGTATGTCAGACCCCCTGCAATCTTCCGATCCCTCCCCGCGTCAAACGCTCTCGTACCTGCACGGGCTCTTTGAAGCCTATGGGTTGGAAGCCAAGAGCAAGCTCGGCCAGAACTTCCTCATCGACTTGAACTTGCTCGATCTGATCGTCCGCACCGCGGAACTCGATCGGAGCGACGCGGTCCTGGAGGTCGGCACCGGTACCGGCTCGCTCACCGCGCGACTCGCGGACGAAGCGGGCGTGGTCGTCACGGTGGAAATCGACCGCGCGCTCCAGCCGGTCGCGAAGGAGGTCGTCGGCGCGCGCCAGAACGTGAAGTTCGTTTTCGGCGACGCGCTCGCGAAGAAGAACGAACTGAACCCCGACATGCTCGTCGCCTGGGACGAAGCGGTGGCGGGCGCGAACTGCACGCGCAAGAAGCTCGTCGCGAACCTGCCGTATGTGATCGCCACGCCGCTCATCAGCAACTTGCTGATTACCCGGACCGACATCGAGCGCATGGTGGTGATGGTGCAGTGGGAGATCGCGGAGCGCATGCGCGCGGTGCCGAACACCAAAGACTACAACGCGCTCTCGGTTCTCGTGCAGAGCGTCGCGGACGTGGAGACCGTGCGGAAGGTGCTCCCCAAGAACTTCCACCCGCGCCCCAAAGTCGATTCCGCGATCGTGCTCATCAAGCCCAACGCCGAGAAGCGGGCGAAAGTCGGTGACGTGAAGAAGTTCCGCGTGTTCCTGCGCGACCTGTACGTTCACCGGCGGAAGAACTTGCGCCAGGCGCTCATCGGCTGGCCGTCCGGGGCGCGCGACAAGAAGGACGTGGACGCGAAGCTCGCCGAGCTGGGAATTGACGGTACCGTGCGGAGCGAATCGCTGGACCTGGAACAGCACCTGCGATTGAGCGCGGTATTCGGTTAGGTGAACCCGCCCGCGAGGGGGAGGTAAAACCCTGGGACCGCGGGCATCTTGCCCGCTCTTCTGCTTTATGCAATAAAGAGCGGGCAAGATGCCCGCGGTCCCAGGGGTTTGGTCATTTACCCGCCGCCCTCGCGGGCAGGGTTCGCGGTCAATCGTTCGGTTAGCGGCTCACGACTTTGTAATCGACGGTGTCGCGGTCGCCGACGCTGATCTTCTTGTGGTACGTCGCCTGGGCGCCCTCGCCGACGTACAGGTACCAGTCCCCGGCCGGCAGGCGCAGGTCGAACTCGCCGAAGGCGTTGGCGGTCGTGTACTGCTTCTGGCCCGGCTTGTCCGCGTTCATGAACACGATCTTCGCCCCGGCCCGGGGTGATCTGATCGTTCAGGACGATTTCCCCGCACCGACACGACGCTGCTGCGGCTGACCGTGCGCTCCGGGCGCACCTTCGCGGTGCTCGGGCGCGGGTTCGACATGTTAGGGTTGTCCGGGTCGCCGGTCGGCAGCTTCGTCGGGGCAGGTTGTCGGAGCCGCTCTTGGGCATCACGCCCGGCGCGTTCTCGCGGAACTGCTCGACGGTCGGGCCGCTCGGCGCGCCCATCGGCGGCAGCGGATAGTAGTAGCTCGTGCCGGTCGGGGCCGGCGGGTAGTAGTAGCTCACCACCGGCTGCTGGTAGTTGACCTGCTCAGCGAGGTCACGGGCACCATCGCACCGCTCGACGTAGCTCGTCACCGAGTTGCACTGGCTGCGCAGTTTGTACGCCGTCGTCGGGGTGCAGACCTTCTGCGGCACCCGGTGCAGGGGTCGTAGTAGGTGCTGTACTTGTACTCGGTGACCGGCTCGTAGTAGTAGCTCGTCACCTTCTTCGTCACCGGCTCGTAGTAGCTCTTGCGGACGTACTCGGTGACCGGCTGGTAGTAGCTCCGCTGCACGTAGCTGACCCGCATTTCCGGCTGCGGGCACGGTTGGGGGCACGCTTCCGGGGCGGCGTAGTAGCTGGCCCGCGGCTTGTTGTGCAGTCGTTACAGCACACTTGAAACACGTTGTCCCAGGCGGCGGTGGCGCGGGTCGGCACCGCGGGGCGGAGCCGAGGGCCAGGGCGAGCCCCGCGCATCGGGTCAGGTTCATGGTGCGATCTCCAGGTGGTGCGTGTTCTCGGCGCCCCGGGCGTGGGCGTGCGTCTACATCAGAGTAATTCGTGCCAATCGCCGCACAAACCGTTTTAAGTCGCTGCGCAACCGGGACAGCCAGTAGCAGTCGCTACAAGCGGTAGAGCCTGCACATTCGGCCGTGCTTCGCCATCTTCCGGTGGGAATGGGCAAGATGGGGAGCGGAATGTTGAATTGTAAAAAGGATATGTGCGAACAAAGCGTCCGCGGGCGAGAAGAGGTCTTCTCGCCCGCGGACGCTCTGATTTCGTCAGCGCGTTACTTCGCGGCAGCTTTCAGTGCTGCGAGAGCGGCGTCGTAGTTCGGGTGGTTGGTCACTTCGGGGACGTACTCGGCGTAGGTCACCTTCCCGGCCCCATCGACGACGAACACGGCCCGCGTGAGCAATTTCAGCGGCAGACCCTTCTCGATCAGAACGCCCCAGTTCTTGCCGAACGAGTGGTCGTGAACGTCCGACACGGTCTTCATCGTCGAAACGCCCGGCCGTGCAGAACCGGCCTTGCGCGAACGGGAGGTCGAGGCTCACCGTGTAGCACGCGACCCCGTCGCCGAGCGCCTTGATGCCCTCGTCGAACTTCTTGGTCTGCATGCTGCACACGCCGGTATCGAGCGACGGCACCACGCTGAACAGCCGGGCCTTGGCCGGGGTGTCCGCGAGTGTGACGAGGGTTTTGAGCCCTTGTAGCCCGGTGTAGTTCGGTGCGGTGTCGCCGGGCTTCAGTTCGTTACCTGCCAGTTCGATCGGGTCGCCCTTGAACGTGACGGTGCGTGCCATTGTGAGTTCTCCTGGGAGAGTGCTAGTTGTCGGCCTTCAGCCAATGACCGTGGGGTGAGTTATACGAAACACGAAACCCCGGGTACTAATTCGCACTAAACGGCGGGGGAACGGGCGGTCGGCGCGGGCGGCCGAGACGCGCAGCGCGTCCGCGATCGCCGTCGCGCGCCGGTCCGCGTGCGGTTCCGCGAGGAGCGATTTTTCAGTTCGACCGGTAGCGGCGCGAAACGCGAGCATCGCAGACCTGGCCCAGTGGCATGTCGCCGTCGAAGAGTTCTTCGAGTTGCCGCTTCGCGGGCGCGTCCCCGTCGAACCGCGGGAGCACGGCCGACGCGAGGGTGCGGCGGAGGTGTGTGAGTCGCGCGAGGTCGTCCGGGGCGGTCTCGGGTATGAGTTCCACGCGGGCCGTGCGGTAGAGCACTTCGTGGTCCAGCTCCGCGACGATGCGGGCGCGGCTCACCCCGCGGAGGCGCAAGTTGTACTTCCCGTCCGCGAGCTTCTCGGACCACACAATCTGGCCGATGCACACGACCGGTTCGATCGGGGCCAGTCGGCCGGTTCGTCCTGATCCGGGCGCAGGAGCGCCATCGCAATCAGTCCGTCGCCCGCGAGCGCGTCGGCGGCCATTTGCCGGTACCGCGGCTCGAAAATGTGCAACCCCTGCACGACGTGCGGGAACAGCACGAGGTTCGGGAGGGGAACAGCCGGACGGCGCCGGTGAAGCCGCGGAGCGCGTCTTCGTTCATGTGACGGACCCGCCGAGAGGTGTGGTGGGCGTCGTAAGTATAAGCGCGTCCGGGCTCCGAGCCAGTCGAGAGCGCATTCGCCTGATGTGTCGGCGAACGGCCGGTGTAAGCCGGCCGGTGAAATGCAAAGAAACATTTTTGACAGGATTAACAGGATCAACCGGATCAAGACCACGCACGGTTGTTTTTGAATCCTGTCGATCCTGTTAATCCTCAGTTGTTACGCAGTGCGATGGCTTGGGAAGCCAATACAGGGGCGTGCGAGGTAGGCTCGGACGGCGTCCCGGATGATTGCGGTCTTGGCTTCAATCCAACTGATACCGGTTGCGAAGCAATGGGCCTCGAACCGCAGGAAGGCACGCAGGGCGAGCCCGATGTGGTTCCGCTGGGCTCGGGCGGTGCGGCACTGACACCTCTCGACGCCGGTGCATTGCTTGATGCCCCGGTGGTAGTGCTCGATGGCCCAGGAGAAGTCGGCGAATTGCAACCGCGTCAGGTCGCCCATCCCCAGGTCGTTGGTGGCCCAGTACACGGTGCCACCGTTTGGGGTGGCAATCCCGAATACCTTCACCAACCCGAACCCGGGCAACCACACCTCCGTGCCCGTGGCTGCAATGGCCGTGTCCGCTAGGGCTCGCGTGCCCCGACGGTCGAGGTTCACCAGCCGATTCGACTTGAGCCGGGTGAGCCACGTCCACCCGCAGTTGCGGATCAACTTCAGGTTCTCCAGGCTGCTATACCAGCCGTCGAACACCACGCACCGAGGGGCGAACCCCGCGCGTAGGCGGTCCGAATCATGTCCCCGAAGTGATCGTTCTTGGTCCGAGCATCGGCCTTGTCGTACACGCGGTAGTCGCACGGGATGTGTCGGTCCCCATCGGTCCACAGCAGGGACACCAGGTTGATCCCCTGGACCACCGCGCGGTGCTTGCCGGACCAGTGTCGGGTGACCAATTCGATGGACCGGGCATACGGCTTGTCCAGGGTCGAGTCGTCCACGACGAGAACCCCGTCGTCCCGCCGGACCTGGGCTTGCGCGTCGGCCCAGAGGGTGTCGGGATCGGGTTCCAACCGGGTCAGCAGTCGGGTAAACGCGTCGTGGGCCGGTGGGTCCGGTTGTTCCGGTTGCACCCGCGCGGCCTCCGTTCCCGAGCACGCCTTCGGGGTCGCGATCAAGAACTCGATGTAGTCACGCGGAAACACCTTGGGCACGCTCATGACACGATCGTAGGCCCAACGAGCCGCTCGCGCAAGGACCAAAAACGCTGCACTGCGTAACACCTAAATCCTGTCAAAGTTCTTTTTCTGCATGGGAGGTCATCACTGGCTCGCAGTGTGCCACCGGACGCGCGCTGTATACTTCACTGTATGGACCCCGGCCCCTCACTCCAGTTCGACGCGGTGCCCGTGCCGACAGCGCCGGGCGGTCCACTCGCGGTCGAACTCGTTCCGCCCCCGGACCCGTGGGCCGTCGCACGCAAGCTATCGCACCTCCCGCACTTGCTGTTCCTCGACTCCGCCGAAAAGCACGCCGACCGCGGGCGCTATTCGTATGTGAGCGCCGATCCACCGGGGTGGGACACTGCCGAATTGTTTCCACCCTATGCGTTGGAGGCCCCGAAACGGTCCCTCTTCCCGCGGTTTACGCAACTGTCGTCCCAACTCGCAGCGTGGAAAGTCGCAGCCGTACCGAATTTGCCGCCATTTCAAGGCGGTATTGCTGCACTGCTCGGGTACGAGTTGGGTGGGGCATTTGAGGCGCGACTGGATGGGTCGCGTCGTTATCGCGATATTGACTCGCCGGACGAGGCCCTCGGAATTTACGATTGGGTCATCAGCTTCGACCATGAGCAGAACCGTGCGTGGCTTCTCTCCCACGGCTATCCCGAGTCGGATCGGGGTACGCGAAAGCGTCGACGCGAGAAGCGGCTCCATGAGGTACTTCGCTTATTGCGATCCGAACACACGCAGCCTGCTGTCACAGACTTTTTGGGGTGCGATAATCCGGCGAATGACATCCTACTCGAACCGCAATACCCGCTTCCCGGTTTCCCCGGGGTCACGAGCAACTTCGACCGCGCCGGTTACGAAGCCGCAGTCCGGCGCGCAGTCGAATATGTCCACGCGGGCGATTGCTTCCAGGTGAATCTGTCGCAGCGGTTACTCGCGCCGCTCCGCGAGCACCCGCTCGAACTCTACGGCCGGCTGCGTGCTCTCAACCCGGCGCCATTTGCGGGGTACTTCGACCTCGGCGAGTTCCAGATCCTCAGCGCGTCGCCGGAACGCTTCTTGCGTGTCCACCCCGACGGCGCAGTCGAAACGCGACCGATCAAGGGCACGCGCCCGCGCGGGAAGACGCCCGAAGAGGACGCGGCCCTGATCCGCGATCTCTCCTCCAGCCCGAAGGACCGGGCCGAAAACGTGATGATCGTGGACCTGCTCCGCAACGACATCGGCCGGGTTTGTGAGTTCGGGTCGGTGAAGGTGCCGCGCGTGTGCGAAGTGGAAACGTTCCGTTTTGTACACCACCTCGTTTCGGAAGTTCGCGGGAAACTCCGCGCGGGTCTCGATCCGCTCGATTTGCTCCGAGCGACGTTTCCCGGTGGGAGCGTGACGGGCGCGCCGAAAGTGCGGGCAATGGAGATCATCGCGGAGCTGGAACCGACCGCACGCGGGCCGTACTGTGGCAGCCTCGGCTGGATCGGGTTCGACGGCGCGATGGACACGAATATCCTGATCCGGACGTTCACCGCGGGCCGCGGGTGGGTGCAGTTCCCCGTGGGCGGGGGAATCGTGGCCGATAGTGACCCCGCACGCGAGTACGAAGAAACGCTGCACAAGGCCGCCGGACTGTTGCGGAGCCTGGAGGGAACGGGCGAGCGGCCGGTGTCAGCCGGCCGGTGAAAAACTCTCCAACCGGCCGGCTGACACCGGCCGTTCGCCCGGATTACTATGATCCTCGAAGGCCTCGTAACTACGCTCGACGGCACCGGCGCGCCGCACCTCGCCCCGATGGGGCCGCGCGTGACCGCGGACTTCGCGCGGTTCACGCTGAGGCCGTTCCCGACGTCCAACACGTACCAGAACTTGCTCCGCCACCGCGAGGGCGTGCTCCACGTGACCGATGACGCGCTACTCTTGGCGAAGGCCGCAATTGGGGCCGTGGGTATCGTGCCCGCGACGCGCCCGGCCGATCGCGTGCGCGGGTTTGTGCTGGCCGATTCGTGCCGGCACTTCGAGTTCGTGGTGACGTCGGTGGACGCGACCGGCGAGCGCGTGAGTTTGGAAGCCGAGGTGGTTCACGCGGGGCACACGCGCGACTTTTTCGGCTTCAACCGCGCGAAGCACGCGGTCGTCGAAGCCGCGATCTTTGCGACGCGCTTGCACATCCTGCCGCTCGCGGAGGTCGCTGCGGAATTTGCTAAACTCCGCGTAATTGTGGGCAAGACCGGCGGACCGGATGAGCGCGCTGCAATGGACTTGCTCGAAGCGAAGTTGCGCGATGTGGAGGCGGGTCGATGATTCGCGTGGTCGCGCCGAGCCGGTTGCACTTCGGGCTGTTTCGGGTGCCAGTTGTGGGCGAGTTAGAAGCCGGTGCGCGGGCCTTTGGCGGCGCGGGGCTGATGATCGATCACCCCGGCGTGGTTGTGACCGTCCGGCCCGCGGACTCCTGGCAGTTCGAGGGGCCGCTCGCGAGCCGGGCACAAATCTTTGCGATGCGCTTCATGCTCGCGCTGCCCGAAGAGCGCCGCCGGCCGTTTCAGGTGCTGGTCGAGCGCTGTCCGGCGGAACACACCGGCCTCGGCGTGGGGACGCAACTCGGCCTGGCTGTCGCGAAGGCAATTGCAACAGCAAGCGGGGAAGAAGAGGTGTCCTCAACGGAACTCGCAGCGCGAATCGGGCGCGGGGAGCGCTCCGCGATCGGCGTCTACGGCTTCGATCGGGGCGGGTTACTCATTGATCGCGGCAAATTGCCGGGGGAAGACATTTCGCCACTGCTCGCGCGCGTTTCACTACCCGATGAATGGCGCGTGGTGCTTTTTACGCCCACAGTGGCCGCACACTGGCACGGACCCAACGAGCGCCAGGCGTTCGCGACCGCGGTCCCCGGTGATCCGGAGGCGCTCCGGCAACTGGCCGAAACCGCGATTCTGCCCGCGGCACAACGCGGGGACATTGATACGTTCGGCGACGCGGTTCACGAGTTCAACCGGAAGGCGGGCGAGCCTTTCAGCGCGGCCCAGGGGGGCGAGTACGCTTCGTCCGATATCGCGGCGCTGATCCGGGACGTGCGTGCGTGCGGCGTGCGCGGGGTGGGTCAGAGTTCGTGGGGGCCGACCGTGTTCGCGGTTGCGCCCGATAGCGACACCGCGTTGTCGCTCGTGTTACGGTTTCGGAGCCGCGTACCGTGCTTCGTCACGCGCGTTTCTGCCGGTCATCGCACGGACCAAACGGGCACGAATTGAGAGGAAGTGATCGCCAAAAGCGGTACGGCTCATTGGCACAGAAGGCGCCGATGAGCCGCCGTCGGTTCGCGTCACTTGGCCAGTGCCTTCACGACACCGGTGGCCCAATCGATCACGTCTTTATCCCCGAAGACGGTCACGACGCCGTTGACGTTCGCGACGTTGAACTTCCCACCCCTACCGAATTTCTTCTGGCCGAGGTCCGCCAGAACGGACGCGAGTACACCCGGATCGAGCGGCGAACTCGCTTTGTCGAACTTGACTTCGAGCGGCTTGGCGGATTCGGCTTTCTTGATCTCCGCCAGTTTCGCTGTCAGTCGGGCGAGTTCCGCTTCAATGGCCTTCGCGTCCTCTGACTTCAGCCCCTGATTGGAGGGCGGGAAGGGTTTGACCGGAGCCGTCGGCCAGTTCGTCACGTCCTTCGTACCCGGTTTCGAGGGCGTGTAGGGCTTGGCCGGGTCCGCCGGCCAGTTCGTCACATTCGGAACGTCCCGGCTACTGAAAGTCACGGTCGCTTGCTTCACCGGTCGGCGGAAGACCCACACCAGCCGTTCCGGTTGGCTCAGCGGCGTGGTGCCGCAGTATTCCCACCCGCCTTTCTCGCGCTCTTCCAACAGCGCGCGGAACTTCGCCGGGGACAGCTCGGATACGGTGACGAGGGTGTACTCGTTCTTGGCCGTCTTGAAGGTGTCCGGGTCCGCTTTTTTCTCCGCCTCGAACCGCTGGTTGGCCCCATATTTCCGATACACCGCCTCTCTCTGCTGGAGTTCCTCCAGCATGCGCTGTTGCTCCTCGATGACTCCCGGCGGTTGCGCCTTAGCGCGCCCCACCCAACCGTTGCCGGCGCCCAACCCCAGGCCGCACGCCACCACGACGGCGGCGACCAGAATTTTTGCAGACGTCGTGCTCATACCGATTATTCCTTGAGATAGTTGATGGATCGAACCGGGAACGGTGAACCCGACCCGGGCCAGTGCTTCGGCCTTCGCCGCGACCTCCGCGGGCACCGTGGCGCCCCCGACCGCCGCGACGACACCGAGGGCCAGCCCCCGTTTGTCGAGCCGGGCGAGGACGGTGTCCTTGGCGCGGGTCAGCCGCCCCGAGAGCGTGCCGAGCTTCCAGCCGAGGCGCTCGGCGGCTTCGGTCACGCCCGTGCCCTCTAAACAGCAGAGCACGAAGGGGACGCGGAGGGGTTCGGGCAGTTTGGCCACCTCTTCGTGGACTGCCGCCAGTGCCCGGTCCCACGCCGAATCCGGCACGGCGGAACCGGCGCCCTCCCGCGGCGCGACGACGCGCTCGCGCGAACTCCGTCGTTCGGCCGAGCGCCGGGCCTTCGCGCAGACCTTGTAGGCCACGCCGTGCAGCCAGGCCGAGAGTTTGCCCGCGTCGCGGACCTTCTTGGCGTTTTCCACCAGCACGAGGAACGTGGCTTGGAAGGCGTCGTCGGCGTCGGCCTCGGAGCGGGTCAAGCTCCGGCACACGGTCCACACCAGCCGCCCGTACCGCTTCACCAGTTCCGCGAACGCCCGTTCGTCGTTCGCTTGGAACCGGCGCAGCAGTTCCGCGTTCGACACCGGCGGGCCGGTATCGGTGAGGGTTCGCAGTACGGCACACAGGGATCGCGGTGTCACGGGCGCCTCGCGGTCGGGTCAGAGGAGTAGTGCCCGCCGGGGGCGGAGTTCTACGCAATATTTTCGGTGAGCGACTCGGGCCGCGGAAGTGACATATTTGCGTTGTACGGCAGGGCCGGTACACGACCGCGGCGCCCCACGGTACCAATTCGCGCACCGCGGTGTCGCTCGGGTTGCGGTTTCGGAGCCGCGTGCCGTGCTTCGTGACCCGCGTTTCTGCCGGGCGCCAAACGGAGCGAGCGTGAATTGCCCGAACCACGGGAGTGTGATGGGTGTCCATTTGTGTGACCCTAAAAGGAGGAGTCATGCGGGCGGACATGGGAAAAGTGTTGGTCGAGCGCCCGCGCCTCGGTCGCCGGCGCGCGGAGAGTTGGCCCGGAAAGGGCTACCGCAAGCAGCTAAAAAGGTACGAAGACCCGCCCCAACGCGAAGGCATCAAAAGCAGTTACGGACACGGGACCAAATCTTTCAACGAGCACCTCGGTCCGCTCCGCCGGTTCCTCGAAACGAACGTCGGGCGCCCGTGGAACAAAATCTACTCGGAAATCTGCCAGTTCGTTGATCGCGGCAACGTCGTTCAAAAGCACATCATCACGCACCTATTCCAGTACGTCGTTGCGGACGTAATTCTGATCGACGGCGAGCCGTGCCGCGGTCAACCACACTACCGCAATTACGGCCAATCCCTGCGCACGAGTGACTACCGCTATCAGTGGTACGTCTGCCCGAAATCGGGTTTGCTCCGCGCGAGTCGATACGTTCCGCGCAAGCGCCGCGAGCCGGAACCGCCGCGTCGCGTGGTGCTGAACAAGACGCAGATGTGCCTGTTCCTCAACGGGCAGTGGGAACTCGTGACCGTGGCGCCGATCGGCCCTACACCTCCGTCACGCATTCGAGACGTGATTCACAAGCGCCAGATTTGGGGCCACACCTCCCCCGATGCGGAAGCCGTGCGGTTCTACGGCGCGAACGTCTACGCGACCGCGCGCCGGCCGCTGTCGCGTCGAGAGTTGCTCGCGCTGCCGATTCCCATCGAATGGCTCCGGTGAAGAATACGAGCGTCACTATTAATTTGTTCTTTTGTGCGCTGATCGATACAAAGGGTTGCTTGCCGCGCGGTCGCGGCCTTTTCAACCCGCTACGACGGTCCCGAAATGAGGCGCACACGGTTCACCGCCGTGTTCGCGCGGCCCGTTCGTGGCGAAACGACCCGGTAGATGGTGGGCACTTCTTCGGTGCGCTGAGAAACACTTACCCAGAAATGACGCGGGCCGGGGATCAACTCCCCGGGCCGTTCGCGTTCGTGTGACGTTTACTTCGCGGGCGCGGGCGGAACGGCGGGGGCCGCGGGCACGACCGGTAGCGCGGGCACGATCTGGAACTGGAGATTGGGAACCGCGAAGTTCCCGCCCGGCATCGCGTTCGGTCCGGGGCCGGCCAGCTCCGGGGACACGAACACGAGCACGTCGTCCCGGAACAACTTGAGGTGCCGCGAATCGATCTTCTTCCCGTCGGCCGAAACGACCACGGTTCCGCCCTTCGCGAGCTTCTTCATCGCGTCGGCCACGGTCACTTCTTTCCCGTCGGCGGTGTACACCTTCAGTTCCTTCACCTCGGTCAGCGGGACCGACTTGGCCACATCTTGCTGAATTTCGAGTTGAGCCTGTCCCCCGTTCGGGTTCCCGTTGATTCCGATCACGACCACCCCGCCCTGCTGCTTTTCGGCGCGGGCCACGGGTACGGTGATCTTGCCGTCGGCGTCCGGCTTCACGCTGAGCAAGCGCGGGACCGGGCCGAGCGGGGCGGGCGTCTCGCCGGCCGGTACGGGGGCGGCAAGAACCAGGGAGAGGGTTAGGCACGTCAACATTGTGAAACTCCTCCGAGCGGAACGTCGAGCGGGACCTCCGGCAGGATACCGGCGGACCCGCGCCATCACAACTCGCGTTCTATTGTCCCCGAACCGGTGCGCGCTCGGATCAAAATTGAGAAAAGTGGGAACGTGCCCTCACGCGCCCGTGTCGGGAGGGACGGCGCGCGGGGCGATCGCGGCCAAAATTATGCCGAGTCGGTCCAGATCGACCGGCTTACCCAATACGGCAAATGCTCCGCGCGCCAGTAGTTCGGCCTCGGTGTACGGCGCGGTATCGCCGCTCACGAACACGCACGGCAAGTTCGGATCGAGTGCCCGGAGCGCGTCAAAGGTCGCCGGGCCGTCCATAACTGGCATTTGGACGTCCAAGATGGCAGCGACTACTCCCACAGTTGCCCGGTACACCTCGACTCCGTGTGCGCCGTTACGGGCCGGGCGCGGAACGTAGCCGTGGTGGGTGAGCATCGCGCCCAGGGCGGCACGGACCGACGACGAATCGTCCACCAGTAACACTGTTGGGTCCGGAGAGATGGTCATTGGGCTTTCGCTCCATCGGAATCGGGATTACACTGGAGGCCAACCCGTCTGCAATTCGCGCACCGTCGCACTTTTACGCCATGACATGAATTGTGGTTCCCTTCTGCAAATGTGCGACGAATCCTGCCCCATTCAGAACATTCTCATCTCTGGTATTAGTCCGATTAAGTAATGTCCGAGTTCGAGATCTCGGACTCTGCGGGTACAAAAACGTTCCGTTGTGGCCCGCGAATCGCTTACAATCAGATTGCACGGAAGTGTGTCGCCCGCACGGAACTGGGTCCGTCTATGCTGCCCCCAGACGATCAGCCGTCCGAATCGGACCGTATCGCGCTGCGCGATCCGGCCCGGTCCGTGTTTCAGGTGGCGACCGGCGCATTGTGGCCGGCGCACGCTCACGGACCCTTCGTATCTGGCGCGCTCGAAGACGATCCGCACCACCCGCTCCGGGTCATGGTGGTAGACGATAACGTGGACGCGGCCGACGCACTGGCGGCGCTCACCGAGGTTTTGGGGTGCGAGACACGCATCTGCTACGGTGGGGTCGCCGCACTCAAAGCGCTCGCGGAAGAAGTGCCGGACGTCCTGCTCCTCGATCTGAGCATGCCCGAGGTGAACGGCCTGGAGGTCGCAGCTCGTGCCCGTGCGCTGGCGGGGCGCCGCATGTTCCTGCTCGTGGCAACGACCGCTCTGGGGGACTGGGAAGACCGCACCGCGACCGCGCTGGCCGGGTTCCACTTCCACCTGGTGAAGCCGGTCGACATGACCACACTGCGGTCCGCTCTGGACCGGTTCCGGGCGGTTCGCGGCGAGTCCCCCTTACTCTCGCCGGGCTCCACCCCGGACACGCGCCCGGTCTGAAGAACGCACTTTCGGACGCACCTCGAAGAAGGCGGGCGATCTGTTCCCGATCGCACCGGCCTTCAGTAATCGTTCGTGCCGAGCGCTTCGCCGTCGTCGCGAGTGACCAAGAGGGCGAACGTCCGACCGTCGAGATTCTCGCCCACGAACCGTACCGACCCGTCGCAGAACAGCACGTGCGCCCCGCCGGCGTGGAAGCCGTAAACGCTGTGCTGGTTGTTGCAGTTCACCACACAATCGGTGGTGTCTCCCCGACCGGGCGAAGTCCCATCGGCCCGATCGACCGGGTGGAACGGAATGGCCCCGTACCCGGCCCACAGCCCGCGCGCGTTCCCGTTGGCTTCGTCATCGCCGGCCCCGCGCCCGCGCGTGCCGTTCACCCACTTCTGCGGGCGCCCGGCCTGCTCGATCACGAGGACCGTACACGACAACCCGTCGGTGATCCTGTTCACCGGCAGGTGCGCGTCATCAATCATCGCCTGGTGCTGGTTGTTGTCTGCAGCGCCGGTGGGGTACGGCCAGTTGATCCCGTACCCGGTGGCGGGCACCTTGAACCCGTTCGCCGCCACGAAGTCGGACGGCGCACCCTTCGCCGAGAACTTCGTAGTCCGATCGGTGTTGCGCGACCCCGGGGACGCGACGTCGGAGCAGGTGAGCGCGCGGTCCTTCGGCGACGCGGGGCACACGAACGCCTTCACCACCGTTTCCGACGTGGCCTTGTTGACCGGGTCGAACCAGTCGTAGCGGAAGCTGTACGCCTTCGCGAGTTCCGCTTGGCCGATGTGCGGGAGGAGTTCCGCGCCCCACCCGCTCTTCGGGTTCTTCAGTCGGCGCGCGGGGAACCCGTTCTGCACCTTCTCGAACTCCAGGAACCCGGTCCCGAGTTGCCGGAGATTGTCCCGGCACTGGACCCGCGCGGCATCGGCGCGGGCCGCTTGAACCGTCGGGAGCACGAGGCCCGCAACGACCACAACGAGCCCGAACGCGACGACGATTTCACTTCGTGCCGCGCCCGTTCGAGAACGGTAGGTGGAACCGGCGCGATTCATCCCGTGGCTCCGTCGGGGCGCGTCAACTCGAAGACCGGCAGTTCGTTGGGACCGGCCGTGATCGTCACCGTGCGAGCCGGCTTTTCCGGGTTCGCGTACTTGCCCTTAAACCGGTCCGCCGAGCCGTCGTCGTCCGGGTTGTTCTTGAACCAGAACAGCGTGACCGCGTAAGTGCCCGCGGGCGCGCCGTCCTGCGGGTCGTAGCTCGAGAGGCGGAACGTCCCGTCGGCCGCGGTCTTCGCGTTCGGCTTCGCCGGGGCCGGTTGGGTGCCGTCGGCCGCGTGCAGCACGATCATCACGCCCGCGACCGGTTTCCCCCCCACGAGCACCTTTCCGCTCACCGGGTAGACCGGTACGCGGGTTTCTTTCTTCTCGCACGCCGATGGTGCGAGGGCAATCAGTGCGAGGACGACCGCTCGCCCGAAACGGAACCGCATTCGTGAACCCTCTTGAGATCCGAGGTGGGCGCGGGGTCAGTAATCGTTCGACGCAACGACCTCGCCCGCCATCGCGGTCAGGAGCGCGGCGAACGTCGGGGCCGTAACGCTCTCGCGGACGAACCGCACCGAGCCGTCGCCGAAGCAAAAATTCCCGCCACCGGTGTGGAAGCTGTAGAACTCGTCGTTGTTCGCGTTCATGACGCGCGGCCCGGGCGCGGTCACCCCGTCGCTCAGGTACCCCGACAACTGGATGTAGTTGGCCCGCGCGCCCCACCCGTACCCGCTGCCGGGCGCGACCGCGGTGTTCGGCTTGCCGTTGACATACGGTTGCGGTCCGCCGGCCCGCTCCCCGAACATGATCGTGTTCGACAGCCCGTCGGTCACTTCGAGCGGCTTGCGGTTCACGTCCTTGCCGAGCAACCCGTCGCCGGCCACCGGGACGATGCCCGCGGCGACAATGTCCGCTTTCACTTGTCGGCAGGAAGCGTAATCGCCGGCCCAACAGGTGAACGCCTTGCCCTTATCGGTGACCCCGGTTTGGAGCCGATTGGGGACGGGAGACGACGGGCACATCATCACGGACAATTGTGCCGAGATGACCGCCTGGTTCTTGCTCGTCGCGGGCGGGTCGAACCAGGGGCGGGTCTGGTCGTACATGCTGAACAGCGCCTGCTGTTCCACATACGGGAGCAGCGGAATGCTCCACGACCGCTCGGCCGGCGGGTTCTTGTCCAGCGAACCGGAGAAGTAGCCGAACGACGACTCGTGGTTGTGCTGCCCCAACCCGAGTTGCTTCAGGTTGTTGGTGCATTTCATCCGGGCTGCGGCTTCGCGCACTTTTTGGACGGCGGGGAGTAGCAGCCCGATCAGGATCGCGATGATCGCAATCACGACCAACAACTCGATCAGCGTAAACGCGCGGCGGGTCCGCCGGTTCATACGGCACTCCGGGTGCAGAAGGTGACAAAGAAGAACCAGTCGAGAGCTGCATTGCGGGACGAGAGAGGGCGTCCGGAGCTGAGCAAACTCGGTCGTCGTTGATGATAAACGCAGTAGCGAGGCGACCAACGCCTTCAAGCGGGTCGGGCGGTTTTAAATTCGTTCGCGTCTTCGCTTCGTGAAGTATAGCGACTCGGGCGTGCGCATAATTTGCCCGCGCAAGGACACAATGTGGTCAGGCGCCCGGACGTGGAAGTGTAGAGCGATCGGTTCACGGGTGATGAGAGCAGATCGCATGGAAGAGTCGTTCTTCTGTAGCCGGCCCCTGTCAACAGATTGCAAACGTGGGCGCGCCGGTACTTGGGTTGTGCCCTCTCCCCTTGCGGGAGAGGGCGGTGAGGCTTTGCGAACCGGGTGAGGGGTGGCCCCGGCGTGTGGGAGCAACCCCTCACCCCGCCGCGAAGCGCGACGGCCCTCTCCCGCAAGGGGAGAGGGCACAACCAAAACACCGGTTCGCTCCCCAGTGCTATCCACGTTTGCAATCTGTTGTGCGGCCGGGACGCCCCCAATCCGTGGCTCCCCGGCCTCACAGCGCGGCTACAGAACATCACCAATCAACGCGACTTGGCATCACTTCCGCACGGGGGTAAACAGCCCGGTCGGTACGGGCGCGGTCGCCCCGGTCGGGGGCTTCACCCCCGCGGCCGTCGACAGGATCGCGGCCATCGCGAGCGGGGTCACGCGCTCCTTGCGCATGCCCGGGGTCACGCCCGCGCCGTAGACGACCAGCGGGACGTGCGTGTCGTACTCCCACGGGCTCCCGTGCGTCGTGCCCGTATCGAGGACCGCGGTCGGGAGGTGGTACGGCTTCAACAGGACGTACACGTCGCCGCTCCGCTCCGCACGGAACGACCGCGCGACCATCTGCCCCGTTGCGTCCACGGGGCCGGCGCCCGCGACGAGGCTCGTTCGAGTGTACGCGGCCTCCACTCCGTCGCGCTTCACCAGCCACCGGGCCAGTTCCTCCTCAACATCCGCCTGTTTGACCCCGGCCGCTTTCACCGCCTTCGCGTTCAGGTACAGCCACGGACCGGACGCGGCCTCCACCCACTTCGCAGCGCCCTTCCCGTACTTCTCGACCAGGAACGCCTCGACCTTCGCCGCGAGCGCGGGCTGCACGCGGGCCGCGTCCTTGCCCTGCTTGCGGCTCACTTCCGGGAGCGGGCAGATGCCGTGATCGGCCGTCATCGCCAGAACGTACTTCCCGCGCCCCACCTTCGCATCGAGCACGTCCAGGAGCCGCTTCATGATGCGGTCCGAGCGCAGCGTCACGTCGAGCACTTCCTGTGAATCCGGCCCCCAGGCGTGGCCGACTGCGTCGTTCGATGAGAAGCTCAGCGACAGCAAATCGGGGGCGTCGTCCGTCCCGAGGCCCTCGGCCGCGATCGCTTTTTCGGCGAGATCGAGGAGCAACTCGTTCCCGAACGGCGAGGTATAGACCGCGCTCAGGTACGCGGGCTTCGTCTTCGGGTCTTTCGGCTCGAACGGGTGCGGGAACACGCGCCCCTGGCCCGCGGCGCCCTTGCTCTCACCCGCGATGTCGTCCGGGCCGCTCAACTTGGCGTAATCGAGGTCGGTGCGGAACCGGTCCCACGTCTTGCCGCGCCAGCGCTCGGCGGGCTTGGTCTTGTTGAACTCCGCGACCCACGGGTGCAGCACCTCGCGGTAGTACGTGGACGTGACGAACAGGCCGGTTCCGCCGTCCATCCAGTAACAGGCGTCCGGTGCCCGCCCGCCCGGGAGCGCTGCGCCGCGGTTCTTGAGCGACAGCGCAACGACCTTTCCCTTCCCATCGGTGCCCAACTTGATGGCGTCGGCGATAGTCGGCTTAAGCATGCGGTCCGGGGACACACCGCCCTTCGCGCCCTTCTTCTCGTCGTTATCGGCGCCCTCGAGCGTCCGCACCGGAACCTGTTCGTGGCGATCGGACCCGACGCAGTTGACGGACTTCCCAACGGAGCGCTCGTACCAGTCGTTCCCGATGACGCCGTGAACGGCCGGCGCGCACCCGGTGGCGACCGACGCATGCCCCGCGGCGGTAACCGTGTAGGCGTAGGGGTAGTGGCAGTTCAGGAACCACGCGCCGTCCCCGGTGATGCGGTCGAACCCTCCCTCCCCGAACTCGTCCTTCCAGCGCTCGAGGTAATCGCCGCGGAACTGGTCGAAGTAGACCAGCACGACGAGCCGCGGGCGCGCGGGCTCTTCGGCCACGGTGTCTGGCGCGAGGAGCAGAAGCGCGAGCAAGATGGCAGCGAGGAGGGAGAACAAGCGCACGAGAGGAGTCTCCGAATGGTAGGCAGGTCTTCACATTTTATCAACACCCCGCGCCCCGGGCCGCAGATAACGCGCCCCGACCGTGCGCGGGCGAGAGCCGTCCACCTTTTGGAATTTCCCGATTGACATGAAACAAACGTTTGATATCTTCCAATCAATCGATTGAAACGCTTGTTTAACATCCGCGGCCTCCGATGACACCCGATCCCGTGTCCGCGCCCCCCGACGACGAAGCCGACGCCCGCGAGCGCCTGCTCGCGGCCGCGCAGGATGCGTTCGCCGAGCGCGGGTTCGAGGGGGCCACCGTGCGCGACATATGCCGCACGGCCGGGGCCAACATCGCGGCCGTCAATTACTACTTCGGCGACAAGGAAAAGCTGTACGTCGAGTGCGTGAAGCGGGCACACGTCTGTGCGGCGCGGATGGACTCGTTCCCGATCCCGGCGGACGCCCCGCCGGTCGAAAAACTGCGTGTGTTCATCCGCGAGATGGTTACCCGGATGCACACCCCGGCCAGCGCGTCGGCCATGAAGTTGATGATGCGCGAGATGGCCGACCCGGGTAAAGCGGCCCACGTCGTTGTCTCCGAGTTCATTCAGCCCGTTGCGTTCGCGCTGCGAGCGATCCTCCGAGAGCTGCTCCCGCACCTCGACGAACAGAACTTGCTCATGACCGGGTTCAGTGTCATCGGCCAGTGCCTCTTCTACCGGCAGAACCGCCCGGTTTCCGAACTGATCTTCGGTAAGGAAGCGGTGGCCGCACTCGATGCGACGGCGGTCGCGGACCACGTGATCCGGTTCTCGCTCGCGGCGCTGGGGCACGCGGACCCGATCGGTGAATCGAGTGCGGGCGCGGCAACGACCCGCAAGTCGAAGGCCAAGAAGTGACCGAGAGCCGTTCCGACGTTCGATCACACGACCTGTGACGGGTGACACATGAACTGGGTCGCGCTCAAGATGCTGACCGGGGACAAGGCGAAGTACCTCGGCATCGTGTTCGGTGTGAGCTTCGCCGCGCTCCTGATGGCCCAGCAGAGCGCGATCTTCTGCGGGCTGATGCGGAACACCACGAGCCAGATCCGCGACATCCAGGGCGCGGACCTGTGGGTGATGGACCGGAACGTGCAGTTCGTGGACGACACCAAGCCGCTCTCGGAAAACGCTCTGTACCGGGTCCGCGGGGTCGAGGGCGTGCGCTGGGCCGTGCGGCTGTACAAGGGCATGGGCCGCGCCCGGCTCGACGACGGCAACTTCCAACAGGTCATCATCCTCGGCGTGGACGACGCCACGCTGGTCGGCGCCCCGGCGCTCGAACAGGGGAAGCTGCTCCACGGCAAGCTGGAAGACCTGCGCCGACCGGACGCGGTCATCATGGACGAGTTCGGCTGGCGCTACCTCTACGGGAAGGAACCGTTCCGCCCGGGCAAGACGATCGAGATGAACGACAAGCGCGCGGTGATCGTCGGCCTGGCGAAGTGCAACCCGACGTTCCAGACCTTCCCGATCCTGTACTGCACCTACACACAAGCGGTTAAATACGTCCCCCAGGAACGGAAAACGCTGACCTTCATTTTGGCGAAGGCCGAAGACGGCATTACTCCAGAAACACTGTGCTCGCGGATCGAGGAACAGACCGGCGACCTGCGCGCGCTGACCGACGAGCAGTTCTTCTGGACCACCATCGGCTACTACCTGAAGCGGACCGGTATCCCGATCAACTTCGGCATCACCGTGGCGCTGGGGTTCTTCGTCGGGTGCGCGATCGCCGGGCAGACGTTCTACTTGTTCACGGTCGAGAACCTGAAGCAGTTCGGTTCGCTCAAGGCGATGGGCGTGAGCAACCTGCGCCTGGTGCAGATGATTATGCTCCAGGCGATCGTCGTCGGCACGATCGGGTACGGACTCGGCGTCGGTGGCGCCGCACTGTTCGGGTACGTGTTCGAGCGCGTGGTGACGAACGCGCCGCCCGCGTTCCACTTCCCGTGGCAGGTGCTCGCGATTACGGCGGGGGCGGTGGCCGTCATCATCACGATCTCCGCCGCCGTGAGCCTGCGCCGCGTGCTGGTTCTCGAACCCGCGGTCGTGTTCCGGTAACAGGCGGTGTCCGGAGTGTAGTCCGCTCGCTCCGCGAGCGGTTGCTCCCCCGAGTCGGAGCGCCGCACCTGTAGCACAGGAAGTCGAAGCCCCGGAGAGTAGTCCGCTCGCTCCGCGAGCGGTTGGCTCCCGAACTAGAGGACGCACCTAATAACGCTGGCGCCGAAGACCCGCTCGCGGAGCGAGCGGACTACTCTCCGGACAATACACCGGCCGTGCGAACAAACACACCAGTCGGCCCGAGGATGCCGCCCATGACCGCGACCGAAGCCGCAATTGCCCTCCGCGGGGTGACCAAGGAGTTCGGCACCGGTGACACGAAGACCGTGGCGCTGGCCGACATCACCCTGGACCTGCCTTACGGCGAACTGGTACTCCTCGTCGGCCCGTCCGGGTGTGGCAAGACGACGCTCATTTCGGTCGTCGCGGGGTTGCTCGACGCGACGCGCGGAGAAGTGGACGTGCTGGGCCAGAACCTGACCCTCATGCGCAACGGGCGCAAGGTGCGGTTCCGCGGCGACAACATCGGGTTCGTGTTCCAGCAGTACAACCTGCTCCCCGCCCTCACCGCGGCGGAAAATGCGTGCGTTCCGTTGCTTATTGCCGGATGGAGCCGCGCGAAGGCGGTGGCGCGGGCCGGTGAGTTGCTCACCGCGGTCGGGTTGGGCGCACGGTTGAACTCGTACCCGAACCAACTCTCCGGCGGGCAACAGCAGCGGGTCGCGATCGCCCGTGCGCTGGTCCACCACCCGCGGCTCCTGGTGTGCGATGAACCCACTGCGGCGCTCGATGCGTCCAGCGGCCGCACCGTGATGGAACTGATCCGGGAAGTCGCCGTTCAGCCCGATCGCGCGGTGGTGGTGGTGACCCACGACAGCCGCGTGTACGACTTCGGCGACCGCATCGTTTCGATGGCCGACGGACGCATTGAAAAAGTAGAAACCCGACCGCACGCGGTCCCCGCGTAACCGAACGGAGGTGTGTGGTGGTCATTCGATACCTGTTGCCCGCGCTCTCGGTGGTGGCGTTCTCGTTCGCGGTCCTTCAGATGACGAAGGCGCAGCAGAAGCCGCCGCCGGTGAGCCCCCCGGTGGAACCGGGCACGTCGCCGTTCGGCAAGCAAGTGGCCGGGGCGGGGATCGTCGAGCCGGAGACGGAGAACATCGCCGTCGGCACGCACGTTCCCGGAGTGGTGAAAGCGGTTCACGTGCGCGTGGAGGACCGGATTCGCGCCGGCGAGCCGCTGTTCGACCTGGACGACCGACAGATGAGTGCCGAACTTACGGTGCGCGAATCTGCACGCGACAGTGCCGCTGCTCAACTCGCAAAACAGGAAGCAATGCCGCGGCGCGAGGAACTTCCGCCGCTGGAAGCAAAAGTGCTCGAAGCGCGGGCGAACCTGACCGACAAGCTCAAGCAGTTCGAGCGTGCGAAGCGCGAAACGGACAGCGGGGTTGGGGCCACTGAAACGTTCGAGGTGCGGCAAATGGCCGTCGAGGTGGCTCGGGCACAACTCCGCCAGTCCGAGGCCGCGCTCGATTTGACGCGCGCCGGGGCGTGGAAGTTCGATATCGCGGTGTCGCGCGCCGCGCTGACGCAGGCCCGGGCACAGTGCGACCAAACGCGCACCGAACTGGACCGCCTTCACGTGACCGCGCCGCGCGTGCGCCGACCGGGAACCGATCGCACCCGCAACCCAATTCCGGAGAGCGACTTGGTCGAGTTTCGGGTGCTCCAGGTGAGCGTCCGACCGGGCGAGTACGTCAGTGCCGCGTCGGGGCAGGCAATTATCGTGCTGGGCACGGTGGGCCGGCTGAACGTGCGCGTCGATGTGGACGAGAACGACATCGCCCGGTTCAAACCGGGGGCACGCGGGTCCGCGTCGCCGCGCGGCGAGCCGGGCACGCGGTTCCCGCTGTCGTTCGTCCGGGTGGAACCGTATGTGGTTCCCAAGAAGTCGCTCACCGGAGGGAACACCGAGCGCGTGGACACGCGGGTGCTCCAGGTGATCTACGCCCTCGACGTATCGAACCCGCCGCTGTTCGTTGGGCAACAACTCGACGTGTCGCTCGACACCACAGCACCGTGACGCGCAGCCCGCGCCGGAATCGGTGATTCGACACTTCCGGCGCCAACCTGATGGGTGTAATCGCTTGCGCTGCCTGGCCGATGCGTGTTAGGCCGCACCATACGGTCTCGTTTTGATTGATTTTGTAGCCGGCTTCTGCGCGGTAGGAGAGCCCACAGGCAGTGGATACCCTGGCCTCGCACGGCAAATTGCAAACGTGGATAGGGCTGGGGAGCGAACCGGTGCTTGGCGCAACTGAAGGGCGCGAATCTGGTAGACTGCACGTTGGAGGAGGTGCGATGATGAACTCAACTATCTCCGGTTGGGAAAGGGTGGCCCTCGCCGTGGAGCAAGTACGCGACCGGTTGCGGCGTGCCGTGGCCGCACTCAATGGGGCAAATGTGTCCTATGCCGTGATCGGTGGAAACGCGGTGGCCGAATGGGTCGGTCGCGTCGATCAGGCGGCGGTGCGTAATACGCGGGACGTGGACATTCTTCTCCGGCGCGCGGATTTTGACGCGGCGAAAATCGCAATGGAAGCCGCCGGGTTCGTGTACCGACACTCATCCAGCATCGACATGTTTCTTGACGGCCCCGATGCGAAGGCACGCGACGCGGTTCACGTCATTTTTGCCAACGAGAAGGTGAAACAGGCGGACGAACTTCAGGCACCGGACGTGACCGAGAGCGAACCAGGTGATTCGTTCCGTGTGATCGCACTCGAAGCGCTCGTTCGTATGAAGCTGACCGCGAACCGCGACAAGGACCGGACGCATCTGCGCGACTTCATCGAAGTCGGCTTGATCGACACCACTTGGCCGGACCGGTTCCCATCGGAGCTCGCGGCCCGATTGCGACACCTTTTCGATACGCCCGGTGGGTAAATCCACTTACCGTGTGTGTGGCCGAGTTTGTGCGGTCGCGATCGGCGTCGCGGGTTTCGTTGCGGCCAGCACGTCGTCCGCGAACCAGCAGCGGTCCGGGATCGGTGAATTGTCGGCCGCGCTCGGCGCACGCAATTCGTTTTGGGGCCACTCGGTCTGCTTGAGTTCGCGCGCCTCGCGGTTCAGGTCGCAGAGCATCTGGTGACTGTACGTGGTGACCGAGAGCAGGGCCGCGCACCCGAACGTCACGACCCCGGCTGCAACGACCGGGCGCCGGCGCAGGATCAAAACCACCGACAGTATGAGCGCCAGCACTCCGAACGCTTTGTAAACCGCTAACCCGTTCCACCCGTATTGTTCCAGGCACGCTGCCGCCAGCGGGTTGGACTCAATTGCGCTGGGATGAGTACGTAATAGAGTAAAAGTGAACACCCAGTCTGCGGCGCTGAGGAGCACAAACACGCCTAACCCGAGCAACACGAAGATCTTCCAGAACATGGCGACTCCGTCCCGGTCTGCAGCGCAAATGCGCCTGCCGTGGTGTTATGCAATTGGTGTGCCTGAGGTTTGCCGATGTCACGCCGTCGGGGGGAAACGGCTAGCGAGTAGTGATTGGGCGGCAAGAGCAAGCTGAACGAATTTAGCGGTAATTTCATCTTAAAGCAAGCGCATTAGGTCGAATTCTTCACTTCCGCCAATGTTGCCCGGTGGAAGTCAAGGACACACAGTGCTTCCGCCCTGTGCTATGCAAGACGGCCCCTCCGGGGCGGAAGAGTGTAATTGGTCTTCGCTCCCGTAGGGGTCGTCTTTCGTGGTTCTTTGACTATGCGCTCTTTTCGTGTGTTCTCCTGCCGGAACCGCTACACTGGCGGGGAACCCGTTACCCGGTCATGAAGGACTAATCATGTCGCGGTTCGCGCTCGGTTTGTTTCCACTCGTTGCACTCGCGTTAGTTGTTCCACTTACGCCCACACGTGGTGAAAGTTTAAACGCGGCAACCGCTCCGGGCGGGACCGCCGATCCCAAACCCGAATCGAACAATGACGCCGAACTGGTGAAGACCGCGCAGGGGATGTTCAAAGACCTCAAGACGGTCACGCTCGATAACGGGCTCCGCGTTTACCTCCTCCCGGTGAAGGGGGCGCCGGTCGTGACCACGATGGTCGCGTACCGGGTCGGGGCCGCGGACGAGGAGAAGGACCAGACGGGCCTCTCGCACTACCTCGAGCACCTCATGTTCAAGGGCACCGCGAAGCTCGTACCGGGTGACATCGACCGCGCCACCCAGCGCAACGGCGGGCGCAACAACGCCTACACGTCCGAAGACATGACCGTGTACCACTTCGACTTCGCCGCCGACCGCTGGGAGGCCGCCCTGGACATCGAAGCGGACCGGATGCGGAACATCCGCATTGATGAGAAGCACGAGTTCGAGCAGGAGAAGGGGGCCGTGATCTCCGAACTGGCGGGGAACGAGGACAGCCCGTGGGATCTGGAATACAAGGCGATGCTGCCGCTGCTGTGGCCGAAGGCGTCGCCGTACTCGCACCCGGTCATCGGGCTCACCGAGCACGTGCGCGGGGCGACCGCCGAAATCATCAAGCGGCACTACGACAAGTGGTACCACCCGAACAACGCCTCGATCATCGTGGTCGGCGGGTTCGATGCCGACGCCGCGCTCGCGAAGATTAAGACACTGTTCGGGCCGATTCCGAAGGGCGAACTCCCGCCGCGCAAGAAGCCCGCGTTCTACCCGGAGCGCAAGGAGCCGGCGCGGAAAGAGTTCGAGTCCAAGTTCGACGTCCCGCGCATGATGGTCGGGTTCAACACGGTCGCGGTCGGTACCCCCGAAGACCCGGTGCTGGACGTGATCCAGGACATTCTCGCGAGCGGTAAAACATCCCGGCTGTACCGCAAACTGGTGGAAGACGAACGGATCGCATCAGAAGTGAGTGCGGGTAACTACGCGGGGCGCTACCCCGGCTGGTTCGCGCTCAACGTGGAGCTGCTTCAAGGGAAGGATCGCAAGAAAGCCGAAGAGCTGACGTTCGCCGAACTCGAGAAGCTCGCCGCCGAGCCGATCACCGACGCCGAACTCGCTCGCGCCCGGCGCAAAATTTTGGCATCGTACCTCTTCTCACGCGAGAGCGTTCACAGCCTTTGCGACGCCATCGCTCGGACCAGCACGTACCCCGGTGGCGAGGACGTGGGCAAATTCTTCCAGGACTACCTCGACCGCGTGCTGAAGGTGTCGAAGGACGACATTCAGCGCGTCGCCAAACAGTACCTCGTGCGTAAACAGTCCGCGATCGTGTGGAGCATTCCGAAGGAAGCTGGGAAGCTCGGAACGCGGAACACGGAACGCGGAACAGAAGAAGTGAAAGCCAAGCCGAACTTCCGCTCCGCGCTCCGCGCTCCGCACTCCGCGCTCCGCGCTCCGCACTCCGCGCTTAAAGCTGATGCCCCCGGCGGGGGCGCCTTCTCGCTGACGGCCGCGAAGCGGGTGGTGCTGCCGAACGGCCTCACCGTGATCCTGCTCGAAGACCACCGGCTGCCGATCGTGGTCGCGTCGCTCGAAGTGGCCGACGTGCGGTTGCGCGAGCCGCTCGACAAGCTGGGCGTCGCGACGCTGACGGGCAACTTGCTCGAAGAGGGCAGCGCGAAGCACAAGGGTAAGGAGATTTCGGCCCTGATCGAAAACACGGGCGGGAGCCTCTCGCTCTCGTCGAGTGGCGGATCGTTCCGCGTGCTCACGCCCGATACGGACCTCGGTCTCGGCCTCCTGTTCGAGTGCATCCAGACGCCGAGCTTCCCGGAAGACGCGCTCGAACGGATGCGCGAACAGCAGTTGTCCGCGATCGCGGACGCGGAAACGCAACCGCGGACGAAGGCCGGCCGGCTCTTTTACTCCACCGTGTACGGCAAGCACCCCGGTGGGCGCCCCGCGCTGGGCAAGAAGGAGATCGTCGAGAAACTCACCGCGGCCGACTGCAAAGCGTTCCACAAACTGACGTTCGCGCCGAACTTCGCCACGATCGCCGTCGTGGGTGATTTCAAAGCCGACGAGATGACCAAGAAGATTGAAGCGCTCACGAAAGAGTGGAAGAAGTCGGATCTGGGGGCACCCGAGGTGGCCGCACCGCCCAAACCGACCGGCGGCGAGCAGATCGTCGGCGACCCGAACGCGGCGCAGGTCCACGTGTACATCGGGCAAGTCGGCGTTACACGCGACAACCCCGATTACTACAAGCTGCTCGTGATGGACAACGTGCTCGGCACCGGACCCGGGTTCACGGACCGGTTGTCGTCCAACTTGCGCGACCGGTTGGGCCTCGCCTACACCGTGAACGCGACCATCGCCTCGTCCGCGGGCAAGCAGCCCGGAACGTTTGTCGGGTTCGTGGGGACGTTCCCGGACAAGTTCCTCGATGTGAAGTTCGGCTTCTTCAAGGAAGTGAACAAGCTCCGCGACGAAGAGCCGAGCAAGCAGGAAGTGGACGACGCGAAGAAGTACCTGCTGGGGAGCCTGCCGTTCCGGTTCACGACGCTCTCCGGCGTGGCCGGGGAACTGCTCGCGGCCGAGCGGTACGGACTCGGGTTCGACTTCCTGGAAAAGTATCGCAAAGAGGTCGAGGCCGTGACGCCCGCCGACGTGCAGGCGATGGCGAAGAAGCACCTCGACCCGAAGACGTTCCTGCTCGTCGCGGTCGGCGCGATCAGTAAGGACGGCAAGCCGCTGGAAAAGAAGAAGTGACCGGTGCTTTGGCGAGCGGCCGGTGGCCTGTTTGTCACGAGCTGCGACCGCAAGGGAGCGGGAGTCACAGCCCCGCTCCCTTGCGGTCGCGGCTCGTCAGACTGCCCTCTGCGAGCACGGCCGCGCTCGGATGAGGAGCACGAGCACAACTTGCGGTCGCGGCTCGTCAGACAGCCCTCTTCGAGTGTCTTTCCCTGGATTATTTTACTGTTATTGCGTATACTTATGTGGTGCCGCCGATAAGTGCCTCGTGGTTGGGGTGACATTTCGAGGGCAGAACTCGGTCGGCGCGCTGGTAATGTTAGCCAATGTCAGCGGATATTAGCGGTGGAACGCGAGCGTGCGTGCGCCGCTCACTGGAAATATCAGTAGTTGGTGCGATTTGGCGAGATTCGCCGGGCTCCGAGCCCAAAATGTTAGCAAATGTTAGCCGCGCGGCTTGAAGGGTGTTTGTGGAGTGGTCCTTTGTGGCGCCCCGCACTTCAACAGAACAAACCTTTCCCCGTCGCGGGACGTAGAATCCACCGACGCCTCGATGTGTCACCGGAGCTGTGGGTATGAGCCAAGACGTAAACAGCAGCGCGACGAACGGATCGGCGGGTGGGCTGAAGTCCACGCTGAAGGTGGTGGTCCCGATTGTGGCGCTGATGGGCGTGATTTTCGGCGTCACCTTTTTCGCGCAGTACACGCAGAAGCCGGTGGAGAAAGAAGAGGAGGTCGGCGGCGCGAAGAGCGCCTCGAGCGGTCCGCCGCTCGTGTTTTTCAACAACTCCCGGATGTGGGACCCGCCGAACTTGTCGGTGCCGGGGTACCAAAAGTACCCGCTGCTCGCGCCGTCGCGCGATCCGTCCAAAGAAGACAAGTTCTTGTTCAGCGTGCAGGACCGCGTCTTCGCGGGGTTCTTCGAGCCGGACAAGGAGAAAACGCGGTCGGCCGCGTTCTGGTTCGAGAACCGCAACCCGAACACGGTCACGATGCAGCTCAAGGGCGTGAGTTGCTCAGCGTGCAGCGGGGGGCGCCTGGCCTCGATCCCGCCGGAGGTGACGCGGGCGTACTTGCAGCGGACCGCGCTGGCGGCACTGCCGATCGGCACGTTCAATGCGTTCGGGGTCGGGCTCGCGGACCCGGCCGCGGACTTCAGCAAGCTCGACTGGACGAAGCACAAGTTCAGTGAGACCCCCGACGCCACGTACAAGGTGGCCGCCGCCCCCGCGACCCCCGACAAGTGGGCGCCGCAGTGGGGCATCATGGAGCTCACGTTCTCCGTCGCGGAGAAGCCGAACGTTCCCCTGCGTGCCACTTTCGCGACCCAGGTGGACGGGGCGCCGCAGCAGGTGGGCAGCCACGAGTTCTCCATCTATTTCGCGGCCGCCGAGCCGTGCGCGGTGTCGCGCCCGCTGATCGAAATGGGTGAAGTGAATCAACTCACCGGCGACCGCGAGTACACGTTCCTCTTGTTCTCCGCGACCCGCGGGCCGGAATCGGAGTTCGGCGACCTGGACACCCCCAAGTGCGAGGTCCAGGCGCCGCCCGGTACCGCACCGGGCCAGTTCGTCGAGGTCACCAAGATCGAGCGCCTCCCGAATTCGGACCTGTTGAGTGTGGAAGAAGAGGTCGCGAGGGGGGGGCGGTTCTCGAAGGTGCAGGCCGCGTACCGGGTCACGGTCGCCGTGCGCCCGAAGATCGGCGACGCCCGGCTCGATATCGGGCTGATGGAGCGCACGATCTACATAACGGCGGGCGGAGCCAAGCCCCAGTCGGTGAAGATCACGGCGACGGTCCGCGGGTCGGTGTGGTTGGCGACCGGCAAGACCGACGTCACGATCCCCACGTTCAAGGGCCGCGCCGGGACCGTACACACCGAGACCCTGGTCACGGAGACGACCGGGATGGAACTGGCACTGGTCGAAGACGAGTGCAAACCGCGGTTCATCAAGTACGAGTTGGTGAAGAAGGAGGACCGCGGCGGGCAGGGGTACTACGAACTCAAGACCACGGTGCCCCCCGGGCGCCAGTACGGCGCCATCGACAACAACGCTATTGTGGTGGTCGAAGTGAAGGGGCCGAAGCCCCAGCGCATTCGTATTCCGGTGAAGGGCTCCGGCGAACAGGGGTGATCGTGCCGGTCGTGCCGGGTGTAGTGTCGGCGCGATTGGTTCGTTCTTGCCCAGCCCGCGCAACCCGGTCCGGTCGGCGCGCTGCTCGTGATGCAGTGCGCCCCGCCACTCGACCCGCCGCCCGGCGGTTGCCGAAGTTTCGGAGGGAATGACTCCACCGCCGCTCAGGAGGACGATCCGCGATGACCGATCCGACCCCGTTCCCCGCCCGCGCGTCCTCGGTACGTTGGTCCACATTTTTCTGCGTCTCCACCGCACTCGTCGCCGGCTGCGTGGTCGCAGCACCTACGGCGCACGTCGAACGCGCCGCGCCCGTAGAATCGATCGCGCCCGAAGTGGCTGCGGACCCGTTGTCGTCCGTAGCGTTCGTTTCGAGCGCCTTGGACGACCCGCCCGCACCCGCCAAGGGGAAGGAGCCGGTTTCGGGCAATCCCCCGCTGTTCGTGGGCTGGCCGAAGGGCCAGAAGCCGGAAGCGGTCCTCGTTTTCACCGGGCAGACGTTCGGTTTGCTCCAGCCGTGCGGGTGCAGCCGGCCGCAAACCGGCGGGCTCGAGCGCCGGGCCGTCTTCATCCAGTCACTGAAAGACAAGGGCTGGCCGGTTGCCGGCATCGATCTCGGCGACCTGTACCCGGAGAAGCCCGCCGTCCGCGAACAGGGGCGGCTCAAGTACATCGCCACGATGAACGCGCTGCGCGAGATGGGGTACATCGCGGTGGGCGTCGGCCAGACCGACATCACAGCGCAACTGGACATGTTGCTCGGCGCGTACATCGCCCAGAAGGAGCAGCGCCCGTTCACGCTCGCCGGCAACGCGGTCGGCCTGGACGGGGCCGGCAAGATCGTGCCGCGGCTCCAGCGGTTCCCGGTGCTGCCCGGTGACACGCGCCCGCTGATCGGTTCGACCGAGGTCGCGGACGTGGGCACGCTGCCCATCGGTATCGCCGGGATCGTCGGGAAGTCACTGGCCGTCGATGCCCGGACCAAGAAGCTCGACACGTCCATCGATTTCAGCGAGATCCCGGACGCTCTAAAGGTCGTGCGGGACGAACTCAAGAACCACAAGAAGCAGCCGAAGCTCAACGTGCTCATTTACCAGGGCAGCAGCGCGGACGCGGTCGGCGTCGCGAAGGACTTCCCGCAGTTCAACATCATCCTGTGTCAGGCGAGCGACCCGCTCCCCCCGCTCCTCCCGCAGCAACCGCAGGGGACCAAGACGCTGATTATTGAGGTGGGCCACAAGGGGCAGCACGTCGGCGTGTTGGGGGTGTTCAAGAAGCCCGATGGTGGGCTGGACCTCAAGTACCAACTCGTTCAGATGAGCGAAGAGTTCATTACCCCGGGCACCGAGGAGCAGGCTTACAAGTCCAACAAGACGCTCAAGATCCTTGAGGACTACGCGAAGTCGGTGAAATCCGAGATCGCTTTGGGGAAAGATTACCCCCGCGTCCCGCACGCGGCGCAGATCCACGCACAGGGACTCAACCCCAAGGTGAACCTGACCTATGTCGGGTCCGATGCGTGCAAGGCGTGCCACGCGAAGGAGCACGAGCAGTGGGCGAAGACGAAACACGGGCACGCAATGGACGCGCTCGAGAAGCTCGCGAAGCGCCCGAGCCTGCGCCAGTACGACGGCGAGTGCGTCCGGTGCCACACGGTCGGGTTCGATCACCAGTCCGGTTACGAAAACGAGAAGAAGACGGCGCACCTCAAACACGTCGGCTGCGAGAGCTGCCACGGCCCCGGCAGCGGGCACGCCGCGGACCCGAAGAACAAGCAGTTGACGGCGCTCCTCGCGCTCTGGAAGCAGGGCGTTCCCGGGGACGCCAAAATGCCGGACATGGCGTTCATGGAGAAAATGGCCAAACTCGGCCCCGAAGAGCGTGGAATGCAGGCCATTCCGCCCGCCAACCAACTGCTCCTCAACCGCGTCGGCGGCGCGTGCATGAAGTGCCACGACCAGGACAACGACCCGCACTTCGACATCTACAAGTATTGGGTGCAGGTCAACCACAGCGGGCTCGCCCCGGCGGGCGGCTGGCCCGTCGTGCCGCCGAAGAAGTGAGTTGAGAAAAATGCTGCGGATAGCACGGACCTAAATCGAAAACGGTATTCGGTTTAGATCCGTGCCATCCGCGTAATCCGCGGCTCTTATCGACCGTTTATTGCCCGGTCCGGTCTGTCGTTTGCGTACCCATGTGTAGCCCGATCGCTCACAGAGCAAGGCTGCACGCGGGGTCCGCATCATGGAAATTACATCTGTTGCACAAGTTGGGCTGCCCGCGGCCGGGGTGATCGTCTACCTCTTCCGTCACTGGTGGTGGCCACCGGGACCGGAAGGAACGCCGCCACTATTGGCGCTGTGAAGCGCGGTGCGCAGAAGTGCGCACGAAAAAAGGCCCACCGGGACCGTCCCGGCGGGCCTCTAACTCGGGGAAGAGTTTGCCTGCGAGCGGGGCTGGAGCGGTTTCCCACCCCGACTCCCGCTCTACCCAGTCAACGCAACGTCTCACGCGACTTGCGCGAAATCAACTCAACTTCACTCCCAATTCTTTCAACTGCCTTTCATCAACACACGCCGGGGCACCCGTCATCAGGTCGCGGGCGCGCTGGTTCTTCGGGAACGCGATCACGTCACGAATGTTGGTCGTCCCCGCAATAATCATGGCCCAGCGGTCCAGACCGAGGGCGATGCCGCCGTGGGGCGGCGCGCCACTCTGGAGGGCGTCCAACAGGAAGCCGAACCGCGCCTTGGCTTCCTCGGGGTTCATGCCGAGGATCTCAAACACGCGGCTCTGCACGTCCTGGCGGTGGATACGGATGCTCCCGCCGCCGACCTCGTAGCCGTTCAGCACCATGTCGTAGGCCTTGGCCCGCACCTTACCGAGTGACTCGTTCTGCCAGAAGTGGGGCAGGTCTTCGTCCATCGGCGCGGTGAACGGGTGGTGCATCGCGGCCCACTTCTTCTCCTCGTCGTCCCACCCGAACATCGGGAAGTCGAGCACCCAAGCGAAGTTAAAGTGCTCGGCGCGCGGCTGGAACGGGACCGGGGCGTAGTTCTCTTTCTTCTTCTTGGCGGCGTCCGCTTTTTTCTTCTCGGATTCGTCGTGCTCGGCCTTCTCTTCCCACCAGTTCCGGTAGAGTTTGAGCCGCGTCGCGAGGTGGATGCGCAGCGCTCCGAGTGCGTCGCACACGATCGCTTCCGGTCCCGCGACGATCAAGAGCAGGTCGCCGTCGGCCGTGCCGAGGCGCTCGGTGAGTTTGGCCTTCAGTTCGTCCGAGAGGAACTTCTCGATGGAACCGGTGAACTTGCCGCCCTCCACCTTGAGCCACGCCAGTCCCTTCGCCTTGTACGTCTCGGTCACTTTCGCCAGTTCGCCACCGGGCTTCAGCGCGGTGTTGCTGAACAGCGGCGCCTTCTTCGCGTCCTGCGCCGCAGCCGCGCCCTTCGCGTTGATCGCGCGGACCACCCCTCCGGCCGCGATCGCGTCCTTGAAGAACTGCGCCTCGCTCGCGCCGGCAATGTCGGTGACGTCCGTGATTTCCAGGCCGAACCGCAGGTCCGGCTTGTCGGAGCCGTACTTGGACATGGCCTCCGCGTAGCTCAGGCGCGGGAACGGCAGGTTCAGCTTCACGCCGAGGCACTTGTCGAAGATGTCGACCGCGAGCCGCTCCATGACGCCGGTGACGTCCTCGCGCTCGACGAACGACATTTCGACGTCGAGCTGCGTGAACTCGGGCTGGCGGTCGGCCCGCAAGTCCTCGTCGCGGAGGCAGCGCGCGATCTGGAAGTACCGGTCGTAGCCCGAAATCATCAGCAGTTGCTTGTACAACTGCGGCGATTGCGGCAGCGCGAAGAACTCGCCGTTGAACACGCGGCTGGGCACGAGGTAGTCGCGCGCGCCTTCGGGCGTGCTCTTCCCGAGCAGCGGGGTTTCGACTTCGAGGAAGTTGTGGGCGTCCATGTAGTCGCGGATCACCTTGCACAACCGGTGGCGCAGGATCAGCACCTTCTGGAGCGAGCGCCGGCGCAAGTCGAGGTAGCGGTACTGGAGCCGGAGGTCTTCGTTCGCGAGTTCGCTGCCGAACTCGCTGATTTCAAAGGGCAGCGGCGGGCACTGGTTCAGCACACGCAGCGTCTTCGCCTCGACCTCGATCTCGCCGGTGGAGATGTCGGCGCGGGCCGCACCTTCCAACCGCTTGCGGACGAGCCCGGTCACGGACACCACCCACTCGCTCTTCAGTTCCTTCGCTTGGGTGAACAGTTCGGCGTTGTCGGCCCTGTTGAACACCACCTGCGTTAGGCCGTAGCGGTCGCGGAGGTCGGTGAAGAGCTGGTGCCCGTTATCGCGAACGGTCAGCACCCACCCGTTGAGCGTGATCGTCTGCCCGACGTGTTCCTCGCGAAGCTGTTCGCAGGTGTGTGTTCGTTGCCACTCGGCCATTACCATCTCCCGACTGAAAATGTCTCGGTCCGCGGAAACTCAGTATACGGACCGGGGTGCGCGGCGGGCGGTTCACATCGCACCGGAACGCCCGAAGCGCTCCGGGTACGTACAATTCCCTGGCCCCGAACCCGGCCGCGCGCCGAGGTGTCTTGTGGGGCATGATTACCCTCGAAGCAACACGGACCGATTTGGCCCTCATGGACGCTCACACGCTCGATCTCCTCGGATTCGATAAGGTCCGCGCTCTGCTCGCCGATTACGCGGCCTCTTCGCTGGGGCGCGACCTCGCCCGGCAGATCGAGCCCTCGACCGATTCGGCCGCGATTCGCAAGGAAATCGCCCTCACGACCGAGATGGTCGAAGCACTGGGGCTGAACCAGGCTCCGCCGTTTAGCGGCCTTCATGACGTGAGATTGATAGCCCGGCGCGCCAAGATCGGCACCATGCTCACGGCCGAGCAACTCATCGAAGTGGCGGAAGCTCTCAACTGTACCGGCGCAATGTACCGCTACCGAATGCGCCTCGCGGAACACCTCTCGGGCATCATCGACCACCTCTCGGGCATCGAGGATCTCGGTACCGTCGGCAAATCCATCGGCGGGTGTATTGATGGACGCGGGCACGTTCTCGATATGGCGAGTCGCGATCTCGCTGCGGTGCGCCAAAAGCTCTTCGACCTCGACGAAAAAGTGAAGGCGGAAATCCGGCGCCTCCTGCGCGATCCGGAATTGCGAAAGATCCTGAGCTACCCGAACGCGACCGTCCACGGCGATCACTACGTCCTACCCGTCTCGGTGAACCACCGGCACAAGGTCAACGGCGTCGTTCACCGTATGAGCGGCACCGGCGAAACGGTGTTCATCGAGCCCGCGAGCATCTCGAACCTCAGTGCCGAGCGCGTGCAACTGAAGGCCGACGAGGACCGCGAAGTGAAGCGCGTGCTCCGGCGGCTCAGTAGCGAAGTCGGCCGCGTCGCGAATCCGCTGGTGTTCGCCCTCGATGTGATCGCGAAACTCGACCTCATCACCGCGAAGGCCCGGCACGCACGCGACTTCAACATGTACCCGCCGGACGTGAACACCGAGGGCCGACTCTGGCTCCGACAAGCGCGCCACCCGCTCCTCGAATCGATGTTCCGCAACGATCCCGTGCCGAGCACGGAGCGCGGAGCGCGGAACGCGGAACAAAAGGCGAACGAATCCGCGAAGACAGTTGATCCGCCCGACTCCGATGCTTCCGCCCCGCGCCCAGTACCCCGCGCCCCGCGCTCGGTCGTTCCGATCGATATTCGGCTCGGGATCGGGTTCAACATCCTGGTGATTACGGGACCGAATACGGGCGGCAAAACGGTCACGCTGAAGACGACAGGTCTGTTGTGCTTAATGGCACAGTGCGGGATGCACATACCCGCGGGCGAGGGCAGTTTGGTTCCGGTGTTTAGACACATCCTGGCCGACATCGGCGACGAGCAGAGTCTCGAACAGTCACTCAGCACCTTCAGCTCACACGTCTCGCGCATCGCGTCGATCTTCCGCACCGCGGACGACCAGAGCCTGATTCTGCTCGACGAACTCGGGGCCGGCACCGATCCCACCGAAGGGGCCGCACTCGGTCGAGCAATCCTCGACCAGCTCGACGCGGTCCGGTGCCGCGCGATCGTGACGACGCACCTCGGCGACCTGAAGACCTACGCTTTCAACAACGACCGGGCCGAGAACGGAGCGGTGGAGTTCGACATCGAGACGATGCGGCCCACCTATCGGCTGCACATCGGCCAGTTCGGGATGAGTAACGCGCTCAAGATCGCCCGGCGCTTGAAGCTCCCGAAGGATCTTCTGCGCAGAGCTCACAAGTATCTGAAGAGGCGCAAGGGCAAGACCGGTGAACTCGCCCGCCTCCAGGAACTGCGCCTCGAAGCAGAACAGGCAAAGGTGGACGCGCTTGCCGCCAAGCACGATGCGGACCGCGCGAAGGAGTCGTTCGAGCGCGAGCGCCGCGCTCTCGATAAGGAAGCTGCAGACCGGGTCGCACTCAACGAATTACGTGCGACACTGAAAGCCGGTACGGTGGTGACGGTGCAGCGGTTCGGCTCGAACGGCAAGGTTGTGAAGGTGGACGCGAAGAAACAGACCGTCACCGTGAGCGTCGGCATCGGGCAGTGGGAAGTCCCTTTTGAAGAGATATTCCCGGTGACGTGATTGGGCGGGCCGGATGTCTTCCGGCCCGTTTACCAGGAAGTGTCTTCGTTGGGTGGGGTGTTTGGCTTTGGCGGCTCGCGCCGCGAACCGAGCATCTCGGGCTTCACCTTTTCCAAATAGCTCACCAGTACACCGAGCATTGCTCCTTCGACGATGACAACGGGGATGTGCGCGAGCAGGACCAACTGCGCGAGTCGTTCCCAATCGTCTTTACCACCGAGCAGCAGTACGAGGAAGTTCAGCACGACCGCGCCGGCCACGGCCCCCCCACCCAGCAGCACGCCGCGAACGAAAGCGGGCACGCGCAGGCGTCGGAGCACGGGGTACAGCGCGCCCGCGATGAGTGCCGGGATACCCACGATACAGGCATTGATGCCGAGGGTGGAATACCCGCCGTGTTGGAGCAGCAGGTACTGCAGCCCCAAACCGATTGCGATCGCGAGTGGGGCCCGGCGCCCGAGTATGACCCCAACGAGCCCGTTCAGGATGAGGTGAACACTGGTGGGTAGCACCCCGAGCTTGATGTGAACGCTGGACGCGACGAAGAACGCGGCCGTGAATACGCCGATGCGCGGGATCTCCTCCTCGCGCACCTTCCACATCGCGAACACGAGCATGACCGCCAGGCCACCGAAGCCGGACGCCAACCACGCGGTCGCGAGCGCCCCGTCCGACAAGTGAACGGCGAAAAGGGGAACGTGCATGTCGCCTTCGGTGGAGCGCGGGGCTTACCCGCAAGTCAGGGCATTTGGTCTCGTTTCGAGTTCGTCGTATTGGGCAAACGAGCCGCGACCGCAAGGGAGCGGAGCCGTGGCTCCCAGTGTAGGAATGGCACCGGTAGCTTTGTGCCTCCCGCTCCCTTGTGGTCGCGGCTCGCCATACGCAAACCGAAATAGCTCCGGGCGATTTTAGTTACCCGGAGCACGCATTCAGCGGGTGACGACCCGCGCTCCACGAAACTTCACTTTCCACCCACGACCGCGACACGTGCGGGGGATTTCTCCACGTCGTCCAACTCGATCCGCACGTCTTCGGTCGCGCGCTTCGAGCGGTCGATGAGGATCGTCACCGTTTGCACGCCGGCCTTCAGATCGAGGACCGTTTCCGGCTTCGGTTCGATGGGCGTGTTGCCCACGTACACCGTCAGGCCCGCGACCGAGTTGAACTTCAGTTTCGCGGCCCCGGCGGTAGTAACGTCGAGTTGGAAGCGCAGCACCGTTTGCGGCGCGGTATCGTTCCACACGGTGAACTTCGGTTGCTCTGCGAGCGGCAAATCGCCCGACACCTTCGAGTACGCAGGAGCCCACGAGAACGGGCTTTCTGCTTCCGCGGCGGCCGAAACGCGGGCGCGCCGGAAGGCGTTCAGGTTCGCGTTGGTCGGCTCGATCACCTGCCAGCGCCGGACGACGCGGGCCTTGCTCGGGGCGTAAGCCCCACCGACCTTACCGAGTTCCGAAATGTACCGCACGAGGTCCGCGAAATCCTGCTTCGTGAGCTGGTCCGTCAACCCTTCGGGCATGAGGGACTTGGTGGACTTCGTGCGCTCCGCGATGTCCTTCACCGGGATCGTGATCTCCTTGTCTTCGGCCGTGCGGAGCACGAGCACCCCGTTGCCTTCGCGTACCTTGATCCCCTGAACGACCTGGTCCTCGGTCGTAACGATCCGCGTCACGTCGAAGCCCTCCTTGATCGCTTTGTGCGGCAGTAGGAGTGAATCGACGACGTAGTCGGCTTGGGCGCTGGCGCCGATGCTGGTGAGGTCCGGGCCGACCTGCCCGCCGGCGCCACCATAAGCGTGGCACGCGAGGCACTGGAGCTCCTTGCGGCGGTACACTGCCTCTCCGCGTGCCGCGTCGCCCGTTTTGAGTGCGTCCGCGGCGATTGCTTTCACTTCGGCCTCGGTCGGCGGTTTGCGAGCGGCCGTGAGGTCGCCGGCCTTCGTGAGCGCTGCGGTCAGGTCGTCGGCCGGTTGGCCCGCGGCGCGAACCGCCTTCAGGCCGATCTTCGCGACATCCGCCGGGAGCTTCTTGTCTGCGAGCGCTTTCGCCAGCACGGTCGCGCCGCCCTTCCGATTGACGAACGCCGCGAACAGGTCAATCAGCGCTTCGTCGGGCTTGGCGTCCGGGAGGAACTTCGCGGCTTCGGCCGCCGCCGCGGGCGTATCGAGCGCGGTAAGGACGACGATGGCGAGTCGACGCACGTCCGGTTTCTGTTCCGAACTACTGAGCTTCGTGATGAACGCTTTCGCATTCGCGTCGCCGAACAGTGCAAGCCCTTCGAGTGCTGCAGTACGGTCGGCCGAATCGACAACCTTTTCGGACTTGGCGATGCTTTCCAGTGTCGGGCGCAGGCCGCCGATCCTCCACAGCCCCGCGAGCCGAAGTGCCGAACGCGACGCGGGCCGCGTTTTGCTGTCCGGTTGGGTGTTGATCTCATCGATGATCGCGTGGAGTTGGTCGGCGTTTTTGGGTGCGGCGACTTTTCGTGTTCGGACCGCGTCTTCCAGCGCGAGGAAGAGGGCGTTTCGTTGCTCCGCGCTCACACCGGTGTCACGGTCCGCGTGGGCGAACACCTTGCCCAACTCTTCCGATCCGCCGATCTGCGCGAGCAGCAGGTACAGCCCGTGAACGTTCTCCTTCGGTACCTTACCGGCATCAATGAGCGCGAGAACCGGCTTCACGGTGTCCTTGTTGCCGATCGCGTTGAGTGCGAACGCGAGCTTCTTCGCGTCGCCTCCGAAGGTGAGTTTCCCGGACTGGAACTCGGGGAGCCAGTACGGTTCGAGTTCGCGTGCGGTCAACCACAGTGCGTAATCGAGTGTGCGGTCCATTGGTTGGTTCAGCGCACGCAGAGCGACGTCGGTGCCGAGAACGGCCTCCTCGGGCAACGTCTTAATTAACGAAATCGTGGCCCGGACCGCTTCAAGGCGGACCAGGGGGCTGGGGTCCGAAACGGCGCGCTCCAGCCACGGGCGAATGTGCGGACGCGCGACCATCTCATGGTGGTGAGAAAGGAGGCGGACCGCGGCAGCACGAACCGATTTTTGCTTGGCTTGCAGTAGTTCTTCGAGCAGTGCCAGGTAATTGTTATTGGGATCGAATTCCGCAAGCGACTGGTACATCCACGCTGCTTCGAGTCGGGCGTCCTCGTTCTCTTTCGGCTGAGCCGCGACCCATTTCGCGAGTTCCGGCAGCACCTTTTCCGCGCCGCGCTCCTTGAGCACGCGCTTGGCTTGTTGGCGCGTCCACTGTTCGGGCGACTTCAGTTGTTCCAGCAGTTGGGGAATGGTCGCGTCGGTGAGCTTCGGGTTCTTCACGAGATCGCGGCCCTTTGCGGTCACGCGCCAGATGCGGCCGTGCGTGTGGTCGCGGCGCGGGTCGCGGAAGTCCACTTCGCCGTGCTGGATGATCGGGTTGTACCAGTCCGCGATGTACAGCGCGCCGTCCGGCCCCATCTTCACGTCGATCGGGCGGAACGCGGGGTGGTTGCTCTTGATGACTTCCGTCATCTCTCGCGCGGCGAACGTGCTGCCGTCTTCTTGAAGCTTGAACCGGCACACGCGGTGCCCGCGGAAGTCGTTGGTGACGACGTCGCCCTGCCAGTCGTCCGGGAAGTGCCGGCCCGAGATCACTTCGAGGCCGCAATACTTCGGCGAGCCGGGGTTCATCCCGTGCAGCAAGCGCTGGGCGTGCGGGCCGACGGACGTGAGATAGTAGGCGCCGGGGATCGCGTGGTTGATGCCCTCACCGCCCGCACCGTCGGTCGCGAGCGACTGCCCGTACTTGTCGAAGGCGTGGCCCCATGTGTTCACCCAGCCGCGGGCGAAGACGTCGAGTTCTGTCTTGTCCGGGTTGTACCGCCAGATGCCGCCCGCGTTCAGACGCTTCACGCCGCTCGGCGTTTCGATGTGGCTGTGAATGTAAATCGACTGGTTGAAGTACAGCCGGCAGTCCGGCCCCCAGCGGAACGTGTGGATGATGTGGTGCGTGTCTTCCGTGCCGAACCCGCTCAGCAGCACGCGCTTCTTGTCGGCCTTGCCGCCGGGCTTGCTCGCGCTCAGGTGAACGAGTTCGGTGCTGTTCGCGACGTACACGCCGCCGTCACCGGGTTCGAGCCCGGTCGGGATGAGCAGTCCGTCCGCGAACACGGTGGTCTTGTCGGCCTTCCCGTCGCCGTTGGTGTCTTCGAGGACGATGATCTTGTCGTTCGCTTTCTCGCCCGGCTTGATTTGCGGGTAGATCTCGCTCGACGCGATCCACAACCGCCCCTGCGGGTCGAAGTTCATCTGGATCGGCTTCGCCAGCAGCGGGTCGGCCGCGAACAGGCTCACCTCGAACCCGGGCGCGACGGTAAACGTCTTGCGCTCCAGTTCCGGGTCCGGGTCGGGCACCTTCGCGTCGTTCTGCGCGAACGCGAGTGAGGGTGAGAGCAGAAGTAGTAGCGAGAGTGTGTATTGGCGCATAAGTGAGAGGGTGGTTGTGTCGGGCGAACCCGGCCCGCAAGGGCCGTGGGTTGAGTGCGTCGGGGGCGCGGGGCGAGTGAATGTTGGGTGCGGTCGGGCGTTGTGGTGGGTGAAGGACCCACGGCCCTTGCGGACCGGGTTCACCGGGCGGTCACTTGTTCAGCGACTTCCGAATCTTGGCGATCTCGTCCTCGGCCTTCGCGATGAACGGGTCGAACTCGACGATCTCTTTCGCGTTCTTCCCCTGCTCGTGCTTGCGGAACCCGAACAGGTACGTCTCGTTCTGCGGGCGCCACTTGTTGAAGAACTGCTCGTTCTTCGCGATGATCGCCTGACGGAGTGGTTCGAGCTTCTCCCCACTGGCGACCGTCCCCGGTTGCACGAGACTGTTCGTGAAAAAAGGCGCGAATTCCTTGTATCCGGCTTCGGTTAGGTGCATTCCGTTATCCGTGAACGGACCCGAAGAGCGGATGTTCTGGAAGTTGTGGAACAGGTCCGCGAGCGGGAGCCCGCGCTTTTCCGCAATCGCTTTGATCGCGCCGCTGTAGATCGCGAGTTTGTCGTTGAGAGCCTTCGGGTCTGAGAGACTTGCCGATTTCTCGACAGGGATCGGCGTAAGTAGGAACACGCGCGCGTTGGCGGGCCTGAGCGAGTCGAGGAGCTTTTCCAGTCCCTTCTCGAACTTCGGTAACCCCTCTTTGCCCCCAAACGCCTCGTTCGAGCCGAAGTTCACGAAGATCACGGTCGGCTTGAGTTCCAGGGTGAGCGACACCATGCGCTCGTAGCCCTTCGCGGCGTTGTCGAAGCCGGCGCGGGCGTCGCCGAACACCGTGTCGCCGCTCCAACCGAGGTTGCGCACGGTGAGGTTCTTGTCGGCGTTCGCGGCGATGAGTGCGGTTTCCCAGTAGCCGTAGCGCTGCTCGCGCTCGACGAGCGTGTTACCGAGCCACACGATCCGGTCGCCGTCTTTGAACTCGAACGGTTTGGGCTGATTTGCGGGTTGGGCGGGCTGTGCGGTGGGGCTGAGTGTGCGGGCGGAGCCGGGCGGGAGAGATTGCGTGCCGATTAGTACGGCGAACGCAGCGGAGAGGAGCATTTGGGGTTCCTCGCGGGGGTGGGGTTGGGTCAAGATACGTCCCGCGGTCGCGGTTGACACGCCCGCGCGGTTGTGTATTAGTGTCGCACTCGCTTTTTGACGCGCTCCCGCACCGGCGGGACCACGGTTCCCGCTACAGCAGGCCTCGGGATGCGGATCGTATTGCAGTGGGTTCTCGGCGCGGTCGTGGCGGTGGTCGTTCTCGGCCCGCCCGCCGCACTCTATCGCTCGCAGTACATTCACGCCAAGCGCTTCCGCGAGGTGGACGCGGGGAAACTGTACCGGTCCGGGCAGATGACCGCCGAGGGGTTCCGCGAGTTCATCGAGCGCCACGGCATCAAGACCGTGGTGAACCTCCAGCACGAGGAACCCGACCCACTGCTGCCGGACGACTGGCTCGGTAAGGGAAAAGTGCGCGAGAGCGAACTGTGTAAGGAGCTTGGCGTGGGGTACCGGCTTATCACGCCCGATATTCTCCCGCCCGGCAACACGCTCGAAACCGAGCCGCCGGCCGTGAAGGAGTGGATCGCGCTGCTCGACGACGAGAAGAACTATCCCATTCTTTTGCACTGCAAGGCAGGGTTGCACCGGACCGGTCGGCTCACCGCGATCTATCGGATGGAGTACCACGGGTGGTCGGAGGGTGAAGCGCTGCGCGAGTTGCGCGCGAACGGGTACGGGTTCGTGGCGGCGAGCGAGAACGACGAGTTCGTGATTCAGTTCATCCAGAACTACAAACCGCGATCGAAGAACGAACGCTTGACGGCCGGGGCCGCGGGGCAGGTGGTCGGGGGCGCGGTCGCCGCGGGGGGGGCGCGCCCGTGATTACCGCCATCGACCGCATGTTCCTGGTGACCTTCTTCCGGTCCTACGCGATCGTGCTGGTCAGCTTGATCTCGCTGTTCGTCGTGATCGACCTGTTCACGCACCTCGATGACTTCGTGAACAAGCCGGGCGGGTTCGCGGCGTCCGTGCGGCACATCACCGTTTATTACGGGAACCGCGTACCGGAACTGTTCGACCTGCTGGGCAACTTCATGACGCTGATCGCCGGCGCGTTCACCGTGGCCTGGATGCAGCGCAACAACGAACTGCTGCCGCTCCTGTCCGCGGGCGTGCCCACGCGCCGCGCGGTGCGCCCGGTGCTCCTCGGCTCGGCGCTCACGCTCGCGCTCGCGCCACTGAACCAGCAGTTCGTGATCCCCGAAGTGGCCGACCAGTTGACGATGCAGCGCGACGACCCGGACCGGGCGAAGGCGCAAGTGCTGATGGGCGCTTACGACGCCAGCGGCATTCACTTCGAGGGGTTCGCCGGGTACAAGAAGGACCGGCGCGTGGACCGGATGTGCGTCACGTTCCCGGAGAACTCGCCGAGCGGGATGCTGCACCTGACCGCCGAAGAAGCCGTCTTCATCCCGAAGAACGGTGACGACCCGCTCACCGGCGGGTGGCTCCTCACGCGCACGGCCCCCGAGTCGTTCGAGGGGAAACTGCCGACCAACCTCACGGTTCTGGGCACCAGTCGGTTCTTCATCAAAGTTCAGGACGCGGACTACGACACGGTGTGCCGCGGCGGGGCGTGGTACGTTTATGCGTCCACTACCGACCTCCGCGAAATGCTCATCGACCCGGAACCGCGGCGGCGCGGGAAAATGGCCGTGCTGTTCCACACCCGCGTGACGCGCCCGTTCGTCGGTATGCTGATGGTGGTGTTCGGGCTGTCGGTGATCCTGTGGAACCCGAACCGGCACGTCATCATCAGTTCGGGCCTGTGCCTTTTGATCTCCGGCGGGCTGTTCCTGTTCGTGATCGCGTGCAAGTATTTGGGCGACCAGGACGTGCTCCCCGCGGCGCTGGCCGCGTGGCTGCCCGTCATCGTCTTCGGCCCGCCCGCGCTCGTCGCGTTCGACTCGGTTCACACCTAACTTCAGAGTTCCAAAGTTCCACGTTCCAAAGTTCCAGAGTTCCAAGAAGAGACACGGGACGGTTTTCTGTCTTTACTTGGAACTCTGGAACTTGGAACGTGGAGCTCTCATACACGGAACTCCGACTTGACGCCTCTTTTCGCCCCCGCTATCAGCACGGCCTTCGTAGACCCGGGGTGCCTTGTTGGGGGGCTAGTAGGGGCACCCGATTCGCCTGGAGGAAGTCCGAGATGCGCAAGTCGATTCGCGGGGCCGCGGCCCTGGTTCTCGGTTCGGCCCTGGCCGCGTCGGCCGTTGCCCAACCGCCCGCGCCGGGGGCGCCGCCCGCCGGTGTACCCGCAACACCGCCCGTAGCGCCGAGCGTGGCGCCGTCCGTGACGCCCGCCGCCAAAGCGCCCGAGGTCCGGCCCACCGGCAACGCCGCGACCGTCAACGGGAAGGCCATTCCCGAGGTCGCCGTCTACCGCGCGCTGCGCCAGTTCCCGGACGCGCACAAGGAGATGGCCCGCAAAGAGATCATGGCCCACCTGATCGAGAACGCCCTCATCGACGAGTACCTCACGCTCCTCAAGGTGACGGTGGACGATAAAGACGTCGACAAGCTCATCGGCGACCTGAAGAAGGAGCTGACCGACGCGAAGAAGGACTACGTCAAGGAACTCGAAGCGATGATGCTCACCGAGGCCGAGTTTCGGTCCGAGGTGACGGCCCAGATGAAGTGGGAGAAGTTCGTCCAGCAGCAGGGGACCGACGCGGCCCTCAAGCAACTGTTCGACAGCAGCCCCGAGGTGTTCGACGGCACGATGGTCCGCGCCCGGCACATCCTCATGACGCCGGGCACCGACGAGGCCAAGCAAAAGGACGCGGCCCAGAAGCTGCGCGGCATCAAGCAGGTCGTGGAGCAGGAGGCGGCCAAGGCCGTCGCCGCGCTGCCCCCCACGGCGGACGCGCTCGCGAAGGAGCAGGCCCGGACCAACAAGACCGACGAACTGTTCTCGGCCTACGCGAAAGAGTACTCCACCTGCCCGTCCAAGAAGGACGGCGGCGACCTGAACTTCTTCCCCCGCGCCGGGGCGATGGTCGAGCCGTTCGCGAAGGCCGCGTTCGCGCTCAAGCCGTATGAGATGACCGACGTGGTCGCCACCGAGTTCGGCTACCACCTGATCCTCGTGACCTCGCGGCGCCAGGGCGCGCCCAAGAAGTTCGAGGACAAGGGCGTGAAGGAAGACGTGCAGATGCTCTACGCGATGCGGATTCGCGAATCGGTCATTTCGATGATGAAGCCCAAGGCGCAGATCACCATCACGCCGAAGTGAGTCGATGGTTCCCGGCGAACGGCCGGTGGGTGTGCGACGCGCCAGTGTGCGGGTCGCACACCCACCGGCCGTTCACTTTCGGTCACCGCGAAAACACCTCGCGGTGACACCGTTTCTCCGTCGTGTCGAAGTCGGACGGAAGAGTTTTTGACAGGATTACCAGGATCAAGAGAAACGCTCTTCTGAATCCTGGTAATCCTGTCAAAAACTCTTCCGCGTTCTCACCTCACGGCTCGGTGTGCCCGCAGTGCGTCCAAGACGCGGCGCATGTCGGGCGGGAGCGGGGCTTCCGCTTCGATCCACTGACCCGTTCGCGGGTGCTGGAATCGGAGCCGGAACGCATGAAGCGCCTGGCGCGCGATTAACACTTCGTCTTCGGTCTGGGGAGTGCCGGGTGCCAGTTCCGACAACTTCATTTGCGATCGCCCGCCGTAAATCTTGTCCGCGAGCACGGCGCACCCGACGTGCAGCAGGTGAACGCGGATCTGGTGCGTGCGGCCCGTTCGCGGTTGTACCTTGACCAGCGTGAACCCGCGGAAGCGTTCCAGCACCTCGTAGTAGCTCAGGGCGTGCTTCGCGTCGGGGTCGGTCGAAACCATCATCTTGAGGCGGTCGTAGGGGTGCATCTTGAGCGCCCCCTCGATGTAGTCGGAATCGCGCTCGAGTTCCCCGGCCGCGATCGCGACGTACTCCTTGAACACCTTGCGCGACTCGAACTGCATCGCGAGGTCGCGGTGCGTGAGGTCGTCCTTCGCGACGAGGATGACGCCGCTGGTGTCCTTGTCGAGCCGGTGGACGATGCCCGCCCGCAGGTGGCCGGCCCCGGTGCTCAGGTGCGCGCGGAAGTGCCACTGGAGCGCGTTAACGAGCGTACCGGACCAGTTCCCCTTCGCGGGGTGAACGACCATGTCGGACGGCTTGTTGACGAGCGCGAGCCACTCGTCCTGGTACAGGATGTCGAGCGGGATGTCTTCGGGGACCGGGATCTCGTGCGTCGGTTCCGGCATCGAGACGTGCAGCCGCTCGTGCTTCCGCACCTTGTAGCTGGGCTTCGTGACCGGTTTGCCGTTGACCGTGATGCCGCCGGCCTCGATCGCGCGCTGCACCAGCGACCGGCTGAAGTCCGCGCCCAGGTGGAGCTGAACGTACTGGTCGAGGCGCATCCCCTCGGACTTGACCATCACGAGCAGGTCGAGGGGTTCGCGGAACCGCACACTGGACGCGACGGGCGCCGGTTCCGGGATGAGATCGTCTTCGAGTTCGTCGGACATGGTGGCAAACATCACAGGACAGAGTTCAGAGAACAGAAATCAGAAGCCGGAGTTCAGAGAACAGAAGACGGAGATCAGAGAAAGACAGAGGCACGTGCCCAGAAGTCAGCGCCTCGTTCCCCGTTCTCTGTCGTCCGACCTCTGTATTGAACTCTGGCTTCTGATTTCTGTTCTCTGAACTCTGGCTTCTGTTCTCTGATCAATTACGGCGCGGTACCGGGGAGCCCGCCGTGGATCGGGTCGCGCGGCATCTTCGGGTCGAGTCCGGGGAGGGTCGGCGCCGGGATGTTGTACGCGCTCGTCTGGAGCTTGATGACTTGGTCTTGGGTGTTCAGGTTACGGAGCTCGTCGGCGAGCTTCTTGCTGTCCTTGCCCCAGTCCGTGTCCGGGGCGGATTCCGCGACCTTGTCGAGCCACTCGACGGCCTTCTTCGGGTCGCCGCGGAACTGGTCCTGCTGGCCCTCTTTCGTCATGCCCACGAGCGCGGCCTCGGCCTTCGCGCACCCGAGCAGGCACTGCGTCTTGAGGAGCGGATCGTCCTTGAACTCGTCGACCAACTTGGTGAACGACTCGCGGGCCTTCTCCACGCTCTCGACGGCCTTTTTGCGCACGTCTTGGTCCGGCGCGGCGAACCGGTCGATGCCGTCCTGCCCGAGCTGGATGCGGGCCACGTCGAGGGTCGCGAGCCGGCCCTGGATCGTGTTCGGGTTCTTCTTGGCGTACTCTTCCATCGACGCGATCGTCCCGAGCGAGTCCCACTCGACCCACTTGGCCGATTCGACCTTACTGTTGCTGTGGAGGATGTAGTACGTCACCCCGATCGCCGCCGTGACGACGAGAACCAGCGCCATGACCCGGTAACTGACCAGCTCCCCCTGCTTGAATTTCTCCCACCCGGTCGTGAGGCTCGCCGCGAGCACGTTCGGCTCCGCCTTCGGTTCGGTCTTGGCCAGGGGCTGGGTCGCGGGCGGTTGTTGTTCCGTACTCATAGCGCTCTCGACACACCAGGGAGGCGTTGCGGCCGGCACAAGCGGCACATTCTGCAGATTGAGTTAATGATATGGCCGGTGCGCTGCGCGGTCAACCGAAGCCCCCGTGCCCGTGACGCGCTTTGTCGCGGGGGCGGGATGTGCCGGGAACCGCGTCCGATACAATGAGGGTCTCACGCACTCACGAGGGCGGCGCATGTTGGGGCGGCTGTTCAAGGGCATCAAGGCGGGGCTGACAAAGACCAAGGGCGTCTTCGGTGGCGTGTTCGACCTGCTCCGCGGGAAGGGGCGCGTCGATCAGGCGTTCCTGGACGAACTCGAGAAGCGCCTGTACCTCGCGGACGTGGGGACACAGGCCACGCTCCTGATTGTGGACCGCGTGCGGCAAGCGTTCCGCGACAAAGAAATCACCGGCGAAGTCGAAGTGTTCGTGAAGGCCCAGCTCCGCGAGCTGCTCACGGCCACCGCCCCGGGCATCAACTACCAGGCCAGCGGCCCCACCGTGGTCATGATCGCGGGGGTGAACGGGGCCGGTAAAACCACGTCCATCGCGAAACTCGCGAACCGGCTCCACGCGGACGGCAAGAAGGTGCTGCTCGCGGCGTGCGACACGTTCCGCGCCGCGGCGGTCGAACAACTGACCGTGTGGGCCGGGCGGATCGGCTGCGAGATCGTCAAACAGGGCCAGAACGCGGACCCGTCCGCGGTGGCACACGACGCCTGCGAGAAGGCCAAGGCGCGGGGGTTCGATGTCCTGATTGTGGACACCGCGGGCCGGCTCCACACGCAGACGCACCTGATGAAAGAGCTGGAAAAGATTCACCGCATCGTGACGCGACAAATCCCCGGTGCGCCTCACGAAGTGCTGCTGGTGCTGGACGCGACGACCGGGCAGAACGCGCTCACGCAGGCCGAACAGTTCTCGAAGTCGGTGAAGTGTACCGGCATCATCCTGTCGAAACTGGACGGCACCGCAAAGGGCGGCTCGGTGTTCGCGATCAAACAGAAACTCGGGATGCCGGTGAAGTTCGTGGGGGTCGGCGAGCAGATCGACGACATGGAGCCGTTCGACCCGGATGCGTTCGTCAACGCGCTGTTCGAGAAAGAGTAGGCACAACTCGAACGGGTCCTGTGCCGCTGGAAGCACTGGCCGTGCAACTCGTGCCCGGTCGCGAGCGAATTCGCAATATTCTCGTCGCGGCGAACCGTTCTCGGTTCACTGGAAATCAGTGGAATCGGGTGAGGTTGCAGCGCCAGATTGCTCGTAAATCGTGCGGCGCGGCCCGATTCCGACCGTGCCTCGCGCGCTTGTGGGATATAATACCTACCTCGCACGAACCCCTCACTCACAACGAAGCGGTTCGCCCGCGCTGCATCGTGTGGCGTGGCTCCGGTTCTCCCGCGCAAGGATTCGCCGCAACCGGCGGATAACTGACTTCATGTCTGTACGAACGGAACTCGCCCCTCATGCGCCCCCCGCGCAACTGGATCATTCGGACCCGAAGCCGAAGTTCCCGAAGGACGAGGCCGGGTTCCTGAACGAACTGAAGCGCCGGACCGATGCGTATTTCGCCGAGACCGGGCGCAGCGAGCGCGACTGCTGGCGCATGTACCTGAAGACCGCGGTGATCCTCGGGTGGCTCGCGACCTCCTACGCGCTGCTCGTGTTCGCGGCGCCGACCGTGTGGCTCGCGGCCCCGCTCTCGATCTCGCTCGCGCTCGCCATCTCCGCGGTCGGGTTCAGCATCCAGCACGACGGCGGGCACCACGCCTACTCCCGGTTCGCCTGGGTGAACCGGCTCGCGGCCCTCTCGCTCGATCTGATCGGGGCCAGCTCGTACCTGTGGAAGTGGAAGCACGTCGTGTACCACCACACGTACCCGAACGTGGCCGGCCAGGACACCGACATTGATGTGGGGCGCGTCGCGCGGCTCGCGCCCCAGCAGCCGCGTCTCTGGTTCCACCGGTGGCAGCACCTGTACCTGTGGCCCCTGTACGGGGTGACCGCGGCCCTGTGGCACCTGTACGGCGACTTCCGGGACGTGATTGCCGGGGCCATCGGGCCGCACCGCATCCCGCGCCCCAGGGGCTGGGACCTGGTCGTGTTCCTGACGGGTAAGGCGGTTTCGATCGGGCTCCTGTTGGGAATCCCGATGATGGTCCACTCGTGGTGGGTCGTGCTCACGTTCTACGCGGTGGTGACGGCGGTAGTGGGGGTGGTGCTCACGGTGGTGTTCCAACTGGCACACTGCGTCGAGGAAGCCGAGTTCCCGCAACCGATCGGAGACGGGCGCCGCATGGAAGATGCGTGGGCGGTCCACCAGGTCCACACGACAGTGGACTTCGCGCGCAAGAGCCGCGTGCTATGTTGGCTCCTGGGCGGGTTGAACTTCCAGGTGGTCCACCACCTGTTCCCGCGCGTGTGCCACGTCCACTACCCGGCGCTGTCCCGGATCATCGAAAACACGTGCCACGACTTCGGGGTGCGGTACTCGGCCCACCGGACGTTCCTGGCCGGAGTCGCCTCGCATTTCCGTTGGCTGCGTCAACTCGGGCGCCCGCAAGCGATTCCGGGGTGATGCGATCGGCGGTCAGGTTCACCTCCGGCGGTAAAAACACAGACGCGCACGCGGTGGCCAACTGGCTACCGCGTGCGCGTCAGTGCGTTTGGGGCCGAAGTTACTTCCCCGTACCGTTGGTGACGAGGCGCCCGACGAGTTTGGAGTCGGGGAAGTTCCCCAACACATAACTGTTGCGCCCGTCGCGGACCTGAACGCGGATCGTTTCGGCCGCGCCCATCGCGGACCCGTTGCGGCCCTGCGGCTGGAGTGTCAGGTCGTGTTCGCCCGCGGGCAGTTCGAGGCGCAGCACCTGGATTTTGTCCGGCAGCAGCCCCCAGCACCGCGTGTCCGCGGATTCCGTGGCTTCCCACGCGACCCCGACGACGTTGAGGGCCAAACTCGCCATTTGCGTTTTGTCGGTGCCGGTCGCTTCCTTCACGCCGTAGATCACGCCCTTCTTCACAACCCGGCGCACCACGGCTCGCGCGAGTGTTTCGGGCAGCAGCGCTTCGCACTGTTCTGAGGCCATCTGGCCCACGTCGGTGATCGTTTCGGTCCGGCCCGCGGGCTTGCCGTCCGCGCCCACGGTCACGCTCGCGATCTGGTTGATCGGGCGCACCACGCGCGGGATCTTGATCGGGGCGATCGTCGGCGGGAGCGACTGTTTGCCGGTCGCGGTGAGTATCCGGTCCGCGATCAACATGGCCACAGTGCTGACGATCTCGGACCGTTCTTCCTTGTACGGTCCGCGCCCGACCAGCGTAAACACGTACACGACG